>CAWCAW010000010.1:0-566366 GCA_963793645.1 uncultured Acidimicrobiaceae bacterium | reverse complement strand
AAAGTCGACTCGCACGCTGCTACTAGTGATCGCGAACTCTTCTTTCCAGCCCGGAAGTCATATTGGAAACTTAAATGATTGTTTCGAGAATAGCAGAAAGATTAATAACGCTGCCAAAAAGGGCCATTAAAAGAGCCTACACTCAGTTTAAGGTCCGGCAACTCAAGGCTATCAACGGACAAAGCAAGTCACGCGTCGTCCGTCATGGCGGACCTGTGGTTTCTTTGACTTCTTATGGACTGAGAATAGATACCGTCTACCTTACGATTGAGTCGATAGCCTGTGGGTCGCTGCTGCCTTCTGAACTGATCCTCTGGCTTGACGATGAGGAGCGCTCTAGATCATTGCCTGTTTCGCTGCAAAGACTAATACAACGGGGATTATCGGTTCGAATGTGCGAGAACTATGGCCCTCACAAGAAATATTTTCCTTATGTCAACTCACAGGAAAAGTTCGCGGTACCGCTAGTAACGGCGGACGATGATATTCTCTACCCGCGAAATTGGCTGAAAACCCTGACAGAGGCCTTTGAGCGCAATCCGAATGTCGTCAACGGCTTCCGTGCGAGGAGCATTTCTTTTAGGGGAGACCAGATTGCGCCTTACGCCAACTGGCCATTGTGCCGGTCAACGATACCCAGTTGGAAGCATCTCTTGAATGGGGTGTCGGGAGTGATCTATCCGCCGGGGTTCCTGGCCGCTCTCCGGGCCGCCGGCACAGCATTTGAGCAATGCTGTCCAAAAGCGGATGACATCTGGCTGCACGCAAATGCATTGCGTGCAGGCTTCAAGAGTGCAACAAATTCAGAAGCGGGCCGTCCACTTTCCGATGATCCCGGGCTCTCAGGACGACGCTTTGTACTTCGATAACACCACCACGGGAAATGATATCCAGATCGCCAAGACGTATACGCGGATGGACCTTCAACGTATTATCCAAGGTTGGCCAAGCGCGCAGTGAGTAGCGGCTCTGAACCGAAGTTATTGCTTTTTCATCTCGCTCACAGGGCTATTACTGAATTCGACGCTACGTGGTTCTTTGTCATCGGCATATCGGCCTCGCAATTGGAGCTTACTTACCGGTCGACGTTTGACAGTTTAACGATCTTCGTCATCGATTTGAATACCATTCCAGGCCAATTATTTCGTAGGTTCGACGCGTGAACGTTCAGCGACAAAGGAGCTAGCATGAAGATCGCAGTCATTGGTGCAGGTTACGTCGGACTGGTCTCCGCGGCTTGCTTTGCGGAGCTCGGCCACGAAGTGATCACCGTCGATAATGACATGAAGAAAGTGGCGCTACTGATCGAAGGGCATATTCCTATTCATGAAAACCTGCTTCCGGAACTGGTGAATCGTCATGCAGGCACTCGGCTTGCATTTTTCGAGCGATATCGTTACTGCGGTCGAGGCCTCTGAAGTAGTCTTTATTACAGTTGGTACCCCTCCTTCCCATAACGGCGAAGCCGACCTCTCCTACGTAGAAGGTGTTGCGAGAGAACTTGCTCGTTCGATCAAATGGGCCAAAGGTTGTCGTTGAAAAAAGCACGGTGCCCGTCCGTACATGCGAAGCCCTGCAGCGATCGATGGTACTGAATGGCGCAGACCCCAATTCGTTCACGATAGCTTCGAACCCGGAATTCCTGCGAGAGGGAACTGCAGTTTCAGACTTTCTGTATCCTGATCGTATCGTCATAGGAGCTGACTGTCACCGTAGCGCCGAGGCCTTGAAAGAAATATATCTTCCGCTTACCGACGGCAGCTATTACAAGCGCGAGGACGCAATTCCCGGCCCGTGGGATCGCTCTGCAAGGTTGATCGTAACGAGTGTGAAGAGTGCGGAGCTGATTAAGCATGCGTCGAATGCATTCCTGGCTATGAAAATCTCTTTCATAAATGCCGTCGCGAACGTCTGCGAGGGAGTAGGCGCGGACATTCGCCAGGTGTGCGAAGGAATTGGAGCCGACTCACGCATCGGTCCGAAGTTCCTGGTGCCGGGGATCGGGTATGGTGGTTCGTGCTTCCCAAAAGATGTGCTGGCATTTCGGTCTGTCGCGAAAGGAATCGGATACGACTTCGACTTATTGACGGCAGTGATGGCGGTAAACGAGGAGCAACGGGAACGTTTTGTCGAAAAGGTCCGAGGGGCACTCTGGACCCTGCGGGGAAAGCGACTGGCGGTGTTGGGCCTGGCGTTTAAGGGAGGAACCGACGATGTCCGGGATTCCCCTGCACTTGATATCGTAAAACGTCTTGCGGAAGCAGGCGCTTCCATTATCGCGTACGACCCTGCAGCGATGGAACGCGCGAAGATCGAACTCCTGGGACTCTCCAGTGTGAGATTTGCCGAAGGGGAGTATGAAGCCTGCCAAGGAGCAGATGCCTTGTTGATCCTCACTGAGTGGCAGCAGTTCAAGTCACTAAACCTCCGGATGATCCGAGAAAGTTTGCGCTTGCCGATCATCATTGACGGCCGGAATTCGTTCGATGCAGAAGAAGTCGAAGCTGCAGGGCTTGTGTATTACAGTATGGGAAGACAAGCAACAGAGGACGTAGATGGAAATGCACTTGTGGCGAGCGCATAGTGGCGGGAGAACTTGGTGCCGTGCAATTGTTCGTGACCGAATGGTGAAGCTGAACGATGCCCGCAGTTGAGAAGGTGAACCGTGATGCCATCTTCCGACGCGCGCCCGAGAGCAGAAGCAAATGATGAGGGTCTATCCCTTCTCCGGCTCCTCGACCCGCGGGTTTCTGCAGATCCTTACGCGCTCTATCGCGCTTTGCGCGAATGCGAGCCGGTGCATTGGGATCCCTACATGCATGCGTGGGTAGTCACCAGCTACCCGGAAGTCGTAACTGTACTAACGAACTATTCAGCGGACCGCACTCCGGCTTCGGATTATCTGGACCGGCTGGGACTTTCCTTCATGAAGCCATTTGCCGCGATGATGCGCCAGCAGATGCTGTTCATGGATCCTCCCATGCATTCACGTCTGCGCAGCATCTGCTCAGCGGCATTCACGCCGCGCAGAGTGGAGGAAATGCGTGGAGTGATCGAGTCGATCGCCAACGAACTTCTCGACAAGGTCATTCCTGCCGGCCGCATGGACATGATTGCTGACTTCGCCGGTCCTTTGCCTGCCATCGTGACAGCGAGGATGCTGGGTGTTCCGGTCAAGGATCACAGGAAGCTCGGCGCATGGGTAGTTGATCTAGCGGAAGTCCTCGGCAATTTTCAGCATCATCCGGATCGCGTGGCCGAGATCGTCGAGAGTCTGGAGGAGTTCAAGCAGTATGTGGCCGAGGAATGGAAGAAGAGCGCCGAAACCCTACCAACGGCCTGATCTATGCGTTGATGACCGCTGAGGTGGAAGGTCACCGGCTTTCCGATGAGGAGAGTCATCGCAAATACCATCGTCACTTTGATCGGTGGTCATGAGACAACTACGAACTTGATTGCCAGTGGATTTCTCACGTTGCTACGTAAACCCGATTCATTCCAGCAGTTACACGATCATCCCGAGATCGTCGGCTCTGCCGTCGAAGAGCTGCTCCGCTTCGAATCACCCGTCCAACACACGGCGCGAATTGCTCCGACAGACATGCAGCTTGGCGGAAAGGCGATCAAAAAAGGCTCGCGCGTGGTGGCGGCCCTGGCTGCTGCGAACCGCGATCCGAAGCGATTCCCTGAACCCGATCGTCTGGATTTGCTTCGATCCGATAACCGCCATCTGGCGTTTGGCTGGGCGGCTCATTTTTGTTTTGGAGCACCCTTGGCGCGTATGGAGGGTCAAATCGCTTTCAATGTGCTCATGCGCAAGCTCTCGCCGCCCCGCCTTGATGGATAACATTCTGGAGTGGCGGGCTGATGCTGGTCTGCGTGGCTTGACTGCGCTGAACATTAGTTTCGAGCCCGTAGTTCCGTTGTAACTGTCTATACCCGCGTGTGTTTTTTGGCAGTGGCTGCTAAAAAGAGAGGCAATTAGATCGCGTCGCGGTCCTTTGCTCGCCCTCAGCGCACGTTACACGCAGTGCCATCAAGTTGTCGCAGATGTCGTCGCTTAGCTTGCTCGTCTTCGCACGGTGTTCCAGCAAGTTAATCTGCACAAATCGTCTCCTGACCATAGTCCTCTCTGGCTGGTCGCTACGAACACAGTCAGCTGACTCCAGTAGTCCTTAAGTAGAAAGTCTCCTGCGCTTTCGCCCCTCTCGATTAGGTGCCGTTCACCCGCGCACTTCGATCCCTCCTTCGTCGTCTCCTTGGCTTCGTGCTACCAGATTTCACATTTGAATTCCTCGGCGTCCATCGCCTGGCTCCAGCCCAGAGTTCTGGTCGTTCGATCAGTATAAGCACCCATCTACAACTGCCGTCGAGACCGCCTAGTCCTCGATTGATTTACGGGGCATGGCTATAAGGGCAGACGGTTGAACAATGTTGTCTGGACGAATCAGCTTGGCCGACGGGCCAGGGAACATGGACCTCGTTGGAATTCGGGATCGAACTAGCGCCAATTCGAACTCGACGTAGACGAAGTCTTTTACGGGGCACCTTTCACGAGTTCGATCCTGTCGTTTTGTTGAATTTCCAGCGGCGTGTCATTTTCCGAAATCGCCTTGCCGCGGCCCATCCCTTTCGCTTCCAGTCGTCCGGCAGTGATACCGTGGGCCTTAAGCCATGCAACAAGTGCAGCGGCTCGTTTGCTGGTGATTGCCAGATCTTCTTCCGCAGTTCCCCGATTGGTCTGTTTGTGACTTTCGATGATGACATATGGAGTCGGACTTGTTTTGAGGTACTTTAATAGCTCGCCGAGAATTTTGCTTTCTTCCTTCACGGCTTGGTTGTCGGCGGAGAACTTGATTCCATAGATCGCAACACGATGATTTGTGTCCATTTGGCGAGAAATCTCTTCCGTGCTCGCTACCGGGGCCCAAGGCTCTTCTTTCGCACGTACGACACTCACGTTATAAAAGTCTCCGCTCATGTGGACGAGGATCCAGGTGTCTGCATTCCGCGCCGTGATTGTCGAAGGTTCCTCGGTGTATTTCACATTGAAACCGGTCATCGGTAGCAATTGCAGCAGGTTCGGAAAAGCCTGTTCCTGCTGGTCGGTTTCCGTGATGTGATATTCACGGAATTCATAAACACCCTGTACTGATTTTTCTCGAGGAAAACCCTGGGCATCGGGTTTCAGCGGCATAACGACTTTGACAGAATCGCCGCTCTGACAGGACACCATTACGCTTGTCCCCAGCTGGGGGACTTCTGGAAGGTCCTGGCATCCCGTAGCGTCTGCTCGCGGTTGGGACGTTTCAACATCGGAAGTTTCCTGAGCCGGGGCGAGGGCCGGCAAGAAGAGGGAGCATGCGAGGACAACGCCTGGGACATATCCAAAGGGAAGATGATGTTTGCTCATGGACTCCTCTCCTCGTGAACGTCCGTTTGCGAAATTAGGATGAACTAGAGCTCATTGCTCTCTAAAGACCGGCTTGCTGCAATTGCAGGATACCTGTGCCTGGTACGGCGGCGTCGAGCCCCAAAAGCAGGCACGCGTTTGCGTCGACGATATAGCAGACCGAATGGATGGTGGTGATTTCCGGTGCTGGCTCTCCGGTCGCTGGCATAAACGTGAACACCACGGGGAACCGTCCACTGCTCGCGGAAGTGAATGAACCGGTCAAGGCCGCGCTTGTGGAGGGAGTACCAGCCGGAGGGGCAGCCGTGGAATTAAACGAGTTTACGTCTGCCGTTCCTGAGACCGCGGAAATGCCATCAGAAACGATTTGTGCGGCAAACGTTTCCAGACCAAGCGCCGTACTGCCTGCAAAGGTTGATGCGTATTTTCCGCTGAAGTCGGTAGCAGAAATGGGGGTGGGTAGAGTCTGCTCGAGAGCCACACCGACGCCAGAGGGACCGGCAGTTCCGGCCGAGCCGCCATCGAGTTCGATGAGTTCGAGGATATTGCCCAACTCTGGGTAAGCGGCGAATTTGTTGATCCCTGTTGATCCCGCGCCAGAGAGGGTAATCAAGCTCCGGCCGTTGGCCGGTGCCGTGCATGCCGCTGTGATGGCCAGATCCGTTGTGAGCATGCCGGCCAAGGGAGCAACGTCCAGAACACCCGCCGAACCGCAGGCAAAGATTCCACCGGCGACTTGCGGCTTTGCCGCTGTGGTTGCACCTGACACCGTAAATGCATAGGTACCGGAAACGCTGGGGGTCGATGGCTGTGCCGTCAAGTAACCCGAGACAATCACAGGGGGTGTGCCGGAGAACGAATCTCTCCAGTCTGTAATGACAAAGTGGTTTGCATCGATCAGCCAGGCGTCCAGATTGAACTGTGTCGTTAATCCCAAATTGACGGAATTTAATTGTAGTTCGCCATTCTGGTCGGGTGCCGCGTTCGAGAAGGTATGGGATACGGTGTGATACGGGACGCTGGTAATCTCACCTTTGTTCGACTGATCAGAGATATAGGCTGCCTCTGTATAGGAGCCGGCAAAAGTATGAAACGTCAATGCGCCTGCCACAGAGTATATTGCGTTTGAGCCAGTCGTATCTGCTCCCAAGAGACCTAAGGAGTAGACCCCATTGAGTCCTTCGGTTTTATCTTGGAACGATGCCAGGTCCGTCGCATTTTGAAGATCGAGCGTTCCTGTTCCGCTTCCGAAGCTGTCGCTCTCACTGAGCAGCGCATGTTGGGGCGAGATAAAAACGATGCTCAAATTGATTGCCCCCGAGCCATTCACTCCAAAGGTGCCGTTTAAGTTCGTCGTGTTGATCGTCAGCTGAATCTGGCCGCGCCCATCTGGTCCGATCGAGTAGGTGCTGGGGGAGATGATCGAGACAGCTGACGCCGGTGATGCATTGCCCGACGCATCCGCCAGATCAACGTTGCCCTTTGTGATCGTACCTTTCCCATCGCCGGTAATCACTCCACCAAAGGCGTAACCACCGTTGCCGGAGTCTTGGGCTCTCATCAAAATGACAAACTGCCCCAAGAGCAGACTATTCGGTGGTATGCCCTCGGTGACGGTGAGAGTTTCCGACGCACTCCGACTCGTGTCTGTTGAGGAGGTCGATGTTATCGTTACCGTGTTGCCTAGAGGGACGGCGGCTGGTGCGGTAAACGTTGTTGTGCCGCCGCTTGCCGTATGAGTTGGAGAAAAAGAACCGCAGACTCCAGGGCTACCGCAGCTCACCGTCCAATCCACTCCTGCGTTTGCCGTGTCATTGGTCACGGTAGCCACGAAAGGTGCCTTGGCATTTTTTACAATCGAGCCCGTCGGAATTCCCTGGGTAATCTCGACGGAGATGGGCGCGACGATCGTGACATTGGCCGTGGTATTTACGTTCGAACTTGCCGCCGTGGCAGTTGCGGTAATCGTCACTACAGGATTCGGCGCAGGATTAGGAGCGGGTACTGTGGGCGGCGCCGTGAACGTTGCCGCCGCCCCGCTGGCAGTGTGGGTGGGGACGATGGAACCGCAAGGTGTATTCGCGCAGCTGACGGACCAAGTTACGCCCGAATTGGTTGTGTCGTTTGTCACTACCGCGATTACGGTTGCGGTCGCATTTGTTAGGAGTGTGCTTGGGGGCTGCTCGGTGATGCTGATGCTGATCGGAGCAGTGACCATGAATGAGGCTGTGGCACTGAAATTGTGGTCGGCCGTGGCAAAGGCCGTAACGACAACGATGCTGCCAACGATGCTTGGGTAGGAAGCGGATGGTATAGGAATGATGAAGGTTGTGGAGATGCCGGGTGCTGAATGAGAACTGGTGAAACCAGAGGTGCAATCGATCCCACCGCAAGACGCTTTCCAGTCGATCCCTGAATTGGACGGATCGCCAGTCACGGAAGCGGCCACACTGACACTTCCCCCCGAGGGAAAGGACGCCGGCGGCGTCTGGGTGATCGTGACACCCGTCACGGTGGAGGTGATCGTCACGATGGCAGCCGAAACTTTACTGTGATCAGTTGTCGAAATAGCAGTGACCGTGATTGTATTTCCTGCGGGCACGTCAAGTGGTGCAGTGAAGGTCGAACTGGTCCCACTCTGAGTGTGCGGAGGAGAAAACGAACCACAATTTGGCACGCTGCCGCAGGCGGCCACCCAGTCCACTCCTGCGTTCGCGATGTCATTGCTCACGGTAGCGGAAACAGAGGCGGTACCCCCAACGGGGAGGCTAGCAGGTGGGGCCAGGGTAAGCGAAACGGCAATTATCGGCGTCACAGAGGGGCTTGACTTCGTCGCGCTGGTCGAGCAACCGCCCAGACTCACGAAAATGCTGAGAAATGCTAATACGGCGAGGAGGTTGTTCGAGCACCCGCGTGCGAAAGCCCGATTTGCCCGCCGTCGATGTATCTTGAGATAGTGCTCCCCTGATTCGGTAGGCCGGCAAGAACTCCCGCCCAACTCGCTCCCCTCCCCACGATTTATCATCAGGTCAAACCTTTCCTAACTTCGGTGCCTTGCCGAAGGTCGACTAACATGCCCTGCGGAGCTGAGAGTCACCAAGCCCAAACGAGTAACGGTCGACCGGCAGTTTTTTCTAGGACTTGGCGCTGAGTTTCCCACCACAACGGAATCAGTTCTTCTGTTAAGGATGTGCGTCTCGGTGAGAATAGATGGATTCCATAAACCAGCAAACAATTCTCGGTAACAAAGCCTTTACAATTTCAAGACCCAACGCGAGTTCCGCTTTCTTTCAAACGAGCCGAATTAAAATCTCCATTTCCGTTAGCAAGAGGGGAGCAGAGGCGGGACCGGATTGTGTCCAATATCGCACGGAAAAGTGCGCAAGGAGAGAAGCGTAGTTTTGAAATTAGCCAATTTTCAGGCTTTTTATACTCTATTGTCTGTGCATTTATCGTCTTGAGATAAGGTGGTCGCCCCGGGCCGAGTAACTACCGAGCCCTTGGGAGATCTACACCACCATGGACAAAGCGACTAGCTTTCCTCTTAAAAAATTTATCAAAGGGCTTCCCCTGATCGGCCCGACCGCTGAAAGATTTCTGCATCTTCCAATATTTGCCCCTGCACGCCGATTTGTGTTTCCCGGATCCGCTTCGTTCTGGGAGACCCGGTATCGCGAAGGCGGTACGTCGGGGTCTGGTTCCTATGGCCTTTTAGCAGAATTCAAGGCGGAGATTTTGAACGACTATGTTCGATCGAAAGACATCCGCAAGGTGATTGAATTCGGTTGCGGCGACGGTGCTCAGCTGGAACTCGCCGCCTATCCGGAATATGTCGGTGTGGACGTAACGCGATTCTCGATCGATCGCTGCTCGAGCCGATTTGCCAGTGATCCAACGAAATGTTTTTACCTCTCTGATGCCCTACCGGAGGGCCTCGGTGGCTTCGATCTAGCTATGTCCCTGGACGTTATCTACCATCTTGTCGAAGATTCGGTGTTCGATTCCTATATGCGCACCTTATTTGCACGAGCCGGCCGCTACGTTGTCATCTATGCGAGTAACTATGACCTCGTAACCGACGCTCCGCACCTTCGACACCGCAAATTCACCAATTGGATAGCCGAAAACAGAAACGACTGGTGCCAAGAAGGTTTTATTCCGAATCGATTTCCCTTTGACTCGGGTAGACCGGACGAAACATCGTTCGCTGATTTTTATTTTTTCGCCCGCAAGACTCCGTAGGCGCGAATCTGCTGCTTATCGGCGATTAGGCACGCCATCTCAGGGCTCCAGGTACAAGCAGCGGAAGTAGAATAATTCGTTTCGCATTCATTGGGTACGGTGACTTAGCGCCACAGATCGATTCTCCTGCTCGACGATTGCCGTCGGCGACTGCAGCTGTTGTTTGATCCAACCGGACAAGCCTGTGCTTTGCCAGGCCTTGAACAGATCGTTGGCATTTGCGTAGATCACCAGTTGACTCGAATCGTGGACGGAAGCGGCGATCCTCTGCTTTGCGGTTTTTGGCGTGACCGGTTCTGAGAGGGTTTGTTGCAGGCGAAGGTTCCGCGTTTTTAGAGAAGGCAGGTAGGCCACAGGGTCGAGAGGTGCGACCGAGTTCAAGAATTGCTCGGTTGTGTATTTCGACCGCTCGGCCTCGGGGACTGCGGGAGATTCGCGCAACCAGTCCGGCCAGTCTCCCCACGGGTCCAGTAGATCAAGCGTCTTTATCCTTGGATCGGCTTCGGCCGCCAGAATCGCAATAGAAGCGCCGGATCCCATGCCAAACATGCCCACGCGGTCCATATCAAAATCTCCTCGATCCGCTAAATAGTTCAAAACCAACTGCACATCATGCACACTGCTCCCGAGAGCTTCGGTTAACTCACTGACAAACCATTCTTTCATTGGCCGGTAATGGTAGCGCTGCCCTGTCAACGCGGATACAAATCCTACAGCAGCGAATCCTCCCGCCGTAGCCCTCTTACACCAATCGTCGTCGCGAAACCGATCGTTCTCAGTGGGGTAGCTATACAGGTAGAGCACGACCGGAACTTTCCCTGGCTTCTTTGGCCGCACGACCCACAGTTCGATGGAATCACCCAAGCGCCACTCCACCCGTAGCAGCTCTCTCACAAATTCCGGCTGCTCGTCTTTTTGCACCTCAAAAGGTGCTGCGGGTTGCAGACCGGTTTTGATATCGCCAACCACCCTCCAGTTTTCGACCGGCTTTGTGATTACAACATTTTTCGTGTCTTCTGGTTTGTCCGCATTCTTGACGGGAGGTGTGGGTCCTTGTTTGGCGAACACGGCTCCAGACAAGACCAAAGAGGCTATGAGAAATAGACAAGAACTGTAACAGCGCATACGATCTCCTAGAAAAGCTCACAGAGTTCCGAGAGTGTAGCTTGCTTACTCACCCACAGCTGTTGTGCAGCTATACAAAAATCAGACTTCAAGCATGTTGGAGAAGGACTTTATCGACCTTCCGGCCAAGCGTTAAATGGAAGAGGGCAGACCGGCTCGCAAAAGCCGGACCGCCCTCGCTCCTCTTCTAGCACACTCACGAAGCAGGGAACTTCCATTCTTAGTTGTTCTTGTTGACGAGTCCGATTTTTACGTTGTAGTCAGCGCAAAAATCATGGTTGCCCTGCTTTTGAACGTTGGTACCGCCTGCGTCTCCTCCACCTTCCGCATATGCGCCGGGAGTGCCGCAAAGGTCACCCGGGGTTGCCGGGTTGATGGTGGCCCCGTTCGCTTCGTTGAAAACATTGACCCCGTAAATGTTAAAGTGCGAGTGCCACACTTTAAGATTCGCCAGGGTAATGAAATCGAATTGTGTGGAATTGAGCGTTTGTGCTGCGGCCACCAGCGCGGTCACACCGGCTGGAGTCGGATTCAGACTGACCAGGCGCAGTGCGGACCAGATGGGGTAGTCACCCGCATTTAGGTTTGCAAAGGTAACTTGGTTGAGTGTTCCAGCGGAGGCAGTGGGGAAAACACCGTTGGTCACCGCGTAGTTGTTGGCGATGGGATCAACGCCGTTGACCGTCAGGTACTTGGCATTTGCCAAGTTGGAAGCATTGGCTGCGCTCCAGAAGAAATAACCGAGAGTGTCTGTCGTCGCTGCTTGGAGCGTGTTTACCATTTCGCTCGTTCCGATCACCCTCTTCCGGGCAGCGCCAGGGACGGCACCATTGGCAGAAGCCAGATTAAGTGGGTTGGACTTCCAGCTAGCGCCGCTGCAATTGTAGGCATCCTGGGAAGTTTTGAACTGCGAACTGTTTGCGTTGGAATATTCAAAGGTGTTGTAGGTACCGGAGAGTGGTTCGCGGACAAGGGTGGTTACGCCGTTGGTGGTGGTTGGGCCTTGCAAGTCGGTGGACCGGCCATAGACGCCGCTCATAAACAATGCCAAGGTGAAAGCATCAACATCGGTTGCTGCACCGATGCCGGATCCGCCGGCCGGGCTAACGGCAATGACGATAGGTTGCGCACCAACCGTCGTTACGGTGTAGGGACGAACAGACAGACCACTGATGGGATCACTACCGGTGATGTTGAATTGCAGGACGTTAAAATAGTTTGAACTGAAAGCGCTCAAGACCTGAGTGCCGACGCCGTTGGTGGTGGTCTGGTAGCCGAGTCCGTAGGTTTGATAAACGGTCTGGTTGTAGGGTTCACGAAGAATCGGGTTACCGCAGGGGGTAAACATACGCTGGACGGCGAATTTAGCATCCTCGGGTCGAATATCGGTGCCCGCCACAAAAAACTGTTGACCGTTTAGGGCACTGATAATCGAGGCCGGAATTGCGGTATCAGGACCAAACGCGCTACCCAGCAAGTTGGCCCCAGCAGTGCCTGCAGCGACAGTGAGGATCTGAAGGCATCCGCTGCCACTGGAATCCACCATGAAGTAGCAACGGTCACCCACGACCGAGTCCAGTTGCATGTAGGAATAAACGTTGTAGGCGCCGCTAGGCCCAGCACATGTTCCTGTGCCGGGGCCCCATGTAATCCAGATGTTTCCTTCTTCGTCTACTGGAGTAGCCGGCCGGTCATCACGGGCAAGAACGCTGGCGCTTTTCTTGGAGGTCCAGACGCAGGGGGTGTTGGTCGAAGCCGAAGATTGTGCGGCCTGTCCCAGTTCCAGGAACAAAGCGGATGAGCCGCCTCCGAGAAACTGGACGCTGGCCTGAGCATTCGAAACGCTCGCCGTTGCGAGATAGGCAAGGGTAAGCACGAGCAGATACTTCATGAATTTCATTTCCTCTCCTTATTCTTCACTTTGAAGTGAAATAACCACGCCGCAGCAGAGCGGGTCTGGGGGACTCCTTCCGCTACCAGCGCATTAAGGCGGCACCAGGCAGGCAGGGTAATAAACGCAATCCGTATTTTCGCAGAAGCGCTTTTCCAAGCCCACACTGCACCACTTGGCCACTCTTATAGACCAGGAGTGTTATATCTTGTATTAATACCAGATAAAATAATTAACAGAAGAAATATCATCTGTGTCAATAGGGAACGCCTCGTCAGGAGAGGGAGGCTCGAGAAAAATGCGTCGTCGCTCTAAAGAACGTTTTCGACCGAGAGTTTTCAAGGGCCCGCAGTAAATTTCATAATCGGGAGGCGGATTGTCGTGCACTGTTCTCGCGGAAGATTAGAAGAGTGTGGAAAGCGACCTTGTCCCGAGTGCAATCGTGGGATTGATCCTCAGAAGTTTTGCTGTTGTTGCAATTACGGAGGGTTTGAAGGCGCCTCAATTTGAATGCGCGGGTAAAAATTTGGATTTGCTCGGAAAAATATACTCCGCCAGCGCATAAATCAGGGCATTTTTTGGAACAGGTAAATCCCAATGGGTTGCGGAATCGGAGCACCCAAATTGTTTGGAAGCTGTGCAGCCGGGTTCGAGCCCGCGCTCCCCACGACGAATATGACGTACTGTCCCTGCACTTGGCCCACGACCGCTGCGGCCGGAAAGGAGACAGCGCAGACAAGTTGCGTTCCAAAACAATTCCAGGCATTGCTAGTGCTGAACGGAGGGTAATTCGAACCGATAAAAACCGTGGCATTCGGAAATAGCCCATTGTTGACGGAGTCCTGCGCGCCGAGATCAATCACCAGGTCACAGTCTTCAGAGCCATTCATTCCGGTCGGATCGTTTGCCACGGTGTTACCTGAAGCAGTGAGGAACTCTCCCCCATAGAGACTATTGGCGGAAGGAAGAACGGGTACGGTTCCTGCGCCTTGCGCATGATTGGCGAGGAGCGACGATTGCAGAGTGGAGCAGGCAGGTGAACTTGCGTTGTGGTCCCCAAAGGCGGAGGCCAGTACGGTCAAGTCGTAGCTCGAAGATGCTGTCGACAGAGGGGAATAGATGAAACCGTTGTACTGGGCGCCAACCGCGGCACTGATATTCACTGGACTGGACGGCGCGGCCACTCCAATGACCCCGGTCCCACCGCCAAAAGCTCCCGGTGAACTGCCTGCATTCCCCGCTGTGAAACTGCTGACCAAGAGTCCTGATTGCCCAATGGCAATCAATTCAAGATTAGAAGGAGCGCCGAAGGAATTTAACGGATAGGCAGTGAGCGGTCCAAAGAAAGTTACCGAGCAACCCCCCGTTACAGTGGAAGAAGCCTGTTCCAATGATCCGATTAGGAACGGTTGTGCGGCGAAGGTCACGGCGGATCCCTGCGTGCTCACGTTCACACCACCATAGTCAGCCGTGTCGGTAGTGGAGTTTGCATTTGGAACGGTCACGTACAAGAACGGAGACGGCTTTGAAAAACTGGGGCAAGCTGTATTTTCAGCCATTGCCGCAGGTGCTGCTAATACCGGGAGTCCGCTCCCCGTCGTGTTTACACTGAGAAAATTAGCCAATGCCCCCGAGCCGGGGATTTCGACAGCCCAAGCTCCGGTGATTGGTGGGTTCTGCGCCGTGGGGATCCCGGAAGTCGTAGTTGCGAAATTCTCCGTTACGCCTAGAAAACCTGTCGGAGCAGCAACAAACGTCGCGTTTAATATTCCAGACGGAACTTGTACGGTCGGAGTGTTGATAAAACTCGCCACAGCAATCTTGTCGGCCGAATGGTCGAAAGTGGAAACACTCTTTGGCAACGCACTTGCCGTGACACTGAATGGACTGCCGAAATAGGAATAGACGAGATCTGCCGCAGGGGAGGTAATCGGCTTTGCTGTTTGTCCACAACCGCCGAGGCCCAGCAGTCCCAACATGCAGAGCGTCCCGAACAGGCTCAAACGGAAGGTTCGGGATCGCTGGATTTCGTACCTGGAAGTTCTTTTCATAGTCTCCTGCCCTGCAAAAGATACCTTCTGTTTATTAGACCCACCGGCCAGATTCGCCAGGTAACGGCTTGTTTGTTGCATGTAAGCCCGCTCCAATATTTCCGCTCCGAATCGAGAGGTCCTAGAAGCTGAACTTCAACCCAAACTGCAGGATCCGCGGATCATGAGCATCTACCGGATGTAGGAAAGAATTCCCCTCCAGGCAGTTGACTCCGTCGCCTCCGGCGGCCGAGTAACCCGACGTTGCACCGCCGTAGCAGCCGATGACGTTGTTGCCGGTGTTTCCCGGGTGGCTCGGGTCGTAGATCCGGAATTGTGTGTGATTGAAAATGTTGAAGGCCTCGGCTCGGAATTCGAGATCGCGCTCGCCAAAAACTTTAAAGTGTTTCAGCAGGGACATATTGAAGTTTACGCGGGTGGGATTACGCGCCGAATTTCGTCCGCAATTTCCAAACGTCAAACCTTGCGGCGCGACATAGGCTGCCGGATTGGCGAGTAACGGCCCAAAACTCTGTGCGTTGTTTCCCGCATACGGTATTCCAATCGAAGGATTACCCACGCAATCCGCGTAGGAACCGGTTCCAAAATAATTCGCTACGCCTCCATTGTCCGATACGCCAATCCCGCCGGGACTGCCACCGTTGATCACACTGAACGGCGTGCCAGTTTGGTAAACCGTGATACCGGAGAACTGCCATCCGCGCAGAAGCACGTCAGACACGGCAGATGGTTGGTTAGGCGAAGATCCCGCTGCTGGGTTGTGCGCACTTAATTGATTCGTAGGGTCGTCGTCCAAGAAATGCGTGAAGTTGTAAATCATTCTCTGAAGCGGAAGATCGAGGATGTAGCTGATGGCCAAATTCTGGCGCTGGTCGAAATTCGAACTGGCCTTGTTGCTTGCGAGATCGTACGAGTTGACAAAATCTGCATCCGAACGGTCGGATGAGTTATCGATCGAGTGACTATACGTGTAGGAAAGCCCAAGAACAAGTGGAGCCACTGTGCGGCGAATGCTGAGCTGGAAGGCGTTGTAATTCGAACTCGCGATATTGGCAACGGATAAAATGCTACCCAGGGTGGGATAGGGACGAAAAACGCTGGGATTAAATGGTGTACCAAATCCGGGAACGCCGTAGCAGGCGATGTTCAGATTCACCCAGCCAGGTTGCCCAGGACTAATGACTGTACCGCCATTTGGGTTGGCGGAACCTATGCCACCTAACTCGAACTCTCCTCCCGAACTGCTCGCACAATCAAGTGGCGAGAGAATCGGTCGGCCCACCGGATATGGATTGAACGCGGGATCAACGGGCCGTACTTGGTTCAAGTCGCGAACTGCGGTCAGATGGGTTCCCTCGCTTCCGACATAGGCGAAAGTTGCCGTCAGGCCCTTTTGGATTTCTTGCGCGACGCTCAGGCTCCACTGCTGAACGTACGGGTAAACAGCCTTTTGGGGAATCGAAGTGACGTTAATCGGAAAAGCGATTGGACCAGTGATGACCGGATTTAAAGCGTCTTCGGCGAAGTAGGAGCTACACGGCGTTCCAAGGCGTCCGTAACCTCCGATGCATTGGTAGCTTGGCGGATTCAGTCCGGTTTGACTTAGCGTCAGCGGAGCACTGCCAATCAGTGACCCGGTGTTGGCTTCATAGCTGGTACCATGTTCGAAGAACACTCCATATCCAGCGCGTATGGCGGTCTTGCCCGTTCCGAAAACATCCCACGCGAAGCCGATCCGTGGCATCGGATTGAAAATATGACTGCTCATGCAGCTACTCGGTATGCCATTTTTCCCGCACTGCACCAACCCGTTAACGATTGCGGGATCGGGATTGTTGAGGTTGAGCGGTACGGCAACTAGGCTGTTGCCCGAACTCGAAGCCAACGGACGCACAAGAAATCCGAAGTTAGGGTCAAGGAAAACGCCAGAGGCAATGGACGGGTTGTAGGCCGATGCTTCCCAATTGTATGCCGTGTCGTTCTTGTTGTACCAAGAGCCAAACAGTCCCAAACGAATGCCCAAATTGAGTGTGATCCGGGAGGTAATGCGCCAGTCGTCCTGGAAATAGGGTTCCGCCAGCTTATACCGGTTGTAATATTTGTTCTGCGTGCTGTCTTGTTGATAGGACGCGATCTGAGCTCCGAGGAAATTGGCAAAGACATTGGAGGTATCCACTTGCGCCGAACAAAAACCAGTCCCCGGGCACAAGCCTCCGACTTTTATGGGACTAGGATCAGCGCCCTGGGTGTTAAAGGACAAGACTCCCTGCACATCGCCGCTATTTAATCCATTGGCGGCTCCCAACTCATTCTGCTGAGCAAAAATTAGTTCGACTCCGAACTGCAGTAAGTGCTTGCCAAGCGACTTGGTGGCATCGTCCCGTATTGTGTAGGTCGGAGTTGTGTCGGTCCAAGGAGTGTAACCGGTGTCAATGTTGAAGCCATGTGAACCGTACGCGCCGTTTGTCCCCTTAAAGAGCAGAGCTGGTATTTTGCCTCCGAA
This sequence comes from uncultured Acidimicrobiaceae bacterium, assembly GCA_963793645.1. Lineage (GTDB taxonomy): Bacteria > Actinomycetota > Acidimicrobiia > Acidimicrobiales > UBA8190 > CAWCAW01. Next base: position 549,141 of record CAWCAW010000010.1, on the reverse strand, counting down.
ATTCGTGTCAAAAAACGCACCGATGGGACCGATCGGATAGGTGGCTGGTGTGGGGCCTGTTCCGGTTTCTGAGCAATTTAAGCTGCCGGTACTCCCTGTTGGACACGGTGTATCCAGAACGGAAGGTCGCGCTAGATTGACACCGGCACCGGCCACTTGGGTAAGAGTAATGTCGGCTGACACATAACCGAACGAAAGACGATTCGAAAAGCCCTTCCCGAGAGCGCTCGCCAGACTGACAATCATGCTAACGCCGGGACCGTTGATGTGGTTCTGCACGGTCGGGAAACTGTTTTCGACCAGTCCCCACTGGGGAGTTAAAACGGTCGTGTCCCACGAGTCATGGATGAAGCGGAAAGAGAGCAATTCCGTGGGAGTCAAAGTCTGATCAATGCGAAATAAGGATTCGAACCAGGTGGTGCTGGGCGAAACAGTGGCGACATAGCAAGCCGGGTTCGACGTTGAAGAAACCGTGGAATTGCAGCCACTTGCCGCGTTTGGTGCGGGCAAGAGATTGGTGGCGAGCAGCGCCTGCGAGGTCGGATCGATGGGGAGTTGGTCGGTTGCGTAACCAGAGGTGGTTCCATTAAAGGAGGAACGATAATATTGGCCAGTGGCCTTGTTAAATCCCACGACCGGGCAATCCGGATACAGGGACTTGTTCTGCGTTGTAATTTGCAGGGTCTTATCTGCCGGACACACATCGCTAAAGTCTCCGGCCCGTTCCGCGTTTGAAGGTACGGCCTGATTGTAATCGACCGGCGTTTTCTCAAAGCGAAACTCTTGGGAGAAAAAGAAGAAGGTCTTTTGTTTCGAGGTATTGTACACGTTGGGAATAAATACTGGCCCACCTAGAGTAAAGCCGAAGTCATTGCGCCGATAGAGTGGGGCGCTTTTGGTCTGATCGAAAAAGTTACGAGCATTGAAAATTTCATTGCGAACGAATTCGTAAGCGTTTCCGTGGAACTCAGAAGTGCCTGACTTGGTCGTGATCAGCACGATGCCAGAAGCGGTCTTCCCGTACATGGCTCCGTAATTGGATGTGAGGACCTTCATTTCCCCAATCGCGTCTACGCTGGGGTTGACGATAAACGTATTCGCACCGCGGGCCGCATTGATGCCATTGTTGAGAACGTCGGTCCCGTCCACCTCGAATATGTTGTATTCAACGCGTCCGCCGTTTACGCTGTATTTTGCGCTTCCGGCCACGCCTGTTTTGCCTTCGTCTTGTCCAGTCTGATTACTTACGCCAGGCAAGAGGGCAATCAGCTGGAATGCCACACGCCCGTTGAGTCCCAGAGTTTTGACCTCAGTCTCGTTGAGGGTTCCTGAGACTTCAGCATTGGACGTCTCGATCTGACCCGCGGTCCCGCCTTCTACGGTAATGGACGATTTTTCTTCGCTGACCGTCATTTTTACATCGAACACCAGCGACTGTTCTGCTACTAGCAGAATGTCCTCGCTCGAAAACGCATTGAACCCTGGCGCCTGAACGGAGATTTGGTAGCGACCGGCCAGGAGATTTGGAACTGTATAGTGGCCGGCGTCATCCGTGTTCACCTCTAGCTTCGTCGAAGTCACTTGATTAACAACCGCTACCGTTGCTCCCGAGACGACTAACCCCTGAGGATCGGTCACTTGGCCAGATATTTGTGCTTTTTCGGTTTGCGAGAACGCCAACGTACCGTGAACGAAAAAAAATAGTGCTGTAAAGAGTATTTTGACAATCGTTCGGGACATGAACCGGTTGCTCCTGTTCTCGAATGCTGTATTTTGGGTTGTGCAATGAGAGCCGCAAGACGCCATTCCGAAATCGCCTCGAGAAGCCCCGCGCTGATTTGGGCGTCTGCCTATTTTCGGGAAGGGAAGATCGATTTAGTCGCCGCGAACAGAGGTAGCCCGTCATGAGTCCGCCTCAAGCAAAGCAATCGAGCGCTGCATGAGTTCCCCGACACGCTGTACACTTACTCCCAAACTCAGAGCAATCTCCCGATACCGGAAGCCCTTTGCGCGCAGCAATACACATTGGCGTTGTTTCGGTGTGAGTTGCGCAAACGCCGCCGCGAACCGTCTCATCCGCTCCTCAAGCAGGACCCGCTGCTCAGGACTGGGTGATGGATCGATGCACTCCCGAATGGCGGAATGAGGTTCATCTTCATTGCCCCGGGACCAGCGTCGTTGGGAGCGGTGGATATCCATCGAAAGATTGTGGGCCACACGGAACACCCACGCGCGGAGGTTCTCCTCCTTGCCCTGCGTAGAACGATAACGGACCAAACGAAGGAAGGTGTCTTGGATGACATCTTCCGATTGATCCATGCTCATGCCTAAGCAGCAAAGATACGCATGCAACGAGGGCCGCAGTAAATTGTAGAGTTCGATGATGTGTTTCCGGGCTTGTGCATTTCCTGGTACTTGGGAAGAGAAAATCGCCGGATCGTTCGCAGGCAAGGAACTTGCTTCCTTACCGGAACCAGACAGTGTCACGCCCACTTTTCTATGAATATGAGCAACCATTCGCCTTCCGGATTCGATCTTGCGGATCTTCAGACACCAAACCTGATCGTTAACGTGCCGGTGTCAGTTTTTTCAAGGGTTGTTTAATTTTTTTTATTCTTTGAGGTGTATGGTTTATACAGAACTCTTGTTGTCTTCGTGTGAAGCCACTGTGAGAAGTGTGTTACCCACAAAAATCACACAAAAGTTTATGCCCTATTCACAATGCATTTTCAAAACACGCCTACACTGCCATTCAATCTCCGTGAACAGTTTTTTCTTGCGTACGCGCGAAACTGCAGCAGCTCCTTCGACGGACGCAAGGAAAAGCCGACGAAATCCAGTTGCGGCCGAGTAGCCGAGGCGCAGAGGAGGTTGCCTGAAGCGATTACGACTGGTTCGAGATCACCCGGAAGCTGAGCCAAGCCGGAAGGCGTAAAAGGGAGCAATGGGATATGAAGGAAGTTCGATTCTCGATTCTTGGATTGATTGGCATTCCCCTGCTGCTGGTTTTCCTCTCGGGATCTGCGCCAGCGCAACAGCAGCTTGCACTCACCGCGAGTAGCCATGGCATCCCAGTACCCGCTACCGCGGGCGGCGACGCCGACCATGTTGCACCAACAGAGAGATATCCTCGCTACAAAATCTGTCGCGACGATGTGCTGTCACTTTCCTTTCCCATCGCGCCCGAGCTGAATCAAAAAGTGGTTGTGCAACCCGACGGTTTCATTTCCCTGCAGAGTGCCGGCAACATCTACATTCAAGGACTGACCGTGCCGCAGGTCGTAGAAGCAGTGAAAAAAGCATACGCAACGATCCTCCACGACCCAATTGTGAATGTCGATTTAACGGATTTTCAAAAACCGTTTTTTACCGTTCTGGGCCAAGTGGGAAAACCCGGCCAGTACGACTTGCGCTATGACATTACGGTGACACAAGCGGTCGCCGTTGCAGGTGGATTTGCGACCACCGCGAAAACCCAGGTATTTCTGTACCGCTCTGTTTCCTCCAACTGGGCCGAGGTCCGGGAACTGAAAATAAGGGATCTTCTAGACGGGAAAAACATCAGCGAAGACGTCCACTTGCGGCCCGGGGACATGATATTTGTGCCGGAGAAGGCGATCACAAAATTCAGGAAATACGTTCCCTACTCAATCGGCATTGGAGTCAGCCCATTTCCTTCCGGGGTGTACTAAAAAAACAAGATAAGCGGAATGGATTCTGAACAGTGGCGCAATTGGAAACCGGAGGTTTAAGTGGACAATTTGGGGAAAAAGAAAATCGCCAGTCGAGAAGACCGCCAACTGACTTTCCGAGACATGCTCGCACCACTATTTCGAAATCGCCGACCCGTTATCGTCACTTTCTGCTCGATCTCTGCACTCGCCGCTTTATTGGCATGGGGATGGGCCAGCTCTTACTACAGGGCAACAATGCAGGTGGTGGTGGGTCGTGAGCGCTCGGATCCGACTGTGACGGGACAGCAGAACGCTGCAGCCGGGAACAACACCGTGGTCACCGCCGATGAAGTGGCCTCTGAGATTGCTCTCCTGCAGGGGCGAGACATGCTGCGAGAAGTAGCCGAAATCTGCAAGCTTTCCAATCCAGATCCTTCTCTTTGGGACAAGTTTGATTTTCGGGAACCGCAAGTGAAAAAGGCCGAAGATTTAGAACATGCAATCAAGGCGCTAGCGAGGAAACTCAAGGTTGAGGCGCAGAAGACCTCCCACGTGATTGATGTGCAGTATGCAAAATCTGGTCCACCGGAAACTCCCGCCTGCGTCCTGCAGACTCTCGGAAACCTTTATCTGGAGAAACACCTACGACTACAACGGCCCGCGGGGACCTTCGATTTCTTCGCGCAGGAAACGGCAAAATACCAGCAAGCGTTGGCCGATTCCGAGAGCCGGCTGGCCAACTTCAGCAAGACAGAGGGAATCGCTGCACCCGAGATATTGCGTACGGACATGGCTGAGCAATTGGTCAATGCCCAGGCAAGTCTCTATCGTGCGCATCAGGCGATTGCTGCCGACCAACAGCGCATCGAGAACTTGAAGAAACAGATGGCAGTTACTCCGCCGCGATCTTCGACAGCGGAAGCGTCCATTTCCGCAATCATGTTGGTTGAGCAGCTACAATCGTCGCTTTTGACTTTAGATCTCAAGCGCACCCAGCTGTTAATGAAATACGATCCATCCTATCCCCTCGTCAAAGAAACGGAACAAGAAATCGCGCAAACCAAAGAGGCAATTACCCGGGCGGAACAGGCCAAATATGTAAATAAGACGACCGATCGCGATACGACGTTTGAATATCTGCGGCAAGATCAGGCCAAGACGGAAGCCGATCTTGCCTCCGAACAGGCCACCGCTGCCGCATTGTCGAACACCATTCACGGGATGCAATCGGAAATGGTGAGTCTGGACGTGAAAGCAGTGAAACAGGGCGCCCTGCTGCGCGAAGCCAAAGCAAACGAAGGGAATTACCTACTGTATCTAAATAAGCGGAACAAGAACGCACCTCCGACGCGCTTGACGAGAAACGGATCGCCAATGTGGCGATTGCGGTTCCGGCTTACGTGCCGGTATTACCTGCCTACAACCCGTTGTTGATCATGTTGGTCGGGCTGTTTCTCGCAGTACTGGGCGGAATGGCGGCAGGGTACCTGGCGGAATTTATGGATCCATCGTTTCGAACGCCGGATGAGGTCGAGGACATGCTCAAAATCACTGTGCTTGCGGCAGTTCCCAGGCAGGTGGCATAGCACAAATGCTTCTCAAGTACTACGATCTCGCCAAGCAGCCGTTCGGAGTGACGCCCGATCCCGCTTTTCTATTTTTTAGCCCGACTCACCGGGAGGCACTGGCGTCGGTAATGCACGGGATCCTATCCGGACGGGGATTCACGGCGTTGATTGCAGAACCGGGAATGGGCAAGACGACGCTTTTGTTCGACCTGTTGCAGATGCTCAAGGGGACCGCAAGAACCGCATTCTTGTTTCAAACACTGTGTGGACCGCGAGAATTCTTAAGCGCTTTGCTCACTGACTTGGGAATCGAGGACGATGCCAGCGATCTCACGCGGATGCACATCAAGTTAAACGAATATCTAGTTCGCGAATCACGGCAAGGCCGGCAAGTCGTGGTGATCATCGACGAAGCGCAAAACCTGGACAAGCCAGTACTTGAACTCATACGAATGCTTTCCAATTTCGAAACAGCAAACAAGAAATTAATGCACGTCGTTTTAGCCGGCCAACCGCAACTGGCCAACAAGCTGACATCGGAGGGTCTCACCCAGCTACAACAGCGCATCTCGATCGTGGCACGGCTCGCCCCGCTCAATGCCGAGGAGACCAGGAAATATATCGAACATCGTCTACACGTCGCGGGGCTTCCGGCCGGGAAATCACTGTTTACCCGGGAAGCGTTCGCCCTGATTGCGGTTGACTCGGGCGGAATCCCGCGCAACATCAACAATCTGTGCTTTAACGCCATGTCTCTATGTTGCGCACTGAAGCGGCAGACCGTAGACGTAGAAATCGTCCAAGAAACCATCGAAGACCTTGATCTGGAGGGCCTCCTCTTACCAGCTAGGAAAACCGGCCGGCCGGTCTTTTCATCCGCAGGGCCTCGAGCAATATTTTCCTCTGCCAAGTGGCAGCTTCGCGCAACCGCTGTTGCGGCCCTTTTGGTTTTGCTCGGTTGGCCAGCCTATCGGGCGGTTGAATCAAAGCGGGCGGAAGCGCGGATCGAAGCGAAGTCCCCAGAGGAAACGGACCGGAGAGTTGCATCCGGCATGAACCAAAGGACATCCGTCCGGGACACGCAAACCAGTTGGCAGGGAATTACGATTCGCATCCAACCGCACGACACTCTGTCAGGCCTCGGCAAAGTATACGCGGGCCGCCATGACGCGCAATTCCTGGCGGAAGTTCTTGCACTGAATCCTCTGCTTAAAGATCCCCGGTGCCTTCGAGTAGGTCAGGTCGTACGAATTCCGTCATTACCGCAAGTCGCACCCGAAATTCATGCTGCGCGCGAACAGAATCCAGCCGACCTTGAGCTAACGGCTCAGCGGGAGAAACCATGAGTAAGAACTTTGAACTGCTCCAGCAAGCCGAGATTGGCCTTGGCACGGTGGCAACGCCAGCCGGCGCCGGAATCGGGAACTCGGAGCGAGACAGGTCCCGCTCTGCGACGGGGAACGTGAGCTCCGCAGTGCCAGCGGTCCGCGAGGAGTCCTTGAAGCTGGTTCAGCGATTGTTTCTGGCCCCGGGCCAACCCGCGCCAAAAGCCGTCATGTTTGTGGCGATTGATTCGGCAAATGGCAGCAGCCGTTTGTGTGCCCTGACGGCGGAGTTACTTTCGGAAACGATTCGCGGCTCCGTTTGTCTGGTGGAGGGAAACTTTCGGACACCATCGCTGCCGGGAGTGTTTGGCATCGACAATCATCATGGTTTAACGGATTCCCTGCGGCAAGTCGGACCGATTCGGGGGTTTGCCAAACAAGTGGGGGGGCAAAGCCTCTGGCTGCTCTCCTCGGGCTCGCTCGGCAAGGACTCCTTGAACCTTCTCAATAGCGATCGGATGAAGGAAAGAATCGCGGAGCTCCGGAGCGAATTCGATTACTTGCTGATTGATGTTCCTCCGTTTAATGCGTATGCCGATGCCCTGGTCTTCGGTCGGCTAACTGACGGCGTCGTGCTGGTCTTGGAAGCGAATCAGACTCGGCGTGAGGCAGCTCAGCGTGTCGCTGAAAGCCTGCGAAGCGCAGGAATTCCCGTGTTGGGAGCGGTATTGAACAATCGGACGTTTCCGATTCCCGGCGCGTTGTACAAACGAATTTAGTCGTTGCCCAAAAGTAGGACGGGCAACACTTTACAAACTTCCCCAGCAAATGTGACTCAGAATGGCGGAGCTATGTCCCTAGCGATCCAAAGTAGCCTAAAAACAGAACGACAGTTGCAAAACTCCCAACTCCTCGCTGGCAACTCTTCTTGGTTCGCAGTGCAAACTCGTTCTCGCCACGAAAAGAAAGTCAGCTTGGGGCTTATTGAGAAGGGGATGCTCAGTTTTCTTCCGTTGTACCGCGAACGGCGACAGTGGAGCGACCGACAGCAATGGATCGAGGTGCCGTTGTTCTCGCAATACGTATTTGTTCGAATCCCTCCGACAGTTGAATCGCGAGTGGGCGTTCTACGAACCAATGGAGTGATCAGGATCGCCGGCGCACCGGGTGGCGGGACGCCTGTTCCGGACGAGCAGATTGAAAACCTCCAAGAAATCATCGATCAGCGAATACCCCTGGAACCGCATGAGTTCATTCCGGTCGGCGAAACTGTTCGCATTCGTGGTGGCGCGTTGAATGGAATTCAGGGCATCTTGACGGCCATCAAGAACGACAAGAGTTTGATTATTTCCGTAGACCTCATCCGGAAATCAGTGGCGATACGGATTGAAGGATTTGCAATCGAGCGTGCTTAGTTCGTTCAGATTTGACCTTCCTGGGGCACAATCAAAATGGGACCAAGAATACAAGAAATTATGCGTGCGATTGTCTTTCATGCTTTGCGGGTGACCGACATCGCGCTGATCATGGTTTCCTTCGGACTGGCAGCCGCTCTCAGCCTGAACTCGGGCCGCTGGGTGACCATCGCGAGTTTGTTTGCGAGCAAAGTCCGTCTGTCGAGTTGCGTATTTTTTGCCATCGCCATTCTGATGTGCCACGGCATTTGTTCCTTGTGCGGGCTCTATCAATCGAAACGGTTGTCGACCAAGACCGCGGAGGCTGGCGAGATCTTGCGCGCAATGACGCTTTCCACTGCGTGCCTGTGGTGCGAGGGCAAACTCCTCTTCATTTCGGTCATGACGCCTTACTTCCTTGTCGCATTCTGGACGATAGGGACGCTTCTGCTAGTTGCGACACGGTTAGCGCTGCGCACCATACTCGGCGCGATTCGCAAACGCGGGCGCAATTTGCATCATGTGTTGGTACTGGGGACGAATGCACGGGCCATCGAATTCGGTCGAAGGGTTGAGGCCATCCCAGAACGTGGGTATCGGATTCTTGGATTTGTGGACGACAATTGGCCAGGTCTTGACAACTTCAAGGCAACTGGCTATTCGCTTGCCTGCAGCTATGAGGGATTGCCGGAATTCCTTAGAAACACAGTTGTGGATGAGGTGGCGATCTTCTTGCCGCTCCGGTCTTTCTACGAGCGCGCCGCGCAAATGGCCAAGCTCGCTGAACGCCACGGCATCCTGCTGCGTTTTGATAACAACATTTTCGGCCTGAAATTGGCTCGACCGCGAACCGAGCTCACCGACGGTGATTCGCAGATTCTGCCAATCAGTGGCGGAATTGAAGCATGGCAGTTGCTGCTGAAGCGATTGCTCGATGTTGTTGGGTCGTTCGCATTGCTCATCGTACTTTCGCCGCTGTTTCTGGTCGTGGCGATAATGATCAAACTGAGTTCTCCTGGTCCGGTGTTGTTCAAGCAGCGACGGGTCGGTTTGAACAAACGACAATTTACGATGTTCAAATTCCGCACCATGGTTCCCGCGGCAGAGAGCATTCAGGAGAGCCTGTCGCATTTAAACGAAATGACCGGGCCGGCATTCAAGATCAAGAATGATCCCAGAATAACTCCCATCGGTAAGGTGCTGCGCAAGACGAGTATCGACGAATTGCCGCAGCTGTTTAACGTGTTGAATGGGGATATGAGCCTGGTCGGTCCGAGGGCCATGTCGGTACGCGACTATCAGTTTTTCAGCGAGGATTGGCAACGCCGGCGTTTCAGTGTACTTCCGGGAATCACTTGTCTTTGGCAGATTCATGGCCGCAACACCATCCCGTTTGAGCAATGGATGGTTTTGGATATGCAGTACATCGACCGATGGTCGTTTTGGCTGGACATAAAAATTCTGGCGCTGACGATCCCCGCCGTTTTTAGGGGTTCGGGCGCCGGTTAGAAACAGCGATCTCCTCGACGAATTACGCCCTCGGCACAATACGCACACCGTGCCCGAGGCCTCACTCTCTTTTCTCAAGCTGCTCGGAGCAACTCACATGCCTCCTAGTTTTCAGGTTCTCGGCGTCCGTGTGGACGCCGTCCAAATGACTGACGCAGTGAGATGTTTGCGTTCTTGGATAGATGATCCACAATTTATACCGCGTTTCGTCGCGGTAACAGGCATGCACGGAATCGCCGAATCGCGACAAGACAAGAGTTTTCATAAAGTCTTAAACGCGGCTGACCTGGTTGTGCCCGATGGAATGCCGTTGGTTTGGCTCGGCCGTCAGAAAGGCTACCCCCTGCGGCAGCGCGTTTGCGGAGCCGAATTGATGGACGAGTTCTGTCGCGAAACCGGAAAGGCATACCGTCACTTCTTCTACGGCGGGGCACTCGGCGTGGCCGAAGGACTTGCAAACACGCTCCAGGAAAAATACGGAATCGTGATTGCGGGCACCTACACACCACCCTTTCGCCCGCTTACCGAAGACGAAGAGCGAGAGCTAGCCCTCGCCGTCCACCGAGTCTCGCCGGATGTGCTGTGGGTCGGACTGAGCACACCAAAACAAGAAAAGTGGATGTACGCTCACCGTCACAATCTGAAAGTACGCGTGATGCTGGGTGTGGGCGCAGCGTTTGACATGAACTCTGGCAAACTGCGCCGTGCCCCTGCATGGATGCGAGAACACGGTTTTGAGTGGTTATTTCGGCTCGTCTCCGAGCCGCGCCGTCTATGGAAGCGCTATCTAGTTACCATCCCCAAAACAGTTTGGTTTGTTTGCCTGGAACTGCTGCATGCAAAATCGCGGACCGAGACCGTCCACGTTGTAGCGACGAATTCTTCGGGAGAGTCATCGATCACATGAAAACTCTGAAACGAATCCTGGTTACTGATGCGGGGAGCCTCATCGGCCATCATTTGTTCAGACGGTTAAAGAGCGAAGGGAACTGGGTCCGAACTGCTGATCTCACGCTGCCAGAATACGAGACGAACGCGGCGGATGGGTTTGCGCAAATGGACCTGCGTAAATTCGAGAATTGTTTGTTGGTTACGCGAGACGCGATCGAGTCCCAATGCTCTCACGACTAGCATTGGCGCTGCGCAAAAGTCCTCTGGCGCGCAACACAGTCTGGATGTTCCTTGGGCAGGGACTCAAGTTAAGCATCCAAGCCGCCTATTTTACGGTCATCGCCCGATCTCTAGGGGCCTCGAACTACGGCGCTTTTGTCGGCGCGGCGGCGGATGGCGTCGAGGCAGCGGTTGGCGAGCGAGACGGCGTGAAAAGGATCGACCACCTGTCGGGCTCTGGGCAGCATGACCGTGTACACCGCCGCGTAGGTCACCGACATGTCCAGGGCCCCGTAACAGATGCGCTCTTTCCAGGCCTGGGGCTGTTTGTCGATCCAGCCCGCCACGTCGTCGAATTTGCGGCTCGGGAGGATATCGATGATCTGATGGTTCTCGACGTCGGCGACCGTCGTGGCGTAGTTGGTGTGATGGTGTGAGCCCTGTCTGACGAACGATGTCTCATCGAGCCCTATGGCGGTGGTCTGGTTGAGACGTCTGCGATCGGCGGTCAAAAGGGCGCTGCCGTAGGTGGTGACAGCGTCGTTGACCGTGTGCCAGTCACAGTCGAGCTCACCGGCCACTTCAGAGACGGTCCGGCCACTGCCGACCTGGACCGTGGCCCACTTGGCCGCCCTGGTCGTGAGCAGACAATTCTGGCCGCGATGCGGTGATCGGATAACACCCAGGTCCGTCTCGGGCAGAGGGGATTCGCACAGCGCATGCGGTGCTTCTTCCAGGCCAGTGCCATGGCTGTCCCGTAGACGGGAAGGTCGACGTAGTGCACCACCGGACGTTCTTTGACCTGGGCCCGTTCCCCGCAGCTCGGACATCGGACCCCGTCGATGACCTGCTCGATCATCAGCTCCACATTGGGCCCGTGGCGTTGGTAATGCAGGACCCGGACATCTTTGAGACCCACCAGGGCCTCAAGAATCTCGTTAGGGTGCGTGAAGACGAAGGTGCTTTTTGATTGTTGGCTCACACCTCAAGCTTGAAGCACCTTCGTCTAATTCAAGGTGGATCTCAGGAGAGCGGCTCCCCGCTGAAATCCGAAGAGCCCGTCTATGTACAGTCGATCACAGCTGTCCGAGGGGAGCCGTTCGCGTTTGGTGACGAGTCGCGCCGCGTCAGAGAACCGGTACGTGCGATCGGCTGGGGAGTGAGCGATACCGAGCGGTAGAACGATCGTCGGCAGGGACTCATGGCACCGCAATATCGGCGCATATCGGACTGTGCATCCTGATACACAACTCAACGGTATTGCAGACCATGCACGGTTGGCCAATGTCAAGGGGTGAGCACATCCCCTATTCCCCACGGAATCTCGGGCGTTGGGGTCATCATGGTCTTGGTCGACACCGTTACCGTTCGAGTGTGCGCGTCACCACAGTCACGTCTTCGTGGCCGAAGCCGCGATCGAGTGCACGTTGCCATTCGTCAGCCAAGCCCGCAAGCGCCTCAAGGCGCTCGTCAGCGGCCTCCAAGGCGAGGCGCACGTCCTTGAGAGCTAGTGACAGCGCGAATTGTGGCGAGAAGTCACCTTTGGCAATCCGATGTAGCTTCGCTTCTTGCCATGTGGACACGAGCGAGTTGCCGTCAAGAGCATCCAGTACCGCTTCGGTCTCGAGCCCAAGACCATGGGCAAGCGCCACAGAAGCGGTAACCGCTTCTGCCGCAAAGGCGAGCCATGTGTTGGCTACGAGCTTGAGCCGAGTTCCGGTCCCCACGCTACCGGCCCAAATCGTGCGCCGGCCCAGCGCGTCGAAGAGAGGGGTAACTCTCGACCTGGCTTCGTGGGGTCCTGACGCGAAGATGGTCAACTGGCCGAACTCGGCCGGCTCTTTGCTCCCCGACACGGGAGCGTCGAGCAAGATCACATCGGGACGCTGTGCCGCCACCAGGGCCGCGACGCGCTCAATGCCCGCCACGCCGATGGTGCTCATCTGGACCAAGATCGAACCCGGAGCAAGTGCGGCGAGCACACCCTCGCCTCGGGCAATAGAAATGACTGCGTCGGCGTCGGTCACCATCGTGACGACAATCCTCGCCGACCGCGCTGCGTCCGCAGCGCTTTGGGCCACTTCCGCTCCCAACTCGACGAGATCTCGCGACGCTTCTTCGTTGCGGTTCCAGACCAATGTTGAGATCCCGGCTCGCAAGGCAGAGGTTGCCATCCCATGGCCCATGGCGCCGATGCCGAGAAACGCAACAGGTTCGTGGCCTTTCCGTGCCATGGAACCTCCTTGTCGATTGTTTGTGAGCCGGTGGTCTCTTTCAGCATCGCGCCGGTTGGCCGCGAAGTTTGCCAATGGGTCGGCACCGGCCCCGACCACCCTCACACGGCACGTCCCGCCCGTGCTCGTTTGATACACAATGCGAGCAGGATCCCTTGAGACCCCCCCGATTATCGGTACCGCAGTTCAGCGTGACGCCACTCACGATGCGTCATCGCCGAGTCCTTAGTTTTGACGAGGCACTGGCACCCGTAACCCTCATAAACTCCCGGGTTGACGTCGATCTCGCGTGAGGATTCGGCAACGGCACTTACAGTGCGGTACGAGGGAGTCCACCGGTCGGCCACGTCAGCGGCGAGGTGCGACCTCAGGTGCTCGTCTTTAGGTCGCCGCGTGTCGATGTCCTCGGCGATGCGCTCGGAGTAGGAACAGAACCCAGGCCAGGATCATGTTGGGCAACTCGTACATGGCCAGTCCGACCTGATTGTACTTGCCCGGGGCGATCCTGGTGCTGAACGACAGGTAGGAAGTCTCTCCTTCCGCGACCATGCCACCAAGGCGGCACAGGGAGAGTCCGCTGAGGGCGAGAACGAAGAAGCCGAGCGCTGACTCACGGTGCTTTTCTCGCGTCGCTCCGACGAGGGCGGCGGCCCCGATCGCTATCTGAAGGCCTCCATACATCGCACGGACCTCCGTGCGAGCGACGGGAGTCGACAGGTCGTACACCTCCATCCCGGGGATCAGCTCGCCGGACCACGACTTGGGCTTGATGAGGTTGATGAGACCCCAGGGGAGCCAGAACAGCGAGTTGGCCACCAGGAACACCTGCGTGAGTACACGGTGCCACTTCGGGTTCATCGGACCGTCTCCTGTGGGGTAGGCCGGGCCGAGCGGCGGCGGCGAGGCGTGCTTGGGTGCTTCTGATCGAGACCGGCGGCATGGCGCAGCTCGGCGTAGAACAGTTCGGGGTCGTCGTCAGGGATGAGGGCGTGGCTCAGGGCGATGCGGGTGACGACGTTGGCGACGACAACGCCGTCGCGACCCGGGAAATGCAGGAGGAGCCGTTCTCGCATGATCGGCATGACCCGGTTCATCTGATAGACGACGTGTTCGGGCTCGACATCCACGATGCGTCGCAACGAGTAGGTGCGCTGGAACACCACGATGAAGCGAAGGATGGCGTCGAGGCGGGCTTCGCCTTCGAGACCGACCACGGCACCGGCGATCCCGGCGTCGTACTTCTGCTGCTCGTAGATGCCGAAGGCTTCGAGGAGCGCCTCTTTGGACACGAACCATCGGTACAGAGTCGGTCGAGAAACTCCGGCGGCGACCGCCACGTCCGAAAGCGAGAGCCCGCGGGTCCCGGATCGGGTGAGGACTTCGAGCGTCGCCTCCAAGATGCGCTCCCTCGTTGTCGTCGCAGCGGTCAGGACCACGCTTTACACTCTGACACAAAAGTGTAACGCTGGCGTCGCATGAGCCACCTGATGGTGCGGAGCCCCAAGTTCCCCATCGACGAGACTGTGCCGTTCCAGTGGCAACCGGCCAACCCGAGCTTCGGGCTGTTCGGCAACGTCTTCACGTTCTTGGCCATCGCCTTCGAGCGCTACATCGTGTCGGCCACCAGACAAGCGGAGTCCCGCTTCACCAATCCCGCCGTCGCCGAGGAAGCGGATCTCTTCGTCCGCCAAGAGGCCCAGCACGCCCGAGCCCATCGAGCCCACGCCAAGGCGATGATCGCCCAATACCCGGAACTGGAGGCGACCTACAACGCCGCCAACGCCGCGTACGACGAGCTGCTCGAACGGGAGGACGTGGAGTTCCACCTCGCCTACGTCGCTTGTCTCGAAGCGACCTTCACACCGTTGTTCAAGATGATTCTCGACCACCGTCACCGTCTGTTCGAGGGGAGCGACGAGCGTGTGGGGACGCTGCTGCTCTGGCACTTCGTCGAGGAGATCGAACACCGCAGCTCGGCCCTGGTGATCCACCACGATGTGACGCCGGATCGTTTGTATCGGGTCCGCCGGGCGCCCAAGGTCTTCGACCACGTCGCCCGCATCTACAAGCTCGTCTTGGCAGGCTTCGAGGAGCACGTCCCGCTCAAGGACCGACTCATCTCAACCAAGCTCGTTTCCCCGAGCGGCCTCTACATCTCGGAGCTGCGAGATCGGCTCCGGCTCGGAGGTGCGGGAGACTACCGGTCCATGCTGGATCACGTCCCGGGCCGTGACCTACGTACGATGCTCTGGCGGGAGACCAATGCCCAGATGCCCCGGCACGACCCCTCCCGCGAGCCCTTGCCAGCTTGGACGGTGCGCTGGCACGTCGCCTATGACGCCGGAGCTGATGTGACGACGTACGAGGGCGTCGGGCTTTGAGCTGACCGTCCGATATTGCCGGTGATGCGCTATCTGCTGCGGGTCAGTTGGGGATCGGGGCCGCACTGTGTCGTTCAGCGACGGCGATCCCGGGCGGGTCGCCCGTTGGCGATGACCGGCCGACTCTGGGCAGACAATCACGTCTCATCACTTCTTTGTGCTTGGTAATAACAGAAGCGCCTCGCTCGACAGCCGCAACTTCGGAGCCGTTTCGCCGAGCGCCATCGTAGGGGAGGTGTTCCTAGAACGGTGTCCCTGATCGCAACACCTCTCGTGACGCGATTGCCACCTGCCGACTGATTTCGGGCGTGCGAGCACAGGGCCGAATCCAGTCCCGAGGCGAGCACGATCCCCGGCGACCGCTAACGTCTTGTACTCGCTCTGATTCGATCCGCTTGGACGACCGCGGACGTCGGCACAAGCGGCCCGAAGTAACCAATCAGAAAGAAACGTCGATTCTGAGCCCAACTTCGCCGAATCAATCTGGAGGCCGACGAAAGTGACGATGAAACGGTGCCGGGGAAGGGATCGGTTTTTGTCTTCAAAACGATTAGATACACGCTCGTTTGTCCGAAAATCGTCACCAACTCGCGTCCAGCGTTCTCAGAAAAGGCATTGTCGAAAATCATTGGCCAAAATCTGATGCGGCTCACCGGGTGCGCCGTCAGATCTGCACCGGTATAGGCATTGCCTTGCATGCTTCCGCTTCCAAGGCCCGACCAACCCGATGGCAGGAGTATTTCGGGACTGCCCTGCCCGCTAAATATCCTCGTCGAGGCGGAATTGGGAAGGATCAGGCTGGGCCGCACGCCGTCATGACGCAAGACAATGCCACCAGCAAGAGAGCTATGGGCGCCGCCCTCCTTATTCTCATGCCTCCAAGTGTGCCCTCCTGAGTCGTGGCATTCAACAGGCCGAGACAGGTCCAGGGGCGCCCCAGTCACATGCCTTGCTCATCATTCGGACTACCCTGGGCGACTACCCCAATCGCAATCACCGATGTCCGACTGATCGGCCACAGCACATACAGGACGGTGAGCGGCAAGCGGCGTCCAGAGCGGCTCGACGATCCAACCCGCCTGCTCAGATCGGCGTGTCAGAATGACGGTCACCACGCACGCCGCCTGAGGACCCAACGTGGCACCTAACGAGAAGCAGTCTGAAGCGTGGAACGGGGGCGAGTCCTTGCACTACGTCGCCCACGCCGACCGCTACGATCGTCAACTCGCGCCGTTCACCGAGGCGCTGCTCGAACGGGTACGACTGACACCGCATCGCTCCGTGCTCGATGTGGGCTGCGGGTGCGGTGCTTTCACCCTCGCGGCAGCTCGCATGGCTGACTCAGCGGTCGGGATTGACATCTCTGTGCCACTGACCGAGGTCGCGTCCGAGCGGGCGCGCACGGCGCAGATCGACAACGTCGAGTTCGTGGTCGCGGATGCCCAGACTTACGCTTTCGCTCCGGGCACGTTCGATCTCGTCGTCAGCCAGTTCGGGGTCATGTTCTTCGATGACCCGGTGAGGGCATTCTCGAACTTGCGCCGCTCGCTCGCTCCCGGCGGCCGGCTCGCGTTCGTCAGCTGGCAGGGCCTCCCCGCCAACGAGTGGCTCACCGTCATCGCCAGCGAGGTGGCGAACCGCGTCGAGATCCCCGAGTTCGGCGGCCTATCAAGGGGTCCCGGGATGTTCGCGCTCATGGACCAGGACGAGACGACAGCGTTACTCGAATCGGCGGGGTTCAGCAATGTGGCGTTGGAGTCTCTCGCACCGACCATCCTCATCGGCGGGGGCGGCACGGTCGACCAGTCGATGGAGTTCCTGCTCGGGATGGGGATGGCCCGAGGCGTGATCGGTCTGGCGGGGACGGACGCTCATGACGAGGTGGTCGAGGCTGTCCGCCTATCTCTCACCGAGCGCTACGAGCCGGATGTCGGAGTCCGATTTGAGGCAGGCGCATGGATGGTCACCGCGTTTACCTAGTGTTTTGGCTCGGCGAGGCCGCTATCCCCTCACGTTGACTGGCGATCCGAAAGCTGGCGACCGCCCGAGAATGCCGGTGATGCGCTGGTCGTCGGATGCGTGGCGTCGACGAGGTCCGCTCTCAAGGGCTCAACGGCGTCGATCCCACCAGTCATGATGGCGCCCCACGATGAGGCCGGTTGGTGGTTCCGAGCTGGAGCGACATTGGCCGTTGATTATGCCGGTGATCAGTTCGCGGCCCAGAGGTGCCAGTCACCTTGGGACGCCCTTGAGGGTCCGGGCTCCGCGGTCACTGAACTCGAGGTCCGAACCGATCACAAGGTCCGTTACTGTGCCGGACACGAGCACCTCTCCAGGGCCCGCCAGGGCGCTGACGCGCGCCCCGATGTGCACGCCGATTCCGGCCACGTCGCTGTCTCGCCGTTCGACTTCGCCGGTGTGAAGACCGGCGCGCACTTCGAGTCCGAGCGGTTGGACGGTCTCTTGCGCTCCAGTCCCGTCGTTCCGAGTAGGCGGAACTGGTTTCGGCGGCTCCTGCGATTCTGTGTGCCTGTTGTGAGGCTGGGATCTGATTCGCGCTTGGCAACGAAGATAGCGGGCTTCTCGTACAGGCCGAGTCAGACCGAAGCGGCGAGTACTGGAGCGAGCCGCTCGAGGTGTCGATCGTGTTGGGTACGGAAAGATCGATCCGGTACAACCGAGCAGCTTACGAGCAAAGCGCCAACGACCCCCATGCTCGGAGCCGAAAAAATCTCCTGAGTGCTTGTGATGGCGAGCACCATTGCGGGCACCTTCACAGGGACCTGTTTCCTGGGATAAACCAGGTCCCGGCAAAGAAGCGCTGTCGTCGGGTTCTTTCGTTAGTCGGTTCGAACGGAGCGACGAGGGTATCCAAATCTGGTAGCGGTTGCCGCCTCAGATGTTGCGTGTTAGGCAGGAGGAAAGACGGGCGGTTGGCTCAATCCATCTAGCGGAAAGTCCTCAAACATGGGTGCCGGGTTCAGGAGAAATCTGAGAACGATTCTGGCCGCTTTCTTGATATTCGTCGGCGCGCTGCACGGCGACGGTTCTCGGCTCGGTCCGGGTCTCCTCGGCCGCAGGCGCCAAACATTCCATCCCCTCTATCACGACCATCCCTGTACAGGTCCTGGAGACCTCCGACGGAGCCGTCAGCTATCGCAGCGACGGCAGCGGACCGCCGTTGGTCATGATCATGGGCCTCGATGGCAGCCAGGATGCTTGGCCCCCCGAGCTGGTAAATGCGCTGGCTAAGCATCACCGGGTGATCATCTTCGACAACGCGGGGATCGGCCAGACAGCGATGCCGCCAGGCACACTCACCATCTCGGCCATGGCCGATCAGACAGCCGCTCTCATCGAGGCCCTGAACCTGGGCCAACCGGCGGTGCTCGGCTGGTCTATGGGCGGGATGATCGCCCAGGCTCTGGCCATCGATCACCCAAGGGACCTGAGCAGTTTGGTACTAGCGGCAACTTGTGGTGGCGACGGAAACTGCGCGCTCGGCCCGGGCGCGGCCTCCACGGCCCTCGAACTCTTCCCCCCCAACAAAGCGGCCACTTTGTTTCCTTTATACATAGCGGCGATCACTTCCTACCCGAACTTCGACGTCGCATCGACGGCGGTAGGAGACGCCCAGGTGAGCGCGATTGAAAGTTGGGCTGACGGCACTGACCCCGGGGGCCACGGAGCGATCACAGTGCCCACCCTCATTGGCGACGGGGCCGACGATGTGCTGATCCCCCCGACTAACTCCCGGGAGATGCAGGCATCTATACCTGGTGCGCTACTTCACATCTACTCTGACGCGGGCCACGGCTTCGTTATTCAGGATGCAAGCCGCTGGGCGAAACGTGTGAACCGCTTCCTCGCTTCGTGAACTATTTGGTCCCGACCCTGCTCGTGCGAGTGACGTTGAACCCATAGAAAACAGCGAGCAACTGCGGGTGATGCGCGGGTCTTCGATGCGTGGTTGCGAGTCGGCGTTATGCACGGAGGACCCATCGACATCGCCAGGAGTGAGTCCCTTGGGGAGGCCTCGCCGGCCGCACCGAGCTATGGCTCCGTTAGCGTCCAACCTCGACGGCGAAGCTCGGCGGCAAGCTGCTCGGCAGGCATGCGACGCATCAACTGCTCTGTGCCCGATAGCGTTGGAGTTGGTAGAACTCCCGGTTGACCGTTGAACTCCGAGTCTTGTAGCTGATCGATGAACGCCGCCGCCTCATCGCGGGTGAACTTGCCGGCGCCCTGACGCTGAGTGAATCCCATTGGCCCGCGCGTTGGCGAAAGTCGGCATAACCGGCGCGTGTGAGGAGACCGACTAGCTCCTTCACCTGGCTTGTCGAGGCGGGTGGTCCTGACTGTTGACCGAATGCCATGGCGTCAGTCTTGCCGAAGCATGATGGGTTGTTCTGCCCGCATTCGGTCAGACCACCTAGATTGAGAACATGGGACTGGAGTGGGAGCAGACACTCATTGACGCACGAGATCCGAATGCTTTGGGACGGTGGTGGCAGGAAGCACTCGGATGGGTTGTCGTGAATGACGATCCGGAGGAATTCGAGATTCGACCAGCGCCAAGTCGATTGCCTGGGTTGCTCTTTTGCGCCGTCCCTGAGCCCAAGACGGTTAAGAACCGACTCCATCTCGACTTCCGACCTGACGATCGGGACAGAGAGGTTGAGCGGATGCTCGCCCTTGGAGCTACCCGAGCGGACGTGGGTCAGGGGGAGGAGCCTTGGGTCGTGCTGGCCGACCCAGAGGGTAACGAATTCTGCATACTCAGCTCCCGCCGTGGAGCTGACACTGCATAGTGCCTGACCTGAAGCCCATCGGGCTGTCAGTTCCGACGGTTGGCGTCCGAACAGATTCGACGGCTCAAGACGGTTGCCCGTTACGTCGTCATCGCTGAACGGCGATCGTGCGTACATCGGGTCTTTCCGTCCACGGCCCCTGTAACCCGTTGGCATGAAAGGTAGGCAGGGGCCCAGGGGCCAAGGCTAAGCGGGGGTAAGCAGCCTCTGTCTTGTCGCGTCCGCAAAGCAGGACTCAGGCGCCAGCTCGGGACCACATGTCATGGCCGCGATAACCATGAAGAGATCTGGGTCCTGAATCATCATGTCCGAGCGGCGCCGTCGTTCGGACACTTGTTCGGGCCCGAGCGGGATGTGGACATCGGTGAAGAGCTGCGCGACGAAACGCAGCCGTCGCATCCGCTCTGCCCGCTCATCGACGTACGGCGTGAAGGCCTCCTCCGACCAGTCATCGCCACCAAATAGGACATCGCGGATCATGCGCGCGTCGCGCAGGGCGACCGACAGACCTTCTCCATGGTGGGATCGCTGAATCCGGCGGCATCACCGGCGAACACGACGCCAGAGGCGACGACCGAATCGCACCAGGAATCGAACATGGGATATGCCGCGCATGGCCCGACCGGGTTGGCGTCGACGAATCGCCCGCAGTCGGGGATTGTGTCCACGCGGAAGGCTTCCAGGAACGTCTTCGCTTTGTCGGCGCCGGCCAAGCGGGTCTTGTCTTCGATCGAGTAACCGATGTACAGCCGCGCCTTGTCCTCGCCCTGGGGGAACACGTAAAGGATCGTGTCGCCGGTCGTGCCGATGGTCGAATCGATGGTCGGCCAATCGCGCAGACCGTCGACGAGTATGCCCGCCAGGAAGATGCGGGAGTCGGTCTTCTCGAGCTCGATGCCGAGCTGGCGCCGTGTCGAGGATTCGCGTCCATCGGCCGCGACGACGAGTCGAGGTCGGACCTCGTATGCGGTCCCGCCGTGTACGAATCGGACCTCAGGATTCTCACCCGGCGTCACCTTGACCTCCTCGACGCCGCGCTGCACACGCGCACCGGCCCGCACGGCGGCGTCGAGAAGGGCCTGGCAGGCCACGGGGTGTCCGATGCCGAGGCCACCTGGGACACCGGGTACCAGGTCTGTGAGAGAAAAGGCGCCCGTCTCGGCCTCTGTCGGCGAGTAGGCCTCGTCGTAGCCGAGGAAACGAGAGATGACGTTGCCCCCGGCCTCAATAAGGTCGTCGTGCAGCCCGAGCTGCATGGCTTCAGCGACCCCCCAAGGGTGCATGTATTCGCCCCGCACGTGGTCGACGAACCGCTCTGCTCGCTCGAGCACGAGCACCTGGACCCCGGCGTTCGCCAGTGCAGCAGCCAGGGCACTACCGGCGATGCCGGATCCGACGATCGTGACTGCCGGCTGATCCGTTTTCACGATGGGTCCAGGGTCGGGAAAGGTCCGAAAAAGCCAACTATCTGCTGAATGCGCCCGTCATCTGCCAAGCGTCCGTAGTCGATGCCTTCGAGTATTACCGAACCGTCCGGGCCATGCATGACCCATCCGAAACGCAGATGGCCGTCGTGCTCGTCGACACCGGTCACGGGGTCGATGGTGTGGCCGGGCATGGCAATGTGCAACGCGCCTATGTGGGCGACGAGCGCCTCTCTTCCTTCTATCGTGGCCGTCGGATCGCAGTAGGTGCCACTGTCGGCCCAGACCGATTCCAGCACCTGGCGCCGAGTGGCCTCGTCAGGCTCATTCCATGCGGAGCAATAGGCGGCAACAACAGCACCAATGTCCACGCTTCCTCCTGAGCTAGCGAGGTTGGTCATCGTAGTGGGCGCGACCGAGCAGCACCCGCGTCGCTTTGGCCCAGAACTCGACCTCAGGAAGGACGAACGAGCTGCCCTGGGCACAACGGGTGAACAGTGCAGAGATCTCGATGGCAATGGTGTCGTCCGACCTCGCGGCTGTGTGCTCCTGAAGATGCAGCGCGAACCGAGCGACAAATGCCCGGGGTAGCGAGAGTCAGGCCCGGCGATTATTGGCCCGAAATGGGCGGAATCACTCCAATCCAAGGAGCTGCGAGTGGCCGCCGAGGAACCGGGAGGTACGTCTCCGACGACAAGGGCGCAGGTCGGTTGGCTATGACAGCATGTCGAGGCCGAGTCATGTCTGCGAAGAAGGGTTGCCATGAGAAACATAAGGCAGAATGTCCGTTCCCGGGTTATCCGCCCGCCGAGGACGCCCCGAAGCGTGGCGGGTGCCATCGTCGCCCTGTGGGCAGCAGGATCCATCGGGTCCTTGGCGTTGGGCGCCTCGAGCGCGGCCGCCGCTGCATCGCAATCGGCTCATGTCAACGAAGCGACATCGGGCACCACCACGGCGACCGACGAACAGGAGGCCGCGGCGAGCTATCAGGCGCTTCAGGCGAATCTCTATGAATCTTCCGCGCAGCTCTACCAAGGGTTGCCCTCCAGTAGTTGTGATCCCTACTCGTGTCTGTGGCCGTTCACCAACGCCATGGCCGGCACTGAGTACTTAGCGGCAAGCCCCGGTGGCTCGAGCTACGCCTCAGCTGTCACGGCCCGGGTCAGTGGGTTGCTCTCCTACGCAGATCTCCGTGAAATCAGTCCCGCCGGAGCGAGCCAACCCCGGGCGTTCGAATCGGCGGTGGCAAAACCGAAGGGCCCCGGGGGTAACACGTACTACGACGACAACGCCTGGTCCGCCTTGGACCTGCTGGATGGCTATGAGCTCACGGCGAATTCAACCGACCTCACCTTGGCCCAAGACACGTTCAACTTCATCGTGAGCGGCTGGGACACGAGTCAGACCGACGGTTGTCCGGGCGGGGTGTTCTGGGAAGACGTCTCTGGCAGCGAGCGCAACACCACGGCCAACGCCGCCGGCGCCGAGGTCGGCTTGGAGCTGTACCAGCTGACCAAGGACTCCTCCGACCTGGCCTGGGCCACCAAGATGTATCAATGGGTCAATGCCTGTCTCACATCATCAACGTCGAGTGGTCTTTACGATGACCATGTCAACCCCGGCGGCAGTGTGAACACCACGATCTGGAGCTATAACCAGGGCGCAATGATCGGTGCGGGGGTGATCCTCTATCAAATCACGGGTACGCCGAGCTATTTGACCGCGGCCGAGAACACCGCCGAAGCCGCGGTGGCGTACTTCGGAACTGGGACCACGCTGCAAAGCCAAGGCCCGGCGTTCAATGCCATCTACTTTCGTGATTTGTTCGTGCTCGGCCAGGTCCAACCAAACAGCGCTTACAGCACCGAAGCCCAGGCCTACGCCACGTACATGTGGACACAGACGCGCCTCGAGCGGACTGTTCCTCCAAAACGGAGAGACCAACGGCGTGAATGGAACGGCCCCGATGGTCGAGATTTACGGCCTACTCGCCGGGAGTACGGCCCGGCCGTAGGCACCAGCGCTGATCCATCAGGGCTACGGTCCGTGCAAAGTGCATACATCGACGGCATGGGGGCTATGAAAGATGCGGCAGCGCGTGCGCACAAGGGGAACGACGGGGCGCCTCATCTTTGTCTTGGGGTTCGCCATCACCACCATCGCCTACGGGTGGGCGGGGGCTAGCCCGGGCAGTGCCGGACCGGCGCTCTCCATCGCCATCTCGGGCAACCATTTCGTCAACGGCGCAGGCGAGACGATCCGGTTGCTCGGCGTCAATGCCCCCAGTACCGAGTACGCCTGCGATGAAGGATGGGGCTACTCCTCACAACCGTTGACAGAGGCCACCGCTCTTGGGATCGCGTCGTGGGACGCCGATGCCGTGCGGGTTCCCTTGAACGAGGACTGTTGGTTGGGACTCAACGGACAACCGTCGTACGGCACCCAAGCGGGGTACCAAGGGGCCATCGAGTCTTGGGTTGCCGACCTAAATGCGGCGGGGTTGTACGTCATCCTCGATCTGCACTGGAGCGCGCCCGGGTCTCTGAACGCGGACGGTCAGAGGCCCATGCCCGATGACCACTCGGTGGCCTTTTGGACGTCGGTGGCAACCGTCTTCGAGGACAACCCGGCCGTCGTATTCGACGCATTCAACGAGCCCTATTCTCCGGCCGGCAACGGGGACTCGGCACTGGCGGTGAGCTGGTCGTGCTGGCGCAACGGCGGATGCGCGGTTCCGGTCGCCAGTGACGGCAGCACCGTCAACGACAGCGACACCTACGTGGCGGCGGGGATGCAGGCCCTGGTGACTGCTATTCGGGCGACAGGGGCCAATCAGCCCATACTCCTCGGCGGCTTGAGCTACGCCAATGATCTCAGCGGTTGGATCGCCAACGAACCGTCCGACCCCGACAATCAGTTGGCGGCGTCGTTCCACAACTACTACGGGGAATCGTGCGACAGCAGCGTCTGCTGGAACAACACCATCGCCACTGTGGCCGCCCATGTGCCCGTGGTCACCGGTGAGTTCGACCAGGGCTACGACTGTGGCGACCCTCCGACATCACCATCAGGCCTGACCACCTTCGATCAAACATTTATGAACTGGGCTGACGAGAACGGCGTCAGTTACCTGGCCTGGGGTTGGTGGGTGCTCGGGAACACCACCACCAGTTGCGCCGCCCTCGGGGGTGGGGGGGACAACTACGCGTTGATATCCGATTACTCCGGTACGGCGGTCTCGCCCGACGGTCTCAACCTCTTCTTGCACCTCAAGGCGCTGTCTTCGGCACCATCCCTGCAGATCACTACGGCGTCGGTTCCGGTCGGTGGCGTCAAAGCGAAGTACTCCACGACCCTGGCCGCCAGTAACGGAAACTCGCCCTATGTGTGGTCGTTGGTGGCAGGGACGCTCCCCCGTGGTGTTGTTCTGACGTCGGCCGGCGTGATCACCGGGAAGCCCAAAGTGGGAGGGACGTTCCCCTTCACCGTAGAAGTCGAGGACACCTCGTCATCAACCCACACACAAGAGGCCGTCACACGTACGTACACGCTGACCATTTCACAACCGACACCGACAATCACCGCAGTCCGTCCCGACTCCGGACCTGAGGCCGGAGGAACCAAGGTGACGATCATTGGATCGTCGTTAGAGGGAACCAAGTCGGTGACCTTGGGCGGAACCCCTGCCACGAGGGTGACGGTGAACGCAGCGGGCACCCGGGTACACGCCAGGGTCCCGGCGGCGGATGCTTCGGGCACGGTCGGGATCACCGTGACGACACCCGGAGGAATCAACGTGGCGACGCCGGCTTCTTCCTTCACCTATGTGAGTGAAACGCTGCGAGGCAGAAGGAGCGCCTTGGCAAGGGGGACGAAGTGATTCACGACGAGATGGGATCGGCGCGCGAAGGCATAAGTGATCGTGGGTAGCTAACTGCCGTCGTATCCCACGGTTGTGGACGACACCGCACCGAACAGCGCGTTCACCGGGTTCAAGAGGGTGACGGTGAGTTCTGGGAAGCAATTGCTGGCAGGTATGCCAATGGGGCAGCCACTGGGATGGGCGACGCCGGCGGAGAACGAGATCACCGCGGTCGTCTGACCAACAGCGAAGGTGACGGTGCCCGAACTCGGGCTGAAGGCGGCGGCGTCCCCGATGAAATATGTGTCATACGTCCCGCCACTTGGGCCGTTGGACGTCTCAAAGTCAACCTGGGCTGGCCTCGATGAGGATTGACTTAACTGAACGGCAACGGCAATCGTCCCAGAATAGAGCTGAGGAGGATGTCCCGTTCCGTGTGGAACCTGGGTGACGGCCCCGAGCTATTGAGCTACGCGGCCACCTCCTTGTTCGGAGTGTAGTGACGGGGTGTAACTGTCTCCCCAACGAGCTGATCGAGAGCGGCGCGGAGGGCCTTCAAATGCAGGTGCCCGTTCACGCGCCGGAACTGTCTCTTGGCTTCGAGCATTCCCGCCGCACACCAGCGCAGGACCATCTGACCGTCCCGCCAACGCTTCACGTTGCGCGAGTGATCCCGGCAGATCTCGATCATCGACTCGATGGCGTTGGTCGACCGGAACGTGCGCGCCAGGGTCGGAGGCACACCGAGTCGGGCGATGGTGAGGGTTTCGGCGAGTCCCTCACGCAAGGAAGCCGCCGCGCCGGGGTGCTGGCGCTCGATGCGCTTGGCGAGGGCCTCGAGCGCTCCCTGGGCAACGAGGGCGTCGGGGTTGCGATACGCGGCTCGCATCTCGCGCACCACGACGCGGGCGACGTCGTCGGGCAGCTTGGACTCGACGTTGCGGATCTTGTGGAGTTTATGAGGAATTCCTCATAAACTCCATTATGTGGAACGCAGGGTTATGTGGACTGTCGACGGGAACCCCTGGCAGCGGCGGTGCGCGGCGTGAGCTTGTCTACATAATCACAGAGCCTCGAGGAACGCGAGGAGTTCATCAGGCGGCTGATAGCGGCCGGGCGCGGCGCCGATCGGTGTGGTGCGAGCCAGGGCCCTCTCCTTCAACGTGAGGTCGGCGTGCACGTACATCTGGGTGGTCTCCACACCCTCATGGCCGAGCCAGAGCGCGATGACTGTGGTGTCAACGCCCGCGTGTAGGAGCCGCATGGCGCAGGTGTGCCGGAGCACGTGGGGTGTGACTGTTTTCGTCGCCAGCAATGCGCATGCCGCCTCAGCGGTAGCGACGTGACGGTGGACTATTGCGGCGACGCCGTAGCGGCTGATCCTCCGTCCCGTCCTGGTGGGGAACAATGGGTCCTCGGGCGCTCCGCCCCGTTCGGCGAGCCACGCACGCAGCGCGTCGACAGTTCGGGCGGTAAGTGGCGTCGCTCGCTCCTTTCGACCCTTGCCGAGGCATCGCACGTGCGCGCCAGTGTCGAGGACGACGTCGCCGCAGCACAGGCCGGCCAGCTCGGACACCCGCAGACCGGTCTGGACTGCCGTGAGCAGAAGGGCGCCATCACGACGGCCGAGGAACGTGCTGCGGTCCGGAGCCCCGAGGAGGGCGTCGACCTCGGTGTCGGAGAGGAACGACACGATATTCCGCTCGAACCGCTTCGCAGGGATGGCGAGCACCCGCTCGATCACCCCGGCGTGCTCGGGATGGCGGAGCGCCGCGAACCGGAAGAGGGAGTGCACGGCGGCGAGCCGGGCGTTCCTTGTCCGCGGACTGTTGCCGCGCTCGCGTTCGAGGTGGTCCAAGAACCCCGCCACCAACGGGGCGTCGAGGTCCTCGAGCTGAAGCTTCGCCGGGGCCTTGCCCGTCTTGCGCTCGACGAAGGCGAGCAGGAGGCAGAACGTGTCCCGGTAGGCGGCGATGGTGTGGGGGCTGGCTCGGCGCTGGGCCATGAGCCGCTCGGTGAAGAACGCCTCGAGTGTGGGGGCCAGGGCACTCATGGCGTCACCTCCGTGTCGGCCTCGAGGCGCTGCGCCGCCAACCCGAGCAGCTCGGGGGCGGCCGACAAGTACCAGTACGTGTTGGCCGGATGGACATGTCCCAGGTAGGTGGACAGCTTGGGGATGCGGGCATCCACGTCGACACCGTCTCGATACCAGCCGATAAGCGTCCGCACAGCAAAGCTGTGTCTCAAATCATGCGGCCGCGGCCGGCACGACGACGACCGCCGGACGAGACCGGCCTGCTTGACGAGCTTCAACCAGGTCTGGTGGAAGTTGTCGTAGCGGACGCGTCTCCCGGCTGCTGAGACGAAGAACGCCGGCGTTGCGGCGAGAGGGCACAGCCGGTCGCGCTGCTTGGCGTAGGCGCCCAGTGCCACAACCGTGGCCTCATGGACAGGCAGCTCGCGGGTCTTTCCGAACTTGGCCTCCCGGACGGTGAGCACCCCATGGGCCAGGTCCACATCGCCGCGGTCGAGTCCGAGGGCCTCGCCGACACGCATGCCAGTGGACCACAACAGGCCGACGATGACCTCGAAGGTCGCTTGGCGGATGGGCGCACGAAGCGTGCCTGCCGCCGCCATCAGCGCCCTGACCTCGTCTTCTGTGTAGAGGTAGGGCGTCGCCCGGGTTGCCCGGTGCGGGACGAGGCTCGTCGGGACGACTTCGTTGCGCTCGTCAATCAAAGCGAGGTGCCGGGAGAAGCCGCGCACAACGCAGAGCCGGTGGCTCACCCAGCTTGGGCTCGCATCCACCGGGAGTGTCACCCATTGAAGCGCCACCTCGGCTGTCACGACGTCAGCACCGACGGCTCCGCAGTGGATGACGAACTGTCCGAGCAGCTTTTCGGCGCGGACGAGCTTGAACCCCATTGACCGCCGAAGATCCAGGTAGTCCTGCAGCGCGACTTCTAGCCCGGTCATGGCTCCACCGTCCGTCGCTCCGCTGGCCATGTCGATGCGAGCTCGCGCAGCCCGGTCCGATCGACCTTGGCGTAGATGGCCGTCGTGAGCACGCTCTGGTGCCGAAGCACCTGGCCGATCTCGGTCAATCCAGCCCCGGCGCGCAGCATCTCGGTTGCCGCGGTGTGGCGAAGTCGGTGGGCATGTACTTCGGGGACGCCGGCCCGCACGCACGCGGCTCGCACGATGGCGGTGACCCCTCCGGAAGTGAGCCTTCCGTGCGGCGCCCGCACGCGTGTGAAGACTTCCCGAGCGGCGCACCGGGGACGTCCACGACGGAGCCAGCCCGCTATGGCCTCGCCGACGTCGGCGGGCAGGGGGAGACGTTCGAACTTGGGCCCCTTGCCGCGGATGACGAGGTCGCCGGCGCGCCAGTCGACGTCCTCGAGGCGCAACGAGGCGACTTCGCCGGAGCGCAGCCCGAGGCGGACCAAGAGCATGAGCACCGCGAAGTCTCGCCGGCCATAGGTGGTCCGCCGGTCGCAGCTCAAGAGCAATGCCTTGACTGTTTCGGGTTCGAGCGCCTTCGGGAGACCGGCCAGCCGCCAGGAGGCGACCTTGGGGACGGCGTCGACGAGCGGCCGGGCCGTCCGGCCGGTCACGTGGCAGAAACGCAGGAAGGCCCGGAGCCCGGTGGTCACGTAGGCCGCCGCCCGATGCTCGCACTGCTCCTTCACGAAGGCGACGATCTCGCCGGGCGTGAGCCGTTCGAGTCTGAGGTTCTCCGACGGTCGGGTTGCGAGGAACAGGCGAGCGATGTGGACGTCGCTCCAGACGGTCACCGCAGCAAGGCCGCGTTCGTCGACCAGATAGGAGCGGAACTCGGCGAGCAGGTGTTCAGAGGGAATGGCGGGCGGAGCCGACGGCTGGGGAACGGGTGCGGCGCCGACCAAGCGAAGGTGCGCGAGCAGCGGCGCCACGCCCTTCTCGGACAGCCACAAGGTGTAGCCAGCCGCTCGTCTGTCCACGAGGAACGCCCGCACCAGGTCCGGGGTCAGATCTCCGGGACCGAGGGCCCTGGACTCGAGCCACCTGCTCATGTGCGCCAGCACGTACAGCTGACACCCCACGGCGTTCGGCCGATAGCCCTGTGCCTCGAGTTCAACCCTGAACCCGGCGACGTAGGGGACGAGCGGGCCCGACACGCGGACCCGCGATGGCTTGGACATCGCTGCCTCCTCTTCAATGTGAATAGGAGGAGAAGCCTTGCCGGTCAGCCCGACTGGATTATGTAGACAAGCTCACGCCGCGCACCGCCGCTGCCAGGGGTTCCCGTCGACAGTCCACATAACCCTGCGTTCCACATAATGGAGTTGACAACGCGCCACGACCGGGTGGTCGAACACCGCCTTCACCGCGCCACACAGCGCCTTGGAGCCATCGAGCACGGCCAGGACGGGCCGTGTGACGTCGAGGCCCCGCTCGCGCAGCCCCACCAAGAGGTCCTTCACGAGGGTGGCGTTCTCGGTGTCACCCTCCTCGAGCGCCAGCGGGTGCTTGACGCCGTCGATGTCGATGCCGAGCGCGACGACGCACAAATGACCGGCGAAATGGACCCCGTCAACCATGATGGCCACGAGGTCGAGCCCCGACAGATCCGCGGCCATGAGTTCGTCCAAGGCGGCCTCGGTGGCCGCCACGAACCGGCGTGAGACCGCCGAGCGGGTCGTCCCCCGGCTCTTCTCCTCGACGGCCCGACCGACCGGCTCCAGACCGGCGCTGTAGCGGCGGGTGGAAAGCTTGGCCAGCATCTTGCTCATGGCCTCCCGCCCGAGCAGCTCGGTCGACGAGCACAGGGCGTAAGTCGGTAGCTGGACTTCGGCGCTCCGATCACTGCTGCGTAGCCGGGGACGGGTGATGGCAACCTGGCGCCCGCCGAGGGTCACGAGGCCGGTATCGGTCCCGTGACGCAGCGCGGCGCGGTCGGGGTCGTGCCTGCCCTTCGGCCCGGCGAGGGCAGTCGCCTCGTTGTCCAGGATGACGTCGAGCACCTTCAGGCCCGTGCCCACAGCGAAGGCGAGTAGGCCCTCCTCGAGTTCACCGGCGAGCCCGGCGACGGCGATCGTCACCGTGTTGGGCAACGTCAGCACCGCCTCGTGGGCGTCACGGGCGGCATCGGGCCGGGACTTCTTCGGCGTCGTTCGTCCGGTGCGGGCGCGGCTGGTCGTGGTCTGGTAGTTCTTCTTCACGGCGGTCCCCTTCCTGAGTTGGATGTCTTGGCGACGCCCGACACCTACCACCAGGCAGGCATCAGGCGGGGGACCGCCACCTCAAACTTCCACGCTCAGCGGGACAACCTCGAGCTGAGCTGCGGAAGGAAAAAACACAGTCGGAAGCGGGGTCACCAGGACTCGTGTCGAGGCGTGGCCCTCGCCCTTACTGTTTGATGCTTGGACTTTGATCTCATAGTGGAAGCCGTCGGCGAGTCCGGTGACCGTGCACATGGTGGCTCCGCTGGTCGAACAGTGACGATTGCCTCGGTGCGAGGCGGTCACCGTGTAGCCGGTGATGGGGGACCCGCCGTCTGAAACCGGTGACGTCCACGACACTGACGCTCCCTCACTGATTGACGTCACAGAAACCGCGGTCGGAGGTCCGGGCTTTGTGATCCTGGGGGCATTGGCGCTCGCAGGAACGCTAGCTACAACGGTCAGGACCGTTACCGCCAGCAAGGCCGGTGCTAACAGACTAGGAACGCTGGGTCTCCGCGCCATGAAGCGACGATCTGTCTGATCCAGAATTGGGCTCACGTACCCCTCCTTCATTTTGGTGGGGCTTGGAACAGCTGCAGCGGACCGTAGCGTAGCTAAGATCGGCTTCACTTCTGCGGGGGACTCGCCCCGCAAGACAAAGGCCATCACCACGGCCCCGGCCACGATTCCTTTTGACCATTACAACGAGGGGATCGACTAAGCATACGACTCAGGCCTAATGATCCGGCCGCTCCCCCCGGGGCTGGATGCGGGTGGCCGTCAGGGACCCTGACCGCGCCGTGAGACCACTACGACGCCAAGTGATCGTGGGCTCGTGAAGAGTGTTGAGCGGCTACTGACTATTGGGAACGAATCCCCAATCGGCACCCGACTGCGTGCATGTACAGCTCGAATCCGTGGCCAATTCCTTCACTCCCGGCGCTGGTCGTTGGAGTCATAACGATGGTGGCAAATGAAGAAACGCCGTTGAGGATTGTGGGATCAGACAGGGTCACTTCCACCGGAAAGCTGGCGAAGGTGCCCCCTGCGCAGTCGGGCTGACAGTTGTTGATGTTGTGCATGGCCGTGCCCGTGGCGTTCGTCGGAGTCCAGCTACTCCAATGAATGCTGCCCAGATTATCGGCGCTCGTCGCGCAGCCGATGAAGATATCGGTGGGCTCGAATCCAGAACCACCCAACTGCAAGTCACAATTTGGTGCCGTTGGTAGAACCGAAGAAGGCAGCGTGGTGGTGGTACTGGGCTCTGTGGTCGACGGTGGGGGATTAGACGTCGAGGGTGCCGTAGAAGACGGAGGGCCGACCGTTGTGCTGGCCTGGTTCCCGGCTTGGATGCCCGTTGCCGCGTTTCGTGGGCCATAGGCGAGTGCGAGACCAAAGACAGCGCCTCCTATGGCGACCACCGCACCGATAGTCAGCAGACGCATGGACGCCCGAGGCCCCAATGCATGGGACTCAACCGGTAGTTCTGCGATGGCGCGGAACGTGCGTCGCAAGCGGCGCTCGATGTCGTCAGGTTCAGTCATGACAGGTCTTTTCGCAGTCTCGATAATGCGCGGTGCAAGGTTGACTTCACCGTCCCCGGTCGACATTTGAGTACTCGGGCAATGTCGGCCTCTGTCATGTCTTCATAGAAGCGCAGAGCCAGAACGGCCCGTTGGCGAAAAGGCAGGCGGCATAGCGCCGACCACGTCTCGTCGATCTCGGGGTCCGAAGCGGTGACCTGACGCGGCATGTGGATACGTTGCTCGACGTGGCGATGGCGCATGTGGCTCCAAGAGAGATTGGTGACAACAGTCCGCAGATACGCTTCTGGGTTCCGAGGGGATTGTGTGGCTGCATGCATCTTCAAAAAGGCCTCTTGGACGACGTCCTCGGCGATGGCATTCGATCCCGTCAACAGGCGGGCAAGGCGGACCATGCGAGCACGCTGGCTGAGATACAGGGTTGCCAAATCGGGCGGGGACACCGGACCTAGCTCCACACGCACAGTCTCCTCTTCGTAATCCACTGTCACAGTGATATGACGCATGAAGGGGTCGAAAGGTTCCACAATTCACTAATCCGCCGAGGGCACCGAGCAGCCATCCCCGTTCGAGAAGTACCTCGGGTCACTGAGACGCGGCGGCGATCGCCAAGAAACCATGGCGCTTGGCTAACCTCAGGTATCAGCCTGTCGACAGATGGAAACGACGGGTCGCGACACGCCTAGGCAATAGGCGGTGGTTTGCCCTCGACACTGGCGGGTAGGGCCGGATCCCAATTGCATACGACGCACGCGTGGCGAAACGCAGAGCGGGCAAATTCGACTCCAGCTGCATGCGGGTCGACACTGCTGCAGACGTCGACCCAGTCGAGGACGTACTCGCCAAGGGTCGCATTCCAATGAGCCGACGGCGGTGAAAGTGTCGCCGCCGCGAACCCCGCCGGCGCCGGGTGCGCATACGCATAGAACGCCGCCTTGCCGTATTTCCTATCGCCGGGCCACCAGCCGACGGCCACCTCCTGGGAGTCCATTGCGTTGCGCATGATGAAGTCGTCAGACGGTGGGGCGGCCGGGAGCCCGGAGAACAGGCTGACTGCGATGTCGAATGACCCCCACCACGCGTTCACCGGTGTCGAGCGCCCTCGAAACGGTGCCCGGAATTCCGCCAGGATGAGGGCCGCCTGGGTGGCGGCGGCGAAATACGAAGCGATCTGATTCGGGTCATAGCGTGCGTGCTCGTCGTCCTCGTCGAGGGGCACATTCCAAGGCACCTCTTGGGGGATGGGGTTGATCTCGACATTGCCGACGAGCCCAGCGATGGCGTCGAGAACCTCGCGTGTGACCACGCCCACGGGGCGATCCGGCGTAAGGGGGACGCGCCGGACACCTCCTTTGCTGGTCTCCACCACCACGTCATGGGCGTGGAGATCGATCACGCCGACAAACGTGCCCGATCCATCGGGGGCCGGCAGGGGTGCCGTCTCCCATCCCCGGGCGGTCAGACGAAGCGCCGCGTGTTGGAGCTGTGGCTCAGGCGGCGCCAGGGCCACCGCGAGTTTGCCCAGGAGTTGCGTATAGGCGTGGAGCGTGTCGCAGGTCTCGTGCCACTGCTCGTAGGAGAGGTCCGGCCATTCGAAAGACACATTTCCACGCTAGCAACCGAGCGTGGATCACGCCGTCGTGTCGTTGGATGGGGTACAGATCGGATGGCGCTGGCGACCCGGTGTGACGACGAGCCGTCGTCGCTTCCAGGTGTACCGTGAGAGTGAGCCGGTGAGGCTCGGTTATGAGCGACGCTCTGGACATGGCCAACGACGCCCAGACAAGGCGAGGGAGCTGAGTGGTAGACGATATGGGACTTGACGCGCACCACAGGGCGACTGTGGAGAAGATTTTTGGTCATCCAGTCAGTCACAACATCCAGTGGCACGACGTCTTGTCACTGCTCGAGAGCGTCGGCACGGTGACCGAGAAGAGTGACGGCCGGTATGCGGTAACGCTGGGAACCGAGACACAGACGTTCGACATCCCACGCCATCACGACATTGACGAGCAGCAGGTTATGGACTTGCGGCGGATGTTGAGGGGTGCGGGGATCACCGAAGAGACGAAGTAATCGACGAGGCGCGCTGTACGCCACCGCCGACATCGGAGCGCCACTTCGTCATCACGGCATTACGACACGACGAGGCTGAGCGTCTTCGTGGTGATCTCCCTGGGGTGCGCCCGCGACACGTGCGTGGCGGCCTTTACAGTAAAGGAGTACGCGCCGGTGACGTCGTTACGGCGGGGCGTTCCGGAGAGCACGCCGTCGAGATGCAACCGCAGACCCCGCGGCAGGGTGCCATCGCCCGCCACCAAATGCCACCGGTAGGGGGTGGGCCCCCCGGTTGCCCCCAACTGGGCGTTGTAGAACGCCCTGGGCGTAACAGCAGGAAGGCTGGCGCTGGTGGTGGTAATGGCGAAGCCGGTCACCACGGGAATGCCGGCACCGAACACCGTGCCGTCCAGCTCGGCCAGCGTGGGGGAGGTGGATCCGTTCAAGGTCACCGACAGACACCCACTACTGAAGGTGGCGATCGGACTCGTGGCGGCCCAGTTCGAGACGCGTGAGTCATACCAATACAGCTGATCGCCACTGGCAAAGTTGGCGCTGCACACGATGATGGTGGCGCTGGTGAAGCCGGTGGGTTGTGCCAGGGCCGCATCCACGTACACGCCTGAGGAGCTGAAAGCTGATGGCGCTCCCACCGGATCGGCAGGGTACTGGGTGGCCGTGACCACGTCGTTTGCCCCTCCGCCCGACGCCGTGACGCTCACGTCCCCGGTCGTGGCACTGGCGGTGCCGCTGACGGTCGGTTCGGGGTCGAGGCTGATAGCGGCTGTGGCAGGCAGGTACGTCAAGTCGCCCGAGTAAGCGGCGGTGACGTTGTAGGGGCCGCCGCCGACGCTCTCGCCGGGGACGGTACACGTTCCCGTCCCCGGCGACAGGACGATGAGGGCGGGGCACGCGTTTCCTGAATCGTCGACGACCGTCACGGTACCGGTCGGAGCACCATTGCCACCGCTGACGTTGACGGTATAGGTGCCACCAGTAGAGGCGGTGAAGGGTGTGGGCACCACGGTCACGGTGGCCGCGTCACCGGCCGTCTGCACGGCGTCGTCCACCAGCCCGTCGGTGTTGCCGGTCACGTCCTGATAATCGCCCCAGGCCGTGCAGCCGGTGGTGATCGACTGGGCACACGTCACCGCTGTCAGTTCGGCGCTCTGCGGGAACGAGGCGTTGTTGGGCTCGGATGGCGCATAGGGGTAGGCACTCCAGGTGTTGCTCTGATATGTGCCCACCAAGGGGACCTCGCTGTCGCCATCGTAATATTGACCTACCGCGGCACAGGTGCCGTCAGCGGCACACGTGACGTCGTCGAGGTAGCCGCCTTGGCTATTGGCCGGCTGGGGCATCACGGTCTGATTCCAGTTGTCGGTAGTGAAGGTCTCAACCAGTGGGTCTTGCGAGTGTGTCGACGGCCGCGCCATCCCCACCGCCATACACGTTCCGGCCGTTGGACATGCTGAGCTGAACACGCCGCTCCTGTTCGAAAAGGTCGGCCCGACGCTCCATAGACCTCCTTGATAACTGTCATAGACGGCGTAGCTCTTGCCTGACGACGACGACATATCGGGGTACGACACTGTGCCAATGCAGGTGTCGTCGGATGCACATGCGAGTGACCCCGGTTTGATTACATCGTCGGTCGGAGCCGGACTCGAGGGCAGAGGAAGCGCCGCGCTGCTCCACGAGGTGCCGAAGCCGGTGTCGACCATGGCACCACCGTTCTCGGCACCCATGGCCGTACAGCTGGTCGCCGAGAAGCATGCTACCTGTGTCAGATTGTTCGGCCCCACGCTGCTGCTGTTGTTGGGCGGTACCGTTTGGCTCCAGGTCCCACCTGACAACGTCTCGATGAGCGGGATGGGGAGATCGCCAGTTCCGGTCTGGTTGTAGGCGCCGACGGCAACGCAGCTGCCTACCGCAGGACAGGCGATCCCGTTGAGCGCGGCGCTTTGAGCCCCCGCCCCAAAGGTGGCGTCGGTCGGGAGCGGGGTCGCCGTCGATGTCCAAGTGCCGTCGGAGAAGCTGTCCACGACTGCCTGGGTGTTGTCCCCTCCGGATCCGTCCTCGGCGGCGCCCGCCGCCAAGCAGGTCCCGTACGGCGAGCTGTTGTAACAGGCCACGGCGAAGTCTTCGAAGGGTTGAGCGCCCGCTGCGGCGGGAAAACCGTTGGGTACCGGCGGTTCCGTCGCAGTCCAGGCGCCGGCTGCGCCCGGATAGGTGGAATCCAACGTGTTGTAGTACATCCCGTTCGATTCGTACTGACCAACGGCCAGGCAGGTGCCGTCAGAGGAACAGGCAACGTCGGTAAACCCGACTCCAGGATTCGTGTCGGGGACATCGGGACCGTTCGGCAAGGGAGCGGCACCGGCCGGGTAGCTCTCCCACCCGATGACACCAGAAGCCATTCCCGGCAGG
Source organism: uncultured Acidimicrobiaceae bacterium (assembly GCA_963793645.1). Lineage (GTDB taxonomy): Bacteria > Actinomycetota > Acidimicrobiia > Acidimicrobiales > UBA8190 > CAWCAW01. Next base: position 512,610 of record CAWCAW010000010.1, on the reverse strand, counting down.
ACCAACGCACCCAGGCCGGCTGTACCCACCAGCGTCGCCAACGCCAAGGTCAAGCGCAGGTGCTTCCCCCCTTTGCGACCCATTGTGGTTCCCCCCTGCCATCGCTGGCCCAAACCCGACGCCCTCGACGGCGCGCCGTCACGGTCAACCGCTGGCGCATGTCTAACGCGAGAAGATCGGGCAATGCCAGTAATCGGTGATCGCCCACAGCGAGCTATTCACGTAGTGAGCAACCGCTGCAATGTCGCGTACGTCAGGGAGAGGACTCACCTTCGCAAGCATCGCCTCGAGCTCCTCGCCATGGCGTCGAGGTACATGCCGACTCTCGTCGGGGCGAGCCGACCGCGTGTGCGTCGCCCCGCCTCCAGCGGCGGCGTGGCAGTCGAAGGTGGTGATGCCTCACCTGAGCCGGCCAACGGTCAACCGTCGACGCCCCGACAAGGCTGGGCGGCGCTTTCGTGCTGATCTACACTCGGCCACCTAGGGGGAACGCTCGACATCGGAGTCGCCAGAGCTTCTCCAGCGATGTCGAGTCCGTGGGGGGGGATACAACGTGTCTTTTGTCAGGCGGTTGGCGGTCGTTTCGGTCAGAGTGGGAGTGGCAATCGGGCTTTTACTCGGGGTCCTTGTGGTGTCCGAGTCGGCCGCCAGTGCTGCACCGCCGGTGCTGGCCCCAGGGGGAACATTGGCGGTCCCGGGCGGGGCATTGAACTTTGGCCACGCAGTGGCGATCTCGGGCAACACCGCCATCGTTGGTGCTCCTGATTTCGGCTCGGTGCCAGGGACGAGTTACATCTACGTCAAGGCCAACAATGCTTGGCCGGCTGGTCCGAGCTTCACGCTTCCCGACCCCGCCAACACGGTGGGTGATACCTTCGGAGACTCGGTGGCCATCTCGGGTGGGTACGCCATCGTCGGTGCCGCCGGCTCCAGCTCGCTGGCCGGATTGGCCTACATCTACAAAAGAACAGGCGCGGTATGGCCCACAGCGCCGACGGCCACTCTTCAATATCCATCATCGGCGCCTGGGGACCAGTTCGGCATATCGGTGGGGATCTCGGGGACAACGGCCGTCGTCGGTACAGGGAACTACGCGCCCAACGGCGCCGCCTTCGTGTATCAAAAGGTCGGTTCTCTCTGGGTTCTTCAGTCGACCGTGACTGACGCCGCGGCCAATCCGCATTGGGGATTTGGCCAGCCCGTAGCCATTGCCGCCAACACCGTTGTGGTCGGGGCCATCGGGGGCGAAACGGGAAACTGCACGACGCCCCCGTGCGGAGCGGTCGACGTGTACACCAAGCCGAACAACGGCTGGGTCTCGACGAGTGCCCCTACCGCAACGTTGTCCGACCCCGCCGCAATGCAGAACGACTACTTCGGCAACTCGGTCGCTATCTCAGGACAAACCATTGTCGCGGGCTGCTATGACGCCAATGCGCCGGCGGCGGGGCCCGTCTACATCTTCGTGAAGCCGAACAACGGTTGGGCCTCGACGAGCATGCCCACCCGGACACTGAGTGACCCGGCCCCATTTACCAACGACAGCTTCGGCCTCGCGGTGGCAATCTCGGGGAACACTGCCATGGTGGGTGCGTATAGTGCCTCGTCCTTGGTTGGGAATGTCTACATCTATCGGAAAGCGAATTCATGGCCAGCTGTTCCCACGGTTGCGAAGAATCCTTGGCCGGTCCCTGCCGGCACCGGGTTCTTCGGCATCGCGGTGGCCATTTCCGGCACGACCGCGATTATCGGAGCACCGGGGGGTTCCGGAGATTCGTACATCTTCAAGGGGGCGTGACGAGCCTCCTGGCGCTTGGCCATTGCCACTGAGAAACCACCATGAGCGAAGCACACCGGACCCTCGAAAGACTCGGACACGCCGAACTGGCGCTGCTCGCACGTGAGCACCTGCTGGCCGGCCACCTCATCGATCGAGCCGGGATGCCCGTGGTCGTAAGCCACGGCCTCGAAGTGATGCGAGACGTGGCTATCGACGAGTGGATGGGTGCGAGCCCGATCTATTCCAGGCGTATGCAGCGACTGTTGGACTTCGAAGGCGACACCGTCGAGGTGGCGCTAAAGGGTATGCAGCTCGATGTGGGCGCCCCACCCGAGTTCATGGACTTCCGTTTCACGGTGCATGACGAACACCACGGGGAGTTCCACCTTGACTACTGCGGCGCTCTGATGGACGTGGAACCTTTAGGTGACGACTACGTGACGGCGATGTGTCACCACATAGAAGACCCGACCTTCGATGCCACGGGCTGGGCCACGAACCCTCGGCTTCGGATGCGACCCATCCATCGACCACCGCGTGTGCCGGCGAACCGACATCCGCATTGTGCCTGGACGGTGGTGATCGATCCCGATGGCTCGGAGACCCCCATGCCACAACAGATTCTCCGGATCGAGAAAACCAGAGCGGCGCAGCTCCCTATCGCATCTCCTCGGGGAGCATCTGACGAGGGTGACGATCACTACCGAGGAGCTCTCGACCCTGACCTTCACCTTGGACGTTTCACCAGTGCCACCCTTCGGGCCATGGTCGACGAGATCTGTCTGCAAGGACACCTCTTGGCGCTCTCCTTCGGAGTGGCGGTGGCGGACCGTGTGGGGGACGCGGAGGCCTGCTTAGCGCTCAATCGACAGTTCACCGGGGTAGCCGGTGTGGCATCCGAGCGTTTGGCGCGTGCCTTTGGTCTCGAAGGCGGCGTGCAAGATGTAGCCACTGTGTTCGATACCCACCCGGCCTTTCACCCGCGGCAATACGTCAACTGGCAAGTGGCCGTCGAGGGTGACGCCGTTGTTCTCGAACTGGGGGAGTGCCCGGCTCTTGAGGAGCGGGGCATTGCGTCTTGGATCACCGAGTTGGCCCAAGGCCGCGACCGCGCCCTCAGCGCCATCGCGGCCGGCGTGGATCCGCACTGGTTTGTCCGAAGCGCAGGTGACCGGCGTTGGTACGTGGAGCGGCAGGATCAGCCGGCGCGCGAGCTTGACGAGGTGACGCTCACAAAGTTCTCCGCGGGGGCACGCTTCGAGTTCGCTCGTTGAGCTTTCCGGTCGAACTCCTGAGTCACCCCCCGCTTTACGCCCAATCAGGTGGCAGGAAGCACTTGGAACGTGAAGTCATCCGCACTACCGGTATCCATCAGGCTGGTGTGGATGTACCACTCCTCAACGTCGAAGTAGTTGTTGGTACCTGAGTTCGAAATACCCGAGACCTCAGTGACCACGCTCTCACCAAAGGAACCCTCGCCACCGGTCGAAACGGTGGGGACTATCGAATTGCTGTAGAAGTTACTTCCCGACGGAAAACTGATGCGGCAATCGGTGCCACCGACGGCTGTAACCGAATATGACGACGAGGCGTTATCCTGCGTGCAGTTCGAGCCGTTGACGACGCCGGTCACTACGTGGACGGGTCCGGCCGCACCCTGCGAGCCGGTTGCACCTGTCGCACCCTGCGAGCCAGTCGTCCCTTGTGGGCCCGTCGCCCCTTGTGGGCCGGTGGCGCCCTGAGCACCAGTCGTCCCTTGTGGGCCCGTCGCCCCTTGTGGGCCGGTGGCGCCCTGAGCACCAGCCGCCCCGGTTGTTCCGTTCACACCCTGCGGTCCTGCCGCACCTGTCGCACCTGTCGCACCTGTCGCACCTTGATGACCTGTCGATCCTTGTGGGCCCACCGGACCGGCGGTACCGGTCGTGCCCGTGGCTCCTTGTGTGCCGGTCGCCCCTTTGGCTCCGGCCGTCCCGGCAGCTCCCTGACCGGCTGGGCCCTGGAGACCCGTGGGACCTTGCGGCCCGGGCGCACCTGGCGCACCGTTGCAGGCATAGCTCGATTCAGGGACCGTCCTTAGAAGGGTCCCGCCATTCGGACAGTTGCTGTCTTGTCCCGCCGTGAGAGCTTCGATCAAGACGCTGGTTCCGTCGGCGCCGGCTGCGCCCGTCGCGCCTCGGGGACCCTTGGGCCCGTGCGGACCCACCGTCGTTTTCGTTGTCGGTGAGGAAGTCGCCGCCCACACGGCCCCTCCACAGACGCCGACACCGACAAGTGCCCCGCTCGATGCCCAGAGGATCCTCTTTCGGAACGAGCCACGCAGGGTGTCAGCGCACATCGGAGTACCGTCCTCTTGTTGGGTGTCCGTAGTCAGGTGACAACGGCCAAAACGATCGAGCGGCTTTGGTGCCGTGCACTTGGTTATCGGAGGTGTTCACCCCGGCTTTAACACCTTTGTCACACGAGGCTCCGAAGGTCACGCTCCGTGGTAAAACGGTCGATTTAACCGCAAAATTCGAAAGGGGCGTGCCGGTCAGAGGCGTCGCCGTATTTATGTGCCGTACTGGCGAGGGTGCCCCTCGTCCGCGCTGTGGACGTCCCGACGACGGCGGTGAAGACGAATTGGATTGCGGTGTTTGAACAATCCGACGGCATGGATGACGGCCATGGCCGGATCCTGGGCCGGATCGGAGATGTCCACTGCGCAGCTTGAGAGCACCATCACCATGACGTAGAACACGTAAATGAACACGACCCGCTCGAGCGCGGAAGCCTCGGACCACCACGAGACGGTGGGCGCGCCCAACGGAGCCACGAATCGAGATCCCTCTTGGTGGACTGCACCCACTCTCGCCTCGAGCGTTGCCACTTCATCGGGGGAAAGCTGCGTCACCAGGGTGACGGCATCGCTTCTGGCCGCTTGCGCCAAACTGGCCACGGCGTCCTTGGTGTGCGTGGTGACAATCCGAGCTAAACGGTCGAAATCCAACGGCACCAATTGTTCGAGCTGTGTCCACGCAGGCGCGGGGACAACCGCGGTGAGCCGGCGGGTTGGTTCTTGTACGTCTTCGAGAACTTGCCGGGTCTTGTGGCCAACGGCGCCGAGGTTCGGTGGGTGATGAACCAGCAGTGCGGTTCCTGCATCGAGGTTGGCTGTCATCTTTCGCAGCGGCGTGATCATCTGCTCGAGATTCGACAAGGTGATCGCATGGAGCTCCGCCATCGACTCAGCGAGAGACATCACCCCCGGCATGGTGGGCCGGTGCTCGTCAGCATGGGCCTGTGCGAGCTGGATGATGTCGATCCCCAGGATCGTCCGGAGCCGTTCGGAGCCTTGGCGCGCGGTCCCGTTGCCCGATTCGCCTCCCGCAAGGGTCATACTCGTCCTCACCGTCAGGTAAGAGGCGCCGCCGGCGCTACCTAGGTGCCGTCCTCTCCTAGTACCTCGACCAGCGAGCTCTTTGTCTTTAGTCGCTGCGCTTCCGAGCTCGGGGGACCACGAAGGCGTCCAGCCCTCTGCGGGTCAGATGGGACCGGGCCTGCTGTCGATGCCTCGTCAGCGTCCGAATGCCTGACCGATGGCGGCTATGGCGGGTACGTCGACAAAAGGGGCGCTGAAGATGATCTCGTCTGCCCCGGCATCGATATGCCCGGCCACGAGATCCGGGATCTCTTGGGGCTGGCCGACGGTGAACCCCGCCACTTCGTCAGCAGGCGAGCTCGACACCAGCATCTCGCGTACCTCCGCCGTGTTCTGGTCCGACGTCGTCAGGATCAGCGGGGTCATCCACGTGATCTTCACCTCGGCGGGGTCGCGTCCCACCTCCGCGCAGTGACGGTGGATCACCTCGATCTTGCGCTGCAGCGTGCCCACATCTCCGGTGACGTTGCACATGTCGGCGTACTTGGCCACCAGGCGCAGGGTCCGCTTCTCGCCACCGCCTCCGATCATGATCTTAGGTCCGCCCCGCTGCACCGGTCGCGGCAAATTGCGCGCATGGTCAAGGCGATAGTGATCCCCAGAGAACGAGACGTCGTCGTCGGTGAACATCGCTCGGCACACCTGGACGGCCTCTTCGAGCATGTCCAACCGCAACCGGTCCGTGGGGTACTCGATACCGAGGCCGCGGTGCTCCACGTCGTACCAGGCACCCCCGATGCCGAGGATGGCCCGGCCCCGAGAGACGATGTCCAAGGTCGTGACGATCTTGGCCAAAATGCCTGGATTGCGATACGTCACTCCCGTTACGAGGGTTCCCAGTTGCACTCGCTGTGTCCGGGCCGCCAGTCCCCCGAGGAGGGTGTAGGCCTCCAGCATGGGTTGATCGGGCCCTCCCAGTGGTGGCAGTTGGAAGTAGTGGTCCATTACCCAGACCGAATCGAACGCGGCGTCCTCGGCTGCCACGGCCAAGGCGGCCACGTGCTCGAAGAGATCAGCCGATTCGAAGCCCGAAAAGTTGGGTAGCTGTACACCGATCTTCGTCATTGCGTCACGGTATCGCTTCGAACGAGGACCATTTGGTCATTGCCGGACGTCCTCGACGCAGGGGATGCCCGTCACGGTAAGCCCTGATCGTCCGATCTTTCGTCATCGTTGTTGGTCTGCTGGGCTGGTCGGGTCCGTGGCGCATGGCGCATGATGACCAGGGATGCGTGACAGAGAATCTACGATCGAAGACGCCGATCTGCGTGGCCTGCCCTTGGGGCTGAGCGCATTGGCGGGGTTCGTCGGTGAGCTTTGTATCCTGGCCGGGGCATCGCAACCCGGCTCGCCTTTCACGCTGACGGGGCCAGGAGCCTGGTTCTTCGGTAACGGAGCACACGTCACAGTTGGTGTGACCACGACCAATGCGCGGTTTCTCGCCGTCATGCTTGTTTATGTCGGTATTGCCCTGATGCTCGGCGCTTGGTATGAGGTCGTTCGAAGCACGCGTGCCAGCACGGCTGTGCCTCTTACGTCTTTGGCGGCCATTTTCGTTGCCTGGGGGATTCCGATCCTTGTGATGCCTCCGTTGTTCAGTCGTGACGTCTACTACTACGCGGCGCAAGGCGAGATGGTGTCCCGAGGGATGAATCCCTACAACCACGGTCCGGGCATCTTGGGCTCGAGCTCGTTCCTGCGACTCGTGGACCCGCTGTGGGCGCATTCGGTGGCGCCCTATGGGCCCGTGTGGGAGCGAGTGTCAGGTTGGATCGTTGCGCTGTCTCACCACGACGTCCTTGCCGCCGTGGTGGGGTTTCGATTGATTGCCCTCCTCGGTGTGACCATCGTTGGCGTTGCCGTGCCGGTGCTGGCGCGCGGCGTAGGTCGAGATGCATCTGTTGGGTTCGCTCTGGCGGTTTTGAACCCGCTCGTGCTTTTGGTCCTCGTAGGAGGGGCTCACAACGACGCCCTGATGCTTGGACTACTCGTGGCCGGATGTGCCATGGCCCGGAAAGGGCATGTCCTCGCCGGCTTGACGATGTGCGCGCTTGCGGCCGAAGTGAAGATCCCGGCCCTGATTGGAATCGCGTTCATCGGGTGGTGGTGGGCGGGGGAGGGTGCACGCTGGCCGCGGCGCACGGCCCGACTGGCGGCCGCCGCCGGCTTCGGCGTCGGCGTCATGGCGGGGATCAGCGCACTGTCGTCGCTTGGATGGCGGTGGATATCCATCCTTTCAACTCCTGGATCGGTGGTGTCCTGGCTCGATCCGGCCACGGGGGTGGGATTGGCGTTGGCACACGTCGCTTCCGCTCTTGGGTTGGGCGGGCACGCCATGACGTTCGTGGATGGCGCCCGAGCCGTCATGTTGGGCTTGGCCGCCGTCATCGCCGTCGTATTGCTCGTTCGATCGCACGAGGGGGACCCAGGACCCATTGGCTGGAGCTTGCTCATATTCGTAGCATTGGGACCCGCCGCGTGGCCGTGGTACGACACGTGGGGTCTCGTCTTTCTCGCTGCTGTCGCCGAGGGATGGCTTCTTGGCCTGGTCTTTGTGCTCTCTGCCGTTGCCTGTGTTGTCGATGTACCTCGGCCTCGAGTGCTCATTTCAGGTGACCCGGTGTTGATCACCATCACATGGACGGCGTTTGCCCTCGCTCTCTGTCTTTATGTGTTGACACGCGTGCGGCCCATGACAACGGTCGATGCATCAACGGCAACGAAGCGGCATTTGTTGAAAATGTGAGCGAAAAACCGACGCCCTCAATCTGTGGTTGCCATTCCGGATTGCACGTGGCTGGCATGGCACGCCATATGTGTGTGAGCCTGCCCTGAGGTGATTGGCGTTTTGCAAAATAGGGAATCAACCAGGTACGTCCCACCCGGAATGTGATTTCGTTGGATGAACCGCTAAACTGCTGAAAACCACGCTCAATCCCGCAAGGTGAGTTGACACTGGGCCCGTTGTGCACACCGCTGCCGATGAGTGAACTAAAGGAGAAGGACCGTTGTTGAGAGACACTACTGTTCGCACGCGCATTATCGACTTTCTCCGTTCAAACGGGCCAGTTGATGACGCCAGCGGAAGGGCGACGGCCCGCTTGAAAGACGCCGTCTCTTACCAAGGTGGTGACCAAGGTTTCAGTCAGGTCATCGGCAGCATGGCAGCGGCCGGGGAGCTCACTCGCGACGTGCGGGGAAAGAGGACGTACCGGATATCGGCTTCGAAGATGGCTGAGGGTGCCCCGGTTGGCGGCGCCACCCTCGGTGGCAATGCTCTCGATTACGATGAGTTGGCTGCAGCTCTGCTTGCCAAGGTGACGCGAGTGCTCACTACTTCGGAAGCGCAAGGATCGTCGGGTGCTTCGGACCAAGCATCCTGGGCACGGCGCCGAATCGACCAGCTCGAGACGCGCCTTGGCAACATGCAACGCGACTTGGCCCGAGCCAAAGCTGAGGTCGAGGCGGTTGCCGAAGAACGTGATTCGCTTCGAGGCCAGCTCGAGGCGGCTACTCACAATCTGGGTTTGCTCACCGAGCGGATGGATACGCCGCGCCGGCCTCCGAGTCGTGCCGCTGAGCGCCTTGATGCTGACGACCAAGCCTTGCTTTACCGGTTGGGTGGGCGTCCTCAGCAGGCCTCGCCCACGCGCGTCGGATAACACCGACGAGTCCGGACGACGGCGCCGCCGTCATCGACCGAATCGCTGTTGCGACGCGGCGCCGGCACGATCCCACACGATCGGCGCTCGAAAAGGCGTACGGGGGCACTTCATACTGTGGCGTATGCCGCTGCTGAGCCCACCGACCGAGTTCGTTCGTGATTCGTTTCTGGTTGCCATGGATGAGCTGCAGGCCGAAGGGCGGGGTCAACCCGGCGACGGCACCATGCTTGGATGGGAAATGCGCGCATGGAGCGACCACTGGAGGGAGCCGGCCGGTTTTCGTGCCTATGTGGCCTCGCTCCACGCTGACGCCTTAGAAGCGACACCCCGACCCGAGGGATGGGTTCCGAGCTCGACATGGTGGTGGGTGGACGGCTCGGACTACCTCGGCCGGATCTCCTTGCGGCATCGCCTCACGGTGCGGCTCTTGGAAGTTGGAGGGCACGTCGGCTATGACGTCCGACCGTCGGCTCGGCGCCAGGGTCATGCCACCGCCATGCTGCGAGCGGTGCTGCCCCTTACTCATGCCCTGGGCATCGATCCGGCCTTGCTGACCTGTGACGTGGACAACGTGGCGTCGCGCCGAGTGATCGAGTCCAATGGGGGAGTGTTCGAGAACGAGCTGCACGGCAAATGCCGCTTCTGGGTGCCCACCGTTGGGTGAGCTGGCGACGGTCATCGAGGGATGTCGGCATCGGCGTTCAGCAGGTCCCCATCGATGTCGATCCGGTCGAGAGCATGCACTGGTAATGCCTCGAGCCTGTCATCGGCGAGCAGCTCGTTGGCACACTCGTTCGAAGTCGCCACGAGTGTTGAATCGAAATCGATGTCGCTGACCACGTACCACGCCCGATCATCGGGCCAGGCCAGGTTGGCGGTGAGTGACAGCGGCGGTCGTCCCAAGGTGGGAATTGCCGTGGCCGAGCTCCTGGCCAGGAGATAGCGGCGCCCGCCCAATGCGAAGCGTGGTGCGCGCCGCATCGCCTCGACGATCTCCACCCACCGACCGGCCGCATCGTGCACTCGCGTCTGTGGCGGATCCCAGTGGTGTGCCGTGCCCAGGGCGGACGTTTTTCTAAAAGCCATATTGAGATTCGCTTGGCCTTCCCAAAGCCCCAACCAACAGGCATCAGGGGTGCTCGTCCACCGAGACAGGTGCGCGTACAGCACGTCGCACGGACCTCCGGCGAGGTGCCCTTCGGGCGGCGGGTGGTCAAAGGGGGGCGGGTCCGCGGTGACGAAGCGAGCGGTGCTGAGCCACTCGAATTGCATCAAGGGGTGGTACGTCCTTGCGCTCCACGCGGCCACGTCGCGCCAGGGCACGCCGTGAGAGGCGCCCTCGGCGCCGGCGGGATGCAGGATCCGCACGTAGGCCGGGTATCCCAGCGGGGCGATGCTCGCCACCGGAGTGCCGATGCCGATCCCCCAGGGGAGGAAGCGAGGTGGGCTCGCTGAGATCGGCGAGAGGTCGATTTGCAGTTGGACCGCATCGGGCCATACGGGGACACAGGGCGCGTCGGCCTCGGAGGGAAACCGGTCTGCTCCGGCGGCGGCCGACGGGCGCGGTGCGACCACGATTCTGCGCTCCTCGCTCAGCGCGGCGCCGTCCCAGTAGCGGGCCAGAGCGGGGTTGGCCGTGTCCTGGTACCAACCAGGCGCCAGTCCTGTGTAGCCGGAGAGATCTTCGGCCACCGACAGGGGTGCCACCGAGCGGGCTGCGACCCCGCCCGCACTCATCGGTGCCACGGGCTGGGTGGCGCTCGGCATGGCGCGCGTAGGCGCCTTTTCCGGTGGATACCATTTCCCGTCAGGGGCCCGCCACCAACGTGGGCCTTGCGGCACGTCGCTCATGTCCTCATCTCCCCGCCAAGAAGAGGGCCGTTGCTGCGGCCAATCAAAATCTATTCGACCAGGTTCCCGGTGTCATCCGGAGCCCACCCCACCGCCCGGCCACGCTCGGTTTTCGTGCCCCTACGGAGTCTTCAGAGGGCAGCGGGCCCAGCTCCCGTCCACGACAACCTTGCTGTTGGCCTTGTTGTCATGAAGTGACGTCGGCACCAGTGTCACGTCCATGGTGCCCGACGACCCTTGGCTGGCGATCGTCATGGAGCCCGAAGATTGGCCGAACACCACGGCGGGCCCCGCCCCCCACTGGTACTGGGTGGTGCCGCTGGCGGTCTCGAGGAATACCGAGGTGGAGTCCGATGTGCCTGGGAAGGTGAATGAACCGCCGAAAGGCGACACGTTGACGATCATCGAGAGCACGATCGGTTGGGTGGCGCCGGGGATCATGCCTGATGCCTCCTTGAAGCTCACGGCCGTGGTCTCCGGCCCCGTGCTGCCGGCGAGACAGTCACTGCTGTGATTGAACACACCACTGATCTGGCCCCTTATGTGCAACACCGTTGTCCCGCCGTACAGGTCGACGGGCGCTGAACTGCCACAGGCAGCCGCCATGGCGGCGACCAACACCGAGATGCTCAAGGCAATCCGGCGTGGCCAGCGGCCCTGATGACCGGCGTCAAGCGTCGTGCAGGCGCGTTTGTGTGTCTGGGTCTGGGTGAAGGTCAACAAGGAACCACGTTACGCCACGCACCAGGGCTGGCCGCACACCTAGAACCCCCAGATTGATGCGCGCCGGGCGGCCATATCGAGGTCCCATCGAAGATGGCGCGAGCCGTTATGACGTTCATGGCGGCGGGCCGGCCCTGTCGGTGACCGCGGCTCAGGGTGTGGCGCGCGCCGGCGGACACGGGTGAGGGCCGATCGCACGCCGGTGGCGAAGGGCCGCTGCCATCACCTCGACGGGCCCCGACAATATGATGGCAACCTCCATGATCTGGTCCGTCTCCGAGTCCATGGCGCTCGGAGGTCTCAACATCTTTCGGCACCGCCCCGGGGGCGGTCTGATCTCCATCGTCCTTCTTTCGCTAGCCAGCGCGGCTGCGTATGGACTGGCTGCGGTCCTCCAGCACTACGCAGCCGTTCGGGAGCCTCCCGAGCTGTCGATCCGCGCCGGCCTGCTCGTCCGGCTTGTGAAGCGTCCCATGTGGCTCGTCGGGAGCACCCTCGACGGTGCCGGGTACTTGTTTCAGTTCCTGGCGTTACGCCGAGGCTCTTTGACGTTGGTCGAACCACTGCTGGTCTTGAGCTTGGTGTTTGCCCTGCCGGTGGCTGCTTGGCTCGACCATCGACGGATATCGCGCTCTGAAATTCCTCTCATCGCTCGTCGTTGTGGGGGGGTTGGCGTTGTTCCTCACCGTTGCTCGGCCCGGTGTCGGACATCCCCGAGCATCGGGTCCGGCCTGGGTCTTGTTGACGGTGGTGATCGCGGTTGCCTGCGCGTTGACGGCACTGGCGGCGAGGGGCCGTTCCAACATACGGGGGGCCGTGACGCTCGCGGTGGGTTCCGGCATCGCGTTCGGGTATGTAGCGGCGGTGACGGAGCGCACCGGCCATCTCCTGAGCAACGGCGCTGTGCATACGTTGGCGACATGGGCTCCCTACGCGTTGTTGGCCGGAGGTTCGGCTGCGCTACTGCTCACTCAGAGTGCCTTTCAAGCCGGTGCCTTACGCCTCTCGCTTCCGACATTGACGATCGCTCAACCACTTGTTGCCATTGCCATTGGGCTTTGCCTCTTTGGCGAGCGCATCGATTCCGCGGGAGTCGCTCCGGCGCTCGAGGTGCTCGGACTGGTGCTCGTCTCGGTTGGGGTTTTTGCCCTGGCACGGTGGGAAGGAGTCGAAGCGCATCCCGACTCGGGGTGAGGATCGCTCCGCGGTGCTGTGAATGCCGCCCACTTGGGCGCTGCGACGTCGACAATGACAGTATGGGCGCCAAGCCCCAAGGTTCCCGTACGAGGAGAAGCAAATGCCCACCGTGGGTGATCGAGTCCGTGTGTCGTCAGTGAAACTGGGTCAGCTACCGCGAGATGGAGTTGTGACCGGGGTGAGCGGCACTCTTTTGCCGCGTGAAGTGGTCAACGGGGGAGGAGTCGACTGTTGTGCCCGGCGCGGGAACTCTGGCTGTCGTCGGCAAGGTAAAAAAAACGTCGACAAAGGCCTCCAAGAAAAAGGCGGCTACCTCTAAGAAAGAGGCCGCTGCCCCCAAGAAGGTCACTAAGAAATCGGCCAACGTGGCGAAGAAGAAGACACCCTCGGCCAAAAAGGTGAGCAAGTCGTCAAGGGCACCTTCGAAAGCCAAGAAGACCGCCAAACGGCGAGCCTGAGAGGACGGGCCATGAAGGCAGCCGTCTACTACCAAACCGGTGGGCCCGAAGTCCTGCTGTACGAAGACGTGCCCGACCCTGTGGTCGGTGATGGCGATGTACTGATTCGTGTTGAAGCCGTAAGCATCGAAGGAGGCGACACCCTCAATCGGTCCGGCGGCGACATGGCCAAGAGCCCCCACATCGTGGGTTACCAGTGTGCGGGGACCGTGATCGAAGTCGGCCCACAGGTCGACACCGTCGGCGTCGGTGACCGTGTGGTGACGGTGGGTCTCGACGGGTCACACGCGGCGCTACGCGCTACGCCCGCACCGTTCTGCTGGATCGTGCCCGAGGGTCTTGGCATCGAAGAGGCCGCCTGCGTGCCGGTACCGTTTGGAACTGCTTCCGATTGTCTCTTCGAGTTTGGACGGCTCGAAAGCGGGCAAACCGCGCTGGTCCACGCCGGTGCCAGCGGCGTGGGTATAGCCGCCATTCAGCTCGCCAAGCGCGCCGGCGCCCGGGTACTGGCCACTGCCTCGAGCGACGACAAACTCGAGCGGCTGACGGCTCTCGGGCTTGACGAGGGCATCAACTACGCGACGTCGGACTTCGTCACCGAAGTGCGTCGCCTCACCGACGGCCGTGGCGCGGATGTGATCGTCGATTCGGTAGGGGGAAGCACGCTGCAGGGGAGCATCTACTGCCTGGCCTACCGGGGTCGATGTGTGACCGTCGGGGACGCCGGCCGCGAGGGCACCGATCGGCTCGACATCTCGTCAATGCGACCGAACAATCAGAGTCTCATCGGGTACTTCCTCGGTGCTGAGCTCTTTCTGACCGCTCGGCCCCACCCCCTGATCGCCACGTTGCTCGCCGACATCGCCGCCGGTCGGCTACGCGTCGTCATCGACCGCCGCTTCCCGCTCTCGGAGGCGGCCGAGGCTCACCGATATATCGAGAGTCGTCAAGCATTCGGAAGGGTTGTACTGGTTCCGTGAAAAGGGCCCGACCCCGGGCGCAGCGGTTACCGAAACACAGCGGCGGCATTGGTGGTCATCGGATCCTAAGGCAGGTGTTTGTCACGTGTTGTTCACTTAGGCGGCGGATGGCGGAGCGCCGGCTTCGGTCGAGGGATCATGGTTCGCATGTGGCTCGTTCTCGCTCGACATGGCCATGCTGGGCGCAAGGACCAGTGGAGCGGTGATGATGCGGCGCGACCCCTTGATGCCGTAGGGCGCCGCCAGGCGTCCTACCTGGCGAAGACGCTCGAGCCGCTCGGGCCGATCCGGTTGATCTCGAGCCCGGCCCTGCGCTGCACCGAGACGCTCGACCCACTGGCCCGACGAGCGGGAATCTCCGTCGAGCTCAATAAGGTGCTCGTGGCTGATGCCGATCCGCACGCCGTCGTTGAGTTGGTGACATCGCTGAGCACCGCCAACGCGCCAAGCGGCACCGTGGTCTGCAGCCATGGAGAAGTGCTCGGATCGGTGCTGGCGACGCTGATGGAGCATGATCATATGAAGCTCGCCCGCCGGCCACCGGGGTCAAAGGGATGTGCGTGGGTGCTCGAGTTCGAAAACGGGAGACTGAGCGCCAGTCGCTACATCGCTCCGGGGCGTTAATCTAAAGGTATCGAGGTGTCCGAACCGATCACGGTTCGACGATGACGTCCTCGGCATCTTTGTCGGGTCGTAGTCCTCGCCACGAAGGATGACGAAGGCGGCCCTGCGCCGTCCACTCCCGAAACGACACTTCTCCCACCAATACCGGTATCACCCACGTGGCTCCGGTGGACTGCGAAGGTGACGTCGGCGCCGAGAACGGGGATGTCCCTTGGACCAAGGGAGCCAAAGTGCGGCCCAAGGTACCGAGGACGGCATCGGTGAATCCGGTGCCAACCTTGCCCACATACGTCAGGCCAGATGGCCCGGGTAGGCCGACCAGTAGCGCGCCCAGCGCACCGGAGCGACGACCAGCTCCTGGCGTCCAGCCCCCTATCACGACCTCCTGGGTGCGCAGGTTCTTCACCTTGCGCCAGTCCCCGCTTCGCCGGCCCGGTTGATAGGTGCTCGACAGGCGCTTGGCCATTACCCCCTCGAGCCCCTGCTCCTGGGATGCTCGCAGGACATCCGGCCCTCCACCCCGGTACCACGGCGGACAATGCCAGCGCTCGCCTTCGAAGTCGAGCCCGTCGAGCAGCGCCCGCCGTTGCTCGTAGGAAAGATCCACGGTGTCCTGTCCATCGAGGCGAAGGATGTCAAAGACCAACAAGTCCACCGGCGTGGTGGAGGCCAGCAGCGTCGCCCGAGAGGCGTCGGCGACGTGCATGCGGGACTGGAGCCTCGAGAAGCTGGGCCGTCCCGAACCGTCCAACGCGACGATTTCCCCGTCGAGCACGACGCTGTGCGGGCCGAATTGCTCGCCCATGGGGTGGAGTTCCGGATAGCTGGAGGTGGTGTCTCGGTCGTTTCTGGTCATGAGCCGGATCTGCCTGTCCTCGAGATACGCCACCGCGCGTACCCCGTCCCATTTGAACTCGAATCCCCACTGGCCATCGTCGACGGGAAGCCTGCCGGCCACGGCCAGCATGGGCTTCACCAGACGACCCGAAGGAACGACCATGAGTCAAGGTTGGCTCGCCAAACGCGGCTTCCTCAACTCCGCGGTGCTCCAGGCTGGCGCTGCCTACCGAGCGGCGGCCACGTCGGCGTAAATGCTGAACGTGCCGTGCAGGCCGGTGATCTCGAACACCTTGAGGACGCGCGGCTCGGTAATGACAAGGCGCAACTCACCGTGGAGCTCGCGCAGCTGCCCCAGCGCGCTGACGAGCACACCCAATGCGGTCGAGTCGATAAACGACACGTCGCTGAGGTCGACGATCGCCATCGTGTGGCCCCGCTCGATAAGGCTCAAGAGCCGGGTCTGCAACTCCGGCGACGTGGAGACGTCGAGCTCCCCGTGCACAACGAGCACAGGCGCCGCTTCACGGTCGAGGACGGTTTGCTCAAAACTCTGAACTGTCTGCATGGTGTGTTCCCCTCTCGTCACGACAGCAGTCGTGGCGCTCATCGATCATCACCACAATCCACACGCACAACGTAGGTCGATGTGCTCGGGGCAGGGCGAGTTGGGTCCCAGAAGCGCTGACCGAAGGGAGCGAGACGCACGTGCTCGGCGTCTCGATGAGCCGTCCTGCCTGCACCGTCGAGGCCCCTGACAACAGACCCACAATGTTGCCGAGTCGGTCACATGCAACCCTTGAAATGCCGCGTAAACCTGACAAACAGGCTATGTCGGCGGCGCGGGCGCTACGTCAGGCGAGGGGCGGACATGGCCGCGCTCGTCGAGGGTTTCGAGGGTGTCGAGTTCCGTTTTCACGCGGGCCACGACGATGTCGGGACGATCGCGTAGGGCTCCGCTCAACAGATAGTCCATATGGTTGTGCAGAAAGCGGTAGCGGATGCGTTTGGGCACCACTACCGGGATGAGCACGACGAGTTGGCGATCGTGGTGGGCTTGGTAGTCGTTGATGAACTCGATGATGGGGTCGACAACCGAGGAATAATCGCTGTGCAAAACACGGAGCCGCACGTCGGGGTGCCATTGCTCCCACGCGTGCTCGAGCTCGGTGGGCGCGCCGGCCTTGGTCGCCTCGTCGTCGTCACTGTCAAGCATGGCGTTGACCACGGTGACGGCGATGACTTCCGAACACAGCGACAGAGCTTCAGAGAGGACGTGAGCTGTCAACCTGGACACGCTGACCACCGGAACGATCACTGTGGTCGGCCGTCCTTGGGGCGGGGGCGGAATCTGGCCCAGCCCGAGCTGCTGGCCGACGCGTCGGTAGTAGCGCTCGATGCGGTCGAACAGCAAGATGAACGCCGGCACCGCGACCACCACGACCCAGGCGCCCTCGACGAATTTGGTTACCAGAAAGATGATCGTCGACACCGCGGTGACGATGGCGCCTAAGGCATTGATGGTGGCGCGGCGTCGCCACCGGGGGGGTCGGCCCCGCCACCAATGCACGACCAGCCCGCCTTGGGCCAACGTGAAGCCGACAAATACACCGATGGCAAACAGCGGGATCAATGAATTGGTGTTGCCTCCCACCGCTAGCAACAAGGCGCCCGACAACACAGCCAAGGCGATAATGCCGATAGTGAAGGTCTGGCGGTCGCCTCGCAGCCCGAAGACATGGGGCACATAGTCGTCACGGGCCAACAGGCTGGCCAGCACCGGGAGCCCCCCAAATGATGTGTTGGCAGCGAGAGCGAGCACCAGGGTGATCGTCAGCGACACGACGTAATAGGCCCAATGCCGCCCGACGGCCTCTCCCATGATCTGGCTCAATGCCGTCTGTCCGCTGCGTGGCCCGATGTGAAATCGACGGGCTAACACCGCCAAGCCGAGCAGCATGGTGCCGAGGGTGAAGCCCAGGAGCATCTCGGTCCGCTTCGCTCTGGTCATGCGGGGTTCCTTGAACAGGGGAACCCCGTTGGCGATGGCCTCGACACCGGTGAGGGCGCTACAGCCGGCCGCGAACGCCTTGAGCACCAGAAGGACCGTGACCGCTTGCAACGTGTGGGTGGGCAGCAGGCTGTGGCCCGGTTGGGGCACATGCAGGGCCAACGGATGGACGAGACCGACCACGATGATGGCGAGAAGCCCGATGATGAAGATCAGGGTGGGAACGAGGAACGCCCGAGCGCTCTCGGACAGGCCACGAAGGTTGAGGACGGTGATGAGGGCCAAGATGCCGAGGCACATGGGCACGGTGGCGCCCGACAAACTTGGAAAGGCCGAAGTGAGCTGGCCCACGCCGGCGGCGATCGATACCGCCACGGTGAGCGTGTAGTCCACGATCAACGAGGCCGCCGCCACCTGGGAGGCGCGGGGGCCAAAGTTGGCACGCGATACCGCGTAGGCCCCGCCCCCCGACGGATAGGCGTCGATGACTTGGCGGTAGGAAAACACCAGGATCACGAGCAGCGCCACGATGGCGACAGTGATGGGCAGGATCAAGTGCAGGGCCGATCCACCGGCCACGGCCAGAACCCCCAATATGGCCTCCGGCCCATAGGCCACTGACGTCAAGGCGTCGAGCGACAAGGCGGGGAGGCCTTCCACGGGGGTGATTTGCTCTTTGGACGCCTCGTGCGCACCCAATCGGCGGCCCAAGACAAGGCGCCGCAGTCCGTGGCCGGCCCGTTCGTCTTGTCGGCCTGGTCCAGACACGATGTGCACTATGCCTCACGGTTCGTAAGAAGAATCTGATGCCACCTGTCAGGCACGCGTGTTGAGACCCCTCACCTGGCTCCGATAGACCCTGTCCATGTCCGTCCTCGAAGCACTGGCCATTGTGGGGGTCGGCTTGGGGGCCGGAACGATCAACACCATCGTCGGCTCGGGCTCGCTGATCACCTTTCCTACGCTGTTGGCCTTCGGGTTTCCTGCCATCGTGGCCAATGTGAGCAACAACGTCGGGCTCGTTCCCGGTTCGCTGAGCGGGGTGGTGGCTTACCGTCGTGAGTTGCAGGGTCAGGGAATGCGAATACGAACACTGGCCGTGGCGTCGGCGGCCGGAAGCGCCGGCGGTGCCGCCGTGTTGCTCGTGTTGCCGGGCAACGTCTTTCGCCATGTGGTGCCCATACTGATCCTTGGCGCTTGTGTGCTTGTCGCCTTGCAACCTGGCCTAGCGCGGCGCGTCTGCCCTTCGATCTCGACGACCCCACGGTGGTCCGTCGCTGTTCTCATCGGTATTCGCGGCCGGGCTATACGGGGGGTATTTCGGTGCCGCCCAAAGCGTCATCTTGATGGCGTTGCTCGGGATCTTCATCGAGGATGATCTTCAGCGCCTCAACGCGGTGAAGAACGTGCTGGCCCTTGTCGTCAACGCTGTGGCGGCCGTGTTGTTCATCATCTTCGCCCACATCGCCTGGGAGGCAGCCGGCCTCATCGCGGCCGGGGCTGTCGTCGGGGGCCAAGTCGGCGGCGCGCTCGGCCGGCGTCTTCCGGCCGCCATGCTGCGCGTCGCCATCATCGTCGTGGGGGTGACCGCCGCCATTGTCTTGTTCGTCAAAACACCTTGATGTCCGTCATGGCACCTTGAATCCCCATCCCAGGTCGGCGATCCAGCTCTGCCATGGAGGGCAGCGAGGTTGACCTTGCCCTGCCAAGAAGCGGTTGACCACGACGTCGGCTGCTGAGGACGACGCCAGGTGCCCATGGCTCACCTCCAACGGGCACGCCAGCTGGGCCCCAGGAAACGGTCGTGGCGCGCTGTACAAGACCTCGTCGCTGGCGGCCGGTACCGCCAGCGACTCGACGCCACGGCCCAGGTGCCGTCCGTAGAGCGCGGCGGCCGCGTTCGGCTGCCCGAAAAGCTGGCGCGCCAAAGGAAGATCGGCGTCGAAACGCGAGAAACCCACGCTGCGCCCGAGCTGAGTCAGCGCCCGCATGCCCGATGCCCCCACCGCGCCAGGTCCGGAGCGTCCCGGTGGCGGGTAGCCATGGCTGTCTTGAATCGGGGCCAGCAGCACGATGCGGCGCACCGGGGTCGACGGGTCGCCGGCAACCGCTGCCCATACGACCAGTCCACCTGAGGAGTGCGCCACCACCGTCACCGGCGCGCGCAGGTGGTCGACCTGGCGGCGAAATGCCGTCACCAGTTGGGCCAGAGGCCGTTCTGTGGCACGCCGCCGGTACGGAGCACCTGATCGGATCGGACACGCCGCTTGACCTCTAGGGCCCCCGGCACCGGGGCCGACGTAGGAGAAGTACACGACATGGGCGCAGTCGAAGCCAAGCAAGCCGGGCTGCAGTGGGAAAACCCCGCCATGACCCGTCGAGCTGTCCATGCCCGACACAACGACGAGTTCGCCGGCCCGCGAAGGTGGGTGGGGGACCGCCGGTGCGCTCTTGTCGAGGGCGATCAAGCCGATCACGGCGAGGACGGCGACGACCGTGGCCAAGCGAGCCGGCCACGCCGATGCACCGGGGCGTCCGAGTCGTCGGGCAAATGACAACGTGGCGATGAGCGAGATGACAACGCCCACCGCGGCGGCGGCTCCGCCGCCGGCTCGAACGAAGATGCTCAACACGACCATGACCAACAGGTAGGCGGCGACAGTCGGGGCCCGCATCCCGTGCAACAGACCGCGCCCGAGCGTCGCCGCCACTCGACGAGGCCGCTGCCACGGGGCGTGGGTGAGCACGATGGACCCGAGCACGATGACGATCACGCCGGCCCAGAACACCGCCGAGTACAAGGTGGCTTGGCCGTCGTAGCAGAGCTCGGCACCGATGTATGCCGGTACCAGCGCCACCAGCTCGAAGCGCAGCGCCATGGCCCAGTGGCGCAGCGACCCCAACATCAAGGCTAAGACGGCGGCTCTGCCGGTCACCGCCAGAGCGAGGCCGACGGCGAACCACGCCGGCGTGGTGGCTCGCCCGAGCAGCAAGGAGACGTCGGCGGTCAAGTCGAGTGGAGGCAGGGCCACCTCGTGGGTCAAGCCGGGCTGAGCCGGGACGACGCCGGTGGCGGCCAGCACCTCGAAGACCGCCGCCACAATCACGAGAGGCCAGGCCCGGACACGCACAGCCTCCGACCTGAACACGGTGGCAAAGCTAACCGGCTGCCTCGAGGAATCCCTGGCTGCGCTCGAAGAGCCCGCTTGCTCTCGAAGAATCCGAGGAAAGGCGCTCGATGGCTACGATCCGTGCGGATGCCAGGTTGCCGCCGCTATCGGGTGCTGAAGGCGGTGCCGTCGATTGTCGTCGGTGTCGTGTTGGTGGCAGCGCTATCGGGGTGCGGCGGCAGTGGGGCCTCGACGGCTGGCCCCGCAGCGCCCGCTTCGGGTCCTGTATCTCGACCCAAGACCCTCGTGGCCGTCACCTCCCGAGGCGTCGTCGAGGTGCTCGATGCACGGCGCGCCACGGTGCTGCGCACGCTGGCAGCCGGAGCCGTCGGCGACGAGGTTTCCGTGTCGAGTGCGAGGCAACAGGTTTTCTTCGAAAAGAGCACCGGGTGCGAGCACCAGATCGACGCGGTCGCGCTGGCGGGAGGGCCGGCGACCGAGGTGGGAAGTGGCAGTGTCCCCACCGTCAGCCCCAATGGCACCGAGCTGGCCTATATGCGCCAGCCCGTCTTGTCCTCACCGGATTGCCGCAACGCTGACCTGGCGCCCAGCGCGTTCACCTTGGTCATTCTCCGCTTGGCGACGGGGTCCGAGACGACGTTGCCCCTGGCCCCCCAAGTCGCCGCCGACGGCTTGCCGTACGCGGTGGATCATCTGTCGTGGTCGTGGAACTCCCAAGAACTGGCCGTGTCCGTCGTTGCCCCTGAAGACAATGAGGGGTGGCGCCTTGTCGTCGTGCATCCCGGGCGCGACCACTATTACTTTTCGGGTCAGGGCGTGCCGGTGACGGGAGGCGATCCAACGGATTCGTATTATCGCGAAGGAGTGTTCCTTCCCGACGGCGATCTGTTCGTCGACCGGGTGTGCTGCGCAGGCATCCCTGTGAACGTCACATCCGATGCCTTGCTCGACGTCATCCCGGCCACGGGTTCGATCGCCGGGCACCTCGGCACCGACACCGACGCTCAGGACCACAGCAGTCTCTCCACCGATCCGAGCGGGCGCTGGCTCCTGTATCTGTCGGGTGATGACCTCGTGGACTCCGATGACGGCGCTGCCCCCACCGTCCTCGCCACAGGTGTGGTGGCGGCCGGCTGGTCGTAGCGACGAACAAGCCGTTGGCGCGGCGCGTTGGAGATCAGCCTGACGAGGCCGCCTCGATCAAGGCGCGAGGCAAGCGTTGCGCCAGCGTGTCCACGGGGGCGAAGAGATCACCGAGGGCGTCGACGCGGGCGAGCACTTGGGTGGGATCGAAATCGACCGGGCCCAGCGGGCGATCCGGATCGATGGCGGACGTGACCCGGGCCAGGTCCTCTACCTCGCTCCAGCGCAGGGGCGTGGACACCGATGGGTGTGGTCGGGCCCGCAGTGAATAGACGGACACTGTTGTCTTGGTCCGATGATTTTGGCTCCAGTCGATGAAGATCCTTCGCTCTCGGGCCGTCTTGGACATCGAGGTAATGACGAGGTCCTTGTGTTCCTTTTCGATAAGCACGGCCATGGTGTGGGCCACGGCCTTGATGACGTCGAAGGTCGCCTCGGGATGCAACGGGACGTAGAGCTGCAGTCCCTTGGAGCCCGACGTCTTCGGAAACGAGACGAGCTCGAGGTCTTTGAGCATGTCGCGTATCGCACACGCCACCACGGCGCACTCGATCACACCCGCCGGGGCCCCGGGATCGAGATCGAACACCATTGCCGTGGGCCGCTCAGGGTCGGCGGCGATGAACAGCGGAGGGTGCAGCTCGATGGCGGCCAGATTGGCCAGCCACACCAAGGTGTCGACGTCGTTGGCCACACACGCCTCATAAGCGGGCCGCGACCCGGCGCGGCCCACCGACACGGTGCGCACCCACGGTGGACGGTGCGGCGGGCAGCGCTTTTCGAAGAAGGCTTGACCGTCGACGCCGTTGGGATAGCGCTTCAAGGTGAGGGGGCGGCCGGCGAGGTGAGGAAGCATGGCGGGAGCAATAGCGCGGTAGTACTCGATGAGCTGACCCTTGGTGAACCCCGTGGCCGGGTACATGACCTTGTCGACGTTGCTCGTGGGCACCTCGGGCATGCCGTGTTGTATACCCGCAACGGCAGAGCCGCCCGGTGCTGGTCCACCAAGGGGGCCCGGGCGAGGGAGAATAGGAGCGTCGTGATTTCCGCGCCGAGTTCACCGCCGTCGTGACGTCAACCTCGACACTGCTGGTCGCGTCGCCTCGTCTGGCAGACTCGAACTTCGAACGGTCCGTGGTGCTGTTGCTCGACCGCGGCCCCGAAGGGGCCTTTGGGGTGGTCCTCAACCGACCCACCGGGGTGCCCGTCGACGAGATCCTGGAGCCATGGCAAGACCAGGTCGACCTGGCCCCTCCGGGGGTGCTCTTTCGCGGCGGGCCGGTGGCGCGCGACGCCATCATCGGCCTGGCCCGGGCCGGAGACTCTGTCGATGACAGTGGCTGGCAGGAGCTCTTCGAGGGCGTCGTGACCGTCGATCTGGCGCTGTCTCCCTCTGACCTACCCGGGGTGCTCAGCGGGGCTCGTCTGTTCTCCGGCTATGCCGGCTGGTCCTCAGGGCAACTCGAAGAAGAGATCGACGAAGGAGCCTGGTTCGTCGTCGATGCCGAGGCCGACGATGTCTTTGTAGTGGACCCCGAGCGCCAGTGGCACGACGTGTTACGGCGTCAACCAGGACGACTGGCCTTGCTGGCCACGTATCCGCCGAGCCCGTTGGTCAACTGAGCCCTGTGTGCGCCAAGGTGAGCGACGTGAATGCGCGCGCCGCTGTGCCCGTTGTCCGCCGAGCCGGTGCATCCGACGTTGGCGCCCTGGTCAACGTCTTGGCCCGCGCCTTTGACGACGACCCCGTACCGAACTACTTGTTCCCCGGCGAGCGGCGGCGCCGGATGGGATTGCGGCGGTTCTTCTCCGTCCAGTTGCGCCACATGTATCAGGGCCGTGACGAAGTGTGGACGACTGACGACCTCGGCGGTGCTGCCTTGTGGGCTCCTCCGGACAAGGCGCGCCCGGGGTTGAGCGAGCTCCTGCATTTGTTGCCGGTGGCTCCGTTTCTCGTCGGTCTGGGCCGGCGCGGGCCCGATGCCGGTCGCTTGCTCGCCGCCGTCGACCACGCCCGACCCCGAGAGACGCACTGGTATCTGGCCACACTGGGCACCGACCCTGATCGGCAAGGCCACGGCATCGGATCGGCGCTCGTGCGTACGGTTCTCCAACAGGTGGACGCGCAAGGGCTGCCCGCGTATCTGGAGTCGTCCAAGGAACGCAACCTCGCCTTTTACGCCCGTTTTGGGTTCGAGGTGACCGGTCAGATCCACACGCCGAAAGGCGGACCGACGTTGTGGCTGATGTGGCGAGAGGCGCGCCCGGCGACACCGTGAGGGGCCGGGGTGCCCGCTCAACCGTTGGGCACACCAAAAAGGCGTACGGCACCTTCGGGGCGCATGGCGTCGGGTATGGCGGGATGCAAGCCGATGGGAAGGTCCTCTGATGTCGAGATCAGCCGTCGAAGTGCGGCGATCACGGCTCGAGCGGGAGCAGAGGGCATGCCGCGACTGCGGGTGGACAGACCGACGCGGCGCGGCGGGAGATCGTCGACCTTGACGAGTCGAAACCGCGGCAGAAGGTGGGGCGGGACGGCGGCGGCGGGAAGGATGGCCGGGCCATAGCCCTCGAAGGTGAGAGAGGCCAACAGGCGTACGCCATCGATCTCGGCCCGGGGCCGCAGTTTGACGCCCGCCGGCCGCACGGCCGCCTCGATCTCGGATCTGAATTGCGTCCCGGGCGAGGGGAGCAGAAGCTCGAATCGGGACAGATCGGCGAGCGACACATGGCTCGCCCCCGACAGCGGGTCGTCGTCATAGGCGATGACAAGGACCAGGTCCTCCTCGAACAACGGCTCAAAGGTGAGATCTCGCCCCGGAACCGGGAATGTGAGTACAGCTAGGTCGTATCGGCCCGCGGCCAGCTGGAGCTCGAGGGCGGCGGTGGTGCCGTCGGCCACGAGCATGCGGAGCTTCGGGTGGCGGACGGCGAGGTCGGAGAGCAAAAGGGGGACCAGCCAGCGCGCCGTGGTGCCGATCATGCCGGCGCGGACGGTGCCGCCGACCTCCTCGCGCAGCGCCCCCAGGTCGGCTGTCAACGCTTCGATCTCGCCCAGTACCCGGTAGGCACGCGCCACCACCAGCTCACCCTCGGCGGTCAAGCGCCCCCCTGAGCGCTGGACGAGCTGGGTGCCGAGCTCCTTCTCCAACCGGGCCACATGCGCCGACACGTTGGACTGCACGGTTCCGAGGGAATCGGCGGCGGCCGAGAAGGAGCCGTTCTCCGAAACAGCCACCAGGGCCTGCAGGTGCCGCACTTCCATCGCTAATAGTGATACCACAAATCTGTAATAGCTGTTTGACTGATCAGCTCCGATCGCGCACAATGGATGCAGACCACAGGAAGAGGTGCCCCCCTCCGTTTCCTGTCGAGTCGGTGCGAAGGGACCGGGCCCCCCCTCCGGTCCCTTCGCCGCGTCAGGCCCCGGTTTGTTCTGGGGCGTGCACGCGAAAGTGAGCGCGGCCAATTCCGAGCGGTATCGTGCGTGGCATGCCGAAAGGTCGGACATCGGGCACGGGCGAGACAGCGTCGAAGTCCTCGGTGGCGGCATCCGATGAAGCCGTCTTCGTCGACCTCGATCGCACATTGCTCCGGGGGGCCAGTGGCCTTGTCCTGAGCGCCGCCATGCACGCTGAAGGGCTCTTCGAGGGGCGGCCATCGATCCCGGGCGAGAAGTTCATCTACGGCGCGTATGACGTCATGGGTGAGTCGCTCGCCTTTATGGCCATGGTGAGAGCGGCTCCGCACTTCGTAAGAGGGTGGTCCGTCGATTCGGTTCGTCGGGCGGGAGCGAGCGCAGCACCCGGACTGGCGGATCTGGTGCAGCCCTACGCGCCGGCCGTGCTGGCCGAACACCGGGGTGCGGGCCGTGCCCTGGTGTTGGCGACCACATCGCCCATCGACCTCGTCGCCCCCTTCGCCGAGCTGATGGGGTTCGACCATGTGCTGGCGACCCGCTACTCCCAGGCCGACGGGACCTTCACGGGGGGAATCGACGGCGAGTTCGTGTGGGCTACCGGGAAACTGGCCGCGGTCCGGCGCTTGGCCTCCGAGCAGAACCTGGACCTGGCCAAGAGTTACGCCTACTCCGACAGCGTGTTCGACTTTCCGCTGCTGCGCGCCGTCGGCCATCCCCGTCCCGTGAACCCCGACCCGCGTCTGCGAGCGGTGGCCCGGGCCCTGCGGTGGCCGGTGACGCACTGGGATCGGCCCGCCGGGGTCCCGAAGTTCTTGGGATGGGAGCCGTATCACGCGCTGCGGCCGGTCGTGCGCCCCGAGCTGTTCCCGTACGCGCGTTTCGACATCGCGGGCCTCGAGAACATTCCGGCGCGTGGGCCAGCGCTGTTGGCCGCCAACCACCGCAGTTACTTCGATGTCGTGGCTCTGGCCATAGTGGCGGCCCGTTTGGGACGACCGGTGCGCTTCCTCGGTAAGCGGGAGATCTTCGACGCACCGCTGGTCGGCCAAATCGCTCGTGCGCTGGGCGGCATCAGCGTGGATCGGGCCGGGCGTTCCGATCAACCTCTGCGCGACGCGCAACGAGCGCTGGAAGCGGGCGAAGTCGTTGTTGTCCTTCCCCAGGGCACCATCCCCCGTGGCTCGGCTTTCTTCGACCCCGTTCTCACCGGCAAGACGGGCACGGCGCGCCTGGCCGCCAATACGGGCGCCCCCGTGATTCCCATCGGCTTGTGGGGCACCGAGTCCGTGTGGCCCCGCTCGAGTCGCGTACCCAATGTGGCGGGCGTTATGCACCCGCCGGTGGTGCGTGTCCGCGTAGGGCGTCCGGTGGCCTTGGGGTTGCAAGACGCCACCGCCGACACGCGCACCATCATGTCGGCCATAGCCGATCTTCTCCCCGGCGAGGCCAGATTGCGCCACGAGCCGTCGGCGGAGGAACTGGCCCGCACGCTCCCACCGGGGCACGCCTCGTCGTGAGCGACGCCGAAGGCGTCCCGGCGTTGCCGTGGAGCGCCCGGCTGGCGGCGCGAGCCGCCGTGGTGGTGGGAGGCACCTCCCGGCGCCTGGGCCGTGGTGGCGGCTCGGTCATCGGCGGGCGCGTCGGCCTGCTGATCGATCCCCGGCTCCTGGCCCACTTGGCTGTCGGGCGCAAAGTGGCGCTGGTAAGTGGCACCAACGGCAAGACCACGACCACGCGACTGTTGGCCTGCGCCATGGGCGGTCAACGCCAAGTGGCGACGTCGTCGGCGGGCGCCAACCTTCCGGGCGGATTGGCCGCTGCCATGGCCGACAGCGCGCCGGGCGCCACCGCCGTGCTCGAGGTGGATGAGGCATACCTGAGCACGGTGGCCAGGACCACTAGTCCCAAAGCCGTGACGCTGCTCAATTTCGTCGTGCGACCAGCTCGACCGAGTCAGCGAGGTGCGCATGGTGGCGGGCCGGTGGCGTCGAGCCTTGAGCGGGCTCGACGCCGCGACCGTGGTGGCGAACGTCGACGATCCGTTGGTGACGTGGGCGGCGGGCGAGGCCACGCGCCGTCGATGGGTGGCCGCCGGCGCCATGTGGCGGGCCGACGCGGTGGGGTGCCCGGTGTGCGACGGCGCCATCATCTTCGACGCCGATGATTGGTGGTGTGAGTGCGGGTTTCGCCGTCCCCAGCCGGACATGACGTTGCGGGGAGACGAGCTGGTGACGAGCGATGGCCGCCATATTCGTTTGGAGCTGGCCCTCCCCGGGCGATTCAACCGCGCCAATGCCGCCATGGCGGCGGCCACCGCGGAAGTGCTCGGCACCGACCTCGAAGTTGCCGTGGCCTCCATGGCAGCGCTTACCGACGTCGAAGGTCGTTTCGCCATCGTTGATTACGCCGGTATCACGACGCGACTTCTTCTGGCCAAGAACCCGGCCGGCTGGGCCGAGCTGCTGGGCCTGCTCGAGGCCGGGCGCGATCCGGTGGTCATCGGCATCAACGCGCGCGTACCTGACGGGCACGATCCATCGTGGTTGTGGGACGTGCCCTTCGAGCGATTGGCATCGCGCCCGGTAGTCGCCACCGGTGAGCGTTGTCGTGACTTGGCCGTGCGGCTGCGCCATGCCGGCGTGCCCCATACGACCATCGAGGATCAGTTGGATGCCCTGCGAGAGGCGGGCTCGGCGCGGGTCGAGTATGTCGGCAATTACACGGCGTTCCAGGAACTGCGCCGGCGGTTGGCTCGCGCCGATGCATCTCCGGTCCGTTCGACTGTGCCCACCAGTGCGCCACCCATGAGTGCGGTGCCGTCGACCACGGTGCCGTCGACCACGGTGCCGTCGGTCACGGTGCCTTCGATCGTGGCGACAAACGGCGTCGCCGCAAACGGTGCCCATGCCAAGGGTGCCGCTGCAAACACAACCGCTCCTCGTCGGCGCTCCAGGTCGGCGGGACCGTCGAGGTTGCGGGTGGTGATCGTTCATCCCGACTTGCTCGGCACCTATGGAGATGGCGGCAACGGCGTGGTGCTGGCGGGTCGGGCCGCCTTTCGTGGCATTCTCACCGAGCTTGTCCTGGCACCGTCGGATTCCCCGTTGCCGACGTCAGCCGATGTGTACTGCTTGGGAGGGGGAGAGGACGGCCCCCAGGTGCGTTCCGCTCAGCGCCTCGCCGACGGCGGGCTGGCGGCGGCGGTCTCGGCGGGGGCCGTGGTCCTAGCCGTCTGCGCCGGGTACCAGATCGTCGGACAGGTTTTTGCCGGGCCAGACGGCCGGCCCCACGACGGCCTTGGACTCCTGGACATCGTCACCACCAAGGGCACGGGTGCCCGAGCGGTGGGGGAGGTGGTGGCTGATCCGATCCCTGTCGCGGATGTCGTCGATCCGCTTGTGATCCCACGGTTGACGGGTTTCGAGAACCACTCCGGGGTCACCCGGCTCGGTTCGGGGGCAGCACCGCTGGCGACGGTGCGCGTCGGGGTGGGTAACGGTGCCGGCCGAGCCGGAGCCTCCACCGAGGGTGCCCGGGCAGGCCGCGTGATCGGCACCTACCTGCACGGTCCGGTCCTGGCTCGCAACCCGGCCCTGGCCGACATGCTCTTGGCTGTGGCCACGGGAAGCGTTCCTGAGCCCTTGGAGGACGTCGAGGAGACGGCACTGCGCGCCGAGAGACTGGCGAGCGCATTGGGTATTCCGTGGGGCGGTGGCGTCAGAGAAACGGGTCGATTTTCGTTGGTGCGCTTACGACGAGCATGAGCGACAATCAAAACGCCGACGATCAGGGTCCCGACGCTACCGGTGTTCACCCCGCGTACGACGTTGATGGCGTGACCGTGTTCGTCGCCGCCGCGCACTGGTTCGCTGACCTTGTGGCGCAGATCGAGCCAGCACGGTGGGATGACCCCGGTCTCGGTGAGTGGAACGTCAGGGAGCTCGTGGGCCACTCCAGCCGGGCCCTTGTCACGACGGAGGAGTATCTCCGTGTCGATCCGGGCGACGGCGTCGAGCGCCCCGCTGCGATCGTTGGCGGTTCAGCCGAAGCGGTGGACGGTGCCGGCGAATACTTCAGCGGCACCCATGACAATCCGGAGCTCCACCTTCAGGTGGCGGCGCGCGGCCGTCAAGCCGGCGTTGATCTTGGTGTGTCACCTACCGAAGCGGTGGGGCAGCTCGTGGCGCGCGTGGTCGCCCTCGTCGAGGACGCGCCGGACGGTTCGGTGTTCGTCAGCCGCTTCGGGACTCACCTTTTTGCGACCTATCTGCACACCCGCACCGTCGAGCTGGTCGTCCACGGCCTCGATGTCGCCCATGCCTGCCATCTTGATCCCGACGTGCCCGCTACCGCCGCCCGCCTCACCTTGCAGGTCATGACGGCGGCCGCCCAGCACACCGGGCGCAGCATTCAGGTGATCCGCGCGCTGGCGGGTCGGGCTCCACTGCCCGACGGCTTCAACGTCTTCGGCTGATCAGCGACGATCCTTGTCGTTGGTCAGCGCCCAGCGACCGGGATCCGCTTCGTCGATGTCGTGCGGAGACGGGCCCAGCGCCCACGACCGGCGCCACGGCGCCGCCACCGGGCCCCGCGGCGATGGGGTTGTCCCCGACGCGGCGCGTTTTCGTGCCGACCACCAATCCGAGCGGGCCTCGTCGGCCATGACGGCGAGGGTGGTCTCGATGCGTGCCTCGAAGCGCCGGGCGTCCTCGCCTTCGCGCAACGACAGCGGTGTCCCGAAGGTCACCGTGGTCGGGCTGCGCCGCAGCCGGTCGGCGTCCTTGGCGAGAATACGGCCCGTGCCGTCGACATGCACCGGGACCACTTTGCAGCCGGTGCGCTTGGCCAAATAGGCGGCGCCGCCCCGGAACTCCTGGAACCAGCCGTCGGGGGAGCGGCTGCCCTCGGGATAGATGAGGAGGCTCCAACCTTCACCGATGAGCGTGGCGGCCACGTCGGCCGATCGTCGGTTGACCTTCTTGCGCTCGATGGGGATGCCGGCGAGCAACAGCGACCACAGGTGCGCTTTCCAACGGCGGTCAAAGAAGTGGTCGGCAGCAGCAGCCACCAAGACCTTGTGCCGAAAGCGCAGGGGAAGCACCGACAGCAATAGCGGTGTGTCCATATGGCTGGTGTGGTTGGCCACAAAGATGGTGGGCGCCTCGAGCAACTCGAGCATCTCGGCACCGCGTACTCGGGGAGTGGCCACGATATGGGTGAGGGGGCGAGTCACGTTGTCGAGCACCATGGCGCGCAGCAGTCGAGCCGGATAGCGCCGGGACCAAGCGGTGGGGTAGTCGACCCCCAGGTCGCGCTCGGGAAGCGGTCGATGCACCGAGTTCGGCCACGTCGGTGCCGCCCACGGAAAGGCATCGGGTGGCGCCAGGGGGAGCTTCATCGCACGTCGGCCAGAAGCAGCGGCGGTGTGTGGATGTGGGTGAGTGAGGGGCTCGGCCCCACCACGTCGCTGGCCAGCTCGAGGGCGTCGGCCATGGACGACGCCGGCTTGAATCCCAGGCGGCGTACGGCGGCGCGGTCTCCACCCACCACGATTACCGCACCGAGATGGTCGAGAGCGTGGGCACACCAGTACCACATGTAGAAGGGGTGTACCCCGTGATACGCGTTACCGGTGCGGTACAGATGGATGTACCACGGGTCGGTGGCGAAGGCCTCCTCGTGCTTGCCGACCTCGAGCGGATCGGTGGTGTCGGCCAGGACCTGCTCGAAGAAGTCGATGTAGCTCGGGTGGTGGCCGGGGTGAAACGCCCACGGGGTGGGGTGGCTCATGATGACCACGCCGCCGGGGCGCACCAACGGCTTGCCCCGGTACAAGTTGAAGAAGTAGCCCAGGCCCAAACAGGCCACCAATATTGGGTTCATGATCGAGTTGACATTGTAAGGACAGATGTAGGGCAATCCCATCGTCAAGATGTCGGTCTGGCCGTCAACTTCGACAAGCTGTTGGTCATAGACGTGGGCGGTGGTGGACGCGTGCACCGCTTCGACCTCGCCGGCTTGCACCGATGACATGCGATGCGGCGACTTGATGGAGTGGAAGATGGAGCGGGCCAGCTTCGGTGGCGTGCGCTCGAGTGCCTTGGAGCTGGTCACAAAGGCGGCCCGGTCGCGAGCCGACCATTCCCACTCACGGCGCTGCAGGAAGCGGAACTGCTCGGGGAACGTGTCGGTGTTGAGCGTGCTCTCGATCTGGAACACCTTGACGCCCGAGGCGGCGATGAGCTTGCCCATACGCCAGTTCGACGAGTGCAGCTCGGAGCGGTGCTGGTCCATGAACGAGCGGCTGTTCTGCATGGTGCGGGCGTTGTGGTGGTGGCGCAGGCTGCGATAGCTGGCCAGGCCCGTGGCCACCGACTTGTGGCCCCCGTCCATGGCCACCAGGTTGATGTTGACGTAGATGAGCAGGTCGGAGGTGGCGGCGCGCTTGTTGATCTCGACGTCTTCGCCTTGGTCGGTCTGCCCCAGGTGGATCAGGTTGCTCGGGTCCTCGGCGTCGTGTTGCTGCAGGAGTCCATGGGGTTCAAAGGCGTCGTAGATGCGGTCGCCCAAGCAATGGCGGAGCTCTGCTGCGGTCAAGCGCCGGTGCAGGGCCAAGGCGGCGATGAGCACCACGTCATCGACTCCCGCCGCGGCGGCGAGATCGAGGACCTCTTCGATGACCAGCTGACGGATGTCGGGGCGGCGCATAGGCGGCAACGGCAGTGACACGTCGTCGAAGGCGATGGTCAGGCGCATGCCGGCATGCAGCAGTGACGGCAACGGCGCGCTGTCGCCCAGCGGGTGTAGCAGCGCATCGCGGATGGCGGCCGACGGGTCGGCCAAGGCGTCATGCGGCTCGGGGGCGTAGAGCACGCGACTGCCTTCGGGCAGGCGCTCCAGTCGATACCCCTCGCCGTGCCAGAACAACGTCGGGGGAGTGGAGTGGTCGACCTCGAGGACGAACCCAGGTCGAGGGCTCATGACGCGTCTCCTTGTGTGTCGGCTCGTGTGTCCGGTGCACGCCGGCGAGAAGGTTGGAGGTCGAAGACGATCTTGGTCGCCCCCCGCCGCCCCGCCGCTCCGGCGTGCGCCAGTGCTTCTTCGAAACGATCGATGGGATAGCGCGCCGACACCAGCTGTCCGAGGCGCCCGGCGCGCACCACGTCCATGGCGATATCGAAGGTGCGCCGCAGCTGTCCGTCGATCTGTTCGGTGCCGTAGGCATAGGCGCCCACGAGCGCCACTTCGCGGTGCCACAGCGACGCCAGGTCGACGTGCACCTTGGCGGGCATGCCCACCAACACGATCCGCCCGCGGGGACGGACCATGGCCAGGCACTGGGCCAGTGACTCGGCCGATCCCACACAGTCGATGACCACGTCGGCCCCGCCGGTGAGATGTCCCGACACCGCCAACGAGCGGGCCTGAAAGCGCACAGCCCGAGCCAGCTGGGCGGGGCTCACCACCACATCGGCGCCCAGCTCCTCGGCCAGGCGTCGTTGGTGGCTGTACTTGGCGCCCACCAACAGCGTGCCCGGATCGCTCAGCGTGCGCAGCGCGCTCACCACGATGAGTCCGAGAGTGCCTGCGCCCACCACGGCGACGGCATCGCCGGGGCGAACCCCGGCGTCGACCGCCGCATGCACGGCGCATGCCGTGGGTTCGACCATGACGGCGTCCTCGTCGGAGAAGTCGTCGGGCACCACGTGGAGCTGCACGCCGTGGGCGACGAGTCCCGACATCGACCAACCACCGCCGGTGTCGCTGCAATAGCCGATCTGCAGGCCCGGAGCCAGATGCCCGAAGGCCACCCGCTCGCATCCCCCGCTGCGTCCCATGGCACACGCTGGGCAGGGCGGGGTGATGGAGCGAGGGATGCAGCCGAGGACCGACTCCACCACGACCCGGGTGCCCACCGCCAAAGCGTCTTCGTTCCCGTCGGCAACCTCGACGATCTCACCGACGATCTCGTGCCCGGGGACGAAGGGGAAGCTCACGATGTCTTCGAAGTAGCGCGAGCTGCGTCCGTCCAAGGTGGCCAGGTCGGATCCACAGATCCCCGCCAATCGGGGTCGCACCCGATACCAGTTCCCCTTGAAGAGGTCGGGTTCCTCGACATCGGTGAGGCGAAGTGGACCGATGCCTGCGCCTCGTCCTGAGCCGCTCACCACCGATGCCACTCGAGACGCCGCGAAACGCGGCAGGTTGCGTTCGAAGAGCAAGGCCTTCATTGCCGTCCCTTCGACAGGCTGTCGAGCATGACCTCGACGCGGTCCCACCACGGCGACGCCCCGGGATCCACGGGGCCCATGGGAAAGACGGGCTGAGCTCCGCCCCCGGCCTTGTCCCATTGTTCGACGGGCCACCCTCGGCGACGGGCCACCGATGCCAGTTTGGGCTCGGGGTTCACCGCCACCGGAAAGCCCACGCATTCGAGGAGGGGGAGATCCGATGTCGAATCCGCGTAGGCCACGGATTCCCCGAGATCGAGACCTTCGGCGGCGGCGTACTCGGCCAGCACCAGGGCGCGGGCCTCTCCGGTGGGGGGCAGGCGGTCGAGGCGGCCCGTGAGGCGCCCATCGTCATCGACGCCCAAGGCGGCGCACACCACTTCGTCGAACAGTGGTTGCAGCGGCTCCACCACGAAGTCCAGGGCGCCGGTGATCAACACCGTGCGATGGCCGAGGGCTTTGTGGGCGCGCACCCGGGCCATGCCGGCCGGGAAGGACTTGTTGAGCAGCAGGTGGTGGAACAGCTCCCAGGAGTCCTGGCGCAAGAGCTCGACGGGGGCCCCTTCATAGCGTCGGTAGAAGCTGCGCAAAAAGTCGCCGCGGTCGCGGCGGTCGAGAGCAAGCAGGGCAGGTGCCTCTCGCATGATGCGCGCCGTGAACTTCACCCGTTCACCCACCGGCAGGTGGCGGCTGGCCAGCCACGCGTAGGACTCCACCACGTTGGAAGCGATGAGGGTGTTCTCCAAATCGAAGGCGGCCAGATGGCGCTCGGGGGCCAACACGGCGCGGCGTGAACGATCTGACCGGCTTTCCATCGTCGAGCGACCCGGAGTGGAACGCACACGGGCGTGTTCCACGATCGACGGCAGGTGGACGTCTTGGACGTAATGGTCCCAGTCGATGACAGCGGGATCGAAACAAAAGGTGTCCCGGTCCGAGCTCGACAGCCCACCCCATAACGCCATGAGCCGGTCGACCGAGAAGCGAGCTTCGGTTTCTGCATAGGCGCCGTAGAGCTCGACATAGCCGAGTGCCCGGGTAGCGACGATTCGGCGCTCCTCCACCTTGGCGCCAAAGGCGGCGCGTTCTCCACGTACCGGCAGGGAGCCGAGCAGTCGTTCGACGGCACCCAGGGTCTGGGTGGCGCGCTTCAACTGGCGCTGCACCCGCCCTCGACCGGGGAAACTCCATTCGGGCACCATGATCGGCTGCCCGTCGCTGTCGTAAAGGGGATGCAGCGTGAACCATGACTGGACCAGCTTCACCAACTGGCCGTAGCGCAGCGGGTTGCGCACGCTGGAAGCCACTTGGTACACCGATGGACCGTCGGGGTCGGGGCCCGACGCCGCCACGGCGATGATGGCGGCCACCACCATGTCCACGGGGATGACGTCGACCACTCCCTCGGGGACGCCGGGAAACTGCTTCAGGAGCCCTCGGCCGTAGGAGATGATGATCGGCTCGGCCATGCGAAAGCCGCGGATCCATCCCGGCACGGGCTCGGCCAGGGCTGATTCGATAACCGACGGCCGCACCACGGTGATGGCGAGATCCGGATGCCCGGTGACCAGGGCGCGTTCGCCCAGCGCCTTGGTGAACGCGTAGGCGTCGGGCCATCCGAGGGCTTGGGCCCGGGCCCGGCCGGCGTCGACCAGTTGGGTGCGCACCCACTCGTCGCGACGCTTCTCGGCCCTCTCGGCGATTACGTGGGTGCCGGCCGCGCCGAGCTCGTGGCGAGCGTCGTCGGTGAACTTCTTCAGGCGCTGCGGCCGACGCGACTCAGCCTCGAGGTCGGCGCGCAGACGGCGGGCGGAGGACACTTCGGCTTCGACGTCGACCTCAGTGGTGACCGTGGTGTGGGTGCGGGCGCGGGCCCCGGAGCCGATGGCAACGGTGGCCAAGGTCTCGGACGCGAAGCCTTGATGGGTGCCCGCTACGTACGCCGTCGAAACCGACACGAGGTGGGTTGGTGTCGCTTCGAGGTCCGCGGCCATGCGTTGCGTGGAGACCGCTTCGATAGCGCTCGCCACCCGCGACGGCCCCAGAAGGTTGACCTCGACAGCGGTGTCGAGAGGGGAGTCAAAGGCGACGGTGGCGGCGGAGTGCACCACAACGTCGCACGAGGCCAGTACGGCTCGTCCGTCGTCGTCGAGGCCGAGTCCGTCCTTGCTGATGTCGCCGGCTACGGATTGCAACCGGGCCGTAATCGTGTCGTCGAACGCCGCGCCTAGCTCGGCGCGCAAGCGATTGAAGCAGTCGTTGCGAACGATCTCCTTCGTGGTGCGCTGGGCGGCGGTGGTGCGTCGCGATGGGCGGACCAAGACGACCACGGTGCAATCGGGAACGCTGCGTAGGAGGCGCTCGACGAGCGCGGTGCCCAAGAAGCCGGTGGCTCCGGTGACGAAGATGCGTTTGCCGGCCAGCGCCTCGGCCACCGAGGGGCGGGGCGCTTCGTCCTCATTATCGAGGCCGGGAGGGGGTGTCACCTCGGGCACGATCTTCTGTCTACCATATGGTAGATGAATCGGTCGACCACCAGCCGGGGCCGTGAGGCGGGGGGAACGGCCGACCGCATCCTCGACGCCGCGCTGATCTCGTTCGGTTCTCGTGGCTACGAGGCCACGTCATTAGACGCCCTGGCCGAAGGCCTGGGGGTACGCAAGCAGTCCATCTTGTACTGGTTCTCGTCCAAAGAGGTGCTGCTCGAGGCGATCATCGACCGTTCCGCCCAAGAGCTGACGGAGGCTTTGGAGCAAGCCCTGGCCGGAGCCGGCGACGGGTGGGTCCGGGTCGAAGCCGTCGTGCGTTCGGTGTTTCGGCTAGCGGCTCGTCGTCCGGAGTTGCTGGGGCTGGTGCGAGAGATGGGACGACTCGGCCCGCCGGCGGCGACGAGGTTCATGGCCGCCCTCGATCCCCTGGTGGCTCGAGCCTCATCGTTCCTCGAAGCAGAGATGGATGCCGGGCACATGCGACGCCATGAGCCGCGCCTGTTGCTTCTGGCCATCTACTCCACTGTGGTGGGCATCGTCACCGAGGTCGAGGTCCTTCGTGCGCTCGGCGAGGAGCCGTCGGTGCGTTCATTGGTGCGTCGGCGCCAGGAGATATTGCTACTGCTTCGCTCGGCGCTGGTTGTCGATCCGTCTCAAGCCGGCGGCGGGGGCTTGGGGCGCGTCGGTCTCGGCGGCGTGTAGCGCTTCGAAGGCGGCGGTCCAGTCGTCGGCAGCTGCTTCTTGCGCCGGCTGCGGGCCGCTCCGGCTGCCCTTGCCTCGGCCAGCGTGGCCGGCCGGTTCGTGCCACGGGTACTGCCCCGGGTGCTGTCTCGCCCCGCCGCGGTCTTGCGCGGGCGTGCCACGCTTCCGCCTAACGCGGTCAGCTCCCGTTGGTACTTGAACACGCGCCAGATCAGCCACGCCCCGAGCGCCCAGAATGGCAGGGCGAAGGGGAGCCCCAGCGACGTGCCCAAGAACAGCAACGCGAAGCCGACGAACGAGCGCCGGCGCGTGTACGCCGCCGCCAGAACAACGCCTGCGAGCAGCACTCGAGCTCCACCCTCGAAGACGACGATGGTGACGAAGGTCAGGTGGTTCTTATGGTGCAGAGGCGGGTTGAAGTGCACGGCCAGAACGGTGAGCAGAGCGCCCACGACGACGCCGATGGGCGCCGACAAGATGGCTAACAGGCGCTCGCGGTCGTCGATCCGCTTTATGGCGTGGGTGAGCTCCTCTTTGGTCAGCCCTGATGTCTTGCCACGCGGCGGCGTCTTGGTCGACGACGTGGTCCCGGTGCCGTCTGCTCCGGTCCCGGAGCCGTTGTCACTGGCACTGTCGTCATCGGACGCGTCCGGCGCCGGGTCGGCTTTGGCGACAACCTTCGCTTTGCGTTGGAGTTCCGGCAGCGACGTGAGGAGGCGCTGGCCAATGGTCAACTTGGGCGCGACGCCGTTGGTCTGGTCGGTGCCGTTGTCGTCGCTCATCGGCGAAAGGCTACCCACCGGTTCCACTTGACCTGAGCCGCCCGAGATGTTCACGGGTCGGGATGCGAGTCGAGGAGCACCAACCGGGTCCCCAGGTTGTGCTCCGGTTCGATGATCTGACCGTCTTCTCCGTCGAGGAGGCCGGGCTCGGGGAATGCTGATACGTCCTTCTCGCTCCGAATGCGACCCGATGAGCCGTGGGCAAACGCCAGATGACGGACACGCCCGGGCCGCTTGCCGAGCCAAGCGGGGAGGGGACCTTCGACACCGGGAACGGAGGTGATCAAGCGGACCCGAAGAGGCCCGTGCCATGCCAGCTCGGCGTACGTCCACGAGCCGTC
Organism: uncultured Acidimicrobiaceae bacterium; assembly: GCA_963793645.1. Classification (GTDB taxonomy): domain Bacteria; phylum Actinomycetota; class Acidimicrobiia; order Acidimicrobiales; family UBA8190; genus CAWCAW01. The sequence goes on along the minus strand of CAWCAW010000010.1, from coordinate 474,826 downwards.
CGGAGAGAGCCCGCTTCGGTGTATGACGCCGCCGAGCAACCCGTGAAACAGCGCCAGCCCCCGGTGGATGTCGGCCACGACGTGCGCGACGTGCAGGAGGGAAGCCGCTGGCTCGGCCCGGTGGGTGGGAAAGCCTTGGGGCGGGGGAGAGGTCCACTGACCTTCTGCCTGGGCGAGTTGGACCACGATGCCGCCGGCCTGGCGAGGATGGAGGAAGGCTTCCTTCCAGCCCGGGTCGGTCAAGTCGACGCCCACGGGATTGAAGCCTTCGGCGGCGACCGCTTTGAGGGCAGCGCCGATGTCGTCGACCTTGAACGTCATGTGATGTGGCCCGGGCCCGTTGCTGTCGAGGAAGCGCCGGAGAAAGGGGTTGTCCTGGGGTTGCCAGGGTTGCAGGAGCTCCAATCTGGCTCCGTTGGCGAAACCGAGTTGAGCCGGCCCGAATCCGGCGTTCAGGCCACCGGAGTGCCACCGGCCGCCGAGTTGCCCGACATAACGGGGCCAGGCATCCGACCAGCGTTCTACGGCTACAGCGACGTGATCCAAGGTGGCCCCGTCTATGGGCGAGGGAACGTCGCCGGGGGACATCGGCCCAGGTTGCCGTGTGCACGGTGTCGCTGTCGAACCAGCCCGGTGATCAGTGGCGGGTGACGCCTGTCGGGTCCGGACCGCTACCATCGCTGGGTCCGGGCGCATAGCTCAGCTGGTTAGAGCGCAGCCTTCACACGGCTGAGGTCGGGGGTTCGAGTCCCTCTGCGCCCACTCGGAAAATGCGGCTCTTCGGATTTCAGCGGGGAGCCGCTCTCCTGAGATCCACCTTGAATTAGACGAAGGTGCTTCAAGCTTGAGGTGTGAGCCAACAATCAAAAAGCACCTTCGTCTTCACGCACCCTAACGAGATTCTTGAGGCCCTGGTGGGTCTCAAAGATGTCCGGGTCCTGCATTACCAACGCCACGGGCCCAATGTGGAGCTGATGATCGAGCAGGTCATCGACGGGGTCCGATGTCCGAGCTGCGGGGAACGGGCCCAGGTCAAAGAACGTCCGGTGGTGCACTACGTCGACCTTCCCGTCTACGGGACAGCCATGGCACTGGCCTGGAAGAAGCACCGCATGCGCTGTGCGAATCCCCTCTGCCCGAGACGGACCTGGGTGTTATCCGATCACCGCATCGCGGCCAAGAATTGTCTGCTCACGACCAGGGCGGCCAAGTGGGCCACGGTCCAGGTCGGCAGTGGCCGGACCGTCTCTGAAGTGGCCGGTGAGCTCGACTGTGACTGGCACACGGTCAACGACGCTGTCACCACCTACGGCAGCGCCCTTTTGACCGCCGATCGCAGACGTCTCAACCAGACCACCGCCATAGGGCTCGATGAGACATCGTTCGTCAGACAGGGCTCACACCATCACACCAACTACGCCACGACGGTCGCCGACGTCGAGAACCATCAGATCATCGATATCCTCCCGAGCCGCAAATTCGACGACGTGGCGGGCTGGATCGACAAACAGCCCCAGGCCTGGAAAGAGCGCATCTGTTACGGGGCCCTGGACATGTCGGTGACCTACGCGGCGGTGTACACGGTCATGCTGCCCAGAGCCCGACAGGTGGTCGATCCTTTTCACGCCGTCTCGCTCGCCAACCGCTGCCTCGACGCCATCCGCCGCCGGGTCCAAACCGAGCAGCTCGGGCACCGGGGCCGACGCGACGATCCGCTGTATCGGGCCCGCCGAGCCCTGCTCATGGGCGAGGAGAAGCTCGACCACGGCGCCACCGAGCGTCTTGCCTCACTGCTCGCTCTCGGCGACCCCAATGCAGAGGTCGCCATTGCCTACCGAATCAAAGAACGCCTGCGTGACTTCTACAAGGCGTCCAATCCCTACGAGGCCCGCACCATGCTCGCCGAGCTCGAGCGACACTGCTCCAAGAAGGCCATGCCACCTGAGATCCAAAAGCTCGGCAAGACCATTCGGAAGTGGTTCGACAAGCTGTGCAACTACCACCTGGCCAAGGTGTCCAACGGCCCCACCGAATCACTCAACAACCTGATCAAGCGCATCAAGAGGATCGGCTTCGGCTTCCGCAACTTCGAGAACTACCGGATACGGGCCTTGCTCTATGCCGGCAAACCGAATTGGCGGGTCCTAGGCTCGATCGTCGTCACATGAGCGCCGTCGACCCCGCTGAAATCCGAAGAGCCGAAAATGCAGGTCATGCCATAAAAGTCCTGCTAAATCACGTTGCCGGTTGTTCCCGCTTGTTGTCGGTTCGACCTGGGCTTTTACGGTTGCTTGGGTCACGACTGGGTCACGACGAATGTACGTTGAACGTCATGACCCAACGACGCACGTTCGGAGCAATCGACGAGCTTCCCAGCGGCAACTTTCGAGCCCGGTGGCGACAAGACGGTGAGCGCGTTATGGCGCCTATGACGTTCGCCACGGAAGTGGATGCCCACAACTTTTTGCTTACGGTCGAGGCCGACCTCATGCGTGGCCGACGCACTCAGACCAATACCGGGACCATCACCCTTGAGAAGTGGATGGAGGAGTGGCTCGACAACCCAGGTAAGGGCCAAGACTCAAGGGACCGCGACCGGCAGGGTATTAGGGCCTTCCCCAGTCTCCTTCAGCTCGAACTCGGACAAATCACACGACGTATGGTGCAGCAGGCACTGAAGGCAAGAAGTAGCAGCAGAAAGTTCGAGACTGTGAAGCGGGATTTCTCGGCTCTTCGAGCGTGCCTCAATGCTGCGGAGGACGCCGAAATCATTCCCGTCGCCCCTATTCCCCGGAAGCCCGCCCTGCCTCCCGACGACAGCCGCATACCTGTTCAGGTCTCTGATGAGGAGGTTGAAGCCCTAGCTGCGGCGGTTCCAAGGCGATACAGGGCACTCATTCTCGTATTCGCCTTTCTCGGATGTCGATGGGGAGAAGCCATCGGACTTCGTATCTGCGACATCGACTTCCTGAAGCGACAGGCTGCCGTAGGCGAAGAGGTGGTCAAGGAGTTAAGTGGTCACGTAAGAATCGTCCGTCGGTCGGGTCGCCGAACGAGGACAGGTAAGACGATGGCCGCCACCAGGACGAGACCAGTGCCCACTGAACTTCTGGAGGAGTTGGCTCACCACATCGCCACGTACTGTCCGAACGCATCGTCGGACGGTCTGCTCTTCGTTGGTCCTAAAGGGGGAATACTGCGTCGTTCCTTCGAGGCACGCCACTTCAAGTCAGCCGCCGTCAAAGCCGGTGTTGCGGTTCTCCGAGACGGCGACCGCATCACGTCCGACCTCGTGATTCACGACCTGCGCCATCACGCAATCACCGAAATGGTGGAGGCAGGAATAGAGCTGGCCGAGTTGAAGGAGTGGTTCGGTCATAAGGCCGTCGAGATGGTTCTTCGCTACACCCACGCTACCCGTACCTCAGCCAAGGCAGCGCAGGAGAAGATGGACGAATGGTACGCAGCTAAATCGGCTCGACGGTGCCCTCAGCAAGAAGCTGGTTGATGGCGGATTCGGGAATGAATACGAACTTTCCCAGTTTCGTGTGGCGCACTCGGCGTTGCTCAATGAGCCCGCGCCAGAAGCGTTCAGTCGTGTTGGTTGCCTCTCCCGCTTCCTTGCACTTGTACAGACGCTCACCGACCTTGACGGGCTCCGAGGTGGGTTTGGGTGCCCTGGACCGAGCAGAGGGGAAAGTGATGCCCTGCTGAGAGCGCTTCATCGGAAACTGAGGCTCCCGCGCGTGAGTGGGCCAGCGTCCCAATCCGTCGCATCGCGACGTGTGGTCCGGGCCTCCGCACCGCTATCGCGCTGTCCCTCTTTGCCCTGCGTCATCGTCCTCACCTCGCCGTGATGCCTCCATAGGAACCACCGCGATATGGGGTAGGGCATTACATCGTTGTGTTTCATCAACTTCAACGAGAACCTGATGGCATTGGCTCGGTTCTCCGGCGCACGTTTCTGGTTCTTAGGGCGAACGCAGAGCAGCAAAGAGGTGCGCACTTCTCATCGTCCGTAACAGCTGGTCAGAATGGCACTTGGTGCGATTCCCCCACTAGCTCAGTCGTGACGAACAAAGTAGAAGCTGTGACGAAGCGCTGCCCTGGTTGTCAGCAGACCAAGACGTGGGACCCGGAGCATGGCGGGGGAGAGTGGTACACGCGAAAGCAATCTCGGTGGAGGACGGCAGAGGACGGCCTTAGTCACAGGAGTGCCGTGGTCAGTCCCTCCCCGTACTGCCGGAGCTGTACGAAGGCACAGGTAGGTGAGCGCCGTCGGGTCAATAGCAAGAAGGGCAAACCCCTGACCCCGATTGAAAGGCTGCTTGCCGCCCTCGACAACCGGGAGTCCGAGAGTCATGAACGCACTGGTTATTGCGAGGCGTGCGGGGACAATGTGCCGGTAGTCATGGTCCGAGGCGCACGCCCAGGTCCGTTGTGCAGGCCCTGCTGGGCCGTGTGGGCTACTGGGAGACACCGGACCGGGATTGCCAAGCTCCTGGTCTGCCTTGCTGCCCATAATGCCAACCAAGAAAAGATGGAGTTGGCCGTCGGGGTCATTGAGGAACGGCCCGCTGGCGTCCGCAACCTGATGGGACGTGAGGGTGACCGAGCGGGTATCTGGCTGGAGGCAAAGGCCCGCGCCGTCCTTCGGTGGACTCTCGGCTTGTCACCAGCGGCGTGAAGCTCGAATGGGAGTCAGCCACTACCGGGCGTTCCGGGGCTCGACGACTCCTGATGGCGACAACATCCACTTGAGGACGACCCGGACCCGATTCTCCATCCCTTCGCACACATCGTGGTTCTCGACGGCACCAAACTTGTTTCTCCGATGCATGGGCCTCTTGCTCGCCCTTCTCGTTAGGGCGACCCTTCTGTGTGGACTGAATCCGGCGAACCGGGCCTTGATCCTCCTTTCGTCATCGTCGTTCAGCCTTCGCTCCTTGGCATTGTGCTCCGACAACACCGTCAGCATGGTCACAAAGCGCTGGCGGTCGCGCCCATCACCGAGTACCGCCCGACATGCTCGACACAGGAACCCAGGGTGGGGGTGGCCCACCACGTCTACCCAGCCATTCTCCCCACACACTTCGCAGACCCCGAACTCCTCTCCATTCAGTCGGCCGTTGTTAGGCGGCCCGACTGCCAGGGAATGCACCCCTTCGACTAGCGCTACGGCCTTGCACTTCTGCCGATACGGCTTCTTCAATGCATTGGTGCATTCTCGGCAATATGGCGACGGTAGGGTCACCTCCTCGCGCTTCTCGAACCCGTCTCCGCTCGACGCCAGGACTTCGTTCTTGCGGGTGTACCACTCACCGCCGCCCATGAGCGGCTCCCAGTTCTTCATCTTGCGGCACTTTGCACATTGTCGTCTCATCATGAACCCTTCTGTACGGGGACCTGTCCCATCAAATATTTCAGGCCAGAAAGTCTCAGAGGGGGAGTCACGGGAAGAAATCGAAAACGGCAGGATGACGTCGAACCTTGGTTCCCGACCAGAGGCCCCTCAGGCCAACGCTGGGGCCATCAACTGTGCCGCAGGTGCGATGGGACGCCGAAAAGTCCTGCGGCGTTCAGGGGCGCAAAGACTCTTGGCGATGGCGAACGGTGTCGCGCGAAGGCTTCGCTTCTCACCCATGGTTATGACCACGTGATAAGACGCGTCCCATCACGTGGTCATATTAGAACCTAAAAGAAGAAGGCCCCGTCGTGATGAAGCACGTCTCATCAGGTGGTCATAACTATGAAATCATCATGATGAGACAGCCTGTGGCCCGTCATTGTCGTCTCATCATGCATGTCTTTGGGTGACCGCCACGCAGATCGCTATCCACAACTTGAGCGATGCTCGGTGCTTCATCATGCGTCCAAAAAGCACCTACTCCAGGCACGCGGGATAGCGACACGATTCCCCTCGCTTACCACGCACCTCGGTCATCATGAAGCGCGTGGCATTGCCGACCAAACTCGGCGGTGGCCCCGGGGCTCCGTTACTCGACCAAGTCCTAGCGGTCGACGAGCTTCACGCCCGGGTTGTGCGACTGAGGATGAAGGAGCGGGCAACATGGGTGGAGATTTCCACGGAGACGGGGTACAGACCGTCGTACTGCAGAGACCTGTATTACGACTGGCGCAAGAGTTACGTCGGCCGCTTTGAACGGGCGCGTCATCGGGAGCGTCTGTTCATGCGATACGAGGAGGTGCTCGCCGTCTTGCGGCCATACGTCGTGGGGGACGGTCCCATCGACGGACCGCCACCTGACCGTCGAGTGCTCAACGGCTACCTCAAGGTGCTGCGGAGGGAGGCGCGTATGGTTGGGACCGACGCACCGCGTCGACATCGCCCCATCTCCAGCCAGAAGTCGGCGCCGTGGACGTTGACGGCTGGGGGTCACCTTGAGTTTGCTGACATTGGTGACGTGCGGGAAGCACTCTGAGCCGGGTCACCGGCAAGCCTCGGCGCGGTGATTTGCGGACGGTCGGGCCACTGGGACTGGGTCACCGCTATCCCCGATTCTCGTAAGCGTTCGGGCCGGTCGATCCCGGGCCGCAGGGACGGTCGAGAACGAAGCTTTCCGGATGGGGGAGAGGTTCCCGTCCAGCCGAATACGACCACAAGGAACGCCCTGCTTGACTGGAGAGTCATGCCCGTCCACTCCCGTCACAACCGCCGCCGCACCAGGTGGGCCGCCATAGCGGGTACCGTCTTGCTTGCGATCGTCGTCTGCGCAGGATGCGGCAAGGGGGCTGGTCCTACAAAGAACAGCTCGGCGACGAGCGCCCACATCGGTGGAAGCAACTGCACCACTAGGGAAGCAACCAGTGCGTCCCTGACCGGCGTTCACCCGGACTTCGTTCCGGTCCCATCGTCCCCTCTCGGTGTCGTGACTGCAGCCGATGGTAAGTGGTCGTTTGTGTCGTTGGCGTCGAGCATCGGCGCGCTATCTGACGGGAGCTTCCCTCCGAGGCTCGAACACCAGATACCGCTGGGGGTGAGCGCCTTCGGCGAGGCTCTGACGCCTGACGGCCGATACCTCCTCGTCGCCGACGGGGCTGGTGGGGCCCTCGTCGTCGACGTAGACCGGATCGAGGCAGATATACCGGACGCCGTTGTGGGTACCCTCGCAAGCGATGGGCATGGGTCGATCGAGGTGGCGGTGACTACAGATGGTCGGTTCGCATTCGTGTCCCTGGAGGGTAGCGGCGGCCTGGCGGTGTTCAACCTGGCCACGGCCCTCTCTCAGGGCTTTGGCCCGAATGACTTCATAGGCATCGTGCCGCTCGGTGAGGCTCCGGTAGGCCTGGCCATCTCGCCGGATGGGAAGTGGCTCTACGCCACAAGTGAAGCCGAGCCGGGTGCTCGTAGCGGCGGACTCGGCACACTGAGCGTGGTCGACGTGAGAAAAGCCGAATCAGCGCCAGCCCAGGGGGTTGCCTCGACAGTCACTGCGGGTTGCAGCCCGGTGCGAGTCGTCGCATCGGCCGACGGCGCGACGGTGTGGATCACGGCCAGGGGAAGCAACGAACTCTTGGCATTTTCCTCGGCCCGCCTCGTTTCAGATCCTGTTCACGCCTTGGTCGCCCGGGTGCCAGTCGGCGCGGCACCGGTCGGGCTCGCCCTGGTGAATGGTGATGCCCGCGTTGTCGTGGCCAACTCAAACCGGTTCAATGCACGCGGGGCCACTGCGCAACTCACGGTCGTAGATGCTCAGGCAGCATTGGATGGAAGGCCGGCGGTGCTCGGCACGGTCTCAGCAGGGCGCTTCCCTCGGGAGATGGCCGCGAGCGAGACCACCTTGCTGGTCACGAACTACGACTCGGATCAGGTAGAAGCCATCCGCACGAAGACCCTGCCATGAGCGGAGTGCGATCTGACCGAGGGGGCGCCCGGTATTGCCGTGCATGAGCGCCCTGCCGAGGCCAGTCCGACCACCTCGGGCCACCCGATCGCAATCACGCTTGCGGACAGGGGACGCACTCGCACCGAGGCTCGGCACAGACTTCGACCCGGATGCGTTCTTGCGCAGCATTGCCGGGTACGGAGGAATGGCGGCTGGTTGCGAGTTCGCCGTGCTGTTCCAGACGTTCAACGTGTCATAACCCGCATATGATTCGATCACACCGACGACCCGGAGCCCGGGACGTTGGAGTTCGCCGAGGGCGCCTTCGGGGTGTGAGCGATAGGGCCGATGCGGTACCGTTGCGATTGGCGAGGTTAGGGCAGGACGTTACCGAGCTGGTCGCTCACGAACGTGGTTCCCGGACAGGCGGAACAGCTCCCACTCGCCGGGGACCCCCTTGAGTTGGTGTGTTCCGAGGGCCTCGAACTCTGCGACCTGGCCCGTTAGGGCGATGGGGACCGACGCAGTCACTGCGATCTCACCGGAATCGGCGAATGCCATCACCCGGGCGGTGATGTTGACGCCGATTCCTGAGACATCGGCACCGCGACGGTCGATGTCGCTGACGTGAATGGCGATCCGTACCGCAAGCCCGTCCGCATCGAGTTGATCTCGTATTCGCTTGGCGGCTCGAACAGCAGCACCCGCAGACGGAAGGAGCGCAAGAACGCCGTCTCCTGTCGTCTTGACAACCGTTCCACCGCAGTTCCCGACGGCCGCCCGCACGACGGCATCATGGCGGTCGAGAATGGACTTCCATTGGTTATCTCCAAGTGATGCGGCGCGTTCGGTGGAGGCGACAAGGTCAGTGAACATGATCGCCGCCAGAAGACGTTGAGGAGGTGGCAATCGCCTCTGACCCACCACGAAATCAGCGACCTCAGCAACGACACTGTCGACGTCGCCTACAAACGGAAAATGATCGGCTCCGGCAAGCTCGACGACGGTCGCGCCGCTGATTTGGGACGCCGCAATCCGGGCCGCATCCGCAGGTGAATAGAAGTTGTCGCGACGATAAAGCACCAAGGTGGGCGTCTCGACCGCCCCGAGTAGCTGATCGCTGGGCCGCGACGCGAACACAGACTCCCAGATCTTGGCGGCAGTGGCCGGGCTCGCTCCGGCACGTCCCGCATGGCGATACCAATCGCGAAACGACGCTTCGTCGGCGCGAGACGGTGCGATTTGCTCAAGGAGGGTGTCCTGGCTGAGGTTCTCGCGCAAGAGGTAGAGCCGGTTGGCAACCCACTCGTCCCAACGGTCTTCGGCAATCGCCAACGGTTGGTGAAGCACGAGCAACCGCAGTCGCCCGAAGTGCCGGGCCGCGAATCGAGTGGCTACCCCGTAGCCGTCCCACGCGAACACCGCACCGTCTTGTGCGCCCGACGCCTCCACCACAGCCCACAAGTCGTCGGCCCATTGGTCGAGGACCGGCCTCTCCCAATCGACAATAGGGTCGGAGTGCCCGATGCCGCGTCGGTCAAACACGACCAACCGCCCCAGAGAGCGGAGTCCTTCGAGGAGCCGAACGAAGCCGGGATCGTCGTCGAATACCTCCATCGGAAACAGACCACCGGAGACCATAACGATGTCGTTCTTCGAGTGACCGTCGGTCTCGGCTTCAAGCACCCGATAAGCGACGTGAGTGCCATCTTCTGTTCGGGCGTACTCGACCTCACTCATAGCGGAAGCTTTGCACGCAGATGTGCTCGCGTCTTCCTTGGTCATGGCTAGGAACAGTCTGGCCAACGACTTCGTACGAAAGCCTCCTGTCGGCGATCTGGGTTCAATCTCAGGCCGAATGCCTTCCCCACGGCGAGGTTGCCGTGGCGCGTGTGGACTTTTTGGACGCCACGCTCTCCGATTTGCCCTGTTATCACCAGCCTCGTGTCGTCATCCATCGCGCCTCAGCAACCTTCTTGGCTCGAAGTCCATCGGCCACAACGTAGCGCCAGCACGCAGACGCGAGCGGGGGAGACGGAGCACGGAATACTGCTGTACGGCGAGCGAAGCGAAGCGAGCGGTGCCGTTGGGGGGTCTGGGGGAACCCCCCAGAGGGTGAGGCGCCGTAGGCGCTCTGTATTGCGTGATGTGCGTTCCTTTGGTTTCAGAGGGTTCTGAGGGATGACGCGGAAGAGGCCCGGGGAGCGGACTCCCGGGGCCTCTTCCTTGCGTGATGTGCGTTCCTTCGGACCAGTGGTCTTCGGAACGACCTCATCACTATACCCGCGTGCCTTGCGGTGCGGACACGGACCAAGGTCCAGTCAGTCGGTTTGTCCCTTCGCCAACATCTTGGAACGGATAGCGAACGCAAGTCCGGTACCACCGAGGGCCACTACCGTTGCCACGATTACCTTACGCATGTCAGTCGCCTCCTTGTCTGGTTGCGGTCCTTTACTCATCGGCGCCCCATTCACCGTGCTGAAGGGCAACGCCAAACCGCCAGCTTGAGCGCGCTCCTTGGCCACAAAGCGTGGTGCTTGCGAGGTCACCCAGCTTTGTCGCTCACTTGCCAGTATCGCCCTGAGTGTTCGCAACGGGGGAGTGCGTCAGTCGACGCTGGCAAACCGGTTCGTGGCTTCGATGACGACTGTGGCCATCGAGTCACCACCAGTGTGACCGGTGTCAACGACCCGCAGCTCTGCGCCCGGCCACGCCTGAGCAAGTTCTTGGGCACTATCGACGGGGCTCCCCAAGTCGAAGGCACCGTGAACGAGCACTGCCGGTATCTCCGCAAGGCGATGTGCATTGTCGAGCAATACGTCCTCGGCGAGCCATGCCCCGTGGCGGAAGTAGTGGGTGACCGTCCGGGCGAAGGTCATCCGAAAGGCCGCATCCTTGTACCGAGGATTGGGCGTGCTTCCGGGCAGCGGGGAGGCGGCGTCCTCCCATAGACACCAATCCTTCGCCGCTTGTGCTCGGCGTGAGAGTTCGGGCTGTTGATGAAGCAAGCGGTAGTAGGCCACCACAAGGTTCCCGTCGCGTTCACGCTCGGGAACACCGTCACGGAACCGCTGCCATGCCTCGGGGTAGTAGCGACCTGTCTCGTGGTAGAGCCAGTGGATGTCTTTTGGTCGGGTCAGGGTGACCGAGCTGGCCACGAAAGCGAGGGCGGACTCCCGATGCCTCTCGGCGTAGGCAAGGCCGAGGGTGACACCCCATGAAACGCCGAAAACGACCCACCGCTTGACTCCGAGGTGACCCCGGAGACGCTCGATGTCGGCAACGAGATGTGCAGTGGTGTTGGTCGACATGTCCGTGTCGGCGACAACCCGAGGCACGCTCCGTCCCGAACCGCGCTGGTCGAAAAGAACGATGCGGTAGAGGGTGGGGTCGAACAACTGGCGCAGACCCGGTGTACATCCCGACCCGGGACCGCCATGGAGGACGACTGCCGGTGTTCCTGTCGGGTTGCCGCAGCATTCCCAGTAGAGCGAATGGCCGTCGCCAACATCGAGGAGCCCGGTCTCGTAAGGCTCGATGGGAGGGAACACGGTCACCACTCCTCAACGCTATCGACCACGAAGAGAGACCTTGCCGTTCCCCCCCTCCGAGGGACCTCTGGCTCGCTCAGATGGCCCCCGTTAATGACCCAAATGCAACCAACGCCTAGCGGCGACGTGCGAACAGATAAGCCCTCCGGGTCTCAACTTCCTGTGGGTAGTTCGTTCGTTCCAGCTCTCCTTCAATCTCGAATCCTGCAGCACGAAGCGTCTGGGCAACTGCTGTCGTTTCGAGGAAGCGGAAGTCAAGCTCCACTCTCTCGCCCCACATCTCGTCAACGTGACGGACTTCATCGCCGACGTGGAAGGCCACGAGCAACCGTCCACGCTCGACCAAGACACGTCTCAACTCGCCACAGGCAGGTTCCAGCTCATCGTCCTTGAGGTGGATTATCGAATAGAAGGCGACGGCCGAGCCGAACTCACCATCGGCGGCCGGAAGCGAGAGCAGGTCCCCCTGCCGGAACTCGACCTCGGGGTGTTCGCGTCGTCCGACTGCCACCATGCCTGGCGACATATCGATACCGACAGCGTGCGCCCCGTGGCTGACGAGCCAGGCAGCAACGTGTCCAGGGCCGCAGCCCACGTCAGCGATGGGCATGCCCGATGGGTTCTGCTCAATGAGAGCGTTGAGGAGGGCGCGGTCAAGGGGCTTATGGACCAGCTCATCGCCAAGTTGAGCCGAATAGCGCTCGGCGAGCGTGTCGTAGCTGCGACGGATGCTGTCGTGGTCTGAACGAGCGTCCACAGTGCCAGCGTGTCATCAATGGGAGCTAATGGCTAGGGTCAGCGCCTCGACACGGGCGACTGGCTCAAGGCAAGCCGGATTCCACAATGAAAGGAACGTGCAACGATTTGGCCGCCTTCTTCTTGGCCTGCTCACCACGCCGGTCGTACCGAGCTGTGGTTGTCACATTGGCATGACCAACGAAACGTTGCACCACGGAGATGTCGACTCCGGCATCGAGGAGGTCTGAGACACAGGAGCGACGTAAGTCGTGGGGCGAGAACGCCTTCACATTGGCCTTCTTGGCGCGGGCTTGAAGAATGGCGTAGACGGCCTGGTCGGTCATGGGCCGGATTGTGACGGCACCGGTTTGTGTCACAGGGCAGAAGAGCGGCCCCGGTGATTCACCCCGCACCGAGAGCCAAGCGGACATGGCGTCGGCCGCCCCGTTGTCGATGTATGCGGCGCGTTCCTTGTTCCCCTTGCCGTGGATGACGACGCTCCCGGTGTCAGGGTCGTAATCGGAGACGTCGAGGGCCACCACCTCAGCCCGCCTGAGGCCAGCGGCGTAGAGCACACCCATGAGGGCGGCGTCGCGGGCATCGGCGGCGGTGCCACCACGACATGAATCGAAGAGGGAACGCAGCTCGCCGCGCGAGAGTCCTCGTCCACGGGGTAGGCGTTCACCCCGTACTGGTGGAAGGTCGGTGGCGCGGGCGAGGTCTTCGGCATTCATGAGCCCGAGACGCCAGGCTTCACGGAGCACACCACGAAGAGCAGCCAGATGGCGGTTGGCGGTGGCTGGGCTGTATCGCTCGGCAAGAGCGGCTCTCAGGGCCTGGGTGTGTTGATAGCCGAGTTGGTGCCAGGGGAGGGACTGAGAATCCAGGCGACCACCGGTCAGCAAGCTGGACATGGTCTTGAGGGCTGCGGCCTGGGAGCGTCGGGACCCTGGGGCCAGGCGGGCGAGGTAAACGGCTACTGGGTGGCGGGAGGGGTCGGTGACCGGGGCGGGCAGGAGGTCAGCTCGGTTTGTCAAAAGAGCCGCTGTACTTGTGGGAATCATCATTCTCATAAGGAGTTTACCGGGACCTTCCACCTACGGACCAGAGGCACTTGCGTATCTCTCCATGGCAAACGTATGTTCGTCGTCCGTGGACCGCATGTACGAGCTGGAGAACCTCCGGCGCTCATTGGCCATGTTGCCGCCGGGGTCGAAGGCTGCCCTCGACCGGGAGCAGGCCATGCGGCTGTTGGCCGAGCTGCGACGCGTCGAGGGCCGTCTCGGGTCTCGCTGCGCGACGCGCTCCGGCAGGTCTTGACCTCAGAAGACGACTAGCCGAATCCAGCGCTCCGGAGTTGGCAAGAAAAAGACATGCCCCCGATTCCCCCTTGACTGTTGTGCTTTTTGGTGGACTGCTCGTGACGGTTTCAGGTTCGCCGCCCGAGTGGCCAACGGTCAATGGCGGCAGCAAAGGGGCACGCGCCATGTCGAACTCCCGCAGGAGCGTCGAGAGCGAAGAAGGCCACGGCGCCAATGGGCAGAGAAACAGGCCGCCTCTGAAACCCGAGGAGGGCGTCGAGGACCAAATCCTCCAACGGCTGGCCGAGATCGGGCTCGTGGTCCCGACCCGTGACCCGAACCGACCCAAGACCAAGACCGAGCAGCGCTGTGGAACCCGAGGTGCCGTCGGCGTTTCTCGGGAAGGTGGCAGCTCCTTCCACTACCACCCCCGGTGCAAGAGCTGGGGTTGTTCTCACGGCGCGAAAGAGAGGGCCGACCGGGAGATGCGACGGGTCTGTGAGAGCTACCCCGCATTTGTCGGTGTTGATGAGGTATGCAGTGGCTACCCCGCATACGCGACGAATGCCGACAAAATCCCCCGCGACGTCCTGTGGGTCACCTCGGTGCCTACCCCTCCCGAGAGCCCCCGCACGGTGAAGGAGCGCGTGAACAAACGGGTGGGCCGCCTGGTACTCGGAGGGGTGTCGGTGGAATGCGTCCTGGTTCCCTGTGACGGAGCGACCATCATCGTTTCGACGGCCGACCTCGCCGAGGAGAAGGTGCGTGGCCGCAAACAGCTCGCCCCGGCTTTGGGCTGGTGGTGCCCTACCGGTGTCGCCCTGCCGTTCCTCAAGGCCACACTGGCCTCCACGGCCGTGAATGGTCGCGTCTGGTGGTCCAAGGGCTGGAGGGTAGGAAGGCAACCCAAGAGGGCGTACGTGGTCTCCGGCGCCGAGCTGGTCACCAAGACCGCCTATCGGATTCTGAAAAGTGAAACCTACGAGTTCACCGGGTCGTTTTGGGAGGCCGACCCCAACAGCGTCCTGCTCGATGCGACCAGACGGGCCGAGAACTTCTGGGCCGACCCCCAATGCACCGCATGCGCCACGGGCATAACTCCCGATAGTGACCACTGGTGGCGTGACGGCCAGCCGTTGTGCGGCACATGCGACCTGGCGGTCGAGCTTCTCGACCTCATGACCCGAGGACGCACTGAGCGTGAGATTGAGGCACACTGCACATTCCGGCGATTCCGTACACTCAGTCCGGAGTTTTCGGACACTGGTCGGAGGCCGCGTAGCGGCCGACGTTGGGGTTCGGTTATCCCCTGACAATCACCTCCTCCACTTGAAGTCGACAGTCTTTCATTTGGCGGCCTCGGACCGGTTCGGTGGGTCAGAGGGCCGGCGCATGGACTCACCCGAGAGCTCGATGCGGTGGGCGTTTTGAAGAACACGGTCGAGCACCGCGTCGGCGATGGTGGCGTCGCCCAGAGCCTCGTGCCACATGGACACCGGCAACTGCGACGTGATGATGGTCGAACGGATCTGGGCCCGGTCTTCGATGACCTCGAGCAGATCGGCGGCCTGGTCGGGCGTGAGTGGGCGAAGCAGGAAGTCATCGACCACCAGGACCTCCACTCGGGCCCAGCTGGCCATGAGCCGGGCCAGGCGCCCGTCGGCGCGGGCGATGGCCAAGTCATCGAACAGACGCGGGGCGCGCACGTACACAGCGGTGTGTCCGTGGCGGATGGCCGAGTGGGCGAGCGCACAGGCGAGATAGGTCTTGCCCACTCCGGTGGGCCCCACGATGACCACGGCGTGGTTGTTGGTCACCCAGTGTCCCTCGGCCAAGGTGAGGACCTGGGACTTCTCAAGCCCCCTGCGGCGTCGGAAGTCGATGTCCTCGATAGTGGCCGGCAAGCGCAGCTTGGCCAACTTGAGATAGCGCTGCAGTCGTCGGTTCTCGCGTTCGGCCACCTCGCGGTCGACCAGCAGCCCGAGACGCTCCTCGAAGCCGAGCCCCTGGTAATCAGAGTGTTCACGTTGCTCGACCAGGCCCTGCGCCATGACGTCGAGCTTCAGGGTCCGAAGACCCTCGATGGTGGGGTTCTGCAGCATGGTTCTCTCCTTTTTCAGCGGTAGTAGTGCGCGCCCCGCACATTGCGGTGACGGGGATGGGGGGGCGCCGATGCGACCTCGGGCAAGGGCTGGCGGTCGAGGGAGTGCTTCAGGATCGACTCCACCGAGCGGTAGGAGAATGACCGCAACGCAAGGGCCCGCCCACACGCAGCCTCGGCCCGCTCGGTGCCGTAGCGGTCGGCCAGGCGGATGATGCCCAGGGCCGAGCGGAACCCCTGTTCGGGATGAGGGCGAGCCGCCAGGATCTCTTCGACCAACTGCGCCGCGTTGGGCCCTGTCTTGTGCGCCCAGGCCACGATGCGAGACGGCGTCCACTGGGCATGACGGCGATGGGACTCGGGCATGTGGGCCTCATCGGTGCTGTGGGCGAAGCGCACGAAGCTGCGCACGTGGCTGGCCACCCGCCGCGATGAGGAGAAGATCTCGACGGTCACCGCCGACAGGCGGACGTCTACCTTCTGTCCGACGAGCCCGTAGGGCACCGAGTAGTAGTGACGGTCGGCTTCGACGTGGTAGTCGATGTTCACCGTCATGCGCCTCCACAGGGCGAACTGATAAGGACTCGGGGGCAACGGCGCGAGGGCGGGAAGGTCCACGGACTTAAAGAGGCTTGCGCGCGAGCCCTCCATCTTCTTAAAGGGCCGGTTGTTGATCTCCTGCACGCACCGCCCGATGTGCGCGTTGGCTTCGGTGAGCGAGAAGAACCGCTCCTTGCGCAACCGGGCGATGATCCAGCGCTCGGCCAGCAGCACCCCTGCTTCGACCTTGGCTTTGTCGCGAGGCCGATAGGGCCTCGTCGGGATGACGGCCACGCCGTAGTGGGCGGCCATCTCGGCGTAGGTGGCGTTGACGTCGGGCTCGTAGCGGTGCGGGCGGTTCACCCCCGAGCGCAGGTTGTCGCACACCACGATCTCGGGGCAGCCGCCCATGTACTCAAAGGCATGGATATGGCCCGTCACCCAGTAGAGAAGCTCCTGGGACGCGAACGCCTCGGCATAGAGGTAGTTCGACGCCCCGAGCACGGCCACAAAGAGCTCGGCCCGCATCGACACCGCACCGCTCGACCGGTCATAGATGGGGATGGTCTGGCCCGGGAAGTCGACGAAGAGCTTCTCGCCCGCCCGGTGCACCTGACGCATGACGACGTCGACGTGGCGGCGCCAGGCTTTGTAGAGGTTGGCGAACTGGCTATATCCGTAGCCGTCGGGATGGACCTCGCGGTACTCGAGCCACAACAGCTGCAGCGTCACCGACTTCTTGCGCAGCTCGGTGTGGACATAGCCCCAGTCCGGGAGCGGCCGAGGGGTGCGCGACGGTGCTGTCGGTGGGAACAGGGCGCGCTCCAAGGCGGTGTCGTCGAGATCCTCGGGCAGTGGCCACGACAACCCGGCCAGCTTGGCCCGGACGACGTGGTCCGACACCGTCGTGACCGGGATCCCGAGCGAGGCGCTCACCTGACGCCGACTCAGGCTCTCCCCGAAGGTCAGGCGCAGAACATCTCGGATCTTTCGCATGGCGACACGGGGTCTCGGCACCGGCTCCTCCTCGAACAACAGTTCGGGGCAGGGTGGCCGGGCTACCTCACCTCACGCCAGTGCTACGTCAGTGGCCCCCGGGGTGTCCGAAAACATCGGAACAGGTGTACGGATTCGATCGGAATGGGTGTACGGAATCAGTCGGAATCCGCAGGCACACCTCCACCATCGCAAGCTGACGTTCAAGCGCCGAAGGGACCTTATCGAGGAGGCACTGGCCCGCGCCGGTGCCGAGAAGCAGCCTTCTGGCATCTGGATGCGAAAGGTGGCCGAGGAGGACGTGGCTTGATGCGGCCGACACTTTGTCTTCTCCAAGACGATGTCGACGAAGGCGATGCCAGGATCCTGTGGTGCATCCGGTGCAGGCTCACCATCACGTACGCCGACGGCCACTCGCGCGTTGTGGCAGACCTTCTGGCGTCACACTGGGCTGACGACCACCGCCTCCCTGGATGGCAGGACGCCGCCGCAGATGCCCGAGACCGGCTACGGCGACACCACCCGGACCTATTGGACAAACTCACGAGGTCATCGGACCCTGCTGGTGGAACTCGTGGCCGAGCAGGCTAAACGTTCGGCCATCGCCATCAAGTTCAACGACGAGGGCGTCCCAACGGCGAGCAAAGGCGGGAAGTGGCACGCCTCGACTGTTGCTCACGTTCTGCGGTCCGTGGCCCTCGACGATGAGCTGGCGAAGATACGGTGAGGACTCAGGCGTTGCTACCTATGCTTTGGGTGTGATCTCAAAGGCCAATACGGCCCAGGCATCATTACCTGAAGCTGTCGCAGACATCGTCGCAGACTGTCCAGCGAATGTCCGGGCGTTTAGCCGCTCAACCCACATGGTCGCGAACTGTTTTGAGTCGAATGCTTGCTCAATGATGGTCTGACCCTGACCAACCGACTTCCTGATATCGACGCTGTAGTCGTAGCCCACGCCGACAACCAAAGACCCCGTGTGCGTGGGTACCAGGGAGAGCCTTGGGACTGGACTTCCGCTTGTGCAATCCGATTGATAGAAATAGCAGCCCATTGCGACTGCGCCGATGCCAGAAGCGTTGCTGAGTCCCAGGACCGTCAGCGACTGGGACCATGATGGTGGGCCTGTCATCGCCGACGTAACTCGCAGGCCGTTTGGAAGAGCGCTCACTTGTGCCGTCCACACCTCAAGGTTCTCTCCAGCCGTCGTGGCGGTACCCTCGTAAGTCTCGGCCCGAGTCCAATGGAGCCCGCCACCCGAGATGCTCACCGACTCCTGGTACTCCGTTGAGACCATTGCAACGAGAAGGTCCACCGCACGGGACGAGCGGAGTACCGAAGTGGTCTTGGTTCCTTGCCCCGTGACTGTTACGAGACCATCGAGGCCAAGAGGCGATGCCGAGGCGGGAAGAACGGTGAGAACCGTTCCAACGATGGCTCCGGCGGCGAGGACAGATATCCCAACAGCCAGGGCCACCAGTCGCGACCTCCGCACGTGTGTCGACTTTTGCGGCACGCTTAGCGGCGCTATGTGCTGTGTCACAGAAGATGGGTGGTGGAGGAGCGTGGGGGTTACAACGAGGGGGCGCCTGAACAAGACAGCCGTCTTTTTCAAGGGTGCCACCTGTGACCACGGTTGAGTTCGCCATGTCTTATCGAGGACGGCTGTTGCCTGAGCGGCGGCACCGTCAGCAGGAGGGCCACCCGTCATGGCTGTTTGCACAAGTGAAACAAGGAGCTTCTCAGGTGCAGGGCGGGCGTTCGGCTCCTTCGCCAACGCCGCCATCACGAAGCTCAGTAGCCTCGGCTCGACTCCCGTCAGGTCGGGAGCTTCATGCACTACTCGATACATCACGGCGGCTGGGCGCCCCTCGCCGAAAGGTGCTCGGCCCGTTGCAGCAAAGGCGACAGTGGCTCCCCACGCGAAAGTGTCGATAGCGGGTGTTGCGACCTGACCAAGAGCTTGTTCGGGTGCCATCCAACCGGGTGAACCAATCACGACTCCCGATTGGGTAAGTGCCGTTTGGTCGGCGGCGTGGGAGACGCCAAAATCCACAACCTTTGGGCCGTCGGGTGCGAGCAGGACGTTTGAAGGTTTTAAGTCACCGTGAATGACACCTACAGCGTGCATCGCGACGATGGCTTCAGCCAGACCGACTGCAAGTCCCACAAGCTGGTCGCCAACAATGGGGCCGGTCTTATTGACTCGTTCAGTCAGATTTCCACCATCTATGTAGTCGGTAACCACGTAAGGACGGGCCGCCTCAACGTCCGCGTCCACGTACTTGGCCGTGCAAATGCCACCGACTCTGCGGCTAGCTTCAACCTCACGACGAAACCGTGTTCGGAAGGAAGGGTCATCTGCTAACTCAACCCGAATGAGCTTGACAGCGACTGGCTGACCAGAGGTCGACTCGCTGAGATAAACGACCCCCATGCCCCCGGAACCTACGCGCCCAAGGAGCCGATACTGACCTAGCTGATGCGGGTCAGTATCGTTGAGGGGTTCCACGGGGCACAATCTATGACGACAATCCTCGGGTTAGACAGTCCGACGGCGAATAAGCAATGGCAGAAGCGGATAACCGTCGTGAGCGAGTCGACGGAGCGGTAGCCGCAGCCTCGCTTTTGGATGAGCCGAATGCGGCGTTGACCCGGCTCCGAGCCGAGCGACACAGCCGGGGCGTACCGTGATGAGGCATGAGGGTATTACGGGAAAGGAAGAACCCCCGCCAAGTCGAACTGGGGGACCGTACAAGGCGATACCGGCTTCGCCTGAGCCTCTCTCAGGAAGCCCTCGCCTACGAGGCGGGCATCCACAGGACCTACATCGCCAGCCTCGAAGCCGGTCAGCGAAACCCGAGCCTTGACCTCATGGCACGCCTTGCGACGGCACTCGACGTCGACTTGGGGACCCTGGTGAAGGGGTTGCAGGCGGTGAAGTGTAAACGCTGATCGAAAAGGGGAGCACCTGAGACTCAGTACGCGCTGATCGAAAAGGGGAGCACCTGACCATCCCCGTGCTCGCTCGATCCCATTCACAGGCTTCTCGCCTGGGGTTCGAGCGAGTGGACGGGAGAAGGGTGCACACCGACATGGAGATGTGGACAGAGATCCGGCGCAAGGTGTTCGTGGAGGGCGCGTCGAAGCGCTCGATCAGGCGGGACTACCGGGTCAGCGCCCGGACCCTGGAGAAGATCCTGGCCAACGCCGAGCCGCCCGGCTATCGCCAGAGCGCACCTCGTCCGAAGCCGCAACTGGGTCAGTTCCTCAGGGTCATCGACGAGATCCTGGTCGCCGACCGCGACGCCCCGCCCAAGCAGCGCCACACCGCCAAGCGGATCTTCGAGCGGCTGCGTGACGAGCACGGCTACACCGGCTGCTCGTCCCAGGTCCGTGCCCAGGTGGCGGCGGCCAGGAAGCGCCACCGAGAGGTCTTCGTCCCGCTCTCGCATCCCCCCGGTGAGGCCCAATACGACTTCGGCGAGGCCACCGTGATCATCGCCGGAGAGCAAATGAAGGCGGCGTTGTCGGTCATGACCTTGCCGTATTCGGACGTGTTCCACGTCTCGGCCTACCCGCGCGAGTGCACCGAGACGTTCCAGGCCGGACACGTGGCCGCCTTCGACTTCTTCGGCGGGGTGCCCACCCGCACGAGCTATGACAACTCGAGAATCGCCGTGGCCAAGGTGACCGGACGCGAGCGCGAGCTCACTCGGGAGTTCCTGCGTCTGGAAAGCCACTTCCTCTTCACTCACCACTTCTGCCGGGTGGCCCGGGGAAACGAGAAGGGCCACGTCGAGTCCCTAGTGGGCTTCGGGCGGCGGAACTTCTTGGTCCCGGTCCCGTCATTCGATTCCTTCACCGAACTAAACGCCCACCTGGAAGCGGCGTGCCGAGTGGACATGGCCCGGTCGGTGCGGGGCAAGCCCGAGGGGAAGGCCGAGCGCCTGGAGGTGGACCGTGCCGCCATGCTCGGCCTGCCCGCTGAATCCTTCGACCCGCGACGTGTCGCCCAGGCCAGTGCGAACTCGCTCTCCCTCGTGCGCTTCGACCGCAACGACTACTCGGTGCCGACCGCGCATGCCCATCACGAAGTGACCGTCCTCGGCGGCATCGAAGAGGTCCGCATCCTCTCGGGGACCGAGGTGGTGGCCCGACACCCGAGGTGCTGGTCGAAAGAGGTGATCTCCTTCGATCCTCGGCACTACCTGGCCCTCCTCGAACGCAAGCCCGGAGCCCTCGATCACGCCCGACCCCTGGAGGGTTGGGACCTGCCGGCGTGCTTCGGGCACTTGCGTCGACGGCTCGAGACAGACCTCGGATCGGCAGGCACCAGGGAGTACATCAAGGTGCTGCGCCTCATGGAGCGGGCATCGCTGCGCCAGCTCACCGGAGCCATCGAGGAGGCCCTTTCTATCGGGGCGACCGGATCCGACGCCGTCTCGTTGATCCTGTTCCACCGCGATGAACGCCCCGTCGGGCTGTTCAGCCTGGACGGTCACCCGCATCTCAGGTCCTTCGTCATCGACCCACCCGATCTCGGTGCCTACAGCACCTTGACCCAGATAGGAGCAAGTGCGTGAAGTCCCTTGAAACCAAGTCCATGGTGCTGTTGCACCATCACCTCAAATCCCTGCGGCTGCCGACCATTGGAGCCGAGTGCGAGAAGGTGGCCAACCAGGCAGCCACCGACAACGTCGACCACCTGGCCTACCTGCTCCAGCTCACCGAGTTGGAGCTCCTCGAACGCGAACGCAAAGCGGCCGAGCGTCGCTTGAAGGCAGCTCGGTTCCCGACCGTAAAGACACTGGAGAACTTCGACTTCACCGCTCGACCGTCGGTGAACAAGATGCTGGTGGCCGAGCTGGCACGCTGCGAGTTCATCGACAAGCGCGAGAACGTGCTCCTCGTCGGGAACCCGGGCACCGGCAAGTCACACCTGGCGACGGCCCTCGCCGCCGCGGCGTGCCACAAGGGCTACAAGGTGCGGTTCTTCAGGGCCACCGAACTGGTGACCACGTTGATCGAGGCCCGAGACGAACGGAGCTTCTTGCGCCTGAAGACCCAGTTGGCGAAGTTGGACCTGCTCGTCCTCGATGAGCTGGGCTACGTGCCTGCCTCCAAGGTCGGCGCTGAGCTGCTCTTCGACGTCATCTCGACGGCCTATGAGCGCACCAGCCTGATCGTGACAACGAACCTGCCGTTCGAATCGTGGACCGAGGTGCTCGGATCCGAGCGGCTCACCGGGGCCACGCTCGACCGGCTCACCCATCGGTGCAGAATCATCGAGACCAAGGGTGAGAGCTACCGGCTCACCGACGCCAAGACCCGGACCCGCCGAACAAAGCCAGTCACGTCTGTGGACGAGGCTCAGGCCGACAAGTAGGTTCCGACCGAAGTGCTCCCCGTTTCGACCGGCGCGCGCTCCCCGTTTCGATCAGCATTCACATCAGCGCCTCCAAGCGTTCCACTCGGCCATCTTGAATCAGCGGGAGTTCTAAGCAAACCCGTGTCTTGCTGTCCGGGACCGCCGATGTCCCTGGCGCAGCGCAGCAACTCGCTCGGACCATTGCGGCACGGCTGCCGGAGGCGTGAGGGCACCACGCAACCACTACGAGGGCGACTCGCGCCCGAAGGGGTCGAGCTACGCGGGCTTCCGGTACAGGAGCAGCGTCGAGACTTCGTCCTTGGTCATGTGGGACCGCACCAGCTCCCAGCCGTCGTCGACCCGGTGGGAGCCGTGACCCCTCGTCGGCTCGTCGTCATCGCCATCCCCTTGGCGGGTGGGGAGGACGGTGAGGTGATACCGGAAGTCCCCCATCTCGCTCACGAAGCCGACGGTATGCCGGTCGTCGGAGGGTTGCAAAGGTCCTGGTTCGACCCCCCCGTCGCGTTGGCGCTTCATGGCTCTCAATGAACCATGGTGCTGTGACAGCCCAGCCGAGGCGAAGTGTCGGGACTCCAACTTTTGTCGAAAAACAATCTCCCTTGGGTCACGTTTTGGGTCACGTTCTTACATAAGGCCAGGTCAGAGCCGGTTAGAGCGCAGCCTTCACACGGCTGAGGTCGGGGGTTCGAGTCCCTCTGCGCCCACCACGTATTCGGGGTCGTCGGATCTCAGCGGGGTCAAGTCCGTCCTGGCAGGATTGCGCCGTGGAACGTGTGATTGCAATCGGTGGATACTTCGTACGGGCGAGCGACCCGGTGGCCTTGGGCGCGTGGTATCGGGATTGCCTGGGCCTCGATGCCGGTGAGAACGGCTTATGGCGTCAGGAGTCTGGGCCGACCGTATTCGCGACATTCGAGCCTGAGACCGACTACTTCGGGTCCCGCTCCCAGCAAACCATGCTCAACTTCCGGGTTGACGACCTCAGCGCAATGCTTGCGCAATTGCGGCTCTTCCGGTATTTGCGGGGTCTGACAACGTCTTGACCGGGAAACCCTGGGGGGATCGCCAGACATCCGCGGTTTAGAAACACAGAGGCGCTTCAGTCTTAATTTGTGAGAAAGAAGATCCTCCACGCCTCTGTGTACTTCGATCCTAACGAGATCGTCTCCCATCTCGTCGGTCTCAAAGACGTGCGTGTCCTCTCCTACGCGCGGCGCGGCCCGGCCGGCGAGATCGCCATCGAACAGGCGGCACCTGAGCTCGTGTGTTTGACCTGTGGGGGCGGGCGTGGGTGAAGGACCGTCCCGTTGTCTCGTACGTCGACCTGCCCTTCGGGGGAGTGCCCATCACGCTGCGCTGGCGCAAGCACCGGCTCATCTGTCGCGACACGGGGTGCCCCGAGCAGTCCTTCACCCTTGGTGATCACCGCATTGCAGCGGTGGGGTGCATGCTCACCACGCGGGCGGCCAAATGGGTGGTCAAGCAGATCGGCGGCGGCCAGACCATCTCGCATCTCGCCCGTGAGCTCGGGTGCTCGTGGGACGCCATCAACGCAGCGGTGCGCATCTATGGCGCGGCGCTGCTGGCAGCCGATACCAAACGACTGAAGGACACCACCGCCATCGGCCTCGACGAGTCGCTCTTTGTCCGCGCCGGTCCCTACAAACACAACACGTGGGCGACCACGGTGTGCGACGTGGCCAACCACGCCCTCATCGACGTGCTCCCGACCAGGGACTTCACCCACGTGGCCCGGTGGCTTCGGTCCCAGCCGCACCACGTGAGAGAGAACCTCGACTATGGGTGCCTCGACATGTCCAAGACCTACAGCGCGGTGTTCAAGGTGGTGACCCCGAAGGCCACGAGGGTCATCGACCGCTTCCACGTCATGCGCCATGCCATCTTGGCCGTGGATCAGGTCCGGCGCCGGGTCCAACAACAGCGCCTCGGCCACCGCGGACGCGCCGGTGACCCGCTTTACCGGGCCCGCAAGCTCTTGGTGATCGGGGCCACCGCCACCGATCCCGCTCTCCAAGAACGGCTCGAGGGCTTGTTGGCGCTCGGCGACCCCGACGGCGAGGTGGCCTTCGCCTACAGCGTCAAAGAAGCCGTCGCCGCCTTCTACGTCACTGAGAACCCCGAGCATGCGACCAATCTGTTGCGCGACATCATCGACGTCGGCTCCAAGGCCTCGGCGCCATTCGAAGTGAGGCGCCTGGCGCGCACGCTGCGCAACTGGTTCGAGCCCATCGTCGCCTGGCACGAGGCCAAAGTGTCCAACGGCCCCACCGAAGGCATGAACAACCTCTTGAAGCGGGTGAAACGCGTCGCCTTCGGCTTCACCAACTTCGAGAACTTCCGCATCCGAGCCCTGCTCTACGCGGGCAAACCCAACTTCAGGGTGTTGGACTCGATGGTGGTCACGTGAGCTGGCTCACCCCGCAAATACCGGAAGAGCCGCAATTGCGCCTCAAGGGGGCGGATGTCGCCGAAGAGACGCAGGACATGGAAGGTGTGGGTCGATTCGGCTGGGTCACCGATCCGGAGGGCAATCGGATCGAGTTGTGGCAGCCCGCCTGACGGCCTACGCCCAGACCCCATCAAGGTGCGTTGCAGGGACCGTAAGTACGGAACAGTCAAGCGCTTTCTCCGCTTGCGGGCGTGTCTGAAAGCTGCGGAAGACGCAGAGATTTTGCCGGGGGCCGCCCCAATCCCACTGAGGCCCGCACTGCCCTGTCCGACGTGTGACGCGATGGTTGGTATGAGACGTTGGAAGCAGCTTGAACGTCAAGGCCGAGTCACCATGCGCCAACTGGAGAAGGCGCCCAAAAAGCGTAGACAGCCCGTCCAAGACGGAGACGTCGGGTATTGGGCCGAAGGGGAGGGTCAGGCTGTGCCTATTGAGCTATCCGACCCCCGATGGTTGCTGAGGGTGGGCTCGGCGCTAAGGAGCATGGGGGTCTCAACGCCGAGGTCGGCGGGAGGGATTTTGAGCAGGAGCATGTCGCTGGACATCCTCAACGCGGCAGGTTCAGATTCGCTGTGGGCACCTTCGACGTGTGACATACGGCCTGTCTCTTGGTACGGTTTTAGGCGGCGACCCAGGAGCGTGAAATGGGTACTGAGGTCCGCATCGGGTCACTCTCCGACTTCCCCGAACGCGAACTCACTGGGGTCGAGGCCGATGGGCACCGCTTGATCGTCGCGCGTCGGGGCAATGAAGTCCACGTTGCTCGTAACCGGTGCCCTCATCTGGGTTTCTCGCTCACCCGCGGTCCCGGTGGGCTGACGTACGAGGAGGGCGTAGTGCAGTGCCCGTGGCACAACTCGCGGTTTAACGTTTGCACCGGAGAGAACCTCGACTGGGTCACCGGTTTCGCAGGGCGGCGGGTGCCTAAGTGGTCGCGTTCGGTGATTGGGCTGGGTCGCAAACCGCGCGGACTGGACATGGTGTTAGCGACCGTTCGCGAAGGCGACATCTATGTCACCGTCGACTAGTCGAAACAGGTTCGAGGGCCGGGGCCTTCAGGTTTCGGCCAGTGATGGCGCAAACGACAGATAACATGAGCGTGACGATGATGCGCCCGCCCTCCACGGTGACACCGTCCCGAGTAGTTGGCACGGCTGAGCCAGCCGAGATGCTGGATTAACCACCACCGCACCGAGGAGCACATCGGCCAATATCTAAATGCTCATCCTGCTGGTCGACGAGTCAAGTTGGGCGCTGCTAATAGCCCCAGTACATTCAAGGACAGCGGTCGTGCTCGACTGGCTCAGGTAGGCCGTAACGTTCCCTGGCCAAGCGTACGAACCACGAGCCGTGAAGTTTCCGCTGAAGCCCAGCTCGAACTCAGCATTGGAGACAATCGACAGATGACTGACGCTGAGCTTGGTCGGCGTCTCGCCGTTCCATCTCACAATGGCCTTGACGGTGATCGACGGTGCTGCGGAGGCAATACCGCTGCACCTGTTGGCGTTATTCCTTTCGGCACATTCTGCTTGATCGTTTTGACGTTGGAGCCTTTCGACGAGCCCACCGGCGTTCCCCCTGAGCATGCGTTCAGGGAGGCGGTCACGTAAGCAGTTGTCCTCTTTTCATTCGGGGTCCCGTTCATCGTCAGAGGCGGGTCGAAGGTAATGGTGCCTCCCACGACACACGTGGTCGAGCCTTGCCCAGTCATTTTCCCTGCGAACGCGGTGCCATCCCCAAACGCCATCGTCGTCGCAAACGCCACCGTCATCGCAGCCAAAACCAAAAGGCCCCTCTTGATCCGCATACTCCCCATTGGCCAATCACGCACCGAATACGGTGAGCCAGACGCTACCTCCGTTCCGGTCCGACCTCGTCGTCATATTTTGCGAAACGAGACGTACTCGTGGCGGCGTACCCCCGAATATTCGGCTGTGGGAGCCATGGGACGAGCGTCCCAGCCCCGGTATATGCCAGACCCGAGACCCTGCTTCGCAGCTCGCCATCATCACCGCCAACGCCAGACCCGATGTACAAGAAGTCCAGGATCGCATGCGCGTCGCCATCGAGCGCTCCGAGTTCGATGCTGGCTCGATCCCGAGCAGCACGACCCTGATGTGCTCACCACCTTCCTCGTGCCATGAGTGGGCGGGACCCTGCGCAAGTACGCCATCACCGCCCTCATTCGTCCCCCCACAGTGGACCCAAGATCATCACCCGTGTGTGACTGGTGTTACGGATGGATTCTGCTAACCCGCTCATCGGGGTAGCGCCGACCTCGTCTTGACGGGCAGGTGAATATCGAACGCGCTGCTGCCGAGTCAAATGTGCCGTGTGTTGCTCGGTGGGTGACGTCCCCCGTTGTTTTCTTTGACAACTCCCCTCCGCACCTTCACACTTGCTCCAGCGGGAGGCGGGGATGGGCGAAGGTTCTGGGCACTCGACCCTTCAAGGATCTCGTTCTTGGAGCGGAGTAAATAAGTGGCTATTAGTAATACTCACACTGGCAGGTCTTGCCCTTTTGGGCACAGTTTGGGCCGAGACCGATGGAAATGTTGCGGCCGTCGTTACCGCCGCAACCGTGAAGACAGCGGATAATCCGAAGCATGGTGCGATACCGGCACAGACGAACTCACAGGTACAGACATCTACGCCTTCACCCGCATCGCCAGCAAAGTCGTCCATCGCACCGACTTCAGAACTGGGCACATCGGACACATCGGCTCCGATGGTCACGCCGGACACGACTGCCTTTCTCCCGAGATGCACGGTCCAAGCGGCACAAAATGGCGCGCACACTGTCTATGTCAGTGTGACCTCGGTCGTGGATGGGAACCTACCGATCCAAATCACGCTCTTTGGCCACGGAGGCGATCTGGCTGTTCTTGACGCCACTCTGGGTCAACCCGATCAAGCAACCTCTGCCGGTGATCAGGTCGATGCGTTTTGGAACGGCACCATCGCGCCTACAAGTCTTCCGGGACCTGACACTGACTGGGTGGCGGTCGACTTCGTTGGGCAATATCTCGGTGGCGGTCATCGTTGTCTTACGTCGCTCTATGTTGTGTCGTAACGGAACCCCACGATCCGCTACCGGGAGCCACTGGCGCCTCTGACACCGCCGTCGTGTGCAGATGGCTCCGAGCCGCTGATTGCGGGCGGGAACCTCCGCACCGAGCTACCGGCATCTACTCGTGCCGGGCGGTCACACCAGGACTTAGGCTGACAATATGGCTGATTCGGCGCGCAGCTCGGAATCAGCCTCGCGCTCGGCTCCGAGGGCCAGACCTAACGGCCGTTGATGTAATCGATCAGTTCCTTCCTGTCGCTCTGTAGCGCGTCGATTGTGCTTTTCACGACGTCGCCGATGCTCACGATGCCACGAAGCACGCCGTCCTGTACGACAGGAACGTGCCGAATCCGACGCTCTGTCATCACCGCCATCAACGATTCCGTATCGTCATCTGGCGAGCAGGTGAAGACCTTTGAAGACATGATCGAAACGACCGGCTCGTCCATCGACGCCCTTCTTTGGTTGTTCAACCAGCGAACCACGTCCCGTTCAGAGACGATCCCGTCAATGTGCACACCATCTGACGAGACGACAAGCGCTCCGACCCCGTGGTGATGGAGTTCGTCGACGGTGTCAGCCACCGTTGCGTCCCTCGGAATGGTGGCCACAAAGGCACCCTTGCCTACAAGGATTGTCGAAATGAGCATTGGTCGGTCCTCCATGGCTCGCGTGGCGCTTCTTCAGTCTAAAACGCCTTCTCAGCCGATGCAGAACTCGTTGCCTTCAGGGTCAAGCATCACGGTCCATCCCCGTCCATTGCCCTCACGGTACGCAACCTTCTGAGCACCAAGTCCGATGAGCCGTTCAATCTCTGTCTCGGGGATCTTCGAGGCAAGGTCGACGTGCATCCGGCTCTTTGTCGTCTTTGGCTCAGGCACCTTCCAGAAGAGGATCCCGCGCACTCCGCGTTTGTCCGGAGCTGCTAAAGCAACGAAGTCGTCGTCGGCCATGACCACGTGGTACCCCGTTACCTCGGACCAGAACTCCCCCAGTTGTCTGGGGTTCTCGCAGTCGAACGTGACATACATGATGAATGAACTCATGATGCGAGAGGCTACCGGGCGCCGGGGCAACGCGATCCCGGATTGGAGACGCCGGCCTGAACGGGACGAGGGAGCAGGTTAGATTCCAAGGGATGCCGGATGAAACGGACGAGCCGCCTCGTGAAGCCGGTCGCAGAACCTACGGTCACGACGGCGCCGGGTATGACGCGGGACGCCCCGGCTACCCAGAGCGTGTGGTCGAGATCCTCGTTACACGATGTGGGTTGACGCAAGGAACGAAGGCGGTCGAGGTCGGTCCTGGAACGGGACAGGCAACCCGTCGATTGGGCTCCCTGCCTTCATTGCCGTGAGCGTGTCTCTTCGTCTCGCTCGGTCTCGAAGCTGAGGTCGGGTCCAGGAAGCCAGTTGCTAGTCGACTTAGCTTAGATCTGCCCCGAACCCATCCGATAACGCGCAACCCGGTGCCACGATCCCAGCCTGGTCCACGTAGCCAACGTCGCATCGCTAATGCCCGGAGCCTGCTCTCGATGGGTGCAGGACCCAGCCACCGGCGGCTACGCGGCGGAGCTCGACGGCCCGCGCGGTCGATAGTCCGCTACATCGACGCCAACAAAGAGGCGCACGGGGTCGAGCCCATCTGCCGAGAACTGCAGATTGCCTCACAGACCTTCTACGCAGCGAAGAGCCGTCCAGTGTCGACGATGGCGCTGCGGCACGAAGAGATGGAGCCCAAGATCGTGGACACCTGATGGCCAATTACAAGCATCGGGAAGAGGGTGAAATCCGCGCACGCCATGAGAAGGGCTCAGGGGAAACGAGCTGGACAACCACCCGTGCTACCCGACAAGATCCGGCTCCATATTGCTTGGGAGCGAGCCAAGGGGTTGTCGCTCGGGGCCATCGCCAAGAAGCTCAACGAGGAAGGCGTCCCGACGGCGACGAAAGGTGGACATTGGTACGCGTCCACCGTCTCCCACGTCCTGCGGTCCATTGCATTGGACGAAGGCCTGGCAGCGAGTCGGTTAGGACGCTGACGGTGAAACCGCTCCTTGACCCGACCTGCCAATCAGCAAGCGCGTAGGTGGATTGCGCCAAAGGGCATTCTCATTCCAGTTCTCGGCTCCCCTTATAGGGGGGAGGCAGAACCAGAATCTGGAATCGATTCCCGGAGTCTTCAGAATCGATTCGGATTCGGCTCAGGGCGTGGCTGGTGGTACTACGGAGAAGGCCATTTTCCAGTTGGCTGCTTGCATTTCACTGAGGCTGTAGACCGGCCCCATGTGGTGACCAAACTTGACGCTGTACAAGGTTGAGTTAGGCACGTCTGGGACCGTGAAAGAGAACTGACATCCATTCCCGTCCGCCATAACGACGCTGTTGGAGAGAGTTCCAGTGCGCAATGCTCTCCCACTGCCATTGACGACGGTTACCTTCTCGCCGTCCATTTCGCCCCCGTAGGACGGTGGGACACCGCAGTGACTTGCTCCCGCTGGCCCCAACGCGAAAGTCGCATAGGAAAGCACCTCCACGGTACCTTTGACCGTGTGTGTGTCGCTGGAGGTTATCTCGTTGATCGAGAGCAAGACAACCGCTCCGACGATAACGACGAGGGCTACGACAACAACCCCTCCGGTGAGTCTCCGTCGCCGAGCAGAGGTGGTGGAACGGACTCGAAACGCTGACCGAACCGCAGGTGAAGTCGGGGAGTAAGAAGACGGCGCTAGAGATGATGGTGCAACGTAACACGGGTGCCGTTCTGGCGGGTACCACTCGCCGTCCGCGGCTTTCCACCACCCTGGGCGCGGCGCTGCATCGGTTGGAGGAGAGGCAGCGACATATTTGGGGTGACGCTCGGGTGGGTACCACTTGCCGTCGGTCGCCTCCCACCACCCTGGCCCGCCCGAAGTGTCGCTCATCTCTGCCTCTCCACATGGCGTTTTGTTGCCGCGCCAGTATGGGCCAGTGAGCACGTCTCCGTCTTCGCCATCCCTCACTTTTGACGAGCTGACCGGCATCTCGGACGCGTCCGAAAGCGGCCACGGCGGTGCGAGCCGAATTCGGATGTAGTCCCACCTGAGGGGCTCAACGTTCGCTTGTCGCACTGGAACGTGAGCCAGGACAAGTCATCGCGACGCCGTTGGTTTACGGATCCGCCTTTGATCCACATGGCCGGGCTATGAGGGAGGATCATTTCCAGATGTTGCACCCTTAACCTCTCCAGCCCTGGATAAACCCCCGTTGGTGGTCATATCATCGTCAACATGGGTCGACGCGTCCCCAAGCCCCGTGGCACCGAGGAGCGCCTCAAGTCCGCCGCGTCCACTGTCTTTACTACCCGGGGATACGGGGTGAGCGGAGTCGACCACATCGTCGAGCAGGCCGGTACCACGCGGGGTGCCTTCTACTACTACTTCGCCAGCAAGGCCGACGTCGCCCGAGACGTCCAGGTAGAGATGTGGAGCGGCGCCGCCCGCCAATCGGAGGCTGTGCTCGATCACGAGACCGACTTTCTCACCAACGTGCGCCGTGGCTTGGAGGCGTATCTCAACGCCTTGCAGAACCTCGGCCCCGAACGTGCCTTTCTGCGTGAGGGGTTTGCCGATCCCACCTTGGCCATGGTGGACGGCAATGGAGAGAAATGGGCGCGGCTTTCATCCGAGAGCGACTGGTCGATGCCATGGACAAGGGTGAGATACCCCACCAGGACATCAAAGACGCAACCGCGTTGCTGGTCGAGGCCCTCCAGGCGCTCACGCTTGCTGCCCTCGATGGAGAAGATGTGACCGACGCCTTGCGGGTCATAGAGAAGCTGAACGAGGCCCTCGTGTCAGGTTCCATTGCCGACGTTGTCGAGGAACTATCGCTTTCACGCGGAACCAATGCCCCCGTTATGAACGTGACCACTTTCACCCGTGACGACGCCTCCTACTTTGACTGGATCAAGGCCAACCCGGCGGGCTTCGTCCTCAACCATATGAAGGTTCCCTCGTCCGGCTCGGTGGTGCTTCATCGGGCGACATGCCCTTCGATCCGGGGCAAGGCCGCAAACGGTGGGGGATGGACAAGTGGGTCCCACAAGATCGCATGCAACGACCGGGATTATCTCGTGGAATGGATCTGGAGCCAAAGTGGCTTCGAGCCGACTCCATGTGGCATGTGCAGTCCATCTGGGTATCGACCACGAGGGTTTAGAAACGTTGGCGGCTTGAGGTCGCTTAAAAACGATGACTCGGCTGACCGGTTCTGAAAAGCGTCGCGGCCCAGTGCCGCGGACTGCTGCCCCAATCGCAACCCCCGTTATCGCAGCGCCTGACGATCACTTCTGACGGCCATCTCTGCCGGATTAGTGGGTTGCCACAAACTGCGGTTGACCCCGTGGGTGGACCAACAACAACGTAGATCGCGGCGCACGGTGCACGAATCGGCCTCGCCGATTGCGCAGCGGGACGCGCCGTGATTGTTCTGGCCAACGTGGCACGGTCACGCGACCAGCAACGAATCGCCTTGGGACTGGCGCGCCGTTGCGCCGCCGGAATCAGCAGCTAGGGCAGGGCTCCGTTAAGGGCTCTGTCGTTGCCGAAGAGTCTGCCATGGCAAAGAAGTCGTTGAGATAGCCGATCTCCGCCCCATATGAGTTGTTCGCATGATTCCCGCCCGGCGCGCCGCTCGCCGCGATATCGGCCTGGGTGGCGACCTCGAGTCCGGCGAGGTCGTCGACGGCGGCCGGATAGCACGCCGTGGCGGATGGATCTTCGGTCTCGGCTGATTCAAGGTCCGAAGCGGCCGTCTGCAGGAGCCCCGAGGTGACGCCCGACGTGGTGTTGTCGGGCTCGCTGAACCATGCGACGGCAGCGTTCTTCGTTGAAGCGGACTGGTCAGGGCCACATGAACGTGTTTGTGACAGGCCGAAGAACTGGTTGACCAGCGCAATATCGGCGTTGGCCTCGGCGTCCTGGGCCGGTGTCACACTCGTGATCGGCAGTCGCTCGAAAGCCTCAACGGCAGCCGTAACCGATGGGTAGTGCGACCGATTGCCGGTGTCTGTCCTCTCGCCTTGTTCGAGATCGATGACGGCCAGGGAAAGGGCACTGTTTTGTAGATTGCTCGATGCCACCAACCCGTCGCCTATCCACTGCTGCCGGGCCGCTTCATAATTTGGTCCAGCGGGCCCGGCGGACGTCGTTGTCGTGCTAGGGATGGTTGCCGGCCTTGACGCGCCCGGGAGTCGCGCCGCCGGTGGATGTGATGGGCTGCTACAAGCGGGCACAGTGATCACAAAGCCCAAAATGAAGATGCCCCCCGCCCAGAGCCCCGTCCGCCGCCGGACACCCGAACGATCAGCGGTGGCGGGCACTTTTGCACTTTAGAACGGCTGAACTGGCAACCCGTATGAGGCGTGGCCCGTAGCCCGCAGGCGTCAGGTCTTCAGAGATGAGGGCGGCGCGTCGATAGGTGGTTCGTGTCGGACGCCAAGTCCAGGCCACCCAGAGTTTGGGGTCGGGTCCACCGAGGGGCGGTTCTCGCCTATCTCGTTGGTGCCTTCACCATCACCGTAATGATCCAAGTGGGAGTGTTCGGGGTGTCCCAACGCGGCCGCTCTGGCATGCCGGGCGCCTGTGTTGCCAACGCCAGCTGTACGCGAGTCCTCTTCATCGGTGACAGCCTCACATTCGTCAACGATTTACCGGCGACCTTCGCCGATCTTGCCTGGGCGGGTGGTCACCGCGTCGACACACGCACGCTGGCGTCAAGTGGCGAGACACTGGCCGGACATGTGGCCGATACGACGACGGCATCGACTATCAGGTCGGAACACTGGAACACGGTCGTCCTCCAGGATCAGAGTGAGAATCCGTCGCTCGCGTACTATCGCCAGAGCGAGATGTACCCAGCTGCGACCCGGCTGGTCGCCATCATTCGCCAGGACGACGCGCAACCGCTTCTGTTTCTCACCTGGGCCCACCAAACGGGATGGCCGCAGGCCGACCTCTCCGATTACACGACCATGCAGGCTGCCGTTGACCAGGGCTACCGCGGCATCGCGGCCGAGCTTGACGTTCCGATGGCGCCGATCGGTGAGGCGTGGCAATCAGTGGTATCACACGACAAGGACGCCGCCCTGTGGCAGAGCGATGGTGTGCACCCGACCCTGGCCGGGACATACCTTGCCGCGTGTGTCTTCTACGCCACCATCTTCGAGCAGAGTCCGGTAGGTCTCTCGTATCACGGCGGCATACCGGACTCCGCGGCGGCAGACCTCCAGCAAGCTGCCGCTTCCACCGTTCTCAGTGATCCGGCCGCCTGGGGCTTGTCGCCTCAGCGTCCCTAACCAACCCGCCGGTGAGGACAACTCACCGCCGTGCGTGTGTTAGCTCGGAGCTTTGCGTCCAAGGAGATGAAAGACGCGACTGAGCTGCCGGTACGGATCTCGTCGGCTGGCTTCGAGTTCGACGGCCGCAGTCGCCTCCACTTGCTGTTCATCAGTGAGGTCCAGCACAACTCCGCTGAACTCGAGCCAATCGACGAATAGCCATACCCCGTACCAGGCGATGGGTTCGACGTGGTGCCTGACCATGAGTTCGCTGAGGTCGTCCACGGTGTCAGCTCGTCCCGCCACGCCGAGTACCCCGATCTCCGTTGTGGTGTCAAAGGCGGCCAGAGCGTCGTCCCACCGCCGTTCCAAGGCTGGACGTACCGCCATCGTCTTGGCATTTCCCGTCATGATGGATACGAGGCCGCCAGGGGCGGCACACGCGGCACAGCTGATTGACCAGTGGCTCGGGCTCTTCGAGGTAGCCGAGCACGCCATGACAGAGCACGGCGCCAAAGCGCCGGTCGCCAACCGCTTCGACGGCCTTTTCCCCGTCCGCCTGCACGAACGTCACCCGTCGCTGGGCTTCCGCCGACAATGCCTGGAACCGCTGGTGCGCCTTGTCCAGCATGGCCGATGACGGATCGAGCAATGTCACCTCGTAACCGGCTTGGGCCAGAGGAAACGATTGATTCCCGGCCCCGCCGCCGACGTCGAGCACAGCCGCCGGTGGTGGCGGGAGATGGTCGAGGAGGTGCTGGTGCATCACATAGGTGCGCACCCGGCCTTTCACCGAGGCGTACGCCCCGTCAACGAATTGGTCCGCCAAAGCGGCCCAAGAGTCGTGGCTCACCACGCCCACGATACACAGAGCCATCCGGCCGGGCGCCTACTCGGCCGGGCCGAATGTGGTTACGTGTGCGTTCATGTTCACCTTGAGATTTGGCATGCGTTGCCAAACCCCGGACTCCTCGGTTCGTGCCGACCTCTACCAGGCGGCCATTGACATGTGTGCGTGGGCGGAGACACGCGGCGGGGTTGCCGCCGTCGTTTCGGAACACCACGGCGTCGAGGACGGGTACCTTCCCTCGCCGATCCCGCTCGCCGCCGCCATCGCCGCTCGTACCACGACCATGCCCATAACGGTGGCGGCTCTGTTGCTGGCGCTGTACGAGCCGATCAAGCTGGCCGAGGATATGGCCGTCGTCGATCTCATAAGCCGTGGGCGAGTGCTGTATGTGATCGGGATCGGATATCGCGACGAGGAATTCGCCATGTTCGGGGTTGACCGCTCTCGCCGGGCGCAGGCGGTCGAAGAGCGCATCGGGATGCTGCGCCGATTGTGGGCCGGTGACGAGGTGGAATTTGAGGGTCGCACCGCCCATGTCACACCGCCGCCTTTCTCGCCCGGCGGGCCGATGCTGGCCTACGGAGGTGGCACGGAGGCCGCCGCTCGACGCGCCGGGCGCCTTGGCATGTACTTCATCGCCGAATCACACGATGCAACCCTGGAGGCGGCATACCAAGACGAAGCACAGCGCCACGGCGTGGCTCCGGTCGGATGCGCCTTCCCCGCCGCTGGCGTTCCTCTTACTGCTTTTGTTGCTGAGGACCCCGAACGAGCTTGGGCTGAAATAGGGGAATACCTGCTCGTCGACGCGGCTGGCTATGCCCGGTGGAATGGGCATCGCAGTGGCACCGCCTCGATGTCATTCGCCGACACGGTCGGCAAACTCAAGGCGGAGCACGGGGCGTACCAAATCCTCACGCCCGACGAGGCGTCTGCGCAGATCGCCCGAGGTCTCCCCCTCAACCTTCAGCCCCTGGCGGGAGGTTTGCCCCCTGAAGTGGCGTGGCGTTACCTCGAGAACGCCGCCGCCGTGCCAACCACGGGCCGTCGGTCCTCCTCCACCTAACGTGGCCGGTGTCGGGGGCTGCCGGCTGTTTGCTCCTAACGATGCGCATGGTTGAAAGTCGTGCTCGCCGTGTGTGTCGTCGGAGAGCGCCGGGCGAGCCACATGTTGCCGGTACGCTGGTGTGGTCACCCGCTTTGCTCTCACCAGCGCCGAACGGTCGTCATAGATGAATACCGCTGTGCATGTCCTTGTTGTCGATGACGATGAACCTGTTCGGTCCTCGTGCGCGGAGATTCTCCGATCGTCGGGTTACTCGGTCATGGAAGCCGAGGACGGAGAGGCCGCTCTCGGTGTTCTGCGCGACGTCGATGTGGGAATGGTGTTGCTCGACTTGAAAATGCCCCGTATGGATGGGGTGGCCTTGTTGGAGCGTCTCGATGATCCTCCACCGGTTGTGGTGGTGTCGGCCTTCTCTCTTGACGACGAAGCACACGCGCGCGTCGGAGCCAAGGTGAGGACGCAGTTGCGTAAGCCCGTTGGCCCGTATCGACTCTTGCAAGTGGTGCTCGGAACGTTGGGGATTGCCGGTTGATCTGAGCGCGCCTGGCTCATGGCGGCTGGCGCCCGGGGCCACGCCTCGCAGCGCCGCTGTAGTCGCTCGATAAGGCCGATGTGGTCACTCGATAAGGTCAGCCACGTGATCACGTTCGCTTCGGGGGCGGCCGTTATCGGTGTCGTGTTCGGCGCGGCCGCCCTTCAGAGAGCCACAGGGTTCGGCTTCGCTCTTCTCGCCGTTCCCCTTTTGGCCTTCGTCGTGCCCACCAAGAGTGCGGTCATCGTGGTGTTCCTTGTCGGATCACTTACGAGCGCCTGGCTTACCGTCCGGCTCGCTTCCAAAGCTGATTGGCGGATCGTGCGCACATTGGGAGCGGGGGCCATCGTCGGGGCTCCGTTCGGAGTGATCATCCTGCACGTGGTTTCGACGACGACGCTGCGGTTCATATTGGGAGTGTCCACATGCGTGGCCGCGTTCTGGATCATCACCTCGTCGCGACGCAGACGTTCGGCGCCACCGGTTTCCCGCCGGGCCAGGACCTTCGGGATCGGTGTGAGCAGCGGGATCCTCAACACGTCACTGGCGACCAACGGGCCACCACTGGTTTACGAACTGAGGCGAACCGGGTTTCGAGACGACAGGTTCCGAGCCACCATCTCGGCTGTATTCCTGATCTCCAATGTCATCGGGCTTCCCCTGTTGGCAGGATCAGGCTTGATCTCCACCTACGACGTGGGTGTGGCGGCCATGTCGGTTGTGCCTTGCGCGCTGGGAATCGCCGTGGGCGCCTGGATCGGCGCTCGCATGGAGACGGCGCACTTTGTGTGGGCTGTTGACCTCCTGCTCCTTGTCACCGGTGTCCTGACCATCGTCAGGGCCCTGGCCTAGGGGTCGGACCCGCTACTGAGACGCCGTGGTGGCTTCGGCGGCGGTCCCCGTAACGTCGGGCGACGTCGAGGGGTCCTCTTGGCGGCCCGGCTGAAGACCGCGCATGGCGATCAACGCGGCTAACGCCATGACTCCGGCCATCACGTAGAGAACAACCTGAATGGCAGACGCGAATTCATGGCGGAAGAAGGCCGGGATGGGGCCGCTCGCACCTCCTGTACTCGAGCCGTTGAGCCCTTGGGCCAACTTGGCCGCCAAGGACGTGGCCTGGGCGTGGGCCATGCCGAGATGTAGGAAATGAGTCGTGAGCTGCGAGCGCATCTGAGTGACGAGGATCGTCCCCAAAATGGCCAGCCCCAACGAGGCCGCGTAATTGCGCGCCGTCTGGGTGATGCCGGTGGCCTCACCGTAGGAATACCGAGACGCCCGGTTGACCGCATCGGTGTTGGCCTGGCCGAGCATGAGACCCATGCCGAATCCGGAGACGATGATCGGCAACTGTTGCGCGCCGAAGGTCAGGTGAGGCGACGATTGCGCCCACAGATAGAACCCGATGGCACCGATGACACAGCCGATGACGACTGGTCGTTTGGCGCCGACACGGTCGAGCATGCGGCCGCCGATCTGCGCGGCGATCACGAAGCCGATGAAGAAATAGAGGAGCACGATGCCGGCGTTCGACGATGACTTCCCCAGGGAAATCTGGGCGTATTCGCTCCCGAAGAAGAACACGGGAATGAAGACGAACATCGTGACCAAGAGAACGAGGTTTTCAACCAGGAAGGGCCGGTTGGCGAAGATGTTCATGTTCATGAGGGGAGAGCTGGTGCGCACCTCCACCAGATAGAAGACGATGAGGAGGACCAACCCGCCTCCGATGCACAACCCGATGCCGGGGTTTTGCCAGCCCCAGATCGAGGATTGCTGGAAACCGAAGACGCTCAGTGCCACCCCCGCCGCGATGATCCCTGCCCCTCGCCAGTCGATGGGCGACGGCTTGTGGGCGCTGGTGGGTTTGGAGATGACGATCAGCACCAGGGCCATGGCGGCCACCGGCAGGTTCACCCAGAAGATCGCCCGCCAGGTC
The DNA here is from genome assembly GCA_963793645.1 of uncultured Acidimicrobiaceae bacterium. GTDB lineage: Bacteria > Actinomycetota > Acidimicrobiia > Acidimicrobiales > UBA8190 > CAWCAW01. The sequence continues at coordinate 436,115 of CAWCAW010000010.1, read as the reverse complement.
CATTGCGTCAGATAGCCGCCGAGGATGGGGCCGACCGCGGTGAGGCCTCCGGCGATGCCAAAGAACACGGCCAGCGCCTTTCCTCGCTCACGCAGCGCAAAGGTGTTCACCACGATGGCCAGCGCGGCGGGATACATGATCGCTCCCCCGGCGCCCTGCAGGATCCGAAACGCCACCAGCCACGCCTCGGCGTAGCTCCCCTTCGGGGTGAAGCCGCACATGGCCGAGGCGCCGGCAAAGATCACCACGCCGATGACCACCATCTTGCGATGACCCAAGGTGTCGCCCAGACGACCCCCGAGGGCGAACAGTGCGGCCAGCGACAGGAGGTAGCCGTTCACCACCCACTGGATGCCGGTGCTGCTGAGCCCTAGCTCCCGCTGAATGTTGGGGACCGCGATCGACACGATCGTCTGGTCGATGAAGGTCATAGCGACGGCAAAGATCATCGCCGCCAAAACGAGGTTCCTCGACCCCGCGTTTGCGCCACTGCCGGCTGCCACGTTTCCTCTTTCGCTCGGCTCGGATCGCCGCGCAGGATAATCGACGAGAACCACAAGGTGCCTGTCGCCATGCCACCTTTCACCGGCGCCCGGGAGCCTCCGTTTCTCCGGCCCTGACCACCGCCCGTGGCCGGATTGGCGGCTGGCTCGGCTCTACGAGTTGTTCGAGAACGCCATGATTGTCGTCGATGCTTCGAGCTCGACGTTTCCCAGTGGGAATGGTGGTGGTCCTGGCGGTGGCATGCGCCGCCTGCGGGTCGTCCTCGCCATCAGCGTCGTCAGCGAAGCGGCGCGCCATCTGCGAGTACCTCACCGTCGCTCAGGCCCAAGCAATCCTCGGCGCACCGACGCGGCGCTTTCAGGTCGCGGGCCCGCTTTGTGTCTATGAATCGTCCGAACGTTCTGTCCTCGTGACCCACATGTCGCCCGGAGGCACCCAAGAAGTTCCCTACCTCAATGAACCGGGCCCAGCTCGTAACGGTGCATGGCGTCAAGGCGTCATGGCGGGTCGGGAGCTCGTCGAACCGGATAAGCACGCTGGCATTCAGTCACCAGGGCGAGATTTTCGCCATCCAGGTGGCGCCTTCCAATGGGTTGGTTGGCGAGAGCAGGGCCCAGCAGGTGATGGGCGACTTCCTTCAGGTTCTCTCCTCTGGAGGCTGACCGGGGACGGAGGATTCGTCGACGCCATTCGAGCAGCGCCAAGCCCGCTGTGCGAAGCTTTCGCAACCGGAGGTGACCAATGGCCCAGGCGACGGTATTCGTGGACGATGCGGTAATGGGCAGACTTCCTTCGCTGTGCGCCAAGGACGGAACTCCCACCACCGACCAACTTGTGGTCCATTCCTACGTGGGCGGTGGCAACGGCATCGGCATCGGGTGGCTCCTGTTGTTGGCGGGCCCCCTTGGGTGGCTGGGACTTTTTGTCGTGGCCCTGGCCCGCCGTCCGGCCGATGTCCTGACGGTGCGGTTGCCTTTTTCGGAAGCCGCTCACCAGCGCATTGTGGCGGCCCGGCGGGGTTGCCGCGTGGCATCACTGGCCACGTTGGCGTCTGTCGTGCTGGCTCTCATCGGCCTCACCCGTCACAGTTTCGACGGCCGCCTGTTTGCCGCCGCCGTGGCGGTGCTGTTTTTGGTGGCCGTCACCAGGTGGGTCATGGAGTGGCGTCGGATGAGAAGCGCTTCAGTGGACGTCTCCTTGGACGCATCGCGGCGGTGGGTGACCCTGAGCGGGGTGCACCCCACATTTGCGGCTCGTGTCGTCGGTGATCGGAGTTACTCGAATCAGCTCCACGGTTAGGATCAGCGCAACACCGACAGGAGACGACATTGCAGGGATACGTGCTGACCGTCCAGCGGAAGATCGACGCCCGGCCCGAGGACATTTTCGCCATTCTCGCCGATGCCACCAAGCACACCTTGATCGACGGCTCGGGCATGCTCCAAGGCAAGAGCCCTGAAGCGCCGCAAAGCTTGACGCTCGGGACGACATTCGGCATGTCGATGAAGATGTTGCGTTTTCCGTACTCGACGGTGAACAGAGTGGTGGAGTTCGAGGAGAATCGACGGATTGCCTGGCAAACCGGCCCCATGGGGTTCATGGGTCGGGTTCTGGCCGGTCGCATCTGGCGCTACCAACTCGAGGCCGTGGACGGAGGGACGATGGTGAGCGAGAGCTGGGACATCACTCCCGATCATCAGCGGACCCTGCTCAAGCTCGGAGACATCTACTCGAAGAAGACCCGCCGTGACATGGAACGGACCCTCGAGAGACTCGGTCAGCTGGTGACGAGCGCCTAGAGAGCGGGCCCGGGCCTAGGTGTCGAGCTGCGACGTCATCCTCAACGAACGGGCCGACGCCGTTGCCGCCAGGGCCGACACGGTGGCGGCAACGAGCAACCCAATGGCAACGGCGACAGCGGCGTGGCCCCACGTCGTCACGACCGCGCGATCGTTCTGTGGGTGCAGGGAGCTTTGGCGGGCCAAGGCAAAAATCGTGACGATGGCGCCACCGCCCATGATCGATTGAAGGACGGCGACGGCAATAACGGCGTCGCGGCCCAAGCGCAGGCGCGTTGTCGATAGCGGGACCGCCTTTCCCACCACCATCAACATGGCGAAGGTGGCCAACCAGGCCATCCCCAAGGCGACACCGGCCGCGGTGAGAAGAACGTGGGCCAGCCCCGGGTGCCCGCTGCGGGCGATATCCAGGCCGCCGCGGTCGATGAAGCGACGAGGACCGATGAGTTGGGAACAGACCCACCCAACCACCGCAACGCCCGCCAAGATCTCAGGCAGCCGGGTCAATCGTCGCTGGCGAGACGTGACGTCAGGGTGGAAAGCCAACGTGTGAGCAGCGGCGCGCTGCCCCCAAGCGATACAGGCCAGGGCTACCAGTGCGAACACAGCGGCGACGCCGTAGGTGACGACCACGACGACGGCGAAGGTGAGCGCCAAGACTGTCAGGGCCCTGCCCCGCGTGCGGTGATGAGGCGACGGCGCTCCGGTTATGAGCAGGGCTCGATAGCCGCGGACGATGAGTCCCAGGGCGAGAAGCCCGGCCAGCGCCATGATCGAAAAGGCGTCGGAGGCCGCCCGTCCCGGTCCGACGAGGACGCCGGCAGTGCCGAGAGGGAGATGGTTTTGAAGCTCTTCCTTGAACGTCAGAAAGAAGAAGGGAATCACCACGAGGGCAGGGATGGTGGAGGCGACGATGCAGGCCCGAGTCCGGTTGGCCCACAAGGGCCTGGCGTTGGGCGTGCCCTTGCCACTGACCCTCGTCCGGACCATAGCGACGAACAGGCCGACGATCACAGGCCCCAGCCGCTGCCCACCGGCGACGGCGTCCGCCGAGATGACCCGGACTTCGTCGCCGTAGCGGGCTCGCCACCATGGCGGATACAGGCCGAGCACGGCGTCGATAGATCGGGTGCGAGTCACGCTCCGGCCGCCCCCAGTCTCTTCAGGCCGAGGCGCGCCAGGGCCGACATCGTTTCGAGACGTTCGCGCAGCACCGTGGCGCCATGGCCGGTGATCCGGTATGGGCGGCGCCGATCATCGGCCGGCAAGGCTTCGACCAGACCCTCCTCTTCGAGGCGGGCCAGCACGCCGTAGAGGGTGCCGGGACCCATGACGATGCCGCTCATGGCCTCGATGTCCTGGATGAGGCTATAGCCATGCTTGGGCCCACCGGTCAGGCTGGTGAGCACCAGCAGCGTCGGGTCTTGCGTTCGGCCAAGGCGCTTCGTTGCCATCGACAGGTCGACTCCTCGGTGCGGGCGACTCGGATAGTAATACGGAATTCGTAATAGTCAACGGCGCCAAGCCCAGGTCACCCCGGCGATATCGTCGTGGGCTCGACGCCGCGCCACGAAAGGGGGCTGCACAATGAGTATGGCGAGGACCCCCGACGAGTGCTTCGCGTCGTTGCCTGGCTACCCGTTCGAACCGCACTACGTGACGGTCGAAACCCGAGGCGTCGAGCCCCTGCGCATGCATTACGTGGATGCCGGTGCGGCCGGTGGCGACGTGGTGGTGCTCCTGCATGGTCAGCCCACGTGGTCATTCCTCTACCGCAACGTCATTCCCGTGCTTAGCGATGCCGGCTTGCGAGCCATCGCCCCCGATCACATCGGCTTTGGCCGCTCCGACAAGCCCACCGAATCGACGGATTACACCTTTGGGCGCCACGTCGACTGGATCCACAGTCTCATCACGCGTTTGGACTTGCGAGACATCACATTGATCGTCCAGGACTGGGGCGGCCCGATCGGGCTGAGCGTCTTGGCCCGTGAGCCGGACCGCTTTGCCCGGGTCGTGGCCACCAACACCGTCCTGCACACCTCCGGCCCCGAGCTGGCGGGCCGCCTGACATGGGCCAATCACCACGAGGGCGACAGTCGCGTGGTGTTGGAGGAAGGCCTTGTGGACTACGTCCGCTTCTACCAGCGCGCCGCCGACATCACGCCCAGCTTGTTCCTGAACGCCGCCGCCGGACCGCTGGCGCCCGAGGTGCTGGCCGCCTACGACGCGCCCTTTCCAGACCCGGCCTACAAGGCAGGCCTGCGCCAGCTCACTGCCTTGATCCCTCTCACCCGCAATGACCCGGGAGCGGCTATCGGACGCAGCACCATGGCGGCGCTCGAACAGTGGGAGAAGCCGTTTCTCACGGCATTCTCCGATGGCGATCCCGCCACCGGTGGGTGGGAGAGCGTGTTTCAAGCGCGCATTCCCGGTGCCAAAGACCAAGACCACACGGTCATTCACGGCGCCGGACACTTCGTGCCGGAACAACAAGGCGAGCGACTCGGCCACATCGTCACCCGGTTCATCGATGCCACCTGAGCGCGCCGAGCCGCATAGGCGCGCCGTGGAGCCCGATGGGCCAGAGGTGGAGATCGTCATCGCGGTCGACGATCCTCGAGCCGATGACATACGGGGACTTTTGGAGAAACACCTGTCCTTTGCTCGCGAGGAGTCCCCTCCCGAGGATGTGCACGCCTTGGACATCGATGGCCTGGTAGATCCGGCCGTGACGTTCTACAGCGTCCGGCGTGGTGGCGAGTTGCTGGGGATCGGTGCCCTCAAGCGGATCGATGCCTCGCATGCCGAGATCAAATCGATGCACACGAGCGCGGCGGCGCGGTGCCAAGGCATCGGGCGGGCCATGGTGGAGCACCTGGTGGACAGCGCCGCCCATCAGCACTACCGACGAGTGAGCCTCGAGACCGGGTCGATGGATGCGTTTGCGCCGGCGCGCCGGCTGTATGCGAAGGTTGGGTTCGTCCCCTGTGCTCCGTTCGCAAATTACCCCGACAGTGTCAATAGCGCCTACATGACCTTGAGCCTCGAGGGTGACAAAGACGCGCCTAGCCGATCCATTTCGAGAGGAGCTCCATGACCGACCTCGTTTCCTACACGCGCCGCGGTGCCGTCGCTTTGATCGAGATGGATGACGGCAAGGTGAACGTCTTGTCACCCACCATGCTCAGCGAGCTGGGCGCCGCCCTCGATCAAGCCGAAGGTGACGGTGCCGTGGTGGTCCTGGCCGGACGCCCGGATATGTTCTCGGCCGGCTTCGATCTGAAGGTGCTCCAGGGCGGTGGGGCTGAGGCGTTGGGGATGCTGCGATCGGGCTTCGAGCTGGCGGCCAGAACGTTGGAGTTCCCCTTGCCCGTCGTTCTCGCCTGTACCGGGCACTGCATCGCCATGGGCGTCTTCCTGCTCCTATCGGCGGACTACCGCGTGGGCGCAAGCGGCCCCTATCGGATCGTCGCCAACGAGGTCGCCATCGGACTGCCCATGCCGAGGGCGGCCATCGATATCTGCCGGCAACGCCTGACGCCGGCGCACTTTCACCGAGCGGTGACATTGGCCGAGACGTTCTCACCGGAGGAGGCGGTGGCGGCGGGGTTCTTGGACCGGGTGGTGCCGGCCGCTGACGTCAAAGAGGCGGCCCTGTCCAGCGCCGAGACACTGGCGCTGTTGCACATGAATGCGCACCGGATAACCAAGCAGCGGGTCAACGCATCGTTGCTGCCGGCCTTACGGGCCGACATCGAGACCGACGACGCCGAGCTTCGGGGGTTGGCGTGATCAGGGCGGCCGGCCTTTGCCACCCGGCGGGAACCAGCCCATGGGGCCCGACGTCGAAGATGTGTGGTCCTGCACAAAACGGCGCACCGCGTGATGGCCAAGCTCCTATTGGCCACCGCCGGCGCCGCCATAGTTGCCGTTGTGTTGCCAACGGGGGGCCAAGCGGGTCCTGAGTCAACCTCGTTGGCTCGGGCGTCGCCATCGGTACGCCCACCTGCCGCCGCGCCGCGGACCGATCCGCATTTGGTAGCCGCCCAAGTGGCGGCCGGAGCATTGCTCACCGTCGTTTCTCTACCGGCCGGCGCGGTGCCGTCGTCTTCGATTCCACCGGGAGCCCCGGCTCTGGCCCAACCGGGCGTCGAGCCTGGTTCTCCCTACCTGGTCGACCGATCGGCCTGGTGGACGGCACCGGGCTCGTTGAGTTCAGTGGTGACGTGGGTGCGGGCGCATGCGCCGCCGGGCGCCGAGATGGCCGGCACGGGATTGTCTTCGGTGCACGGCATCGTCGAGTGGCAAGTAGTCGGCTGGAGCTTCCCCGCTCAAGAACCGGCCGTCACCTGGAGTCAGCTTTCCGTTATGGTCGCCCCCGACGGGCCGGCCACCGTGGGCATTCGAGCCGATGCCCAGGCGATCTGGGATCCGCTGCGCACGAGACAGTCAGTGATCCCCTCCGACGTGATGTCTGTCACGGTGACCGAACAAGCCGGCGGTGACGCTTTGGCGGCGACCAGCACCACCTTGGCCCCGTCGGTCATCTCCACGTCGCGTGCTGTCGTAAGGCGCTACGTCGCCGTCGTCGATGCCCTGCCCGTAGACGACGTCCCCATCCTCAACTGTCCGGCTTGGACGGGCCTGGGTTTCCACGTCGTATTCGCCCGTCGAAACGGGAGCACGGTGGCGTCGGTCAGCGGCGACGCCGCCCAGTGCGGCGGGTACGGGCTCACCGTCAACGGGACTCGCCAACTGTCGGTGAGTGATCCGAGCGAGACGCTCCTACACATGGTGGCGGCGACGCTGGGCATTGCCCTCACGTCAGCCGGGGCGCCCCTTACGTGAAGGACCCGGGCGCGAGGGGTCCACTAACGTCGCCGCCGTGCCGTCTCGCCTCGACGTCGAATTCTCATCACAAGGGGCACCGCTTCGAGGCTGGCTCTATGAGGCTGACGGCCAAGGTGCCCCCGGCATCGTCATGGCCCACGGCCTGTCGGCGGTCAAAGAGATGTTCCTCGACGACTACGCCGCCGCCTTCTGCCGAGCCGGGTTTACCACCCTCGTCTACGACCACTTCGGCTTCGGAGCCAGCGGCGGCGAACCGCGACAGTCGGCCTCACCGGTCCTTCAGCAGCAGGGCTATCGCGACGCCGTCACCTGGTTGGCCCGCTCCCCCGGCGTGGACCCCGATCGGATCGGCATCTGGGGAACCAGCTTCTCGGGAGCCCATGTCATCACGCTTTGTGCGCAGGAGCTCCCCATTGCAGCCGGCGTGGCGCAGGTGCCGTTTCTGGGGGCGGAGGGATCCGAGCCGCCCATCGGCATCATCGACGCCGTGATCAAAGCCGCCCACGATCCGACTGCCACGGTGCCCGCCACCACCGACAGACCTGACGGCGCCGGGGCGATGTACCTCGATGGAGCCCATGAGTGGTTCCTCGACGCGGCGGCCACTCGAGCCCCGGCGTGGCGCAACGAACTACTCGTGGCCGGATTTCTCGATGCCGCCGACTACAGACCCTTCGAGTCACTGGCCCAGCTTCGGATTCCGCTGCTCGTCGTGGCCGCCGCCGGCGATCACCTGACGCCGCCCGCCGCGTTGGTGGCGATGGAACCGAAACCTCGCCATGTCGAGGTGGTCGAGATTCCCGGCCACCACTTTGACGCCTATTCGTCGGGTTTCGAAGCAAGCAGTGCCCCGGCCATCGCATTCTTCCGACGTCACCTACGGTGACGAACAAAGGCTGAGGCGCCGCGGCGGCTCGGGTTCACCCATCCTCGGCCAGCAGCGTGGCGCGCGCCGCGTCCAGCGCGGCCCGGCTCTCGGCCGTGAGCTCCGGGAGGTGAAGGTCGAGTTCGCCCAGCGCGTCGACGAGCACGCCGGCCACCAGCGCCCGCATCAGATACTTGTGGTCGGCGGGGATGACGTACCACGGTGCCCAGGCCGTCGACGTGGCCGTCAAGGCCTCTTCGTAGGCGTGCTGATAGGCCTCGAAATGGGCACGCTCACTCACGTCGCTCGCCGAGAACTTCCAGTGCTTGGCGGGGTCGTCGAGTCGCTCGAGGAGCCGCTTTCTCTGGGTGGCCTTGGAGACGTGGAGGAAGAACTTCACGATGCGCGTGCCGCTGCGCGTGAGGTGGCGCTCGAAGGCGTTGATGTCCCCGTAGCGGTGGCGCCAGAACCTCTCGGTGGCGGCGGCGGCTTCACCCGCTGTTGCCGCCGGCGGGGTGGGAAGGTGCTCGGCGGCCAGGATCTCGGGATGGACGCGGGGGACTAGAACCTCCTCGTAATACGAACGGTTGAAGATCCCGATCCCGCCCCGTTCGGGCAACGCCTTGACGCAGCGCCACAGGAAATCGTGGCGGAGCTCTTCGCTGGATGGTTCTTTGAACGACGTCACCGAGAATCCCTGGGGGTTCACGCCCGACAGGACATGGGAGATGGTCCCGTCCTTACCCGCCGCGTCGGGGCCCTGAAAGATGATCAGCAGCGACCAGGTCCCGCTGGCGTAGAGGAGCTCTTGGGCTGAATCGAGTTCGGCGCGCCACGTCTCGAGATCCTTTTCAGCGGCGGCACGAGCGGCGTTTCGTCCCGAGGCGTGTGGCCATGACGAGGTGGCGTTGGTGGGCCGGGTGCCGATTGAGGCGGCGTCACCGGGTTGCACCATGAGCTCCTCAACGACGTGGCGATCCAGAGTCATCGTGCGGTCTCCATCGGGCCACGATAGGACCCGACACTGCGCATCCGCCCGCTCGAGGCCGCCTGATGGCCATTGTTAGAGTGAGCCCGTGCACCTTTATGCGGCATTTCTTGGCGGGCCCATTGCCGGCGAACGCATGGGAGAGGACCACGAGGTGGTCTTCGTGGTGGCCGATGATGCCGTCGATGCCAAGGCGAAAGCCAAGACGAAGTGGGGTGGGGTGGGTCGTTGCCACGTCGATGCCGTGCAACGAGTCGAGGTGGTGGACGGGTTCGAAGTGGCGTTGAACCAGGCGACTGACGCCGGGGCCGGGCCCGCCGACGTCACCGTGATCGACAACTACAACTGACGTTGCCTCCCTGAGCCGCCCGTGCGTCTCGGGCGCCTGGGGAGTGGCGGGCGTCTCGGGTGCCTCGGGTGTTTGAGGGTGAGGACCCGGGTGAGCGTCCCGAGCGGCCTTGTCACCGCCTGGTTCAAGAAGATCCGGTGATTGGCCGATACCAGGACGCCTGCCTTCATCCGAGGCGAAAGGCGCAACGCCATTGCCCATTGCCAGGGTGCCGGATCTCGAGGTGTCCGAAACGGTCACCGAGGACGACGTAGAGCCGGCGCGCCCCGAGGTCAACGCCGGGCGGGGGCTCACCTTGAACCCCATGGTGTTGAGCTATGTCATGGGCCCCGTCGCTTTGGTGGCCATCGTGCTGCTGCGGCGCTTCGGACTGGTGGCCAAAGAGCCCATCTGGCTCTGGGTGGCCATATTTGTGGCTATTCCGGGTGGCTCGGCCATCTGCGAGGTGCTGTGGCGGCGCCGGCCTTCCACCTTCTCGTTACGCCTCCGGGTGGCGTGGCACGTGGCTGCCGTTACCACTGTCATCTACATGTCGGGGTGGGGCCCGGCACTCATCGGCGCTTTCGCCTTCGTTGCTCTCGAGAACGTGTCGCACGATGGTTCGCGCACCTGGCGGGTCACCGCCTTTTGGAGCGTCATCGGGATCGGCATCGGCCAGATCGGGATTTGGCAGGGCTGGATACCGTCCTTCTTGTCGTTGCCGAGGAGCACCGCGCTCGGGATCATGAGCGCGTTCGTCGTTCTATTCATCATCCGCATGGCCGGGGCGACCATCGAGGAGAAGGAGAAAGCGGAGTCCTCCATGGCTACCAGCGAGGACCGCTTCCGATCCCTGGTGCAGAACTCGAGCGACACCACGCTAGTGATGGGGGAGCGTGGAGTTATCACTTACGCCAGCCCCGCCATCACCGCCTTGTTGGGACGGGCACCCGACGAGGTCATCGGATGCCGAGCCACCGATCTGGTCCATCCCGACGAGAGGACCACGGTCGAAAAGAGGTTCGCCTCGCATCTGCAGCAGGTGGGGGTCAACGAGCCCGTGCAATTCAGGATGAAGCACGCCGACGGCGCCTGGCGTTACGTCGAGGCGGTGGTGAGCGACCTCCGGTTGCGCCCATCGGTGGCGGGGTATGTCGGCAACGTTCGAGATGTCACCGAGCGCAAGGAGGCGGAAGCTCTCCTGGCGCATCAGGCTCTCCATGATCCGTTGACCGGGCTGCCCAACCGGCTCCTGCTCGTGGACCGGCTGCGTCACGCCATCAGCCGCAGTGCCCGTCACGAAGGGCCGCCCCCGGTAGTGATGTTCTTGGACCTCGATCGCTTCAAGCTGGTCAACGACAGCCTCGGTCACGGGGCCGGCGACGAGCTGCTGGTGCGGGTGGCTGATCGCCTGCGAGACGTGCTGCGCGCCACCGACACGCTGTGCCGCTTCGGCGGCGACGAGTTCGTGATGCTGTGCGAAGGCATGGTTGACCACGACGCGGCGCTGGCTCTGGCCGAGCGGACCCGCGAGACCTTCGACTACCCCTTCACGCTCAAAGGCGAAAAGTTCCATATCGGCGTGAGCATCGGTGTGGCCTTCGTCGACGACACCGACGTGAGCCCCGAAGAGCTGCTCAGTGATGCCGATTTCGCCATGTACCTGGCCAAGGCCCGCAGTGGGCCGGGCCGGATCCAGCTCTTCGACCAGCAGACCCGTGCCTTCGCCCGCCAGCGGGTCCACACCGAAACGGCGTTGGCCCGCGCCATCGAACGTGACGAGCTCGTCGTCTACTACCAGCCGATCATCGACGTGGCCACCCGCCGGGTCGTGAGTGTGGAGGCGCTGTTGCGCTGGCAACACCCGACTCGGGGCCTCTTGTCGCCGGCGTCGTTCTTGGACGTGGCCGAGCAGACCGGTCTCATCGTGCCCATCGGATCCTGGGTGTTGTCGCAAGCGGCTCGCCAGGTGAGCCAGTGGAATGCCGGACTGGCGCCGAACGAACGGCTGGGGCTCAGCGTGAACCTGTCGGGACGCCAGCTCATCGAACCCGATCTGGCCGCCAGCGTGGCCACCACGCTGCGAAAGGCCGGCGTCGATCCTCGCTCGGTGAAGCTCCAGCTCGAGGTGACCGAAACAGTGCTCCCCTCTGATCGTCAAGAGGCCCGCAAACACCTCGAGGAGCTCAATGCGCTCGGCATCGAGCTCGCCATCGACGACTTCGGCACCGGCTACTCGTCGCTGCGCTATGTGAAGGAGCTCCCCGTCAGCATCGTCAAGATCGACCAATCGTTCGTGGCGGGGCTGGGGACCTCGAGCCAGGACGAAGCCATCGTCAACGCCGTGATCCAACTGGCGGCGGCACTGGGGCTCGAGGTGGTGGCCGAAGGCGTGGAGACGGAGCTGCAGTTCGAATTCCTGGTCGCCGCCGGATGCACCTTCGCCCAGGGCTTCCTCTTCGGCTACCCCGAGCCCGCCGGAGCGGCGGTGCCCTCGTCAATCACCAAATCGGCCTAGCCGGATCAGGCGAACGCCCGGGATTCCTCCACCCGGTGGCGCCAGGTGACCGCCAAGCCCAGCAGCGCCGCGTAACCGAGCAATATGGCCCCGTCCTCGACGCCGGGGAAGCGCCCCGCTACCACCGCCCACCCCAATGAGGCGTTGTGGAAGCTCGGGAGGAAATCAGCCACTTGGCGCAGCGTGGCGGGCAGGTCCTTCACCGGGGTGAACAGCCCACCAAAGAAGCTCAGCAAGAACATCAAGGCGGTCACGAGCGGGTAGGCGGTTTCACTCGAGGCCACGAACCCGACCAGCACACCCAGCGCGGCAAAAGGCAGTGCGCTGACCCACATCACCACGGTGAGCGTCACCCACGTGCCGATCCCCAGCTGCACGCCGCCCATGAGGCGGCCGGTGAGTTCCACCACCACGATGACCGGCAAGGTCATCACCATGGAGGCGGCGATCTTGGTGGTGACGTAGCTCCACGCCGGCAGCGGGGTGACCCGCAACTGGCGCGTCCAGCCCGAGGCCCGCTCGGCGGCCAGCCTGGTGCCGCCCGCGTTGAGAGCGGCCACCATGGCGCCGAAGCTGACCATGGAGACCATGAAGTAGGTCTTCCAGTCGGTTCCCGCGATGCGTGTGCCAGGTTGCAAGTTGTGCAGGAACAGGATGTAGAAGACGACGGGGAAGCCCACCGTGATCCCCACGTAGCGGATGTTGCGTACCAGCCGCAGCACCTCGAAGCGCAAAAAGGCGCCCAGCTCGGTCACGGAAGTGGCCTCGTCTCGGCATTGCCGACGCGTCCTGACACGGCGTCGTCGACGGTTTCGGCCTTGACGAGGTCACAGGTGAGCGCCATGAAGGCTTGCTCGAGATCGGCGGCCGTCACGGAAATATCGCTGAAGGCGATGCCCGCGGCCACCACGGCTCGCACGGTGGCATCGGCGTCGAGCGAGTCGAGCACCACTTCGGACCCTCGCACGCACGCCACGTCGACGCCGTCGAGCTCGCGCAGGCGGGCCACATCAGCGCCAGGACACACGAAGCGCACGCGGCGGGTGGGAGCGGCGGCCTTGATGGCGGACGCCGCCCCATTGGCCACCACGGTGCCCTTGCGCATCACGACGATACGGTCGGCCACGGCGTCGGCTTCGTAGAGATGATGGGTGGCGAAAACGACCGTGCGCCCCTCGCCGGCAAAGCCGCGGATCATGTCCCAGAAGCTGCGTCGGCCCTCGACGTCCATGGCTACGGTGGGCTCGTCGAGAAACACGAGTTCGGGGTCGCCGGCGATGGCCAAGGCGAAACGCACCCGCTGCGACTGGCCCCCCGACAGTCGATGGACGTGGCGATCAGCCAGCTCGGTCAGCCCGGCGCGTGCCAAGGTCCGGGCCACCGGGGCGGGATGGCGATAGAGCTTCGACGCCATGGTCACCAACGGCCCCACCTTCACCCCATGGGGGAGGCCGCTGCCGCCACCCACTTGAAGCATGGCCCCGACCTTTCCCGATGCCATGGCGTGGTGGGGGTCGGTGCCGAGAACATTCACGACACCGCTTTGGGTGCGCTGGAGCCCGAGGAGCAGCGATATGGCCGTTGACTTGCCGGCGCCATTGGGGCCCAACAAGGCGAGGGTCTCCCCGTGGGCCACCTCGAAATTGAGGTTGTCCAAGGCGACTACCGAGCCGTAGTGGTGGCCCACGCCGGAGAAACACAGTGCCGGCCCGCAATAAAGCTCACCAGGCCGATCGGAACCGCCACGAAGACCCATGATGCGATAGGTCATCGGCGCCTTGGCCCGGTCCATTGAGTACCCAAAGGGTGGCAGGTGGGGATCCGTCACTCTACGCGTGTGCAAAGTCGCCGTGCTGGTCGCCCCCCGTGACCTCGGCGTAGGTCCTCAGACCTACGCGCCGCTACACCCGGGCGGTGGCGGCCAGCCGGTCCACAGCCTCGGCGTACTCCTCGGCCAGCTCGTAGATCACGTCGCGTGCCTTGCGGACGTGGGTGGCGCGTCCGATGATCTGTCCGCAGGGGTTGAAGGCGATGTCCTTGGCCTGGTCAGGGAAGCGATGGGTGGCCCCCACGGCGTCGATGGCCACCATCATCTGCAGCGGCATGGGCAGCGGATCGGGGGTGTCGGTGCGCTCCCACGCCTCGGTCCAGTCGTTCTTGAGCATGCGGCACGGCTTGCCCGTGAAGGACTTCGAGCGCACCGTGTCGCGTGAGGTGGCGGCCAGATAGGCGCGCATCTGACCGGGGGAGGTGTCGGCCTCCTCGACGGTGAGCCACAACGTCCCGGACCACACGCCCTGGGCCCCCATGGCCAGCGCGGCGGCGATCTGGCGGCCGGTGCCCACTCCACCGGCGGCCAACACCGGCAGCGGGGCCACGGCGTCGATCACCTCGGGCCACAACACGAGCGAACCGATCTCGCCGGTGTGCCCGCCGCCCTCGGTGCCCTGACACACGATGAAGTCGAGCCCGGCCTCCTTGTGGCCCAGCGCGTGCTTGACCGAGCCGGCCAGTGCCCCGATGAGCCGACCCGAGGCCTGCACCTCGGCGATGATGTCGGCCGGCGGTGTACCCAAGGCGTTGGCGATGAGACGGACCTTGTCGTGACGCAAGGCGGCCGCCAACAGCGGCTTGCCGGTGGCCTCCGTCCATCCCATCATCCCGCTGCGCCGTTGGTCGGCGGGGGTCTCGGGCACGCCATGTTCGTCGAGAAGGCGCCGGGCGAAGCGGCGGTGGTCCTCGGGAACCATCGACTGCAGTTGGGCCTCGAGCTTCACCGGGTCCATCTCGCCCATGCCCTCGTACTTGCCGGGGATGACGATGTCGACCCCGTAGGGGTGGTCGCCGACGTGCTCGTCGAGCCAGGCCAGCTCGATCTCGAGCTCTTCGGGGGAGAAGCCGATGGCGCCGAGCACGCCGAAGCCCCCGGCGTTGGACACCGCAGCCACGACGTCGCGGCAATGGGTGAAGGCGAAGATCGGGAATTCGATGCCGAGGCGATCACAGATGTCGGTGTGCACGGGAGTCTCCTTTTTCTTTCGTTCAGAAGGTCGGGATCAGAAGGTTGGGATCAGACGGTTGGGATGTGAAGAGGGGGGCCGAGCACCGCCGCCAGCGCCATCACCGCGGCGTCGGTGTCGACGGCGGTGTCGTCGACGAGGGCTTGCATCTGGAGCCCGACCACCAGCGCCCACACCACGGTGGCCAGCACGTCGGGGGACCCCGCCGGCGTGATGACACCGTTGCGGATCCATGCGGCCAGACCGCGAGCCAGCCGCTCGTGTGAGTCGCGCCGAGCGCGCCCGCATGGCGGCGGCCATATCGACGTCGCGCGCGGCACGCAGGGCCAGCTCGCGCTCGAGCAGTAAGAGGCGGCGCGTCTGAGACGTGGGTTCGGTGATGACGTTGCGCACCACGGCGCGCAGCCGGTCATCGAGGCTGGGAGCGATCTCGAACTCCGCTGTCATGACGGTGACCAGTGAGTGGGCCCACTCGTCCATCAGCGCCAGCAGCAGCCCTTGCTTGGAGCCGAAATGGGCGTACAGAGCCCCCGAGGTCCGCTCGGCCCCATCGGCCACGGCGTCGACCGATACGGCGTCGATGCCATGTTCGGCGAAGAGCGTGGCGGCGGCGTCCAAGAGCCGTCTCCTCGTCTCGGCTTTGCGGTCCTGCTGCGTTCTCGACAGCGCCCGGCTCCTTTTGATGTGACTGGTGTGCTTTTTGAGGCTGGTGAGGCACCTGTAGTCAATCGCGCCCACCGTAGTTGCGTAGATCATTCCATATATGTAGGGGCCGCTATGAAAGTGCTCCCCAACGCCTTCACATATCGAGGGTGCGGCCGTACACAAAACCCCGAAACATGTCGATCACGCTGGTGGAACAGCCCTCCGCTCGGGGTCGTTCATCGGGGTCGAAAACCGGCGGGAGAACGACCACCTCGGGGGAAGACGGGCGGCGCGGGCAGTACGGAGCGACGTATGCAGTTGGCAACGACGTTGCGAACCGGGGGGCCGACACGGCCCCGGCGGCGGAACGAGGGCGGCGGGAACGGGGAGGATGGCGTCGGGCTGATCGACGCCATCTTGGCCCTCGTGGTGTTGCTCGTGGTTCTCGTGGCCAGCTCCTCTCTGGTGGCCGATGTGGCCAAGCAGGCCGCCCACGCCAAAGAGCGCGTGTCGGCCACCGAGATCGCCGAGCAGTGGCTCGAACGACTGGCCAACGATCCCCTCGCCACGTTGCAGAGCGACATCAACCACAACGTGGCGCTCACCTCCACCCCCGACGTCATCGCCGGCGTCGGATACTCGGCCATCGCCCATCTGGCGTGGGCCGACACCGGGGCCACGCAGAACGCGTGCACCTCGGGCAACCCACCTCAGGTCGTCCTGGCCACGGTCACCGTGACATGGGGCGTCTCGCAGACCTTGGCGGAGACGACGGTGATCGACCCTCCCTACGGCACCGCCGTCCCCACCGACGGGTACATCTCGGTGCAAGTCATCGGGGCCACGGGCTCGTCGCCTCCGGCCGGGGTCACCAACTTGACGGTTTCCATCAACGGCTCCACCTACACGCCCGATGACAACGGCTGCGTGTTCCAACAAGAGACGCCCGGGACCTACGCGGTCTCGTTGACGAGCTCGGCGGGCGGTTACGTCGACTGGCAGGAGAACGCCGCTCCGAGCACCAGCCTGAGCGTGGTGGCCGGCGCCACCGCCCCGTATTCGTTCCACTACGACCAGGCCGCCACGGTGACCTTCACATCCGGGTCGTCCCCCGTCGCCGTCGGCTTGCCCGTCGCCGCCGGTAACGGCCAGCTCCTCCCGGTGCCATGGAAGACAATCATCACGGCGGGGTCCTCGGCCACGTCGGCCAATGTCTTTCCCTATCAATCCGGATACACCGTGTGGTACGGGGACTGCGTGGCTGAGGAACCCACCAGTGCGGCGTTGGTTTCGGTCACGCCGGGCGGCTCGAGCTCGGCCACGGTGACGGGATTGGCCCCTATTGAGCTGCAGGTGAAGACCACCTCGGGCTCCCCCATGTACAACGCCACGGCCGCGGCGGTGGTCAACGACAGCGCCGACAGTTGCGCGGCCGACAGCTTCGTGTTGGTGGCTTCCTCGGGGACGTCCCCCAACCCGGCCATCAGCCTCACCCAGGTGCCACCGGAGACCTACACGGTCACCGTGACCGATCCCGCCAACGGACACACCACTGCCATCTCCGCTCAGGTCTCCACCTCCGCCGTGACGGTGAGCGGCACCACCTACCCTGATGGCACGCCGGTGCCGGTGACGGTCTCGTGACCCGCCTTCGGCAACGGACGCGGGACGTGCGTGGCGGCGCCGATGCGCCCGAGGCGACGCGCGCACGAGGCCGGCTTCACCCTGGTCGAGGCGCTCATCACCTCGGCGGTAATGGTGGTGGTCATTGCCAGCGTCGTACCGGTGGTGCAGATCTACTTCGCCGAACAACTGGCCGTGCAGCGCACGTATTCGGGCGCCGACGAGATCCTGCTCACCTCCGAGGTCATGACGCGCTACATCCGCGAGATGGTGGAGCCCGCTGCGGCGGTGTCCGGTGTTCCCACGCCGCCGTTCGCCTCGGCTACGAGCTGCGCGGCCACCTTCTATGCCGATGTCGGCAATGCCAATGGCCCCGACAAGGTGATCGCGGCGGCGTCCCCGTGCACAGGGACGGGGCAGAACTTCACCATGACCATCACCGCCCCCGATACCAACAGTTGCCCCGTCACCGGGTCGACAGGCTCGGCGTGTACCTACGCCACCCATGCGCCTAAACGGGTGGTCTCCATCAGCAACATGATCAACAACACCACGCCGGTGTTCACCTATACCTTGCAAGGCGGCAGCACCACGGCCACGGCCGGAACCACGTGCATCACGGGCGACGGTTGGTCCTGTACCACGCCGAGCACGTCGTGCACCTCGGGTGCGGGCCACTGTCAGCTCGACGAGGTGATCGCCGTCACCGTCAACATCCAAGCCGACATGGCGCCCGGCTCGCCGTCGGGGTTCCAGACCCTCGCCTACGTGCTGGCCCCGAGCTACAACATCAACGCCGGATGAGCGCCGTGACCGATCGCAGGCGTCGTGGCGGCCGGGAGCAAACCGGTCAGGCCCTGGCCTTGGTGCTCGGGATCGTGGTGATCTTGACCTTGGGCGGCACCATCTTGGTGCAGAACTTCGAGCAGCAAAGCCCCATCGTGGAGACCGACCTCATCCAGCACCAGGCCTATCGGGCCGTGCAGGCCGGTATCGACGAGTATCTCTACAAGTCCAACGTCAACTCCGACTACATCATCTGCGACTCGTCGAACCAGGGGACGGGTTTCTGCCCCGGCTTGACCTTCGCCCAATGGATCCCGGTGCAAGGGGCCAGCTCCAACAACGGGCCGCCCTCGTGGTTCTACTTCAGCGACCCGCAGCTGAGCTACGCCACGGGCACGGTGTCCATGACGGTGGAGGGCGCCTCGGGTTATCCCCGGGACTACAGCTACCAGACCGCCACCATCACGTTGCAACCACTGAACAACTTCTTGTTGAACGTGTTGTGGATCAACTACAACCAGATCGACCCCGCCGTGCTCAACGCCAACAACCCGCCCAATTGTGGGTATTACTGGCAGGTGGGCATCGAGAACGGGTGCTCGGACGTCGACTTCGTCAACGGCGACAACCTCGACGGCAACCTGTACGTCAACGACAGCATCTTCACGTGCGGCAGCCCTCAGTTCCAAACGGTGCACACCGCCGACCCCAACGAGCAGTTCGTCAAGGACTGTGGGGGCACCCCTGACGTCACCGGGACCCAAGGCTATGGATCGGCCCTGGAGAACATCCCCCAAGACGACAGCCAGCTGGCGTTGGTCGCCGCAGGAGGACGGCTGTCTGTACGAGGGCCCCACCACCATCGTCTTGTCGGGCACCACCATGTCCATCGACAGCCCCGACACGCCTACCGGCGCGCCCAGTGGCGCCCCCAACGGCTCGGCGTCGAACGATTCGATCAACCAGGCCGGCAACACCAGCGCCTGCATCAACACCACCACCCCCAACGGCGGGTCGGTGGCGCTGCCCAACAACGGCGTCATCTTCGTGGAGAACTGTCTGAGCGGGAACTCGTCGTGCACCGGGGGCGGTGCCTATAACCCGATGTCAGGCGAAGGCGAGACCGGGGCGACCGGGCCTACTTACGGCGATGCCATCGTGAACGGCACCCTTAGTGGTCCGCTCACCATCGGGGCGCAGAACAACGTGGTGATCGACGGCAACATCTGTTACTCGTCGGAGACGACGTGCGCGTCGACGACGGGGGAGTCCGGCGGCCCGCCCACCTCGGCCACCGACGTCCTCGGGCTCATCGCCTACAACTACGTCGAGGTCAATCATCCGGTCAACAACGGCAACAACATCTCGTTGTGCGGCGTGGGCGCCCATCCCCCCGCCGCACCGGCGTGCGACCTGGGCACCTCGGGCGGTCAGGGCACGGCACTGGTCATCAACGCCGTCATTCTCGCTCTCAACCATTCGTTCCTGGTCAACAACTACGCCTCGGGCTCGACGTTGGGCACGCTGACTGTCAACGGCACCGTGTCCGAGGACTGGCGCGGGCCGGTGGGCACCAGCAACAGCGGCACCATCGTGAGCGGGTACGCCAAGAACTATCAGTACGACAGCCGGCTGCGGTACTTCGCCCCGCCGTACTACCTGAGCCCGGGCACCGCCTCGTGGGGTATCGCCTCCTTCAGCGTGCAAAGCGTGTGCACGGTGTCGTGCACGAACCCGTAGCCCGTCTCTGACGTCGCCGGGTCCACGCCGGCCCGGCCCCGGCCCACCGGCGCCTACGAGCTCAGCGAGCCGGCCAGCAAACATGGAATAGTGGCGATCCGTCGGTCATGTCGATGGCGCGCCGCGTGCGCCTGTCACCTGAGGAGGTGCCCATGTTCAGGACGTCTCCGGTGGTGGCCGAGGACGAATGGCACATCGACCTGACCGTCGTGGGACACGTGGCCGTGTTGAGCCTGAACCGGCCCGACAAGCTCAACGCCTGGAGCTGGGAGTCGACCCGCCAGCTCGGGGCGCGCGCCGATCAGATTCGTTTCGACGAGCGGGTGCGTGCCGTGGTGGTGCGCGGCGAAGGCCGCGCCTTTTGCGCCGGCATCGACTTGGGCATGCCCGAGGACCGCGTCACGGGACGATCTCCGGCGGAAAAGGCCCGCAACTATTACGAGGGCATCCGCTGGGCCCATGAACGCTTCAAGGTGTTCTCCGAGTTGCCGCAGCCGATAGTGGCCGCCGTGCAGGGCTACTGCCTCGGCTTCGGTTTCGAGCTGGTGCTCATGTGCGACATCCGCATCTGCGCCGAAGATGCCAAGTTCGCCTTGCCCGAGGCCCAGGTGGGGGTGAGCATCGATGCCGGCGGCGACTTGCGTCTCGCCCACGAAGTCGGCACCGGATGGGCCAAGATGCTGGCGCTCACGGGCCGGCGCATCGACGCCCGCACGGCCGAGCGCATCGGCCTCGTCCAAGAGGTCACCACCATCGAGGAGCTTCTGCCCAGCGCCATGGCGCTGGCCAACGAGATCGCCGCCAACGCGCCGTTGGCTGTGCAGAGCATTAAACGAAGCATCGACTCCTTTGCATTTCGAGGACTCACCGAGGCCATGCGTTTCGAGGCCATGAGCGCGTCGATCGAGTTCGTCTCCGATGACATGCCGGCCGGCTACGCGGCCAAGGCCAAGAAACAGCCCATCGAGTTCGAAGGCAAGTAACCCACCATGCCCCTGGCCGAACCCCCTGCTGAAGGCACCGCCATGTTGCCCGCCGGCACCTTCGATGACATTGCCGTGGTCGTCACCGGTGGCGGGACAGGGCTCGGCAAGGCCATCGCCGTGGAGTTTGCCCGCCTCGGGGCCCGGGTGGGGATCGTGTCGCGCCAACCCGAGCATCGCCAAGCCGGGGTGGAAGCGGTGCGTGCCATCGGTGGTATCGCCGCCGAAGCGGCCGCCGACATCAGGGAGCCCGAGGAGATCGCCACCGCCTTCGACACCATTGAGGCCGCCCTTGGTCCCATCGGTGTTCTCGTCAACAACGCGGCGGCCAATTTCCCGGTGCCGGCCGAGGACCTGAGCCCCGGCGGCTGGAGGGCGGTCACGCGCATCGTGCTCGACGGCACCTTCTTCTGCTCCCAGGAGCTGTTTCGCCGGGCCACCGCGGCGGCCACGCCGGGGGCCATCGTCAACATCCTGGCCACCCAGGCCTTCACCGGCGGTCCCGGCATGGTCCATACCGCCTCCGCCAAGGCCGGCGTCGAGAACCTCACCAAGACCCTGGCCGTCGAGTGGGCCCCGTACGGGGTCAGGATCAACGCCATCGCCCCCGGCCTCTTCCCCCACGAGGACATGCGAGCCGACCTGCAGGCGCTGCGTACCGAAGGCGAGGACGTCGACGCGCGCCGCTCCCCGGCGGGACGCCTCGGGCAACGGCGCGAGATCGGCTGGGCGGCCACGTGGCTGTGCTCACCGTTCGCGTCGTTCGTCACCGGTCACACGTTGGTCGTCGACGGTGGGAACTGGCTGCGGCGCCACTTCGTCATGCCCGAGTTCACCCCGGTGCGCGAGCAACTTAGCGCCGTGCTCGGCGACCGTTCCCGCTGACAGGCCACGAGCCCCGGGCGTGGCCGCCCGCCGAGCAGCGGCTCTCGTAGGCTCAACGGATGCTCCCGGGCGACGAGGCGACGCCCGCTGACGATCATGTGACGCCGCTCGGCCACGACGCCATGGCCGGTGCGGAGAACGGCACGCCCGCCGAAGGCGCAACGACGCCGGGTGACGACGACACCGCGGCGGCGGGCGATGGGCGCATTGACAAGCTGCGCCTGCGCAGCTTCCTGGGGCTATCGGTGGGGCTGGTGGGCCCCCGAGCCAACCTGGCTGTCTCCGGGGTGCTGCTCACCTTGCTGGTGTCGTCTCGGGTGTCGAGTGCGGTGGCGATCACCTTCGCCCTGACGTCCAACCGGCTGGTGGGGTGGATCGCCTACCCCTTGCTCGGGCGGGCCAGCGACCGCACCCGCAGTCGGGCGGGCCGGCGCGCTCCGTACATGGCGGTGGGGCTTCTCATCATGGGCGTCTGCACGTGGGCTTACACGCTGGTGCCGGGCTACTGGTTGCTGGTGATGCTCATCGTGCTCGTGAAGACGGCCAGTGTCGTCTTCGGCCTGACCAACGTGGCCGTCATTCCCGAGACCTTCGGCAAGCGCCGCAGTCTCAAGGCCATCGTGCTCATCGGGATCGTCGGTGCGCTGGTGAGCCTCGTCATCAAGGCCACCGTCATCGCCACGTGGAAACCACACGACCCGGCGTCGTGGGACCTTTCGTTCAAAGTGGCCGGCGGTTTCATGGTGGGCGTCGGGATCCTGGTGTTGCTGTTGGTGCGGGAGTCCGCCGCCGCCGGTCAGGTGGCCGCCAAGGAGCGGCGCGCCCCGGCGCGCCCGTGGCGCCACGAGCTGGCCACCATCTGGGCCGGTCCCAATGCTCCGGTATTGTTGGCCGGCACGCTCGTGTTCTGGGCGGGACTGAGCGCCACGGGCTATCTGGCCATCGTCTACTTCGAAAAGGTGCAGCACGCCGGGGCCAACGTGCAGACCATCGCCAGCTACGCCAGCGGCGTGCCCGTGGTGATGCTCGGTCTCGGGCTCGGGTATTTCATCTCCCGCGCCCTGACCCGCAAGCAGGTGGCCGTACTCATGCCGTTGGCGGGAGCGGTGGTGTCCTTGGTGCAGTACACCACCACCCACATCTGGCAGACCGTCGTACTGGCCTTTGTGGGCGGCCCTATGTTCGCCGCCTTTGCCATCTCGCTCGCGCCCATGCTGCTGCAGCTGTTGCCGCGCTCGGGAGGTATGGGGGAGCTGCTCGGAAAGCTGGTGGCCCCCTTCAGCTTGTTCGCGGTGGCGTTCTCGTTCCTCGCCGCGTGGGCGGTGGACGTCACCGGCAACTACCGCGTCATCTGGTTGTTCCCGGCCGTGGCCGGTGTGGTCCAGTCGGTGATCATGGGCTGGCTCAAGGTTCCTCGTGGTCACGAACGCCCTGAGCTCGACGGGCTCGTCCAACGCATGAGCGACTCGATCATCGACCAGGTGACGGGCAAGGACCGCCCTCTGTTGACCGGACGGGTGACGGCCGAGGACGCCGATTCCGCCTCTCTGTTCGAGATGGCCCGCGACATGCTCGGCAATCCCTACCAGGACAGCCCGCCCGACGAGTCCTAGGCGCCGTAGCATGCGCATGGCAGGGGGTTTTGGGGCCGACGGCCGTGACGAACAGGGAGGGCACATGGAGATCCGCGACAAGCTCTACATCGACGGGTCGTGGCAAGCGTCGACGGGGACCGAGACCATCGAGGTGTTCAACTCGACCACCGAAGAGGTCATGGGAACCATTCCGGCGGGCACTCCCGCCGACGTCGACCGGGCGGCGCGAGCCGCCGCCGACGCCTTTGCGCAGTGGTCGACGACATCTGTCGACGAGCGCGCCAAGACGCTGTCGCGCCTAAGCGAGGCGTTGACGGCGCGTAGCGCGGAACTGGCCACCCTCATCTCACAGGAGGTGGGGATGCCCATAACCTTGTCGGGCCGCGTACAGGTAGGCCTGCCCATCATGAGTTTTGCCAATGCGGCCGCCTTGGCCACCGAGTTTGTCTGGGAGGAGGAGATCGGCAACTCCCTGATCGTGCGCGAGCCGGTGGGGGTGGTGGGTGCCATCACGCCCTGGAACTACCCCCTGCACCAGATCGCCGCCAAAGTGGCCCCGGCCCTGGCGGCGGGGTGCACCGTGATCGTCAAGCCCAGCGAGGTGGCGCCCCTCAATGCCTTCGTGCTGGCGGAGATCTTCGAAGAGATCGGGGTGCCGCACGGTGTGTTCAACCTCGTCACCGGCTTCGGCCCGGTGGTGGGGGAGGCCATTGCCTCGCACCCGCTGGTCGACATGGTGTCGTTCACGGGATCGACGCGCGCCGGCAAGCGGGTCATGCAACTGGCTGCCGACGGGGTCAAGAAGGTCGCCCTCGAGCTGGGCGGAAAGTCGGCCAACGTCCTACTCGAGGACGCTGACTTCTCGGCCGCCATCGCGGCGGGAGTGCCGGGCTGTTACATGAACTCGGGGCAGACCTGCTCGGCGCTCACCCGCATGCTCGTCCCCCGGTCACGCTTGGCCGAGGCCGAGGAGATGGTCGTCAAGGCGGCGGAGACATTCACCCCCGGTGACCCCTTCGACAGTGCCACGCGCCTCGGTCCGCTGGTGTCGGCCGCCCAACTCGAACGGGTGCGCGGTTATATCCGCAAGGGGATCGACGAGGGGGCCCGCCTGCTCACCGGAGGGCCCGAGGCGCCCGAGGGACTGGACAAGGGATATTTCGTGCGCCCCACCGTGTTCTCCGACGTGCGCCCCGATATGACCATCGCCCAGGAGGAGATCTTCGGGCCGGTGCTGTCGATCATCCCCTACGACACCGAAGACGAAGCCGTGGAAATCGCCAACGGCACCGTCTACGGCTTGGCCGGGGCGGTGTGGGCGGGGGACACCGAGCACGCCGAGCGCGTCGCTCGTCGTCTGCGCAGCGGACAGGTCGACGTCAACGGCGGCCGCTACAACCCATCAGCGCCCTTCGGCGGCTACAAGCAGTCGGGGATCGGCCGTGAGCTGGGACGCTTTGGTCTCGAGGAGTACCTGGAGGTGAAGTCGCTGCAGCGCTGAGCCCCCATCCTCGGGGCGCACCTGGGGAGCCCATCTGAATCCTCTGAACGGCTTGCGTTCCGACCTATTACGATATATCGTGATAGTACGAACGCAGAGCGATCTGACGTGGCGCCGATCAGGCCCCGGGATCGCTCCCAGAGGAGGAACCAGATGCACGGACATGGACAATCAACAGGTCGCCACCGCCGAGGACCGGGGTGGGAGGACTTTGGACCCGAGTGGGCCGGACTGACGGGCCGAGGCGGCGGCAGGCGCATGCGCCGCGGCGACATTCGCACCGCCTTGCTGGCGGTGTTGGCCGAAGGCCCCGGTCACGGATACGAGCTCATCACCAGGCTCGAGGACAAGAGCGCGGCACGGTGGCGCCCGAGCCCGGGCTCGGTATACCCGACGTTGCAGCTCTTCGAAGACGAAGGCTTGGTGCGCTCGGAGGAGCGCGACGGGAAGCGGGTCTACGAGCTCACCGATGCCGGGCGCGCCGAGGCCACCGAGCGCGCCGAACGCTACGGCAGCACGCCGTGGGAGCCCGGTCCCGAAGCGGGTCGCGGTGGGCTCGAGGACGCCTTTCGAGGGGCGCGCAAGGCGTCTGAGTGGATCAGGCCGGCCATCCCGCCGCTTCTCATGGCCGTCAAGCAGGTGGGCATGAGCGGCTCTGACGCCCAGCGTGACAAGGCGACCAAGGTGCTCCAAGACGCCACCAAAGAGCTCTACCGCATCATGGCCGACGACTGAGGCCGGGGCCGCCCGGGCGCTCTGCTCCTAAGTGTTCAGAGCGCTCAGGCGCCCATGGCGTGGACGCCCCCGTCGACATGCACCATCTCGCCGGTGGTCATGGGGAACCAGTCCGATAGCAACGCCACACACGCCTTGGCCACCGGCGTGGCGTCGGCGACGTCCCAGCCCAGCGGGGCGCGCTGCGTCCAGGTGTCCTCGAAGCTGCTGAAGCTGGGGATGGACTTGGCCGCCATGGTGCGAATGGGCCCGGCCGCCACCAAGTTGACCCGCACGCCTTTGGGGCCGAGGTCGCGCGCCAGGTAGCGCGCCAGAGACTCGAGGGCGGCCTTGGCCACCCCCATCCAGTCATAGGCGGGCCACGCCACGGTGGCGTCGAAGTCGAGGGCGACGACCGAGGACGATCCCGCCGCCACCAGCAGGGGTGCAAAGGCCCCCACCAGAGCTTTCAATGAATAGGCGGAGACCTCGACGGCGACGGCCACGTCCTTCCACTCCGCGCGCAGGATGTCGCCGCCCAGACACGGCTCGGGGGCGAAGCCGATGGCGTGCAACACGCCGTCGAGCCGACCCCAGCGCGCCGTGAGCTCGGCGGCAGCGGCGGCGAGATGGTCGTTGTTGGTGACGTCGATCTCGATGACGTCGACTTCGGCGGGGAGCTTGCGCGCCGTGCGTTTGGTGAGCGACAAGCCCCGCCCCGCCCCCGACAGCACGATCTCGGCACCTTGTTCTTGGGCCATGCGGGCCACGCCGAAGGCCAACGAGGCGTCGGTGAGGACGCCGGTCACGAGAATGCGCTTGCCGTCGAGCATGCCCACGTAACGGACCATACCCGAGCGAGCCGGCTGCTCCCGGTGACGGCTGTTTTGGCTTCCGGCCACCTCGGTGCGACTCCGAAGCACGTAAGGCGGTGTGCAAAGGTGGGCGTGTGGAAGTGGGGATCGTAGGAGGAACCGGGCCGCTGGGCCGGGGCTTGGCCGTCCGCCTGGCAGCGGGCGCGGCGCGCGTCATCGTGGGGTCACGAGAGCCGGCGCGGGCCGAAGAGGTGGTGGCGTCGATGCGGGCGGCGTGGCCGCAGCACCGGCTGGAGGTCACCGGGGCCGGCAACGACACCGCTGCCGCGGCCGAAGTGGTCATCTTGGCCACGCCGTGGGACTCGTTGGTGAGCACCGGGGTAGCCCTGGCGGCCGCGTTAGACGGCAAGGTGGTCGTGTCGGTGGCCAATGCGTTGGTGCGAGATGGCCGCTCTTTTTCCGGGCTCGTCCCCGCCCGCGGCTCGATGGCGGGCGCCTTGCAGGCCGCCGTGCCCCGGGCGAAAGTGGCCGCTGCCGCCCACCATCTGCCGGCCGCCACGCTGGCCGACCTCAACGCCGAGCTTCGAGCCGACGTGCTGGTGTGTTCGGACCACGCCGAGGCCACCGCCACCACCAGCGCCCTGCTGGCAGGGATCGACGGGCTGCGCCCCCTCGATGCCGGGAGCCTCGCTTCGGCCGGCGCCATCGAATCGTTCACGGCCGTGCTCGTCACGTTGAACGTCCGCTACAAGGGTCACAGCACATTGCGCCTGGGGGGCCTCGACCAGGCCCCGGGCGGCGAGCCCACGTCGTGATGCGGTTGTTCGACACCGCTCGGCGGGAGCTCGTCACCTTTGACCCCGGGCCGGTGGTGACCATGTACTCGTGCGGCATCACGCCGTATGACTCCGCCCACCTCGGCCACGCCCAGGTGTACCTGACCTTCGACGTGCTCCAGCGGCGGCTGCGCGACCTTGGACATGAGACCCGCTTGGTGCGCAACGTCACCGATGTCGACGACGACATCTTGCGCAAAGCGCGTGAGCTCGGGGTGCACTATCTGGACCTGGCCGCCGAAGAGATGGCCCGCTTCGACGCCAGCATGGCGGCGCTCGGGTTGCTGCCGGTCTACAAAGAGCCGCGCGCCACCTCGGCCATCGCCGACATCTTGTCGCTCGTCGGAGCCTTGTTGGAGTCGGGCAACGCCTATCAGTCGGGGGGTGCCGTCTACTTCGACGTGAGCAGCTTCCCCCGCTTCGGCGAGGTCAGCCACCTGCCGCGTGCCGAGATGCTGGTGCTGGCGGCCGAGCGGGGCGGGAAGCCCGACGATCCCAACAAGCGCGATCCACTCGACTTCGTCTTGTGGCAACCGTCGGCTCCCGACGAGCCGGCGTGGGAGTCGCGTTGGGGTCCGGGCCGCCCGGGCTGGCACATCGAGTGCTCGGCACTCGCCATGCGCGAGCTCGGGCCCACCTTGGACCTGCACGGAGGTGGTCGAGACCTCGTCTTCCCCCACCACGAGTGCGAGACGGCCCAGTCCGAGTCCGTGACCGGCGCCACCTTCTCGCGCCACTGGCTGCATGTGGGCATGGTCGGCCTCGATGGCACCAAGATGTCGAAGTCCCTCGGCAATTTGGTCTTCGTCGAACAGGTACTCGAGAAGTGGGAACCGGCGGTGTTGCGATTGGCGCTGCTCGCCCATCACTACCGTTCCGACTGGGAGTGGGAATCCGCCGACTTGGAACGTGCCGCCACGCGCTTGGCGCGGTGGCGCGCCGCCGGTGACGGCGACGCCGGGCTCGAGGACGTGCGCCGGCACCTCGACGACGATCTCGACGCACCCGGTGCGCTGGTGGCGCTGGACCGGGCCGCCGAGTACGGCGGCGCACCGGCGGCCGGGGGTGGTGTCGGCGCGGGGGCCGCACTGTTGGGCGTTACGATTTGACGTCGCGGCACCGGCCGAGCTGAGGCGGCCCGGCGCCAACCACCGCAAAGGACCCTTACCATGCCAGGCGTCATTACCGTCCGCCTTCCCGACGGCTCCGCCAAGGAACTGCCGAATGGCGCCACGGCCTTGGATCTGGCCCGGGCCATTGGACCCCGATTGGCGGCTGCCTCGGTGGCCGCCACCGTCGACGGACAGGCCGTGGACCTCGACCACCAGTTGGCCGATGGTTCGGAGGTGGCGGTGGTCACCTCCACCAGCGACCCCGGGCGCACCGTGCTGCGCCACTCGACGGCGCACGTGCTGGCCCAAGCCGTGCTCGAGTTGTGGCCCGGGGCGCGCTACGCCATCGGTCCCGCCATCGCCGACGGCTTCTACTACGACTTCGACCTTCCGGGCGGGGCCACCTTCTCCGACGACGACCTGGGGCGCATCGACGCCCGCATGCGCGCCATCGTGGCCGAGGACCAGCCCTTCGTCCGCGAGGAGCACACCGTCGAAGAGGGCTTGACCCTGTTCGCCGACCAGCCCTACAAGATCGAGATCATCCAGGGGGTGGGCCAAGACGCCGAGCTCTCGGCCGAAGCCGCCGCCGATATCGCCGCCGATGCCAACGCCGTCAGCGTGTACCGCAATACCGAGCAATTCGTCGACTTGTGCCGGGGCCCGCATGTGCCGTCGACGGGACGGCTCGGCCATTTCGCCTTGCTACGTGTGGCCGGCGCCTACTGGCGCGGCGACGAGCACGGCCCGCAGCTGCAGCGCATCTACGGCACGGCCTGGGAGTCCGACGCGGCGCTCGCCGAGCACCTGCACCGCCTCGAAGAGGCCGAACAAGCGCGACCACCGCAAGACTCGGCGCCGAGCTCGACCTGTTCTCGTTCCCGACCGAGATCGGCTCGGGTTTGGCGGTGTTCCACCCCAAAGGGGCGCTTGATCCGAAGCCTCATGGAGGACTACTCGCGCCGAGCACCATATCGACGGTGGCTACAACTTCGTCTACTCGCCGCACATCACCAAGTGCGACCTGTTCGAGATCTCCGGCCACCTGGACTGGTTCGCCGAAGCCATGTACCCGCCCATGGAGCTCGACGAGGGCCAGCGCTACTACCTCAAGCCGATGAACTGCCCGTTGCACATTCTCATCTACAAGTCGCCGGCAGCGCTCCTACCGCGAGCTGCCGCTGCGCTTGTTCGAGTTCGGCACCGTCTACCGCTACGAGCGGTCCGGGTGTCGTCCACGGGCTGACCCGGGTGCGGGGCATCACCCAGGACGACGCCCACATCTTCTGCACCCGAGAGCAGATGGCCGGCGAGCTGACGTCGCTTGCTGGCCTTCGTCCTCGATCTGCTGCAGGACTTCGGGCTGGCCGACTTCTACCGAGCTGTCGACCCGGCCCCCGGACAAGTCCGTCGGCAGCGACGAGGACTGGGACGAGGCCACCGAGGCTCTGGCGAGCGGTGGCCACGGCCAGGGATCCCGAACTCGTCATGGACGAGGGCGGGGGTGCCTTCTACGCACCCAAGATCGACGTGCACGTCGCGCGACGCCATCGGCCGGCACTGGCAGGTGTCGACCCTCCAGGTCGACTTCCAGCTGCCCGCAGCGCTTCGACATGGAGTACGTCGGCGCCGACAACGGCCGGCACCGGCCCGTCATGATCCACCGGGCCCTGTTCGGATCGGTCGAGCGCTTCTTCGGCATCCTCCTCGAGCACTACGCCGGCGCCTTCCCGACCTGGCTGGCGCCGGATCCAGGTCGGGGTGCTGCCGGTCCGCGACGACCACCGGGCCTATGCCGAGAGGTCGCCGACCGGCCTCCGCGCAGGCCGGTCTGCGCGTCGAGGTCGATCTCGGCCGACGAGCCGCTCGGGGCCCGGGTCCGCAACGCCAAGCTGGAGAAGATTCCCTACATCCTGGTGGTGGGCGACGACGACGTCGCCGCCGGCACCGTCGGCGTCAACGCCCGGGGCTCAGACCCACCCGAGCGGGGCGTGGCCGCTGGCCGACTTCGTCGCCGCGCGTGGTGGCCGAGGTGGCGTCCAAAGGCTCGCCCGAAGCGAGCGTGCCGTCACCGACGGAGCGGCGTGAGCCTCGAGCATCTGTGGGCGGGGTGGCGTCACGACTACGTCGCCAAGGCCACCGCCGAGGAGCGACGGAGCGGAGGAGGCCGGCGGGGACGCGCTGCGTCTTCTGCCGCATCGTCGCCAGCGGGACCACCCAGTGAGGACAACGACGTGGTGTGGCGCGGCGAGCGAGCCGTGGCGGTGCTCAACGCCTATCCCTACGCCAGCGGGCACCTTCTGGTCATGCCCGTCCGCCACGTGGCCGAGCTGGAGGAGCTGACGCCGACGGAGCGAGCGGCGCTGTGGGAGGCGCCTCGAAGCCGGCGGACGGTCGTGACCGCGCCTACGACCCCGACGGGCTGAACATCGGGGCCAACCTGGGCGGGCCGCCGGTGCCGGCATCCCCGCCCACCTGCACCTCCATGTCGCTGCCCCGCTGGTCGGGGGACACCAACTTCATGACGTCGGTGGCCGGCGTCCGGGTCATACCCGAGGCCCTGGCCGTCAGCTGGCAGCGGTGCACGACGCCTGGCCTTCGGCGTAGGGCGAGGCCTCAGCGCCGCCTTCGCCTTGACCAACCGCTCGGCGATGGGGGAGGGCACCACGTCGTAATGGTCGTGCTCGGCTGCGAAAGCGCCCGCGTCCACCGGTGAGCGAGCGCAGGTCCACGGCGTAGCGGCCGATCTCGGCGGTGGGGACCAGGGCGGTGATCATCTGCAGGCCGCCCGCCACGGTGTCGGTGCCCTGCACGCGCCCACGGCGCGAGTTGAGGTCGCCGAGAACGTCGCCTTGCATAGACGCGGGCACGGTGACCTCGAGTCGTGCCACCGGTTCGAGCAGTACCGGTCCGGCCCCCGCCATGGCCTCGCGAAAGGCGAGTGCGCCCGCCATCTTGAAGCTCATCTCCGAGGAGTCCACAGTGGTACTTGCCGTCGTAGCACGCCACCTGCACGTCGACGACGGGGAACCCGAACACGCCTCCTTGGCTCATGGCCTCGATGACGCCCTTTTCGACGGCGGGGATGTACTGCTTGGGGATGGCCCCGCCCACCACCTGGTCGACGAAGTGAAAGCCCTCGCCGCGTTCGAGGGGATCGATGCGGATGGACGCCACCCCGTACTGGCCGTGGCCGCCCGTCTGCTTCTTGTACTTGCCTTCGGCTTCTGACTGCTTCGAGATGGTCTCGCGATAAGCGATGCGCACGTCCTCGGTCTCCACCTCCACGCCGAACTTGCGATGGAGGCGATCGCACGTCACCGTCAGATGGGTCTCGCCGGTGCCGCGGAAAATGGTCTGGTGCGTCTCGTCGACGCGCTCGACGACCAAGGCGGTGTCCTCTTCTTGTAGCCGGTGCAACCCGGTCATGAGCTTGTCCTCGTCCCCCTTGGATTTGGGGCGGATGGCGATGGCCAATGCGGGGGGTTCGGGCTCGGGCCGGGGCACGCGCACCGGCGTGCCTTTGGGGGCCAAGGTGTCGCCGGTGGTGGTGTCGGAGAGCTTGGGCACCGCCACCAAGTCGCCGGCTTGGGCCTCGCTCATGGTGTCGGCGTCCTTGCCCCGCAGCAGCTGCAGGACATGCAGCCGCTCGTCGCTATGGGTGCGCGGGTTGGTGAGCACGGTGTCGGGTCGGATCGTGCCCGACAGCACCCGCAGCAAGGAGATCTTGCCGACGTAGGGATCGGAGATGGTCTTGAACACCCGGGCTAAGGGCGCTCCGGCGGGGTCGACCGGCACCTCCTGCATGGACTCACCGGCCAGGACCTCGGCCGGGGGGCGGCTCGAGGGGGCCGGGGCCACCTCGGCCAGCAAGGTGGCCAGGCGATCGACACCCACGTCGGTGAGCCCCGACGCGCACACCACGGGGAACACCAGTCCCTGGGCTACGCCGGTGGCCAAGGTGGCTTCGAGCTCCTCGCTGGAAGGAACGTCGCCGTCGAGGTAGCGCTCCATCAAGGCGTCGTCGCCCACCACGATGCCCTCGACCAGTTGCTCGCGCACCTGGTGCTCGAGCTCGGCCAGATCGTCGGGGATCGGGCCCGATACGGGCTTGCCCCCCTCATAGGTGATGGCCGTGTCGGTCAGACAGATCGGCGATGCCACGGAAGCCGGCCTCCTCGCCGACGGGAAGCTCGAGAGGGGCGATGCCGGCGCCGAAGCGCTCCTGCAACGCGGCCAGGGTACGGTCGAAGCTGGCCCGCTCCCGGTCGAGCTTGTTCACCACCACCAGTCGGGGCAGGCCGATCTCCGCCGCCCACTGCCAGGCCGCCTCGGTCTGCGCTTCGACGCCTTCGACCGCGCTGACCACGATCACAGCCAGGTCCGCCACCGAGCAGGCTGCCCGTACCTCGCCGAAGAAGTCGGCGTAGCCGGGCGTGTCGATGAGGTTGACCTTGACGTCGCCGACCACGAAGGGGGTCATGGCCAACGACAGCGACATGTGCCGTTTGACCTCCTCGGGCTCGAAGTCACTGACCGTGGTCCCATCGTCCACGCGGCCTTGGCGCGAGGTAACGCCGGTGGCGAAGAGCAGGGCCTCGGCGAGAGTCGTCTTGCCGGCACCGTTGTGCCCGACCAGAGCGACGTTGCGGATATTCGACGGTGGATAGCTCGGCACCGGGCGAACCCCCCTGTGAGACCGTGACGGCTCCTGGCCGTCACCGCTACGCAAAGCCTAACGGGGTCCCGCCAGCCACGGTAGGGGCGCTTTTGGGGGCCGCCGAAGTCCGCTCCGCCCCTCATCGGGGCACCATGAGTGGGCCCTCGGGGTAGGCGCGGTTAGGCTGGAACTGCTTTTGTTCGGGAGGAACTCAAGACATGTTCGATGGTCGCTGGCGCCACGCCGTGGACCGCACCACCAAGCCCGTGGGCCACGCGCTCGTCCGGGCCAAGATCAACGCCGACGTGTTGACCATCTTCGGACTGGTGATGTCGATGGTCACCGCCGTGGTGGTGGGAGCCGGTCACCTGGTGGCCGGTATCTTCCTGCTCTTCCCGACCGGGCTGCCCGACTTGTTCGACGGACCTGTGGCCAAGGCCTCGGGGACGGCCTCGGTGCGCGGCGCGTTCTTCGACTCCGTCGCCGATCGCATCTCCGACGCCTTTTTGCTGGGCGGGGTGGCGTGGTACCTCACCGCCCACCGCCACGGCACCGTGGTCTTGCTCCCCTTCGCCATCTTGGCCTTGACGTCGCTCATCTCGTACCAGCGGGCCAAGGCCGAGCTGCTGGGGCTGTCGGCCAAAGGTGGCTTGATGGAGCGTGCCGAGCGGTTCATCTTGCTCGGCTTGTGTTTCATCGCCGGCGCTGTCAACGCCAGTGCCTTCGTGCCGGCGCTGTGGGTGTTCTTCGGGCTCATCACGGCCACCGCCGTCGGCCGGTTCGTCAAGGTGTGGCAGGAGGCCGAAGGTCCGCCGGTGCGCTGGCGCCCGGCGCGGCGTCGAGTCGCGCTGGAGTGCATGGCGTGCGGCGCGTACCCAGACCGACAGGGTGGGCGGCCGCCAGGTACGCCGTCATCGGGTTGAAGAGCCTCTGGGACGTTGGCGCTCGAGACGTCAAGGCGTCCCGTCGAGCCGCTCCGGTCGCATCTGGCGGGCCCGGCGCGCCGAGCGTCCTCGTGAGCGGGCGCGCGTCGGTGGCCGTCACGGCGCCGGCGACAGCTGACACACCGACCGATCGTCCTCACCTCGATGACCGACGGCATCGCCGACGGCGCGCCCGGCGGGCCGGCTGCCGCCGACTCCAAGGCGCAAGTCACCTATTTCCTGTACCGGTCACTGGGCACCGCCATGCGTGCGTTGCCCGGGCCCGTCGCCGCCGTGGCGGCCGGCTCGGTGGGACTGGCCATGACCGCAGCGCGACACGACGCCCGCGCCATGTACGCGCGCCATCTGCGCCGAGTGCTCGGGCCCGATCTCTCTGACGCCGAGGTGCGGGAGTGGACCCGCATGGCGTTTCGAGAGTACGCCCGCTACTGGATGGAAGGGGCGCGCCTGCCCGGCGTGGCACCCGCCACCATCCAGTCGCGCATGTTCGTCGAAAGCGGCTGGGACCACGTGGTGCAGCACATGGCCGCCGGCAAGGGCGTGATCATGGCGCTGCCGCACGTGGGCACGTGGGAGTGGGGCGGCGCGTGGTTGGCCCTGCAGGGATATCCAATGACAGCGGTGGCGGAACCACTGGAGCCGCCCGCGCTCTCCGAGTGGATGGTGGCCGAGCGCCAGGCCATGGGACTGAACATCGTTCCCCTGGGCCCCGGGGCGAGCAGCGCGTTGTTGCGCACCCTGCGCGCCGGTGGTCTGGTGGGTCTGCTGTGCGACCGCGACTTGTTGGGCAATGGCGTGGAGGTCGAGTTCTTCGGGGAGCGCACCACCCTCCCAGGCGGGCCCGCCACACTGGCGCTGCGTACGGGGGCGGCTTTGTTGCCCACCGCCGTCTACAGCGGGCCGGGCCGCAACCACACGGCGGTGATCATGGCGCCGCTGTCCACCGAGCGCACCAAATCCTTGCGTGACGATGTCGCTCGGGTCACCCAGGACATGGCCCATGCCCTCGAAGGTTTGATCCGGCGGGCGCCGCATCAGTGGTACCTCTTTCAGCCCAACTGGCCGAGCGACACCGCTCCGCACTGAGCTGCGAGTATCACGAGCATCGTGCGCATCGCCCTGGTGTGCCCCTACAGCCTGAGCCGTCCCGGCGGGGTGCAGGGTCAGGTGTCGGGTCTGGCCCGTGCCTTTGTATCCATGGGCCACGAAGCCGTCATCGTCGCTCCCACCGATGGCGATGTGGCCGTGCCCGGCCTACGACCGGGCGCGGTTGTCTCGGCCGGGGCTTCTGTGGCCATACCTGCCAACGGGTCGGTGGCTCCCATCTCGCTCAATCCGGTGGCGTGGCGCCGCGCCGCGGCGGCGGTCAAAGCCGGAGCCTTCGACGTGGTCAATATTCACGAGCCCCTGGCGCCGGGGTCCGGATATGGCTGCCTGCTGCTCAAAGATGTCGTCAAGGTGGGGACCTTCCACCGGGCCGGCGCCGGTCTGGGGTATCGCGCCCTGGGCCCGGTGGCCCGGTGGGCGGCTGGTCATCTGCAGGTCCGCTGCGCGGTGTCGCCCGAGGCGCGTGCCACCGCCGCCGCCGCACTGGGCGGGACCTACGAGATCCTGGGCAACGGCGTCGAGCTGGACCGCTTTGCCGGGGCTGTGCCCTGGCCGAAGGACGGGCCCACCATCGTCTTCATCGGGCGCCACGAGCCGCGTAAAGGGCTGGCCGATCTATTGGCCGCCTTCACCGTCGTGCGCCGGGACCACCCGTGCACCTTGTGGATTTGTGGCGTCGGTCCCGAGACGGCCACGTTGCGCCAGCGCTATGCGCCTGACGATGGACTGGTGTGGCTGGGAGCCGTCGGCGACGACGAGTTGGCCTCGCGCCTGGCTGGGGCCGACGTCGTGTGTGCTCCATCACGCCACGGGGAGTCTTTCGGAGTGGTGCTCGTCGAGGCCATGGCGGCCGGTACCGCCGTGCTGGCCAGCGATCTCCCCGGCTATGCCGGCGTGGTCGGGTCCCACGGCCGCCTCTTTGGCGCCGGCGACGTCGATGCATTGACCGGCGCCTTGGCTGTGGCCGCCGCTGACGCCGAGGCGGGAACCGGCATGTGCGCACCCGATGCGTTGGC
Organism: uncultured Acidimicrobiaceae bacterium; assembly: GCA_963793645.1. GTDB lineage: Bacteria > Actinomycetota > Acidimicrobiia > Acidimicrobiales > UBA8190 > CAWCAW01. The sequence goes on along the minus strand of CAWCAW010000010.1, from coordinate 400,277 downwards.
GGCGGCGTCGGTCCATGCCCGGCAGTGGTCGATGGAGCGCCTGGCCACCCGTTACCTGCAGATCTTCGGCGGTATCACCGGCCCGCTGGGCTCGGTCTGAGCGCGTAGGCTTCGGCGGTCATGGCCGGCCCCTCGAGCTCGTCGTCCTCCGGAGGCCGGGGGTCTCATCGACCGTCGGGACAGTCACGCTCGTCTCGGCCCCACTCGTCTCGCTCGTCGGGCGGTTCCTCTCGGTCGTCGTCTGGCTCATCGAAGTCATCTTCGGGGTCGTCGCGCTCTTCGGGGTCGTCGCGGTCCCGGTCGTCTTCACGCGGGGGCGGCGGGGGCGGGGGCGGAGGGAGGCGGCCACCGGGCCAGTCGAGTAGCGGTTCGGGCGCTCGCACGCCGCCCGCTTCGAATGTGACAGCGGCAGCGGTGCTATCCCCGGTCGCCGGGCCCGCCGGCCTCAACCCGGGCAAGGCCGATGCGGTCGAAGCGCGCCGCAACCGGCGTCATGGGCTGGGTCTGGCTGGGCTGCCGGCCGTGGTGGTCTTCGGCGTGGTGGCGTTGGTGCTGGCGGCCGTCGTCTCTCCGCTGGTCGGCCTGGCCGCCGGTGCGGTGTGCGGTGCGGCGGTGTTCGCGCTGCTGTGGTGGGGCTCGACGGGACTCGTGCTCAAGAGGTTGGGATGTCGCGCCATCGACGACGAAGACGATCTCCCGCGCGTCTTCAATCTCGTCGACGGGCTGTGCGCCACCATGGGCCTGGCCCCTCCGAAGATAAGTGTCATCGATGACGCCACCCGCAATGCCATCGCGGTGGGGCATCGGCCTCAGAACGCCACCCTCATCGTCACCACCGGTCTTGTCGAAGCCTTGGACCCAGTCGCTTTGGAGGGAGTCCTGGCCCACGAGCTCACCCACATACGACGCGGAGATGTCGCTCCGGCCACGGTGGCGGCCGCCATTGGTCTGATCCTGGCCCCGTTATGGCCAGGCGTGGGCGACGCCGTGCACGGGCGCGCCGGGCGGGACGCGAGTTTCCGCACCGATCAAGCGGCCGTCGCCATCACTCGTTACCCGCCGGGTCTGCGTGAGGCGCTGGCCGTCATGGACAACGGGCCGGCGCCGTCGTCGGGCCACCTGGCCGCCAAGACGGTGGCGACGGCCACTCGACGGCTATGGACGGTGCCGCTGCCCAGCACCTCGCGGCGGGCGCCCCACCCGGGCGACGAAATCGGCGATCTCGACGCCACCTCGGCCCGCATGGCCGCCCTCGACGAGGCCTGAGCGAGGCACCACCGAGTCCGAGGAGAGCGGCCAGCCTCGGCGGTAGACTCGGAACATGGAAAGCACCGGCACTTTCACCGTCAAGCGGGGCCTGGCCGAGATGTTGCGTGGCGGTGTGATCATGGATGTCGTCACGGCTGAACAAGCCGCCATCGCCGAAGAGGCGGGCGCCGTGGCCGTCATGGCCCTCGAGCGCGTCCCGGCCGACATCCGCGCCCAAGGCGGCGTGGCGCGCATGAGCGACCCCGCCCTGATCGAGTCGATCAAGGCGACGGTGAGCATCCCTGTCATGGCCAAGGCCCGCATCGGGCACTTCGCCGAGGCCCAGGTACTCGAGGCGCTGGAGGTCGACTACATCGACGAGAGCGAGGTGCTCACGCCGGCCGACGAGTCGCACCACATCGACAAGTGGGCGTTTGCGGTGCCGTTCGTGTGTGGTGCCACCAACCTTGGTGAAGCATTGCGCCGCATCTCCGAAGGCGCTGCCTTGATCCGTTCCAAAGGCGAGGCGGGTACGGGCAACATCGTCGAGGCCGTTCGGCACCTGCGTTCGATCATGGGTGACATTCGCAAGCTGACTCAGGCCGACGCCGCCGAGCGCTACGCCTGGGCCAAGCAGTTGGGGGCTCCCATCGGACTCGTCCACGAGGTGGCCGATGCCGGTGCACTTCCCGTGCCGCTGTTTTGTGCCGGTGGGATCGCCACCCCGGCCGACGCCGCCTTGGTGATGCAGTTGGGTGCCCAATCCGTCTTCGTGGGCTCGGGGATCTTCAAGAGCGAGGACCCGGCGCGCATGGCTCGGGCCATCGTCGAAGCCACCACCCACTTTTCCGACGCGCAAATCGTGGCCAAGGTGAGCCGAGGCTTCGGGGTCGGCCATGCCCGGTCTCGAGATCAGCGGCCTCGACACGCATCTGGCCGATCGAGGGTGGTGAACCGGTGACAACCGCATCGGTCACGGCCACCGAGGTGCCTCCAGGTGGAGATCGGTGTGCTGGCTCTGCAAGGAGACGTCGCCGAACATCGCGCCGCGCTGGCTGACCTCGACGTCGCCACCCGGCCGGTGCGCCGGCCCCAAGATCTGCTCGGCCTCGACGGTGTGGTGATCCCCGGGCGGCGAGTCCACCACCATGTCGTTGCTGCTCGAGTCTTCGGGACTCGCCGCGCCCCTGGCCAGCCCGCTGGCCGGCGGGCTTCCCGCTCTGGGGACGTGCGCGGGGATGATCTTGCTGGCCGCCGAGGTGATCGACGGGCGCGCCCGACCAACACTGCTTCGGCGCCATCGACGTGACGGTGCGACGCAACGGCTACGGGCGCCAGCTTGAGTCCTTCGAGTGCGAGCTCGAGGTCGGGGGTGCGCGCCGGGATGTGGGCCGATGCACGCCGTGTTCATCCGGGCGCCCAAGGTGGAGCGCACGGGACCCGGCGTCGAGGTCCTGGCCTCGCATCGGGGTCCCGTGGTGTGCCGACAGGGCTCGGTGCTGGCCTGCGCCTTTCATCCCGGAGCTGACGACTGATCGGCGGTTGCACCAATTGTTCTTGTCCATGATCGAGCAGAGAGGACGGTAAGACGATGTCGGGTCACTCAAAATGGGCGACGACCAAGCATCGCAAGGCGGCGGTCGACAAGGCCCGGGCCAAGGTGTTCGCCAAGCTCATTCGCCAGCTTGAGGTGGCGGCGCGCGAAGGAGGCGGCGACCTGAGCGCCAACGCCACGTTGCGCACCATGTACGACAAGGCCCGTGCCGCCTCGGTTCCCACCGACACCATCGAGCGAGCCATCAAGCGCGGCACCGGCGAGCTCGAAGGGGTGCCCTACGAAGAGGTGAACTACGAGGGATATGGACCGGCAGGCGTGGCAGTGATGGTCGAGTGCCTCACCGACAACCGCAATCGCACCGGGGCGGAGATCCGCAACCTCTTCACCCGCAACGGCGGGTCCACAGCCGAGCCGGGCGCGGTGTCGTGGCAATTCGCCCGCAAGGGGATCGTCGAGCTGCCGCGCCACCTCGATGAGGATCGCGTCATGGAGGTGGCCATCGAGGCGGGCGCCGAAGACGTGAGCGACGACGGCGATCGTTGGACGGTGACGGCGGCGCCCACGGATCTCAACGCCGTGCGCGACGCCTTGGCGGCTGCGGATATGAAGGTCGAGTCGGCCGAGATCGCCATGGTCCCGTCGGTCACCGTGGCGGTGACGGGGGAGGGGCCGGCCCGCCAGGTTCTGCGCCTGCTCGAAGGGCTCGACGACCACGACGACGTCCAGAACGTATGGTCGAATTTCGACATCCCTGACGAAGTGCTCGCCGCCGTGGGGGACTGACCGCACCCGCCGTCGCTGACCTCACCGGCGGGTCCCTTCGACCCTGCCCAGGCGCCGGCCCGGTCCACCGCGCCCCGGTGCCGGCTTGCTAGGGTCGAACGCGTGTTCGTCTTGGGCGTCGACCCCGGTCTGTCGCGCTGCGGCTATGGGCTCGTCGAGCGGCGGGGATCGGAGCTGCGGGCCGCGGCGGGAGGCGTGATCACCACCGACCCTGGCCTCCCGTTGCCCGAGCGCCTCCGAACGCTGTTCGCCGAGTTGCAGGCGCTGGTGGCCGAGACCCGGCCCGACGCCGTGGTGGTCGAGAAGGTGTTCTTTCAGACCAACGTCCGCACGGCTATGGCCACCGGGCAAGCCGGAGGAGTCGCCTTATTGGTGGCGGCCCAGTCCGGCTGCGAGGTCGTCCAGTACACCGCCAACGAGGTGAAGATGGCCGTCGTCGGCTTCGGCGCCGCCACCAAGGACCAGGTACAGCGCATGGTGGCGTCGCTGCTCGGACTACCGGAGCCGCCTCGCCCCGCCGATGTCGCCGACGCCTTGGCGCTGGCGGCCTGCCATCTGGCGTCGTCGCCTTTGCGCCTTGCCATCCAAGGGGCGGCCCAACGCGAGGCGACGGCCGGAGTGCCGCGATGATCGGCTGGCTGCGCGGCACCCTCATCGCCCGCAGTGCCGAGGCCGAGGTGCTCATCGACGTGGGTGGCGTGGGATATCGCGTGCAGGTGCCCAGTGGCACCCTGGCGGCCATGGGGGAGCTCGGGTCGGAGGTGGCGTTGCACGTGCACACGCACGTCCGCGAGGACGCCATCGTGTTGTACGGCTTCGTCGAGGCCGAGGAGCGCCGCTGCTTCGAGGCGCTGCTGTCGGCCCATGGTGTGGGGCCGTCACTGGCGCTCAGCGTGATGTCGGCGCTGAACCCCGCCGCGCTGACGCGCGCCGTGATCGAGGAGGACCTCGAAGCGCTGTGCTCCGTGCCCGGGATCGGTCGCAAGACCGCAGCCCGCCTGGTGCTTGATCTGAAGACCCGCCTCGAGGTCCCCGACCTGCGCACCACGGCCGTACCCGGGAGCTCGAGCGGCCGTCCCGAGCCCCGAGGTGAGGTCCGTGCCGCGCTGGCCGAGCTGGGATATGGGCCTGATGAGATCCGGCGTGCCTTGGACGCGGTGGCAGCCGAAGGAGCCGTTGAGGAGCTCTTGCGCCAGGCGCTGCGCGAGCTGGCCGGGGCTCGATCGAGCACGCGGCGCGAGGTCGTCGCCGTCGGCGCTGATGTGACGGCGGCCGAAACCGTGGCGGCGCGTACCGTCGACCCCGCTGTCGATCCCACCGAGGTGGCCGACGAGGTTCGCCTCCGACCCCGCCGCCTTGACGAGTTCCTCGGCCAGCCTCAGCTGACCGAGCACCTGCAGATCGTCTTGGAAGCAGCCCGCCGCCGCCAGCAGCCTGTTGACCATCTTCTCTTCGCCGGTCCTCCGGGGCTCGGCAAGACGTCGATGGCCGGCATCGTGGCCACGGAGATGGGCGTGGGCTTGCGGGTGACCTCGGGACCGGCGCTGGTGCGCACCGGGGACCTGGCTGCCATCTTGACGGACCTGCAACCCGGCGACGTGTTGTTCATCGACGAGATCCACCGACTGCCCCGCGCCGTCGAAGAGGTCCTCTACCCGGCCATGGAGGACTTCCAGCTGGACATCGTCATCGGCAAGGGGCCGACGGCCCGCTCCATCCGGCTGGACCTCCCTCGCTTCACCTTGGTGGGCGCCACCACACGCACGGGGTTGTTGTCGGGCCCCCTGCGTGATCGCTTCGGTTTCGTGGGCCGGCTCGATCTCTATGCCCCCGAGGACCTGCACGGCATCGTGATGCGGGCGGCGCGGATCCTCGGTGTGGACGTGGAGTCCGAAGGGGCCGCCCAGATCGCCTCTCGGGCCCGGGGCACGCCCCGTATCGCCAACCGGCTCTTGCGACGCGGTGCGCGACTTCGTCGAGGTTCGGGCCCAGGGAGTGGTGACCGCCCAGCTGGCCACCGAAGGCTTGGAGCTCTTCGGCGTCGACCACCTCGGTCTGGACAAGGTCGACCGGGCCATCCTCGACACGTTGTGCCGCCGCTTCGGGGGACAGCCCGTGGGGCTCGTGACCCTGGCCCAGTGCGTGGGTGAGGAGCCCGACACCGTGGAGGACGCCTACGAGCCGTACTTGCTCCAGCAAGGCCTGGTGCAGCGCACGGCGCGGGGCCGGGTGGCCGCCCCCCGGGCCTTCGAGCACCTGCAACTGGAGCGCACCCTGGTCCAGGCCCGAGTGAGCGAGCCGTCGTTGTGGTGACCAGGGTTGGGCCGTCCGTCGCATTCCCGCCCCGATGCCCGAAGGAGCTGGCACCGCTGGAGTAAGGTCAGGCGCTTCTTATCGCGGGAGTCTGAACCATCTCCATGACCATCTTCAGCGGGGCGGCTGTCGTGCTGGCGGCCAGCTCCAGCTCCAAGAACACCAATGCGGGGGGTAGCGCCGAGTCGTTGCTCTTCATCGTGGTGCTCTTCGGCGCGCTCTATTTCTTCTTCCTTCGTCCCCGCCAGCAAGCGGCTCGCCGTCAACGCTCCACATTGATGGAGCTGTCGCCCGGGGACGAGGTGCTCACGGGGGCGGGGATCTTCGGCACCGTCCTCGATGTCGAGAATGACCGGGTCACCATCGAAACCGCGCCAGGAACGAGGATCACGGTGCTTCGCTCCACCATCGCCCGCCGCATCACCGAGGATGCCTCGGCTGATGACCATGACGATCTCGACCATCATGACGATCTCGACCCTCATGACGATGACGATCACGACGCTTTAGACCATCACGAAGGTGACGCCTCGGGCGATGCCGCCGATCATGGTGGCGAGGTGTCCAAGTGAAGCGCTCGTACATGGTCAGCCTGATCCTCGTCACCGTCATCGCCTTGGGCGCCCTGGCGGGGACGCTCGGATCGAAGTGGTCACCCAAGCTCGGTCTCGACCTGGCCGGTGGGTCCGAAGTCGTCTACAAGCCGGCCCACACCATCGACAGCGGCGAGATGAACACCACCATCGACATCATCCGCAACCGCATCGACGGGGCCGGCGTGTCGGGGGCGGAGGTGGGTTCGCAAGGCGGCAACGTGGTGGTGCAGCTGCCGGGCCTGCGTAACCCCGGCAAGGTGATCAACCTCATCGGCGAGACCGCCCAGCTGCAGTTCCGGCCCGTGCTCTGCTATGCCAACCCCTATACGGCGCCGACGGCCAAGACGGTGGTGCCCACCACGGTGCCCTCGGCGTGCTCAGCATCTTCTTATGACCTGACGGCCACCAACTTGGCCGTGAACACGAGCAGCGGTGACCCGGCCAACAACGTCGGCGCCGACCCCGTTCTCACCGACTACCCGTCCACGACGAACGATTACAACGACGCCCATCCCTATTTGCCCGTCTTGATTCCCGCCGCCCCCCAGTCGGGGCAAAGCGGGCTGCGGTACCTCCTCGGCCCCACTGGGTTGCTCGGCAACGCCGTGGCCCCCGGGGGAGCCCTGGCCGAGTTGAGTTCATCGACGTGGGTCGTCGACGTGACTCTCACGGGCACCGGGTCGGGAGAGTGGGACAAGCTCGCCGAGCAGCAATTCCACGCCTACATCGCCATGGACCTCGACGGGCTCGTCTATTCGGCGCCCTTGACGTTGCCCAACCAGGCCACGTTCACGTCCTTCGCGGGCAAGATCCAGATCAGCGGGAGCTTCACCCAAACTGAGGCGCAGAACCTGGCGTTGGTGCTGAACTACGGCGCCCTGCCCGTGCGCCTGAAGCCCATCGAGCGCCAGTCCGTCTCGCCGACGCTGGGCAAGTCGTCACTGAAAGCTGGTCTGGCCGCCGGCATCGGCGGACTGCTGCTGGTGCTGATCTACACGATCCTGTATTACCGGGCCCTGGGGGTGGTGGTGGTCTCGGGGCTCATCGTCTCCGGCGCCTTGTTGTGGAGCATCGTTTCGGCCTTAGGACATTCGTCGTTGAACTTGACTCTGGACTTAGCCGGCGTCACCGGCGTGATTGTCTCAGTCGGAATCACGGTGGACTCCTACATCGTGTACTTCGAGCGATTAAAAGACGAGGCGCGCGCCGGGCGCTCTATCCGGACAAGCGTCGACAAGAGCTTCCGCGGTGCGTTTCGCACCGTGCTGGCCGCTGACCTCGTGTCCCTTGGTGCGGCGGTGGTGTTGTACTTCCTGGCCATAGGCACCGTGCAAGGGTTCGCCTTCTTTTTGGGCTTGTCGACCATCCTCGACATCGTGATCACCTACTTCTTCACCCGCCCCCTTGTGATCCTCCTCGGGCGCAGCAAGACGGTCACCGACGCCCGGATCATCGGAGTCGCGCGCGGACTTGCCCTCGAAAGTGGGAGCTGAGATGACCACCGTCGAAGACGCCGTTTCTCCGGCCGCGGCCCGTCCCAATGTGTTCATCCGCCTCTACCGGGGCGAGACGTCCTTCGACTTCGTGGGTCGTCGACGGATGTGGTACTTGCTCTCGACCATCATCATCGTGGCCGGGATCGGTTCCATGGCCACGCGGGGCTTCAACTGGGGCATCGACTTCAAAGGTGGATCGTCCTGGGAGGTGACCGCCCCGGGGGTCAGCCCGGCGACGGTGCAGAACGCCATCACCAAGGCGGGCGTGACCGGGGCCACCGTTGAGATCCTGGGCGGGCGTACCGTGCAGGTCGAAGCGGACCTCAACAGCCTCACCCCGGCTCAGCAGCAGGTGAAAGAGGCGGCCGTGTCAGCGGCCATGGGCCAGATCGGCAACGTGCCGGCGGCCGAAGTCACCTTCAGCAACGTCGGGCCCACCTGGGGGAGCCAGATCACCAACAAGGCCATATTGGCGGTAGCGGTGTTCTTCGTGCTCGTGGTGCTCTACATCACCTTCCGCTTCGAGTGGAAGATGGCCATTGCCGCCTTGGTGGCGGTGATCCACGACCTGTTGGTGACGGCGGGGATCTACTCGCTCACGGGGTTCCAGGTCACCCCGGACACGGTGGTGGCCGTCTTAACCATCCTCGGGTATTCGCTCTATGACACCGTCGTGGTGTTCGACCGCGTCATGGAGAACACCAAGGGTTTCGGTGCCTCGGGCCGCATGACCTACGAGGACGTCGTCAACTTGTCCATGAACCAGACGTTGGCGAGGTCGATCAACACGTCGCTGGTCGCCATTTTGCCGGTGCTGTCGGTACTGGTCATCGGCGCCCAGGTCCTCGGCGCCACCACGTTGCAGTACTTCGGGCTGGCCTTGGTGATCGGGCTCACGTCGGGGGCATATTCGTCGATCTTCATCGCCTCCCCCTTGCTGGCGGGGATGAAGGAGCGTGAGCCCCGCTATATCAACATTCGTTCCAAGCTCGAGAGCCGCGCCGACCGGACCGGCCTCCTCACACCCAAGGCGGCCGCCTTGTTGACGGCCACCGCCACAGGCACCTCGGGACGAAGCGGGCGCGCCCGGGTGACGCCGGTCAAGCGTCAGGGGCAGGTGCTGCGCCCCGGAGGCGCCCGTTCAGGGCGGCCGGTTCCGAAGACCCGCCCCGCCCCGGTTGTCGATGACGAGGCTCAGGACGATGACGCGGATATCGACCTCGATGTCGACGAGGGCGCTTCGGGTGCGGTTGCCCCGCGCGATCGGGCCCGGCGCGATCGTCGGGGGCTGCCCAGCGTCCGGCCTCATCGGCCAACGGACGCCCAGCGCCGAGGCCGCGCAAGAGCAAGGGCAAAAAGGGCGGCCGTCGGCACTGAGCCGATCGCACCCGCTCGTTGTAGGAGACGGGTACCGTAAAGAAGTGACTTCTCCGACGGCTGAGGCGGGTTCTCCCGCTGCGGTGACCACCGTCGAGCGACTGTCCGCCCCCTACCGACGACCGGCCGCCTTCGACGATCTGCTGGCCGGGGTACTGGCCGCCTACGAGTCACGGCGCCCCACTCCGGCTCCCGCCGAGCGCGAGGTGCTGACCCGAGCCGGGGAGGTGGCCGAGACCGCCCATCGGGGCCAGCTGCGCCAGACCGGGGAGCCGTACATCACCCATCCGGTGGCGGTGGCGACCATCGTGGCCGAACTCGGCCTTGACGCCCGGTCGGTGGTGGCCGCCTTGCTGCACGACGCCGTGGAGGACACCGGCCTGACCGTCGACGACGTGGCCGAGCAGTTCGGCGCCGAGGTGGCCGGCATCGTCGATGGTGTCACCAAGCTCGACCGCCTCCAGTTCGATTCCAAAGAAGCCCAACAGGCCGCCACCGTTCGCAAGATGCTCGTGGCCATGGCCCATGATTGGCGCGTGCTCGTGATCAAGCTGGCCGATCGCTTGCACAACATGCGGACGATCGCCGTGATGCCGGAATGGAAGCAGCGCCGTACCGCCCAGGAGACCTTGGACATCTACTCGCCCTTGGCACACCGGCTGGGCATCCAAGAGCTCAAGTGGCAACTCGACGATCTGGCTTTTGCCACCTTGCACCCCAAGCGCTACGCCGAGATCGAGCAGATGGTGGCCACCCGGGCCCCTGAACGCGACGAGCATCTGGCCCGTGTGTTGGTGGCCGTGCGCGAACGCCTGGCCGCGTCGGGAGTCAAGGCCGAGGTGACCGGTCGCCCCAAACACCTGTGGAGCATCTACGAGAAGATGGTGGTGCGGGGCAAGGAGTTTGCCGAGATCCATGACCTGGTGGGCATGAGGGTCATCGTCGAATCGGAAAAGGACTGCTGGGCCGCACTGGGATCGATCCACGCCATCTGGAGCCCGGTGCAAGGGCGCTTCAAGGACTACATCAACAGTCCCAAGTTCAATCTGTACCAATCGCTGCACACCACGGTGATCGGACTCGAGGGCAAGCCCATAGAGGTGCAGATCCGTACCACTGAGATGCATCGCCGGGCCGAGTACGGCATCGCCGCGCACTGGGGCTACAAGGAAGGGTCCAAGGACAGCGCGGCGACCACCGCGGAGATGGCGTGGTTGCAACGCATCGTCGACTGGCAACAAGACACCATCGATCCCCTCGAGTTCCTCGAGACCTTGAAACTGGACTTGGAGCAGGACGAGGCCTACGTCTTCACCCCCAAGGGCAAGGTCATCGCTCTGGTCGCCGGGGCCACACCGATCGATTTCGCCTACGCCATTCACACCGAGGTGGGCCACCGCTGTATCGGAGCCAAGGTGAACAGCCGGTTGGTGCCCTTGGACACCACCTTGCAATCGGCCGACACCGTCGAGATCATCACCTCCAAGGTGCCGTCGGCCGGACCGTCTCGTGACTGGCTGCAGATCGTGGCCTCCCCCCGGGCCCGCAACAAGATCCGCCAGTGGTTCAGTCGAGAGCGCCGCGAGGACGCCATCGAGACGGGACGCGACGAGCTGACCAAGGCGCTGCGCCGGGAGGGTTTGCCCATCCAGAAGCTGGCCGCTTCCAACACCCTCGAGCGCCTGGCCGCCATGATGAACTACGCCGATCTCGACGCTCTGCACGCGGCCATCGGCGATGGTCACGTGTCGGCTCGCTCGGTGGGCCAGCGCCTGGCCCGCGAGTTACGCGGCGGCGACGGCTATGAGGAGCAGCTCCCCACCACCGTGGGCCCGGGTCTGCGTTCGCGCAGCCGACGCGGATCACCCACCGGGGTCTACGTGGAGGGTCTCGATGACGTCATGGTGCGCTTGTCGCGCTGCTGCACGCCGGTGCCCGGTGACCACATCGTGGGATTCGTCACCCGGGGCCGAGGGGTCAGTGTGCACCGCGCCGATTGCGCCAACGCCAATGCCTTGGCCGCCGGCGAGAATGAGAGGCTCATCGAAGTCGAATGGGACCGCGAAGGTGCCACCGTGTTCGTGGCTTCCATCGAGGTACTCGCCTTTGATCGGTCGCGGCTGCTCTCCGACGTGACCCGCGTCGTCTCTGAGCACCACCTCAACATCGTGGCCTCCTCCAGCCAGACCGCACCGGACCGGGTCAGCCGCATGCGCTTCGACGTGGAGCTGGCAGATCCCGGTCATCTCGACTCGTTGATGAGCTCGCTCAAGCATCTCGACGGCGTTTTTGACGCCTTTCGCACCCTTCCTGGCCGGAAAGGCTGAGCGCCCATGGCTCAAGAAGGGGAGGGCCGAGAGGCGCTGCGCGCCCCGGTGGGGACCAAAGACGTGTTGTGGCCCGAGTCGGCCCGCTGGGAGGCGCTGGTAGCGACGTTCGCCGACCAGGCCCAGCGGGCTGGTTTTGGCCTCGCCATCACCCCCATGTTCGAGGATGTCCGGCTGTTTCGCCGAGGCATCGGCGACCACAGTGATGTGGTGGGCAAGGAGATGTACGAGTTCACCGACCGGGGCGGCCGGGACATGGCGCTGCGTCCCGAGGGCACGGCCCCGGTGGTGCGCGCCTTCGTGCAACATCACCCTGCCGTGCCCTACAAGGCTTGGTACGTCACCCCGGCGTTTCGCTACGAGCGACCCCAGGCGGGGCGCTTTCGCCAGCATCACCAGCTCGGGGTGGAGGCCCTGGGCACCGACGACGCCGACCTGGACGTCGAGGTGATCGTGTTGGCATCGGACTTTTACGGGAGCCTCGGGCTGCGCCAGGTGGACCTGGCCATCAACTCGATGGGATGTGGCGACGACCGTCCTGTCTACGTGGCCGGTGCTGCGGGCGTTTCTGGCCGAGCACAGTGCCGAGCTGTGTGACGAGCATCGACGCGTTTTGAGGAGAACCCGCTGCGCGTCCTCCATTGCAAAAAGCCCGCCTGCCGGGCCGTCACCGAAAGAGCGCCGCGCCTCGTCGACTTCCTCGACCCGACCTGCGCCGCCCATCTGGCGCGCGTCCGCGAAGGCCTGGACGCCCATGGCGTGGCGCATCGCCTCGAGCCTCGTCTGGTGCGCGGCTTGGACTACTACACCCGCACCACCTTCGAGTTCTCGGCGTCCGCTTTGGAGGCCGCCCAGAACGCCATCGGCGGGGGAGGGCGCTACGACGGCCTCAGCGCGGCCATCGGCGGCCCCGACGCCTCGGGTATCGGTTTCGGCATCGGCATCGAGCGATTGCTGCTCGCCTGTGACGCCGAAGCGTGCTTCGCCATCTCGCCTCCGGTCCTCGATGCGTTTGTGGTGGACGTGACCGGGGGCGCGGTGGCGCGGGATCTGGTCCTGGAGTTGCGTCGGGCCGGCCTCGGCGCCGACCGTGCCTATGACGGGCGGTCGCTTAAATCGCAGCTCAAGGCGGCGGACCGTTCCGGGGCCGCTACGCGGTGATCGTCGGGCCTGAGGAGCTTTCGGTGGGAACGGCCACCCTGCGCCCGCTGCGCGACCAAGGTGAGCAGGTGCCGGTGCCTCGTTCCGAGGTCGTCGGCCGAATTCGAGGAGAGAAATGAACGCGACGGGCATGCGCACGCATCTGTGTGGCGAGCTGCGCGCCGGTGACGCCGGGACGCGTGTGGCGTTGTGCGGATGGGTGGCACGCCGGCGCGAGCACGGCGAGCATCTCGCCTTCGTCGACCTCCGTGACCACAGCGGGATTGTGCAGTGCGTGGTGGACGGATCCGTGGACATCCGGGCCGAATGGGTCGTGCGTATCGAGGCCGTCGTCAGTGCGCGGCCGTCGGGCAAGGCCAACGCCGATCTGACCACCGGTGACATCGAGCTCACCGACTGCCACGTGGAGGTGCTCAACGCCGCTGAAGTCCCCCCATTCCCCGTCGACGATCGCATCGAGACCGACGAAAGCGTGCGCCTGCGCTACCGCTACATCGACCTGCGCCGGCCGCGCATGCAAGCCAACATGCGGCTGCGGGCGCGCGTCCTGGCCGCCATGCGCGGCGCCATGGAACGCCAGGGGTTCTGCGAGATCGAGACCCCGTTGTTATGGACGCCCACGCCTGAAGGAGCCCGCGAGTTCGCCGTGCCCTCGCGTCTGCACCACGGCGAGTTCTACGTGCTGCCACAAAGCCCGCAGATCGCCAAGCAGCTGCTCATGGTGTCGGGCATGGACCGCTACTTCCAGTTGGCCCGGTGCTTGCGCGACGAGGACCTGCGCGCTGATCGCCAGTTCGAGTTCACCCAGCTCGACATCGAGGCGTCCTTCGTCACCGCCCAGGACATCCAAGAGGCCGTGACCGAAGCGGTCGTGGACGCCACCGTTGCCGCCGTGGGAGAGGCGCCCGGCCCCGTGCAGTGGATGAGCTGGCACGAGGCCATGGACGTCTACGGCACCGACAAGCCCGACGTACGTTTCGCTATGGAGCTCTGCGATCTCGGTGCGGTGTTCGCCGGCACCGAGGTAAGGGCCTTTGCCGCGCCGACGATCAAGGCGCTGGTGGTCGCCGAGGGCGGCGCTTTGGGGCGAAATCGACTTGATGCGTTGGTGGACCGGGCCAAAGAGCTCGGGGCCAAGGGCCTGGCCTGGTTCAAGGTGCAAGCGTCCGAGTCCGGTACCGGGGTCGGGCTCGAGTCCCCGCTGACCAAATTCCTGAGCGTAGAGGAGAGTGCCGGCCTGGTGGCGGCCACCGGAGCCGTTCCGGGCGACCTAGTGGTGGTGGTGGCCGACGAATGGAAGACGGCGTGCACCGTGCTGGGCCAGCTGCGCCTCGAGCTCGGGCGTCCCCCGCTTGGCAAGGGGGAACGCCGCTTTTGCTGGGTGACGGAGTTCCCGATGTTCGAGGGCCTCGACGACGAGGGCCGCCCCGTGGCCGCCCATCATCCCTTCACCATGCCGCACCCCGACGACCTCGACTTGCTGAGCAGCGCACCGTTGCAGGTGCGCTCGCAGGCCTATGACCTCGTGCTCAATGGCTGGGAGCTGGGCTCGGGTTCGATCCGTATCCATCGCGAGGACATCCAGCGCGCCGTTTTTGATGCCCTCGGCATCGCTCCTGACGAGGCCCAGGCGCGCTTCGGGTTCCTGCTGGGGGCGTTTCGCTACGGCGCCCCTCCTCATGGGGGCTTTGCGGTGGGGGTGGACCGCCTCACGGCCTTGCTGGCGGGCGAGGACAACATTCGTGAGGTCATTGCCTTTCCGAAAACGCAGTCGGGCATGGACCCCATGACCGGCGCCCCCAAGGCTCTCGCCGACGCGGCCGTACGCGAGCTGGGGCTGAAGCTCACGCCCCGGCCCGACTGACGACGGCAACCATCGCCATGGCCGCTCGGGGCGGGGGCTCATCTCGGTCGGTGCCCGGCACGGATCTCTTCGACGCGGCCGCCTCCACGCAGCTGCAACGCCGCGGCCCCCTGGCGGCGCGTCTGCGGCCGCGCCGTCTCGACGATGTGGTGGGACAGCGCCATCTGGTCGGGCCCAAAGCGCCGTTTCGGGCGCTGGTGGAGCAGGACCGGTTGACGTCGGCCATCTTGTGGGGGCCGCCGGGCACGGGCAAGACGACCTTGGCTCTGGTGGTGGCGACCACGACGGCCAAAGAGTTCGTGGCGCTCTCCGCCGTCAACGCCGGGGTGGCCGACGTGCGCCGAGTGATCGAAGAGGCCCGGCGCCGCCTCGGCGAACAGGGCCAGGGCACCATTCTGTTTATCGACGAGGTCCATCGATTCAACCGATCCCAGCAAGACGCCTTGTTGCCGGCCGTCGAAGGGGGTCTCGTCGTGCTCATCGGGGCCACCACCGAGAATCCGTATTTCTCCGTCAACTCGCCCCTCCTCAGCCGCTCGACACTGTGGCGCCTCGAGCCCTTGAGCACGACGGAGCTGCGCACGTTGGCGCGCCGCGCCCTGGAGGTCGAAGAGTCCTCCGCCGATGACGAGGCCGTCGATGCCTTGGTGCAGATCGCCGATGGCGATGCACGTGTGGTGCTGGGCACCCTCGAGATCGCCTTGGCGCTGGCCGGTGCGCAGGCCGTCACCGAGGACGACGTGCGCCGGGCCCGGGCCGGACGTCTGTTGCACCAAGGCGATGACGCCCACTACGACCAGATCAGCGCGTTCATCAAGTCGATCCGGGGATCTGACGCCGATGCCGGGTTGTACTGGCTGGCGCGCATGCTCGACGGCGGCGAGGACCCCCGCTTCGTGGCGCGGCGCCTCGTGATCTTGGCCAGTGAAGACGTCGGTCTGGCCGACCCGTTGGCTCTGGTGGTGGCTGACGCCGCCGCGCGCGCCGTGGAGTTCGTCGGGCTCCCCGAAGCGCAGCTCAACTTGGCCCAGGCAGTGGTGTACCTGGCGCGGGCGCCGAAATCGAACCGGGTGACCGTCGCCCTCGGACGGGCCCAAGACGACGTGCGCACGGGCCCTCGCGGCGATGTGCCCACCCATCTACGCGATCAGCACTATCCCGACGACGCCACCACCAGACGGGGTCAGGGCTATGTCTACCCGCACGATGATCCACGCGGCTGGGTCGATCAGCAGTACCGGCCGGCCGAGGTTTCGGGCCACGTCTATTACGAGCCCAGTGGCCATGGCGCCGAGACAAAGGGTCCTCGAGCCGAGGACGACCGGCCACGTGCGTAAAATGGCACGTCAATGACCGGCTATGACGTCCTGGTCGTGGTGGCCAGCGGCTGTGCGGCGGTGGCCACGGTGGCGACGGTGATCGTCGGTGTCGGGTTGTCGCGCCGCACCCGGGAGCTGAGCCAGCTGATCGACGAGCTGCGACGCGAGACGCTGCCGTTGGTACGCGACGCGTGCGTCGTGGTCGACCAGGCCGCTACGGAGATGGTGAGGGTGGGCGACGTCCTCGGCTCGGCCGAAGCGGTGTCGTCGACGGTGGACTCGGCCTCGCGCTTGGCCTATCGCGCTTTCTCGAATCCGTTGGTACGCGTGCTGGCTTTCGGTACCGGCGTGCAAGCGGCGCTGCGGCGGCTCTTCGGCCGGCCCGTGCCCGAGACGCGCATTGCCGCCGTCTCGGCGTTCCCCAGAGCGCTGCCCAACGGCACCGCTCCATCGAGGCGCCCGGCCCGCTCGACGCGTGCGGCGCGCCGGCATGGCCGAAGCGGAGCCCCCCAGTGATGCGGCGGGTGGGCTGGCTGATGGCGGGCGGCGCACTGGGGGCGGGGGGACCTTGTGGGCCCGACGGCGCGTGGAGCGTCTCGCCCAGCGGGTACGCACCGGCGACGTGGTGGGTGACATCGCGGCGGTGGCCGAGAGCGGGGCCCGAGCGGCGGCTCGGCGCGTGCAAGGTGCGGTCGACGCCGGGCGTGTCGAGGCCCGCTGGCGTGAGAACGAGCTGCGGCGCACGTTGGTGGGCGGTGAAGAGAAAGGGGCGGCTCCGGGCGCCCGGTAGGATCGCCCGTCGTGATGAACGCCAACCAGCTCCGTTCGGCTTTCACCGGTTTCTACGAGCAACGGGGCCATGTGGTGGTGCCTTCGGCCAGCCTCATCCCCCATGACCCCACCGTGCTGTTCACCATCGCCGGGATGGTCCCCTTCAAGGCCTATTTCACCGGGGACGAAGCGGCGCCGTGGCGCCGGGCCACCTCGGTCCAGAAGTGCTTTCGCACCCTCGACATCGACGTCATCGGACGTTCGCAGCGCCACTGCACCTTCTTCGAGATGCTCGGCAATTTCAGCTTCGGCGATTACTTCAAAGCCGATGCCATCCCCTTCGCCTGGGAGCTCGTCACCGAGGTCCTCGGGGTCGACAGCGACCGCCTCTGGGTGACCGTGCACGTCGATGACGACGAGGCCGAGGAGCTCTGGCTCGACGCGGTGGGCTTTCCCCGCGACCGGTTGCAGCGTCTCGACGCCGACAACTTCTGGAGCATGGGCGACGTCGGTCCCTGTGGCCCGTCTTCGGAGATCTTCTTCGATCGCGGCGAGTCGCACGGCGCACCCGGAGGTCCTGCCCATGGCGGTGAAGATCGCTTCGTCGAGATCTACAACCTCGTCTTCATGCAGTTCAACCGCCGGCCCGATCGCAGCCTGATCGACCTGCCCCACAAGAACATCGACACCGGCGCCGGCCTGGAACGCATCCTGCCCGTGTTGCAAGGGTTCGACAGCCTGTTCGACACCGACGTCTTTCGTCCCATGGTGTCCATCGGCGAAGAGGTGACCGGCGTCACTTACGGGGCCGATACCCACAGCGACGTGGCGTTGCGCATCCTGGCCGACCATTCCCGGGCCATGGCCATGTTGGTGGCTGACGGCGTCTTACCCTCCAACGACGGCCGCGGCTATGTGTTGCGCCGCATCATCCGCCGGGCCGTGCTGCGCGCCTTTCAGTTGGGGGTGATCACATCGGTGTTGCCACGACTGGTGGCCACCGTGGCCGACGTGATGGGCGAGGCCTATCCGGCCCTGCGCCAGGACCTCGATTTGATTCAAGCCACCGTGGAGCGCGAGGAAGAGAGCTTCCGGCGCACCATGGACTCGGGATCCGCCATCCTCGAAGAGGAACTGGCCACGGCCACGGGCTCGGTGTCCGGTGATGTGGCCTTCAAGCTCCATGACACCCACGGCTTTCCCATCGAGCTGACCATGGAGATGGCCGCCGAAGCCGGAGCCATGGTCGACACCGAGGGGTTCGAGCAGCACATGGCGCAGCAACGCGGCCGGGCCCAGGCCGACGCCCGGGCGCGGCGCGCCGCGGTCGGGGAGGAAGCCACCTACCGGGAGGTGCTCGACAGCGCCGGACCCACCCGCTTCACGGGCTACCAGCATTATGAGGAGCCCACCACGGTGGTGGCGGTCCTGGCCGGGCCCGAGCCGGGCACCGCCGAGATCATTCTCGACCGCACCCCGTTCTACGCCGAGTCCGGTGGTCAAGTGGGAGACACCGGCGTGATCACCACCGAAACGGGACGAGCCACCGTCACCGACACCCAGACACCGCTGGCGGGCGTGGTGGTGCACCGCGCCACCATCGACGGTGAGCTGTTCCCCGGCCAAGACGCCTTGGCGGTCATCGACGTCGGTCGCCGCCAGTCCCTCCGACGCAATCACACCGCCACCCACATCTTGCACAGCTCGTTGCGGTCCGTGCTGGGCGACCATGTGCGCCAACAGAGCTCGTGGGTGGGTCCGGGGCGGTTGCGTTTCGACTTCTCGCATCACTCGGGCTTGCGTCCCGAGGAGCTCGAGGAGATCACGGCGGCCGCCAACACGGAGGTCATCTCCGACGCCGCTGTGGATGTCGTAGAGACGACCAAAGCCGAGTCCGAGTCGATGGGGGCTTTGGCCTTCTTCGGGGACAAATACGGAGACATCGTGCGCGTGGTGCGGGCCGGCCCGCACTCCACCGAGTTGTGCGGAGGGACCCACGTCGACGCGCTGGGCATGATCGGGCCCATCACCATCGTGTCCGAGGGATCCATCGGGTCCAACACCCGACGCATCGAGGCCGTCACCGGTAACGGATCGTTGTCCCTGTTCGAAGAGCGCAAGCGCACCGTGGAGGAAGCCGCCCGCCTGTTGCGCGTGGAGCCCGATGGCGTCCTCGACGCTCTGGGCCGGCTCCTCGAGCGCCAGCGTCAGGCCGACAAGGAGTTGACCCGCCTGCGCGGTTCGCAGCTCGAGGACCTGGCGCAACGCCTGGCCCAAGGCGGCCCGGCCACGGTGGTGCATCGCGAGGATGGCCTGACCCCGGACCAGCTGCGCGACCTGGCCCAGGCCGTGCGCCGCCGGGGAGCGGGGCTGGTGGTGGTGGGGGGACGCCCGACGGCGTCAAGGTGGCCGTGGCGGTGGCCTCGGGGGCCGATGTCAACGCGGGCGCCGCCGTCAAAGAGCTCGCCCAGATGGTGGGCGGCGGCGGCGGCGGCTCGCCCGAACTGGCCGTGGCCGGGGGTCGTGACGTCGCCCACATCGACGACATGCTGGCCGAAGCGCGCCGGCGTTGGGCGGCGTCCTGAGCCGGTGCGAGCCGTAGGGGTGGACCTGGGGACGCGCCGCATCGGCGTGGCGATATCGGACTCCGCCGGCACCGTGGCCATACCCCGGTGCACCATCGAGCGAAGCGGCGACGAGGCGCTCGACCGGCGCGCCTTGGTGGAACTCGTGTTGGAAGCCGAGGCCGACACCGTGGTGGTGGGCATGCCCATTGCCTTGAGCGGGCGCCGCGGGCCGGCCGCCCAAGCCGCCGCCCTCGAAGCCGCCGCCTTAGCCGACGCCTTGGCGCCGTCGGGGATCGCGGTGGAGACCTTCGACGAGCGCTTTACCACGGTGATCGCGCAGCGTTCCCTGCGCGAGGCGGGGCGAAATGGGCGGAGCCGACGCCAGGTGGTCGACCAGAGCGCGGCGGCCGTATTCCTCCAGGACTGGCTCGACGCCCGCCGAGGTGCCGGTGGGTGAGCCGGCTGGACATGCGCGCCCTCGGGTCCCGCTGCGGCGCTGGGTCGCCACCCATCGCTGGCGCAGTGCGGTCATCGGGGTCGCGGTGGTGGTCGTGGTGGTGCTGGTGTGGGCCGTCACCTGGTTCGAGGGCGAGGCCGACCCGGGGCGCCCCGGCGCCCAAATGGTGGTCAACGTCGGTGATGGGGCCTCGGTGTCGGGCGTCATCGCCACCCTGGCTCGCCACGGTGTGGTGGGCAGCTCCCTCGCCTTTCACCTCTACCTGACCTTGAACGGCACGCCCACCGTGTTGCCGGGGGCTTATCTGCTCTATCGCCGGGAGTCATTCGGCGCCCTGCGCAACGCCCTGGCGGCGGGGCCCAACGTCTTCTCCCTCACCATTCCGGCCGGTTTCTCCGAGTTCGAGACCGCCCAGCGGGTGGCGCAGCTGCCCGGGCGAGACGCCACTTCGTTTTTGGCCGCCGCCGCCCAGGTGCGCGCTCCGCTCGAAGCGACGGGGTCCACCAACCTCGACGGCCTGCTCGCGGCCGGCACCTACCGCGTGCTGCCCACCGAGAGCGATACCGTCCTGGTGCAACAAATGGTCGACCGGTTCTCCACCGAGGCGGCCGCGGCGGGGCTCGACAGCGCCGCCGCCAATCTCGGCATTACTCCCTACCAGGCGGTGGTGGTGGCTTCGATCGTGCAGAAAGAAGGTGTCTACAAGGACAACGACGGCAAGGTGGCGCGGGTCATCTACAACCGCCTGGCGCGGGGTATGCCTCTGCAAATGGACTCCACCGTGTTGTACTCCGAGCACCGCGACGGCGGACCGGTGACGTCGGCCGATCTGGCCCTCAACACGCCGTACAACACCTACCTCCACGCCGGTCTGACACCCACGCCCATCTGTTTTCCCTCTGCCGCGTCACTGGCCGCCGCATTGTCGCCGCCGCCGGGGGACTGGTTGTACTTCGTGGTTATCTCCAGTGATGGGACGGAGGCCTTCTCGTCGACGTTGGCGGGGCAGGAGGCCAACGAACGACTGGCGGCATCGAGAGGGTTGCAGTGACCAGGTCCGACGCCGCCGATTTTGGGCGCCGGTCCCCGACATGGCCATCGGCGGCGTCAGAGATCGTCGGTGTGGTGGGCGACCCCGTGCGCCATTCCCTGTCGCCGCTGCTGCACAATGCGGCCTTCGACGCCCTCGGGCTCGACTGGGTATCGGTGGCCTTTCCCGTTGCTTCCGGGGCCCTGCCCGCCGCCTTGGACGGGATGCGGGCGCTGGGCGTACGGGGGCTGTCGGTGACCATGCCCCATAAAGAAGTGGCCGCTGCCAGTGTCGACGAGAGCAGCGCTCTGGCGCAGCGCTTGGCGTCGGTCAACTGCGTGACGCGCCGTGGCGATCAGCTGGTCGGTGACAGCACCGACGGGCCCGGGCTCATGGCCGCCTTGCAGCGGCGTCTGGGCTTTGACCCCCGGGGCCGCTCGTGCCTCGTCATCGGGGCCGGAGGTGCCGCCCGGGCCGCCGTGGCAGCCTTGGCCGACGCCGGGGCCGGCGTGGTGACGGTGGTGAACCGGTCCCCCGGGCGGGCCGAGGTGGCCGCCGCCCTGGCCGCAGATGTGGGCCGGGTGGGGGGTTCGGGCGACGTGGCCGGGGCCGATCTGGTCGTCAGTGCCATTCCGGTGGGCATGGGTGGCAGCGCCGCCGGCTCGGCGGCGGGCACGGCCGCCTACCCCGTCGACCTGCACGGATTCCACACCGGTCAGCTGGTGGTGGACCTCGTCTACCGCCCGGCGCGCACCCCGCTGCTCGAGGCGGCCGCTGCCCAGGGGGCCACCGTGGCCAACGGACTGGGCATGCTCGTGCACCAAGCGGCTTTGGCCGTCGAGAAGTGGACCGGGCGTGAGGTGCCCGTGGACGTGATGTGGGCGGTGGCCGCGCTTGCCGAGGCCGCCGGGGGAGCCCCGTCATGACCCGGTTAACCTGGTCGCCCGGAGCCCATTTGTGAGCACCACCACCCTCCCTCACCGCTCGCCGTCGAGCCGGATCCTGCTCCTGCGCATCGACTTCGCGCTGATCATCACCACCTTGGTGGTGGCGGTGCTCGGTGTGGTGGTCGTGTACTCGGCCACGCGTTCGAAGCTCGTTATGGCCGGGGACAACCCGCATTACTTCCTGGACCACCAAGCGGCCTACGTGGTGGTGGGCGTGATCGTCATGGTTGCCTTGGCGGCCACCGACTACCGCTGGCTGGAACATGCCAGTGCGGTGCTCTACGTCGGCATCGTCCTGGCCTTGTTGGCCATGTTCACGCCCGTTGGGTCGCGGGCCTTGGGCGCCACCCGCTGGTTGCAGGTGGGTCCCGTACAGATCCAGCCGTCGTCGTTCGCGGCGTTGGCCCTCATCGTGACGGTGGCAACCTTCTGTGCGCGGCGCCCCGAGGGCCTCGACCGTGGGGATCTTTTCAAGATCTTGCTCATCTCGGTGGTGCCCATCGCGCTGGTGGTCAAGCAACCCGACTTGGGCAGCGCCATCGTGATGTGCATCGTCTTGCTCGTGATGCTGGTGGTGGCGGGCATCCCCAACCGCTATCTGGTGCTCCTGCTCGTATCGGCGGTGCTGGGGGCGTTTCTCATCGTCCACGAAGGTCTTCTCAAGCCGTATCAGGTCGAGCGACTCACCAGCTTCTTGAGCCAGTCGAAGGACCTGCAAGGCAATACCTACAACTTGCACGAGTCGGTGGCTGCCATCGGGTCGGGCGGTTGGTGGGGGACAGGCCTGTTCCACGGTCCGCAGACCAATCTCTCCTACGTGCCCGAGCAGCAGACGGACTTCATCTTCTCGGCCGTGGGTGAGCAGCTGGGTTTCGTGGGGGCGGCGTCGGTGCTGGCATTGCTCGGTGTGCTGAGCTGGCGGGTGCTTCGGGCCGCCCAGCTGGCCGCCGACCCCTTCGGTCGCCTGCTCGCCACGGGGGCCTTCACCCTGCTCGCCTTCAGCATCTTCGAGAACGCCGGCATGTCCATGGGGATCATGCCCATCGCCGGTATCCCCCTTCCCTTCCTCAGCTACGGCGGTTCGGCCACAGTGGCATTCTTCGCGGCGGTGGGAGTGTCGCTGTCGGTGCACTTCCGGCATCAGCGACGATGACCACGGTCCCCGACGGCGACGTGCCGGTGTCGCCGACCGATGCCGAGCCCAGCGCGGCGGCGCCGGCGGCGGCGGCGTCGAGCGCCGCCGAGGCCGCGCCTGTGGGGGCGTGGAGCCTGGTGGTGATGGCCGGGATCCGGTTGGAGCTGCCCAGTGAGTTCGCCGTGCTGCTGTTGCGTGAGACCGAAGCACCGTGGCGTGAACTCGCTATTCCGGTGGGCCTGGCCGATGGCAAGGCCATCGCCTATGGATGGCGGGGCATCACCACCCCACGGCCGCTCACCCACGAGCTGTTCGCCACCGTCCTCGAGCACCACGGCGTCGAGGTGGAAGCCGTCCGCATCGTCGAGCGTCAGGGGACCCGCTACGTGGCCGAGCTCGATACCACGGGGCCCGGCGGGCATCACAAGGTGTCGTGCCGGCCCTCCGATGCCATCGCCATCGCGCTACGCCGGAGTCTGCCCACCCCCATTCTCGTGGCTGAGGACGTCTTCGCCGCCGAGGGAGAGAACTCCGATCCGACTTAGACGCCAAGCGGCTCGCCCGGGCCGATAGGCGCCAGAGAAATGAGGCTGAAGATGTCGGCAACGCTGACGGTGGCCCATAAGGCCATCGGCGTGGAGGTCCGTCGGGGCCCATTCGATGTCGTGGTCGATGGCGAGCGGGTCGGATCGGTCGAGATGAACGACACCATCGAGGCGCCGATCGAAGCTGGACATCACACCTTGCAAGTCCGCAATGGCCGCAACTCGAGCCGTACCCTTGCGATCGATGCCGCTGAGGGTCAGGTCATTGCCTTCCGGTGCACCGGAAAGAGGCTCTTACCCATATTTCTGGCGTCGTTCGTGGTGCCCCGTCTGGCACTGTCGCTGCGCCCGGCGTAGTTACCGCTCAGGAGACGGCGGTGGCCATGGCCGCTCGTGCTACCACCGGTCGTTCGCCTTCATCTGAGATGCGCATGAGGAGGGCCACCAAGATGTAGTTGGCCACCAGCGACGATCCGCCATAGGCCATGAAAGGCAGCGTGATACCGGTGAGCGGCAGGAGCCGAACGATGCCCGCCATGATGAAGAAGGCCTGCATCCCGAGAATGATCGTGAGCCCTGCCGCCGTGAGCTTGGCGAATTCCGAGCGGGCCGTCTGGGCGATGCGCAGGCCGGCCCCCACGAACAAGACGAACGCGAAGATGATGAACGTGGTGCCGAGGAGCCCCATCTCGGTGCCGAAGGCGGCGAAGATGTAGTCGCTGCCCACCTCGTATATGTGGCTGAAGTTGCCGAATCCGAGGCCGGTGCCCGTCAGCCCGCCCGTGCCGAGTCCGTAGAGCCCATACGCCAATTGGCTGTTGGCGGCGGGGTGCAACAGGTCGGTGACGCGCACGTGCACCTGCGAGAAGTACTTGTTGGCTCCCACGGCGCCGATGACGAAGAGAACAAAGCCGAGGACGAGATAGTTCCACCGTCCGGTGGCCAGCCACAGCATCGAAATGAACAAGACGAACATGAGGAGCGCGAAGCCGATGTCGTGTTCGGCGCCCAAGACGAGAATGCAGAAGCCCCACGCCACGATCACCGGCCCGAGGGGACGGGGGTCGAGCAGGAGCCGGTTGCCCACCCGCATGGTGGGAACGGAGAGTAATTCGCGCTTCTCGGAAAAGTAGGAAGCGAAGAAGATGCACAACAGGAGCTTGGCCAGCTCTACGGGCTGGCCGTTGACGGGCCCGATGTAGACCCAGAGGCGAGCGCCGTTGATGTCCTTGCCGAAATGGGGGATGAGTGGAGACAGCATCAGCGCCACCGCCGCCAACAGCAGGAGGTATCGGTAGCGGTCGAGGTCTCGCGTCCGTCGCACGAAGGCGAGGGTAAGGACGTAGGCGATGACACCGATCGCCGTCCAACCCGCTTGCAGGCCCGGTGGCCAGTCGGGGCTGTTGATGCGGGTGAGCATGACGTAGCCGAGCCCGTTGAGCAGCGCCGCGATGGGAAGGACCACGGGGTTGGCATCGGGCACGAAGATGCGGTTGGCGACGTGGGCGGTCACGGCCAGCCCGAGGATGACGCCGAGGAACACGTCGACATCAGGGGGGATCTTGGCGTTGGTCCCCACCTGGGCGAGCACGTAGGTGGCTACCACGATGACGGACCCGAAGATGAGCAGGCCCAGCTCGGTGCGGCGCCGCGGATTGGGGCCGTGACGGGTCTCTGAGCCTTCTGATGACCGACGTCGGAAGAGGAGGGCCACCGACATCGAGCCTAGGTGACGGGCGTTCGCCGCCAACGGACACGCCCCGTGGGCAAAACATGGATCAGGGCGCCAGGCGGGCGCACGAGGCATGGGAGCTGAGGGAGGGCAGGGTAACTTGGGGGGTATGCCCAGCCCAGAACCGACGTCGACCGTCACGGTCGAGCGCGTCGTCGGCGCCGAGGAGCGTTGTCGAGGGCAGCGACGGTGCCATCACGGCTGATGACCTCGCCGCCATGGGCGCCGAGCGGTTCTCCAATCGGGAGCTCTCGTGGCTCGATTTCGGCGATCGGCTCCTTGACCTGGCCGCCGACCCGAGCACCGCACTGCTGGAACGGACCAAGTTCCTGGCCATCTTCTCCGAGGGACTCGACGAGTTCTTTCAGGTCAGAGTGGCCGGCCTCAAGGACCAAGTTGACGCCGGGTTGCGGACGCGCTCGCCGATGGCCTGCGCCCGAGCGAGGCGCTGCGCGCCATCGGCGACAAGGTTCGTGAGCTCGTCGCTCGCCAGTCGGACATCTTCGTCGACCAGTGATGCCGGAGCTCTCCGCCGCCGGCGTGCGCTTGTCGGCTGGTCCTCGCTCGACGATGACGATCGCGACTACCTCGTCGACGTGTTCCAGCGGCAGATCTTTCCGGTGCTCACACCCCTGTCGGTCGACCCTGGCCACCCCTTTCCCTATATCTCGAACCTGTCGCTGAACCTCATCGTCCGGGTCGGCGACCCCGTCACCGGCGAGGAACGGGTGGCCCGGGTCAAGGTGCCGCCCTTGCTGCCGCGATTCGTCGTCATGCCCGACGGCGAGCGCTTCGTCGCCTTGGAGCAGATCATCGCCGCCCATCTGGCCACCTTGTTCCCCGACATGGTCATTGGCGAGCACAACGCCTTTCGGGTGACGCGCAACGCAGATCTCGCTTTCGAGGAAGACGAGGCCGATGACCTGTTGGCGGCGGTCGAGATGGAGTTGCGCCGCCGCCGCTTCGGCCGGGCCGTGCGCCTCGAGGTGGCCAGCGACACTTCTACCGAGATGCGCGACATGCTCGTGCAGGAGCTCGATCTCGGGCCCGACGATCTCTACGAGACCTCCGCCCCGCTCGACCTGGGGGGCCTGTGGGCCGTGCATGCCCTCGATCGCCCTGACCTGCACGAAGAAGCGTGGACACCGATGACGCCGCCTCGTCTGGCCAACGCCGGCAACGAGCCCGCCGACCTCTTCGCCGTCCTTCGTGAGCGAGATGTG
Organism: uncultured Acidimicrobiaceae bacterium; assembly: GCA_963793645.1. Lineage (GTDB taxonomy): Bacteria > Actinomycetota > Acidimicrobiia > Acidimicrobiales > UBA8190 > CAWCAW01. The sequence continues at coordinate 373,828 of CAWCAW010000010.1, read as the reverse complement.
CTGGTGCACCATCCTTATGACTCCTTCACGACATCGGTGGAAGCCTTCATCTCGCAAGCCGCCGCCGATGACGATGTGCTGGCCATCAAGCAGACCCTGTACCGGACCTCAGGTGACAGCCCCATCGTGGCGTCGCTCATCCACGCCGCCAACACCGGCAAGCAGGTGGCCGCCGTGGTCGAGCTCAAAGCACGCTTTGACGAGCAGGCCAACATCTTGTGGGCCCGCGCCCTCGAAGAGGCCGGCGTCCACGTCGTCTACGGGGTGGTGGGCCTCAAGACCCACTCCAAGGCGGCGCTGGTGGTGCGGCGCGAGGAGGACGGCATACGTCGGTACTGCCATCTGGGTACCGGGAACTACAACCCCCGCACGGCTCGCCAGTATGAGGACATCGGCTTGTTGTCGGCCGACCCTGAGCTCGGAGCCGACGTCGGGGACCTGTTCAACTTCCTCACCGGCTACAGCCGAAACGTTCGTTACCGCAAGCTGGTGGTCGCACCTGTCGGCCTGCGTCAGCACATCATCGAGCGAATCGAGGACGAAGCCGCCGCCGGGCCTCGGGCCGCATCACCATCAAGGTCAACGGTTTGACGGACCCCGAGGTGATCGACGCCTTGTATCGCGCCTCGTCGGCGGGTGTTCCCATCGACTTGGTGGTACGAGGCGTGTGCTGCTTGCGACCCGGGGTGCCGGGACTGTCGGAGACCATCAACGTGCGTTCCATCGTGGGTCGGTTCCTCGAACACTCCCGCATCTACCGCTTCGGCGGCACCGAAGCCAGGCCCCTCACCTTGATGCTGGGGTCGTCGGACCTCATGGAGCGCAATCTCGACCGTCGCATCGAGTTGCTCTTTCCCGTCACCGATGCCGAGCTTCAGGCCCGCGTGCTCGAGGTCCTCGAGTTGAACCTGACCGATGACACCAACTCGTGGAGGCTCGAACCCGACGGCACCTGGGCGCGGGTCCCAGATATCACCGACGACAGTGCGCAACGCCGTCTCCAAGAGCTGGCTCGAGAGCGAGCTCGCCGGCGCCGGGAGCCCGATCCCCTCGGAGCTGCATCGGCTTGATCGGTGCGCCTGAGTGTTCAGCTCCCGCTGTCGCGGGCCTGGGCTCGGCTCCGTCCGACTCTGCGTGTCGGCTTCGCCCGGGCTTGGCTCGGGTAGGGAGCCGTTGGTCGAGATCGGTGCCGAGGTCGAATTCGAGGTCGACGTGGCCGGGGGCTGGCGCCTGCGTCCCAAGGCGTGCCTTGCCCTGGACCCCGCCTGAGGGGAGTCGCCGTTGGTGCTCTGGCCGTTTCTGTCTTCGACGAGGTCCTCGTGGGCCTCGTGCAGGCGCTGGAGCCATCCGAGGTCCTCGAAACGCAACGACAGATAGGCACCGCCGCCGATGGGAATCGGCAACCAGAAGTTGATGGCTCGGTAGCCGAGCACGGCGGGGACAGCCACGAAAAGCGGTACGCCGAAGCCGTGCAGCGCGGGGATGAGCACGCCTTCGACGATGCCCAGACCACCCGGCGTGATGGGAATGACGGCGAGGATGTTGGCCAGCCCATAGGCAACGAGAAGGTTGATGGGCGAGATGTAGTGGTGAAACGCGGCGATGAAGACCCACAGTGACGCCGCGTCGAGCAACCAGTTGGTGGCCGCCCACAGCACCGCCCGCCACAGCAACTCGCGATCGTCGGCCAGCATCCGCAAGCGCTCGGCGACGCGTTGCACTCCTTCGGCCAGTCGATCGGCGTCGAGAAACGGCACCTTGCCCGCCCACTGCCGCACGATCTCAACGGTGCGATGGCGACCTTTGGTCAACGCCACGATGACGCCGGCGAAGGCGCCCATCAAGACCACGCCTGACAGCGACGCATAGGTGTACAACGCGTCGAAGCCGTGGGTGAACAGCGAGACGATGAGGGCCAACCAGAAGATGACGTTCAAGACGACGGCCGATCCCACCCCCTGCATGGCCAGTGCGAAGCCGGCGTCGGCGGGACGCACGCCCGCTTGTGACAGCAGCCGGTAGGAAAGCCCGACGCCGGGCGCCGTCCCCCCGGGCACCACGTGGCTCAGTGCCAAGCTCGACAAGTCGATGCGCAACAAGCGCCAGCGGCGTGGTCCACCGGCGGGGACCACGGTGTAGGTGAGCTGCGCGTAGGCGACCAGCGAGGCGGCCTCGAGGCCCACGCCGACGAGGAGATATCCCACGTTCAGGCGTGAAACTTCGCGCAGCGCGTGACTAAGTCCACCCAACCTGGGCAGGACGAAGTACTCGACGACGAGCACGATGATGATTGCGCTAAGGGTCCACTTCACCTCTCTGCGCAGTCGCCGACGCCGACGCCGCCTGCTCGTAGAATCGGCGTGCACGCCCAACATGCTTGCACGTGCTGAGCGGTTCGACCTGCCATGCTGGGGCGATGCCTGACGACGGCCCGCCTCCCACCACGAGGCGCTACCGGCTCTGGGAGTGGGCCGATGAGCGCCGGGTGCCCGTGCAGGCGATTCTCTTCACGGTGGCCGTCTTGGTGGTGGTGGTGCTCGCCTCCAAAGTGATCTACAAGCTGCGCGAGGTGATCCTGCTCATCGTGGTGGCGGGGTTCATCGCACTACTGCTCAACCCGGCCGTTGGCATCTTGCATCGCTGGCGGCTCAAGCGACGAGGATCCGCCGTCGCCGTGGTGACGCTTCTCGGGGTGCTGGTCTTCGCCGGTCTGGCCACGGCATTCGGCTACCCGCTCGTGCACGGGCTCAATCACCTGGCCGGGAAGCTGCCCACGTATTTCAACCAGGCCGAGCACGGCAAGGGCGCGCTGGGCCGGCTGTTGCGGCGCTATCACGTGGAGCACTGGGTACAGAAGAACGTGGCGCCCAAGTTGGCGGATTTCGCCAAAAACCTGTCCAAGCCGGCGCTCACGTTGGGCAAGGGCGCCATATCGCTCATCTTCGCCTTGTTCGCCATCTTTGTGTTGGTGGTCCTGCTGTTACTCGAGGCACCCAAGCTTCGTCGTGGGGTGCTGAGCTTCTTCAACCCCGTGCGCGCCGCCCAGGTGACACGGGTGGCCGGCGAGGTGTCTCGTTCGGTGACGGGGTACATGTTGGGCAACTTCATCACGTCGATCATCGCCGGGGTCGTGGTGTACATCGCCCTGGCCGTTATGGGTGTGCCCTTCGCGTTCTTGTGGGCACTGTGGGTGGGCCTGTTCGATTTCATCCCCATGATCGGCGGGGCCGTGGCTGGCATACCGACGGTGATCTTCGCGGCGACGCACTCCTTCTCGGCCGGCATTGTCACCTTGGTGGTGTTCGTCGTCTACACGCAGATCGAGAACCACGTGCTCAACCCGATCGTGATGAGCCGGACTGTCCACGTCAACCCGCTACTCGTGTTGCTGGCCGTCCTGGTGGGAGCCAATATCGGCGACCTCGTGGGCGGGCTGTTCGGTGGTTTTGTGGGCACCCTGATCGCCATCCCCACGGCGGGCTCCCTGCAGGTAATTGTGCGAGAGGTGTGGCACGACACCGGCGACAAGGCCCCGCCACCAGCCTTGACGACGCAGTCACCAAGTACATACCACGGTGTCCCCTAACATGGTCTCAATGAGCGTGTTGGTGGTGCTGCCCACGTATAACGAGGCTGAGAACATCGACAACGTGCTGCACCGCATCCACGACGCCATGCCCGAAGCCGGCGTCCTCGTCGTCGATGACGGCAGTCCCGACGGCACCGCTGACATCGCCGAGCGCCTGGGCAAGGAGCTCGGCGGGATCGAGGTGCTCCGGCGCCACCAGAAGTCCGGCCTGGGCAGCGCCTATCGAGCCGGTTTCGCTTGGGGTATCGAGCGGGGCTGGGACGTCCTCATCGAGATGGACGCTGATCTTTCGCACGACCCCGAATCACTCCCGGCGCTGGTGGCACCGGTGGCCGACGGCTACGACCTGGTGGTTGGATCGCGCTACGTCGAGGGTGGTTCGATACCGAACTGGAAGTGGCACCGCCGCATGTTGTCCCAAGGCGGAAACATCTACGCGGCGGCCTTGCTGGGTTTACACATCACCGACTCCACGTCCGGATTCCGTGCCTATCGATCGGACATCGTGCGCCATATCGACATGACGTCGGTGCGGGCCGAGGGATATGGGTTCCAGATCGAGATGGTGTACGAGGTCCTCAGGCACGGCGGCCGGGTCACCGAAATCCCCATTTGCTTCGTGGATCGCGTCGAGGGCAAGTCGAAGATGTCGATGTCGATCGTGGTGGAGGCCCTGGCCCTGGTCACGTTATGGGGAGCACGGCGGCTCTGGCATGGGCGCTCGGCGGCAGGGGTGCCGAGGCGAGCGGTGGGCCGGGCCGACGGAGGTGCCGCCCGGGTCTGAGCGCAGGCTCGGTCCAATTTCGGTGGTGGTGGTCCGTGGCGGCGGGTCACATGCGAAAATACAGGGGTGCCCACTACCGCCCAGATACTTGTCGTCGACGACGAGCCCTACATCACCGACCTCCTCGGGGCCGCTTTGCGCTTCGAAGGCTTCAACGTGGAGGTGGCCGCCACCGGGGCGGCGGCCCTGGAGCTGGCCGGGGGCAACCGGCAGGATCTCGTCCTGCTCGACGTGATGCTCCCCGACATCGACGGGACCGAGGTGTGCCGACGGATGCGCACCATGGGAATCGCCACACCGGTCCTGTTTCTCACCGCCCGGGACGCCACTGAGGACAAAGTGGCTGGTTTGAAGGTCGGTGGCGACGACTACGTGGCCAAGCCCTTCTCCTTGGACGAGCTCGTCGCTCGCATCCATGCCGTGTTGCGCCGCACGACGCGGCTCAACCCCGGCGACAAGAAGCGACTTTCATTCTCTGATCTCGAGATGGACGACGAGACGCATGAAGTCTGGCGCCAGGGCCGACTCGTCGAGTTGACCGCCACCGAGTTCAACTTGTTGCGCTACCTCTTGGAGAACGCCCGCCGGGTGCTGTCCAAGGGCGACATCGTGGACAAAGTGTGGGACACCGACTTTGACGGCGATCCCAACATCGTCGAGACCTACATCAGCTATCTGCGCAAGAAGGTTGACTGCGTAGACCCACCGCTCATTCATACCGTCCGGGGCGTTGGCTACAGCTTGCGGCTGCCTCGGGACCGCGACTAGCGGCGCTTCGACCGTGTCACTGCGAGGCCGTCTTGTCGTCGGCATGTTGGTGGTGTTGGTGGCGGCCATCATCACCACCGATGTCTTCACGTCCTCTTCGGTGCGCTCGTTTCTCTATGGCCGGCTCGACGAACAAGTCGACGCCGCCCAGAACCAGGCCTATGTGTACATCGCCACGAACTATCAGCGCGACCTGGCCGCCAACGACACGGTGGCCCGCGTCGATCCCTCGGCGTGGCTCATGCAGCTGGCCGCTTCATCGCCCGCCTCCCCGGGGTCTGCAACCTCGGGGGTCTCGGCTGGGTCCAGCGCCACGTCGGGCGCGGTGAACGGGCCGACCGCCGACACCATCCCGTCGCCGGTTCGGGACTCCGCCGCCGCATTGGCACCAGCGCCTGCTGCGCTGGGCGGTCGAGGGGTCCTCAACGCCGGGGCTCTGTCGGCCCGGCTCAGCCCCGACGTCTACGTAGAGGTGCTCGATGCCCAGCACCAGCTCGTCTTCCAACGCCCGTCAGGCTCTCGCGACAGCCGGGACCCGGCCCCGGTGCTCCCCGCCTCCTTCCACGTACAACGCGCGCCTGTCGTGCACACCTTCGGACGCGGCCATGGCGTCTTCGCGCCGGACCGGCCCGCTTTCGACCTGCCGGCACATGGCAGCGCCGGGGCCTACTACCAAGCGGAAGCGGTGGCTGTGCCGGGCGGGACCTTGGTCACCGCCGTGGCGCTGACCCCCACGGAGCAGACCCTGGCGTCGCTTACCCACGTGGAGCTGCTCGTCTCCATCGTCGTCATGTTGATACTGGTGGCGTTGATCTTGGTCATCGTTCGCATCGGGCTGCGTCCCCTTGACGAGATGACGGCCACGGCCAAGGCCATCGCGGCCGGTGACCTGTCGCAACGTGTGCGCCCTTCGGAAGAACGCAGCGAAGTCGGACGCCTCGGCGAGGCGCTCAACGGCATGCTGAGCCAGATCGAAACGGCGTTCGGAGAGCGCACCACCTCTGAAGCGCGTCTGCGCCGATTCGTTGCCGATGCGTCTCATGAACTGCGCACTCCTCTGACGTCGATCCGCGGCTACGCCGAGTTGCTGCGCAAAGGGGCCTTTGACGACGAGCCCGATCGCCGGCGCGCCGCCGAACGCATCGAGCACGAGGCTGCTCGCATGAGCCTTCTGGTCAATGACCTTCTTCTTCTCGCTCGATTGGATCAGGGTCGCCCCCTGCAACGGGCCCGCGTGGACCTCGGTCATGTGGTCACCGAGGCCGTGGAGGCGGCCCGCATCGTCGACCCGACGCGTCCGCTCTCATTGACGGCGAATGACGTCGTCGTCGTCGAAGGCGATGCGTCTCGGCTTCGGCAGGTGGCTGACAATCTCCTACGCAACGCCGCCGAGCACACTCCGCCAGCCACGCCTGTGCATGTCACTGTCGCCGTGCAGGGTTCATGGGCCATCCTGGAGGTAGCCGACGAGGGGCCCGGGGTCGGTCCCGAAGAGGCGGCTCGGGTCTTCGACCGCTTCTACCGGGGCAGCGAGGCGCGCACCGGCGAGGGTACGGGCCTCGGCCTGTCCATCGTGGCCGCTCTCGCAGCCGCGCACGGGGGTGAGGCCCGTGTGGAGGACCGCTCCGGGCCTGGAGCCGTGTTCGTGGTGCAGCTGCCCTTGGCCCCTCAACCCGGGTCCCAGGAGTCCGCTACGCCCGTCGAGCGTCCGAGCCAAGACCGCCCAGCAGCTCTGGCCGGTGAGCCCGTAGTCGGTGAGCCCGTAGTCGGTGAGCCCGTAGTCGGTGAGCCCGTAGTCGGTGAGCCCGTAGTCGGTGAGCCCGTAGTCGGTGAGCCCGTAGTCGGTGAGCCGGTGGGGCGCCCCGTCCGGTGAGCGTCGGTCCCGATGGCAGTCAAGGCCGCGGCCGTGCCGTCGTCTTCGTGCACGGGCAGCCTGGCCTGGGCAGCGACTGGGACCCCGTGGTTCTACGGCTCGGAGCCGACCACCGGATCTTGGCGCCGGACCGCCCCGGTTATGGCCGAAGCGACCACCCACCCATGTCGATGGACGACAACGCCGAGCTTCTGGTTCGGGCCCTGATCGATCAGGACGCCGCGCCGGCCACCGTCGTGGGTCACAGCTACGGCGGGGGCATCGCCATCCTCGCCGCCGCCCGCCACCCCGAAGTAGTGGCCGGGTTGGTCCTGGTGTCATCGGTGGGCCGCAAGGGGAGCGTGGGGACCTTCGACCACCTGCTCGCCTGGCCGGGTGTGGGCGACGTGCTTTCCGCGGCCAGCCTGTTCACCTTGAATCTGGTCCTGCCCCGCCTCCAGCACCTCAGGGACCGGCGCCCGCCGGACTCGTGGGCGTGGCTCGAGGCTGTGCTGCCCGACAAGGGCTACGGGCCCACGCTGTGGTCGGCGCAGGTGTGGCGCGCCTTTGTCTTCGAGCAGCGTGCGCTCCTGCGTGAGATCGAGGACGTCGAAACCGCCCTGTCCCAGGTGACAGCACCCTGCGTCGTCATCACCGGTACCAGGGACGTGGTGGTGCCGCCGTCGGTGGCGGTGCGCATCGCCACTGACGTGGCTGGGGCCGAACTGGTGAGCGTGGCCCAAGCCGGGCACTTCGTGCAGCGCCAACACCCGAAGGTGGTGGCCGCCGCGGTGCGACGAGTCGAGCAGCGGGCCGCTCGGCGTTCCTGACACGCCGCCGTGCGAAACTGCGCGCATGGCCATCGACTTCACCTTCGCCCCCGACGTGCAAGAGGCGCGCCTGCGCATGCAGACGTTCATCGAGAACGACGTCCGAACGGCTGAAGATGCGCTGGTGCAGGAGTCGGCGGGTCGCGCCGACTGGCGTGGCGAACTCGACCGTCTTCGCCATCGCGCCCGGGAGCTCGAGCTGTGGATGCCCCACATGCCGGCGTCGTGGGGAGGGATGGGACTCGGGCCCACCGCGTTGGCGGCGGTGTCGGCCGAGGCCGCCAAGACGCGTTTCGGTTCGTACGTGATCAACTGCTACGCGCCCGACGAGGGCAACATGCACACGCTGCTGCACTGGGGCACCGACGATCAGAAGGACCGGTACCTCCGGCCCATGTGCGAAGGCACCATGCGGTCGTGCTTCGCCATGACCGAGCCCGAGGTGGCCGGGTCCGATCCGACGCTGATGCAGACGCGGGCGGTGCTGCATGGTGATGAGTGGGTAATCCACGGGCACAAGTGGTTCATCAGCGGGGCGCGCGGGCGCGCGCTTTGCCATCTTGCTGGCGCGCACCGAGGATGAGCCCGAAGTGCCCCAGGCGGCCACCACCGCGTTCATCGTGGACGTGCCCTCGCCGGGGTGGGAGCTGGTCCGTGACATCGAGACCATGGCCGGCGGGCACAATCACTGCGAGATCCGCATCACCGATCTGCGCGTTCCCGACACCAATCGTCTGGGTGGACGCGGCCAGGGGCACCGATTGGGTCAGGCGCGCCTTGGTCCCGCTCGACTGGCGCATTGCATGCGGTGGCTGGGCCAAATCGAGACCGCACTCGACCTGATGGTGGCGCGTGCCACCGAACGTTTCTCACACGGTTCGTATCTGGCCGACAAACAAGGGATCCAGTGGTTGGTGAGCGAATCGGCCATCGAGCTCTACCAGGCCAAGCTCATGGTCCTGCACGCCGCCTACCTGATCGAGCGGGGATTGCCCTTCGGCACCGAAGTCTCCATGGCCAAGCACCACGTGGCCAACACCTTGTGGCGTGTGATCGACCGGGCCGTGCAGGTCCACGGGGCGCTGGGCTACTCCAAGGATTCACCCTTGGCTGACATGCTGCTGCAGGCCCGCTGGAGCCGTTTTGCCGACGGTGCCGACGAAATTCACAAGTGGCGGGTGGCCGAAGCGGTGATCGACGCCTACCGCCAACACGGCACCACCCGCAGCGCCACGGGGGACTTGCCGCTGTAGTGCCGGGTACCGCGTTGCCGGGTAAGGCGATTCAGTCGTAGTAGCGGTAGACGACCTGGGCCACACACGAAGGCTTCTCGGCGCCTTCGACTTCGAGGGTGAGGTCCAAGGTGACCTGCGCCCCCCCGGCGATGTCCTCCACCGACGCCACCACGGCACCGAGACGCAACTTCGATCCCACCTTGACGGGGGAGGGGAAGCGCACCTTGTTGCAGCCGTAGTTGACGCCAAAGGTCATTCCCTCCACGACGAGAACGTCGTGGAGCAGTACCGGAGCCAGTGACAGGGTCAGATAACCGTGGGCGATGGTGCCACCGAAGGGACCGGTGGCAGCCCGCTCGGGGTGGACGTGGATCCACTGATGGTCACCGGTGGCCTGTGCGAACAGGTCCACTTGCGCCTGGTCGACGACGTGCCAGTCGGACCAACCCAGGTGCTTTCCGACGAGGGGTGTGAATTCGCTGATGGCATGAACGGTCGTGGTCACGGCCGATGACCCTATGCTGCCGGCGGCCCGGCGGCACGCCGTGGCGTCAGCGGAACCAGATGCGCTTGTACTCGCGGCTCTGCGGATGCAGCAGAAGTGCCACCAGCACAGCCGCGAAGAGCAGCGAGAGAACGAACGACCCGGATATGTAGATCATCGAGAGCAGGCACAACGCCGCGTAAGCGATGGCCATGGCGACGTTGAGGCGATATCCCCAGCGCTTGTCGTTGGCGATGCCGTAGGCACCCGGTGCCAGGGCCAGGGAGACGAGCTGGAGCAGGGAATGGTTCCCCAAGACGAAGAAGAACAGCCCAAGCGCGGCGGTCAAGTAGCTCAGAAGGACCGCACTTTGGAGCGTCTGGGGCTGCGAATTGTCGAACCAGTTGCGGGCTCCCGGCATCGGTCCATTGTTGCAGGTCGCCGTGAAGACGAGGTGGTCGCCCCGGTCGGTAGGCTTCATGTGGTGGAGGACGCAACCATCCCTGGGCCCGCTGAGCTTCGGCGCCTCGATCGCAAGGCTGGGCAGGAGAAGCACCCCGCCCATCGCCATGGTGCCGAGTTGCAAGCCCGTGACCACCATCACCGTGGCGTCCAGGCCGGCGGGGCGCGCGCCGCGGTGTTCGGCGTGAGCGACGGGCTGGTGACCAACGTGTCGCTCATCCTCGGTTTCGCCGGTGCCCATCCCGGCGGATCCGTCGTGCGACTGGCCGGGGTGGCCGGACTGGTGGCCGGTGCCTTTTCGATGGCGACGGGGGAGTACGTCTCCATGCGGGCCCAAACGGAGTTGTTCCAGCGCGAACTCGCTTTGGAGAACTACGAAATCCGGCACCGCCCCGAAGGCGAGCGACGGGAACTGGTGCGGATCTATGAGAGCAGAGGGATCGAGCCCGATGTGGCCCGGCAGCTCGCCAGCGAGATGATGCGCACTCCCGAGCTCGCGCTTGAGACCCACGCCCGCGAAGAACTCGGCATCAACCCCCGGGATTTGGGTTCGCCGGTCCAAGCCGCCACGTCGTCGTTTGCCACCTTCGCGGTGGGCGCCTTGTTGCCCTTGATCCCGTGGTTGATCACCAGTGGCACCGCCGCGGTCATTGCATCGGTCGTCATCGCTGCCGCGGCCGCCTTGGCTGTGGGATGGGCACTGGCCGTCTTCACCCATCGATCTCGATGGTGGACCGCGCTGCGCCAGCTCGCTTTGTCAGCGGTCGCCGCCTCGATCGCGTTCGGCGTAGGTCACGCCGTGGGAGTGTCCGGCCTGCACTGACGGTTCGACCAGCAGCGCCTCGGCCCAGCAGCGCCTCGGCCCAGCAGCGCCTCGGCCCAGCAGCGTCGGTGCTACAGCGGGGCGATGTCTCCGGTGTAGGCGCGATCCACATGATCGATGTCGAAGCCGAGGGCCCGGTACAGACCGACGGCGGGCTCGTTGTCGGCATCGACATAGAGCATGCCGACCGTCAGTCCTCGGGCCGCCAGATGATCGAGGCCGGCCAGCACCAAGGCACGCCCGAGTCCAAGTCCTTGGAAGGCAGGATCGACGGAGATGACGTAGATCTCGCCTAACGCCGGCTCATGATCGCGATGCACCTTGGTCCAACACGAGGCGGCCAGCTGACCATTGCGTTCGTGCAGGCGAAATCCCTCGGGGTCGAACCACGGCTCGGCCTCGCGTTCGAGAATGGTGTCGAGCGTCCATCCCCCTTGTTCGGGATGCGATGCAAAAGCCCGGTTGTTCACCGCCAACCATGTCGCCTCGTCGACGCCGGGCTCAAAGGGGCGCGTGGCCACGCGAGGAGTGTGGTCGTGAAAGGGAAGGGGACGGCGCATCTGCAACAGGTCGCGCCCGTGTGCCAGCCCGCAGGCGGCCGCCATGGCATCGGTGTCGGCTGTGGGTTTCGGTACCCACAGATGCACGTGACCGCCGCCTAGGCGTTGTACCTCGGTGAGGGCGGCCGAGAGCAAATCGATGCCGACGCTGTGTCCGGGGCCCCGATGGTCGGGATGGATGACGACCTCGAGTCCCCAGGTGTCATGGCCCCGGCTCAACTGTGCGTAGCCGATGAGTGCCGTGTCGCGTCCTTCGCGGGCCACGAAGCCGGCGAAGCCCTTGCGACCACCGTGGACGAGGTCCAACCACTTGTGCTCGCCCAAAGGCTGATGGCCGTCGGCCACGGTGACCTCGTGCAGCAGGCGTGCCACTTCGGCTACGTCGGACTCACCCATGCGCCGCTTGACTTCGACCGGGTGCATCGCATTGCACGCTACCGTTCGGCCATGGCGCGTCCGCGCAGTATCAAAGGCCGGGCCCGAGAGGTGGTCGCTCGACTGGCTGTGCTGTACCCCGGTTCGGCGACGGAGTTGTGCGCCTTGCGTCACGACAATCCCTTCGAGCTGCTTGTCGCCACCATCCTCTCCGCCCAATCCACCGACGAGCGGGTCAACATGGTCACTCCGGCCCTTTTCTCGGCCTTTCCCACTCCCGACGCCTTGGCGGCGGCATCTCCCGAAGAAGTGGAGAAGCTCATCTTCTCGACCGGGTTTTTCCGGGCCAAGGCACGCAGTGTGATGGGCATGGCGGACGCGGTCGTCACCCGCTTTGGCGGGCAGGTGCCATCGGCCATGGAGGACCTGGTCACCTTGCCCGGCGTGGGCCGCAAGACCGCCAACGTGCTTCGCAGTGTCGCCTTCGGTCTTCCCGGGTTGCCCGTCGACACGCATGTGGGACGCCTGGTACGACGGCTCGGCCTTACCGAGCAGACCGACCCGGTGAAGGTCGAGACCGAGATCTGTGCCCTGGTCCCGGCGAAGGAATGGGGAGCCTTGAGCCTGCGCCTGATCCTGCACGGACGTCGCATCTGTGTGGCCCGCACGCCCAAATGCGAGGAGTGCGAGTTGGCCGACATCTGTCCGTCGGCTCGATTGCCCATCCGCGCTGCGGGCGGCGCCTGACATTCGGGCTCCCTGGCACCGGGGCTGGCCTGGGGTTTTACGGGAATGATTGGAACCTGACCCCCGGGCGTGCTGTTCTAGTGGTCACCGGAACCGGTTCCCGCCACCTGGTTCCGTGAGAGCACGGCTGGGATCCGCCGCCCGGCCCGCTCGCACGACGGCGCCCGCAAGGGCGCCGTCGTCGCGTGCGCGATCGACATGGCACCAGCAATCGGTTATCTCAGCGCGGTCTCAGTCCGTTGTTCGGCGCGGCCGGCCGCCGGCGCCACCGCGGCGGGGATCGGTGAGTCTGGACAGACGACGGCCCGCCCCGGTCAGGGCGCGTTCGATGGCGAAGAGCTCGGTGGCGGAATCGTCGTCGTGATCGGCGGCGGCCTGGTTGGCCATCACCGCCAGGCGGCGGGTGAGTTCGGTGAGGGCGGTGGAGACCGAGGAAAGCTCGGCGGTGCGCACTGGCATGCCCCGATGATGGCCCACCGGGCGCATCGGCGCAGGTCGGTGGGCAGGTCGTGCCCGAGTACGATCGGGTGGCTGTGCTCCTCACCCGCCTCGACTTGCGTGGCGTGCCCGCCTCCGAGCTGGCGGGCGCGCTGCCGCGTCACGACGTCGTGGCCGACTTCCCCACCGAATCGGTGCGCGCCATCCTCGAGCAGGTACGCAGTGGCGGTGACGAGGCCGTGCGGGCCTGCACGCGTCGCTTCGACAAGGTGGAGATCGAGGCGCTGCGGGTGGCCCCCGGCGATGTGGCCGCCGCCGCCGACCACATCTCCCCGGCCCTGCGCGACGCCTTGGAACGAGCCTACGAACGCATCCTCGCCTACCACCGCCACGAGGCCGCCCCGGCCGGCGACTTCGAGCTCGACGGCGTCCGGGTCCGTCACCTGGTGAGACCGGTGCGGCGCGCCGGCGTCTATGCCCCCGGCGGGCGGGCCCGCTACCCCTCCACCGTCCTCATGTGCGCGGCGCCGGCCCAGGTGGCCGGCGTGGAGCAACTGGCGTTGTGCGTGCCCCCCGGCCCCGACGGGGCTGTGGCCGATGAGACCCTGGCCGCCGCTGCTCTGTGCGGGGTGGACGAGGTCTACCGGGTGGGCGGGGCTCAGGCCATCGCGGCCATGGCCTATGGCACCGAATCGATTCCGCCCACCGACGTCATCGTGGGACCGGGCAACCGCTATGTGGCCGAAGCCAAGCGCCAGTTGTCGGGGATCGTGGGAGTGCCGTCTGCCTTTGCGGGGCCTTCGGAAGTAGTTGTGGTCGCCGATGACACCACGCCGGCCTTGTGGGCCGCCATCGACGTCATGGTGCAAGCCGAGCACGGCCCCGACGGCTTGGCCTGGTTGGTGACGTGGTCGGCGTCTTTGGCCGATGCCGTCACCGAGGTCGTCGACCAGTTGGTGGCGACCTCGCCGCGGCGCCGCGAGCTCGAAGCGGCGCTCACCCCGGGCGGCTACGCCGTGGTCGTGGACGGGCCCGAGGCCGCCATGGAGGTGGCGGCCGCCGTGGCCCCTGAGCACCTCGAGCTTCTGGTGGGCGACCCCGAGCCCCTCTTGCCGCTGGTGCGCAACGCGGCGGCGGTCTTCCTCGGGCTCTACGCACCGGCCAGCGTGGGTGACTACATGGCCGGGCCCAACCACGTGTTGCCCACGGCGCGCACGGCGCGTTTTGCCTCGGCGCTGCGACCCGACGACTTTCGTACCTTCTCGCACGCCGTGTCACTCGACGCCGGCGCCCTGGCTGCGCTGGCGCCCTATGTGGCCACCATCGCCGAGGCCGAAGGACTCTCGGTGCACGCCGAGTCCGTGCGTGTGCGAGGTGAGCAGTGATGGCCACGCGCGTGCCGCGGCGCGTCGAGGTAGAGGAGATGACCGGCTACCACTCGCCCCAGGTCGACGTGGAAGTGCGGCTCAATACCAACGAGTCGCCGTACCCACCTCCCGAGCAGTGGCGACGCCAACTCGCCGACGAGATCGCCACCATCGACTTCCACCGCTATCCCGATCGGCGGGCGACGGGCCTGCGCGCCGCCTTGGCGGAGTTCCACGGGGTGCACATCGAGCAGCTGTTCTGTGCCAACGGATCGAACGAGGTCCTGCAGTGCCTGCTGCTCGCCTACGGCGGCGCCGGGCGCACGGCCGCCATGTTCGAGCCCACCTACGCGCTGCACAGCCACATCGCCGCGTTGACGGCCACTACGGTGGCATCGTGCTGGCGCAACGCCGATTTCACCTTGGATCTGGACGCCGTCGACGAGCTGCTCGAGCGCACTCGGCCCGTGATCACGTTCTTGTGTTCTCCCAACAACCCCACCGGCCGGGCCGAGCCCCCGGAGGTGGTGGCCCACGTATTGGCCCGCACCGAGGGCCTGGTGGTGGTGGACGAGGCCTACGGCCAGTTCGCGTCCTTCAGTGCACTGGACGCCGCCCGCTCGGCCATCGACGGCGCCGAGCGTCTGGTGGTGGTGCGCACGTTCTCCAAGACGTGGTCGATGGCGGCGTGCCGGCTCGGGTATCTTGTCGCCGATCCCGATGTGGTCGATGCCTGTGAGATGACGGCGTTGCCGTATCACCTCGACGCCGTGACCCAGGCGGCCGGGCGGCTGGCCTTGCAGCACACGGCGGCCATGGAGCAGCGGGTGGCCATGTTGACCGAAGGACGAGGATCTCTGGCCGCCGCCTTGTCGGAGCTGGCCGTGCAGAGCTGGCCGTCGGATGCCAACTTCATCTTGTTCCGGCCCTTGGCGCGTGCGGCCAAAGAAGTGTGGCAGGACCTTCTCGACGCGTCGGTCCTGGTGCGCGACTGCTCGACATGGCCGGGACTCGACGATTGCCTGCGAGTCACCGTGGGCACACCCGAAGAGAACGCCCGCTTCGTAGCCGCGCTGCGCGCCAGCCTGGAAGGACGGTCATGACTCCCACCAACCCGGCCCCTCGTCGCGCCGTGCGCGTCCGTACCACCAAGGAAACCGTGATCGAGGCCGAGCTGGCCCTCGACGGCGGCGCCGTCAATGACGTCTCGACCGGGCTGCCGTTCTTCGATCACATGCTTTCGCAGCTGGGACGCCACGGTGGCATGGACTTGAAGGTGGCGGCGCGCGGCGACTTGCACGTCGACGCGCATCACACCGTGGAGGACGTGGGCATCGTGGTAGGGGAGTGCCTAGCCGAGGCGCTCGGTGATAAGGCCGGGGTGCGGCGCTTTGCCTCTATCGCGCTTCCACTCGATGAGGCGCTGGTGGAGGTGTCGCTCGATCTTTCCGGTCGTCCCTATCTCGCCTATGACGTCGACTTCGGCGAGGACAGAGCACCGTTGGGCTCGCCCGGTTTCGATCCCCAGCTGGCCGAGGAGTTCTGGCGGGCCCTGGTGACCTCGGCGGCAGTGACGCTGCACGTGCGTCTCGTCACGGGCAAGAACACCCATCACATCTTGGAGGCTTCGTTCAAAGCGGTGGCGCGGTCGCTCCGCGATGCGGCGCGCGTCGAGGGAGGGGGGGTGCCCTCCACCAAGGGCACCCTGTGACCGATGATCGCCGTATTGGACTATGGCATCGGGAACCTGGCTTCCGCGCACAAGGCCCTCGTGCATTTAGGCGCCGAGGCGCGCCTGGTCACCGATCCTGACGACGCCGCGGGCGCCGACGGAGTGGTGCTGCCCGGCGTCGGGGCCTTCGGCGCCTGTGCAAAGGCCCTTCGCAACAGCGGGCTCGAGGAGGCGGCCCTTGTAGCCCTGCAGTCGGGGCGGCCGTTCCTCGGGATCTGCGTCGGTTTCCAGCTCCTCTACGAAGGTTCCGAGGAGGATCCCGACATCCCCGGTCTCGGCGTCCTGGCCGGCACGGTGCGGTCGTTGCCGCCGGGGGTCAAGCACCCCCAGATGCAATGGAACCGATTGCAACGCGGCCGCGCCCCGAGCGCGTTGCTGGCGGGTCTCGAAGTGTCGCCGTGGGTCTACTTCGTGCATTCCTACGCGCCGGTTCCCGACGGTGGCGCGCATGTGGTGGCCACCTGTGACTATGGCGGCGACGTGGTGGCCGCCGCTGAGCGCGGCCCTTTATGGGGGACCCAGTTCCACCCCGAGAAGTCAGGGTCGAGAGGTTTGGCCATCTTGGGGAACTTCGTGTCCGCCTGCCGCGCCGCGGTGGCCTGTCCATGAGCACGTTGGAGCTGTACCCCGCCATCGACCTGCGCGCCGGCGGTGCCGTGCGACTCGTGCAAGGGGACTTCGAGCGTCAGCGCACCTTCGGTGACCCCGTCGCCCTCGCCCGGCGCTACGCGCAAGGTGGGGCACGCTGGATCCACGTCGTCGACCTCGACGCGGCGCGCACCGGTGAGCCGGTGAACCGCGCCACGGTGCTGGAGGTGGCGCGGTCGGTCGACGTTCCGGTGCAAAGCGGCGGCGGCGTGCGTACCGAGGCCGACGCCGCTGAGCTGCTCGACGGCGGGGTGGCCCGGGTGGTGTTGGGCACCGCCGCCCAGGAGCAACCCGAGCTCCTCGACCGCCTGGCCACGCGTTTCGCCGGCCGTATCGCCGTGGGTCTCGACTACCGCCGTGGTGGTGAGGAGGTGGCCGTGCAGGGATGGGAGCGGCCGGGAGGCAACAGCCTGCGTAGTGCCCTCGACAAGCTGGCCGAGGTGCCCTTGGCGGCAGTGGTGGTGACCGCCATCGAGCGCGACGGCATGTTGGCCGGCCCCGATATGGCCGGGCTGGCCGTCGTGCTCGGACGCAGCGCCCACCCGGTCATCGCGTCAGGTGGCGTGCGCTCGGCTGCCGACCTGGCCGACCTGGCCGCCTTGGTGGTGGACGACCACCTGTTGGCCGGCGCCATCGTGGGCACCGCCTTGGCCGAAGGATCGCTCACCATGCAGGAGGCGATCGCCGCGTGCGCAGCATCCGGGTGATCCCGTGTCTTGACGTCGACGCCGGGCGCGTTGTCAAGGGCGTGCGTTTTGTCGACTTGGTCGATGCCGGCGACCCCGTCGAGTTGGCAGCGCGCTATGACGACGAGGGTGCCGACGAGTTGGTCTTCCTCGACATCACGGCGTCGGCGGACGAGCGCTCCACCATGGTCGACGTCGTGGCGCGCACCGCCGAGCAGGTCTTCATCCCCTTCACCGTGGGCGGCGGCGTGCGCAGCGCCGATGACGCTCGCCTTTTGCTTCGCGCCGGTGCCGACAAGGTCGGCGTGAACACGTCCGCCGTGGCCGAGCCCGAGCTGGTGGCCCGCTTGGCGTCGGAGTTCGGCGCCCAATGCATCGTGGTCGCCGTGGACGCCCGTCGACGTCCCGATGGCAGCGGCTGGGAGGTGTACACCCACGGCGGGCGCCGGGCCAGTGGGCTCGAAGCCGTAGCGTGGGCGGCGCGCTGTGCCGAGCTCGGCGCCGGTGAGATCCTCCTCACCTCCATGGATCGCGACGGCACCCGCGACGGATTTGACCTCGAGCTCACCGCGGCGGTGTCCGGTGCGGTCGGTGTGCCGGTGGTGGCGTCGGGGGGAGTGGGAAACCTCGCCCATTTGGTGCAAGGGGCTGTCGAGGGGGGCGCCGACGCCGTGCTGGCGGCGTCGATCTTCCATCTCCGGGAGCACACCGTGGCCGAGGCCAAGGCCTTCATGGCTGATCATGGCGTCACCGTTCGTCCCGTCGAGGGCCATTCCCCGGAGTGATGCGCACACCGCCCGTGGCGGAGTGGCTGGTCGTTTGCGGTACCGTGCCAGTGTGGACTCCGCATCGGCTGGTTCGTCCAAACAGCCCATCACCGTGTTGGCCGACCGGGTGTTGGCCCAACAGCCCCAAGCTGAGGGCGAACGGCGTTCGCGCGCCGGCATTCTCATCCCGGCTACCGCTCAGGTGTCGAGGCGCTTGCTCTGGGCCGAGGTCATCGCCGTGGGGCCGCATGTGCGCACCATCAAGGTGGGGGACAAGGTGCTGTTCAACCCCGAGGATCGCTTTGAGGTGGAAGTGCAAGGAGACGAGTACGTCATCCTGCGCGAGCGCGACATTCACGCCGTGGCCTCCGAGCGCATCGACAGCGGCACGGGGTTGTACCTGTGAACGCGCCCGGTGGAGGGCAATCGACGGCGGTGACATACGTGGTGCAAGAGGTCGACGCCGTCGCCTTCGACGCCAACGGTCTGGTGCCGGCCATCATCCAAGATGATGTCGATGGAGCCGTGCTCATGCTCGGCTACATGAACCGTGAGGCTCTCATCCGCACCTTGACGACCGGGCGCAGCTGGTTCTGGAGCCGCAGTCGCCAGGAGTACTGGTGCAAGGGGGAGACGTCCGGGGATCGCCAGTTCGTGCGCAGCGTGCACTACGACTGTGATGCCGATGCGTTGCTCGTGCGCGTCGATCAGCACGGCAAAGGCGCCTGTCACACCGGCGAGCGTTCATGTTTTTACCGCGCCTTTGGGGGCGTGGTCACGCTCGACACCGGTTCGACGACCGGCGCCGACCCCGTCACGTAAATGGCTGCCCAGGCGTCCGCCGGCGAGCGCGGCCCGGGCCACCAGGCGTTCTGCGATCTGGCTCGACAGCACCGCATCGTGCCGGTGTGGCGTGAGCTCGTGTCCGACACCCTCACGCCGGTGGCCGCCTTTTTGCAGGTGGTGGGAGACGGGCCCGGGTTCCTGCTCGAGTCGGTCGAGGGCGGCGAGCGCTGGGGCCGGTACTCCTTTGTGGGGCGCCGCCATCTGGCCACCATCGTGAGCCGCTCCTCGCAGGTGTCGGTGCACGGGGTACTCAGCTTGCCCCCTGAGGTGGCCGCCTTCACCGGTGACGGAGTCCTGGCCACCATCGAAGGGCTTCTCGACGCCTATCGGTCCCCGGTCATCGCTGGTCTACCTCCGCTGCACGGGGGATTGGTGGGGTATCTGAGTTACGACGTGGTGCGGGAGATCGAGCGGCTCCCTGGCGTGCCTGGCGACGATCTCGGGTTCCCCGACGCCGTGCTGGCGGTCATCGGGCAGCTGTGCGCCTTCGACCACTGGCGTCAGCGGGTGGTGGTGATCGACAACGTCGTCATCGGTGACAGCTGGGGCGACGAGGAAGCCCACTCTGCCTATGCAGCCGCCCAGGTCCGTCTCGACGAGCTGGCCGAGGAGCTGTTCCGACCGTTGCACGTGGCGCCCCTGGCGCCTCCGGTGTCCGGGGAGGACCTGCCGCCGGTGACGCGCACCATGGGGCCGGCGTCGTATATGGCCGCCGTCGAGGAGGCCAAAGAGCACATCCGGGCCGGCGACATCTTCCAAGTCGTGCTGTCGCAACGCTTCGATCTCGACTTGGAGGCCGACGCCTTCGACCTCTACCGCGTGCTGCGACTGGTGAACCCGAGCCCCTATCTGTACTTCCTGCGTGACGAGTCGGGCACGGTGGTGGGTTCATCGCCTGAACCGATGGTGCGCTTGCGCGACGGCGTGGTGGTGTCGCGTCCCATTGCCGGTACCCGCCGGCGCGGCAAAACCGACAGCGAGGACAATCGCCTCGCCGCCGAGCTGGCCGAGCACCCCAAAGAGGTCGCCGAGCACGTCATGTTGGTGGACCTGGCCCGCAACGACGTGGGTCGCGTGGTGCGATTCGGGACGGAACAGGTCGACGAGTACATGACCCTCGAGCGCTACAGCCACGTCATGCATCTCACGTCCCAGGTGTCGGGCACGCTGTCGGAAGGCAAGGGGCCCATCGACGTGTTGCGCGCCACCATGCCGGCGGGGACGTTGTCGGGGGCCCCCAAGGTGCGGGCCATGCAGATCATCGACGACCTCGAGCCCACCAAAAGAGGCGTCTACGGCGGCGTGGTGGGCTATCTCGACTTCTCGGGCAATCTGGACACCGCCATTGCCATCCGCACCATGGTGGTGGCTCCCGACGGACGGGCCTCGGTCCAAGCCGGCGCCGGCATCGTGGCCGATAGCGACCCGGCCGACGAGGACGCTGAGTGCGTGAACAAGGCGGCTGCCCTGCTGGCGGCCGTTCCCGCCGCCCGGCGGGCGCGCCAGGCGCGAGGCGGACCGTGAGTCCCGATGCCGCTTTGGGGGCCGAGGAGCTGGCCGCCGACGACCACGCCTTGCGCCACGGGGCTGCGGTGGTGCCCATAGCGCGTGACGTGGTGCGGGTGCGCGGCGCCGATGCCATCGACTTCCTCCAGGGCCAATGCAGTCAGGATGTGGCCGCCCTGGCCGTGGGCGCCTCTGGCGATGCGTTGGTGCTCACGCCCCAAGGCAAGCTCGACGCGTTGGTGCGCATCACCCGGGTGGGAGAAGACGACGTCCTCGTCGACGTCGACGGCGGCTGGGGCCAAGCCGTCGCCACTCGTTTGCAACGCTTCAAGATCCGGGTCAAAGCCACCGTGGAGCTCACGGACTGGACCTGTGTGGCCCTGCGTGGTCCGGCCGCGCTGGCGAGCGCCGAGGCGGCCGGGCTGGTGGTGTCGACGACGGGCAGGCCGAATGAGGCGACCGGGACTCAGTGTTTGGCCTTTGAGTGGGGACCGGTGTCGGGCATCGATATTCTCGGGCCCTCCCCGAAAGCGCCGGCCGGCGTGCGCCTGTGCTCGGCTCCCGCATGGGCGGCTATTCGTATCGAGGCCGGCATCCCCGTCATGGGTGCCGAGCTCGATGAGCGCACCATTGCGGCCGAAGCAGATCTGCTCGAGCGTTGCGTCAGTTTCACCAAGGGTTGCTACACCGGTCAGGAGCTCGTGGCCCGTCTCGACGCCCGTGGCAACCGGGTGGCCCGACACCTGTGCGGCGTCGTCGCCGAGCAGTCGAGCGTCCCCGACGACGGCCTGAGCTTCGTACCCGGTGCCGCCGTTTTTGGTGCCGATGCCGACGGGTCCAAGACCATCGGGACGGTCACTTCGGCTGCGTACTCCATCGCTCGAGGCAGGACGGTCGCTCTGGCCTACCTCCATCGCGACGTGACCCCGCCGGCCGCTGTGGACGTCGTGGACCCGAGCGGAAGCCGGCGGCGCGCCGAGGCCAAGAATCTGCCCATTGGGGCATGAAGGCGACCAGAGAGACCGCTGGCGAGCGCCCATCTGGCGTGTTTCGGCGAGCCCCCCATCAAACGTGCGTAAACTATTGGCGATGAGAACCCGGCTTTTCACTCCCCAGGACGCCACGCGTCCACGTTTCGCTAATAACCGGCCCCATAGCTGGATTGTCGAAACCGAACCCCCCTTCGGCCGTATGAACGGCGGTGTCACCGTGGCCGCCATTGATAGCCAGTCATCGCGCTGTCGGTGGTGTGGCTCACGGGCGAGCACGATGGAAGCCCGTATGTTCATGGATGCCCGGGGTTGCCCGGGCCGGACCAGCAACTAAGCGAACCGCAACGCTTTAGGGTGCCACCCGAGCTGGTGGCGCCGAATCAGGGACGCTTCGTGACGGGAACCACACCACCATGCGGGTTCCCCCTTCGCTGGTAACGGGCGACTGCGCTTCGGCTGATCCGCCCATGGCGGCCGCCAGCTCGGCCACGATGGCGAGACCGAGCCCCGATCCAACGGGTCGGGAGGATCGTCGATCCGAAGTGAAATGACGTTCGAAGACGCGTGCCAGGTCGCTCGAGGCGATACCGGGGCCGTCGTCCATGACCCACAATGCACCGCGCCCATTGAGTCCACCTGACGCGCTCGAGTCTCCGGGTGAAAAGCTGGTACCGATCACCACTTGCGACGTGGCGAACTTGAAGGCGTTTTCCACCAGGTTGGCCACGATCTGCGCCAGACGATCGGGATCGGCATCGACCCATGTGGTGGGGCGCGCCGCCATGTCAGTCATCAACTCCAGATGAAGTTCATGGGCCTGGGGTCGAAAGCCGTCGGCTACCGAAGAGACGACGCCGGTCATGTCGGTCGGCTGCAGGTGGAAGGAGAACTGCCGGGCGTCTAGTCGGGCCAGTTCGAGAAGGTCCTCGACGAGACGTTCGAGACGCCGGGCCTCGCTGCCGATGATGCTCAGCGCGCCGGTGATGTCGTCGGTGGCGCCGTCGGTCACCGCATCGGCGTACCCGCGGATCGACGTGAGCGGCGTGCGCAACTCGTGGGACACCGACAGCAAGAACTGCCGTTCCAAGCCACGCGAACGACTGAGGCTGTCGGCCATGGTGTTGATGGCCTCGGCCAACTCGGCCAGCTCGGGATCGTCGTTGGTGTTGACGGGAACCTGAGCGGCCAGGTCACCGGCCGCGATACGCCGAGTGGTCTCCACGGCGCGCACCAGGGGCAGGCTGATGCGTCGGGCCAGCACAGCGGCGACGGCCACCCCCACGAGCAGCACCACCCCGGCCACGAGAAGGAAGTAGCCGAGCCCGTTGACGGGGTCTTGGACGGTGCGGGTCACGATCAGCACGGGAAGGTCGGCCTTGGCGATGCCCCCGAGATTGCGTCGTTGGCGAGCCGTGAGCGCCACCGGCACCGCCACGAAAACCACGTTGCGGATATTGCCGGCCACCGTTTGGTCGTCGAGCAGGGCGGGAACGTCCATGACCGCCACCGTCAGCGGCGTCGGCAGGGTGGCGAACTGGCCGGCGGCGCTGAGCCCCACGGGGTGGAGATAGTCGTAGCGGCCCACGGATCGGAGCAGCGCCAAGTCCCCTTGGGCATCACCGGGGCTGACGTAGGTCAGGCCACCACTCGACAGCAGGCGGGCCACCGTCTGCGCCTCTTGGGTGATCTCGGTCTCGCCGGTGGTGATGGCGGCGCGGCGCACCAGAAAGAGACTGCCCGCCACGGTCAGCACCAAGGTGCCGACCACCACGGCCAAAATGGCGACGGTGAGGCGGCGGCGCACGAGAGGCGAGCTACCGGCTCAATTCGAGCCGGTAGCCGACGCCCCACACGGTCGTGAGGGGAAGGTTGTCGCCGAGCTTCTTGCGAAGCTGGCGCACGTGGACGTCAACGGTGCGCTCGTCGCCGTACCAACCCTCTCCCCACACGGCGTCGAGCAGCTGTCGGCGGGACAGGACCAAGCCCGGGTTGGTGACCAGATGGACGAGAAGGTCGAACTCGCGAGTGGTCAGGGCCACCACCTCGGCGCCGATGCGGACCTCGCGCCGACCCGTGTCGACGACCATGTCGCCCAGCTCGATGACAGCCACGTGATGGCGCGCGCCGTCAGCACTTCGACTCGAGCGACGAAGGATGGCGCGTACCCGGGCCACCAGTTCACGCGCCGAAAAGGGCTTGGTCACGTAATCATCGGCGCCGAGCTCGAGACCCAGCACCCGGTCGATCTCGTCGTCGCGTGCGGTGAGGATGATGACGGGGATGTCGCTCGAGTCGCGTACCCGCCGGCACACGTCGAGGCCGTCGTGCTCGCCGGGTAAGCCGATGTCGACGATCACGAGCTTGGGCCGTTCGCGTTCCACGTATTGCATGCCGGCTTCGGCGTCGTCAGCCTGTAAGACGCGATAGCCCTCGCGGCGCAGGTACATGGCCACCAAATCCGAGATGTTGTGGTCGTCTTCGATGACCACGATGGTGTCGCCGTCGCCGGGCACGGCTTCCAGCCTGCCACGGCCGGCCCGCAGCGACGGGGAGGCGGGCGCCTCCGTGGTCTTGTGTTTCTCCTCCCCCTGCCGGTGCATGTCCTGGTCCATGGCTGGACCCATTGGACGACGGAGTCGTCAACGGGGTGTCAGGAAGCCGTGAAGGAAGTGTGAGGAGTTCCGACCCCGGTAGGCTGACGCCGGTGCCGGCCGACACCTACCTAGACGAGATCCTCACGTTCCATCGCGCCCGGGCGGCGGCCGATAGGCGAGATGTTCACGCGCTGATCGCCACGGCGGAAGTGGCCGCCGGCGAGCCGCGGGGCTTCGCATCGGCGTTGTCGACTCGCAGCGGCCATGAGATAGCCGTCATCGCGGAGATCAAGCGGCGATCTCCGTCCAAAGGCGACCTCGATCCCGGCCTCGACCCCGCCGCCGTGGCTACGCAGTATGCCGACGGCGGCGCTACGTGCCTGTCGGTTCTCACCGACGAGCCCCATTTCGCCGGAGCACCGGCCGACCTGGTGTCGGCGAGAGCGGCGTGTGCGCTGCCGGTGCTGCGCAAGGACTTCACGGTGAGCGAGGCCGATGTCTGCGATGCCCGCATCATGGGTGCTGACGCCGTGCTGCTGATCGTCGCCGCGTTGTCGGACGCCCAGCTGGTGGCGCTGTCGACGCTCGCCCAGGAGCTCTCGCTCGATGCCCTCGTCGAGGTCCACGATGAAGCCGATCTCGACAGGGCGCTCGAAGCCGGCGCCACCTTGATCGGTGTGAATCAGCGGGACCTGCGCAGCTTCGCCGTGGCCACCCGTCGGGCCCTGGACCTTGCCCCCCATCTTCCGCCTGAAGTCGTGGCCGTCGCCGAATCGGGCATCACCGGGCGTGACGACCTCAGGGCGTTGGCCGATGCCGGCTACCAAGGGGCGCTCGTGGGCGAACTGCTCATCAAGGCCCCGGACCGGCGGCAGGCGGTAACCGAGCTGACCGGACTCCCCGTGGGCAGCCGGGCGGCGGCACGGACGTGAGGCGATGACGTGCTGATCAAGATCTGTGGGATCACCTCCGAGCCCGACGCCTTGTTGGCGGCCGCCCTCGGCGCCGATGCCATCGGCTTCATCTTTGCGCCCTCGCCGCGCCAGGTCTCTGCGCAAGCAGTACGCCGCATCATCGAACGGGTGCCCCACGGCATCCTCACCGTGGGCGTGTTCCGAAACGAAGCGCCGGTGCGAGTGGTCGATATCGTCAACGGCATCGGGTTGCGAGCCGCGCAGCTCCATGGCGACGAGACGCCCCAGGACACTCGTTTCATCGCGGCGCGCGTACCTCTGGTCATCAAGGCGTTTCCCGCCGGGCATGCCAACGTGGCGCGTTTCGACGAGTACGGCGCCGCCGCCGTGTTGGTGGATGCGCCCTCGCCGGGCTCGGGCGAGGTCTTCGATTGGCGCTTGGCCGAAGGCGTGGTGAACCCTGATCGCCTGATTGTCTCGGGGGGCCTGCACGAGGACAATGTCGCCGGCGCCATCAAGCACCTTCGTCCCTTCGGCGTCGATGTCTCCACCGGGGTGGAGTCTTCGCCCGGGGTGAAAGACCCTCGCAAGGTGCGTGCCTTCGTGGTGGCCGCCCGCCAGGCCGCCGAGGAGGTTGGTGCCACCCGCGACATCGCCGGCGTGCTCGGCGAGCCCTGGGGGGCGATGGGCCTGGCGGGAGGGTCAGGAAAGGCCGGCGGGGACGTCGACGATGACGGCACCGACGTGGGCGCCCCCTTCGACTGGCAGGACGACATATGAGCCCGTCGCCCATGGGCACGCCCGGCGCGGACGGACGCTTTGGGGAGTTCGGCGGCCGCTTTGTCCCCGAGCCGCTCATGCCGGCGTGTCTCGAGCTCGAATCGGCTTTTACCGAAGCCTGGGCGGATCCCGCCTTCCATGCCGAATTCGAGGCCATCTTGCGCGACTACGGCGGACGCCCCACGCCGGTGACCGAGTGCAAACGGCTGTCGCAACGCCTCGGCGTACGCCTGCTGCTCAAACGCGAGGACCTGGCCCACACCGGCTCGCACAAGCTCAACAACGTGATCGGCCAGACCCTTTTGGCCCGGCGCATGGGGAAGGGGCGCCTCATTGCCGAGACCGGGGCAGGCCAGCACGGCGTGGCCGCGGCCACCGCCGCTGCGCTGTTCGGCATGGAGTGCGTCGTCTACATGGGTGCGGCCGACACCGAGCGCCAAGCCCTGAACGTCTTTCGCATGGAACTGCTCGGCGCCGAGGTGCGCACCGTCTACAGCGGGGCGCGCACGCTCAAAGACGCCATCAACGAAGCCATGCGCGACTGGGTGGCCAGTGTCGAGCACACCCACTACTGCGTGGGCTCGGTCATGGGTCCCCACCCTTACCCGTGGATGGTGCGCGAGTTGCAACGCATCGTCGGTGACGAAGCGCGTGGGCAATGCCGCGCCCTGCTCGCCGGCGCTGACCCGCAGTGGGTGGTGGCGTGTGTGGGGGGAGGTTCCAACGCGGCGGGCACCTTCGCCGGCTTTGTCGACGGCGAGGCCCGCTTGATCGGCGTGGAGGCGGCCGGTGGGGCCGCCATCGCCCGCGGGGTGCCTGGTGTCGTGCACGGAATGAAGTCGTATCTCTTGCAAGACGAGGACGGACAGATCTCTGAAGCCCATTCGATTTCGGCTGGGCTCGACTACCCCGGTATCGGCCCCGAGCACGCCTATCTGAGTGCTACGGGACGGGCCCGTTACCAGCAGGCCTCTGATGACGAAGTCCTGGCCGCCTTCCGGTTGTTGGCGGAGACCGAGGGCATCATCCCCGCCTTGGAATCGGCCCATGGTCTGGCGTGGGTCATCCGCGAAGCGGGCCAGAGCATCCCCTCCGGATCGACGGTATTGGTTACCTTGTCGGGCCGAGGCGACAAAGACGTGGCCCAGGTGCGAGAGCTGCTGGCGTGATGGTGGCGTCGAGCACGCCACCGCGCAACGCCGCACGTCGGTTGGAGCCCCATCTGCGGGCCCAACGCGACAAGGGTCGCAAGCTTTTGGTGCCCTATATCACCGGTGGTATGAGTCCTGATTGGCTGGACGTGCTGCACGCGGTGGCCGATGCGGGCGCCGATGCTGTCGAGGTCGGTATCCCATTCTCCGACCCCATGATCGACGGAACCGTCATCCAGGCCGCCTCGCTGCAGGCGCTCGAGCGGGGCACCACGCCCGGGGCCGTACTCGACGCGTTGTCGCGAGCAGATATCGGCATCCCCGTGTGCGTGATGACCTATTACAACGTCGTGTTCCGGGCCGGTCACCGGCGCTTTGCCCGGGAGCTGGCCGATACCGGGGTGGCGGGGGCCATCGTTCCCGACCTCTCTTTGGAGGAAGCCGGCGATTGGTGCGCCGAGGCCGACGACGCCGGAGTGGCCACCGTGTTGCTGGTGGCGCCCACCACGCCGCTCGAGCGGGCCCGCACCATCTGCGGACGGTCGCGTGGCTTTGTCTACGGCGTCGGACGGATGGGCGTGACCGGCGAGCAGGCTGAGCTGGCCGATTCGGCGCACGACGTAGCCGTACGGTTGCGTGCCGTCACGGATCTGCCCGTGTGTATCGGCATCGGTGTCTCCACGCCCGCCCAGGCCCGCCAGGTCGCCACCGAGGCCGACGGCGTGATCGTGGGCTCGGCGCTGGTGCGCCGGCTCCTCGATGGCGGCGGGCCGGAGGGAGCGGCGGCCTTTGTGGCCGAGTTGCGCGCCGGGCTCGACGCTTTGTCGTAGCCACCAGCACTCCCTCTCACCCCGTGGTGACAAAGTCACAGGGTGCGCACAGGTTGGTTACGTATCTTGTCGACGTCAGTCTCGGATCGCACGGCAAGGAGACCACCATGTTGGACGCCCCTTCACCTCTGACAGACCCGGAGACGGGAGCCTCTGATCTTTCGCCGACGTCAGGATCACATCGGCCCCGGTGGATCAAGGTGGCGGTCGGCGTCGGCGCTGCGGTCGGCGTGGCCGTTGGTGCCACCGCCATCGCCAGTGCGGCCACATCCACAACTCCGAGTCCGGCGCTGGCCGCCTCCACGGGGAACACGGGCCCGAGCACCTCGTCGGGCCCCAGCGACAACCCCGCGGGTGGCACGGGATCGAGCTCGGGGTCAACGGCAACCCCGAAAGGACCCGGCGGCCGGGGCGGGGGATTCGGCCACGGTTTTGGCGGCGGTTTCGGTGGGGCCGGTTTCGGCGGCGGCCTCGGCGGACCCGGCGGCCGCGTCATTCACGGTGAGTACACCGTGGAGGGCCCCAACGGCTACGAGACGCTCGAGGAGCAGGTCGGTACGGTCAGCGCCATCTCCGAAACCGACAGTTCGACCAACACGTGGTCGTTGACAGTGACGAGCGCGGACAAGACGGCGGTCACCTACGTGGTGGACTCGGGAACCAACGTCGACTCCGGTGAGATCGGGGTTTCGGCTATTTCGACCGGCGACACCGTCAACGTGGTGGCGGTGGTGGCGAGCGGCACGTCGACGGCCAAGGAGATCAACGACACCACCAAGGATCAGTCCAACATGCACTCGTGGGCTCCCACTGGCCCCAGCGGCCCTCCGTCGGGTTCTTCGTCGGCCGGCACCCCCTCGGGTTCGTCCTCTTCTTCGTCGGAGTAGCTCGCGCCTCTGGAGTGTCTTCGGGCCGGCCGGTCGGGCCGCTGGCACCTCGGCACGGCGCCCCTTCAGTAGGGTCGGGCGGACATGGCCCGCATCGACACGGCCCGCATCGGCAGCGCCACGCCCTCGGGGAGGTCCCGGGTCGGCCTGCTGTGGGCGGCAGCGGCGGCGGCCCCACTGGTGATCGTCGCCGTCCGGGCATTAGTCAGTGGGGATCACGTCTATCTCAACGGCGATTTCGCATTGATGGACATGCAGGTACGGGCGGCTTTGCACGGGGACCTCTCGGTGGGCGTGCACGGCCGCTATGGATGGCATCACCCCGGACCCCTCTACCTCTACTTGATCTCTATAGTTGAGCGTTTGACGGGAGAATTACCGGGGCGCCCAGGCCCAGGTGGTCACGGCCTCCCTCGTCGGCGCCCTGTCATTGTTCGCCACGGTGCTCGTTATGGGCCGACTCGGGGGAGCCGTCGCCGCCGCCGCCAGCACCGTGGTGGTGGTCGGGGCGACCATCGTCAGTGGCAGTTCGCTGGCGAGCCCTTGGAGTCCAAATGTGGTGGTGCTCCCGGTGCTGCTGCTCGGGGTGTTGGCACTGGCGGCGGCGCGAGGATCGCTGGTGTCGTGGGCGGCCGCGGTGGCGGTGGCCACCTTCGTCGTGCAAAGCGACGTGGAGACCACGCTGTACGCGTTTGTGATGGTTGTCGGCTCGGGTCTGCTGTTGCTCCGAGGCCGACGGCACTCTGGCGCCGGCGCGAGGTGGTCACCATGGGTCCCGGGTGCGCTCTTGGTGGTGGCGGTGGTGTCGTGGATTCCCCCGCTCATCAATGAGGCGAGCGCATCGGGGGGCAACCTGTCGGCTATGGCAACGTTTCTCCTGCACGCACACGGCCGCGCCGGGTTCGTCAGCGGTGCCGCCACGGCTACCGCCACCGAGCTCTCGTCAATTGGGCTCAAAGCGCCTGCTTTCGCCACGGCATCGACGGCGCCAGGAATGGTGCGTTTGGCGGTCATCGTCATGGCGGCGGTCGCACTGCTGCTGGGGGCGCGCCGGGCGCGAGACGAGCTGGTTTTCGGGCTGGCGGTTGTCTTCGCGCTCGGCACGCTCATCGCCGTGGTCTCGGCCGCCGGGATCGTGGGCCCGCCGTTGTTGTACCTGATGACGTGGTCGTCGGGAGTGGGGGATATCGGTGTGCTCGCTGTGGTCCTTTTGTGCGTGCGCAGCTTGGTCACCCATTGGTCACGCCATGGTGCGGTCGCCTCCGTGCGCATAGCCGGCGTGGTGGCCGTGGCCGCTTTCATAATTGTGGGCGTAGGTGCGTCTCCGTTAGCTCGCCTGCACAGCGGTGAGGTCAAGTCGGCGTGGCAGGTGGTCACTACGCACCTCGGAACCGACCACGACGATGTGTATATCGCTCAGCACGCCACCGGCGTGGTTGCTCTGGCCGGACCTCTATGGGGACTGGTCGACCAACTCGACCTGCGGGGCTTTCATCCCCGCGTCGGCCGCCAATGGCTCTCAACGGTCGGCGCTTCATACGTCGCCTCCGGGCCCGAGTCTGTTGCCGTTGACCTGTATGCCCCTAGCACCGACGCCACCCGTCTCGTCGGCTTCGCCGGCTACACCCGCGATGCCGACATCGTCATACGTGTCGGGATCTGAACGACCCGAAGTCTGGACCTATCTCAGATTGTGACGCCGGCTCATGCTTGCAGCGGTGACGAGCTCGTCCTCGCTGCACATCAAGACGCGACACGGGATCGACGACGTCCGGACGACCCACGATGCGTCGGTACCACCTCTTGTTGTCTTCGGAGGATTGCTGGCGCTCATCGGATGGTTCGTAGGGATCTCCCGGCTGTGGTCGTCGCCGACTTTGGAGCTTAAGAAGCAAGCTTTTGGGCACGTTCCTGTTTTCTGGGGGCCTTCTCATAGCTTTGGCCACATTTCGGCTGGCTCGTTACACGAGGCGCTGTCGGGCAGCGCCAGGGCGTCTAACCAGTTGCTCGGCCGAACACGTCAGCATTTCCTTTGTGCACCAGATTCCCCTCTCGCCCTGGTGGCCACTAGCCGTGGTCCTCGTTGTGATTGTCAGCCGCCACGAGGAAGGGACCACTGACGGGTAGTTCCGCCACCGTCATGGGACCACCCTTCCGCCAGTTATGGGACCACCCCTGAATCCACCACCGCCGGCCGAGAACCCACTCGGCTGGGCACGTCCATCCACAACGGAAGGCGTGGCCCGTGACTTTCAGGGAGGTATCGGTGATCCAGGTCAAAGAGGTACTACGCCGCTGGCTGCGCAATGACGAGGGGCTGCGCTCAGTCGCCATCGGAGCCGGCGTCGACCGCAAGACGGCCCGGCGCTACGTCGAGGCGGCCGAGGCCTTCGGGCTCGACCGTGACGGCGGTGAGGGTCAGCTCACCGACGGGCTGATCGGCGCCGTCTGTGAGGCGGTGCGCCCGTCACGTCACCACGGCCACGGGGCATCGTGGGAGCTGCTGGCCGCGCATGAGGACACCATCAAGGCCTGGGTGACGAAGGACCTCACCGTGGCCAAGATCGGCGACCTGCTCGTCCGTCGTGGCATCGAGGTTCCCGAGCGCACATTGCAGCGGTTCTGCGCCGAGCGCTGCGGAGCAGGACGCCAGACGACGACGGTGCGGGTGGCCGACGGAGAACCGGGCCAAGAACTCCAGACCGACTTCGGCCGCATGGGCATCATGTTCGATCCCCACACCGAGCGGCGCCGGGTCGTCCACGCCCTCATCGTGGTGGCCGTGTGGTCGCGCCACATGTTCTTCTGGCTCACCTTCGGACAACGTACCGACGACGTGATCGCCGGGCTGGACGCCGCCTGGGCGTTCTTCGGAGGCGTGTTCCCCATCCTCATCCCCGACAACCTGTCGCCGGTGGTGACGAAAGCCGACGCCATCGAACCCCGGTTCAACGACACGTTCCTCGAGTACGCCCAGGCCCGACACTTCCTCATCGACGCGGCGAGAGTGCGCCATCCCAAAGACAAGCCGAGAGTGGAGCGCCAGGTCCCCCACGTCCGGCGGCGCTTCTTCGCCGGTGAGGAGTTCGTCGATTTGGCCGACGCCCAACGGCGGGCGGAGCGGTGGTGCACAGAGGGTGCCGGCATGCGCATCCACGGCACAACCCGGTGTCGACCCATCGAGGCGTTCCGGGCTAACGAGCAAGGGCTCCTGCTCCCGGCACCGACGGCCCCCTACGACGTCCCCGTGTTCAGCCACCCCAAGGTCCACCGGGACCACCACGTCGAGGTTCTGAGGGCCATCTACTCGGTGCCCGGGAACCTCATCGGACAGACCATCACGGCCCGGGCCGACCGCAGTGTGGTCAAGCTCTTCGCCCGG
This sequence comes from uncultured Acidimicrobiaceae bacterium, assembly GCA_963793645.1. Classification (GTDB taxonomy): domain Bacteria; phylum Actinomycetota; class Acidimicrobiia; order Acidimicrobiales; family UBA8190; genus CAWCAW01. Next base: position 341,799 of record CAWCAW010000010.1, on the reverse strand, counting down.
GGCCAGCTCATAAAAGTCCACCCCCGTCGGGCTCCCGGAGGGTGCAGCACCGATCCCTGTGATCTCCCGCCTGAGCGCACCACCTATGCCCTTCGTGACATCGACCACTTGATCAAGATCGGTCACGTCCATGGGCCGTCCATCGGGCTCTACGTCGAAGCCGTCCTCGACCACCCGCTGCCCTGGACCAAGATGCGCCAGGCCTACCGGTTGCTCGGACTGGTCAAGAAGTGGGGGCCCGGGAAGGTGGAGCGGGCCTGCGAGAAGGCGCTCGAGGCCGAAGCCATCAGCGTCAACCTCATCGCCCGCATGATCGACCGAGCCACCGAAGCCGAGACGCATGATGCTCCGCCGCAACCGAATGTCGTCCAGGGCCGTTTCGCCCGGGACCCATCGGAGTTCGCCGCCACCGCGGAGACGGGGAAGTGAGCGCCCCCACCCCGGGCGTCTCGGCCGAACTCAGAGGCGTCCTGTCCCGGTTGAAGCTCGGGCAGATGACCGACACCTTGCCCGAGCGTCTGGTGACGGCCCGGCAGAGCTCCATGCCGCATGTCGACTTCTTGGAGATGGTGCTCACCGACGAGGTGGCCCGCCGTGACCGGACCTCGGCCGGCGTGCGATCGAAGGCCGCCCATCTCGATCCCACCATGGTGCTCGAGGCGTGGGACGACACGGCCGCGGTCACCTTCGACCGGTCGGTGTGGTCGGAGCTCACCACTCTGCGCTTCGTCGACGACAATCACAACGCCTTGCTCCTCGGGCCAGTCGGCGTGGGGAAGACTTTTCTGGCCACGGCCCTCGGCCACATCGCCTGCCGGCGTCGTTACCGCGTCCATTTCGAACGGGCTGACAAGATGTTCAAGCGATTGAAGGCCGCCCGTCTCGACAACAGCGCCGAAGTCGAGATGCGCAAGCTGGTCGGCGTCGATCTGTTGCTGATCGACGACTTCGCTCTTCACCCGCTGGACGTCACCGAGACCAATGACTTCTACGAACTGATCGTCGAACGCCACCACAAGGGGGCGACGGTCATCACCTCCAACCGGGACCCAAGCGAGTTCCTGGCCCAGATGGCCGATCCGCTACTGGCCCAGTCAGCCGTCGACCGGGTCCAGAGCGCCGCCTACGAACTCGTCATCGAAGGAGAGTCCTACCGCAAGCGGCAGAAGCCCCAGACAACGCCACGGTCACCGGGGGACGAGCCTCGCCGGACACGGCGCAAGCCCAACGGTTGACATCAACGGTGCCGGTCCGCCAGCATCACGGTCGGCCGGCACGAACGGGGACGAGGTGGTCCCATGCTCGTGGCGGAAGGGCGGTCCCTTTCTTGTGGCGGGTGACATGATCCCCATGGTTGTCGGCCTTCACCTCGAGCGAGTCCGTCGTGCCTCCACCTAAGTCGCTTCGTGACGTGCGCGTCGTTCAATGCAGATAGACCATGTTGGGTCAGACCTTACGGAGAACCTCTTCCATTGCTTGTCTGCGTGCAGCTTCACCCAGTTCGTTAGCGCCGAGAGTCAGCACGTATCCACCTTTGGCGGCACTCAAGATGGCGTGGGGACCCCCATTCACGGTCTGTGTCGACCAGTAAGCGTCGGTGCCGTCAACCGTGAGCGGTGTGTACGCAAGCGTCGTCGGGGTGAGGCCCTTCTGCAATCACGCTGCCGAAATATATTTAGTGGTGTGCCGAGTCCGCTACGACTACCAGGGCTACCGCTTTACCCAATATGTCGGCTACGGACAGCCGCAGGCTGCCTATGTCGATCCTGCCGACCCTGCCCTTCACATGAGCCAGGTCCGTTTCGATGATGGACCGGAGTCAACAACGGGCGATCTCATTATCGCTGGTGCCTTGATCATGGGATCTCTAGGCGTCGGCGTATTGCACGAGCTGCATCGCCGCCATCGTCGACGGGCCGGTCCGATGGAGCAACCCGAAATGACGTAGTTATCGGTTGGAATTCGGTGCCGACCGTCGACGTCTCCAGCGCCGCCTTCTGCCTTGCTGGTGCTGCTCGAGGCGGCGCCTGATCAGTTCCCGACGTTGTTGGAGTTCCTGGTACGTCAAACGGTCAACCGGTTCGGTGACGCCGAACGATGCCCGGATCCCCTCGAGGTCGGGCGGAGGCAAGGTTCCTGGCGCCAAGCCGATCTCCTTGGCGATGCGCTCCCCGTGGTGCTCCTGGAAGTACGTCAGGATCGTCACGATCTCGCCGATGACGTCGATATTCGGGGCCATGGTGGCCATGGCCCCGTCCAAGAACAACATGTCCTTGATGAACAACATCAGCTCTTTGGGCATGCGAGCCCCATAGCCGAGCAGCGCCTTGGTGACGTCACGGATCTCAGAGGTGAGCTCCTCGGCGCTCAAGGTGGTGGGGTCAACCAGGGGGCGATCGAGTCCGAGGTCGGCCATGACCACACTGACGTCGATATCGGCAGGCAGGGCCCCCAGGTCGCGCATGGCCGCGATCTGACCGGGAATGTCGTTGGCCGATCCCGCCATGATGAGGCGCAAAAAAGCGAGCCGTTCCGGCTCGTCCAACCGTCCGGTGATGCCAAAGTCCAGCAACGCCACCCGTCCGTCATGGCGCACGAAGAGGTTTCCTCCGTGCAAGTCGCCGTGGAACACGCCGTAGAGGATGGCGCCCTCCAAAAAGGCGATGAGGGCGGCGCGAAGCACCTCTTCGGTGTCGATGCCGGCGGCGCGCATGGTGGGCACGTCGCCCCAGGCGTAGCCGTCGAGTCGCTCCATGACCAGTACGCGCCGGGTCACCAGGCGAGGATGAGGGCGGGGGACGACCAGGGCGTGTTGGCCCGTCTCGGCCAGCACCCGCGCCACGTCCAACATGTTCTGCGCCTCCAGGCGGAAGTCGAGCTCTTCTACGATGGTCTCGGCGAACAAGTCGACCAGCGCCGGCGGGTTGGCCAGGGCGGTGACCGGGATGCGTCCCACCAGCAGGGGAGCCAGCCAGCTCATGGCGGCCAGGTCACGGCGCACCAGCAGGGCCACCTGGGGACGCTGCACCTTGACGACGACCGATTCGCCGCTGTGCAGGCGCGCCGTATGCACCTGGGCGATGGATGCCGCCGCCAATGGCACGGGGTCGAAGTCGGCGAACAATGCGTCGATCGGTCGCCCCAGGTCTTCCTCCACAATCCGCTTGACGTCGGCGAACGCTTCGGAGGGCACCTGGTCGCGCAACAAGCGGAACTCAGCCACCAGTTCCTCGGGAAAGAGCCCCTCTCCCGAGGACAGGATCTGGCCGAGCTTGATGTAGGTGGGGCCGAGCCGCTCAAAGGCGCGCCGCAGCCGCAGGGACAACCCGGCGCGCGAGGCTTGTTGCCCCCGGCGGCGATCGATCAGGTACCACCCCGCCACGGCTGTTGCCAACCGGCTTCCCACGGTGAGGACTCGTGCACCGGGGGGAAGGCGTCGGCGGCGCGTCAGCTTCGGGGCTTCGGCCCGGGTGGTGACACGCAGCGCATCGATGCCCGGGCGCCACGTAAAGGTGCCGGGGTCCACGAGCCACGGAGGATCGGAGGAGAAGGCGCCCACCACCAAGTCGGCGGGAGTGCTTGCCTCGGCGTCGCCGGTGGGAACGTGAGTCACCCGGGGACGGTATCGCCTCTGTGAGACGACCCCGACCACACCGCCGAGGTGCTAATCGACGACGGGGCCGATGACCAGACAGCCGTTGTGGCCGCCGAAGCCGAATGAGTTCGACAGCGACGGCGCCGGCTCCCACGGTCGAGCGCCGCCGTGGACGACGTCCAGATGGATCTCGGGGTCGGCCACCTCGTAGCCGGCGGTGGGAGGAATGAGCCGGCGGTCGATGGCCAAGGAGACCGCCACCGCCTCGATGCCTCCGGCTCCGCCCAGCGCGTGGCCGGTGACACCTTTGGTGGACGTCACGGCCGGACCGGGCGAGCCGAAGACCTTGGAGATGGCCTGAGACTCGGCCAGGTCGTTCAAAGGGGTGGAGGTCCCGTGGGCGTTGATGTGGCCGATGTCGGCAGCGGTCACGTCGGCATCGATAAGGGCGAGCTCCATGCAGGCGGCCGCCCCGTTACCGCCCGGTGCGGGGGCGGTGATGTGATGCGCATCGGCGGTGGAACCGGCCCCGAGCACCTCGCCGTAGATGCGAGCACCCCGGCGGCGGGCGTGATCGAGATCCTCGAGCACCAGCGCGCCGGCGCCCTCGGCCACCACGAACCCGTCACGCCGCACGTCGAAAGGCCGGGATACCCCTTCGGAGGACAAGGCGGTCATGTTGGCGAAGGCCGCTATCCCTACCGGTGTCATGGCCGCCTCGGATCCGCCGCCGATGGCCACGTCGCACCGCCCCGAGGCCACCAGCCGAGCCGCCGCGGCCACGGCGTGGGTACCGGCAGCACAGGCGGTGGTGATGGTCTCGCACGGACCATGCCAACCGGCCCGCATCGATATCGACGCCGCGCCGGCATTGGGCATCAGCATGGGGATGAGAAAGGGCGACACCCGGCGCGGCCCTTTCTCCAAGTACACCTGGATCTGATCCTCGAGTGATTCGAGCCCGCCGATGCCGGTGGCGAAGATCACCCCGGCCCGATCAGGGTCGGCGCCGATGTCACCGGCGTCGGTCAACGCCATGTCGGCGGCCGCCACCGAGAATTGTGTGAAACGGTCCGCCCGGCGGGCCTCCTTGGGCCCGAACCACGCCGCGGGGTCAAAGTCAGGCACCCGGCGTTCGCCCCGGGGCGCGGGCGCCAGGAGCCCATCCCAAAAGGCGTCCACGCCGATCCCGCAGCACGCCAGCACCCCGAGCCCGGTGATGGCCACGCGCCGACCGCGCACGGGACCGTCGGGTCCGACGCCGAGGAGCATCAGAGCTTGCCGCTTATGAGTTGGTAGGCCTGGCCGATCGTTTCGATCCCGTCGAGCTCGGTCTCCTCGACGGTGACGTCGAACGCTTCTTCCAGAGCCATGACGAGCTCGACGAGGTCGAGGCTGTCGGCGTCGAGGTCGTCGCCGAAGCGCGCCTCGAGTACCACCTTGTCGGGTGCGACCTGCAGCACCTCGACCGCGCACGCCTTGAACTTGTCGAAGGTGGGGTCGTCACTCACCAGTTGCCTCCTTGCTGGTTACGTTCCCCCGGCGGTCGGGGTCATACCGGTGGTGAAGCACAAGCGGGCTGTGCTTCACAATCCCATCGCCAAGCCACCGTCTACCGGTAAGACGATGCCCGTGACATACGCGGCGTCTTGCGATGCGAGGAAGGCGACCGCTCCGGCTATCTCGTCGGGCGTCGCCGTCCGGCCGAGGGGCACCATGGAGCGGAGCTGCTCTACCCGCTGTTTTCCCAGGGTGGCGATCATATCGGTCTCGACCACTCCGGGGGCCACGACATTGACCGTGATTCCACGTGTACCGACCTCGCGAGCCAGCGAGCGGGCCAGGCCCATGAGCCCGGCCTTGGCGGCCGCGTAGTTGACCTGGCCGGCCGATCCCATGAAGCCCACCACCGAGGACACGATCACGATCCGGCCTCCGTGGGCACGCACCATGGGGCCCAGCGCCCGTCGCACCACCCGGTAGACACCGCTGAGGTCGGTGTCGATCACCTCCTGCCAGGCGTCTTCACCCATACGCAGCAGCAGCGTGTCCCGGGTGATCCCGGCGTTGGCCACCAGCACCTCCACGGGCCCCAGGGTCTCCTCCACCGCGGTGAAGGCCTGGGCCACCTGGGCGGGGTCGGTGACGTCGCACCGTAGGGCCAAGAGATCGGCACCCCCGTCGGCACCGGTGAGGTCGGGGGGCTCGCTGCGGTACGTGATGGCCACCCGGTCGCCGGCGGATTGGAAGCGGCGAGCGCAGCTCAAGCCGATGCCCCGCGAGCCGCCGGTGACGACCACGACGCGACTCGCCGGACGATCCTCGGCGCCCGCCGCGCTGTTTTGCCCTGCCGTGGTCATCGGTGACCTCCACCGAGGTTGGGGGACCAGTGCACGACGGCGCTGGCCCACGTCATGCCGGCGCCGAACCCGGACATGAGGACGAACTGATCGGGCTTGATGCGTCCGGTGTCGGCCGCCTCGACGAGGGCGAGCGGGATCGATGCCGAAGACGTGTTGCCGGTGCGATCGAGGACGATGGAAGTGCGCTCCATCGGTATGCCCAGGCGTTCGCCGACGGCCTCGATGATGCGGATGTTGGCTTGATGGGGGACGAACAGTGTGATGTCGTCGGGCGTCAGGTTGGCCCGGGCCATGGCGGCGCGCGCCGACTCGACGGTGATGCGCACGGCTCGCCGGAACACCTCTTTGCCATCCATCTGTGTGAACCCGCCGTGGGCGCACGTGAGCAGGTCATAAGCGCTGCCGTCGACACCCATATCGGTGGCCATGAGCGAGGGCTCGTCCCCGGTGCCGTCCACGACGACGGCGCCGGCCCCATCGGCGAAGAGCACCGCGGTGGAACGGTCGTCGGGATCGGTGACGCCCGACATGCAGTCGGCGCCGATCACGAGCACCCGGCGCGCCCCGGTGGCCAGGGCACCGTGGGCCATCACCAAGGCGTAGACGAAGCCGGCGCATGCCGCGTTGAGATCAAAGGCCCCGCCCCCCAGCCCCAACAGGTGATGCACGCGCGCCGAGGTGGCCGGCATGACCATCTCCGGGGTACTCGTGGCCAGCACCAACAGGTCGATATCGGCCCCGGTAATACCGGCTCGCACCAGGGCGTCGTGGCCGGCCCGCCGGGCGAGATCAGAGACGGTGCCGCCCACGCGGCGCTCGCGGATACCGGTGCGCTCCACCACCCATTGGTCACTGGTGTCCAGACGAGCGGCCAGATCGGCGTTGGTCACCACGGTGTCGGGAAGCGCGCTGCCCCATCCCGTGATGGCGCCGGTCACCGCCACTGTCGCCATCGCATGTCGCCGCCGGATCCGATGCTCAAAGGCCGACGGCCGCCACGCGCAGCCACGCCACCGGCTCGCCGCCGGTGACCCGTTCTCCGGGATGAGCCAAGAAGCCCACCAGCCTGCCTTCAAAGGGCGTACGCACCTCGGCCGACCCCACATGACCTAACAGGTCGCCGACCGATACAAACACGCTCGCCATCTCGGGTTCCCCGGCCGTCGGCGGAGCCCCCGGGGCGCTGTGGATGGCGGTCCCTCCGAGAGCACCCGGTCCGGGCGCGGCCAATCCGGCCGCGGGCTCGAAGACCCCGGCGCCGGGGGAGACCACCACGCGCTCGGACGTATAGAGGTGCTCGCCTTGGTGGGCGGCCGCGTAGGCCTGCAGGTTCTCGTTGCTCGACACCAGGTCCACCAGAGCGTCGAGATCGTCAGGCGCGGCCACCGCCACGGCCCGGGCATCGGGCAGGGTGCGCCGCACCAGGCCCGTGAGCACACCGCCGGTACCGACCTCGACGATGCGGGTGGCGCCCATCTCGCCCAAGGTGGCCAGGCTCTGGCGCCATCGCACCGGGCTGCACAGCTGAGCCGACAACAAACCGGGCCACTCGTCTTTGTCCATGTGCACGCGAGCGTCGACGTTGGCCAGCACGTTGAGCTCGGGCGCGGCAAAGGGGGTGTTGGCGATGGCTTTGCGCAGGCGCGCCTTGGCGGGCGCCATGAGGGGGGTGTGGAACGCTCCTCCCACGGGCAGGCGCATCACCCGTCGTGCGCCGAGTTCTTTGGCCAGCGCCGAGGCGGCTTCGACGGCCTCGACGGTGCCGGCGATGACGGTTTGCCCCGGCGCGTTGTAGTTGGCCACCCACACGTCGCTCTCGGCTCGCTGGCAGGCTGCCGCCACGGTGTCGTCGTCGGCTCCGAGGACTGCCGCCATGGTGCCGGGCATCTCCTCGGCGGCGTGCTGCATCGCTTCGCCGCGCTCCATGACGAGGCGCACGCCGTCCTCGAACCCGAGGGCGCCACTGGCGGCCAACGCGGTGTACTCGCCGAGGCTGTGCCCGGCGCAGGCGGTCGGTTCAATGCCGACGCGTTCGATGGCATCGAGGATGACGAGGCTGAGGACGAACGTGGCCAGCTGAGCGTTGGCCGTCAAGGTGAGCTCGTCCTGATCGGCGGCCAGCAGAAGGTGCTCGAGGTCTCGGCCCGCTACCGCGGAGGCCTCGCCGACGACCTCCCACGATGGGTGCTCGACCCACACGGCGCCCATGCCCGGTCGTTGGGAGCCTTGACCTGGGAAGGTAAACGCCAGCAAACCAAGCTCCTCTCGCCCCGCTCTTCTCGGACCAGGCGTCGCGCCCCAGGGTGACACGGGTGATGGGGGGCCGTCACGTTACCGAGGGGTAATGGCGCGCCAGCGGGCCACGGCCGCTGGCAGAGCGTCCGTTACCATGAGCGATCGCGCCCGAGTGGCGGAATGGCATACGCGGTGGACTCAAAATCCACTGTCCGTAAGGGCATGCGGGTTCGAATCCCGCCTCGGGCACAAGAAATTTGCGGTGAGGTCCCTAAATGGTGGGGATCTCGACGACTCTCACCATGCGTGTCGGTCGGCCTTCAAAGCGGAAATAGCCTGGGTTTGGCGAGTCCTCGACAACCGTTGTTGCCGAAGCCTCCGGAACGGACCGATACTGGGGCAGGGGTAGGCGGGGGGGGATTGAGAGTGTCGCGGCGAAGTCCACGAGTATTTGACACCCAGGAACGGCTCAAGACCGGAGCAATATCTGTATTTGCGAGCCGCGGCTACACCTTGACGGGCGTCGACGACATCGTCGAGGAAGCAGGCACAACCCGAGGGGCCTTCTACTACTACTTTGCGAGCAAACATGATGTCGCCGAGGACATCCAGCAGGAGCTGTGGACAGATGTCGCCCGCTATGCGGAAGACGCCCTGGACCCGGACGACGACCTCATCACGAACGTCAAGCGGGCCTTTACGGCCCACGTCGAAGCCTTGAGGGGTCTGGGCGAGGACCAGAGGGCGTTTCTGTGTCAGGCGTTCGTCGAACCCGCCCTGGCGGTGTCCGACGACCACGGTCACGATTGGGGGACGGACCTGGTCCGGGAGTTCCTCATCGATGCCATGGACAAAGGCCAGATCGGCCCCATAGATCCCGACGCCGCCACCGCATTGCTCATCGAGGCATTCCATGTGGCCACCCGCAGCGTCCTCGATGGCACCGACGTGTCGTCAACCCTCGGTGTGGTCGAGGCTCTGTTGGAGGCCGTGGTGACGGCGAGATGAAGGTGTGGATCGACCAGGATCTCTGCACCGGTGATGGCATATGCGAAGAGATCGCGCCGGCTGTGTTCACAATGCTCGATGACGACCTGCCTACGTGAAGGAGAGCGACGTGGTTCGCAGCGACCCGGGAGGCGCTGCGGGCATGGCTCTGGTACCCGCCGACCTGGAAGATGCCCTGAGGGATGCGGCCGAGGAATGCCCAGGAGAGTGCATTTTCATCGAACAGGCCTGAGCGCCGACGGTGAGTGAGATCGAAGGCCTGCACGGCGCCGCCCTGGTGACGCGGGGAGGCTCGGTCGAACTCGAGTGGGCCGGTGGCCCCGTAGGGGACGCGGCGGGCTCGCAGTGCACGGTCCAGACGCGTTTTCAGATCGCCTCGGTGAGCAAGCAGTTCGCCGCCGTGGCCACCATGCTCCTGGTCGACGACGGAATAATCGACCTCTTCGACCCGGTGGCGCGCTGGCTACCGCAGTGCCCGCCGCGTTGGAGCACCGTTACCCTCCGTCATCTGCTGAGCCACACGGCCGGGGTCCCGCACTGGGGTGACGCGCCCGGATTCGTCGCCGACCAGACCATGGACCTCGACCAGCGGGTGGCCCTGATCTGCGATGCGCCGCTGCTGAGCGAGCCGGGGACCAAATGGCACTACAGCAGCCCGGGCTATCTCCTGGTGGGCTACATCGTGGGACGCGCTGCGCAGCAGTCTTACGGCGACCTCCTTACCAGGCGCGTCTTGGAACCGCTCGCATTGAAGTCCACCACCGTGGGGAACGTGGCCGGGGCGGACGCGGTGGCACACGGGTTCGATGCTGGTCGTCGGGTCGAAGCGTGGGATCTGGCCGACATGCCCGGAACCGGCGACATCTGTTCCACCGTGGGCGACATGGTCCGTTACAACGCCGCTCTCCACGGGGGGTCCCTACTCAGCCCCGGGTCCCTCGACGCCATGACCACCGGCCACGCCGTCGTGCAAGACGACGACGACGTGCTGGCCACGAACGGCTACGGATACGGCGTGTACCTCGGCACGTCGCGCGGGCACAGGGTGCTTTACCACCCCGGCGACAACCCCGGCTACAAGTCGTTCAACGCGTGGATACCGGACCTGGCCGCCAGCGTGGTCATCCTCTCGAACGACGAAAGCGACGTCCTCGCCGATGTCGTCGCACAGCTACTGAGCGTCGCCCTGGCAACGCCTTAACTCGGTCCGAGCGATTCGGCCAGATCGTCTGCAGCCACCACGAACTGGGCGGCGAGTGCTTCGGCCCGATCGAGGAGCGGTTGCGCTCTGAGTCGGCGCCCTATGAGGCGCGCTTCTTCGATCAGGGCCGACGAACCATGCTCGTCGTCGACGCCGGCCAGGAACTGGGCGTGGTCGAGAAGGCCGTGGGCCAGGTGATACGGGCTCGGCGCCACGCGCAGAGCCGTGACCGCTTGTGCCAGCGCGCCACCGGCCTCTGAGCCGTCATCGAGGACCACAAGGCGCGCTCGGGCCAGGAGTCGTTCGGCTCGCAGGAGCATGGGCAGGTGCCCGACGGGATGGGTATCGAGCAAAGCGCACAGTTCGGTGACGCTGTCTCGGTCACCGAGCTCATGCGCGTAGCGGGTGGCCAACGGCCACGCCCACTGGACAAGGAAAATGCCGATGCCGAGCGTCGAGGCGTCGGCGACGACAGCCCGAGCGAGGCGAAGGGCATCAGCGGGCTGATTGCGCACCGCCGCCAAGACGGCGTCGGAGAGGGACACCGTGGCACGGTCTTGGACGTCTTCACTGATGCGCATCAGGGGCAGCTCCGCACACCTGGCGGCGCCCTGGGCATCGCCGCGTAGCGCCGCCAGGATCGACGCATCGGAGTCGATGTATCCGATATACCCCAGCCGATCGACATCGAGAGCGTCGCGAATCACTTGGTCGGCCCGGTCCCACTCCCCGGACAAGATGCACGCCTCCACTTCGTTGCCCATGGCGACGTCGAGTTGCCTGATTTGGCCCGTGCGCCGAAGAAGATCGGCCGAGGCGCGAGCGGCGTTGGCTGCCGCGGCCGGATCAGACCTCGTCAACAGATCGGCCAAGTTGAACAAGGCGCGGGCCTGTCGAGAACCGTCCCCCGCCTCCCCGGCCAGTTTCGCCGCGTAGTCGAGATGGGCGGCCCCTTCCACGGCGCGATCGGAGAAACTCAGTGCCAAGCCCCGGCCGATGAGGAGTTCCGCCAGGAGCCCGGCATCCACGCCCAGGGCCTGACCCAGCGCCACTGCTTCGGCCGACAGCTCGTCCTTGTCGGGCCCACCGGCGAATGTCTCTACCACCGCAAGCCAACCGAGGGCCGTGACGGTATCGGCATCGGGATTGGGGCGCAGCACGTCCAACGCCGCCATGAGCGATTCTCGGGCTTCGCCGTTGCGTCCTGAGCGCCGCAGCGTTTCCCCGTACAGGGCCTGGGTGCGCGCCGCCGCCCTCGCCTGCCCGTGCGCCCCATACAGCGCGATGGCCCGCTCGGCGTACTCGAGAGAGCCGTCCAGATCATGACCGTTCAGCGCAGCGCGTGCGGCGTGTTCCCACATCCCGGCCGCCGCTACAACGGCGCGTTCGTCTGAGACGTCGTCGCCGAGTTCGGTCTCCTGGGCGGCGGCCCGGTAATCAGACGCGGCGGCCCGAGGGGCACCGGCTCGTAGCGACCGCTCGGCCGCCCGCACCAGCATGGCGATGGCGCGGGCGCGGATGTCGGCAACGTCAGGGGCATCCGGCACCGCCGCCAGGGCATCGAGGTAGTGACGGGAGACCACCTCGGCGACCTCCTCGCCATCGTCGCGGAACACGGCGCGCAGATGGGCAGCCACGGTGAGATGGCGGGCCTTGCGGTCCCGGCGCGACATGGTCTCGTACGCCACCTGGCGCAACAGGTCCTGGGCGAAGCGGTAGTCCCCGCGCTGGGGCGATAGCCGGTCGGCGTGGATAGACAGCACCTCGCGTCGCAACAGCTCGGCCAAGCCGCGCCGCACAGACGCCTCGTCTTGTGCTGACACCGCCACGAGCGACTCGACCGGAAAGGTCGATCCCAGCACGGCCGCTTCGGACAGCAGCGACCGCTGATCGCGGTCCAAGGCGTCGAGCCGCGCCGCCAGCAAGGCGCGCAGGCCGTCGGGCACCGACAACGTCCCGAGGTCCCCGACGAGCCGGTAGACGCCGTCGCGAGGGACCACGATGTCCCGGTCGACGAGAGATCGCACGGTTTCCACCGCAAACAGCGGGATGCCTTCAGCTTGCCCGGCGATGGCGGCGCGGGCCGGCTCGGGCATGTCCGGTACCAGCGCGTCGATGAGGGCGTCCATGGAGGCGTCGTCGAGGGGGTCGAGCGTAAGGGTGGAGCGGTTGCGGCCCGTGCCGAATCCGGGTCGGACCTGGTCGAGCTCGGGGCGGGTGAACACCAAGACGAACACCGGCGAGTTCCGGGCCCAGTCCACGAGGTGATCAACGAAGTCGAGCAGCCCGGTGTCCGCGTAATGGGCGTCTTCGACGAGGAGGACCACCGGCTCGGTCTCGGCCAGACGTTCGAAGAACAGCCTCCACCCCGCGAACAACTCCTCCCGGGCCAGGTTCACGCCGCTATCACCGGCGAGCGTCACCCCCAAAAGGCGTCCCAAGCGAGGGCCGATGTAGGCCCGTTCGGCGGGGTCGGGCACGAAGGTCTCGAGCCCCTCGGTCAGCTTGGCGGCGGCGGTGTCCGAAGGATCCTCCTCGGCGATGCCCAAGCGCTGACGCACGATCTCGGTGAGCGCCCAGAAGACCACACCCTCTCCGTAGGAGAGGCAGCGGCCCCGGTGCCAGTACACGCCGATGGCCAAGCCGTCGATGTACTTCTCGAATTCCCACGCCAGCCGGGACTTGCCGACGCCGGCCGGGCCTGACACCAACACCAGACGAGGAACCCGTCGTTCTGCCGATGCGTGGAACAGCTCCTTGACCGTGCGCAGCTCGGCGTCTCGACCCAATATCGGTGCCTCGAGCCCGTCGGTGCGTTGAGACCCACCCACCCCCGAAAGCACCCGAGTGGCCGCCCACAGGCGGACGGGATCGGTCTTGCCTCTTAGCGCGTGTTCCCCGGTGTCGGCGAACCCGATGGCAGCTCCGGCCAAACGGTAGGTGGGGGCATCGACCCACACGGCACCAGGAGAAGCGGCCGATTGCACCCGGGCAGCCGTGTTCACGGCATCGCCGGCCACGCCCTCGCCACCCAGTCCCACCGTCACCGCCACCTCGCCGGTGACGACCCCGGCACGCGCCGTGAGGTCGGTGGCTCCGACCTCACGACCGAGCTCGCCCACGGCAGCTACGACATCCAGGGCGGCACGAACGGCCCGCTCCGCGTCGCCCTCGGTGGCCACGGGAGTACCCCACACGGCCATGACGGCGTCGCCGATGAACTTCTCCACCACGCCGCCATAGCGGCCGATGACGGTCTTGGCGCGGTCGAAGTACTCCGAGAGCAGCTCCCGAACCTCTTCGGGGTCGCGCGACTCCGAGAACGGTGTGAAACCCACCAGGTCGGCGAAGAGGACCGAGCACACCCGCCGCTCGGCCACCTGTGACCCCGGTCCGCCAAGGGGGTTCGTCGTCTGCCCCGTCGGGTCCGAGCCTTGCAGCGGCGACGCTGTGTCGGACCGCAACGCAATGCCGCAATCTCCACAGAATGCGTGTCCCGGCTCGATGGCGCCGTGGCACGTTGGGCACGTAAGGGTCAGGGGCGCCCCGCAATCACGGCAGAACCGCTTGTCATTTGGGTTCTCCGACCTGCAGACCCGGCACTCGGCCATGACTTCACGCTAGCGAATCGTCTCGAGTAAGTCCGATTCGGGCCGCCACCGTCCGACGAGCGAAAAGAGAAAACGGGAGGGCCGTAGCCCTCCCGTTTCAACTGTGCTTCCTAGGGCTCGACTGGCCCAGAGAATTTGCGGATTACGTAAACGACATCGGCTTGGCGGCGGTGATGTTGTTGGTCTGGCTGATGCAGACCTCGCCCTTGAACTTGCCGGGGAGCTTCAATCCACCCACGTCAGCCGTCACCACACCCGAAAACTTGGCGGCCGTGGGCTCCGTCGGGGCCGGCTGTCCTTTGGCGGGCTTGACGTAGCCCGGGCAGTGCTTCGCACTGGGAAGGGTAACGTTGGGCGCGTTGAAAGTGACGGAGTCGCCGTTGGACCAAACGACCGTTCCACCACTCGACAGCGTCCCGACACTGGTGGCATCGCTGGACGAGCTGAACAGGGCGGACCCGAAGTTGCTGCATCCGCTCACGGTTATGGTGGTTAAGACGTTGCCGGTGACAGTTGAGCAGGTCACCTTGCCGTTGGGCCCCTTGGCCTTGGCTGCGGCCCACGCCTGGCTGCTACCGAAAGCCGCCGTGGCACCCGCCAGCGGAATCGCCAACGCCGCCACGAACATCATTGTTCTCTGTGTTCTACGCATACTGTCCCCCTACTCGGTACGCGGCTCATCCCCGTCCGCATCTGGTCCGGAGATGTTCCGGCGGTACCAACCATACTGATTTCCCAACGTCCGATCAACGACATCGGAGGTGGCCGAGAGTCCAGACCCGGTGCGGAACGCTCCTTTCGTCGGCGCATTTCCCCAATAGGCCCATACGGGAACAGGTGTTCCCCTCGTGCGCCATGAAGAGGCAAACCGGGGGGCGGGACCCGCTCCCCGGCGGGCTGCGTACAATTCGCCGTACCATGCGTCGCTCCGTTGTCGAACGTTCTTTGCGTGACGTGCACGGTCGCCTCAAAAAGGCGCGCGGGGAGTTGGCCGTGTTCGACGAGCAGCTGGCGGTGCTGAACGATGCTGCCGACGACGCTCGGATCCGGTCACTGGTTTCGGAGACACCGCTGGCGGGACACGAATACTCCGACGCCCAGCGCCACGCCGATGCCGGCAATCGAGCGCGCCAAGCCCTCGTCGACACCATCGGCGAGCTCGAACGTCGCCAGGACGAACTGCTCGGCCAGTTGGTCGTCGAGCCCAGGTAGAACCCATGGAGCACCCCAGCGAGGAGAGGGACAACCGAATGCCGAAGCGCGTCGTGATCGCCGAGGACGAGGCCATCATCCGCCTTGACCTCAAGGAGATCCTCGAAGCCGAGGGCTACCAGGTGGTGGGGGAGACGGGCCGAGGCGACGAAGCCGTGGAGCTCGTCGCCCAGCATCAGCCCGATCTGGCCATCTTGGACGTGAAGATGCCCGGCATCGACGGCATCGAAGCGGCTCGCCGGATCTCGGCCGACCAGAAGGTGGCTGTGCTGATCCTGACTGCATTCAGCCAGCGCAATCTCATCGAAGAGGCGCGCGACGCCGGCGTGGTCGCCTACCTCGTCAAGCCCTTTGAGCGCCGTGAGCTGCTGCCGGCCATCGAGGTGGCGCTGGCCCGTTTCGACGAATATAGGGCCATCGAGGAAGAACACGCCCGGCTCTCCGAAGAGGTGGCCACGCTCGAGGACAAGCTCGAGACGCGCCGGGTGGTGGACCGCGCCAAAGGTGTGCTCATGGACCGTCACGACATGGGCGAGGCCGAAGCATTCGCGTTCATCCAGCGAAGCGCCATGGACCGCCGGACGCTCATGAAGCACGTCGCCAACGAAGTGCTCGACGGCACGCTCGAGCCCTGACGTGGCCGGCGACGGCCCGCTCTACCTCCTCGACGGCAACTCGCTGGTCTTTCGGGCCTTCTTCGCCCTACCCACAGACCTGGCCACCACATCGGGACAGGTGACCAACGCCGTCCACGGTTTCGCCTCGATGCTCGTGAACGTGCTGCGAGATTTCGATCCCAGCGGCATCGGCGTGGCCTTTGATCGTCCCGAGCCCACTTTTCGCGACGCCGTGGTCGAAAATTACAAAGGCAACCGCCCCGAAACCCCGGATCTGCTCATCCCGCAATTCGCCCTGGTGCGCGACGTGCTGCGTGCCTTGTCGGTGACGACGATCGAGGTGATCGGCTACGAGGCCGACGACGTCCTCGCCACGCTTGCCACCCAGAGCCGAGACGCCGGGCGCGACGTGGTGGTGGTCACCGGGGACCGCGACAGCTTCCAGTTGGTGGAGGACCCGCATGTCAAGGTGATGTACACGCGCAAGGGCATCTCCGACACCGTCGTCTATGACGAGGCGGGGATCGAGGAGCGCACCGGCGTCCTGCCGGCGTCGTACCCGACGCTGGCCTCGCTGCGCGGCGACCCGTCGGACAATTTGCCGGGTGTGCCGGGGGTGGGCGAGAAGACGGCCGCCAAGTTGGTGACCACCTACGGCGATCTCGACACGCTCTACGCCCATCTCGATGAGCTGACCCCCAAGCTGCGCGAGAGCCTGGCGGCCCATGAGGATCAGGTCCGGCGCAACGCCAAGGTCATCCCGCTCGTGCGCGACGTGACCTTGGACGTGACCGTTGACGATCTCGGCATCGGCACCTGGGACCCCGATGAGGTGCGGCGCGTGTTCGGCGAACTCGAGCTGAAGTCGGTATGGCGGCGGGTGGCGACGCTCATCGGTGGCGAGGCGGAGCAGGCCCTGCCCCGTTCGGCCGGGTCCGCTCCTGTGGTGACCATCGACCTGGCCAAGGTGACGGCCGCCGTGCCCCCCGACCCCGCCGCCGCCGTTGTGGCCGTGGCGGCGCTGACGAGCGCTCCCTTTGTGGCGTTGGCCCCGACATGGCAAGGAGACCCGGGCCGTTCACCGTTGGCCGGGTTGGCCATCGCGCCAGGAACCGGGCCCGTTGAAGAGATCGTCGCTGATGGCGGGGACCGACCGGCGCCGCTGTGGCTCGATGATCGGGCCGTGGCCGATCCTGACGTGCGAAGCGCCCTGGCCGCCTTGGTGGGGGCCGATGGCGTGCCCGTGGTCGCCCACGACGCCAAGGAGCTCATGCGCGTCCTGCTGCCCGTGGGCGTGGACGTGACCGGCCTGGCCATGGACGTGGCGGTCGCCGCGTACCTCCTCGACCCGAGCAGCGGGCGTTACCAGCTCGACGACATTGCCGACCAGCGCATGGGGGTGCTTCTCGACAGCACCCCTCCGGCCGCCGCCACCGGCCAGCTCGACCTCGACAGCGGCGTCGTCGACGAGGCCCCGCAACGCGCCGGACGCGCCGCCGTGGTACTCGGCCTGCTGGCCGGGCACCTGCGCCATGCGCTGGCGGCGTCTGGGCTCGAGCGTCTGCATGACGAAGTCGAGCGGCCCCTCGTGCGCGTGCTCGCTCGGATGGAAGTCGCCGGTATCGGCGTGGACGCCGACGAGTTGCGCTCGATAGCAGACCGCTTCGCGTCGGAGTGCCGAGACCTCGAGAAGAATATTCACGAGCTGGCCGGCGAAGTGTTCAACGTGAACTCCACGCCGCAACTGCGGGCCGTGCTCTACGAGAAGCTTGGTCTGGCCCCGGGGCGCAAGACCAAGACGGGGTTCTCCACCGACGCCACCACCCTCGAGCGCCTGCGCGGGCAACACCCGATCATCGAGACGCTGCTGCGCTACCGAGAGGTCGAGAAGTTGCGTTCGACCTACGGCGTGAGCCTCTTGTCCGAAGTGGCCCCCGACGGCCGCATCCACGCCACCTTCGGGCAAACGGTGGCGCGCACCGGCCGGCTCTCGTCGGACCGGCCCAACTTGCACAACATCCCGGTGCGCACCGAGGAAGGACGTCAGTTGCGACGCGCCTTCGTCCCCACGCCGGGAACGGAGTTCTTGGTGGCCGACTACGACCAGATCGAGTTGCGCGTCATCGCCCATCTGGCCGAAGACCCCGGGCTGGTGGCGGCCTTCGCCGAGAAGCGCGACATCCATCGCACCACCGCGGCACGGGTCTTTGCCGTGGCCCCCGAGGACGTCACCAGTGCCCAGCGCAACCGGGCCAAGATGGTCTCCTACGGCCTCGCCTACGGCATGGAGGCCTTCGGCCTGGCCCAGCGTCTGGCGATCGAGACGTCCGAGGCGCAACAGATCCTCGACGCCTACTTCACCGCCTTCCCGGCGGTGCGCTCCTATATGGACGCCACCGTCACCGAGGCGCGCGCCAAGGGGTTCACCGAAACACTCTTCGGCCGGCGTCGGCCCCTGCCCGACCTCAACTCGCCCAATCACAACCTGCGTATGGCGGCCGAACGCCAAGCCATGAACGCCGGGATCCAAGGGTTGGCGGCCGATCTGTTCAAGGTGGCCCTGGTACGGCTCGATCGAGCTCTGGAAGACCAGGGGTTGGCTTCGAGGCTCGTGCTCCAGGTCCATGACGAGGTCATCGTCGAGGTGCCGGAGTCCGAACGGGCCACGGTGGGCGAACTGGTTCCAGCCGTGCTTTCGGGCGTGGCCGACGTCCTCGATTCAGCCGTCCCCCTCGAGGTCTCGAGCGTGTGGGGCACGTCATGGGCCGACGCCAAGCACTGACGTCACTCACTTCCGGCGCCGAGATCAGGCGTCGAGACCCTCTTTGCTAGGCTCGACGACTGGCCGTCATCCGGCGGCTTCCTCGCGCACTCTCGATGCGCGCCGGACCCATATCTTTGGAAAGCGAGCACCGAAGTTTTATGCCCGACGACGCGGCCGGTAATTCCGGCGCACCACAAGCGGCGCAGCCCACCACCGCTACCACCGGAGATGTTCCCGGTATGACCGCCCTGCTGTCCAACACCCCCATGGGGACCTTCGACGAGAACGGGGTGTACACCCCCCGAGCCGTCACTGAAGATGACCTCGACGGTAAGTCTCTCGAAGACGCCATCGACGCCACCATCGTCGAGTTCGAAGACGGCGACATCGTCGAGGGAACAGTGGTGAAGATCGACAGGGACGAGGTCCTCCTCGACATCGGCTTCAAGTCCGAGGGCGTGATCCCGGTCCGAGAGTTGTCCATTCGCAATGACGTCGACCCCGCCGAGATCGTCAGCCTCGGAGAGCGCCTCGATGCGCTCGTCCTTCAGAAAGAGGACAAGGAAGGTCGCCTCGTCCTCTCCAAGAAGCGTGCGCAGTACGAGCGGGCGTGGGGAACGATCGAGAAGATCAAGGAATCCGACGGCGTCGTCAAGGGGCCCGTCATCGAGGTCGTCAAAGGTGGCCTCATCGTCGACATCGGACTGCGCGGCTTCTTGCCGGCCTCCTTGGTCGAGCTGCGCCGGGTGCGCGAGCTGCAGCCCTATGTGGGTCGCTCCATCGAGGCCAAGATCATCGAGCTCGACCGCAACCGCAACAACGTCGTGCTGTCGCGTCGGGCCTGGTTGGAAGAGACGCAAAAGGAACAGCGCGGCGAGTTCCTCGTGAACCTCAAGCCCGGAGAGCGCCGCCGCGGCGTGGTGTCGTCGGTGGTCAACTTCGGTGCCTTCGTCGACCTGGGCGGTATGGACGGGCTGATCCACGTGTCCGAGCTTTCGTGGAAGCACGTTGACCACCCCTCGTCGGTGGTGTCGGTGGGCGACGAGGTCGAGGTCGAAGTACTCGACGTCGACCTCGACAAGGAGCGCATCAGCCTCTCGCTCAAGGCCACCCAGACCGACCCGTGGCAGGACTTCGCCAACAGCCACCAGGTGGGCGAGCTCGTCTACGGCCGCATCACCAAGCTGGTGCCCTTCGGTGCCTTCGTGCAGGTCGGCGACGGTATCGAGGGCCTGGTGCACATCTCGGAGATGGCCGGCCACCACGTGGATCTCCCCGAGCAAGTGGTCACGCCGGGTGAGGAGTTGTGGGTCAAGATCATCGACATCGACCTGCAGCGCCGGCGCATCAGCTTGTCGATCAAGCAAGCCGCTGAAGGTGGAGAGGTCTCCGAGGAGTACCGCGAAGCGTTCGGCGAGCATGCCTACGACGAGCAGGGCAACTACATCGGCTACGACTACACGACCACCGCCACCGACTTCACCCCCGAAACCGAGGCACAGGCGGCGTGGGCGGAGTATGTCGCCGAGCATGGTGCTCCTCCGGAGCCTTCAGCGGCGGCGGCACCGGAAGCCGATGCAGCTGCTGGCGAGGGTGTCGTGGCTGAGGCTGCTGCAGACGGCGTGGCCGTGGCCGAAGCGCCTCCGGCCGAGCCCGTGGCCGTGGCCGAAGCGCCTCCGGCCGAGCCCGTCGAAAGCTGAGCGCCCCAGCCGCTGTCACAGAGCCGCTGTGACAGGGCGGTTGAGCTTCAGATAGCTGAGCTCGGAACAACCCCGGAGTGGGCCGACACTTTGGCGTCGTTGACGATGGGGAAGTGACACGCCACGAACTGCCCCGGTGACATTTCGCGCATCTGCGGCTCGTCCTGGGCGCACTGCTCTTGGGCCCGCGGGCAGCGGGTGCGAAAGCGGCAGCCCGACGGCGGGTCGATGGGCGAGGGAAGGTCGCCGGCCAAGGTGGCCGGTATCTCGGCGGCCGGGGCGCTGGGATCAGGGTCGGGGATGGCGGCCAACAAGGCGGCTGTATAGGGATGGGCCGGGCGGCGGTACAAGGTGTCGGGCGGGGCGATCTCGCACAGCTTCCCGAGATACATCACCGCCACCCGGTCGCTCACGTTCTTCACCACGGCCAGGTCATGGGCGATGAAGACCATGGTGAGACCGTGTGAGGTCTTCAAGTCGTCCAACAGGTTGAGGATCTGCGCCTGCACCGACACGTCCAAGGCGGAGACGGGCTCGTCGCACACCAGCAGTTTGGGCTCGAGCATGAGGGCGCGGGCGATGCTGATGCGCTGGCACTGCCCGCCGGAGAACTCCGCCGGACGCTTGCGCTCGGCGGTGCTCACATCGATGCCCACGGCCTCGAGCATGTCTCTGGCCTTGGTGCGGCGCTCTTGCTTGGTGCCCAGCCCCCAGATGTTCAGCGGCTCGGTGACGGCGTCGAGGATGCGGCGTCGAGGATTGAGCGACGAGATGGGGTCCTGAAACACCATCTGCACCTCGATGCGGGCGTTGCGCAACTCGCTTCCGCGCAAAGTAGAGAGGTCGGTGCCCCCCAGGTGGATCGCCCCGGCCTTGGGTGCTTGTACAAGGGAGATGGCTTTACCGGTGGTCGATTTCCCACATCCGGACTCGCCCACCAGTCCTAAGGTCTCGCCGGCCACCACGTCGAAGGAGACGTCGGATACCGCCTGGACGCGATGGGGCCCGGTCCCGAACTCGACCACGAGGTGCTCGACGCGCAAGAAGGCGTCATCGCCACGCAACTGAGCGGTCCCGCTGCCGGCCATCAGGCGCCGGCCCGGGTCAACGGGGCCGTGAAGCTGACGGCGGCCGGCACGGCGGCGTCCACGTTGCGTTGCAATGCTTCGGTGCCTTCGGCCGAGCCCACCGGGAACCAGCACGCGAAGCGATGCTGCGGGCCCGCCGTGCGCAGCGGGGGGGCCTCGTGGCGACAGCGGTCTTGGACATAGGGGCAGCGCGGCGCGAACGAGCATCCCTTCGGCAGAGCCACCAGGTCCGGGGGCCGGCCACCGATGGCCCGCAGTCGGGTATGGCTCGGGTCGGCCAGGCGCGGGATCGAACGCAACAGCGCTTCGGTGTAGGGCATGCGGGTGTGGGCGAACAAAGTGGCCGTGGTGGCGTGCTCCACGATGCGCCCGGCGTACATGACGGCGATCTCGTCGGTCCGATTCGCCACCACGCCGAGGTCATGGGTCACGAGCACCATGGCCATGGAGCGCTCGCGCTGGGCGGCGGCCAACAGGTCGAGGACTTGGGCTTGGACGGTGACGTCGAGACCAGTGGTGGGCTCGTCGGCGAGGAGGAGCTTGGGCCCGCACGCGATGGCGATGGCGATCATGACGCGCTGACGCATGCCACCGGACAGCTCGTAGGGATAGGCGCGCAGGCGCCGCTCGGGGCTCGGGATACCCACCGATGTGAGCAGGGCCAGCGCCGTCTCTCGCGCTTCGCTTTGCGGTCGAGGCCGAGGCGCTTGTGCAGTCCTTCGGTGATCTGCCTCCCGACACGTACCACGGGGTTGAGGGGGTCATGGGGTCCTGGAAGACCATGGCCATCTCGGTGCCCCACACGTCGCGGAGAGCCGACGGGGCCAATGAGGAGAGGTCGCGCCCGCGAAACGGACGGTCCCCGTGCGGGTGGCGGTGGTGGAGGGGAGAAGGCCCATGATGGAACGCACGAGCACCGTCTTGCCCGAGCCCGACTCGCCCACCACACCGAGCGTCCGACCCCGGTCCAAGGAGAACGACACGTCCTCCACGGCGTGCACGGTGCCCCGAGGGGTGGCGAAGGTGGTCCGCAACCCGGCTACCTCCAGGAGCGGGCTCGCCAAGTCAGCGACATCGGGAAGTCGATGGTCCGCCGCCGTCCCCACCTCATACGCTCACCTCGCGCACGTCGAAGCGGGCCCGCAGCCGGTCCGCCATCAGATTCAAAGCCGTGATGATGAGAAAGATGTAGGCGGAGGGGAACAGCACCGGAAAGACGTTGGCCTGCAGGTTGCCCTGGGCCACGCCTTCATTGATGACGTTGCCGAGCGAGGCGGTGGGCAGGGAGACCGACAGCCCCAAAAACGCCAGGGACCCTTCGAGCACGATGGCGATGGCCACACCGATAAGGGCGAACGAAATGGCGGCCGGGAGCACATTGGGGAGCAGCTCGCGAAGCAGAATGCGGGGCGTGGACGCCCCCATGGCGCGGGCACTGGTGACGAACTCTCGATTGGCGAACGACATGGTGGTGGCCCTGATGACCCGGAACAGCTGGGGGGCGGCCGCCACCGAAAAGATGATGGTGAGCTTCAGGAGGGTCTGACCCCAAAACGCTTCGACCACCATGATGGCGAGCAAGGGAGGGAAGGCCAGGACCACGAAGGACCCGCCATTGAGCACGGTGTCGGTGGCGCCACCGCGATATCCGGCCAGCAGTCCGAAGAAGCCGCCCGTGGCCATGCCCAGGGCGATGGACACGAAACCGATGACCAGTGAGACCCGC
This sequence comes from uncultured Acidimicrobiaceae bacterium, assembly GCA_963793645.1. Lineage (GTDB taxonomy): Bacteria > Actinomycetota > Acidimicrobiia > Acidimicrobiales > UBA8190 > CAWCAW01. Next base: position 318,679 of record CAWCAW010000010.1, on the reverse strand, counting down.
GATCCGAAGATGATGCGCGACAACATGTCGCGCCCGAGATCGTCGGTGCCCAACCAGTTGTGCAGCGTGGGGCCGACGTTGAGCGCCGAGTAGTTCTGGTAGTCGGGGTTCTTGAGCGGCAGCACCGACGCCAGCGCGGCCAGCGCCACGACGAGCACGATCCAACCCAACGAGATCCAGAACACCACCCCGAGCCCCCGGCGTCCCGACGGCGGCTCCAGGTCAGAACTGGCGGTCTCGATCGACATGCCGGGCGACCCCATCCCCCGCGGTGTTTCAAAGGCGTCTAGAGCGTCGCGATTCACCTCGAGATCGGGCGTCAGCGGCACGCCCCTGAAGGAGGAGCCGGTGAAAGGCACGGCCTCGGTGCGCACGCTGCGGTGAATGTTGTCAGGCACGCCGCACCCGCGGGTCGATAACCGTCAACACGATGTCGATGGCGAAGTTGATGATGACGTAGGCCACCGCGGCGACCAGCGCCATGCCTTGGACCATCAGGTAGTCGCGCGAGTCGATGGCGTCTACCAACTGGAAGCCGATGCCGGGGAGTTGGAACAGGACCTCCACCACGAAGGCGCCGGTGAACAGCGATCCGATGCTGATCCCCGCCCCGGCCAACAGCGAGAAGGAGGACGGGCGCAACGCGTGGCGCACCATGATGTAGCGCGACGACAGACCCTTGGCCCGGGCCATGGTGATGTAGTCCTCTTGCAGCGTGGCCACCAGATCGGCGCGCAACAAGCGGAAGTAGACGGCCACCGATCCCACCGCCAGTGCCACCGATGGCAAGATGGCCGATTTCAGGTTGGCCCCGATGCCCTGCGAGAGGCGGTTGAAGCCGGTGGCCGGCACGACGTGGAGTTTCACGGCGAAGATCAAGACGAGTACGACGGCCACCACAAAAGTGGGCAACGACAGCATGCCGAAGGTCGACGTGGTGGCGATGCGGTCGAAGAGGCGATTGGGCCGGCGAGCGGCCACCAGGGCCATGGGGATAGCCAGTCCGAGCGCCATCACCTGAGACAGCACGATGAGTTCCAAGTCGATGGGCACGGCCTCGCCCAAGGCGTTGGTGACGGACTGCTTGGTGATGAACGACTCCCCCAGGTTGCCGTGCAGGATGTTGCGGATCCAGATCCAGTACTGATCGATCAGGCCTTTGTTGAGCCCCAGCTGGCGCAGCAGCTCGGCCCGGGCCGACGGGGTGTCGTTGGGCCCCAATATGGCGAGGGTGGGGTCGCCAGGCAGTAAGTGGACGAGCAGGAACGTCAGCACCGAAATGATGAACAAGATCACGACCATGAGGCCCAGCCGCTTTGCTGTATAACGAGCCATGACGCGACCTCAGGCGGCGAGCCAGATCTGTGTCGGCATGAACGCTCCGGCGGAGAACCCTTGGGCGCTGCCGCCAGCCGGCAGGGTGGGATTGGCGAAGTTGAGCACCCGGTTGCTCGCCGTCGCCGACCACGTGGCCTGAGACAGCCACAGGTAGGGGAGATCGCGCGCCAGTTGCAGATCGACCGCCTGGTACGCCTGCGCCCGGGTGGCCGGATCGCTGCTGGTGCGGCCCTTCTGCAGGGCGGCCTCCAAGGTGGGGTCGCTGTTGCGGGAGAAGTTCAAGGCGATCTCCCCTGGCGCCGGCGCGGTGGTGGAGCTCCAGAACACGTAGTTGATGTCGGGGTCGGGGGCCGAGAATTGTTCGTCGGTGTAGGCCTCAAAGGTGCCGAGGGCCATGCTGTCGATCAAGGCCACCTCTTGGACCTGGCCGATGGAGACCGTGAAGCCGGCTGCCTGCCACATCGACTGCAGGGCCTGGACGATGGAGAGGTCGCGGGGGTCGGTGATGGTGTCCAGGCCGATGACGAGCTTGCCGCCATGGGAGGGCCGGGCCTGGGCCACCAGGGCCTTGGCCGTCTGCAGGTTGTAGGTGGGGTACCCGTTGTCGGGGTTGTGGTAGGGCGATCCCACCGGAAAAGGGCTGGTGGCGGGGGTGGTGATGCCCTGGCCGAAGATCCTGGAGATCTCGGCGGCGTCGGTGGCGTACGCCAGGGCCTGGCGGACGACGAGATCGTTGAGCGGTGCGACGGCGGTATTCAAGATGATGAAGTCCATATCGGGTTCGCCGGTTGTTTGCTTGAGGTCGTTGATCTGCTGGAAAGAGGGGTTATGGCGCAGATCGGCGATCGCCACGGGATCGCGCGACACCATCATGTCGATGGTGCCGGCCTGCAAAGACGCCTGGCGGGACTGATCCGAGACGATGGGTTTGTAGGTGATGCTGTCCACATAGGGGAGGGCGTTGCGCCAGTAGTGGGGGTTGCGGGTGACGGTGAAGTGGTCGTTGGGCTCCCACGACTGGTACACGAAGGGGCCGGTGCCGATGGGGTGGGTGGAGTTGGCCTTCTTCAGCTGCGCCATGGCGATGATGTAGCCGACTTGTGTGGACAGGTAATACGGGAAGGCCACCAGCGGCTCATCGCAGGTGTAGGTGACCTCCAACGAGCCGCTCGCCACCACCCCGGTAATGGGCGTAATGGCGGCACTCGTGAGCGCGGACTGGCGCAGCGCCTCGAAGTTGGCCACTACCACGGCGGCATTCAGCGGGGACCCATCGTGGAAGACGACACCGGGACGAAGCGTCACCGTCCACACCGTCATGTCGGGGTTGGCCGTGACTGATTGCGCCAAGTAGGGCTGGGCCGAACCGTCGGCACCGATCACCGCCAAGGAGTCGTACACGCTGTTGGCGTAGACGTAGCCGGAATTGTCCCAGTGATCCATCGAGGGCAGGAAGCCGTCGATCTCGGAGTTCAGCCCGATGGTGACGTTGCCGCCGCGGCGAGGTGATCCCACCCCGACACCGGGGTTCGCGACGCGAGGCAACGACGGAGATGATCCCGAAGAGCACGACTCGAGGAGCACGCCGCCGGCACCAGCCAAGGCGGCCGCGGTGACAACCGAGGCTCCCCGGGCCAGAAACGTCCTCCGGTCGTAACGGTCGGAGTGCGCCACGCAACCCCCCTACTCGTTGTCCGTGCACGCCCGGTAACGCCGGTGAGGTCATGGTAGACCTCGATCCTCGCTGCGGCCGGGCATCGAGGATCCGCCGTTTTAGGCATGGCGCGTAGTTAGCATCCGCACAGCTAACGCGAGGGGGCGTCATGGCTGCTGAGGTGGACGCACGGGCCCATTGGTATGGGGTCCCCGACCCCGTGGCGCAGCACGACCCGGCTCCGGCCCCCGCGCCACCGTCACCGCTCGACGCGGTGGTGCAGCGCGCCACTGCCGCCGGACTGCGGCGCATCGACATCTTGGCGTGGCGCGATCTGGAGGATCCCGAAGCGGGTGGATCGGAGATCCACGCCCATCGCCTGGCCACGCTGTGGGCGGCCGCCGGCCTCGATGTCACCTTGCGTACGTCGGCGGTGGCCGGCCAGGCCCATGCCATCGAGCGCAACGGTTACAGGGTGGTACGCCGTTACGGCCGCTACGAGGTGTTCCCGGCTACGGCGCTGCGCGGCGCCACCGCGGGTCGACGCCGACCCGACGGGTTGGTCGAGGTGTGGAACGGCATGCCCTTCTTCTCCCCGCTGTGGGCGCGGTGCGCGCGCATCGTCTTCCTCCATCACGTCCACGCCGAGATGTGGCACATGGCGCTGCCGCCCACCGCGGCGCGCGCCGGCGCTTTGATGGAGCGCGTCCTGGCTCCGCCCCTGTATCGGCGGGCGCGGGTGGTGACGCTGTCGCCGTCGTCGCGCGCCGACATCGTGTCCACTCTCGGGCTGCGCCACCAACGCGTCAGCGTCGTTCCGCCCGGCGTCGACCCTTCCTTCACCCCCGGGGGGCCGCGTTCGCCCGTCCCCATGGTGGTGGCGGTGGGCCGCCTCGTCCCCGTCAAGCGTTTCGACGTGTTGATCGATGCCTTGGTTGAAGTGCGACGTCGGTTTCCCACGCTGCGCGCCGTCATCGTCGGTGAGGGGTACGAGCGCGCTGCGCTCGAAGCCAAACGGCGCGCCGTGGGTGCCCAGGACTGGCTCGAGTTGCCCGGCCGCGTCGATGACGCCGAGCTGCGGGCGTTGTACCGCCGCGCGTGGGTGCTGGCCAGCACCTCCCTGCGAGAAGGCTGGGGCATGACCATCACCGAGGCCGGCGCCTGCGCCACGCCGGCGGTAGCCACGCGCATCACCGGGCATCGCGACGCGGTGGGCCACGACGTGAGTGGCCTTCTCGTTGATCAGATCGGTGATTTCGCCGGTGCTGTGGAGGCTCTGCTCGGCAACGACGTCCTGCGCCGGCGCCTGGGTGCGGGGGCCAAGATGATGGCGGCGCGTTTCACATGGGAGGCGGCCGCGGCCGGCGCTCTCGGTGCCCTCGTCGAAGAATCCACGACACGATCACATCGGCGCCGAGGAGCGCCACTGCCATCCAGGTGAGCACGTCGGCCGGCTCGAACTTGGCCGGCCAGCCTCCCCCGGAGATGATGTGGGCGGTTCCTTGGTGGACCACCACGTAGGCGCCGGCCGCCACCACCAGGGCGACGGCGCCGAGCGTCATGACTCCTCGTCCCCGACGCGGCTCTCGACGTCACCAAGGCGGCGACGCCGACCACCACGGCCACCAGTGTGCCGGCCACTATGGCGCCGATGGCGGCACCGGTGACGGTGGCCACGAGTGACAACGGCCATGACGGACGCGACCACTCGCCGTGCATTGGCGAGACCAGCACCGGGCCCGGCGGGCTCTCGTATTGCTCGTGTACACCGCGGCGTCGCCGGCGCCGACGGGGTACGACCACCAGCCCCACGCACACTACGGCGCCGGCGGCCGAGAGAATCAGGGCGTCGTCGACACGACGTTGAGGGACCCACGTCAACGACGCCGTGAAGTCCGACGTCAACCGGCCCCCCGTCTGCACCGTGTCGGGATCCACCAGCCAACCGTTGGCGTAGCCGTCCACCAACGTGGGCGCACCCAGCGAGCGTCCCCCCACCGTGGCCTGCCAGCCGGCGTTGAGACTCTGACCGAGCACGAGCCAAAACGGCGCTGTGGCGTGGGAGATGCGCACCGACATGGCTGTGGTTGTCTGGCTGATGACATGCACGGTGGGCGGACGCCCCGATGGTGTCGCCGGCGAGGCCGTCTGTGAGTCCGGCGCCGAGGTCAAGTTGATCTGGTCGAGGTCGATCCCCGCCACAGCGCCGTCGGCGCTCTGCAGTGTGTGGCTACCGGCACCAAGGCGCAGCCCGCCCGCGTCCGCTCCACACAGCGACACGCTGAGCCCCTGGCCGGCCAGCGCCGTCGAGGTGGTCCCCGTAACCCGCAGAGACACGGGGTGGCCGTCGATCCACAGCAGGTCCGAACGACACGGTGACGGCAGCGTCGCCGGCGGCGGAGCCACGCTCACGCCGGGGATCCCCACCTCGGCCACGGCGATGGGCAGCTCGAGGGGTCCGAGTCCGAAGTACTTGGTCGACTCGGCGCGCACGGCGGTCACGGTGACGGTGATGTGTCGTCCCGTCAGGGGCGGGAACCGCACCGCCATGGTAGCGGTGGCATTGTTGGCCCTGCCGTCGGTGACGTTCGGGAGCTTCACGTTCACCGATCCGTGTTCGGTGGAGATACGTAACGCGGTGGGCACCGAATGACGTCCATCGGCGATGACCCGGAAATCCAGATGGTCGAAGGTCACCGGCTTCGGTGTGGTGACCGACAACCACTGGCCCACTTGTTGAGATCCGAAGGCGGTGGTCCAGGCCGTAGCCGGGTTGTCGTCGAAAGCAGCGGCCGGACCGGCGTTGAGGTCGCCGGGCAACCGGCTCGACGCATCGACCGTCACCGCACTCGATGGGGCACCGCCGGCGGGTTGGGCCTCGGCAGACAGCAAGGTCTCCAACGTGGCCGACAGGACCATGCCGTCGATGCGCGCCGTCGCGCCCAGAGAAAAGGTGCGAGCGGTGGGGAGCCAGAACGATCGGTCCATGTCGACCTGGACGTCGGAGCCCGGCTGGGAAGGATTGCCGCGGAGACGGGTGAGGAGGAGTACGAGCCGATGATGACGCGACGCGCTCCCCATGGACCGCAGCAGGTCCTGGGGCATGTCGATGACCTCGATGGCCCGGGCCCCCCCGACGGCTACCTCGGAGAAGCCCACCGGCGAGTTGCCCGAGGCCGTAGTGGTGTCGACAACGATCCGCAGGGAGCGGAAGGTGCGTTGCGAAAACGAAACCGTCTGGCCGCCCGCGGCGCGCGACGCCGCACCCAGATGCACGGTGAGGGCGCGGCCGCCGTCGAAACGCAACGTCACCGTGGTGATCCAGCGGTCGATGTCGCCCACCTGCGGCTGGGTGAGAGTGACGTGGTCGGTGGTGACCGGTGCCCTCGTCGTCACCTGCCACCACTGGCCGTCGGGATCAGAGGCGGCGCCGGTCGCCCAGGCCGTGGCCGGGTTGCCGTCGATGGCCAGCTCCGGGCGGTCCTCGGGCTGGTACGTGTCTTCGCTGCCGTAGGAGGAGGCCCGCACCGACGCCACCCCGTTGATGGTGGCCGTGGTCTGCGCGTCGGGTGGGGCGGCGGGGAAGAGGTTGAGAGGGACGTCAGTGGGGTCGGTGGGTGGTCGCGGCCCCGGTCGTCTCGATGTAGCCGGCGTTGCCGGTGAGCGTGCTCCACCGGAACCCTTGCTTGGCGTTGGTGTCGGTCACCACCACGGTGCTGTGACCGGCGGCGGCGGCCCGGCGTGCCGTGGCGTCGGTGTCGAGGGTGCCCGCCAACACGATGGCGTCGTCGGTGTCGAGGAGCCCGACGTCGGCGGCATCGGCCAGGCCCACGTCGTCGCCGTCGACCACCAGACCGTTCGAGGCCGCCTCGGCGCGCACCAGGGGGCGGGGGTCGGCCACGGCCATGGTCTCGAGCTGCGCCGGCACGCTGTCGTCATCGGAGCTCGCCAATGCCTGTTCGTTCACATCGGCGATGAGCGAGTCCGACGGGACCACGGTGCCGAAGGGCACCCCCGCCGACAAGCCCGGCGGTGGGGGAACGAGCTGCTTCCACAGCCGCGGCGGCGAAGGCTGGTTGTAGAGCTCGTAGGCGAGGTCGCCTTGGACGAGCACGTCGCCCACGCTCATGAGCCGAGCCAACGGGGCGATGGTGTCGGGGTCGAGCGTTCCTTGTTGCATGGGACTGTCCAACGCGTAGAGCAGGTCCAAGGACGGCAGCGACCCGAGCACCTGTTGCTCGCGGGTGACGAAGGGCCGCGTCAGTAGAGCCGGGTACAGCGGATCGCTGGTGTTGCCATAGCGGTAGTACGCGAAGTTCTGCCCGGGAATGGCGAGCACTCTGGTGCCGCGGTGCTCGTCGTCGAGCGCCTTGGTGGCGGCCCTGACGTAGTTCGGCACCGAGGCGGGCTCCAAGATGTTCGACGTCAACGTGGTGCCGTTCCACACGGCCGGGTTGGCCAGCACCACCACGGCCGCCGCCCCCGCCGCCCCCAGTACACCGACCGCGCTTCGCCACCGGCGCCAGGCCGGCCACTGTCCGAGCCCGCTGACCCCGCTGCCGAGCAGCATGGCGATGCCGAGCACCACCAAGGGCGTGGCACGGTCGGTGGAGCGCAGGGCCAAGCCCGCCGAGGTGTGGGTCATAAAGGCCTTGAGCACGGCCCCTGCCGGCGTGGGTGACGCGTAGGGGTGAGTCCCCACCGCCAACACGGTGCCGACCACCACGAGGATCACGAAATAAGCGCGCCTGTTCCAGCGCGTCACCGCCGCGCCCACAAAGGCCAGGGCGGGCACCGCGAAGCTCAGGGCCAGCACCGAGAGCTCCTGGGTCAGTTGGACCGAGGACACCATCCACGGACCGAAGTTGTCGCCGCCGTAGTAGTACCAGTAGCCCAGTGCGCGGAGGACCTCCGATGACAGCGACGTCGACGCGATGGCTGGAATTGTCTCTGTGTATTTCAAGACATTGAGCCCGTAGGCCCCCTCGACGCCGAGGCCCACCACCCACCACGCGGACAGCACGGCGGTGAGCACACCGATGCGAAGCACGGCCGCCACCGCAGCGCGCCACGACGATTGCTTGGTGACCATGACGGCATAAAGCACCCACAAAGCGGGGGCGAGCCCCACGTACAACAGCGAGGTGGCGTTGATGCCACTGATGACGAGCACCACCAGCGCGAACAAAGCCGGGTAACGCCAGCCGCCCCGATCGACGGCGCGGGCGGTGAGAGCCACCATCCACGGCAGGCCCGCCCACGGCAGCAAGATGACCGACTCGTGGCCGGCGTATTGCAGGAAGTACGGCGACACCATGAAGCACAAGGCCGCCACCGGGCGCCCGGGGCCTGACAACCCGAAGACTCGGGCCAGGTACAACATGCCGGCCCCCGCCGCCCACAGGATCGACCCCAACCACAATCTCTGGATCATCCAGGTGGACACACCCAGGTTGTGGCCGAGCCAGAAGAACGGCCCCATGGGGAACAGGTAGCCGAGCTGCTGGTGGGTCACGGTCCCGAGCCCCACCGTCGGGTCCCACATGGTGGCCGACTGGCGGACGAAACGCCCCGGATCGAAATAGAGGTAGCTCTTGGTGTCGGCGTCGAGAGCACCGGGTAGGGCACGAAGCTGCGGTACGTAGGCCACCACCGCCAGGACCACAAACTCCGCGGCGGCCACCAGATCCGCCCCCGGGCGAGCGCGGCGCGCGGCCGCGGCCGGCTGTTGCGGTGCTGCTAGCCCCAAGGCGCCGTCCTCTCGTGGTGTCCGCCCGCGGCCCGGTAGTGTAGGCATCCGCTCGAAAACGCTGGTGGGCGCACTGAATCCACGTGCGCGCGAAGGAGGCAACGGCGTCGCCATGCTCGCCGTGGGGTTGACCGGAGGGATCGGTTCGGGCAAGTCCACCGTCGCCGATCTGCTGTGCGCTCGGGGTGCGGTGCTCATCGACGCCGACAAGGTGGCCCGCGAGGTGGTGACCCCCACAGGCCCCGCCTACGCGCCGCTCATCGAGCGCTTCGGGTCCGGCATCGTGGCCGCCGACGGCTCCATCGACCGGGCTGCGCTGGCGGCGGTGGCCTTCGGTGACCCCGAGGAGCTGGCCGCCCTCAACGCCATCACCCACCCGGCCATCGGCATCCTCATGATCGAGCGGCGCAACGCCCTCGAGGGCACCGACGCCGTCGTCGTCCTCGACATCCCTCTGTTGCGGGCGGTGCACCGCGACGTGCTCACGTTGGCCCTGGTCGTGGTGGTGGACTGCCCGGTGGAGGTGGCCCGCCAACGGCTGGTCTCCCAGCGCCATTTCACCGAGGAGGACATCGCCGCCCGGATGGCGGCGCAGCCGAGCCGCGCCGAGCGCCTCGAAGGAGCCGACCTGGTCATCGACAACTCGACGGATCGCCCCCACCTCGAAGCCGAGGTGGCGCGGGTGTGGGCCGAGCTGCAACGCCGCCTGGCCCCACCGCCGTAGCCCGCCGTAGCCCGCCGACGCGCACCCGCCGCACCCCGGACCGGCACCCCGGCGTCGCCGGTTTGGGTGTCACACCCCCCCGATACGATCGAACGAGTGCCCAAACTGGAGGTTGTGACCCCGCTTCGCCCGGCCGGGGACCAGCCGCGCGCCATCGCCGATCTGACCGCCGGCATCTTGCGGGGGGACCGCTACGAGACCCTTTTGGGGATCACCGGCAGCGGGAAGACGGCCACCATGGCGTGGACCATCGAGGCCGTGCAGCGGCCCACCCTCATCATCGAGCCCAACAAGTCGCTGGCCGCGCAGCTGGCCGCCGAGATGCGGGAGCTGTTCCCCAATAACAGGGTCGAGTATTTCGTCTCCTACTACGACTATTACCAGCCCGAGGCGTATCTCCCCACCACCGACACCTACATCGAAAAGGACTCGTCCATCAACGACGAGATCGACCGGCTGCGTCATGCCACCACCTCGAGCCTGCTGTCGCGCCGCGACGTCATCGTGGTGGCGTCGGTGTCGTGTATCTACGGCTTGGGCTCCCCCGACGAGTACCGCTCCCGGGTCCTCATGTTGCGACCGGGCGACACCGTCGACCAGCGCAGTTTGCTGCGGCGTCTGGTGGAGCTGCATTACGACCGCAACGACGTGGTGTTGACCCGAGGACACTTCCGGGTACGCGGCGACACCGTGGAACTGCACCCGGCCTATGAGCAGGACGCCGTGCGCATCGAACTGTTCGGGGACCAGGTGGAGCGCATTCGCCGCTTCGACCCCCTCACTGGTGACGTGGGCGAGGAGATCGAGGACCTGGTGGTGTTCTCGGCCACCCACTACGTGGCCGGCGACGAGAACATGCGGCGGGCCATCATCTCCATCGAGGACGAGCTGCGGGGGCGCCTCGGTGAGCTGCAGGCGGAGAACAAGTTGCTCGAGGCCCAGCGCCTGCGCATGCGGACCCAGCACGATCTCGAGATGCTGGCCGAGGTGGGTGTGTGCAACGGCATCGAGAATTACAGCCGGCATCTCGACGGCCGTTCCGCCGGCACGCCGCCCTACACCCTTCTCGACTTCTTCCCGGCCGACTTCCTGACCGTGATCGACGAGAGCCACGTGACGGTGCCCCAGATCCACGGTCAGTACGAAGGGGACCGCTCCCGCAAGCAGACACTGGTGGAGCACGGCTTTCGCCTTCCTTCCGCCCTCGACAACCGACCGCTGACCTTTGACGAATTCAGCGACAAGGTCGGTCAGGTGGTGTTCTTGTCGGCCACCCCCAGCGCCTATGAGCTGCGACGTCTCGACCCAGGTGGTCGACCAGGTGATCAGGCCGACCGGGCTGGTCGATCCCGAAGTGATCATCCAGCCCACCACCGGACAGATCGACGACCTTCTCGAGCGCATCCGGGTTGTCTCGGCGCGCCAGGGACGGATACTCGATCACCACCTTGACGAAGAAGATGGCCGAGGACCTCACCGACTATCTCCTCGAGCTCGGCGTGCGGGTGCGGTACCTGCACTCCGACGTCGACACCATCACCCGCATCGAGTTGTTGCGCGACCTCCGCCTGGGCGAGTTCGACGTATTGGTGGGGATCAACCTGCTGCGCGAGGGCCTCGATCTGCCCGAGGTGCAGTTGGTGGCCATCCTCGACGCCGACAAGACGGGCTTCTTGCGCTCGGCATCCTCGTTGATCCAGACCATGGGACGCGCCGCGCGCAACGTCGAGGGCTTGGTGGTGCTCTATGCCGACACCATCAGCGACGCCATGCGGGAGGCGATTTCCGAGACCCAGCGCCGCCGCGCCCTGCAGCAGGCCTACAACACCGAGCACGGCATCAACCCCACCACGGTGCGCAAGGCGGTGACCGACATCCTGGCCCGCCTGGCCCCGGCCGCCTCCGGTGATGGCGCCGGGCGCGGACGCGGCCGGCCCGGCACGGGCCGAGGGGGCCGGGGCCGATCCACCGGTGTCCTGGGCCGAGGTGCTCCGGGCCGGGCGCGTCCCGACCGTTCCGGGGTGACGGCCACGGTGATGGCGGGCGACGGAAGCGAGAACGGGGAGGCGACGGGGGCGGCCATCGACGACCTGCGGACGTTGGTGGTGCGTCTCGAGGCTGAAATGCGCATCGCCGCCGCTGAGCTGCGCTACGAGGAGGCGGCCCTGCTGCGAGATGAGATCTCCGAGCTGCGCTTGGTGCTGGTGGAGTCGGCCGAGGGGGCTCCCGTGCCGGTGTCGGTGCCTTGACCTCGGCGCCAACGAGTCGCAAGACCACCCCGACGCCCCCCGGTAACCTCGCCGCCATGGCCGACCGGTTGGTGATTCGCGGCGCGCGTGAGCACAACTTGCAAGACGTGTCGCTCGAGCTTCCCCGCGACCGGCTCATCGTCTTCACGGGGCTGTCGGGCTCGGGCAAATCCTCCCTGGCCTTCGACACCATCTACGCCGAAGGCCAGCGGCGCTACGTGGAGTCGTTGTCGGCGTATGCCCGCCAGTTTTTGGGACAGATGGACAAACCCGACGTCGACTTCATCGAAGGGTTGTCCCCGGCCATCTCCATCGATCAGAAGTCGGCCAGTCGCAACCCGCGTTCGACGGTGGGCACCGTCACCGAGATCTACGACTACCTCCGGTTGCTCTACGCCCGCATCGGACACCCGCACTGCCCCAACTGCGGGCGCCCGGTGGCCCGCCAGACTCCCCAACAGATCGTCGACCGCATCCTCGATCTGCCCGAGGGCACCCGCTTTCAAGTGCTCGCCCCCGTCGTGCGCGGGCGCAAGGGACAGTACGAGGCGCTTCTCGACGACCTGGCCAAGCAAGGCTTCGCCCGGGTGCGGGTGGACGGCGAGGTGGTGGAGCTGTCCGAGCGCGGTGGCGACAAGATGGCCCGCTACGAGCAGCACACCATCGAGGTCGTCGTCGACCGCCTGGTGCGGCGCGACGACATCCGCCAACGCCTGACCGAGTCGATGGAGACCGCCTTGCGGCTTTCGGATGGGGTGGCCGAGGTGGGTGTGCTGGCCGAAGACGGCTCCGAGGAGCTCATCACCTTCTCCGAGCACCTGGCCTGCACGTTTTGTGCCCTGTCCTTCGAAGAGCCCGCCCCCCGCAACTTCTCGTTCAACTCGCCCTATGGCGCCTGCCCGACGTGTGATGGTCTCGGCACCCGCTTCGAGGTCGATCCCGATCTGGTCGTCCCCGATCCCACCAAATCGTTGGCCGACGGCGCGCTGGTGCCGTGGGCGGGGGGACGCAGCCGTTGGTTCGATCACATGCTCGAGGCCATCGCCGAAGAGTACGGCTTCTCGGTCGACATGGCCTGGGAGAAACTGCGCAAGGCGGACCGCAAGGTCATCCTGCACGGTGCCGGCCAAAAGAAGGTGCAGCTGCGCTACCGCAACCGCTACGGCCGGCAGCGTTCGTTCGTCACCCACTACGAAGGCATCGTCCCGTGGCTGGGGCGGCGACACTCCGAGTCGGACTCCGAGGGCATGCGGGACTGGATCGAGTCCTTCATGCGCGAGGTGCCGTGTCCTACCTGTCATGGGGCCCGGTTGCGGCCCGAGTCCTTGGCCATCACGGTGGGGGAGCGCAACATCTTCGAGTTGTGCAGCTTGCCCATCAACCGGGCCGCCGAGGCTGTGGACACCCTGGAGCTCTCCGAACGTGAGCATCTCATCGCCGATCGTGTGCTGCGCGAGGTGCGGGTCCGGCTGCGGTTCCTCCTCGACGTCGGGCTCGACTACCTGTCCATGGCGCGTGGCACGGCCACTTTGTCGGGGGGAGAGGCCCAACGTATCCGCCTGGCCAGTCAGATCGGCTCGGGTCTGGTGGGCGTCTTGTACGTCTTGGACGAGCCGTCCATCGGGCTGCACCAGCGCGACAACCTGCGCCTGCTCGAGACTCTTGAACGCCTACGCGACCTGGGCAACACCGTCATCGTGGTCGAGCACGATGAGGAGACCATCCGCGCCGCCGATCACGTGGTCGACATCGGGCCCGGGGCGGGGGAGCACGGCGGGCGCATCGTCTACACCGGCGCCTTCCCCGGATTGCTCAATGCCAAGGAGTCGATCACGGGCCGTTATCTCAAAGGGACGCGCTCGGTTCCTGTTCCCGAGCTGCGGCGAACGGGCTCGGGGGAACGCCTGGTCGTCAAAGGGGCCCGCGAGCACAACCTGCATGGCATCGACGTGGCGTTCCCCCTCGGATGCCTGGTGGCGGTCACCGGCGTGTCGGGCTCGGGGAAATCCACCCTCGTCAACGACATCCTCTTGCAATCACTGCTGGGCCAGGTGCACCGGGCCCGCACCACGCCCGGGCAGCACAGCACCATCACGGGGGTCAAACACGTCGACAAGGTGGTCGCCATCGACCAGTCGCCCATCGGGCGCACGCCGCGTTCGAACCCGGCCACCTATACGGGACTGTTCGACCACGTGCGCCGCTTGTTCAGCCAGGCGTCCGAAGCCAAGGTCCGGGGCTATCTGCCGGGCCGTTTCTCGTTCAATGTGCGCGGGGGGCGCTGCGAGGCCTGCGCCGGCGACGGCACCATCAAGATCGAGATGCACTTCCTCCCCGACGTGTACGTGCCGTGCGAGGTGTGCAGCGGGGCGCGCTACAACCGCGAGACGCTCGACGTGACCTTCAAAGGCAAGAACATCGCCGAGGTGCTCGACATGTCGTGCGAAGAGGCGCTGGGTTTCTTCGCCAACCAACCTCCCATCGCTCGCCACCTGCAGACGCTGGTCGACGTCGGGCTCGGCTATATCCGTTTGGGCCAGCCGGCCCCCACGCTGTCGGGCGGGGAGGCCCAGCGGGTCAAACTCGCCTCCGAGCTGGCCCGCCGTCCCACCGGTCACACCCTGTACGTGCTCGATGAGCCCACCACCGGCTTGCACTTCGAGGACGTGCGCAAGCTTCTCGAGGTGCTCAGCCGGCTGGTGGACCACGGCAACACGGTGGTGGTGATCGAGCACAACCTCGACGTCATCAAAACGGCCGACTGGATCATCGACCTCGGTCCCGAAGGCGGTGAGCGCGGCGGGCTGGTGGTGGCCGAGGGCACTCCCGAGCAAGTCGCCATCACCAAGGGGAGCCACACCGGGGTGGTGCTGCGCCCGGTACTCGAACGCGCCGGTAAGAAGCTGCCCAAACGTCAGACCACGCGGGCCACCCCCACTCGGGCTGCCCCCACCCGGGCCAAGGCGGCCTCCGCCACGCCCCGCCGACGCCGGGCCGGCTAGCAACAGCGGGTGGCGCCGCTCGACCTTCAGGTGATCTCGAGCATGCGCTGCAAGGCCACATTCGCCCAGGTGGCGATGTCGGGGTCGACGCTGATGCGGTTGTTCACGACCCCGTCGGCCAGACCTTCGAGCACCCAGCACAGATGGGCGGCGTCGATGCGGAACATCGTCGAGCACGGGCACACGATGGGATCGAGGGATACCACCGTCTTGTCGGGGTGCTCGTGGCCGAGGCGGTTGACCAGATGGATCTCGGTGCCGATGCCGAGGACGGCACCGGCCGGCGCCTCCTGCACGGCCTTGATGATGAAGTCGGTGGACCCCACGGCGTCGGCCATGACCACCACGTCATGGGCACACTCGGGGTGGACCACCACCATGCCGTCGGGGTGCTCGGCCCGAAAGGCGTCGATGTGGATGGGGCGAAAACGCTGGTGCACCGAACAGTGGCCCTGCCAGAGCAACAAGGTGGCCTCTTTGACGTCGGCTTCTTGGAGCCCGCCCAGCTCCAGGCGTGGGTTCCAGACCCGCATGTCGGCCTCGCCCCAACCCAGTTGATGGCCGGTGTTGCGGCCCAGGTGCTGGTCGGGGAAGAAGAGCACCTTGTCGCCGCGCGTGGCCGCGCCCCGGCGGTTGTCGTCGATGGTCCCGAGCGCCCACGTCAACACGGCTCGGGCGTTGGACGACGTGCACACGGCACCGCCGTGCTCGCCGACGAAGGCCTTCAGGGCCGCCGAGGAGTTCATGTAGGTGATGGGCACGATGCGCTCGACGTTGGTCACCCGGGCCAGTGCCTCCCAGGCCTCGGTCACGGCGTCGATGTCGGCCATGTCGGCCATGGAGCATCCGGCGTTGAGATCGGGAAGGACGACTTGCTGGTGGGCGGCGGTGAGGATGTCCGCCGATTCGGCCATGAAGTGCACGCCGCAGAACACGATGTAGTGGGCGTCGTGGCGCTCCGCGGCGATGCGTGACAGGCCGTAGGAGTCGCCTCGGGCGTCGGCCCAGGCCATGACCTCGTCGCGCTGGTAGTGATGGCCCAGCACGAGCACCCGTTGGCCCAGGGCGTCTTTGGCCGACCCGATCCATCGGTCGAGCTGCTCGGGCGTGGCGGTGGAGTAGCGCTCGGGGAGCGCACGCTGGATGCGGAGCATTCTATGACCCCCTTCGGGGAGCGCTCCGATAGTGGCCGGCGGGGACAGCCTGGTCGCCCATCCGCGGGGTTGTCGGCCTCGGAAGCTTTATGTACGCCGGGATACCAGGCCGGCGCTCACTCTTCAGTGTAGGTGACGGGCGCATTCGCCGCGCCCGTGCAGGCCGGGCCCGATCGCAGCGGGCCGGGGAGCGCACGGCGACGGACGGCCGTACGGCACAGTGGAGGTGTGCGTGTGCGACCCCCGGCCGGAACCATCCCTGACACCCCGGGCTCCTATCAGTTCCTCGACAGCCATGGCCGGGTCCTCTACGTGGGCAAGGCCAAGTCCTTGCGCAGCCGGCTGTCGAGCTACTTCGCCGACGCCGCCACCTTGACGCCCAAGACGGCCCAGATGGTGGCGTCGGCCGACACGGTGGAATGGATCCAGGTGGCCAACGAGGTCGAGGCCATCATGCTCGAGTACTCCCTCATCAAAGAGCACCGGCCCCGCTTCAACATCCGCCTCACCGACGACAAGAGCTATCCGTGGCTGGCGGTGACGCTGCCCGACGAGTGGCCCCGGGCCGCTGTCATGCGGGGCCGTCGTCGCCCCGGTATCCGTTACTTCGGCCCCTACGCGCACGCCGGCGCCATTCGCGACACCCTCGACCTGCTGGTGCGCTCGTTCCCGGTTCGTACCTGCTCCGACGCCAAGTTGCAGCGGCACCAACGTCTGGGCAAACCCTGTCTGCTGTACCACATCGAGCGCTGCTCGGGCCCGTGCATCGGCGCGGTGGACCACGACCGCTACGACCGCATGCTCGAAGACCTCATGGGGTTTCTGGCCGGGGACACCGACGACGTCGAGCGGCGTTTGGTGGCCGACATGGAGGAGGCCGCCGACTCCTTGCAGTTCGAGCGGGCCGCTCGCCTGCGCGACAGCCTGGCCACGTTGCGCTTGGCCTGTGAACGACAGCAGGTGGTCACCGAGCGCCCCGAGGACCTCGACATCATCGGCATCGAGGACGACACCTTGGAGGCGGCCGTGTGCGTGTTCCACGTGCGCCGGGGTCGCATCGTGGGCCGCCGCGCCTTTGTGGTGGACAAGGTGGAGGACGTCACCCCGGCCCAACTGGTGGGCCGGCTCCTCGAGGAGCTCTATGGGGAGGCGCAGCCGGCCGCCCCACACCCCAAAGCCTCTCGGGTGCGCGACGGCGACCGCAGCGGGTGGACGTCAGGGGCCGGCGAGCCGAGCTCGTGGGGGACCGAAGGCCCGGGCGCCCCCGGAGTGCCCCGCCAGGTGCTCGTCCCCGAGCTGCCCGAGAGTGCCGAGGTCTACGAGGGGTTCTTGGCCGGGCGCCGGGGCGGCCCGGTGACCCTGGGGGTGCCGCGGCGCGGCGGCAAGCGAGCCTTGATGGAGACCGTCACCCGCAACGCCGGGGAGGAGCTGGCCCGCCATCGGCTGCGGCGCGCCTCGGACCACGACAGCCGGGCCCGGGCCCTCGAAGCGCTGCGCGTGGAGCTCGACCTGCCTCAGGCCCCGCTGCGCATCGAGTGTTACGACATGAGCCATCTGCAGGGCACCGACTACGTGGGGTCGATGGTGGTCCTCGAAGACGGCTTGCCCCGACGTTCTGAGTACCGGCGCTTTCGCATCCGTGACGTTCCCGGCAACGACGACTACGCGGCCATGGAGGAGGTCCTCACCCGTCGTCTCACCGCTCTGCTGCGCGCCCGAGAGGCGTCTGCGGTAGAGCTTGGTGACGAGCCAGAGGCGGAGATCGGCGTGGTCCGGCGCCCGCGCAAGTTCGCCTACCCGCCCCAGCTCCTGCTCCTCGACGGCGGCAAGGGCCAGCTCGGCGTGGGCGAGCGCGTGCTCGCGACTCTGGGTCTGAGCGAGGAGATCCCCGTCGCCGCGCTGGCCAAGACCTTCGAGGAGGTCTTCGTGCCGGGCCGGTCCGAGCCGGTGCGCATCCCCCGGGGATCCGACGCCCTGTTCATGCTGCAACGGGTACGCGACGAGGCCCATCGTTTCGCCATCACCTACCACCGCACCTTGCGGGGCAAGCGCATGACCCGCAGCGCGCTCGAGGGTGTCCCCGGGCTCGGTCCGGCCCGGCGGGCCCGGCTGTTGCGGGAGCTGGGCAGCGTACGCGCCGCTCGGGCGGCCTCGTTGGCCGAGCTGGTAGCGCTGCCGTGGCTCCCGGAGGCCGTGGCGCGAGCTGTCTATGACCATCTGCACACCGTCGGCCCCAAGCGTTCGATGGAGGCCACCAAGGCGCTTGTAGGCGGCGTCCGTGCCGAAGCCGGCGAGGCAGGCGAGGATGGGGATGATGAACCGTGACTGACTTCGTCCTGATCGCCGGCATGTCGGGCGCCGGCCGTTCCACGGCGGCGGCTGCTTTGGAGGACGCCGGCTGGTATGTGATCGACAACATGCCGCCGTCGCTGCTGTCGGAGGCAGCCGAGGTGGTGGGCAGCCCCGACGCCGGCCAAGAACGGGTGGCCTTGGTCATCGGGCGCGGCGGGGGCGCTCAGCCCAAAGAGGCCGTGCCCGCCATTGAGGCCCTCACCGCCCAGGGCCACACCGTGCGGGTGGTCTACCTCGACGCCCCCCTCGACGTGCTGGTGCGACGCTTCGAAGGGACCCGGCGCCGCCACCCCATCGCCGGCGCCCTGGTGGAGTCCGCCATCGAGGACGAGCGCGAGCTGCTCAAACCGCTGCGTGATCGCGCCGACATCGTCATCGACACCGGCGAGCTCAACGTGAACCAGCTGCGGCGGCGGGTCATGGAGCTGCTCGGTGAGGAATCGGGCACCTCCATGCGCACCTCGATCCTGTCCTTCGGTTACAAGCACGGGGTTCCCCTCGACGCCGATCTGGTCTTCGACTGCCGGTTCCTGCCCAACCCGCACTGGGTCGACCGGCTGCGGCCCCTGTCCGGGCTCGACGCCCCGGTACGGGACTTCGTGCTGTCCCAGGAGGCCACCGGCGCCTTTTTGGGACGGGTCGACGAGCTGCTCGGTGTCCTCCTGCCCGCTTACGCGGCGGAGGGGAAGTCCTATCTGACCGTGGCCCTGGGCTGCACGGGCGGGCGCCACCGCTCGGTGGTGCTGGCCGAGGAGCTGGGTCGCTGTCTGAGCGCCCGGGGCACCACGCCGGCCATCTTCCATCGGGACCTCGACCGGTGACCGATTCGGCTCCGGTTCACGGTCCGCGCGTGGTGGCCGTGGGTGGCGGCCATGGCCTGGCCGCCACGCTGCAGGCGGCGCGCCGCTATGCCGGGTCCATCACCGCCATCGTGTCGGTGGCCGACGACGGCGGATCGTCGGGCCGTCTGCGCCAGCAGCTCGGCATCATCCCTCCCGGCGACCTGCGCAAGTGTCTGGTGGCCCTGGCCGCCGAGGACTCGGCGTTGGCGGTGGCCTTCGAGCACCGGTTCGAGGGCGAGGACCTGGCCGGTCATGCGCTCGGGAACCTGGTCATCGCCGGGCTCAGCGCCAGCGCCGGGGACCTGCAGGCCGGCCTGGATGAGGCCGCTCGCCTGCTCGGATGTACGGGCCGGGTCGTCCCGGCCGCCACCGAGCCGGTGGTGCTCAAGGCCGAGGCCGACTCGGGATCGGTCGAAGGCCAGACGGCGGTAGGGGGCACCAGCCAGATCCGCCACGTCTCGCTGGTGCCGGCCGATCCCCCCGCCCCCCAAGAGGCCCTCGACGCGTTGGCCCGGGCCGACCAGGTCATCATCGGACCGGGCTCGCTGTTCACCAGCGTGCTCGCGGCGGTGGCCGTGCCCGCCATCGCGGCGGCCATCGGCACCTCGCCGGGGCGCACCGTGTACGTGGCCAACCTGCACGCCCAGCCGGCGGAGACCGAGGGATACGACGTGGCCGACCATGTGAGCGCCCTGACCGAGCACGGGGTAAAGATCGACGTCGTGCTGGCCGACACCGCCTCCATTGCCTTGGGGGACCTGACCGTGCCGGTGGTCCGGGCCCAACTGGCCAAGGCCAACGGGCGCGCCCATGATCGGCACAGACTGGCGGCGGCCCTGGCCGGTCTGGTCGGATAGGCGGCCACTGACCGTGGCGCGAGGGAAGGCTCTATGTCGGTTCGGGTAGGGATAAACGGTTTTGGGCGCATCGGCAGGAACTTTCTGCGTGCCGTGCACGACGGCGGGGCGGACGTGGAGGTGGTGGCCGTCAACGACCTCACCGATGCCGCCACCAACGCGCATCTCCTGCGTTATGACACCACCCTCGGGCGATTCAAGGCGGCGGTGTCGGTCGAGGGCGACGAGATCGTGGTGGACGGAGCCCGCATCAAGGTGCTGTCGGAGCGTGAGCCCAAGGAGCTTCCCTGGGGCGAGCTCGGCGTGCGGGTGGTCCTCGAATCGACCGGCCGCTTCACCACCCGTGATGCGGCCGCCGCCCACATCGAAGGAGGGGCGCGCCACGTCATCATCTCGGCGCCGGCGCCGGATGTGGACGCCACCTTCGTCATGGGGGTCAACGACGACACCTTCGATCCCGCCCAACACGAGGTGGTGTCCAACGCGTCGTGTACGACGAACTGCTTCGTGCCCTTGGTCAAGGTCCTCGACGACGCCTTCGGCGTCAAAAGCGGCCTGATGACCACGGTGCACGCCTACACCAATGATCAGAACCTGTTGGACCTCACCCACAAGGACCTGCGCCGGGCCCGCGCCGCGGCCATGAACATCGTGCCCGCCTCGAGTGGGGCGGCCCGGGCCACCGGGCTCGTGCTCGAGGCCATGTCCGGCCGCCTCGACGGCGCCGCCTTGCGCGTCCCCGTCAGCGACGGCTCCATCACCGACTTCACCGCCGTGGTGGTGGGCAAGCCCACCGTGGCCGACATCAACGCCGCCTATCGCACTGCGGCCACCGAAGGGCCGCTGGCGGCCGTGCTCGACTACAGCGAGGAGCCCTTGGTGTCCAGCGACATCGTGGGCAACCCGGCCTCGTGCACCTTCGACGCCGGGCTCACCATGATCGTCCCCATCGACGACGACTCCACGTTGGTGAAGGTCCAGGGTTGGTACGACAACGAGTGGGGCTATTCGAACCGGCTCGTCGACCTGGCCGTGCTGCTCGGGGGCGCGTCCTCCGGGCAGGCGTGAACCCCATCGACACGAGCGTGGTCGACGCCTCGCTCACGTCGGGGCCGCTGGCCGGCCTGCCGTTGCTGGAGGACCTGCCCCCGCTGGAGGGACGCCGCGTGCTCGTGCGCGTCGACTTCAACGTTCCCCTCGGCCATGACGACGACGGCCATGCGGCCATGGTGGAGGATGACTTCCGTATTCGAGCCGCCCTGCCCACCTTGGAATGGTTGACGCAACGAGGAGCGTCGGTGACGGCCTTGACGCACCTGGGGCGCCCTGGTGGGGTCGTCGACGCCCGTTTCGACGTGGCGCCCGTGCGGGCTCGCCTGAAGGAGTTGGCGCCGCGCATCGAGCTCCTCGAAAACGTGCGTTTCCACCTCGGTGAAGAGGAGAACGACCCGGCCTTTGTGGACCGTCTGGTGGCCGGCTTCGACTACTTCGTGAATGACGCCTTCGGCGCCTCGCACCGCGACCACGCGTCGATTGTGGGGCCTCCGCAGCGGCTCCCGTCGGCCGCGGGCCGGCTCTTACAGCGCGAAGTGGAAGTGATCGGCCGCCTGCTCACGTCGCCCGCTCGCCCTTTTGTGGCCGTGGTGGGCGGGGCCAAGTACGCCGACAAGCTGGGCGTGTTGCACTCCCTGGTAGCGCGTGTCGACCTTCTCGTCGTCGGGGGCGGCATGGCCTTCACCTTCCTGGCCGCCAAGGGCCACGCCGTGGGGGCGTCGATGCTCGACTCGGTGCGCCTGGCCGATTGTCGAGCCCTGCTCAAGGCGGCCGGGGGACGGGTCTTTCTCCCCAGTGACTTGGTGGCCCTGGAGCCCAGCGGCACCATCGGCAAGGGCAAGACGGGAACGGGCCAGGTGAAGATCATGGGCGTGGAGCTGCCCCCCGGCTGGCGCGGCCTCGACATCGGACCGGGCACCGCCGCTGCTTACGCCGATGTGGTGGCCGGAGCCGGGACGGTGTTTTGGAACGGACCCATGGGTGTCTTCGAGGACGATCGCTTCGCGGCCGGGACCCGGTCGGTGGCCGAGGCCATGGCCGAGTGCAAAGGGTTCACCGTCGTCGGCGGTGGTGACGTGGTGCACGCCGTGGACCGCACCGGCTTGGCCGATGACATCGACTTCGTGTCCACCGGTGGGGGAGCCACCCTCGAACTACTCGAGTACGGAGATCTTCCCGGGCTGGCCGCGCTGCGGGCCGCCTCCAACGCCCCGGGCCAGAGGAGAACGACCCATGGCTCGTAAGCGGACCGGACGCCGCTGCCTCGTCAGTGGCAACTGGAAGATGCACCACGACCATCTACAAGCCATTCGCACCGTGCAGGATCTCGGCTTGCGCATCAGCGCCGCCGACGTGGCCGGCCTCGACGTGTCGGTGCACCCACCGTTCACCGACCTGCGTTCCGTGCAGACGGTTCTCGAAGATCGCGGCATCCCGGTGGCTCTGGGCGCCCAGCACTGCAATGACGAGGACGCCGGAGCGCTGACGGGGGAGGTGGCTCCCCCCATGCTGGCCCGCCTGGGCGTGACCTACGTGATCGTGGGCCACTCCGAACGCCGTCAGTTCTTCCACATGACCGACGAACAGGTGGCCGCCACCTTGCGTGCCGTGCTGCGCCACCACATGACGCCCATCGTCTGCGTGGGGGAGACCGAAGAGGAGCGCGAGGACGGCATCACCGACGACCGGCTGGCCACCCAGACCGCCGCCGCGTTGAGCGGCTTGTCGGCTGAGGATCTGGCCAAGGTGGTGGTCGCCTACGAGCCCATATGGGCCATCGGGACCGGGCAGATCGCCACCGTCGAGGACGCCGCCAAGGCGGCCGCCCACATCCGCTCGGTACTGGCCGGCCTGCACACCGATGCGGCGTCGGCCGTGCGCATCCAATATGGCGGGTCCGTCCAACCTGACAACGCGGCGGAGATGGTCGCTCTGCAAGACGTGGACGGACTCCTCGTCGGGGGGGCCAGCCTCCAAGCAGCGTCATTTGTGAGCATTGTCCAGGCCGCCGGCGAGGCGCTTCGATGACGGGACCAGCTTTGCTAGCGTTGCTGGACCCACCCGCGTCGGGAAGGACCACGCCGTGCTGACGATCATCTTCATCATTCTCCATATCGCCGCGGCGGCCTCGCTGATCTTCTTGGTCCTCATGCACTCGGGCAAGGGAGGCGGGCTCTCGGACATGTTCGGTGGATCGGTGGGCCAGGCCGCGGCCGGCTCGACGGTGGTCGAGAAGAACCTGGACCGCATCACCATCACCGTGGCCATCATCTTGGCTTTCACCACCATGACGCTGGACCTTCGCCTGCATTGAGTTCGCCGGTGGGCGACGAACGCGGCGCGCCGGCGGCGCCACAGCCACGTCATCGCCACTCGTCGTCTTGATGGGAATCTTCTTGGCGTGTCGCCTTCGGAGCAAGACACCCGTCGTGGTGATCGCCGCCGTTGTCGTCATTGTCACCGTCGTCGTCGCCAGCTCGGTCGACCCGAGCGCGTCGGCGGCTGCTCGCCGATCTCACATCACGGTGACCAGTCACCGCTCCACGGCGAAGTTGGTCAACGGCCGCGGCGGCACGGTGACGGTAGACGCCGGTCCGGTTCCGATGACGCTGAACGACCACTCCGCCGCCGGTGCCAACGCCACGAGCGAGTTGGTGGCCGGTTACATCTGGGCGCAGGTCTTCGAGTTCGGCCCCGGCACGCAGTCCGTCGCCAGCCCGCAACTCGACACCAACGTGGTGCAGAGCGCCGAAGTGGTGAGCGTCAACCCGCAAACCGCCGTGTACCAAATCAACCCCAAGGCAATGTGGTCCGACGGGGTGCCGGTCAACGCCGAGGATTTCGTCTACGCGTGGCAGTCCCAGCGCGGTGGTGCCATCGATGTCGACGGCAACCCCGACTCGGTCGCGTCCACGTTGGGGTATCGCGACATCGACTCGGTAACGGGGACCAACGGGGGTCGAACCGTGACCGTGGTATTTCACACGCCCTTCGCCGACTGGGAATCGCTGTTCGACGAGCTTCTGCCCGCCCACGTGGCCGCGCAGGTGGGGTGGAACAACGGGTTCAACAGCTTCAACCCCACCACGTTGGTGTCGGCGGGCCCCTTCAAAGTGGCGTCGTGGACGCCCGGCTCGCAGCTTGTCTTGGAGCGCAACCCGCGCTGGTGGGGGCCTGTCCCCGCCCTCGACAAAATCGTCTTCGACACCGATGGGGGAGCGGACGCGGATGTGGCCGCCCTGCGCTCGGGTCGAGTGGCGGTCGCCAACGAATCGGATTTCGATGCCAGCTTCTTGGCGCAGGTGTCGTCCACCCCCACACTCGAGAGCCAAGTCGATGCCGGGACGACCATGCTGCAGCTGGACTTCAACCTTCGCCATGATCCGTTGTCGTCTCAACCTGTGCGCCAGGGTCTGGCGCGGGCCATCGACCGCACGGCCATCGTGTCCCAAGCCACCGGAGGCCTGCAGCCCGGTGCGCAGCCCGACGACAACTACCTCTTTGCCAACGTGCAGTCGGCGTACAACGCCGATGGCACGGCATATGACCGGCCTGATGTGACCGACGCCGCCAAGCTGCTCGCCCAGGGCGGATTGGTCGCCAATGCCCAGGGAACGTGGACGTTTCACGGCGCGCCGGTGTCACTCGATTTCGTGTGGTCTTCGGATGACCCGTGGTCCGAGGCGGTGGGCCCCATGGTGGCCGCCGAGCTCGTGAGCGTGGGGTTTGATGTCTACGCCGATCCGGTGCCGAGCGCCACGCTCTTCGGCGCGGTGTTACCGCAAGGTGCGTTCGACCTGGCCTTGGTGCCGGTGACGGCGGGCGTGTATCCCACGTCCATGGCGCAGGACTTCTCCGCCACCGCAGGAACCAACGGCACCGGTGTGGCGCCGGACTGGTCGGGGTTCGACGATCCCAAGGTGGACGCATTGTTCACCGACGCCGCCCAGGACCTCAATGCGGCCACCGCGCAGTCCACCTATCAGCAGATCGATCAGGATCTGTGGAGCGAGATGCCGTCACTGCCGCTCTTCGCCGAGCCGACTCTTCTCGTCTCCTCCACATCGGTCGCCGGCGTCCAAGACAACCCCGGTGCGCTCACATCGCTGTGGGACATCTCGCAATGGGCTCGGCGGGTGGTGGCCTCCTCCAAGGGTGCTGCGCACGCCACCACAGGCACGGTCTGAGGGAGCGGCCGCGCTAGAGTTCCCGTCACGCCGGCTGTAGGGCGTGCCCGTCGGAGTGGCGGAATAGGCAGACGCGCTAGCTTGAGGGGCTAGTGCCCGAAAGGGCGTAGGGGTTCAAGTCCCCTCTCCGACACGTTCTTACGTACACGCGTAGCTCCCGCGCTATTGACATCGTGTCCGTGGGTGATGTCCATCTCGACCGCAACCACCTTTCGCTCGGGGTGGTAGGTCATTTGGAGGACCTGATTGACAGGTTCGCTGGGTAGTCACGATCATCTCGCCAAGCCCCTGGACACGCAGGGGAACGATGCGCGCGTGGGCGATTCCGCCGAACACCTTCTATAGGCTTGCCCGATCACGAACGGCCATGAACACCCACCAACGTTCTATCGACTCCTCCAACAGTCCGTAGAGCGAAGCCACGCCAAGCGAGAAGCTCGTAGGGTCGTGCTCGCCCAGGTAGGGCATAAGTCTCGACCTGAGCTACTTGATCTCTTGGCAGATGAACTCCGATCCCGCGGACAACGAGTGCCTCCGCCGCCGTTGCTTGACATGCAGCTCGACCACATCCTGGCGAGTGCCAGTTCAGCTGGCTATGTGAACGAGACTGTCAAAGGAGTCAGGCAGGTCGGCGACGCAATCGCTGGACTCGCCAAGATCTTCAAGGACACACATGGGATCGAAGCAGATGGAGATGAGACTGTCGATGATCTAAGGGCACGGCACCAACATCGAGTCTTGGGTGACCGGAATCGCAGCGTACCGGTCCGTCTTGATCCAGGTACCGATGCAGTCCTCTCCGAGGCTGGCAATGAAGAATCCTGGCCGTTCGGTGGCACCAGCCCTATGCGCCGTGTGGAGCTTCGCCTTTCCGAGGACGACAATGTGATCGTCTTCCTCGCGGACCGAATGGTTGGTGGCCTCTCGGAAGAGGACGCGAGCGAGTTCGTTCCCCTTTTCCGGACGGAATCGAAGGTTGACCACACAATCTCTGTGGCGGGCTGGCGGTATCAGAGGCCAGATGGGCACTGGGAACTGTGGCTTCAACAGCCCGATTTCTTTTGGAAGAACACTCTTGATCCGTTCTTCTGCATCGTGTGCGGCAAGCTCGTATCGAACGATTACACCAAGAATCCGGATGTCTGGCTTTCCAGGCGGACTGATGTCGGGAAAGAAGGCCGGTCGGTAACGGCCCATCTGTCATGCATGGAAGAAGGTAAAGCCCTCGCTGCCGCTGAGGGGATTACCCGGGAACGCAGGTCGTAGGGGAGAGCTGAAACTGACGAAAGCGCAGAGAGACGCGCATCTAATCGGGGATTGGTACGCAGTCGTGGGCCAATCCGAGCACACAGGTTTGGGTGATCGCGGTCACCTTCAAGCGGTCGACCTGGCCTATTCAGAGTGCGCTGCACTGGGAATCGGGGATAGTAGACCCGTGGATGCAGCCTGCATCGGGGAGAGCCACCGTGGGAGAGTGGCAGCGGAGGTGGAGAATGCGTCCTTGCAAGCGGCATTGGCCGTGTGCACTCGTCACCATGCTGGCCTTGGTTCTCTCAAGTTGTAGTGGCGCATCCATCAAGAATCCACCGAGATGGCCCATCGGTCCCGATGAGCGTGTTAACCGGCCATCTTTCACATGAAGGAGGATTTCGCGTGTCTCCTCCTCGTCGCTCGGGAGTACATGTCCCACAACTGGTGCCAGGGAGTTGGGGGTGACAACCGGCGACCGGGGAACGTCAGAGGGCACAAGAAAGTCGACCGTGGGGCAGCCGCAGTAGCACTGCCCAACAACTTGAACGTGGGCAATCTGTGCTCGTAGCTCATGAACACCATCGAACTCGGGGCCGAGTATCGCCCCCAGTATGTGTTCCTCCGACTGGCTCAGTGGACGGGGTTCGTCGAACGGCTCAGCTCGCTGATCGTTGACTCGCCGGATAGAGGTACAGGTGGCGGCCTCGGGCACGACAAACGGTAGCAAGGACCGTCGTCAGCGTGTTCGTCGCACCGGGCATGATCACATAGGCGTCGCCCGTCGTCGGTGCGGTCCACTGACCAGTGGCGAAGGCGCTGGAACCCGATCGTTAAACGAAGGGCTGAGCTGAACCGTAGAGGTTCGCTAACCCTTCATCTCATAAGTCATAAGCGCGCGGGCGGGTATGGTGGCTGTGAAGGTTCCCCCGCCGATTTTGATCTTGGCCTGGGCGGCCGTATTGGCTGAACCGTCGGTGAGATAGGGCGTCAGCTTTCCGCTGCTTGGCATCCCCGACCCAGCGAGGGAGAAGGTGACAGTCTGGGGCGCGCTCGACGTGTTGAGTGCAACGATAGCGACCTTCTTGTTGGTGTTCTTGAACGCCGTCACATCCAGGGCACTGTTTGAACTACTTGCTGCGACTCGCACGGCACCGGGTCGAATGAAGCGGCTGTAGTTGGCAAACGCCCACAGTCGAGCTGATGGCGTGACGGTAGAGCCACTGACATCAATCAGCCCCTCGTTGTCCGTCCCGTACATATTCGCCCCCCACCAGTAGAAGAAGGCGCTGAGATTCGCTGACGTCAGCCCGGTAAAGATGTTCTGTGCCCACGTGAAGCCAGATGCGTCCGTACTGTCGTCCCAAGCCGAATCCCATGAATCGAAGGTGGACCACTCGGTCTCCCACGCTGGTTCGGTCCAGCCCGAGAGGGGAGTCGTTGGTGCAGCTGTGTATCCGTGACTGGTGAAGATCTTGATGAACGAGCTTGCTTGCGAGTCTGATTCGATAGCTGGCGCGAAACTGTTGGCGGAGTCCCAGCCCACGGTGTCGCAGCACTCGATCTTGGTAGTGAGCTTCTTGGAGCTGGCGACCGTCGGTCCGAGCACATCGGCAAAGTTCGCCGCCTGGGTTGGCGTCATGTTCATGCTTGAGTAATCGGTAGTCTCCGTCGGCTCATTGACAAAGCCGATGTACTCCAACGGAAGTCCGTCGGCCCGGTAATCCTGAGCGTATTGCACTAAGTAGTTGGCATACGCCTGCCGCCAGTCTCCGCTGGCGCAACTCGCGCCGGGAAGGCCGCACAACGTGCCGCCCTCGGTGTCAGAGTCATTGGTCTTCATGAAAGGCGGAGCTGACCAGGAGTCGGCGATGAACTGCTTCACCTTGAACTCATGTTTGATCGTGTTTGCCAACCACTCTTGGCCCTGGTCATTGCCAAGCGGCGTGTACGTCGGGGGGGCGGTCGGATTTGATGGTGCGGTTGGCTCGATCGTCCCGTACTCCGTGGTCGCCCCGATCTGATTCCTCAGGATGCTTAGGCCAGCGCCTGTCTTCGTGCTGTAGAGAAGACTCAACACCTCGGACTGAACGGCAGAAGACTTGCCCATGAGGATCTCAGCCTGGAGAAATGCCTCAGAGGAGCCGAAGCCGCTGATCGTCTGGTAGGTCGTGGTGCCATTGATCGTCGCTGTGGTGGTTTGGCCGACCGCAGAACCGGCTTCAACACCCACAAAGACGACAATGCCAACGAGCATCAATAGGGACATGCCAAGTCGTCGC
Organism: uncultured Acidimicrobiaceae bacterium; assembly: GCA_963793645.1. Classification (GTDB taxonomy): domain Bacteria; phylum Actinomycetota; class Acidimicrobiia; order Acidimicrobiales; family UBA8190; genus CAWCAW01. The sequence goes on along the minus strand of CAWCAW010000010.1, from coordinate 289,988 downwards.
ATCCTGGCCTCCTCCAGAGCGGGTGGCAACGACGATCCCTCCGTCCCCGTCCTGCCAGACCCCTTGACACAGGAGGCTACTAATGGCTGGCACCTTGTGTCTAGGGTTGCGGCTGGCTACCAGGGTGAAGAGTCAACCCAACGCCTCCAGCTCGGGATCACCATCACCTACGGCCCACCTCCCAAGGAATGTTGGTAGGGAGGACGAGGCCAGGCGTCCCCGGTATTTGTCAGCGATGGGAACCCTGTCCACCAATGTCGCGACTGTGGCCATAAATGTGTGGCCGACGGTCAGCTTGCCAAGAGATAGTTACCTTATGTCGGCTGCACGGAGATCGTGTCAGTTGGCGAACCCTTCAAGACCCGAACCACCAGTTGGCCATTGGTGAGGTTTGCCTCGACACCCCTGCCGTATCCGTCTGGAATGCCGATCTCTCGGTCGTATCCCCCGTACTCCCACTCATGCAGCAAGTACTCCCGGGGACCCGAACTCCGCAGACGAGCCGAGACCCGAAGCGTGCCTGGACGCAACTCGACCGTGACGTCCTCCGGTCTTACCGCTGGGAACGGTGCGATGACAACGAGGGCTTCGGGGGCCTCGTACACATTCACTGGGACGGACTGCGGACGCATTGTCCTACTGGCGGAGGCGGTCGCTTCGGCTACTTCTTGTTGCCTGGGTTGATCGGTTGTCACTTCGCGATCGTACTTGGCATGAAAGAGCGACGACTCTTGCGTTCAGCATTCACAGTCCCGACGGAGCACCGAAAGAGCACGATGAAGCCTGCTCCGTGCCGTACCTTGGGGGATGCCTAGGGCAAGGGCTTCCTCCGACGGAGTGAGTTGCTCCCATGTGACCAGGAGTAGGACCTCGCGGTCGTCGGTCGAGAGTGTGGCCAGCGCCCGTTGCAACCTGGCCCGCTCGCCCGTCGCATCAAGCCGGCTATCGACGTCATCCCAACTATCCGACGCCGCTGGTTCGGCGAGGGGAACAAGGGGCCGGCCGGAACAGCGCCAGTGAGCCAGAAGAACGTGGCGAACGATCCCGTAGAGCCACGGACGGGCGTCCAGCCACCGAGGGTCGTAATTTGCTCGGCCTTTGAACGCTCGCAACCAAACCTCGCTCAGCAGGTCGTCGGCGTCCTGTTGGCCCGCGCGGCGAACCAGATACGCGTGGACGGCGTCGCCGTGACGCCAAAATAGCTCTACGAAGGCGGTCGGAGCACTTGCGTCCGATCTGCTAACGACTTCCTCGTCGCCTTCTGGCATCGACCCTCCTGGCAATAGCCGTCACTCCGTTATTGTCCTATCGCTCTGTGAGCGTTCGCTAGGCGCCTTTCAGACGACCAGCCATGTCGATCGCCATCAAGCGCTGCGACCATGTGGACGTCGCCCTGGGTTTCAGCCGTGACGCGAGTTGGTCCGTCTGTCATTTGTGGTCATTACCATCCTTTCGCCCGTTGCGAAGCCACACAGGGGCTGGCCGCAGATGCCGAGGAGGTGGACAAGACAGGGGGGGGCCTGTTCGAGGGCCAAGACCGGGTTGAATGACGGAGCCTGGGACCGCGACGCAACGGAACCATCGGCGGTCTCGTAACCGGATTCGCATTCCCGTCTAGCAGGCAGCCTGCCGTCGCCTCCGTACCGTTTTGCGTGTCGGTCGACACATTTCGACGGTGTCGAAGACAACAGACAGTTTCGCCGTGATGAATCAAGGTGGACATCGAGGGCATCTACCAAGTGTGGGTGGAACGAGGAACCGGGATCGCCTGCCAAGGGGGGTGGAGCGAGGTGGGAGGGTTGGGGCACCCTCCCACCTCGAGGTCCGTTGAGTCAGCCGAAGACAGGCCGGAACAAACGATCCGAGAAACAAGGAGTGGAAGAAGATGGGTCATCTCATCACTGCCGCTGATCGGATGCTTTTACGGGCAAGCGGCTTTTCGGGTCTGGCGGCAAACCGTCGCGCGCTGGGCAACGTCGAACGCCACGCGGTTGAGGTCGACGACGACGGCCGATTGTCGGCATTGACCATCGCTGGGGAAGCTTACGAATCCGCTTGGCTGCGGGCACACGAGCCCTGGGATCCTCTTAACAGCATGGGGGCCTGCACGGCCTGTTGGTACGAGTCACTTCGTCGCGGAGCCGTGGAGTAACCGGTCAAGGGCCGTCACAATCGGCGAGCAAGACGGCTGCGGGCACAACTTGGTCTCTTGCTCCACGGGGTGGCAAGCGAGTAGATCACCGCAGACACCATTGTGAGTGTCCTTGGATGCGAAGTGGCTAGTTGTCCTTCTGCACGTCGATGCTGATCGAGATTGTGCAATGGCAGGGACCGTAAGGGTGAGTCGCAGCTTTGGCCGCGGGCACACGCCTCTGTCTCCGCCGGCGAGCGCCCTCGCTTTAGAGATAGGCGAGGACAGCGCGGCGACGGCCCGCCTGCGTAGCATGTGAGATGGATTTTGACCGATTCAGCATTGCGCTGCTTGCACTTCGCCCCGATGCACCGCAGTTGAGCGAGGTTGAGGCTGCTGAGCTCCAAGATGCCCACATGTCCTATCTCGCCGATCTGCATCAAGCTGACCACCTTTTGGCGGCTGGCCCCCTGATGGACAATTCGTTGCGAGGGCTCACGATCCTCAAGGTCGAGAGCCAGATCGCACGCCAACTGATGGAGGAGGATCCGGCCGTTCGAGCGGGACGATTCAAGGTCTCCGTCATGGCGTGGATGGTGCCCAGAGTTGCCATGGAGTTTTTCGCAACGTCGTTCTCTCGCTCGGTGGCCGAGGTGGACCAGTAGCCGCCACGGACCGATATCCCACTACAAGGTCGGTCGTTGAAGTGCCTGGTCGTTCTTGTGATCAAATGCTCAGCGTGACGCAAGGTGAGCTGAGCCCGAGCGGTTGGAGGCGTTGCAGAGGCTCCAGCGACCGACGATGAGCGCCACGTTCCGTTACGACATTGACTACCGTCTTCTCCCTTTCTGGGCACCCTTTGGCCTGCGACCTTGGCATGATGGCGTCACCATCACCGATGACAAGCGGTTTGTGGCGACCTTCGGGCTCGTTAAGGTCGAAACCCCGCTCACCAATATCGGGGGCGCCCACATCACACAGGGATACCGGTGGTGGACGGCAGCTGGAGCCCGGCTGTCGCGTGTCGACGATGGGCTCACCCTCGGCACCAACCGAAACGCTGGCGTGTGCATCCACTTCGTTGAGCCCGTGGCATCGCTGCTGCGTCGAAAAGGCCATTCAGCGGCGACAGTGACGGTGGCTGACCTGAACGGGCTGGTAGGAACGGTGACCGGAGCGTGACGTCGTGAGGGAGGGAATCACACCCATTGTCACCGACCTCGCGTTCCCAGAGGGGCTGCGCTGGCGCCACGGGGAGCTGTGGTACTCCGACATGCACGTGGGCGAGATCCACTCCTGGGCGCCGACCACGGGCGACAGGACTGTCCACACGCTGACGGGCGCAGTCTCGGGGCTGGGTTGGACACCTAACGGAGAGCTCCTGGCCGTGTCGATGGACGACCGCCGACTTCTCCGGTTCGGGGCCGATGGCGCGCCTGTGACCATGGCCGATCTGGCCCAGTTCACCCCCTCGCCGATCAACGACATGGTCGTCGACGACGGGGGAGTTGCCTACATCGGTTCGTTCGGCTTCGACCTCCATGGCGGCGCCGACTTCGGGACGGGTGCCGTCCTCCAAGTCCGCCCTGACGGTTCCACGGAGATCGCCGCCAGCGATCTGTCGTTTCCAAACGGCATGGTCATCACCGATAACGGCAGCACCCTTGTCGTCGCCGAGACCCTGGCGGCCAGGCTCACGGCCTTCACCATCGGCGCCGATGCTTCGCTTTCCGATCCAAGAGTGTGGGCATCGCTCCCCAGTGACATGTTCCCTGATGGCATCTGCCTCGACACCGGAGGCGGTATCTGGTTGGCGTCCACCACCACCGCCGAGTGCGCGCTCGTCCTCGAAGGTGGGGAGATCGCTGACCGGGTCTCGTGTAACGGCGCCAGTGCCTTCGCATGTGCGCTCGGCGGAGAGGATGGACGCACCCTTTTCATCGCCACCAGCGATCACCTCGCCCCCCAAGAGGCTCGATCCCACCGCTCTGGGCGTATTCAGGCTGTGGACCTCGGCGCTTAGGTCGGCTCGACACCCGCCTCGCCCGCGCAATGCAGCACGACCTGAGAGGAAAGTGTTGCCCGACTACTCAGGCGCTATCAACGAGCCACGTGCGATGCCTGAGTAAGCCCTTGAGTGCAACGCGTCACTGGGTGCGAAGGAGTGACCTGCGACTGGGCAAAGGCGCCGGAGGTGAGACTCGAAACGACCAAACCGAGGGGGACGAGAGCTACCACCCATCGTGTTACTCCGACCCGGGGCTTCAAGGTTGGTCGGGCTCCACTTCCGATCGGAGCGATACGCATCATAATTTTCCGCGAAAGATCGGGGATGGGCTCCAGCGCTCGTATGCGTAGGTGCCGTGTCAAGACGATGATGTCGTGCTCGAATGTGCGGCACTCGACGCAATCTGCAAGATGTGCAACCACGATGGCCGGGACGTCACCCGGGTCCTCCTCGTCACGAGCGGCCGAGAGGTGTTCGCGGACCTCAGCGCAGGAAATTAACTCCCGACGCGCTCGGTACCGGAACATTGGTGTTCTGACCCTTCTAACTCGCGCTAACTCGACGATCCATACTGGATCGGAACGTCGAGCACCTGAAACGCTTGCCACTGTTGCGTGGTGACATTGAGGCGGTAGATCGTAAGCTTCGCTCCATTCACGACAAGTGCATCGATATCGCCACCGATCTCGAAGGCGACCGCTGCCGTATGAGGGGGAGTCTCGGGGAGCTGAGTCCAGGAATTCGACCCGGCCTTGAGGACATCAGCAACGTCGGCCCCGTTGTCGCTGAGCATGACGACGGTTGCACCATTGACGCCGAACCCGGTCGAAATAACGGTGTCACTGGGGGCCAAGGGGAGCGGCACAGGCCTTGACCAGTCGCCATCGCCGGCGAGATTTGTTTCGAGCAATGCACGGTGGTGATCGGAACGCACGGACAGCAGAGCCGACACCTCACCGATCTGGGCGCGTAGACGAATGACAGAAGTGATTGTGGTCTCCTCAGCCTTGGGCAGCGATGGCCCCACGAGGTGCCACGCGCCCGCTGCGTCGCCCAAAATACCCACCTGGCCATCTCGGCGGCATGACGCGCCGACCATCAACTGACCACTCGGGGAATAGGCCAATGCCGTGAGCGCGGAGATGCCGCAACGATGTCCGGCGGGGGAGGCGACCAGCCCGTTGGCGGAAATCACCCGACGCCACTTTGTTGGGCCGTCGTCCAGCACAACGCCGCCAGAGGCCTGGTTGGTCAAGGCTGCGACCAGCCCACTGTTGGTGGCGGCCAACGCATCCGGCACAGCGGCAAGTCCATGGCCGAGGACCCCTTGTGCCCAGCTCGTCCCTGTATCTGACGTCACCGCCAGAGGTGAGAACTGGAGCAACTGGCTCGCCTCGAATCCGGTTACGAAGGCGGTGGCCGCCTGGGTGTCGACCAGTCCGGTGTTGTCGGCCACGCCGGGGGGTGTTGCCAGCATCCAGCGCGCCCCGTGAACGGGCAGGACAACCAGCTGCCAGAACGTATTCGCCACTTGATCCAGGTTCCCCATAGGGACATCGGCCCACGTGGCAGTCGTCGAGGTAAGTGATGCAGCCAGTGGTGCGGTCACCGGGGGAATTGAGTCTCCGGATCGAATCGCTCCACTTGATCCAGTCGATGCCGCTGAACAGCCAGCTAACCAAAGCACCGCCCCGAACAGGACGAGAAACGCCCGGTGACGTCTCGGGGGTCGACTGCCCACCCGTTGCAGGTGGGTCATTCTCACGATGTACTCAGTGCGTGGCGAATAGCCGCCGTGAGGACCCCGGCGAACGACGACTGAAGTGTCACGGTCCCTTGTCCGGGATCGGCGTTGAGGACGTAGCGGGTGCGTCCAGAGTCGTCGATGACAAAGGCGATGTCGCTGTGGGCAATCATGGCGCCAGCGGGCTCGACAACAGCCTGAACCCCATAGCCGGCCCAGATGCGATTCAGCGCGGCCACCGACCCGGTGAGGTAGAGCCAGTTCTTTACCCGGGAGAGTCCTTCTTGGGCGTCGAAGGCACGAGTAACGGCGACCGAGGTGTAGATGGGATTTGCCACGACGGCTACAAAGTCCACGCGATCTGATTGCGCTCCGAGCATGTGGTCGGCGTCGCGGAACTCTTGGGCGATCAAGGGGCAGTCAGTGGTACACACTGGATCAAGGAAAGTGAGCGCAACCACCTTGCCGCGCAAGCTCGAAAGCGTAACGGCTTTACCATCCTGGTCGACCAAGTCAAAGGGCGCGGCGGACACGTTCGCAGTCACAGGGTTGCCGTCAATGGCTGCGTTGAGAATGGGGTCGGCCACTGGGTTCGTGGCGGCGAGCGCCATGGGGGCGGCCCCGAGGAGTGTGATGGCGATCGCACCAACGGCCGCCAGACTGCGAAGAACGTAGGCGGGCCGGGCGACCATCGACTCGCGCCAGCCGTCCGCCGTGGCCGTGGGCCGCTCCGTCAATGGAGCCGCCACAGTCACGGGCACCTTCGTTATGGCGACATAGCCGGCCACGAATATCAACGCCATCGGGACCATGCTGTTGGGGTCCGTCCCCAGGCCGCCCAAAAAACCGAAGTCCTCTATGAGAACCCAGTCGGCCAGGCACAGCGCGACTCCCGCCACCAGAGCCGGGAACATGATTTTCCTTTGCCCAGTGAGGAAGGCGCCACCGACACCCGCCAGCGTGACCACCGCGACAAGATTCACCGCCCAGCCGTGAGCGGCGTCGAAGGAGCCGAAAGAGGACACGATGGATTCCAGAACACCCGGCTGCGGGGTTTGGGCCATGCTCTGCACCATCGAGGTGAGGGTGCCCAGGGGGGCGTGATGAGTGGCGTGACCTTGCCAAAACCCTCGGCCCGGCCAAGCTTGGAGCACTGCCATCCCCAAGAAGAAGAGACCCGTCACGCCGAGGATGCGTCGCCCAAGACGCGGGCTTGCCCAGCTCCGTTCGGGTAGGGCGATCAAGAACCCAGCGGCCACATAGAACACGACGCCGCCGGGGGCTCCGAAGAGCCAAGTGAGACCGGGGCTGAAGATCGAACCGAAGGCCTCGCCGAAGACCCAGACGACGAGACCCCAGCCCACACTGGCCACACCTGCCAGCCGTGACCACCCCCCACGCGGCGCCACGAGAAGCAAGAGGCCGATGCCCACCTGGATCCACACCACCGCTGTGGCCGCCGGTACGGGATGGTTATTCCAAATCGTGACCCCGACATCGACGAGATGGCGTACCCACCTTGGGGAACCCGCCGCGGCCGGTTGGATCACCCCGGAAGTTAGTCCTAGCGGCATCGACGTTTGGGCCTGCAGGAGCCCGTCGAACAGCCAGAGACACCCGAATGAGACCCGCAGCAGATGGCGCGCCGTCGGTTCTGCCGCTCCGGGAGCCGTCACCGTTGCACGCTGGTCTGCGCCGAGGACGATGGCGTGGCGGATTTGCATGGAGCGCAGGATGTTCCAAGCCACGAACAACAAGCCAAGGATGGCGAGGACGAACAATGCCTGACGAAGCAGAGCTGATTCGAAGGCCGAAATGACCGTGTTGTTGGTCGTCTGCAAGGACGATCCCATGCCGGGCATGGGCACTCCTTCCAATGTCGTTCGTGGCGTTGGGTATCGGTCGCCCCGGCACCCACCACCTGGGAAGTGGTCCGTCGAGCCCCGAAAGTTCCCAAGACCTCAGATTGCCTCCTGCTCATGCTTGCCGTTACCGTTAGCGCCGGTGGATGAGCTGAGCGAACTCCTGGGCGAAGCTCGGAAGGGAAATGAGCACGCCTTTGCCGCTTTCGTTTCCAAGTCACAAGCGGAGATCTGGCGATTTTGCTCTTACCTTGTCGGCCCCACTGAAGCCGATGACGCCACCCAGGAGACGTACCTGGCGGCGTGGCGGGCGCTGGCCGGGTTCCGGGGGGATTCGTCCGCTCGGACGTGGCTCTTCGTCATCGCTCGTCGCACTGCATTAGGCCTGGCCAAACGCACGCGTGGTCTCAAGGCGCTCGAACAGCGAGTCTGCCTACCAACGCAGGTATCGGACGGTCAGACGTGGACCGACTTGAGCGTCCTCGTCGATCGCCTCGACGACGACCGGCGCATGGCGCTGATCCTCACCCAGGTTTTCGGGCTCTCGTATGCGGAGACGGCCCAGGTTTGCGGCTGTGCAGTCGGCACCGTCCGATCCCGGGTCGCTCGGGCACGCCAGGACCTGCTCGCCTCGTGGACCGGAGCCCGGCCTTTCCAGACCCCGCCGCTTGTGACGGACATTGATCCCGTGACGGAGGTTGATCAGACAGCCACTATGGCCGGGATGGACGGCCGATAGGGTTATGGCCGTGGGATCGCATACTCGACTCCGAGCACTGCCGGTCGGGTCGGTGCGCGTAGGAAGGGCTTGATCGATGCCGGCGATGCGGCCCGTTGGTTTCACCCTGCATAACGTGCTGACGCGGTGGGAGTGGAGTCCGTTCCCGCTGGTGGTTTTGGCGGTGCTCATCCTCGTCGGCTGGTGGTATCTTCGCGCTGACTGGAACCTTGCCATGCGTGGAAGACGCTGGAAGGGTATCCGCACCGCCTCGTTCTTGGCCGGCCTGGTCGCTGTCGACCTTGCGCTGCAGTCGCCGGTGGCCTCCATGACGATGTTCTATTTCCAGGCACACGTCGTTCAACACCTCTTGCTGATGATCATCGCACCGCCGCTGCTCGCCTTGGGCGCTCCGTCGACACTGCTGCTCCAGACGGCCAGCCGCCGAATCAAGACGCGTTGGCTGGCCGTGCTGCGGTCGCGGCCCTTCGCCGTGCTCACCCATCCCATCACCGTCTGGTCCTTGTACTTCGGGACAATGTTCGCCTTCTTCCTCTCACCGCTTATCAATGTGGCCATGAATCACATGGCCCTCATGGATGCCTTCAACGTTCTGTTTCTGATGGGTGGTCTGCTGTTTTGGTGGCCACTGGTCGGCATCGACCCGATGGTCCACTGGAAGATGTCATATGGCATCCGCTTGTTGACTCTGCTCATAGGCTCCGGTGTCGAGACATTTCTCGGCGTTGCCCTCCTCGGCTCCTCGAAGCCGGCGGCGTCGATGTACACCGTCGCCAGCACACATGCCGGAGCGGGGCTGCTGTGGTCTTCGGCAGAGGTGGCTACGTTTGTGGGCCTGGTGCCCATCTTCATCCAATGGGTGCGATCCGAAGAGCGCGCCGGCATCCGGGCCGATGCACAAGCATCCCGTTTGACGTCGACTGCGCAAAGGGGACCGGATCGAAGCGGCGAACGCGTTATAGCTCGCCCACGGGCGACGGCGTGGGAAGCGGCATGGATGGCGAAGGCCGGCAAGCAACCAGAAATGCTCGGCATCGGCGCCTCGTCGCCCACAGAACTTGGCGTTTAATTGGAGGCGGCAAGGCGCCACCGGCCATCCCCGCTGGCTAAAGCGTCAGTATTCTCAGGGTTTCCTCGTCGCCAGCAAAACCGGGATTTGGCGCTCGGTGTTCGCCTGGTATTCGGCATACGGGGGGTAGGCGGCCACCGCTCGCTTCCACAGCTCAGCACGTTCCTCGCCATCGACTTCCCTGACGCTCACGTCGAAGACGTCGGGGCCATCTTGCAACCGCACGTTGTCGGGGGCGGATTTCAGGTTGAAATACCAGCCAGGATCCTTAGGGTCTCCACCCTTGGAAGCAACGATGACGTACTCACCTCCGTGCTCGACGCGCATGACCGGTGCCTTGCGGACCTTTCCGCTTCGTTGGCCGTGCATCGTCAAGATGACTACCGGCATGCCCGTGTCGAACAAAGTCGTTCCCTCGTGGCCACCTGATCCTTCGTACTTTTCGACCTGCTCCCGGACCCAGTCCCATGCGCTGGGTTCGTACTCACCTTGAATTGTCATGTCTAAAACTTAGGTCAAATCTGGCTCCGAATCACGACGATGACAGCCGCACGGCCGACAGCCGCCAACCCACACTCCAGACCACACCTCCGTGAAAGTAACGTGGCGGCGGTGAGTGCCCCGCCCATGGACAGTCCCCGTCGAAGACGCTCGAGGGTCCGCCTTTTCCTGATTACGTTTGCGGTGGCCATCGTGCTCGCCGTCGTACTGTTTGTGACTCTCACGCGGCACTCGGGACCATCGAGAACCGATACGGCTCCTGTCGACCTGGCGACGCACGTGGATATGGCGAATGGCGTGGCGCACAAGACTGCCGTAGTGCGCATGGGAGATGCTCGCATCGAGGTTCTGAGCGCCACCCTCTTGCGCCTCGAGTACGCCCCTTCCGGCCACTTCGAGAACACACCGACCGTCAACGCTCTCAACCGTCGGATGCCGGTGCCTACCTACAGCGCGCGCATCACAGCAGGGTGGCTCACACTTCGAACCAGCCGAGCCACCCTTCGCTACCGGGTCGGATCGGGCCCATTCACGCCGGCCAACACATCGGTGCAGTACGCGGAAGGCACGCAGAACGTGAACGTGCACCCCACCTGGGATTGGGAGTGCACCTTCGACGAGACATGCCAAGCCGGCGCGGCCGTGCTGCAGCACGGGGCGGGGCTCAAATGGGGTCAAAGTGGCTATCAAAGCAGCGCCGGGTACATCAACCTTTCTCCCAAAGGTGCCAGCGCACGGTGGACCGTCTTGGGGGCTCCGCGTGCCCAGGCCCGGCTCTCCATCCGATACTCCGACGTACTTGGCTCATCCACGGCGCATGCGGCACCAGCCATTGATGTTCTCGTCGACGGCATCGTGGCGTCCTCCTTGGCGCTGCCCGCGACATCGCGTAGTCAGCCGTGGTCGACCGTGACGACCACGGCGGTGCTGAAAAGCGGCTCGTCGGTCGAGGTTCGTTGCGTGGCGGCTCCCGGATGCAATCTCGACATCGACACCCTGTCGGTCGGAGGTGCCGACGCCCCGACACCGATGATGCCGCAGACGAGCCCCTTGGGAGGTTGGGTACGTGGATTCGACACCTTTACGTACGCATCGGAGCCAACGTGCGCACCCGGCACCGCCGGCGCCACCTGCGCCAACACGTTCGAGCCGCTCCACACCGATGGCCTGCTTGACCAAGCCGGGTGGCGCTTGCTTGACGATACGCAGAGCGACGTGTGGACGAAGGCGGGATGGATCGCACCGCGCGCCAGGAATGGAGACGTCGAGGATGGCTATCTCTTCGTCTACGGCCACAATTACACTGGCGCGTTGCGCACGCTGGCGCAGTTGACCGGGCCTGCGCCTTTGCTCCCGCGCAACATCTTTGGCGTGTGGTACTCGGACTACACGCCCTACTCGAGTCAGGCTATCGAAGGCACGGTCTACCCCGACTTTCAGGCCAATGACGTCCCCCTCAATACCTTGTCCCTCGACACCGACTGGAAGGCGCCCAACAACTGGAACGGGTGGGAATGGAATACGTCGCTGTTCCCCCATCCCACCCAATTCCTGCAGTGGGCCAAGTCCGAAGGCATTGCGGTGACGTTGAACATCCACTCCGGAATATCTGTCACCGATCCCGACGAGACCACGGCCCAAAATGTCGCCGGCAACACCATGGCCTCGTCCAGCTGCATGGTGGGGATCTGCTTGATCTGGAACTGGAGCTCCGTCGCCCAAGCGGAGTCCAACTTCGACATCCAACAGCCGCTCCAGAAACAGGGAGTGTCGTTCTTCTGGCTCGACTGGTGCTGTGACTTCTCGACGGTGTCCATGCCTGGGGTCACCCCGGATTCCTGGATCGACCACCTCTATGCCCAGGACATGGTCAATGCAGGCCAGCGAGGCTTCCTCCTGGGCCGCATCGGGTCCTCCAACGGGAATCCCCAACGGGTGTACGTGGCGGGGCCCTGGTCGAACCACACGTCGGCCATAGCGTTCACAGGCGACGCCTGGGGCACGTGGACCACATTGGCTCAAGAGGTCGCCCTCACGCCCGACGAGGCGACCATCGGCGAGCCCTACGTGAGCGACGATGTCGGCAGCTTCCTCGGACCACCCCCACAGACAACCCAGGATCCTGCTGATCTGTATGACCGGTGGGTGCAGTTCGGCACGTTCCAACCGATCCTGCGGCTCCATTCCAACGACGAACAACGGTTGCCGTGGCAGTACCCCCAGCCGGTCCGTTCCATCACCGAATCGTTCCTCCGCTTGCGCGAGGCGCTCATCCCCTACACCTACACCCTGGCCGCCCAAGCCCACTTCAACGGCATGCCGATTTCTCAACCGCTCTATCTCCAATACCCCGGCGACGCCGACGCCTATGCGCATCCAGGTGAATACCTCTACGGGGCCAACGTGCTGGTGGCACCGGTGACATCACCGGGGGATCCAGCCCAGACCACCATCTGGTTCCCACCCGGCCGCTGGGTGGACTATTTCACGGGGGCCACCTTCACGGGCCCAACCACGGCGACCATGACCGTGCCCCTGAACCGCATGCCTGTGTTCGTCCGAGCCGGTGGGATCATCACTGAGGATCCGCTGGCCACGCCGACCTCGCACCCCAATCACCTCGACGTGAAGGTGTATTCCGGATCATCGGGAGCCTTTACCTTCTACGACGACAGTGGAACCGGGCTTGGGTACACCAAGGGCCAATACACCGAGACACAGATCACGGACTCTGCCGGCGCCCCGGGAGCTACGGACGCCATGTCGACAGTGACGATTGCGGAGGCACATGGGCACTACCCCGGCGAGCCGCACGCCATGACCTATGAGGTCGATGTCGTCGACCTGACGCAACCATCCTCAGTGTCGTTAAACGGCACGTCACTCCCGCCGGAGCCGGCCGGCTCTAGCGCCCCGGGCTGGTCCTACCAGAGGGGCTCGGACACGGTCGTCATCACCACGCCGCCACTCTCGACGGATCACGCAGCCACCATCGCTGTGTCGGGGGCCCGGGCGGTCGACCTCACCGAACCCCAGACCACGTCGTAGACTTGCAGTGGTTATAGGCAACCACTGGGGGGGAGATGAGGACGTTCAGGCTTTTGGTGCCTTTGGCCGTGATTTCCTCGGCTGCGAGCTGTTCGGGCGGGACGACTCCGACTCAAGGACTTCAAAAGACGAAGACCCCGACTACCATCGCAACGACGTTGCCGGTCCCGCTCAAGGCACGGCCTATGTCTCGTGTGCCCACGTCTACGGCGACGACATCGGCGAGTTCGACGGCATCCACCATCTCAACAACCACGCCATCCACGCCATCCACAACGGTCACGACGGTCACGACGGCAGCCTTGACTTCGGTCAAGAAGCATCACGGCCACCATCACCGGAAGAAGTCGAAGAAGGGTCATATCTCCGTCCAAAGAAGCACCGAAGAGCGCAACGTCTGACCGGCCTGTATCCGACGCGGTCGGGGGGAGGGGAGTGAACGTGATGCCTCCCGCCGGTGGTGCCGGGCCTGTTCGGATTCCACGTTGCCACGCTGATTGATGCATTCGCCCCCCGAGCCACTCGCCGGAGAGCAGCGCCGTCAACGGATCACGGACACAGCCAGCAACGTTGTCCTCGGGCTTGTCCTTGCCGTGCTGACCTGGTCATTCTCTGCGGCGAACTTGGTCGTCGCCATCGGCACCGATGGATCCTGGCGATCCGTCTTGGAGATGGCAGCCCATCGTCACATGGAGTTCGGCACGCGGATTGTCTTCACTTACGGGCCACTTGGATTCTTGACGGCACAGCAGCTCAACTATGCCGGGACGGCATTGGCGGCCTTCGTCTACGCGCTGCTCTTTTCCACGGCGCTATTCGCAACGTTGGTGTGGGCATTGCGACGGACGTTTCCCCTATGGTGCGCCGTGCTTATCGCTTATGTCGTTGGCGGTGTGTGCGTAGCCACCAGTGACGGGGCTGCCGAAGACATTCTTGCCGTGGTCCTCATCATCGCAGTCTCTTGCCTCAACCGGCCCAAGTCGCCCCCGGCGTCCGTGTGGACATGGGCCGGTCTAGGGATCGTGCTCAGTGTCTTCTCACTCATCAAGGTCAGCCTTGGCGTGGGCATTGCCCTCATCCTCGTCATTGCTCTGGCGTGTCTACCTCGTGACCGGGTGCGAGCCTTGGGTGCGCTTGCCGGTGGGGCGGTGCCTGCCCTTGGCCTGGCCTGGTTCGGCACGGGAAACGGTGTCGACAACCTGATCCCCTTTGCCAAATCCTCGGCGGCAGTGACCGACGGATACGCAGCCGCCATGTCCTACGACTACCCCTATCGCGGCTATCCAGCCGGCCTCATTCCCAACCGGACCTTCACCTATTGGTGGGCCGCGGTGGTGGCGGTGGTGATCGCCGCAGTGGTCGTGACATACGTGCGAGGTTCGTCACGTCGCGCTCGCGTGGGCCTCACCCTGATGACCGTCGGCGTCGTCTGGCTGTTGTTCAGAGAGGGATTTGTCCGTCACGACAGGAGTCACGACCTCATCTATTTTGCCGCCGCACCACTCGTGGTAGTCGCCTTCGACTTTGGCAAGCGATTCGGGGCCGCCGTCTTACTCTGTGGATTGATCGTCCTCACCGCGGTGTCATGCGTCGTCGCCGGAGCGGTGCCGTCGCTGCTCGATCAGCCTTGGGCCGCGGCGCATAATTTCGTCCACGAGGCAACCGCGATCGGCTCAACTCGGCAGCGAGATGAGGTGATGGCTCGCTCGCGCCAGGAGCTTCGAACGCAATACGACATTCCGCCCTCGATCTTGGCCTCGATCCGGGGTCACACAGTCGATATCGCACCTCGAGAGCAAACCGTGGCGTGGGCGTACCCCGGCGTCCGCTTTGATCCGTTGCCGATCATCCAGGATTACAGCGCCTATACGTCGTCGCTGGATGCCCTCGATCGCGACGACGTGGCGTCGCCGGCAGCCCCCCGGTTCATTCTTCGCCTCGACCAACCGCCCGCCGACGGCCGCAATGCGACCTTCGAACCACCGGCCACGCAACTGGCCATTGAATGTCGCTATCGCCAGGTCATCGCCGCATCGGCCTGGCAGCTCCTGGAGAGAAGTGCTGACGACTGTGGCACCACGCATGCGCTGCGCACCGTGACGACGGGGTTCGACCAGTGGGTCCATGTCCCCACCGGCCCCGCGGGCGACGCCGTCGTGGCAACGTTCCGGTTACCGCTGGGACTGTCATGGAAGGCGCAAGAGGCTGTGTTCAAACCGCCCAACATCTTTATGGACGTAAACGACGGCAGCGAGTCGTGGCGCTTTGTGGCCGGTACGGCGTCTGATTTGCACGTGCTCCGTCCTGCGTCGACACTTGGGTATAGCGAGCCATTTCAGCCGATAGCAGTCAACCGCTTTCGGTTCACCGTCAATGGACAAGGTGGCGGCACCAGTGGATTGCAGGTCTCGTTCTTCGAGGTGCCTGTCGTCAGCGACCGGTAGTCGTCCCAGTCCGAGGCACGGAGCGTCGCTTTAGTTGTCCGTCCGTATCGTGTACACGGCGGCACAGCCAAAACGATGAACGGACTGGACGATCGGTTCGAGCAAAACCGAGAGATTCGCCTGGGACGTGCAATCGGCGAGCAGGAGTCGAACTCGGCTCGAAAGCACGAGGTTGACCGACGCCGGTGCGGTGAGGTTTCCGGAGAAGAGCTCTTGGGCGAGAACCACTCGCTTGTTGTAATTGGGTGTCCAAGAGAGGATACCGACCCAGGTGCGGCGTCCCGTTTCCGCGGGAACGGTCTGCCCAAGATAGACGGACGACAACACGGCCCCGGGACCCGCGGCCGTGTTCAAGAAGCGCAGCGCATCGCTCTCAGAAGGATTGATGAGGTAGGGCTCGGGTCCAAAGACGGTCGGTACTCCCAGTGCGCGAGCGGCGTTGACCTCCCGAAGCACCGGTGGGCCGAGCAGGGCACAGACGACGACACTGCCCAGGGCAACTTTGGCCACCGAAGGGAGGCCAAGGGGTAAGCGACTGACACCGATCACAGCCAGGACCGCCAGCGGGATACTCAGTCCTTGCAGCGAGTCCTTTGGGAATGTTCCGACATGGGCGAGCTGAATGAATCGCAAGAGGCCATAGGCGGCGAATGGCCACACGCGGATAGCGACATCCTGAAACGTACCCGGTGAGCGACTGTAGGCCAGCACCGCGCCCGCACCAAGTGGGACCACGCTGAGGAGAATATCTGTGGATGGGAGCACCTGCGCAAAGTTGACTCGTCCCGACAGGGCCCACGAGGAATCAAGGTGACTCAGCAAAAAGTAGTAGCCGAGCGGGATTATGCCGGCTCCGACCGTGGTGGAAGCGAGGATTAGTGGCGGCGTTTGTCGTTGGCGGAGCCAGAGCAGCGCTTCGGATGCCACCACGACCAAGATGACGATTGCCCCTTGCCAAGGTTGGAGCCATGCGCAGAACAGGGCGCAGGCAGGTGCCCACGGTCGGACGCGACCGTCGTTGCGATCTCGCTCATAAGTAATGAACGCGATGAGCATCAGGGCGACGGTGACGGCGGTAAAGGGATAGCCCCACAGGTAAGAGACGGGCCACATGGTCAAGCCGAGCGACTGCATGAGCAACAGTTGGCTCCAGTGAAATCGAGCGGCCAACTCGGCCATCGGTGAGATGTAGAAAAGGCAGAGGGTTAAGGCGCACCGTCGTTTGGCCGTTCCCGTAATCAGCCGTCGCACATAGACCCGGGCCGCCGCGAAGAGTGCCAGTGCGGCGACCGGAACCCACAGCAGATAGGAGAGCCACGCGCTGACGCCGAGGCGGACCAAAAGGCCCGATATGGCCAGGCCCGGATGGAGGTAATCGTTTGGGCTTTGGGTAGTACGAAACGGATTACCGATGAGCACATGGCGAGCCGAGTCTCGGATCCACCCTAAGTACTGCATTTGGTCGCCGATGTAAGGCCCGTTGGTACCTGTCCACAGCTGCTGGGGAGACTGTTTCGCCATCAGCGTCCACACCGTCAACACCGACAGCAACAGGAACGCGGCGAGCACGGACGAATCGAACGCGTCAAGGTGCCAGCGCGTTCGATTCATCAAGTGTCAGCCACCTTGCAACCCAGTCTCATGTACGGCAATCGGAGGTTGTCATCATGGCACGCAGGCGTTGCCGCGGCCGTGACGACATTTGGTCCTCGAGATGCCCAACGAGCTCGTTCTCCGTAACACCCGACCGGTACCGTGAACCGATGGCAGGGAGGCGCGCTGTGGGTGACTCGCTTCACATCGGGAACCCCGGTGGGTCCGCCCAGCGAGAGTACGACCGCCGTCGCCGCCGGGACCGGGCCCGGGCGCACGCGTACCTGCCCATGCGGCTCGTCCTCGTCGCGGGTGTGGCGGTCATCGGTTATCTCGGCGTGCAGCTCGGGGCGAAGCTCCTGACAAGCGCGTTGCACGCTCAGGACGCCAGTGCGGCTACAACCCCGTTCAACCCGGCGACGGCGCATGGGTTGGGCCTCCTCGTCGCTATCGTGGCCGCCGTCGCCGTGGCGAGCTCTGTGTGGCGGCGTCGTCAGACCACCTCGGCGTGGGCCACCGGCGCACAAGGTGAGCGCGTCGTGGGCGCCCATCTGGCCAAGGTGGCATCGCGGGGTGTCTCCGTCGTCCACGACCGGCGCATCCCGGGCTCCCAGGCCAATATCGATCACGTGGCCGTGGGGCCATGGGGCATCTTCGTCATCGACACCAAGGTGGCACCAGGCCGTGTGTCGGTGCGAAGGACGGGACCCATTTGGAATCGCGGACCGCTCAGGCTGTTCGTCGGTGGTCGAGACCGGAGCGCGTTCATCGAAGGGATGCGGTTTCAAGTCGAGGCGGTCGCGCACGCGCTATCTGGCGTTCCCGACGCCCACAACGTTCCCATCAGCCTGATGGTGGTATTGGTCGGCGGCGGCAGAGGATGGCTTGCTCGGCCAACACAGGTTCGAGGCGTTTGGGTCGGATCTCCGAAGCAGATGGCAAGGGTCCTCAGGCGGTCCGGGCCTTTGGACGAAGTGACGACGAGTCAGCTGGCTCGCACCCTGGCCATGAAACTGCCCGAGGCGTAGGAAAGAAGCGGTTTGTCCTCTCGACTCACCAGACGATCATGGAGACAGGCTCGGTGGTGGAGTCGTGCACGATCTTTCCTCGCAAGCCGGCATTGCCGACTTCGTCGTCGAGAACCTTCACGGTAAAGGTGGCCACACCGCTCTTCGTAGGTATTCCCGATATCACCCCTGTAGACGAATCGAGCTTGAGTCCCTTGGGGAGTTTCCCGGAATCGACGACGACCTTCCACGCGTAGGGAGGGGTGCCCCCGGCGGCGGCCAAGGTGGTGGAATAGTGCCAGCCCACTACGGCAGCGGGCAACCGGGTGGCCGTGGTGATCGCTAGTTGGTTGTCGAAGGCGCCGAGCAGCAGAGAGATCGATTTAGAGGTCGGCGGTGACGTCGTGACACCGGTAGCCAGGCCATCGTTAGGGAAGGCGACGCAGATCATGGTGATGGTCTTGCCCGATACGGACAGGTTTAATGCGATGGCACTGCTTTGCAAGACGGTCACGTTGGCGCCCGCCGTAAAGGGGCCGATGGTTGAGGCCTTGCTCGGCAGTTCGAGGTTCACGCCGGCTGTCGGTATGGATTTCGGTATGGGGACGTCGAAGGACATTGATCCCACCGACAGCGATGACGGGGTGGCACCGGTAGCTTCGATGGCGGTGGTGGCCGTCCCCACGATGGCGGTGTTGCCCAAGACGGACATGGCTTCAGCCAAGGTCGAAGGGATGGGCAGGATGGTCTGGTAACTCGTCACGGTGAATGGCTGGCCGGTAGCAGGGTGACGCGGCGTGATGTTCCCCGATGTCACCACGTTGTTGATGACCAAGTTGCCCACCTGTGTATTCGGGCAGTACAGCTCGTACTGGGTGCTGGTAGCCCAAGCGGGAGACTCGGCCCCGGAGGCGGTGACCGTCGCCAGCAGACCCAGCATCAACGCCGCGCCGCCTAGCCACAGCCGGGCGCGCCTTACGCCACCTCGATCACCCGTCACGCCGGGCACCCTAAATGCCGAATGTGAACTTGACGCGACGAAACCATCAAACTTGGGCGAAACGTCGGTGTCGAGTGCAACGATTCCGCACCCGGCGTTGTCAGCTCAGAACTTGACGACCGCCCAGGCCTCGGCCACGGCGAAGTCCCCGGCCACCACGAGCGCGTCGTCATCGATGCGCCGTCGGCCGAGGATCCAGAGCAGAAGGTCTGATGCAGTCGCCCGGACCACCGCATCGGCCCCATCGAGTCCTTCGTGACGCTCGAAGTGATCCGGCTCGAGCGCCAAGGTGCAAGACAGGGGAGAGTCGGTGACGTCGAGGCCCAGCGTGCCTGACAATTCGACCTTGGGCGCTCGTTGCAACCGGGAGGAGACCACGCCGAGATACTCGTCGATGCCGTCAAGGGCGAGGAGGGAGTCGATGGCGACAGGGGCACCGGCGGCGTCCTGTGCATCCCAACGATGTACGGCGGTCTCGTTCGCCATACGTCGGTGCCAGAAACTCGCTGGTCCAGGTCCTCCCACGGCCCAGTTCCACACCGGCTCGTCGGGATGGACCTGCTCCAATGCTTCGAGGAGCATCGACAGTCCCTCTTCGTACCATCCGGCGAGTTGTTCCCATCCCTCAGGGGCCTTGGGAAAGCGACCCGCCTCGACAGACCGGTCACGCACCATCTGCTCGACCCATCGATGGACGCCGGCCACGTGTCCGACCAGCTCGGCCATGGTCCAATCGGGACAACTCGGTACCTTTGCGTCAGCCGCGCCGTTGGCCGCCACCAACAAGGCGGGGCCGTCATGACGCAGGTTTGCGAGGTATGTGCCGGAATCCATCTCATGATTCTGCCACGACGCGTCGTCGGCACGACCCGGCATAAGTGACTCTCCGCGTTGCTCTTCGCGCGCAAAATCTGTGTCCCATTCAGCATTGGACCCCCGTCCCCCTCAATGCATCCGTCCGTGACGCAAGTGCCGGCGGCGAAAGACGCGCCATCGTGCAGTGACGGTTATACCCTTGGGGCGCATTACCAAAACGCGCATGATCACAACACCAATCGACGACAGAGCCCCAGGGGACTCCGGCGTCCCGGAGATCCACAAGGAGCACAAGGGGCATGGTGAAACAGCTCGTCGCGAGCCGGACACCGTCACGGCAACGCCTTCGTGTAGGCGCCGCGGTCGATGTCCGGTGTCGGTTTGTCGGAGAATGGAGCGAAGGTTTCGAAGTGGTGGAACGCCTCGAAGATGGCTACCGCATCCGACGCATGTCAGACGGCAGCGCGTTGCCCGACCTCTTCGGGTTCAACGACGTCAGAGCCAGTTCGGCCCTGGCGTGGTGGCCTGAGGATTGGTCGGCATCATGACGAGCAGCCAGTTCGTCGTCTGGGCGCTGGGGGCACTCATCGTCATCGCCATCGCATTCGGATGGTCGCTGTGGCGACTGGGCCAGCAGGACGACGGGGCCTAATTCAAATTTCGGTCGTCGGCTCCAGTGCCAGTGCGTCGACACGACGAAGCGAATCGAGTGGTGAGCGGCGAGAGACCGCGCCCCGACCTCCGACAATGGTGAGCCAGAGCTGGATGCTCGGACCGATGAGGAGTCCGGTGATCACCGTCCCAATGCCGACGGCCCCACCGAGAATCCAGCCGACCACGAGCACCGTGCCCTCCATGGCGAGCCGCATGGGCGCCAGTGGGCGGCGAAACCGTCGAGCCAGGCCGAGCATCACGGCGTCGTAGGGCGAGACGCCCAGAGCCGCCCGAATCGTCATGGCCGCCCCGAGCGCCATGGTCACGGTGGCCCCCACCACAACACCCATCCTCAACGGCCAGCCGTGCAGGATAGGCAAGTGCGGGAGGGCGGCATCGAGCGTCACGCCGCTGATGACGGGAATGATCAGTGTTCCGGGACCGGGCCGTATCCCCAAACACATGGCGATGCCGATACAGGCAAATCCGAGCACGATCACCGATGTGCCGATGGCTACGCCGACACGCAGAGCAAACCCGCCTTGCAACACGAACAACGGTCCGAGGCCGAGGCCGGCCCGAATGGTCAGGCCGTAGCACAGGGTCGAAATCGTGGACCCCGTGAGGAGCAGGAATACCCGGCCCACCAGTGCGCCGCGGCGCGGGGGCAAGGCTCTCCGTTCTGGTCCGGGGGTCACGCTCAGCGATGTTATGACAGCGTTGGGATCGCCCTGGAACCTTCAGGCGTTCCCGGCCAGCGCGTTGGTGATCTGTGCCATGTCGAAGTAGTCACGCCACGCACACACCTTGCCCCCACGCAGCTCGAAGGTTCCCATGACGGGCAACGCCACCGCGATCCCTCCGAAGGTAAGGGTGTCGACTCGCTCGGTGAGGACCACGTCGTCATTGACGGCCAGGTGGAGGATGTCGATCACTGTGCTCTCACACGCGGCCACGAAGCCCTCGATGAACGCGATGCTGGCGTCCATCCCAACCGAAGGGTCCATGGGGATGTTGTGGTAGACGATGTCGTCGGTGAAGAACGGTCGCAGTGCCTCGGTGTCATGCTTCTCGAGCGTCGCCAGGAGATCCCGTACCACCCGCTCCGCCGATTCCTGATCTCCCATGGCGCACCTCCTAGGTATGACTGGCGCTTCGGCGTCAGGCTAGCCGACGTCCCTGTCGGGTCCGCCGCTCGCCGGGGTGCGTGTACGAGATGCGCCTCGTTCATAACCGCGTTTTTTGGGACTCCGAGCAGTAACCTCCGAAGCTATGGGCGTCGCCCCGCATGGTCTGCCGGGCAACGACAAAAGCCTGTTCTCACGACGACCGCGCCGCTGGGGTCTGGCTGGCTATCAATGGGCGATCGTGGTTGTCGCGGCCGGTCTGGTGGTGCTCCTCGCGTCCGATTCCACCACCGGCAATGTCGAGTTGGTGCACCAAGCCTCCAAAGCAACGGTTCCACCTTCGGCGACGTCGACTGCTCCACCCCCTGATACCTCGCCCCCAACGTCGGCTGCCGTTCGATCCGACAGCACCACCTCGGTCGCCCCCACCACCGTGGCGGAGGCCGCCACCCGAGCCTCGTCGGTCGAAGCCAGGATCACACCGCGCACGACGGCTCCAAGCACGACCTTGGGCGCCGCCCCTTCGGTGGCCAGCACGGGACACAGCCCGGGGTTCTGCAGCGCCACCGTCGTGAGCCCGGTACCACCGCTCGACGGAGATGCCATCGTCTACGTGACCTCCAACGTGACCGACGCATCGGTGATGGCGACAATCGTCGATACGTCGACAACAAGACACTTCTTGGGTATGACGAATCAGAAGGGTTCCGCGTCGATCACCGTGGGGGGAGTCCCCGTCACAGGTGCCGGCGCCACGCTTTCGGTCCAACTGAGCATCGGTGATGGGCAAACACAATGCGTAGCCACCAAGACGATGGGCGGATCGCCTTCCCGGCCCCGGTGGGGTCGGACTCCGCCGTCGTTTCCGGACGTCACCGAGCCGACCCTTCCTCATGGACGCTGATGGATGCGACTCGACGAAGCCCCTAGCCGGTCACATCGACGTTGAGCCGCCACAACAGAGCGAGTGCTGGACAGGCGACTCCCGGGGCGCAGGCCACCGTGCCGGTGGCAGTGACCACCGCTTGGCCTACTCGCAGCGCATAGAGGGCAGCATCCAGACCGCCGCCCGATGGACGCTCGATGCCGGCTATCTCGATAACGGCGGCGGTACTGACGGGGTCGCTCCAGTTGTAACCGGCGGCAAGGTCGACGTGGATGGTCACCCCGAGGTGGGTGGTCACCGCGCAGAGGCCGGTGCCGGGCGTGAAGACGATGTCCGGGTTCGCCTCCACGTCGCACAGTGAGCCCGGTGGCGTAGTCGTTGGCGCTACGACGATCGTCGTCGAAGAAGCCGTCGGGGCTGTCGTGGACGGGGGAGGGGCAACGGTGGTGCCACGGGCCGCCGGCGTAGCCGTGGTCCCGCACGCTCCGACGAGCGCGGCGGTCACCGAGGCGACGAAGACCGCCGTGATGCGCCCGATGACACCGTGGCCCGCCCGCACGATGCACTGAGTCTCGCACCCGCCGGGCACCGGAGGAAGCCGGTTGGACGGCCTGTCCATATCTCTTGACAAAGGGGGGATGGGCGGGCCAGGCTGAAGGGCTGCCCTCGTTCACCTTCTCGCCCCCCAAGCCCGAGAGGTGAGTTGACGGCTGAATCTGCCCCCCAAGGAGGGGGCAGATTCGCGTGGGGGGTAGCGGCGGCGATCCCTGACGCCGCAGCGACCGGTTTACGGTTCGATGGCCCGGGCTTCGTTGGCGAGACGGGAGGCCAGCTGACGCGAGATGGACAGCAGCCGACCGATCTCGGTCATGGTGGCTCCCTCGTTGAGGCACACGCGGAACATGGCGATGCGAAAACGATGCCGCGCCACCTCGTACTCATCGAGACAGTCCGTGACGCGCTGGCGGTTCCGGGCGGCATCAACTTGGCGCAGGGCTTCCACCCCTCGTTCACCGGCAGTGACGAGGGAGGCTGTCTGCACGATGGCGCGCTGGCTGTCGAGCAATGCCTTGCGTAGCGCGTGAGACGTCGTGTCGACGTCCAAGGCGAGTTGCTCGAGGTTGTCTTGCCCTGGTGCCATGTCGGCACCACCGTATCGCCGCTACGGCTGGGGTTCAGTCTCAGTGAACTCCCAGGCTTTGGGCCTCCTGATCGAGATCACCTTCCCACGTGCTGGCCTGGTGGAGATCGTCGAGGACCTGTGTCCACGGAGACGAGCCCGAGCTGCCCGCCCCTGCATAGATCCACTGGTTCACGGCGCTCTGCGCAGCCTGAGCGTCGGCGAGCGTATTCGTCCAGTCGAACTGCATGGTGGCGTCGGGTATGGCCGGCGCGTTCTGCGCCGCCTTGATGTCCGTTTCGAATGTGGTGTTGGTGGCCAGGGTACTTCCCACCGTGGGAGCAGACTCGTCGTTTTCGAGGGCTAACTCGTCGTTGAGCAACGCCGTCGGCAAACCGGAGTGCTGCCCCCACCAGCCTTGGACGGCATGCGCGTCGGCTGCGTTGGTTGCGGCCGGCAGTGGAGGCGTCGGCGTGGTCGGCGAAGTGGTGGGGATAGACGATGTTGTGATGGGAACAGTGAGCGACGAAGCGGTTCCGTTGGCGGCCGCGGTCGCCACGTTGACAGGCGAGTCCTCCCTCTGCGCCCTCAGCACCAACAGGACGATGAGCATGAGCCCAGCCACGATGGGGACGAACACGTGAGGTTTACGGAGTTGGCTCGTCCGTTTCTTGGAATCGTTCGACCCTGCCGCCATGCCCGTCCGATCCGCCCGTCACTATCGCTGCCCTAGGGACAGCGCCGCTAGCCCTACCGCCGCCGAAAGAGTAGTCAAGGTTGCCCGACGCTGGCGATTGAGATGGCGTCGCCGAACCACCGATGGCGCGCTTCACCCGACCGGGCATTGCCCGCGTCCCATCGCCTCGATGCATTGATCCGACTGAAGCTCCGTCCTGGCGCCCACACGGCCCACGACATCTCGCTGACTCACCGGCCTCACGTACATCGACTGAACCAGGCGCCATCCCTCGCACCAACCCGCACTTGAATAGTCCGGTCGGGAGCATCGGCCTGGCTGGCTCATGACATACCCCTCTGAACAGGGATAATGGCAGCTGATAGGTCACCGCGCCCACACCGATTCCACACGGACGGCCCGAGGCGGCTAGGTCCAACATCTTGGGCGGGCGTGACGGTACCCTGACGGGCTGAAAGGGGTTGCTGATGACCAACGGATACCTCAAACGGAGTCTGAAGTATCTCGGACTCATTGACGATGAGTACGACGACGATGACAGTGCTCCGCCGGAGTATTCCGATCCGTCCCTGCGCTCGTACCAATCGGGCAGTGGGGGACGGCACCTGTCGAAGCGGTCGGTGCAGACCATCAACCCCTCTAAGCGTCAACCAAGCTCGGCCGTGTCGATGATCACGCCCCATCGGGTGCGCGATGTCGTTCCCGAGCCCACACCCGCGGTGCGCACCGTAACCCCGACCGAGTTTGCCGATGCCACCCAGATCGCCGACCGGCTCAAGGCCGACCAGCCCGTGATCGTCAACCTTCAAGACGCGGATCGCGATCTCAAGCGGCGCATGATCGATTTCTGTAGCGGACTGACCTACGCACTGAGCGGCGGCATGGAGCGTGTCGGGGACAACGTCTTTTTAATCACCCCGTCGGGAGCCGACCATTCGGTCGAAGTCGAAGAAGACGAGGAAGAGCGCTGGGAGCAACTGGGCTGAGAGCTCAGTCGGCGACATCAGCCACCGACGACATTTCTTCGCGTCCCACTGCACACTGACTGTTACGGGTTTAAAGACCCCGCCAACTCCGCGATGGTGTCCGCGTACTGCTGCATCATGTCGAGGACCACTTGTCGCGCCGGCCGTATGGCATTCATCGACCCCACCACTTGGCCCACGAAGTAATTGACGAGCTGGGTGGCCCCTTCGTTGCCGGCGCTGGCGGCCCGGTCGATGCGAGCCAGTGCCTCTTGGACAAGCAGGGGCTGCAGGGGCATCGGCAGCGTGCCGGGACTACCGGGTGCCTCCCACGCCTCTGTCCACGCTGTACGCAACTGGCGGGCGGGCTTGCCGGTGCGGGACTTCGATCTCACCGTGTCTCGCGACGAGGCAGCCAGCAGTTTTTCTTTGACCACCGGGTGCGTCTCGGCCTCCTCGGTGGTGAGCCATACCGAACCCGTCCAGACGCCCTGGGCACCCAGCGCCATGGCCGCGGCCATCTGACGGCCCGAGGCGATGCCCCCGGCGGCCAGGACGGGTGTCGGGGCCACCGCATCGACCACCTCGGGCACCAGCACCATGGTGCCAATCTCGCCGGTGTGGCCCCCGGCTTCTGTGCCCTGGGCGACGATGATGTCCACGCCCACTGCTTTTTGTCGCAGCGCGTGTTCGACGGTGCCGACGAGCGCCACCACGGGCACGCCTCGGCTGTGGGCCGCCTCCACCACACTGGCCGGGGGAGGACCCAGGGCGCTGGCCACGAGGCTGATGGGGTGGGCCAGGGCGACGTCCACCAACGCCGTGGGCAAAGACAACCCGCTTATGCCCCGGGCCGAGGGCTCGCCCCGGTCGGGGATGGGGGGAACGCCGTACTCCTTCAGTATCTCGTCGACGAATTGGCGATGCTGGACCGGCAAGACCGCAGCCACATCCACTTTGGCCAGGTCATCAGGCGTGACGTTTTCGAGTCCCGAAAGGCTGGCCGGGATGAGGACATCGATCCCGTAGGGCCGGCTGGCGACGTGTTCCTCGATCCAGTTGAGCTCGACTTCGAGTTGACCGACGCTGTAGGTGACCGCGCCCAGCACACCCATGCCGCCCGCATTGGTGACGGCGGCCACCACGTCGCGGCAGTGGCTAAAAGCCAGGATCGGGTACTCGATCCCCAATAGGTCGCAGATCGTGTTCATCGGTCCCCCTCTTCCGTGTCGGTGCCCTAGGGGGCGATTAATTCGTAGTCGGCCAGATCTGGCTGAGCCATTTCGTGGCGAAAACGATCAAAGCCCCACGGCCACGCGGCGGGAATGCCCCGATCATCCAGGTACCAACTCCGACAGCCCGTCATCCACACTGTCCGTTTGGCGGCCTCAACTCGATCAGCCTCGAAGCGCTCGGTGGCGCGGGAAGTGGCGCACACTTCCTGGTAGCCACCGTTCACGAGCATCTCGACAAGTTGCATGATGTAGCCGAACTGCAGCTCGGCCACGTCGACGAGTGAGAAATTGCCCACCGGACCGTTGGGCCCGTTGACCATAAACAGGTTCGGGAACTGCGGGATCGAGATCGACAGGTAGGCCGACGGCCGTTCAGCCCACACGGTGTCCAGGGCAATCCCGTCGCGCCCGAGTATCTCCATGGGACGCATAAAGCGGTCCACCTGGTATCCGGTGGCGAGCACGAGTACGTCGAGCTCGTGCAGCCGGCCATCGACGGTACGAATGCCGCCGGGCTCAATGCGTTCGATTCGCTCGTCGATCAGCTCGGCGTTGGGACGTTGAAGCTTCTCGTAGAAGTCCGGCGAGATGACCAGACGTTTGCAGGCGGCACGGTAATCGGGGCGGAGCCTTTCTCGGAGAACGGTGTCGGCCACGCTGCCCTCGAGATTGGCACGGCATATCTCTTCGAGCATTTTCATCTGTGGCGAATCGGCATCCACCACGGCGTTGGCGAAGTGCTCCTCGAACAGCTGCGCCAGCTCCCCGCGTGCCGCCGCCATCAGGGCGGGGTCGCGGCGATACTGCTCTCGTTGCTCTTCGGTGATAAACGGATTGGGAGCCGGCACGATCCACTGCGCGGTGCGCTGAAAGAGCGCCATGTGCGCCACCGTGTCAGTCGTGGCAGAAACGATCTGCACGGCACTCGAACCGGTCCCGATGACCCCAAGACGACAGCCGGCCAGCTCGACCGAATGGTCCCAGCGAGCACTGTGGAACATGGGACCGCCGAAGGTGTCGACGCCCTCGATATCCGGATACGACGGGTGATGGAGCACGCCGGTCGCCGCTATCACGATGTCGGCGGCGTCTTGCCCTCCTCCTGCCATCGTGAGGCGCCACTTGCCGTCGTCAAAGGCCAGGCGGGTGACCTCGGTGCCGTATTGCACGGACCTGTCGATCTGGTGGCTGTGGGCCACGTTCTCGAAGTAGGCGCGAATCTCGGCGCCGGACGAGAAGAACTGGCTCCATTCCGTGTTCGGGGCGAAGGAGTAACTATAAAGGTGCGAGGGAACATCGCAGGCAATACCTGGGTAGGTGTTCTCACGCCAGGTCCCACCCAGCCCGTCGGCCTTCTCGTAGATCGTGACATCGGTGAAGCCGGCTTCACGCAGTTTGATGGCGCTCAGTATCCCGGCCATACCTGCGCCGATGATCACGAAACGGGGGGTCTTCACAGGTGACAAACCCCTCCACAACGACGTGCACCCACGTGCGGCTCCTGGCTCGGCCTGCGCTCAGAAAGACCTTACGTCACGAGCCGCGCTGAACCTCGATGACCGCCTACGGGTGCCATGTCAGATTGCGCCGCTGACGGCGCCCGCGGTCAGACGTCGGAGTGGGATGAACGGGCAGCCAGTCGGCCTCGCCACACCCGGGGGCCCGCCAGCCACAACACTCCCGACAACGTGATGAGCATCAACCCGATAAAGAGCAGCCACCACAGAGGCGGCCCGGCGCCGGTCGAGGCGAGCGACGAAGTAGCCGTACCACCCGCGGCGGCAGTCGAGGCCCCCGTGTCCCCGGTACTGGCCGCCGTGGTCCCCGTCGTCCCTCCGGCAGTCGTCGTCGTGGTTTTCGCTACCGTCGTGGTCGTGGTCTTTGCCACTGTGGTCGTCGTCGCAGGGGCCGTAGTGGTTGTGGTGGACTCACCTTGGAAGGTGAGGTTCACTGCTGGTGCGGAGTCTCCATCGTCGTCACCGAAGTTCAGTTGACACTGGTCGCCGGCAGCTAGTTGAGCGGCGGTTGGTGGGCATGGATAAAGAGCGGCGTCTGCCGCCGGGCTATTGCCATTGGTGTCCATGGCGGGGCAAGTGGCGATGGCATCAGTCGACTTTCCACACGGAGGTCCGACCGTTCCCTCGCTGATCGTGAAACTCTTCGAGATCGTCCCGGTGCTACTCACCGTCACCAGGAGAGAGTACGAAATGGCGCTGCAACCCACCCCCACCGAATTGCTCACAGGTGAAGGGAGCGCGACGTTCGGCTCGCTGGGGGCGTCGTTGCACTCAAGGAAGTTCCCGATCCCGGATGGAGTGAAACCAGATCCGGTGACTGATACCGATTCACCATTCGTCAAGCCCGTGGTGGGGGTGACCGACATGGTCCCCGTGAGATTGTTAGCGAAAGCCGTGCTTGACAATCCGCACGTTGCAACGCCCACAGCCATTAGCGCGGCTACAGCCCACAAATGCTTGCGTCCCGCCCCACTGCGCCTGCCCAGATCCTCAGCCACGGCAACTACTCCCCCCGCCCCGTAAGTCCGCTCGTAGGCGTACTTTATCCCTTGCGAACCTACTCTAAACGGTCCGAATGAGATTGACTAGCTCCTGTGTTTGGTGCAGAAGTGACCAACGAGTACAGGCGGATTCACGTACTGGGAAACCCGTCCATCATCGGTGACAACTCATTGCTTTGCACTTACGGGCAATCATCGGTACTCATGGCAATCGTTAGTGCCGGTTCTCGGAGGCGGCGCGGACGCCGTCGGTCGGACAGGCTGTAGCCATGAAGAAGTTGCGCCGTGCACTCGTTCTGGCCCCGATGAGTTCGGAACTTCGACCGGTCGTCAAGTACGCAAAGGCTCATCGATCGAATTCGGGCGATCTTCGCGTCTATATCGGCCGAGCCGGAGACACCGAGGTGGTCGTGGCGCAACTCGGCGTTGGCCCGGCATCGTCTCAGCGCATGACCGAGTCTGCTCTGGCGCGCTTCAGCGTCGACCACGTGGTGGTCAGCGGAATCGCAGGGGGTTTACACCCGACACTCACGATCGGCACGGTCATCATCCCCGAGTCGGTGCTCGATGTGGGCAGCGGACGTCGTTACGAATCCGCTCCCATGGAAGGCGTCGAACGCAAGGGGTTGATTGCCACAGCTGACCACCTGATCATGGACGCGACTCGCCTGGCCGAGTTGGAAGCTCTCGGCGTCGTCGCCATGGAGATGGAGTCGGCCGGCGTAGCGGCTGCGTGTGAAGCCGCCGGTGTCCCGTGGACCACGTTTCGCGTCATCAGTGACCGGCCCGATGACGGCCTCACCGACGACACGATCATGTCTCTGCTGCGCCCCGACGGGACGCCAGACGTGCTCGCCGCCATTCGCCTCATGGTGTCGCACCCGAGTCGCATAGCTGGCATGGCCCGCCTGGCCCGAGATTCGACGAGGGCAGCATCGAAAGCGGCCCGCGCTGCGCTGGGGGCACTGCAAGCCAGTTCCTGATCCCGGGGCCCGATCCTGGGCACAGCGGGCGCGAGCGGAGATGCCACGACAAGTGGCCGTCGAGCTGTCCGAGCCTCTTGAGGGCGCCTCGACGGGCCGGAAGGGGTGGAATTCCCCAGGTAACGGGGCCCTCGTGGCCAGGCCCAAGGGGCGGGGTGCACTCCCGTTTCTCAAGTGCAACCCTTGACACGCCGATTCTTATCGCCGGGGTCCGCTGTCGACCACCCACGGTGGCAGACAGCTAGCCAGACGGCAACACGAAAGGTGATGACATGGCCCGGTGTCCGGTAATGGGTTGCGAACGACCCGTTGGACTCGGAGGGAGATCGCTGGCTCGTGACGCGGCGATCCTGGCCGCGTTCTTTCCGGTCTTCGAGAGAGGGGGAGACCTCGCACCGGATACGTCCTCGGAGGACTTCCGCGCCGTCGTAGACGAAGGACGCGGGCTCTTCGGACAGGTTCACGATCGGGCCCACGGTGTGGCTCGGGGACACCTCCGAGGAAAGCAGATCAACGACTGGCGCAAATCGGCGGCGACGCTGTGCGTAGCCGTTGCCGCCACCGATCCGGAATGGTTCAGTCACTACTGGGACGAGGTCGCAGAGCGCGGCCTGAAAGTGCCCAAGCCGGTCTTGCAGATCATTAAATCGTCGGGCGACGACATCGACATTGACGCTGACGACGATGCCGATGAGACGACGGAAATAGACGAGTTCGTCCTCGATTCGTCCAAGGCAGAAGCGCCGGTGCCCAAGGCTGAGGTGCCCAAGGCTGAGGTGCCCAAGGCTGAGGTGCCCAAGGCTGAGGTGCCCAAGGCTGAGGTGCCCAAGGCTGAGGTGCCCAAGGCTGAGGTGCCCAAGGCTGAGGTGCCCAAGGCTGAGGTGCCCAAGGCTGAGGTGCCCCTGCCGTTGGTCGAGCTTCCTAGGCCCGAGATCCCTGTGGCCGTCGACTTGCCGAAAGGTGAGCCCGTCAAAACCGAGGCTCCGAAGGCCGTCGAGACCCCCAAGGCCGCTGAGCCGACCAAGGCAGCCGAGCCCCCACCCGAGATCGAGGGGTCCAAGGCTGTTGCTCCGAGACCCGTCGAAGTGCCCAAGGGCCTCACGCTTATTTATGGGACGGCCGTCGGGTGGGTCGAAACCAAGACCCTCGAGGTTTTCGAAGGAAGCTTTGCGCTCGATGCGCTCGGAGTGACGTTCACCGCTGGGCTGGACGACTCAGAACACGGTCCCTCAGTGCGGTACCCGTGGTCCTCGTTCCTCGGTGTGCAAGTCATCGCCACGGGACCTGAGGACCCGCTACTGACGCCTCATGCTCGGGTTCTGGACGATACCGGAGTCGGTATACCAGAAGAGATGATCGTGGCCTTTGCCGAGCTCGAGCCGTCCGACGATCGGCTCCTGGCCATCATCCCGTCGAGTTCATCGACCGTGAGGAAATGGCTGCAGCGACTCGAAGACGCCCACGTCAAGATCCAGGCCGCAGCGGATCCGCTTCCCGACTGCTTGCATCGGACGACCCCTCGGTTGAGCAAGCGCGGTGGGCCCGTACGCCAGGCGTGAGCCCGTACGTTCTTTCGCAGATGTAACGCGCCAGGCCCCCCGGTCTGATCGCCCGATGTGTCCTATGCCTAATGGATATGACTTCTTAGGGCGGTGTGCCGTGGTGTTGACGCCGCGTGCGGGTTCGGACTCGCGCAGGCCTCACATTCTGTTTCCAGCGTCGCATGCTCGATGCCAAATCGAGACTGCAAGCGCGCCTTGACCCTTTCGGCTGTCCCCTGGGCCTCCTCCAAGGTGGGGTGACCGGTCAGAACCAAATGGGCCGAGAGCAACGGCACCGCCGACGACAAGTTCCAGATGTGAAGGTCGTGGACGTCTTCAACATCGCCGCCTTCGAGCATGGACGATTGAACCTCACCGACATCGAGGCTCTTGGGTGTCGATTCGAGCAGGACGTCGGCGACCTCGCGCAGCAGTCCTATGGCCCGGAAACCAATGATGGCCGCCACGACAAGCGCCACGGTGGGGTCCAGCCAGAACAGCCGCCCGGTGACGAGGATGACGACCCCTGTGGCAGCAACACACGCCGCGGTGGCTGCATCCGCGGCTGTCCCGAGCAACACCGAACGCATATTGAGGTCGTCATCGCCCCGCAAAATGAGAGCGCCGGCAAGCATCACCACGGCCGCGATGCCGCTGACCGCCACCACCGGACCACCGTGCACATGCGGCGTACCGTTGGACAAGCGCTCCACGGCGGCAACAACGACGGCAGAGGCGACCGCCACTACCAGCGAGGCATTGACCAACGCAGCCAGGATGGTGGTGCGCTCATACCCGAATGATCGTTTGACCGTGGCGGCTCGTCGGCTCAGTCGGATGGTAAAGATCGACAACCCGATGGCCAAGGCATCAGCCAGGTAGTCACCGGCGGCCGCCAGGACCCCGAGGGAATGGGCGGCCACCCCGACAATTCCCAACGCGACGAGCAGAACGGCGTTAAAGCCGAACACCAGCCCGAGCCGGAGTTCACGTGACATCAGGGTTCAGCCTAATGGACGCTTCGTCCTTAACTACCTGCTCGGCACGCCTTGGGGGGCCCAACGTCAGGCCGATGTGGACCTACAGTTCGATGCGAAGCGCTCCCGACGGGCAGCGCTGCACCTGGGCAATGACTTCGTCGGCGCTGGCCGCGTCCGGCATGATCCACGGGGAGCGTCCCACTTCGAACACAGCCGGCAGGCCCTCGACACACTTCGCCGAGTGTTGGCAGACCTCGGGGTCGAAGCTGACCGTCACGTTCTGCCCTACGTATGCCTTACGAGTCATGGTGTCTCCTCGAACGTGGCCGTTTGCGGTGATCACAAATGGCGATCTTCTCCGCTCACGTCTCTCCTCGGCACACCGTATCTCCTGGCCCGAGATGGAGCTCCGGCCGGGGACCGCTAACCTGCCTAGCAAATCTCCGTGCTCGATTTCGGTTCCGTGAAAGAGCTCATGCGATGAAGCTCAAGTTGGACTTGCACGACATCTACAACCGGGGCGAGGACATTGACAGGGCCTTGCGCTCCATCATCGACGAGGCCGTAGAGAAAAAGGCCCGCCTCGTCGAGATCATCCCCGGAAAGGGGAGTGGCCAACTCAAAAAGCGAGTGGTGCGGTTCCTCGATCAGAAGGAGATCAAGGCGCTGTACGACCGGGTCGAAAAGGACTCCCGCAACTTCGGACGACTATTCGTCCACTTTCGCTGGAAATGAAACGCCGTTCCTCGTCTGTGGTCAAACCTCGGCTGCCGCGGCTTGAGCTGCCAGCCGCGATGCCAATTGCCTCGAGATCCCCAGTAGACGTCCAATCTCGCTGATGGTGGTGCCCTCCTCGAGGCACAACGAGAACAACGCCAATCGGACCTGGTGGCGTGCCGCGTCGAATTTCTCCAGACCCTCGGTCACCTCTCGACGCTGGATGGGTGCATCAATGGCCTTGAGTGCGGCGGCCCCGGACTCCCCACGTTCGATGAGTTTCGCCAGATTGGCGTTGATCTTGCGGTAGCGCAGGAGCAATTCACGCAGCTCATCGTCAGCTTCGACGAGTTCCGAGATACGACGGAGCAAGCGCTGGTTTGTTGCAGACATCGAGACCTTTCCAGAGGGTGCGACCGGGGCGGGACGTTACTTTGCATCACAACGATTGGACGGTCATTCTGCCACTCTGAACCCCGTTCGTCACAGTATCCTGCGCATAGAAGAGAACCCGAAGATACGTCCCTAAGCTGGGAACGAGCTGAATCAGGCCATGGAGCTGTGGTCTTGTTGTGAATCTCGTGGCCCGGTGTTGCGGACCCGCTACAGAGCCCTGAAACGTCTTCGCTCTAGCCGCATCTTGACCATGGGCGTTGACATGAGGCGGTGGCGAGGGCAGGCTGTAGGCCGTCGTCTCAGGATTCTCGTCCACCCCCTGGCCCGGGAAGCTCCGGTAGACGGCTGAAACTGCCCCCCGGGACGACGAGGGGGCAGTTTCGCGCCCGGGCCCCTCTGGTGGCACCTCAGGTCGTGACAGCGTTCAGGACGCCCCAGAGGCCCAACGGGCGTAGAATCCGGGTTTCAGGACGGGGGGGCGCCATGGCCCTAGCTTTCGTACTTCGCGACGACACTCGACAGGATCCCGCTTGGTCGCCACGCAGCGCCGCTACCGAGGGCGCCACGCGTACCGCGCCCCGCCCGGACGACCCTTCCGCACAGCACCGCACACAAGTCGACGTGCTCGTCGTCGACGATGACGCCGCCATTCGCTCCTCGTGCGCCGACATGCTTCGAGAGGCCGGTCATTCGGTTGCCGTCGCCGAGGACGGGGAGGTTGCCCTTCGTCTCCTGCGGGAGCTCGATGTCGGCATGGTGCTGTTGGATCTGCGTATGCCGCGTATGGACGGCGTCGCCTTGTTGGAGGCGGTCGATTCGTGTCCTCCGGTCGTGCTGCACTCGGCCTTCTCGTTGGACAAGCAAACCCAGATTCGAATCGGTGCGAAGGTGCAGGCCCACCTGCAGAAGCCGGTCAGCCCTTATTACCTCCTGCAGGTGGTGAGCGACACGCTGCAGCTCGGGGGCTAGGGGTTCGGACGCCAGGCAGGAATTTCCACGATCGAAATGGCGTTGCCGTCGACGTCATTGGCTACGGCCCTGCGTCCTGCCCCGACCACCTCCTCGATCGCTCCGATGGTGATGCCTTGGACCGCCAGCTGGGCGACCATGGCCTCCAAGTCATCGACGACCACTGTCGCCACACTTCGACCGGCGCGCTCGGCGTCGACCACCACGTAGAGCGATGCGTTGGGCGTCAGCTGCCACACGGCCTCGCCATCATGGGGGAGAAAATCCGGGGGCTTCCCGAGCAGCTTCGTATACCAGGCCGCCGCCGCGTCTCGATTCGCCACCGAGATTCCTGCGAATACGTAGGTGATGTCCACTGCGCTCCTTGTCGCCGTAGACGAAATGCTAAATGCACCGGCCTGTGGGCGGGAGCCCTCCTTGCGGCACTCGGTGGTGCGGGCCCGCCGTCAACGCATCGCAGTCCGGGGGCGTAGAAAAGGGCAGTGACGAAGACTCGGGCCTAGGGCCGGCGGGGGAGAGCGGTGACCACAGAGGCGGGGATGCGCTTCGACGACGCCTTCCCCGACCTCTATCGGCTTGCCTATCGTGTGTCGTTTCGCCTTCTGGGCGAC
Source organism: uncultured Acidimicrobiaceae bacterium (assembly GCA_963793645.1). Taxonomy (GTDB): domain Bacteria; phylum Actinomycetota; class Acidimicrobiia; order Acidimicrobiales; family UBA8190; genus CAWCAW01. The sequence continues at coordinate 254,627 of CAWCAW010000010.1, read as the reverse complement.
CGCGGTGACGCCGAGGACGCCGCCCAGGAGGCTCTCGCTCGCAGCCACGTGCATTGGGCTCGATTGCACGACCATCCGGAGGGATGGGTGGTTCGGGTGGCCACCAACCTCGCCATCGACCGTCTGCGCCGCCGCCGTCATCCGCCCACCGCCGGGGTGGAGCACGTGGCCCTGGTCGACGTCCATCTGCCCGAACGGGTGGACCTGGCCCGAGCCTTGCGGCGCCTGTCGCGGCGCCGAGCGCGAGGTGGTCGTCCTGCGCTATCTCGCCGACTGGCCCGAGCTGGACGTGGCCCGGGCGCTCGGATGCTCGGTGGGTTCGGTGAAGGTGCACGCCTCTCGAGGTCTGGCCATGTTGCGTAGAGAGCTCGGGGACCCCCACGAGGAAGGAGGCAGCGATGTTCGAGCATCTCGATGACCCCTCGCCCCCCGAGCCCACGTCCCGAGTCCTGGGGTTAGTGCGCCGCCGGGCCGCCGGCCTGCGGCGGCGGCGCACCGGCGGCGCTATCGCCGTGGCCACGACCGCACTCGTCGGTCTGGCCGTCATCGTCGCCGTGGTGGTCGTCCCGGGCCGACGGGCCACGGAGGCCTTTGCCAGCTTTGATTCGCAAACAGGCCTCCTGGCCCCGGGAACCGCCGTTCCGCCCGCGAACGTTTCCGATGTCGTGTTCATCGGCCCCGTGCACGGCTTCGCGTTGGTGCTCCATGGCCAGCAGACCCTGTTGGCCGCCAGCGATGACGGCGGTCAGAGCTGGGAGGTCGTCGATCCGGAGCTGCCCACGGGCTATCCGAGTCAGATCGAGTTCGCCGACGCCGATCACGGCTATTTGTGGGGCGGGCCGCCCTCGGCGACGGGCGTGGCCGGGCTGTGGTCCAGCGCGGATGGGGGCCGGACATGGACCGAAGAGCACATCGGGCCGGTGGTCTCCGACGTCAGCGCCATCGGCCCCGATGTGTGGGCCGTGGTGGGAACGTGCCCGATCACGACCCGTACGACGGGGCTGAGCTGCCCCCTGACCGTCGACATCTCCACCGACCACGGGGCGACGTGGACAGCGACGGCCACGGCGCCGCCGGTGTCCTTCGAGCCGAGGCCGGGGCTCGGTGACCAAGGATTGGAGCTGGCCCGCATCACCCGGTCCCGGGCCTACCTGTTGAGCTACGGGCAGACGGCGTCGCCTGGCCTCACCTATACCGCTGACGACGGCCAGAGCTGGGTGACACGGGTCGATCCGTGTCCGGTGTCCTTCGAATCCGGCGAGCAGGTGGCGGCGTCCGCCACCAACGACCTCTGGATGCTCTGTGGCTCGGAGGCCGGCGCCGGTTCTCAGGCCAAGGAACTGTTTCGTTCGCAAGACGGCGGGCAACAGTGGGATCTCGCCGCGTCGGCGAGCACGCCCGGGCTTGTCCCCGCCACCGGCGCAGTGTTCGCCAGGGGTCTACCGAGCGTTGGCTATGTGTCGCCCTATTCGCTCGGCCACGAGAACCTGGCTGTCCTCACCGCCGCCACCGCGTGGCTGTTCCCCGACGGTTCTGAGGTGTTCCAAACCTCTGACGGAGGGTCGCACTGGTCGGCGCTGACGCAACTCGTCCACGAAGGCTTCGTGGTGGGCGGCCGCGGCAACGTGGTGTTCGCCACTGCCACCGATGGATGGGTCAGCGAGACTGGTACCGGGTTGTGGCACACCACCGATGGCGTCGACTGGACGCGCCTTGGTTGACCGTCGCTGATAATTCCCGGCGCCACGGCGAGATGAGAGAATCAGGACATGAGCCGCGGACGTCTGGAAGCGTTCAGCGACGGCGTGATTGCCATCCTCGTCACCATCATGGTGCTGGACCTTCGTCCGCCCGCCGGTAACGGGTTCTCGGATCTTCGCCCGCTTTTGCCCACACTGTTGGTGTACCTGCTCAGTTTCGTTTTTCTCGCCATCTATTGGAACAACCACCATCACCTCATGCAGGCCGTCGAGCGCATCGACGGCCGGGTGCTGTGGGCCAACATGGGTTTGCTGTTCTGGTTGTCCCTGACACCGGCCGCCACGGCGTGGCTCGGACCGCACAGTCATGCCACCGCCCCGGTGGCCGTCTACGGCATCGTCCTGTTGGGCTCGGCCATCGCGTACTTCATCCTCACCAAGACACTGCTGGCCCTCCACGCCCCCGACTCGCCTCTGGCACTCGCCATCGGCAGGGACCGCAAGGGGGCATTGTCAGCCGGCGTGTACGTGGTGGCGGTGGGTGTGGCGTTCGTGGAGCCGTGGGTGGCGCTCGCCCTCTACATCTCGGTGGCGGTGGTGTGGCTCGTCCCCGACCGCCGCATCGAACGGGTCACCTCGGAGCAACCGCGCCCTGACGAAACCTAAAAAGACGGTGCCGGCGGGGCCACAGCGCCGTAGGCCACCGCAAACCCATCGCGCGCTGTGTTCGGCGATGACGGTGTGGAGATCTGCTTGCGCCGCTTCAACATCACCCCGGCATCGGCCGGAACCAAGCCAGGATTGCCGGCATTGACAGTGCCCGGGTCGAACGTCACCGTACTGTCGTCGGCCAGCGTGGCGACGTGGTTCCCGATCGTGGGCGCTTCTTGGATCCATTCCGCCGACGCTCCGGGGCCCGAGTACGGCTGCTGCGTGCTGAAGGACTGGCCCGTCGTCGTATCGGTAACCGTAATGGTCCACTTCGGGGTGCCCTTGGTGATCGTCACCACCATGGCATCGCCGGGATTCACGGGGAGCGATGGGATCGGGGTCTCCGCATACGGCAGGATCTCCCACCACGCCTGGTAGAACGGGGCTCGGTCGCGGCCGCCGATCCAATCCTGTTCCGTGCCGGCTTGAATCAAGTCTGAGTTCCCGTAGCCGTCGATGCCCACCCACGACGACGAGAAAGCACTCTTCTTGCGCAGGCGCTTGGCTGGGGTTTGCACCTGCGGTACTACCCAGTGGCCGGTGACGGTGGTGTACGTACGACCCGTGATGGCGTAGCCCGACCAGTTCGTCGAGCCCCACTCCTCGACCACCTTGTGATGCACCCGGGTGGACACACCGGGAGCCGGCACTCGAGGAGCATGGAATTCTGACGGAGCCGCCATCGCACTCGATGCGGGGGCGGCCACCCCGACCAGTCCAAGAGCGCCGGCACCGAGAACGAGACCCGGGAGCAAACCGACTCGAATCAGCGTTCTGCGTCGCACCCCAGCCCCCTCACCAATGGATCGCTCGACCGGTTGGCCCTGACCCGAAACATCGGAACCCGAAACATCCGACACGAAGCCTAATGGCAATCGACTGTCCCGCTACGATCCCCGCAACGCCGGCTGCGCGAAAGCGGTGCCGAACAGGGTCGCAACCGAGGAATGGGAACGCCGATGATCGCGTCGGGGCAAACGGCACCGGGCCAACGGGGCTCTTCGGGCAACGAGCCGGCCGCCGAGGAACCCCTCATGACCCTGCGGGGCGCCCCCGTGCAGGTGGACGCTCGGCGTGTCGGTCGCGTGATGGTGGCACTCGGCGTGGTGACCCTCGCGGTTGTGGTGGTCGTCCTCTTCGTGGCGGGTTTCCAACGCAACGCCAACATCACGCTGCTCAAAGAACACGGCGTCCCCGTAGAGGTGACCATGACCGGGTGTCTCGGCCTGATGGGAGGCAGTGGCAGCAACCTCGTGGGTTATTCGTGTCACGGCAGCTTTACCTTCGACGGCCATCGCCATGACGAGACCATCCCCGGCGACGTGCTGCACGCCACCGGGTCCAAGCTCGAAGCTCTCACCGTGCCCGGCCATGCCGGGTTGGTCTCCACCCGCAGCGCCGTGGATGGCGAGCAAGCCTCCGATGGCATCTTCGTCCTGCCCACCATCCTTCTTGTCGTACTCATCGTGGCCGTGGCGGCATTGGTCCTTCGCCGACAACGCTCTCGTCGTAAGGCTGCCGATGTGGAGCGTGCCTCGTGTTGATCATCTTCGGGATCCGCCGCCGCCGACACCCGCTCGGCGTCGTTCTGGTGCAGTGTCGGCACTGTCACCGGCCTTGCGCGCACATGGTCACCAGAGTCAGTCCGTGGTTCACGGTGTTTTTCGTTCCCGTGATCCCTCTCGGGCACAAGTACTTCACGGTGTGTTCGATGTGCGCGGGGACGACACGGATCGAACCAGGTGAGGCCGACTCGCTCGTCGACACGGCCGCCCGGCAAGCAGCGGGCCCGGTGGAGATGACGCCGGACGGGCCCATCTCCCCGCCGCAGTGGCCGGCTACGGGAGAGGCATCGAGCTCATGGCTCAACCCCTCCCAACCACAGCTGCCGGGCGTCTAGCCGAGCACTTGCACGGACGAGATGTACCACTTCCCGCCCGGCGCTTGTGCCACCGTCAACGAATAGATCGGATCATTGGGCGAACCACCCCCAGGAGGTCCGAACGTGCACGTGACCGGTGGAGATCCCGTACTGCAGCCGCGATCGGTGGCGCCGTCGCGAACGTAGGTATTCGCGAAAAGGGTGGCGACTGCTTGGGTCGTCGCCACCGACAGGGCTCGGGGCTGATTGTGTCCCGCCCAGGCGTTGATGAGGGCACTGCCGGCCCCGTCCGCGGTGGGCTGCGGCGCCGACGGTATGACGATCGTGGTGGTGGTGGGAGCCGGCAACGTACTGGCCGGTGCCGTGACCGTTGTCGTCGTGCTGGCCACCGTGCCCGTGTTCGACGCCGCATTGGAGTTGCCGTTGCTGGTGCCGTCGCCGTTGGACACCACGATGCCGATCACAAGTATCACCGCCACGATGCAGAGCCAGAACCAGCCTTCTTTGAAAAAGGGTCGATTGTCCGACGGCGACGGCGACAGCGTCGGAGCCATGGGCGCCAACGGCGGGGGGGAGGCACTGCCGCCCGGCGTGGAACCCATGTATGGCGTCGGTGTGACCACTCCGGGAGTCGTCACCGTCGTGGTTGGCTGACCCGAGATCGGCTGACTGGCAGTTGGCTGACTGACTGCCACCGCCGGGTGCGCCACCGGCCTTTTCTCGTCACCCAGCGTGGTCCCGTCCCAGTAGCGCGCCGAGGCGGGGTCACTGGGATCGCGGTACCAGCCCGAGGGAAGGCCCTGGTAGGCCACAGGGGCGGCGGCCTCGGGCTCAGCTGACGACAGGGTGGGCGTGGCGGGGGGTGCCGACGCTGCGGCAGGCGTCACCTGGCCCGGGTGCTCCTCGGGTGGGTACCACTTGCCGTCGGTCGCCAACCACCAACCGGGTCCTTGGGACATCTCGCTCATTTCGGCCTTTCACGCACCTGAGTTGAGCTTCCCTCGTCAATTGGCCCATCGACGCCCACCATTGCAAGGGAAATCCTACGGCGCCGCCTACCTCTATCTCGGTCGGCTGGCGACCATCGAGCGGCGACGTCGACGGTGCCGTGTCAAGCGCGCCCGCTCCTTGATGGGCCAGAAACGAGAGGTTCTCAGCAACCCTTGCCGTAGGGGTCGATCGGCGCCGTCGACAAGTGCTCGACGACCCAACTGTTGCTCGCCTCGTTCATGTACGCGACGGGGCAGGGGTCGTTGATCACGATGAGCTTCTCGCCCGGGCACACCGACGCGTAGTTGTCACACGTCATGGCCTCATGGCCATCCGCGTTGCCGGGGCAGATGAACTGGAACCCCGGTGCCGAGTGCGCGCTGAGATAGGCGATGGCGGCGGTGCATCCCCACCCCGGTGGTGTCGCCGTACTTGTCGACGTACTGGGAGCGTTGACTGCACTGGCCGTGCTCGCAGGAGGCGGGGCCGGCGTCGGGGTGGGAGCCGGAGCGCTGGTGACTTCAACGGGTGGTGGTGTCGGCACCGGTGTGCTGGTGGGAATTGCTTGGGGGACGGCGGGGACAGTGCATGCGTAGGTCTTGGCGGGCACCACCGACACCTTGGGGGCAAGGCCGGACGCCTGCAAGTTGTTGAACACGGTCACCAGTGTCCAGATCGTTGCCGGCGTCACACACGTAAAGGGGGTGTTGTCGACGAGAAGGTCAGCGAGTTTGTCGGACTTGTCTGGACCATGGTTGGAATCCGGTGACGAAGGCGACGACCGCATTGTCTGCGCGGCGACGGGTGATGCCACCGCGAACGTGCCGGCCAGAGCCAGGAGTACGGATACCGAAGGCTTTTTCCTGCGCATATTGAATGCGGATGTTAGGTGGGATACGTCCCCGTCGTTCAATTGACGATGGCAACTGCGACTTCTCGGCGTATCGACCCAGATAACCGCTGGTCCGTCGCTACATCGCGCAACAGAACTGTTATGTGTCTGTTGTGTTGCATATCGTCAGAAATGACGATGCGTCAATTGAATCGTTGATAAAGCAGCGCACCTCATCGCTGTAGTTTCGCCGGCGTCATCTTCTCAGACAACGCTCAGGTCGCCGCTGACAGCGCTGTCGGCGCTGATATCAGAGAATCTGGCGCTGGCGATCGAGGAGTGATTCGCCGATGACGCGCACGGGGTGCCGGCGCCGCTCGCGCATTACGTCTCCGAAGGCGAAGGTGTCAGGGAACTCTTGACCGTCGGAAAGCCGGCGCAACCGGTAGCCGCCGTCGACGATGTCGATGACCTCGAAGCCGACGCTCCAGTGTCCGATAAACCGGTTGCGGACAAAGACCCTCGTGCCGACCTCGAGCGTCGACACGGCGGCGTCAGACTTGGAAGAGTGCTCGGAGAGCCTCCAAGCCTTGGTCTCGCGGGCATCCGGGTTCATCCGAGATGCATCGACACATCAGAACCCTGGCTTTAGGGGTCGGAGCGGGCCCGCGCCTTCAGCGCTCCGCCACGTAATGGCGCTCGCCGGCGGTATCGAGCCACACGCGCATGGTCCGGTCGGTAGAAGGGTCCTTGAAGACCTCGTCCGTCGAACGCCAGTCGGACTCCGGCCGATCACTTTCGCCGTGACGACGAACAAAGAGACTGGCCGCACCGCAGAGCACGAGGACCGTCACGATCACAATGCCGACGATTCCCTCCATGACAAGACGCCTGGTCCGCCGGGTTCAGCGACTTGGCCCGAGCACCACGGCGGTTCCGTAGGCGACGATCTCGGTGAGGTTCTGGCCTACCTCAGACGAGTCGAAGCGCATCGACACGACGGCGTTGGCTCCTGCCACTTTGGCGTTCTCGATCATCCGGTCCAGAGCGTGACGCCGGCTGTCCTCCACCAAGCGTGTGTACTGCTTCACCTCGCCCCCGGCCAGCGCTCGGAATCCGGCCGTGATGCCTTTGGCCATGCCCATGGAACGAACCACCACACCGAAGACCATGCCCACGGTGCGCTGGACGGGCCATTCGGAGAACTCGAGTGCGGTGGTGATGGGGAACTGGGCCAAGACCTGCTCGGGCGGGGACTCTTGACTGGTCACGCTGGCAACCTCCTCGTAACGGTGGGCTCTGACAACGGCAGCTCAGGGGCCACCGGTGCAGGTGCGCTGCTACTAGGCACCCTAGCGGTCAGATGGGCGACTTTCGGGCACTATTTACGGCCCTGGCCAGGAACTGTGTCCCCTGGCCGCTCAAGACGACGGCGGCTGGCGACGATGGCTAAAGGGTGCCGAGCGCGAGACGTGCACGGCCAGGATCTCGGCCCGACCGAGGGTGACGGCGCCCGCGCGCCGACCTCGGCGCCGGTGCCCGTACCCGCGCCGGCTCGCATGCGCAAAAGCGTGGTGGCCGTCATCTTGGAGATCGACACGGCAACGACGGCCATGCTCGGCTGGAGCAGCGACGAGATGGTCGGTCGCACCTCAGTGGAGTTCATCCATCCCGAGGACCAAGAGCTGGCTGTGGAGAACTGGATGCAGATGCTGGGCGCACCGGGTCCCGGGCGTCAGGTCCGCATCCGCCACAAGCACAGCAACGGATCATGGGTGTGGCTGGAGATGGTCAACCACAATCGTCTCGACGACGGTGCCGACAGCTGCATCGTGGCTGAAATGGTCGACGTCACCGCGGAGATGAAAGATCAAGCACCACCGTCGTCTCACCAGCACTCCGCCACCACGGGTGCCGCGGCTCAACCGCGCCGTCTTCACGAAGCCCTCGGTGCACGAGAGGAGGTTCTTCATCGGCTGGCCGAGGCGCTCCCCCTCGGCGTGCTCCAAGTCGATGCGCACGGTCGCGTCGTCTACACGAATCGCATCCTGCACACCATCTTGGGCACCACACGGGCGTCCACCGTCGAGGACCAGTTGGCCGCCGTCGTGCCCGAACAACGGCAACTGGTGGACGACGCCTTTGCCACCGTGCTGCGTAGCGGTCTCGACAACGACTTCGAGATGCGTCTCAGCGCGTCGGACGAACGCGGCATCAAAGAGGTGCGGCAGTGCAACGTCACCCTACGCGCCCTGTTCACCGACAACGGAACCATCACCGGTGCCATCGCCTGCGTGGCCGATGTCACCGAGAGCGTACGCATGCGCGAGGAGCTGCGCGTGCGGGCCACCTTCGACGACGTCACCAAGTGTCATAACCGGGCCACCACCATGGAGGCACTCGAGAACGCCGTGGCCAACTCACACGGCACGGGCCGCGCCGCGGTCATCTTCGTCGATCTGGATCGTTTCAAAGACGTCAACGATCGCCTCGGCCATGGGGCCGGCGACGAGCTCCTCGAGGTGGCCGCCAAACGGCTGCTGCGCTCGGTGCGCACCGAGGACGTCGTCGGGCGCATCGGCGGCGACGAGTTCTTGGTGGTGTGCCCGGGGATCACCACCGCCACTCAAGCCATGCGCGCCGCCATGCGGGTGGCGGACTCGCTGCGCCACCAGGTGCGTCTCAAGGCGGGCCACGTGTCGTGTCAAGCCAGCATCGGCGTGGCGTGGTCGTCCGATGCCCCCACCGATCCTGACACCCTCGTGAAACAGGCCGACGCCGCCATGTACCTCTCGAAGGCGCACGGATTCGGGCGGCCCGTGTTCTACACGCCGGCGACCCCGGGCAACGGCAGCACCATGTGGGTCGATCAGCCCGACCACTTGTGACGGCACGAGGCGATACCTTCCTCGATCCCCGCTGCCATCACCGCTGAGTTGACCGGTGTCTGGGTGGCGCGGTGGAACCCCGAGTCCGACCAGGCGTACCAGGCGATCGACGTCGCTCCCGCCGAGCAGAAAGCGGTCGCTTGGGTCAGCACCTGTGACGAACTGAGCCCGGGCTGGTAGTGGGCGGCGAAGCGGCCGGACCACGCCTGTCCGATGCCAAGCACCGGGGTGGAGGCTTCGTCCCAACCGAGACTGTCCAAGGACGACTCCATGGCCGGGAGCAACGACTGCATCGACCAATCGAGGCCTGTCCCGCTAGAAGGTCGGCGCGTCGTAGCGGCGTAGTTGTAGAAGCCGACCAGGTCGCAGCCGGCGTTGGAGTAATTCAGTGCCGTCGACGGGTCCCACCCATCTGTGCCGGGGGCGGTGACGGTGGCCCCGAACCCGCAGATGGCCGGCAGGTCGGGGGTGGTGGCGGTGATCTCCTGGTGGATGTCCTGCAGCACGAGCCGCGCGCTTCCTCCGTCCCATGCCGGCCAGTCGTCGAGTACCCACAAGGCGGTGACGAAGGGACTGGCCGCATCGGATGTGAGGGTGGCGTCCACCGCGCCGAGGAGGACCGAGGTGCTGTAGCCGGGCTCGGCGTCATGGGCGCAGTAGCTGTTGCGCGCCCTCGATGGTGCGGGAGCCACGCTATGGGTGCGGTGGCATTCCCAGAAATACAGCTCGGTCGAGATGCGACCGTCGATCACCCCCATGTGCGCTTGGGCCAACGCCTCTCCGAGCTTGCTCTGCGCCGTTGGTGGGCCCGCGTAGAGCATGTCCGTCGATACACCCACACTCGCGGCGTTGCTCACCTCGGTTGCGGTGGTGGCGTTGAACCCCACCACAAAGTGTGTGCTTGGCGCCAGGTGCGCGGCTGTACCGGCTGCACTCGATGGCGACGCCATCGCGAGCGACCCGAGGAGGAGACTCACCGATGCCAGACCCAGCGCCATCGCAGTCTTCATCGCCCTCGACTCCCGCCTTGCACCGGGGAGTACACCACCATCGGCACTATAACGATCGGGTTGGCGACGTACCGCCCTCGGGTTATTCGGAGTCGAAGACCTCGCCCGGACCGGCCCCATCGGCCGGAAGCTCACGGCGCGCGATGACGTGCACATCGGTGCCCGTGGTGCCGGCCTTGCGAATGAGACGCCGAACGATCGAACCGCCGCCGGTGAGCTCCTGCCATCGGCTGCGTTGGCTGGAGCCGATGACGATCTGTGTGATCTGGTGCACCTTGGCGAACTCGATCAGCGCGTTGGCGGGGTCCGGGGCCCGCACCTCGTGCCAGCGGGCACCGAGGTCGGCGGCCAGGACCCGCAAGGCTGCCACCGCTTTCTCATCGCGACGGCTGCTGTCCTCTTCGGCGGTGATGTGGACGACGTCCAGATCCCCTTTGACCCGGGCCGCGATACGAGCGGCTCGTCGCAACAAGGCGTCGGTGCCCGGAGCGCCGGTCACACCGACCATGATCCGCTCGGTGGTCTCCCACAGGGCATCGACGTGATGACGCCGGAGATGCTCGAGAAGCTCCTCCTCGGTCTCGTCGGCGAGGAAGCGCAGGGCCAGCTCTCGCAAGGCGATCAGGTTGTCGGTTTGGAAGAAGTGCGTCAGCGCCTGGGGCACCTTGGCGGCCGGGTAGATGTTGCCGTGCAGCATCCGTCGGCGCAGCTGCTCAGGCGACGAGTCCACGAGCTCGATCTGATCCGCCTTGCGCACGACCCAGTCCGGCACCCGCTCGCGGATCTTCACCGCCGTCATGTGCTCGACGGCATCGGCGATGCTTTCGAGATGTTGGATGTTGACCGTCGACACCACGTCGATACCGGCATCGAGGAGCTCGAGCACGTCCTGCCACCGTTTCTCGTTGGCACCCGAGCCCGGCACGTTGGTGTGGGCCAGCTCGTCTACCAGGGCAACGGTGGGACGACGCTCGAGGACGGCGCGGATGTCCATCTCCTCGAAATGGGACCCTCGGTAGTCGACAGACAGGCGCGGAACGATCTCGAGCCCCTCGACGAGCTCAGCCGTCGAGGGGCGCCCGTGGGTCTCCACGAATCCGACGACGACGTCGGTGCCCCGCTGCTTGCGTCGCTGTCCTTCGGACAACATGGCGAAGGTCTTCCCCACGCCGGCGGCAGCACCCAGGTAGATCCGAAAACGGCCGGCGGGCTCGACCACGTCGGTCGTGTCCGCGTCAACGCCCACGACGGGCCGAGGTTCTCGGCCCACACCGACGGACAGCGCCATAGGTCTCATTGTGGCAGTGCTCTCAGCGCAGTCGCGCCAACGCCTCGTTGAGCTGCAGGACGTCGATGTATGAGCTTCCCAAGAAGCCAAGGAGTGTTCCGTTGGTCTCTTTGGAGATGAGCGACCGCAGCTTCGTCGGAGAAAGGCCGGTGGCGGCCGAGACCATGGGAATCTGGGCCACGGCGTCGGCCGGCGAGATGTCCGGGTCGACGCCGCTGCCTGAGGTCGTGACGAGATCCGGCGTGGGATCGACACCGCGCTGGTGCCAATAGACCACCAGCTCCTTCGTATACGTCAGGAATTCTGCCGAGCGCGGCCCCAGGCTGGTGCCTCCCGACCCGCCCGGCTGTCCGTTGGCCACCAGCGGGTCATCGCCGGGATGCTCGGTGGGGTTCGTCTTGGCACTGGCATAAGGGCCGAGGTCGTCGGGGCGGCCCTGGAACACGCAACTTCCGAGCCGATGTCCAGGGCACGTGGTGTCCGACCAGTTCTGTCCGATCAACGTCGACCCGTTGGCCGTGAGCGACCCGTCGGCTTGGTGCTTGAAGAAGAGCTGGGCGACTCCGGTGCCGACATACGCGTAGCCGAAGGTCATGACGAGGACGATGACACCGAGGATGACCGAACGGCGCAGGTGGGCAAGCATCAGATTCTCTCCATCAGTAGGCGTGGAGGGCGACGAGGATGAGATCGATGAGCTTGATGAAGATGAAGGGCACGATGACGCCGCCCACCCCGTAGATCCATACGTTGCGCCGCAAGATGGCGGCCGACGACGCCGCACGGAACTTCACGCCCCGTAGCGCCAAAGGGATGAGCGCCACGATGACCAGGGCGTTGAAGATGACGGCGGAGAGCACCGCACTTTGCGGGCTGTGCAGCTTCATGATGTTGAGCGCATTCAGCGGCCCGGGGACACCGGGGCGCGGCTCGTACACGGTGGCGAACAGTGCGGGGATGATGGCGAAGTACTTGGCCACGTCGTTGGCGATGGAGAACGTGGTCAGTGACCCGCGGGTGATGAGCAGTTGCTTGCCGATCTCGACGACGTCGATGAGCTTGGTGGGGTTGGAGTCGAGGTCGACCATGTTGCCGGCCTCCTTGGCCGCCGTGGTCCCCGTGTTCATGGCCACACCCACGTCGGCCTGGGCCAGGGCGGGGGCATCGTTGGTGCCGTCGCCGGTCATGGCGACGAGCTTGCCGCCCTCCTGCTCGGACTTGATGAGCGCCATCTTGGCTTCGGGGGTGGCTTCGGCCAGATAGTCGTCGACGCCCGCCTCCTGAGCAATGGCCGCCGCGGTGAGGGGGTTGTCACCGGTGATCATCACAGTGCGGATGCCCATGGCGCGCATCTCGGCGAACTTCTCGCGGATGCCCTGCTTCACCACGTCCTTCAGCTCGATGACGCCGAGGATCTTCGGCCCGTCGGCCACCGTCAGCGGCGTGGAGCCGGCCCGCGAGATGCGCTCCACCATCTCGTCGAGACCTTCGGGGATCGACCCGCCCTGGTCGATGACCCAACGCTTCACCGATTCAGCCGCACCCTTGCGGATCTGGCGGGCGCCGATGTCGAGACCCGACATACGGGTCACGGCCGTGAACGGCACGAAGGTGTGCTCGTCGCCGAGGTCCTGCTCGCGGATGTTGAAGCGCTCCTTGGCCAGCACCACGATGGAGCGGCCCTCGGGTGTCTCGTCGGCCAGGGAGGCCAGCTGGGCCGCGTTGGCGAGCTCCTCCTCGCTGACGCCGGCGGCCGGAAAGAAGGACGAGGCCATGCGGTTGCCCAAGGTGATGGTGCCCGTCTTGTCGAGCAACAGCGTCTGCACGTCGCCGGCCGCTTCGACAGCGCGCCCGCTCATGGCCAACACGTTGCGCTGCACCAGACGGTCCATGCCGGCAATGCCGATGGCCGACAGCAGCGCCCCGATGGTGGTGGGGATCAGGCACACGAGCAGGGCTACCAAGATCACCACCGACACGGTGGTGCCCGAAAAGTGCGCGAAGGGCTGCAGCGACACCACCACCGGCAAGAACACGATGGTGAGCACCGCCAGCAAGATGGTGAGAGCGATCTCGTTGGGCGTCTTCTGTCGGTTGGCGCCCTCCACCAACGTGATCATGCGATCGAGGAAGGTCTGACCGGGCTCGGCGGTGATGCGGATGACGAGACGGTCCGACAACACCCGTGTGCCGCCCGTCACCGCCGAGCGGTCCCCACCCGATTCTCGTATGACCGGGGCCGACTCACCGGTGATGGCCGACTCGTCCACCGAGGCCACCCCTTCGATGATTTCGCCGTCGGAGGGGATCACATCGCCCGCCTCGCACACCACCAGGTCGCCCTTGGACAACGAGGCCGCCGCCACCCGCGTCTCGCTTCCATGGGCGCCCAGGAGGCGAGCTTCGGTGTCCGAGCGCATTCTGCGCAGCGTGTCGGCCTGGGCTTTGCCCCGGCCCTCGGCCATGGCCTCGGCGAAATTGGCGAAGGCCACCGTGAGAAACAGCCAGATGGTGATGGACCAGTCGAAGATGCCGGGGTGGGCGATGGCTTCGATGAGCGTCACGAACGACCCGATGAGCACCACGAACATGACGGGGTTCTTGATCTGGTCGGCGGGGTTGAACTTCTTCACCGCGTCGAGCAGCGCATGGCGCAGGATCTCGCCGTCGAACAGGCTGCGGGCCTCCGCCACACCGTGGGGAGTGCCCGGCTGGGACTGCGGCTGCGGCTGCGGTTCTGTGGTCACAGTCGTCATTTAGAAGAACTTTCCGTGGCTGAGTTGCTCGACGACGGGGCCGAGGGCGACGGCGGGGAAGAAGGTGAGACCGCCGATGATCACGATGACGCCGATGGTGAGGCCCACGAACATGGTGTTGTCGGTCCTGAAGGTGCCGAGGGATTCGGGCACCACGTTCTTGGCCGCCAGGATGCCGCCCAGCGCCAGCGCCGGAATCATGATCCCGCACCCGGCCGATCAGCATGTCGATGGCGCCGATGACGTTGTAGAAGGCGGTGTTCCCGGTCAGTCCGCCAAATGCGGACCCGTTGTTGTTTCCCTGGGACGTAAGGGCGTAGAGGATCTCGGTGAAGCCGTGGGGCCCGGAATTTTCGGGACTGATTCGGCCCGCATGTATCGAGACCGCGATGGCGGTGAACACAATGACGATGATCGGCATGACAAGTGCGCCCAGGCCGGCCAGTTTCACCTCCGTAGCCTGTATCTTTTTGCCTAAGTACTCCGGTGTTCGCCCGATCATCAGGCCGCCGATGAACACGGCGATGATGGCGTAGATGAGGATCGTGTAGAGCCCACTACCGGTGCCACCCGGGGTCACCTCCCCGAGCATCATTCCGGTCAACAGCCCGAAGCCCCCCATAGGGTTGAACTGGTCGTAGGAGGAATCGGCCGAGCCCGTCGAGGTGTTGGTCGATGCCACCCCGAAGAGGGCAGAGGACGTGTCGCCGAAGCGAGCCTCCTTGCCTTCCATGTTGCCCACCGTGGAGTGCACACCGGCGGCGGCGACCACGGGGTTGTTCTGGTGCTCGTAGTAGCTGGTGAAGCCGACCCAGACTCCGAAAATGAGGACCATGGCGGCCAGCAACGCCGCGCCGTGGCGGATGCTGCCCACCATTTTGCCGAAGGTGTACGTCAGCGCGAAGGGGATGGCCAACAGCAAGAACATGTCCAACCAGTTGGTGAAGGCGGTGGGATTCTCGAAGGGGAAGGCTTGATTGGCGTTGAAGAACCCGCCCCCGTTGTTGCCCAGCTGCATGATCGACTGCATGAATCCGAGCCGGGCCTCGAGCGATGGTCTGGGTGACACCGTTGAGGTAGTCGTGGATGTTGACCGTTCCCGCCAGCGTCTGCACGGCACCCTGGCCCACGAAGATGATCCCGAAGACGAAGGCGATGGGAACGAAGATGTAGAGCAAGGAGCGGGTGATGTCGACCCAGAAGTTCCCGATCGTGGGGGAGTTGCGCCGGGAGAAGCCCCGCACCATGGCGATGGCCACCGCGATGCCGATGGCGGGGCTCACGAACTGCTGGAAGGTCAGCGCGCCGATCTGGGAGAAGTACGACATGGTCGTCTCGCCGCCGTAGTTCTGCCAGTTGGTGTTGGTCACGAACGAGGCGGCCGTGTTGAAGCTGAGAGCCGGGGTCACCGACCCCGAGGTGCTGCGGGTTCAGAGGCAGCGATCCTTGGATACGGATGATCAGATAGGTGAACGCCATGCAGATGGCGGAGAAGATGACCACCGACCCGGCGTAGCGCTTCCAGTTCTGCTCGTGCTCGGGCCCCGTCCCGAGCAGCTCGGTAGACGGGCCGCTCGGCCCAGGCCAAGAAGTGCACCCGCCCGTCGAAGACGGCCGCCATGTACGAGCCCAGGTACCGCCACGCCAGGCCCAGGGCGATGACGAGCGTGACGATGGTCCAGAAGAAGCCCATCTAGAACCACTCGGGCTTGAACATCGCCACACCGAGATAGATGAACACGATGATGGACACGGCCAGCAAGATGCCCTGGACGATGGTCATACCCGGTCCAATGCCCAGATCAAGCCGAGCATGAATACGGTGAAGGCGACGAAGCCAACCACTGCGAGGAAATCGGCCATATCGTCAGGTTGCCGGGCCGGCGGTGAACGAGATGTGAAAGCGGCCCCCGAAGTCGTGAATAAATCGTGAACGAGTGGGGTTCGTCGCCCCACGCCTACAAGACGCGGCGGCGCACTGGTGGTTCAGTCGGCGTTGAGTGAGTACCCGATACCCGGCGCGGTGCGCAACAGTCGACCCTGGGGATCGCCGAGCTTGCGCCGCAAGCGGTAGACGTAGACGCGCAGCGATTCCGCTTCACCGCCGTACTGTCCGCCCCACACCTCGTCCGAGGATCATCTGATGGGTGCACACCTTGCCGGCATTGCGCGCCAGGTAGGCGAGCAGGTCGAACTCCTTGGCGGTGAGCTCGACGTCCTGGCCTTTCACCCGGGCCTGGTGATGCACGAGATCGAGCTCGAGGTCCCCGACGGTCAGCGCGCCCACCCCGTCCGCCTCGGGTGCGGCCCGATGGCGCAGCGCGGCGCGGATGCGCGCCTCGAGCTCGGCCATCCCGAACGGCTTGGTGACGTAGTCATCGGCGCCACCGTCGAGAGCGGCCACCTTGCGGTCCTCGATACCGGTGGCCGACAGCACGATGACGGGGACATCGCTCCACTGCCGGATGCGCCGACACACCTCGAGACCGTCGAGATCAGGGAGCCCGAGATCGACGATCACCACCTCGGGGTGCTCCAGGGCCGCCTTGGACAGTCCTTCTGCGCCGGTGGTGCCCACCAGCACATCGTGACCGCGGGCGCTCAGTCCCACCCGCAGGGCCCGCAACAGCGCCCGGTCATCGTCGACCACCAGGACGCGCGCCATAGCTAGGCGAGCTCCTCGGCCACCGGGCTCACCGGGAGGCTGAGCACGAAGCGTGCCCCCCAACCAGCGGCGTCCTCCAGCCAGAGCTTCTCGCCGTGCGCCTCCACGAACGACGTGGCGATGGCCAGCCCCAGGCCGGCGCGCCCCCCGGCGTCGTGGCGGCTGAACATCTGGAAGATGGTGGCGCGGTCCTCAGGGGGGACCCCGGGCCCGTGGTCCATCACGGCCACCTCGACCGACCCTCCAACCGCGGCGACCTCGATGGCGACCACGGTGGACTCAGGCCCGTGGCGAAGCGCGTTCTCGATCAGATTGGCGAGGGCCTGGCGGATCAGGACGGGGTCGACGTCCACCGGCGGCAGGGCGGGGGGTGGATTCCACGTGATGCGGTCGGGACTCGCCGCGCTCCCGAGCGAGGCGACGGCGTCCTCGACGAGTTCGGACACCGTCACCGGCGCGGCGCCGAACTTCCATGGCACCGGCCTGGATGCGCGTCATGTCGAGGAGATTGGACACGAGCCGGTCCAACCGGTCGGCCTGGGTGTCGATGAGCCCCAGCAGTTCGTGGCTGTCTTCGGGGGAGAAGCGCACGTCGGGGTCGAGGAGGTTGGTGGCCGACAGCTTGATGGTGGCCAGCGGTGTGCGCAGGTCATGGGACACCGCGCCCACCAGTGAGCGCCGCAGGATGTCGACCTCCTCGAGCAACTCGGCCCGCACCGCCTGCTCACGCAGTTGGGCGCGCTCGAGCGCCACCGCGGCGTGGTTGGCGAAGGCGCGCAGCAGGTCGGGCTCGGACGTGGGGGTCGGCACGCCCCGCAGCGCCAGCATGCCGACCGGTCCTCCCGACGCGGACAACGCCACGGCTCGCATCTGGTCGGGACGAGTCGTCGATGTCGTCAGGCTGACCGGCACCGCCGAGCCCGACAGCTGCTCGAGCTCCTGGGCCGAGGGCGGGTCCCCGGCCGACGCCACCACGGTGAGGCGGGTCCCCAGCGGCACGAGGAGGGCCACACCGGGAACATCGAAGGCGCTCATGGCGACCGTGACGATCCGCTCGAAAAGCTCCTCCACCGACTTGTCCTGCACCAGCATGTCCGACAGCTCGAAGATCCGGCGCGTCTCGGCCGCCCGCACCTGGGCCTCGGATCGCGCCGTGTCCATCCGAGCCACCACCCTCGTCACGAGGAGCATCACCACGACGTAGACGACCAGGGCCACCCAGTTCTCCGCCGCACCCACCGACAGCGTGTAATACGGCGGGATGAACACGAAGTCATAGACGACGAAGCCCGCCCCTACGGCCACCAGGCCGGCGGCGAACCCTCCGACCACCACGCCCAGCACCACGGGGATGACCAGCACCAGCGCCGTGGTGGCCACACTGAGGTGGCTCCGCAGCGGCACCATGGCGGCCGCCAACCCGGCCACCAGCCCCAGGGCCACGAGAGAGCCTCCGAGTCGCTGACGCACCGATCACATCTTGCCACCGGGGTTTCTCGGCCCGGTGCGGGCCCGGCGTCACTGGCCGGCGGCCGGGTGTGATGCGAGGATGGCTCATGGACTGGACACAGTGGGGTGAGCGGGTAGCCCGTGCCCTGAGCGGGGACGAGCCGGGTGGCCTTCGGGGCCTGTTCGCCCAGGGGGGTGGCGACTTCACAGACCCCGTGAACGACACCACCAAGGACCTGCGCGGCATCGAGCGCCAGACGCGTGACCACTTTCCCGACTGGCGTCAGGAAGTGACCTCCGTCTTCGGCGGTGACAAAGGCGGCGCCTTCGAGTGGATCGGCCGCGGCACGTTGGGAGGCGAGATCCCTATCGTCATCTACGGCTGCACCATGGTGGAGGTGGACGGCGACGGGTTGGTCACCCGCTGGCGCGACTACTTCGACATGAAGGCCATCGAGAAGCAGGTTCGCAAAGCCGCGCCGGCACCGCCGGCCTGACTCTCGCGTTCTGCGGCTGCCCGCGCGGATGCTTCTGGGGGTCGAACTCGCCCTTTAGGAAGTGGAAGGGGATGAGGGCGCTGGTTCGTCCCCCACCGGCCCCAGTATCTCCTCCAGCCACTCCATAATCGCGGCCTCCCTGTCCTCGTCCGAAGCGTCGGGGTCGAGGCGGATGAAACTCTTCTTTGGCAATGGTGTCGGTGTCATGGGCAAATCGGTGTTCGTGTTGAGGTCCCGAATGGCGGTCTGGTGACGGTCATGCCCCATAGCCACGGCTGGGTCCAGGGTTGGAGGTTATCGGACCTGTGTTTATGCGGGGTCTGCAGGTCTACGCGGATCTGTGCGGGAGGGTTACCCGGGCGGGTGGTCGGCGGGGCATGTCCCCGGCGGCGTGTCGTAGAGCGCATTGCCGGTCCAATTTTCCGCCCACCACAGCCCATGCGTGTCGGGCAGGTCCCACGCCGACTGCAGGTCGGTGAGCACGGCGGCGGCCAGCCGAGCCGTGCCGGCCGGGCACAGATGCACGGCGTCGATGGTGCGAACCCGCTGCATGGTGCCATTGGCATCGGGCAACCACGTGGCGTAACGACCATCGAGCTCGAGCGAGCTCGCCACCGGCAGGTAACCGATGGTCCGAGGATGTTGGGCCGCCTCCGAGGCCACCACGTCGTTCCAGGCGTCTTCGGCGGCATTGATGGCGTTCCACTGCGCCACCGACTCGCCGAAGTGCTGTCCCACGGGCGGATACTGCAGGAAGACGACGCCGCGCACACCGTTGCCGGGGGCCAATAGCAGCGCCAACGCTTGGTCCAACAGGCGGCGATAGCGGGCCGGGTCGGCTCGGGCCGCATTCTGGTCCCAGCCCCACGTGCCGATGACCACCTGCGGACGATGGGTACGAATCTCGGCGGGGATGTTGGTCCGCCACGTGGGGCTGGTGGTGAGCCCCCACCCCGGGAATGCCATCGAGCTGGTGCGCACCACCCCTGTCGCCTGCAGCGCGGCGGCCAAGCCCGTCTGTGCGTAGGCCATGACGCTGTCTCCCATGGCCATCACCCGCAAGGGGCGGCCGGCGCTGGCGGCGACGTTCAACGAGAACAGGCGTGTCACATTCGCCTTGGCCATCGGCGGGCGCTGGCCCCGGCCACCGCGCCGGGGACGGTGGCCATCACGATGGCGCCGGCGGTGGCGAGAACGGCGGCGGGGGCGAGCAGCCGGCGCCACCCGGGCAGACCGTGGTGGCGGATGGGCTGTTCCACTACGTAGTAGCTGACGGTGGCCAAGGTGAACGTCAACGCCACGCGGACGACGTCGACAAGCCACGGACGTAGGCCCGTGGACTGGGCGCTGAGCACGACGATCACCGGCCAATGCCAGAGATACAGGCCGTAGGAGATCCGGCCCACCCACCGCAGGGGCCGAGTCGACAGCACCGTGTTGACGACGCCGTGTCCGGCCCAGGCGATGCTGACGATGACCACGGCCACCAAGACGTCGAAGGCCAGGAAGCCGCCGTCGAACATCCAGCGCGGCGGTCCCCCCAGAGTCACACAGCCCACCGCCACCGCAGCGGCGGCCACCATCCCGGCCCGACCGGCCCGGCGGGCCTGGTCCGGCGTCGCCCGACGCGCCCCGCTCAAGATGAAGGCCAGCAGCGCCCCCACCATGAGCTCAAAGGCGCGTGCATCGGTTCCGTAGTACGCCCGGCTCACGTTGGTGGCGCCGCAGGCCATCACGGCCATGTCGATGGCCGAGGCGACGGCCAGCACCGCCGTCGATGCCATGGCCACGGCGCGCCGGCGCTGTCCGCCCGCCTTGGCGAAGGCCAGCAGGAGCAGCGGCCACACGATGTAGAACTGCTCCTCGATCCCCAGTGACCAAGCGTGCTCGAGGGGCGATGGCGCGCTGAACTGTGCGAAGTAGGAGCTGTGCACGGCGATGAGGTGCCAGTTGGCCACATAGAACAAGGTGGCCAAGGCGTCGCCGCGGAAGGTGCCCACGTTGATCCCCGGGCCCCCCAGCGCCACATAAAGAGAGAGTGCGCCCAGCAAAAGGAAGAGGGCGGGGAACAGGCGACGGGCACGACGGGCCCAGAAGCCGAGCAGATTGATCCTCGTCGTGCGGGCCTGCTCGTCGACGAGAAGGCTCGTGATCAAAAAGCCGCTCAGGACGAAAAAGACATCGACGCCCAGGTACCCGCCCCTCGAGCCGGCCAGGTTGAGGTGGTACGCCATGACAGCGGCGACCGCCACGGCGCGCAGCCCGTCGAGGGCCGGCACGTGGTGGCGACCAGCCATTGGTCCCCGGGCGGACCCCACACTGCGAGTCTGCCCCCTGCCCGCTACTTACTGAGGGACACCCGTTTATGTCTCCATGCCGAGGCCCACGGCGCCGGCCACGGCGTCGAGAAGGAGTTGAGGGCGAAATGGTTTGTTGACCACCGAGTAGACCCGGGGGTCGCGTCCGATGCCGGCCTCGCCGGCCAGGGGCATGCCCGACATGACGACGACCCGGGCCGTGCTCTCCATGGCGTCGAGCAGATCCATGCCGTCCGCATCAGGAAGGCGCAAGTCGAGCACCACCACGGCCACCGGCGCGGCGGCGAGCACGGCCAGCCCCGAGGCGACATCGCCGGCTTCTGACACGAGGTAGCCCGCCGCTCGCAGGATCTCGGCCACCGACGACCGCACGGCTTCCTGGTCATCGACCACCAGCACATGCACGTCCTCCGCCATAGCGCCCACCGTACGTCGCCACCGCCTCGAGCGGCGCGACGCTGGTGGGGAGCACTGGTGCTGGTAGGGCGCAGATCGGAAAGGGGGTGCATGTGACGGCAGTCGTCAGCCCGGTTGCCTACAGCGCCACTGTCGTGCTGGGCGCGCTCACATGCATCGCCTTGTGCATCGGCGCCCGCCTGTGGCCCGGCGCGTGGCGACGGTGGGCGGCGCGGGCCATCGGCGTGGCGCTCGCCGCCGACGCCGTGAGCTACGTGGTCGCCTTGATCGTGCAAGGTTCGTTCTCTCCCAAGACCTCGCTCCCTCTGGCGCTGTGCAACATGGGCGCACTGGTGGCCGCCGCCGCGTGCTGGTGGCGCATTCCACTACTCGTCGAGCTCACCTACTTCTGGGGTCTGGCCGGCACCCTCCAAGCCGTCATCACGCCCGACCTCGACGTGGGCTTCCCTCATCTGGTCTTCTTCCAGTACATGGTGGGGCACTTGGGCATCGTGACCGCGGCGCTGTACCTGGTGGTAGGCATGGGCATCAAGCCCCGTGCTCACGCGGTGGTGCGGACGTTCTCCATCACGCTCGCCTACACCGCCTTCGTCGGACTCGTCGACGCGCTCGACGGGTGCCGACTACATGTTCTTGCGCAGCCCACCGTCGAACTGGACCCTGTTGCGGGTGCTCGGACCGTGGCCGTGGTACATCGCCAGTGCGGCGGGGGTGGCCTTGGTACTCATCGTTGCCCTCGACTCCCCGTTCTGGCGGGGCCGAATAACCGGCCACGCACCCGCACCTGTGACCAACTGAGTGATGGCAGTCGAGTCGGCTTCGTCATCGAAAGGATCTCTCCACCTCCGCTCGTGGCGCGACCCCGCCGTGGTGGGTCTGGCCCTGATGGCCCTGGCCGCGGGCTTCGGACAGTTCGGTGTGGTGGCCGCCCTCGGCGACGTGGCCAAGGCCTTCGGTCACCAGGCGCCGGGCAAATCCTTCGTCGACCAGGCCGGCCTCACCGCCACCGAGCTCGGCGTCGGGCTCGGCGTCCTGCGCCTGGCCTCTTTGGGCGGACTCCCTCTGGCCGGGCTGGCCGACCGCTTCGGCCGGCGCACCGTCCTGCTGTGGAGCTGCGTGGCCGGGCTGATCTTCACCGATCGCTGGCGGCGGGCAGCCCCGGCTACTGGTGGTTCATCGTGATCTTCGCCTTTGGACGGCCGCTGCTCAGCACCACCAACGCTGTGGCCGCCGTGGCCGCCGCTGAAGAAACGGACTCACACGACCGCGCCAAGGCCGTGGCCCTGATCGCGGCGGGCTACGGCGTGGGGTCGGGGCTGACGGCCATCGTGCACGGATGGTTCGGCCACACCTTCGGTTTTCGCGGCGTCTTCGCCCTCGCGGCGGTGCC
This sequence comes from uncultured Acidimicrobiaceae bacterium, assembly GCA_963793645.1. Classification (GTDB taxonomy): domain Bacteria; phylum Actinomycetota; class Acidimicrobiia; order Acidimicrobiales; family UBA8190; genus CAWCAW01. The sequence continues at coordinate 231,834 of CAWCAW010000010.1, read as the reverse complement.
GCTGGTGGCCGTCTTCGCCATCCGCCGACTACTCATCGAGCCCGACCGCTTCGCCGTGGCCGCCATCTCGATCGACCATCCCATGCCGGTGCTGGGCGCCATCGACAAGCGCTTCCGGGCGCGCCTGGGTGTGGTGGCGGCCTTGGCTTTCGCCGTGTCGGTGGTCACCGGCCCCGCCAACAGCTTGATCTTCGTCTACGCCGAAAACGTCCTCAAGATCTCCGACGGCGCCACCGCCCTCATGGTGGTGGCCGCCAGCGTTTTCGGTCTGGCCGGGCTGCTCTTCGGCCGGTGGTTGGCCGACCGAGTGGGACGCCGCCCCGCCGGGGCGGGAGCCATGGTGGCCATGGCCCTGTGCGGGGTGCTCACCTACAGCGGATCGCGCACGGCGTTGTTCGTCGGTTACGAACTGGCTGTTTTTTCGGCATCGACGTTCGCGCCCGGGGCGGGGGCTTACATCAACGAGCTGTTCCCCACCTCGGTGCGCGCCTCGGTTTCGGGCTGGAATGTGGCCGCCGGCGTTCTCGGTGCCGTCGTCGGTCTCATCACCTTCGCGGAGGTGGGCAGTCACGCCGACAGCTTGCGCGCCGCGCTGATCACCTTCGTGCCGGTGGTGGCCGCCGCCGCCCTCTTCGCGCTGCTTCCCGAGACGGTGGGCACCGAGCCCGAGGACTTGTGGCCCGACACGCCGTAGGAACTACGGTCCCCTCGTGGACCTGATCGAGACCCTGCGCACCAGCGGCGCCGTGCGGGACTTCGAAGACGAAGAGATTCCCGATGCGGTCGTCTACCGGATCCTCGACACGGCCCGCTTCGCTCCCAACGGGGGCAACCGCCAGACCTGGAAGGTGGTGGTGGTGCGCGACCGCGACATCCGTCGGGCCTTGCGCGATCTCTACCTCCCGGGTTGGTACGAGTACCTGGCCATGACGTCGGCCGGGGTGACGCCGTGGGCGCCCATCACCGATCGCGACGCCGAGGCGCGCGCCCTGCAAAGTGCTCCCGCCATGGCCGAACAGGCCGCCGCCGGTCCGGGTGGCTTCGCCGAGCACCTCGACGAGGTCCCCGTTCTCTTGGTGGTGCTCAGCGACCTGCGGCACCTGGCCGCCACCGACCGCGATCTGGGTCGCTACACCATGGTGGGCGGAGGATCGGTGTACCCGTTTGTGTGGAGCCTCCTCCTGGCGGCCCGGGCCGAAGGGCTCGGCGGCGTGATGACCACCATGGCCACGCGCCACGAGCCCGAAGTGCGCGCCCTGCTGCACGCTCCCGATCACTTGGCGGTGGCCTGCGTGGTGGCGCTGGGACGCCCCCGTCGTCAGCTGCGGCGACTCACCCGTCATGGCGTGGAGGACTTCACCACCGTCGACCACCTCGACGGGCCGCCCCTGTCGGCATCGTGATGGCTGTGCGCCGGTGAGCCGGTACAGCACCGACCGCTTCGAGTTTCGCCCTGAGGACGGTGACACGGTGGTGGCCGCCATGGAGGAGCTGGGGTCGCATCACGGCGGATGGATCAACTTCCGACCCGGCGTCCGCGCCGAAGACGTGCCGCCCGCCCCCGAGCGCGCTGGGGGCTTTGTTCTCGACCTCGCTGCATGACGTGCCGGTGTGCACATGGGTGCCGGGGGCTTCGGGCCGACGCGGCATCGTGCCCGACACCATCGGGATCGAGCACGCCACCGGTCCGAAATCCCTGGCCCGTTTGGCATCGGACGATCTCCCGTTGCCCCAAGGTTGGCGTTGGACCCAAGACAGCCCCCGACGCGGCCTGGTGGTCCGCCCCCCGCTGGGCACGCCCTATGCCGACGTGCTGGCCTGGCTGCTCGCCGCCGGCGCCTTGCTCACCAATGTGCCACTGACAGGGGAGTGGCAGGCCGAGGTCCATCGCGCCAACGAGTGGTCCTGACCGCTCCCCTGTAGCCTGCGCCGGTGGATCGCGTCCGCATTGGGGTGTTGGGAGCGGCCCGGATCGCCCCGGCCGCCATCATCCGGCCCGGTCGCCTGGTGGCCGACGCCGAGGTGGTCTCGGTGGCCGCCCGCGACCCCGAGCGGGCCAAGGCGTTCGCGGCCAAGCACGGTGTGGCCAAGGTGGTCGGTTCCTACGAGGAGCTGGTCGCCGATCCTGACATCGACGCCGTGTACAACCCGCTGCCCAACGGTCTGCACGGGCGCTGGACGTTGGCCGCCATCGCGGCGGGCAAGCACGTCTTGTGCGAGAAGCCCTTTACGGCCAACGCCGAGGAGGCCAAGACCGTGGCCGCGGCGGCACGTCAGGCCGGTGTGGTGGTGATGGAGGCCTTCCACTACCGCTACCACCCGCTGTTCGCCCGCACCAAAGAAGTCATCGACAGCGGCACCGTAGGGGCCGTGCAACGCATCGAGACATCGATGTGCTTTCCGCTCCCGTTTCGTCACGACATCCGGTGGAACCTGGCCCTGGCCGGGGGAGCCACCATGGATGCCGGGTGTTACGCCATCCACCAGGTGCGCCACTTGGCCGGCGCCGAGCCCCAGGTCGTTTCGGCACGTGCCTTGCTGCGCAGTCCCGGCGTCGATCGCGCCACGGAGACCGAATTCCGTTTTGCCGACGGCCGCAGTGCATCGGCGACCTGTTCGATGTGGTCGTCGCGCCTGTTGCGCATCGGCGTGCGCATCATTGCCGAGCGCGGCGAAGTTCGGGTCTTCAACCTGGCCGGGCCGCACGCCTATCACCGGTTGACCATCAAGCCGGCGGGCATGAGACGCACCGTCGAGCACGTCACCCGTCGCCCCACCTACGCCTTCCAACTCGAGGCCTTCACAGATGCCGTGCTCAGAGGGGTGGCTCCCGTGACCGGGTTGGACGACGCCGTCGCCAACATGACCGTGATCGACGACGTGTATCGAGCCGCCGGCCTCGAGCTTCGGGTGCCCACGGCCTGAACGTCGGGCACCGCTGCGTAGCGGTGGCATGATCGTTCGATGTCGGAAGGACTCCTCGACGCCGACCAGGCGGCCCCCGCACCGGCCAAGAACGGGATGATCCTGGCCCTGTTGTGCGTGGGGCAGTTCATGGTCGTGTTGGACCTTTCCATCGTCAACGTGGCGCTGCCGTCGATGCAACGCAACCTGGGTTTCTCGACGTCGCAGCTGCAGTGGGTCGTCAACGCCTACGCCCTGGCCTTCGGCGGCTTCCTGCTTCTGGGCGGGCGAGCCGCCGACCTCTTCGGGCGCAAACGCATCTTCATGCTCGGGCTGGCGGTTTTCTCCGGCGCCAGCCTGGTGTGTGCCATCGCCCAGGACAAACAGATGCTCATCGGGGCCCGAACCTTGCAGGGCCTCGGCGCTGCCGTGCTGGCGCCGGCGCACGTTGACCATTCTCACCACCACATTTCGAGAGCCGCGGGGCGATCCCGGGCCCTGGGTATCTGGAGTGCCATGGCCGCTGCCGGTGGGGCATCGGGTGCGCTGCTCGGGGGCGTGCTCACCGACCTGCTTTCGTGGCGGTGGATTTTCTACATCAACCTTCCCATCGGCGTGGCCGCCCTCATCGCGGCGCGGATCGTGCTCGTCGAGACGCGGGCCACCGGCGATCGAAACTCGCTGGACGTCGTCGGCGCCGTCACCGTCACCGGGGGACTGGTGGCCCTGGTCTATGCCATCGCCGGCACCGACACCCATCCCTGGCTGTCGGCCGACACCATCGTGCCCTTGCTCGTGGCCGCCGCCTTGTTGGCGTCGTTCGTGGTGGTCGAAACCCGTGCCTCTCGCCTGCCCTTGGTTCCTTTCAGCCTGTTTCGTTCTCGGGGGGTAAGCGTGGGGAACACCGTCATGTTCCTCGTGGGCGGAGCCATGTTCTCGATGTGGCTCTTCTTGTCGTTGTACCTCCAAGACGTGTTGCGCTTCAGCCCGCTGATCACGGGGTTGGGATTTCTTCCCCAGACCATCTCCATCGCCATCGGCGCCCAGATCAGCGCCCGGATCGTCCCCCGCACTGGCCCGCGTCCTCCCCTGATTGTCGGCGTGGCGCTGTCCACGGTCGGCATGGCGTGGCTGTCTCACATGAGCCCATCGGGGTCCTATGTCTCCGAAGTCCTCGGGGGCAGCGTGCTGGCCACCTTCGGGATGGGCATATCCATGACGCCGATGGCCTTCGCCGCCACGGCCGGCGTGCGACGAGAGGATGCCGGCTTGGCATCTGGCCTTCTCGAACACGAGCCGGCAGGTCGGTGGGTCGATCGCGCCTGGCCGTGCTGGCCACCATCGCGGCGGCACGAAGCGTGGCGCTGTTACGTGGCGAGATACACACCAGGTCCAACGTGGCGGCCGCACTGACGTCGGGATTCGATCGCGTGCTTTGGTGGCCACCGGGATCACCTTGGCCGGATTGGTGGCCACGTTCTTCGTGCCGGCGGCACCGCCCATGCCGCCCGACCAACACGCCGCGCCGGATGCCTCTCGAGCAGTGGTCGCGGAACATGACGATCGATGGCGACGAGGATCTCGAGGGACTGGCGTGCGCTGGGCGTGTTGTGGCGGCCGCGCGGAGGCCGATGGTTGGCGCTGTGCAACCCGGAGTCACCACGGCCGAGATTGATGGCGTTGGACGGGACGTCTTCCGACATCACGGGGCCCGCTCAGCGCCACGGGTGACGTACGGCTTCCCCGGATCGACGTGCATAAGTGTGAATAATGAGGCGGCCCACGGCATCCCGTCGGCCACTCGGAAGCTCCGTGAGGGCAGACATTGTCAACCTCGACGTCTCCGCCGAGCTCGACGGCTACTTTTCCGACACTGGCCTAAGTACATCGGTTGGCGAAGTGTCGGCCTTGGCCGCAGGACTCTTGGAGGCGACTCGTCTTGCCCAGCTCGACGCCATGAGGGCGGCCCGGGCCGGGAACAAGTTGAACGAGATCGGACGAGCGGTTCGGTCCGGGCCCGCCAGCACGGGTTCTGCGTAGTGGAGAACCTCTACGGCCACGGCATTGGTCGGGCCTTGCACGAGTCGCCGTCGGTGCCCAGCTTCGATGACCGTCAACAGATGCGGCTGCACGAGGGGCTGGTGCTCGCCGTCGAGCCGTTTCTCTCCGTTTCGGCCGACCACGTTGTCGAGAGTGGTGACGAATGGACTCTCCTGACCTATGACGGAAGTCTGGTAGCCCAGTTCGAACACACCATGGTCGTCACCAACGGCCAACCCGTCGTCCTTACTCTCTGACTCCCGCCACGACTTACGGTCTGGCGCACTCTGTCCCTGTCCGTTTGACTACAAGCGTGTCGCTTGGGATCACCATCTACGGCGTCTGCGCCGTCTCGTTCATGATGACGATGTACGCCCTGGAACGCCGCCACACAGGCTTCGTCCTGGCCTTTGCCGTGGGATGCCTCCTGTCGAGCGCCATGGGTTCTTGTCGGGGGCGTGGCCCTTTGGCGCCGTAGAGGTGATCTGGGCCGGAATCGCGTTGCGTCGCTGGCGTCGATAAACAAGACCGTCGCCCGTCTATACCGAGTCTGGTATCGAGAGCGAAAACTCGGCACTTGTCGTACGAACATATGTTCGATACCATGGTAGATATGTCCCCGGGGACAGCAAAACAGCCCGAGCGCTTTCGTTGGAAGCTGGCCGAGGAAGACGCCGCACAGGGCACGCTCTTTGCCGACGAGCAGGTCGTCGATCGGCGCATGGGCGTTGGTGAATATCGCGGCCTCGAGTTCCTTCACGTCAACGCGAAGAAAATCATCAACCATGTGCCCGCCGAGTCGCGTATGCCGTTTCGCCACACGATCAATGCCTACCGAGGTTGCTCCCACGCCTGCGTCTACTGCTTTGCGCGTCCCACCCATGAATACCTCGGTCTCAACATCGGCGAGGAATTCGAGCGCAAGATCGTGGTCAAGATCAACGCGGTCACGCGTGTGCGAGCCGAGGTGCGTGCCCCGTCATGGGCAGGCGAGCCCATCGCCATGGGCACCAACACCGACCCCTACCAACGCGCCGAAGGCCGGTATCAACTGACCCGAGGCGTCATCGAGCAGCTGGGCGAGGTTCGAAATCCCTTCTCGATCCTGACCAAGTCGACACTCATCCTCAGAGATCTCGATGTGCTCACGGCTGCCGCCACGCGCACCGACGTGCACTGCAATTTCTCCATCGGCACGCTCGATGACGCCGTATGGAAGTCGACGGAACCGGGCACGCCGCATCCTCGGCGGCGGGTCGAAGCGGTGCGACGGCTCAACGACGCCGGCATCCCCACCGGGGTCCTGGTGGCGCCGATCATCCCGGGGATGTCAGACCACCCCGACCAACTGGAAGAAGTGATCGCGGCTTGCACCGACGCCGGGGCAACGTCGATCTCAGCGATTGCGCTGCATCTGCGCGCCGGGGTCAAGGAGCATTTCTTCGAGGTCATGCAGGCGAAGGACTCCGCGCTGTGTCGCCGGCTGCGCACCAAGTACCGAGGTTCGTACCTGGCTCACTCCGAGCAACAGGCCATCACCGACCGCGTCAAAGTTGCTATCGGCCAACGACGACAAGGCCGCTCCTTGCCAGCCGGCGACCAGGAACCCTTGACCCAGACCTACACCGCGCAGGGTTTCGTCACCGGCCACGAACCGAGATCAATCGACTGACACGTTGGCGCTTTGACCCTCATCGGGCGGAGGCGTCGCGCCCATCTGCCAACATGTCCGCATGGCGGACGCCCGGGGATCTGGTCACGATGCCCAAGGCAACCGTGACCCGGGCACATGGGTCATCGACCTCGACGGTGTGGTGTGGCTGGCCGATGAGGCCATCGCCGGTTCCGCACACGCCGTCGAGCGCTTGCGCGAAGCCGGATATGGCGTCCTGTTCGCCACCAACAACGCAGCGCCCACGGTATCGATGGTTCTCGAGCACTTGCAGCGCGTGGGAATCGCGGCGGAACCGTCCGATCTCGTCACATCGGCTCAGGCCGCCGCGTCGATGCTCGCCCCCGGGTCGACCGTGGTGGTGTGCGGTGACGACGGGCTGGTCGAAGCCATGACACAGCGAGGCGTGATCGTCGTACCCGAAGGTCCCTGCGACGCCGTGGTCGTGGGTTTGACCCACCGTTTCAACTTCAACATGCTCACCACCGCTGTTTCGGCCGTGCGGGACGGAGCGCTGTTCATCGGCACCAACGAAGACGCCACCTATCCGACCAAAGATGGGCTCCTTCCGGGTGCCGGTGCACTGCTGTCCGCCGTGGCGACCGCCTCGCAGAGCACACCTGTCGTGGCCGGCAAACCCCATGGCCCCATGGCCGAACTCGTCCAGGCACGCGCCGATCACATCACCCTCATGGTGGGAGACAGGTCCGCCACTGACGGCGTGTTCGCGCAGCGACTCGGCGTGCCCTTCGCCCTGGTGCACAGCGGTGTCACCGTTGGCGGGCGCGAGCCTATGGTCGTTCGCCCCGACGAGGACGCCGCCGACCTGGCCACCTTGGTCGCTCGTCATCTCGGTGACTGAGCGTGACCACGGAGCCCATGTAAACGCTCGGTTTCGCACGCTTGGTATGCCTTGCTGGCAAGCGCGCCGAGCCCTAGGTTGGGACCATGCCCCAAAACGACGGACTTCGGCGTTATCTCGAAGCAGGAATATCGCTGAGCCAGATCACGCGCTCTCGCGCCGAGGACCTCGTGCGCGATCTCATCGCCACCGGAGAGGTCGAGCGCACCCGTGCTCAGGAATGGGTGGAGGATTTGGTCAAATCGAGTCGCGACCGGTCCGAAGCGTTCGTCAATGCCATCCACAAAGAGGTGCGTAAGCAGCTCGAAGAACTCGATCTCACCAACATCGACGAACTGGCTCGACGTGTGGCCGAGATCTTGGCCAAGGGACAGGCCGCCGCTCGCAATGCCAGTCACCGGCGCCCCTCGGCGCCTATGAAGAAGCCCGCCACGGCGCCTGCCGCCGCCAAGGCAACCGCCAAGAAGGCTCCCGTGAAGAAGGTGGCTGCCAAGAAGGCCCCCGTGGCCAAGAAGGCTCCCGTCAAGAAGGCGGCCGTAAAGAAGGCTCCCGTCAAGAAGGTGGCTGCCAAGAAGGCCCCGCCGAGATCGGGACGCTCCGCCTGAGCCCGTCGCGACCCCGCCGGCGCCTCGACACCGAGTTGGTGCGCCGAGGCATGGCTCCCTCTCGCGAACAGGCTCGTCGATTGATCGAGACCGGTGCCGTGCTGGTGAGTGGCACGCTCGCCGATAAGCCCGGGCGGCTGGTCGATGAGGCCGAACCGGTCCTCGTCCAGCGCCACACGAATCCCTTTGCGTCACGGGGCGGAGAGAAGCTTGACGCTGCACTGCATCGTTTCGACATCGCCGTCACCGGCCGCCGCTGTCTCGACGCCGGCGCTTCGACGGGCGGCTTCACCGACTGCCTGCTGCGACGAGGCGCCGCCCACGTCGTGGCGGTGGACGTCGGCTACGGCCAGCTGCTTCCCCGCCTCCGCAGCAGCGACCAGGTCACCGTGCTCGAACGCACCAACATCCGTCACCTGGGTCTCGACGACGTCGGGGGGGAGCCTTTCGACGTGGTGGTCGCCGACCTGTCGTTCATCTCGCTCGCCACCGTGATGCCCGACCTGGTCGCCCTCAGCGCTCCGGGCGCGGCCATCGTCGCCCTGGTGAAGCCCCAGTTCGAAGCCGGTCGCCAGCAGACGAGTCGGGGCCGAGGGGTGATCCGGGACCCCGTCGTCCGCCGCGAGGCCCTCGAGCGGGTCGCCTCCGCCCTGGTGGCCGTGGGAGCGACCATCATGGGGGCCATGGCGTCCCCCTTGCTCGGACCGGCCGGCAACGCCGAGTTCCTCCTCTACGGACGTGTCCATCAGCAGGCGGGGCGCTCGCATTCGGCACCCTCGATACCGAACGCCATGCTCGATACGGCGGTGGCCGACGCCCCCGACGCCCCCGACGCCCCCGACGCCGATGAGTAAGAAGGGCGCCCGCGCCGAGGTGTCGGTTGCCTTCGTCGTGCATCCCGAGCAAGCCGAAGCCGCCGAGTTAGCCGGGCGAGCCACCAAGTGGCTGATGGCGCGTGGGCACCGTGCCCTTCACATCGACGACGACGGTGTCGACGTGGCGGTGAGCCTGGGGGGTGACGGGACGATCCTGCGAACGGTGGCGGCCGCCACGCCGCGCGGCATCCCGGTGCTCGGCGTGAACCTGGGTCGTCTCGGTTACCTCACCGAGGTGGAACCGGCTGGCTTCGAGGACGCGCTCGAACGCGTGGTGACGGGTGACTACGTCCTCGAAGAACGCATGACCCTCCAAGTCGACGTGGAGCGCGCCGGTGGCGAATCAGATGGCGAGTTCGCATCGTGTCTAGTGCTGAACGAAGCACTCGTCGACAAGACGGATCCCGGCCACACCATCCGCCTGTCGGCCTACGTGGGGGGAAAGCACTTCGTCACCTACGCGGCCGACGGGTTGTTGGTGGCCACCCCGACCGGATCCACCGCCTACAACTTGTCGGTGCGCGGCCCCATTCTCAGTCCCGGGCTGCGGGCGATCGTGGTCACGCCGGTGTCACCCCACATGCTCTTTGACCGTCCTTTGGTGCTCGAGGCCGATCAGTGGGTGCGCCTCGAAGTGGCTCCCCCTCGTCCCGCCGTCCTTGTCCTCGACGGGTCGAGCGTGACACGGCTGGAACTCGGTGACGCCGTCGTGTGCCGGGCCGGCCCGCAGCCGGCCCGTTTTGTGTCCTTCGGTCCTCGTGACTTTCATGCCATCTTGCGAGCCAGGTTCAACCTGGCCGACCGGTAACGGCGTCGCCGCCGTGCTCGTTGAGCTCCGGGTCCGCGATTTGGGCGTGATCGAGTCAGCCTCCATCGACTTCGGTCCCGGCATGACGGCTCTGACGGGGGAGACCGGTGCCGGCAAGACCCTGCTCGTCGAAGCCCTGGAGTTGCTCCTTGGCGGGCGGGCCGATCCCGTCCTGGTGCGGCCCGGCGCCGATGAGGCGCTGGTCGAAGGCCGCTTCGTGGTGGACGACGAAGAGATCATCTTGGCTCGGGCCGTGCCCGCCCGCGGACGGTCGCGGGCGTGGGTGGACGGTCGTATGGCGCCCATCACGGCCCTCGTGGAAGCCGGGTCACGCCTCGTTGATCTCCACGGGCAGCACGTCCACCAATCACTGCTCTCGGGGGTGGCGCAGCGCCGGGCCCTCGACTCATTTGCGGCCGTCGACCTGGCCCCCCTCGATGCCGCTCGCCGACATCTCCATGCGCTGCAAGACGAACGCGATGCATTGGGAGGCGACGAACGCGCCCGCGCCCGCGACGCCGATCTTCTGCGTTACCAGCTCGACGAAATCGATGGTGCCGCGCTGACGAACGACGACGAGGATGCTGCGTTGGGCGCCGAAGAGGATCGTCTCGCCGAGGCCAGTGCGCATCGCGCCGCGGCGCGCGACGCGTTGGATGTGCTCGACAGCGTTGACGCGGCCGGACGGGGCATACCCGGCGTCGTCGATCTGATCGGAACGGCTCAGGCCGCGTTGCACGGCCGGGCTCCACTGGCCCCGTTGGCGACGCGCCTGGCCGCCCTACAGGCCGATGCCGCCGATGTGGCCTCAGAACTGCGCTCGGTCGTCGAGACGTGGGACGACGACCCGGTGCGACTGGAAGAGGTGCGGGCCCGGCGCCAGCTGCTGCGAGATCTGGGCCGCAAATACGGCGAAGGCGTGGCCGGCATCCTCGCCTACGCCGCCGACGCTCGGAACCAGCTTCATACCATCGAGGCCGCCGCGGTCCGATCCGCCCAGCTCGCCACCGAATTGACGGAAGCCGCCCAAACGCTGGCCGCCGCTGAGGCGGTCGTGGGCCGCGCCCGGCGTAAGGGCGCCCCCAAACTGGCCACGGCCGTCGAAAAACGGCTGCGTGAGCTGGCCATGGCTCGAGCCCGTCTCGAGGTGGCCGTGGGCGAGGGCGACCCCGGCGACGACGTCGCTTTCTTGCTCGGGGCCAACCCAGGTGAGGCCGTGCTGCCTTTGGCCAAGGTGGCCTCGGGCGGAGAGCTGGCCCGGGCCATGCTTGCCCTTCGCCTCGTGCTCACCGACGCCCCGCCCACCATGGTGTTCGACGAGGTGGACGCCGGGGTGGGAGGGGAGGCCGCCTTGGCCGTGGGACGGGCGCTGGCCGAGGTGGCCGAACGTCACCAGGTGTTGGTGGTCACCCATCTTCCCCAAGTGGCCGCCTTCGCCCAACACCAGCTGGCCGTGCGAAAAGAAGTGGTGGGGGAGCGCACCGTCGCCCAGGTGCAATCCCTCGATGGCGAAGGGCGCGTGGTGGAGTTGGCCCGCATGCTTTCGGGTCAGCCCGAATCGGCGACGGCGAGGCGCCACGCCAAGGAATTGTTGAATGCCGCGAGCTGATTACACGCTGCCCACGCGTGGAGCGGCAGGTTGCGGCGTGTCCCACCCCTATCCTGAGACGGTGGTCTACCGTAAGGCGATGCCGAGGTGCATGAGGCCGGGACGCACCGGGCCGAGGTGCGAAAACCGGTGACCAAGTTCGTCTTCGTCACCGGCGGGGTGTCCTCCTCCCTCGGCAAGGGTCTCACCGCCTCCTCCCTCGGGCGCCTCCTCAAGTGCCGGGGCCTACGCGTCACCATGATCAAGCTCGATCCGTACATCAACGTCGACCCGGGCACGATGAACCCCTTCGAGCACGGCGAGGTATTCGTCACCCAGGATGGTGGGGAGACCGATCTCGACCTCGGCCACTACGAGCGCTTCATTGACGTCGAGTTGGACTGCAATTCCAATGCCACCACCGGGTCCATCTACTCATCGGTGATCGCCAAGGAACGCCGGGGCGACTATCTGGGCAAAACGGTGCAGGTGATCCCTCACGTCACCGACGAGATCAAAGAACGCATCCGCCGCTTGGCCTCCGACGAGATCGATGTCGTCATCGTCGAGGTGGGCGGCACCGTGGGTGACATCGAGATCGTGCCGTTTCTCGAAGCCATCCGGCAGTTCCGTCATGACATCGGGCGCGACAACGTCTGTTACATGCACCTGACGCTGGTGCCCTACTTGGCCCCGTCGGGAGAGCAGAAGACCAAACCCACCCAGCACTCCGTCACCGAGCTGCGCAGTCGCGGTATCCAACCCGACGTCATCGTGTGCCGTTCCGACCAGCCCATCTCCGACGGGCTCAAACGCAAGATCTCGCTGTTGTGCGACGTCGCCGTGGAGGGAGTCATTTCCGCCGTCGACGCCCCCAACATCTACGAGATCCCTCTCGTGCTCCACGAGGAGGGACTCGACCGCGTCGTGTGCAAGACCCTGGCCATCGACGACGCCGTGCATCAGTTGGACCTGTCGAGGTGGGAAAAAGTCGTCTCCCAGGTAAGCGCCTCGGACCGGCCCGTGCGGGTGGCGGTGGTGGGGAAGTACATCAACCTTCCCGACGCCTATCTGTCAGTCGTCGAGGCGCTGCGTCACGCCGGTTTTCATTACGGCGCCAAAGTCGAAGTGGTGTGGATCCAAGCCGAGGACGTCCCCGACCTCTTGGCCACCGACCGCCTGGCTTCGCTCGATGGGATCGTCATCCCCGGTGGGTTCGGCGAGCGGGGCATCGAGGGGAAGATCGCCGCGGCTGCCTACGCCCGCCAAAAGGAGATCCCGTGCTTGGGGCTGTGCCTCGGGCTCCAGGTCATGGTGATCGACGCGGCACGCCACTTGGCCTCCATGCCCGGCGCCAACTCCCGTGAGTTCGATACCACCACCCGTTATCCGGTCATCGATCTCATGGACGACCAGCACAAGATCGTCGACATGGGCGGCACCATGCGCCTCGGCGCATACGTGGCCCAGCTCGAAGCGGGGTCGAGGGTGGCCGACGCCTACGGGACCACCGTCGTCTCCGAGCGCCACCGTCATCGCTACGAGGTCAACCCGCGTTTTCGAGCTGCCTTGGAAGCCGGCGGCCTGCGGTGCTCGGGATCATCCCCCGACGGCCGCCTGGTCGAGTTCATCGAGCTGCCCGACCACCCGTTTTGGGTCGGCACCCAGGCCCACCCCGAATTCAAGAGCCGCCCCGACCGGCCTCATCCGCTGTTCCGGGAGCTGGTGGCGGCCGCCCTGGTGCGTGCCGAGGGCCGCTTGCCGCGCCTCATCGACATCGACGCCGACGTCGGTGCCGTCTCCTGACGCCTCGAACCCACCGACGGCGCCCCCGCTGCCGATGACCGGCGCATGACCGACGCAGCGTCGCGCTTTCGCCCCCTGGGCGAGAAGGTCCGTGTCGAGGGGTGGAGGATCTCCTTCGTCCAGGCCACCTATGCCGCTCCCGACGGCACTGTCTTCACCCGCGACGTCATCCGCCACCCCGGTGCTGTGGCCGTGGTGCCCGTGACCGACGCCGGATCGGTCCTGCTCGTGCGGCAGTACCGCGGCGCGCTCGACCGAGAACTGCTCGAGATTCCCGCCGGCACGCGCGACGTGGACGGGGAGCCACCCGAAGAGACGGCTCGTCGCGAGCTGACCGAAGAGGTGGGCGTGGTGGCCACCGATATGCGTCTGCTCGCCACCGTGGCCAACAGCCCGGGATTCTGCGACGAGTTGACGCTGCTGTATCTCGCCACCGGTCTTCGATCCGGCCACGTCGAGCGCCACGGTGAAGAGGAGAGCTATATGGAGGTGGTGGAGATCGAATTCGCCGATGTCGATGCCATGGTGTCCTCCGGCGCACTGATCGACGCCCAGACCATTCTTGGCTTGCTCTTGGCTCGCCAAGCCCTGGCCGATTCGTCCCGGCCCGGCGCGGGGCTGTGAGCAGCGCCGGCTCCTCGAGCGACGTGATCGACTCGACCGAAGCCGTCTTGTCGAGCAGCGCCGAGGAGTACCTGACCTTTCTGACCGTCGAACGAGGTCGGGCTCGCAACACCATCGTCTCGTACCGCCGTGACCTCCTCGCCTACGAAGCATTCCTGGCCGCCCACGGCCGAAGCGCGCAAGATGCCCGATTGACCGACATCGAGGACCACCTGGCCGCGCTGCGTGCCGGAGGCCTTTCCGCCGCCTCGGTGGCCCGGGCCCTCGCCGCGGTGCGCGGTCTGCATCGGTTTCGCCTGGAGGAGGGTTGGACGACCAACGACCCCACCACCGAAGTGGCCCCGCCGCGCGTGCCCAAGCGTCTTCCCAAGGCCCTGTCGGAAGCCGACGTGGAGCGACTCCTCGACGCCGCGGGTGGGGAAGACCCGTTTTCGCTGCGCGACCGGGCCATGCTCGAGATCCTCTACGGCACCGGCATGCGGGTATCGGAGTTGGCGGGCCTCTCTTTGGGAGACCTCGGCTCGGACACCGGCTTGGTGCGGGTGCTCGGCAAGGGGGACAAAGAGCGGTTGGTCCCCCTGGGGGGCTATGCCGAGGCCGCCTTGGAGTACTGGCTCGGTGCCGCCGGTCGTCCCGAGCTCGAACCGCGCCGCTGGGCCCGGCGCGGCGACGCCGAGGCGGTGTTCTTGAACGCTCGAGGTGGCCGCCTGACCCGTCAGGGTGTGTGGGGCGTGCTCGAGAAGCGGGCCAAGGCCGCTGGGCTTCAGGCCCGTGTCCACCCCCACGTCCTGCGCCACTGCTGCGCCACGCACATGCTGGCCCACGGCGCCGACATCAGAGTCGTGCAGGAACTGCTCGGCCACGTGTCCATCGCCACCACCCAGATCTACACACGGGTGTCGCCCGAGCACCTCCGCACCGCCTATGAGCAGGCACATCCCCGGGCTCGGCCCCGCTCGTCACGGCATTCGAAGTAATCTCGGCAGGTGCCCAGCGACGCTTCGATCGTCGATTACCGATCCCTGCTCGAAGACGAGCAACGGGACTTGATGGCCACCCTGGCCGAACTCGGCCAGGGCACTGAGAGTCTGACCTACGACTCCAACTTCGCCGACTCGAGCCAGGTGACAGCCGAGCGAGGGGAAGTGGAGGCGCTGGCGGTCAAGCTCCAAGAGACGCTGCTCGAGGTCAACAGCGCGTTGAGCAAGCTTCTCGACGGCACCTACGGCGTGTGCGAGGACTGTGCCCGCTCTATCGCCCCGCTGCGGTTGGAGGCCAAGCCGGCCGCCCGCTACTGCATCGACTGCGCGGCAAAGCACTGAGACAGGAGCACCGGTGAGCGGCCCCTGGGGCCCGCCTGCCGCAGGCAGACAGCCAGCGTCGAACCGGCGCACCATCGTCATCTTGGTCCTGCTCGGCATAGTGGCCGTCATCGTGCTGGTGCACAAGCATCACATTCAGAGCTTCGCGGTCATCTACTTCTGCGTCCTCATCCCGTCGATCATCCTCCACGAGGTCTCCCACGGGGCGGTGGCCAATCTGTGCGGGGACGACACCGCCAAACGCGCCGGCCGGCTCACCTTGAACCCGCTCGCCCACATCGACCCCTTCGGGTCGATCATCTTGCCGGCCATCCTGGTGTTGTCGGGGTCCGGCATCGCCTTCGGGTATGCCAAACCGGTCCCCGTCAACGTGGGAAGGCTGCGCCATCCCCGCAACCAGAGCGTCGTCGTGTCCCTGGCCGGTCCCGCCACCAACGCCGTGCTCTTCGTGGTGGCCGGATTGCTCTTTCGCGTCTTCGCCGACCACAGCCTGTTCGTGTCGCCCACCACCGCGTCAACACCGCTCGTCTACCAAGTCCTCGCCGAGGCGGGCCTGGCCAACTTCATCTTGGGGCTGTACAACCTCATCCCCATCCCGCCGCTGGACGGCTCGGCGGTGGTGGAGCGCCTCCTGCCCACCCGGGCCATCCCTCGCTACTACCGCCTGCGCCCCTACGGCATGGTGGTGGTGTTGCTCTTCGCACTGCTGGTGTGGCGCAGCGTCGGGTTCTACACCCACCTGATCGGCTGGGAGCAGAGCCTGTGGTCAACGGTGGCCGGCCCGTAGGCCGCCCACGGGCAAAGACCTACGCCTTGAGCAGTCCCACCGCCGCCGAAGCACGCGCCAAGGTGGGCCCGGCCACCTCTCTGGCTTTGGCGGCCCCGTCGGCCAGTACCGCCGACAGGTTGCCCCGATCGGCGGTCAGCTCGGCGTAGCGCTCACGCTGCGGGGCCAGCAGGGCCACCAATGCCTCCGACACGTCGGCTTTCAACGTGCCGTAGTTGGGGTAGCGCGACGCCAGGTCCTGGGGTGACTCGCCCGTGGCGGCGGCCAACAACTCCAAAAGGTTGGATACCCCCGGCTTAGCCACCCGGTCATAACGCACTTCGCCCTCGGCATCGGTCACCGCTTTGCGGACCTTGCGATCGATCTCCTCGGGCGGATCGAGGACGAGGATGGTGCCGAGAGGGGAGCTCACCGACTTCGACATCTTGCGCGTCGGCTCTTGGAGGTCCATGACCCGCGCCCCCACCGTCGGCACGGCCGGCTCGGGTACTACCAATGTGTCGCCATAGCGGTGGTTGAAGCGGATGGCCAGGTTCCGGGCCAGCTCGAGATGCTGGCGCTGGTCGTCGCCCACCGGTACCCGCTCGGCGTCATAGAGAACGATGTCGGCCGCCATGAGCACGGGATAGGTGAGAAGCCCGGCCCGCACCGACTCGTTCTCCCCCCTTTGTCCTTGAACTGGGTCATGCGGCGCAGCTCGCCGTAGGTGGCCACACACTCGAGCAGCCACAGCATGTTTGGATGCTCGGGCACGTGGCTCTGGACGAAGAAGGTGCAGATGGAGGGATCGATACCGGCCGCCAGCAAGCCCGCCGCGGTGTCCAAGGTGCGCTCCGACAGCGTGGCCGGGTCGTCTTCTTGCGACAGGGCGTGGAGGTCGACCACGCAGTAGAAGGTGTCGGGGTTCTGGTCGGCCACCCAGTTGCGCACCGCCCCCAGGTAGTTGCCGAGATGCAGGGCGCCACTCGGCTGCACCCCTGACAGCACCCTGGTCATGGGGCGCCATGGTACGGGACTCCGTCCAGGTCACCGATCATGCACCCGGACCCCGGCACCGAACCTGTAGGGTCGCAACGTGGTCGCGCTGGTGTCCACCGAGGTGTACGAGGGCCCATTAGACGTGCTGCTCCGACTCGTGTCGGAGCACAAGGTGGACGTCTATGACATCCGTATCTCGGAGATCGTCGACGCTTTCATCGCCGAAATGACGGCTCGGACCAGCGTCGACCTCGAGGAGGCCAGCGGCTTCCTGGTCATCGCGGCGGTGCTCCTCGAGCTCAAGTCCCGCAAGCTCCTGCCCGGACCCGACGTCGTCGAGGACGACGAGGAGCTCTTCGGTTTCGAAGAACGCGACCGCCTGCTGGCGCGTCTGCTCGAGCTGCAGGCGTATGCCGCCGCGGCGGACGCCTTCTCGGTGCTGATCGAGCGGGCGGGGCGTTGCCTGCCGCGCCTGGCCGGGCTCGAGGAAGGCTTCAAGGACCTCGCTCCAGACCTGCTGGTTGGCATCACCCCCGAGCGCGTGGCGGCCGCCTACCTGGTGGGGATGACCACCAACGAGATCATGACGCTCGACCTGTCGCACGTCACCGTGGAAGCGGTGTCGGTGTCCGAGGCGGTCGAGGAGCTCCAAGCCCGGCTTCCCACCGAAGGGCGCGTGGGGTTCCGTCTCCTGACCGCCCACTGCACCACCCGGATGCAGATCATCGTGCGTTTTCTCGCCATCCTCGAACTGTGCAAGCGCGGCTGGGTCACCATCGACCAGGGAGAGACCTTCGGGGAGCTCGAGATCAGCTGGGTGCGTGCCGTCGAGCTCTCCACCGTGGGAGGTGCGATAGGCGCCTTGGCGGGTGCTCCTGTCGACGGCGTAGAGGAATACGACGGCTGAGATCGTCGGACATGGGACACACGTGGGACTAAGCGAAGGCCATCGCGCCATAGAGGCCGTCTTGATGTCAGCGGTGGAGCCCGTAGCGCCCACGTTGCTCGCCGAGCTCCTCGAACTCCCTGTCGACCGGGTCGAGGCCCACTGCGATGAGCTGGCCGCCGGCTATGAAGCCGAGGGCCGCGGCTTCGTCCTCGTCAAGGTGGCCGGGGGGTACCGCTACCAGACGCATGCGGATATGGCGCCGTTCGTGGAGCGATTCGCCATGGAGGGCGTCTCCTCCCGCCTCTCGTCGGCCGCCCTCGAGACGCTCGCCATCGTGGCCTATAAGCAGCCGGTCTCACGCGCCCAGATCGCCGCTCTGCGGGGCGTGAACGTGGACGGGGTGGTGCGCCTGCTCGAACAGCGCGGCTACATCTCGACGGTGGGCCAGGCGCCGGGACCGGGCCAGCCCTTTCTCTACGGGACCACGCCGGCGTTCCTCGAGAAGCTCGGTCTGGCGGGCCTCGAGCAGCTTCCTCCCGTCGAAGAGCTCCTGCCCGGGCCCGAGGTGGTGAACGAACTCGAGGAGCGCCTGCGACCAGGCGCAGATGCCTGACTCGCCACGCCACGCCGAGGAACCCGAGGGCGAGCGGCTCCAGAAGGTGCTGGCCCGGGCCGGCGTGGCCAGCCGCAGGGCCTGTGAAGAGCTGATCGTCGAGGGGCGCATCACCGTCAACGGCGAGCTGGCCGAGCTCGGCCGCCGCATCGACGTCACCGCCGACATCGTCGAGCTCGACGGTGCCCCTCTGGCCTTGGACCCGGCGCTGGTGCACTACCTGCTGAACAAGCCCACCGGGGTGCTCACCACCGCCTCGGACCCCCACGGCCGGCCCACAGTGATCGACCTGGTGCCCGCCGAGCCCCGCGTCTTTCCGGTGGGACGGCTCGACGCCGATACCGAGGGGTTGTTGCTCATGACCAACGACGGCGAGCTCGCCCATCGCCTGACCCATCCCTCCTTCGGCGTGGACAAGGAGTACCTGGCCGAGGTGCAGGGCGTGCCCGGCCCCGATGCGCTGCGGCGGCTTCGCCAGGGGGTGGAACTCGACGACGGCATGACGGCCCCCGCTGTGGTGGGCGTGGTGGGCCCGTCGGTGCTGCGCATCGTCATCCACGAGGGACGCAACCGCCAGGTGCGCCGCATGTGCGAGGCCGTCGGCCACCCCGTGCGTCGGCTGGTGCGCACTCGCATCGGCCCGATCACCGACGGGCGCCTGCGCCCCGGCACGTGGCGGCCGCTCAAGGTCGATGAACTGCGCGCCTTAGCCACCGCGGTGGCCAGCGGCACGAAACCCGGCGGCGCTAAGGCGGCCAAAGCGGGTCCTCAGGGCAAGCCGGGCCCCCGGGACAAGGCCGGCCCCGCGCCCAGACAGGCTCGACCGGCGGGGGGTCAAGGCCGCTCTAGGTAGCATTCGACGCCATGCCCCCCACTGTCAGAGCCTTGCGCGGTGCCACCACGGTCGACGTCGACACCCCCGAGGACATCTCGGCCCGCACGCAAACCCTGCTGACGGCCATGTTGACGCGCAACGAACTTGTCCACGACGACATCATCAGCATCCTTTTCACCGCCACCGGCGACCTCGTCTCGAAATTTCCCGCCACCGCGGCGCGCGACATGGGCATGGGCGATCTGCCTCTGCTGTGCGCCCGCGAGCTCGACATCGTGGGTTCCACGGCGCGCTGTGTGCGGGTGCTCATGCACATCACCACCGAGCGCAGGCGCGCCGAGCTCCACCACGTCTACCTCGAGGGTGCCCGGGGACTCAATGACGACCTTCCCGAGTGAGCGCGGCGCCGGGGGCGACAACGTCGATCCGCCGGCGCCGGGTTCTGCCGGCCGCGCTGCGGTGGTGGGCACCGGGCTCATCGGAGGGTCCATAGCCCTCGCCCTGCGAGCCCGGGGCTGGCACGTCACCGGGCGCGACGCCCACCCCGTCCACACCGACCGAGCCCTGGCCCGCGGCGCCTTGGACGCCGTGGGCAGCGACCCCGACGCCGAGATCACCTTCATCGCCACGCCGCTGTCGGCCACCGCCGACGAGGCCGGCGCCGTGTTGGCCCAGCCCGGGTTGCGGCCCGACGCCATCGTCACCGACGTGGCCGGCGTCAAGGTGCCCGTCACCGACGCCTTGGACCACCCCCGCTTCGTGGGCGGCCATCCCATGGCGGGATCCGAGCAAGTCGGGGTGGACGGGGCCGACTCCGACTTGTTCGTGGGGGCGACCTGGGTTCTCACCCCCACACAGCAGACCGACCCCGACGCCTTTGCCCGCCTGCGAGGGGTGGTGAGCACCCTCGGGGCCGAGGTCCTCGCCCTTTCTCCCGCCCAGCACGACACGCTGGTGGCGGTGGTGTCGCACGTGCCGCATCTGACCGCGGCGACGTTGATGAACGTCGCTGATCGCATGGCCGAGCAGCACGCCGCCCTGTTGCGCCTAGCCGCCGGGGGATTTCGCGATATGACCCGAGTGGCCGCCGGGCATCCCGGCATCTGGCCCGACCTGTGCACCGAGAACGCCGTCGCCATCGTCTCTGCTTTTGATGTCTTGCTCGCCGATCTCACCGCCATGCGCGACATGGTCGCCGGTGCCAATCGCTCCGGCCTCCTCGAGGCCCTGGGCACGGCATCAGCGGCGCGCCGTTCATTGCCGGCCCACGCCGTGCGCCCCGAACGGTTGGCGGAGGTACGCGTACCGGTGCCGGACCGCCCCGGCGTGCTGGCCGAGATCACCACGCTGGCCGGCGATTTGGGCGTGAACATCAGCGACCTCGAGATAGCCCACAGTGCCGAGGGCGATCGCGGTGTGCTCGTGGTGGTGGTTGATGCCGAGTCGGTGAGCACGTTGGCCGATGCGTTGGCCGATCGCGGCTACCGCTCGACGTCGCGGCCCTTGGCATGAGCGCTCCGCCACCACCGACCGACACCGTCTTCGTCGTCGACGGCGGCCGGGCCCTGCGGGGCCGTGTGCGCGTGCCGGGCGACAAATCGATCTCGCATCGGGCGCTGCTCCTCGCCGCCGTGGCCGAGGGCCCGTCGCACCTAGCCGGCCTCTCCACCGGCCAAGACGTGGCGGCCACCGCCGCCGCCGTTGTCGCCATGGGCGCCACCATCGACACCGACCCCCCCACCGGCCCCCCCACCGGCCCCGACAACCAACGTTCCGTAGTCGTAACCGGCGGGACGGACCGACTACACGCCCCCACAGCCCCCCTCGACCTCGGCAACTCGGGAACGACCATGCGCTTGATCGCCGGCCTCCTCGCCGGTTGGCCCTGGTCGACCGAGCTCACCGGTGATCCGTCACTGTCGGCGCGACCCATGGACCGCGTGGCCGAACCCCTGCGCCGTATGGGGGCGGTCGTCAACGGACGCGGCGAGCGCTGCCTGCCCCCCCTGACGATTCGAGGCGGGAACCTCACCGCCATCGACTACCGCCCTCCCATGGCCAGCGCCCAGGTGAAGTCGTGTGTGCTTTTGGCCGGGCTGCGAGCCGACGGCGAGACGGTGGTGCGTGAGCCGATACCCACCCGAGCCCATAGCGAAGAGCTCCTGGCTCTCGGCGGGGCGCACATCTCGCTGTCCATCGAAGATGACGGCGCTGGTGGCCGCGACCACGTCGTGCGCCTGATGCCCTCGACGTTGCATGGCTTTGACCTCGACGTGCCCGGCGACCCATCCCAAGGCGCCTTTTGGGTGGTGGCCGGCTGCATCGTGGCTGCCAGCGAGCTCACCGTCGAGCACCTTTACGTGGGCGCCGCCCGACGGGGCTATCTCGACGTGTTGCGCCGCATGGGGGCGGACGTCGACGAGGTCGACGTCCTCGGCGCCGCCGGGCTCGGTGCCAGCGCGCACGTGACCGTGCGCTTCAGCGCCCTGCACGGCACCGTGGTCGACGCCGCCGAGATCACCGGCCTCGACGAGGTGCCTGCGCTGGCCGTAGCGGCCGCCTGCGCACAAGGGACCACGGAGTTCCGCAACATGGCTGAGCTACGCGTCAAGGAGTCCGATCGCCTCACCGGTACCGCCGAGCTGGTGCGGGCGTTCGGGGCCCAGGCCGACATTGTCGGTGACGATCTTCTGGTGACCGGCACAGGTCACCTCGTCCCCGGCACGCTCGACGCTCACGGCGACCACCGCATGGCCATGGCCGCCGCCGTCGCCGGCCTAGCTGCGGGCGGGAGCACCGTGGTGAACGGATGGCAGGCCGTGGCCACCAGCTACCCGACCTTCGCCGACGACCTGATCCTCCTCGGCGGCGTCGCCGGCCAAAGCGCGGCGCCATGAGCATCACCACGGTGGCCATCGACGGCCCCGCCGGAGCGGGCAAGTCCACCTTGGGTCGGGCCATCGCGCAACGTCTCGGCCTCGAGCGACTCGACACGGGAGCCATGTACCGGGCCGTGGCGTGGCTGGCCTTGCACGGCGGGATCGACTTGGAGGACGCCGACGCCGTGGCCGACATGGCGCGCGCCATGGCGCTGGACGTGGACGAGCACGTCATCGTCGACGGCCATGACGCTACCGACGCCATTCGCAGCGCCGAGGTCGACTCGGCGGTCTCCATCGTCGCCGCCAATCCCCGCGTCCGCGCCGAGATGGTGCGCCGGCAACAGGCCTGGGTGGCGGGCCATGGCGGGGGAGTGGTCGAGGGGCGCGACATCGGGACCGTGGTGCTCCCCCACGCCGATCTCAAGATCTACCTGACGGCGTCGGCCGACGAGCGGGCCCGGCGCCGGGCCGCCGAACGGGCCGATGGACGTTCAGTGGACGAGATTGCCGCCCAGCTGCGCCGGCGCGACCACTTGGACTCGACGCGGCGGGCCTCCCCGCTACCATCGGCCCAGGACGCAGCCGAGGACGCCCTCGTCGTCGACTCCACCGACCGGAGCGTGGATTCGATCGTCCAGGAGGTACTGGGATGTCGGTGAACGAGGCAGCGACTCCCCCTGTCGACGGCCCGGCTCCTATTGACGGCCCCGCCCCTGTCGACGGCCCCGCCAAACGCCAGGTGCGGTTGGGGCTCCCCGCCTTCGTGTACCGGTTCCTACGCATCCTCGTGCACGCCATCAACCGCACCTACTGGCGCGTGGAGGTCGAGGGTGCGTCGGTGGTGCCCACCAGCGGCCCGGTGATCCTCGCTCCCGTGCACCGCAGCTTCATGGACTTCTTCGTGGCATCCGAGGTCACCAAGCGCAAGATCTTCTACATGGCCAAAGACGATCTGTGGAATTCCGGCGCGCCTGGGTAGCGTCCTCGAATCGGTGGGTGCCTTTCCGGTGCACCGCGACGGAGCCGATCGCCTGGCCCTTGATCGGGCCCAAGCCGTCCTCGAACACGGTGACGCCCTCATCTTGTTCCCCGAAGGGACGCGGCGTTCAGGGCCGGTCATCGAGGAGCTCCACGAAGGCGCTGCTTTCCTGGCGGCGCGCACCGGGGCACCCATCATCCCCATCGGCATCGGTGGCACCGCCGAAGCCATGCCCAAGGGCTCCAAGTTCATACGACCGGTCAAGGTGCACCTGGTGGTGGGTGAGGCGATCCCGGCGCCGCCACGCTCGAGCAAAGGTCGCGTGCCGTGCCACCAGGTCCACGAGGTGACCGAACACCTGCGCGCCGAGCTCCAGCGTCTGTTCGACGAAGCCCAGAGGCGAGCGGGCCGCTAGGCCGCCAGTTCCTGGGCGCGCCGTCGCCGTCGCGTCAGGGGCCCCCACAGCGTGAGCCCGATCAAGGTGACGAGCCCCACCCCGGTGGCGGCGAAGCCTTCGAGCACACGATGGGGTTGGTAGAAGAACGTCACCTCGTGCGTGCCGGCGGGAACCGTGACCGCTTGCACCAGGCCGCGGCGGTGCACGGTGGCCGGCCCTCCGGGTGACACGGTGGCTTGCCATCCCTTGTCGAAGGCCTCGTCACGTACCAAGGTGGCCGGGGCCGACGCGGTGACCTTGATGGTCTGGGTTCCCCATGGCGTACTCGATACCACCGTGGCGCGCCCGCTCGCCCCTACCAGCAACGCCGGGCCCGAGGACGCTTCGGTGAAGGCAGGAAAGATCCCCACCATACGGACGAAGGTCCAGCGCGGGGCGCTCACGATGTCGCGCAACGACCCGTCGACGCGATACGTGCCCTGGCCGGCGGTGCGAAGCACGGGCGCGTCGTAGACGCCCGATCCCGTCACGCTGGATCGAAGCACGAGGCCGCTCGCCTCTAGGGGCCGCCGGGCCCGAAACGACACCACCGTTCCCGTCACCGGCGCGGATCCGAGCCACGTGGTGTGGCCGGCCGGTGCCAGCACGCCCACGGTGACCGTGCTCCTCGTCGGCGCGCTGGCCAGGGGAAGCTGGACGCCGGTGACCGACAACACGGTGCCGAAGTACATGGTGTCGAGATGCCCGGCGGGCACCGGCAACGTCGAAGCGGGCGCGGGGACAATCGAGTAGTCCCCCGGCGCCGTCGCCGGTGGCAACGGCCCGAAGTGGGCGGGCACCGACACCGACAGGGGACCGACAGGAGGGATGTGCACGGCACCGTTGGTGATGCGGCCGGTGTAGTGAGGCGGCGGTGCTACCAGGTGGACGAAATACTCGGGCACGCTCACGAGCACACCCAAGTCGAGCTGCGACAAATACCCGTTGGCCAGCTCGGCACTCTTCAAGCTGAGCTGCGTGTGGGTCCCCGTGGCGGCGTCGTAGCCGCCGTAGACCAGAGCGCCATAGCCCTGGATGCTGGGCAGGGCCCGCAAGATGTTGAGGTCCGGCTCGCCCAGACGATCCGTCTCCACTGGATAGAAGCGGTCGGGGTTGAACATGGCCAGGCGCGCCACGGTGCCGGCGTCGAGTCGGCCGCCATAAGCCGACACCACGCCGGCCAAGGCGTTGGCCGAGGCACTGGTGACCGAGGTGGCTGCCGACGAGTCGGGGGCGACTTGGATGACCACGTTGAACACGGCCAGATCGACGACCACGATCGCCGCCAGCACGGCGGGCAGGTGACGCCCGATCGCTTTACGCCACACGACCGCCACCGCGGCCGCCACGGCGATGGCACTCGGAATGGTGAGGAAAGCCACCAGCGGCCACAGCGAGGAACGGGTCACCTGCCCCGGCACGTGCAGGAAGTGGGGGAACCAGGTTCCTCCGGCCAGCATCACCACTTGCAACGCCACCACCGCCGCCGGAGGCAGGAGGGGCAGCACCACGTCCGATCGCCAACGTCGGTGATGACCCTCGTCGGCTGGGGGCGAGTCTTTGGCCGTGGCGCTGAACATCTGATCCACCCAGGCGGCGAAGATCACGGCCAAGGCGAGGTCGATGACGAGGATGTTGCGGTTCAGCAGCCGCTGCCGGTTGAACAGGGGGATGTGGTAGAAGAGATGGCCCAGGGGCGTGAAGTCCCCCCACGTGATCACCAAGGCCACAGCCAAGATGACGTACCAGATCCACCACGTGCCGGCTTCGAGGCGGCGGCGATGACGCCGGGCCAGCAATCCGACCAGGCCCATCACCGGCAGGATGCCGATGTAGCTGGACAGCTCCGGAAGGTTGTAGGTGCCCAGATACGAGAGCGGGAAACTGTGGCCGCCCCCGAGCAACAGGGGATCAAGACCGAGAATGGTCAGTGACTTGTTCATCGACCCCGACGCGAAATACCCATACGTGTGAGCGGCGCGTTGCGACTGGGCTTGGAAGATGGCCCCGGGCAGGAGCTGCGCACCGGCGGTGAGCAGACCCACCGCCAGCCCCGCGGCCGAGCCGATCAGTAGGGACAGCCGGCGCCCCGGCGTGCGCCACAACAGCCACACGCCGTAGATGACCAGCGCGATGGCGCCGTCGAGGATGGGTTCGGTGGCGCCGGCCAGGATCATGAGCCCGATGGACAGGCCGAGCAGTGCCACCCACGGGCTGGCGGGCCGACCCTCGGGCCGATGGGCCAGCCGGTCGAGGGCGACGAAGGTCCACGGGAGCCACGCCGCGGCCTGCACCAAGTCGAGGTGCACACCCTGGGCGGCCATGAAGCCGCCGTAGGCAAACGACAGCGCCCCGAGACCTGACGCCGTCCAGGAACGACCGAACACGCGCAGCAGCGCCATCATCCCCGTGGCGGCCACCACCTCCACCACCACCTGATTGCCCACCCACGCCAACGCCCCCGGCAAGATGGAGAACAGGAGCGTGGTCGGATAGGCGGCGCCGGCGCTGAAGCCGGCCAGCAACGGTGTCCCGCTCCACAGATACGGGTTCCACAGCGGCAGGTGGCCGTTGCGAATGTCGGTGCCGACCAGCACGCGGAGCGGGAAGTTCTGGATGAGGTTGTCGCCCACCAACCACGTGTTGCCGAAAGCGGCCGGGATGCCGAACCATGCCGCTGAAGCGGCCACGAAGACACCCACCAGCCGGCCGCCCGGGCCGGCCAGGGCACGCGTCATTGCCCTGCGCACTGGCCTAGCGATGTTCCGAAAGAAGGGGACGGTTAACGGTGTTCGCGCAGCCAGGTCCGGGCCACCACGCGGGCGTACTGCAAGGCGAAGAACACGTTGTGCCCTTTTTTGGACTCTCCCGAAGATCTCGGATGCCACATGGTGGGTCGCTCGGCGAAACGCCACCCACGCGCCGCCGCGCTGATGATGAGCTCGGCCGTCTGGTATTGATCCTGCTCGAGCACGACGCTGTCGAGCACCTCGATGCGAAGGGCCCGAAAGCCGTTGGACGTGTCGGTGAGGTTCTCGCCGATCAAGGTGTTGATGATGCGGGCGAAGAAGACCACTCCCGCTTGGCGCAGCGAGTCGGTGGTCTCGTCGACCCCCAGGCGCCGGCTGGCCACCACGAAGTCGGCCTCACCGGTGAGCACCGGCTCCAACAACTCGGGAAGTTCGCCGGGGTCGTTCTGCCCGTCGGCGTCCAACGTGACCACGTACTTGGCACCGTGCTTGGCGGCCAGCTCGTAGCCGAGACGTAAAGCCACGCCTTGGCCCATGTTGACCGGCAGCGACGCGGAATACGCCCCGTACTCGGCGACGATCTCCTCGGTCCCGTCGTTACCGCCGTCGACCACCACCAAGGTGGACACGGCCAGATCGCCGACTTCGTGGGGAACGGCCTTGAGCACGGCGCCGATATTGTCGACTTCGTCGTACGAGGCGATGAGGGCCACCACAGGCCCGAAGGTGGCATCGGGGTGACGACGGGAGAAGTCGTTGCGACCGAGGTCCATGACCAGGCCGCGCAAGTCGTCAAGGCGGCGCCGATGACGGGCACGGGCGCGCGTGAAGGGAGCCAGGGCTTTGATATCGGCCATTAAAAGAGGCGGGCCTGGGCGAACACCTCGCGGACGAGCGGCTCGAAATGCGACAGGGGCTTGGTCGGGTAGTCGGGGTCGAAGCTCGTCTGGTCCCACTCGTCGGCGAACTGCTCGGCCAAGGCAAACCACGGTTGGCCGCGGTATTTCTCGCGGGCATCGGGGTCACCACCGAAGTGGTGGTAGTAGTGGCGACCCTGGAAATCCTGATGGGCCAGGATCACCTCGAAGACCTCCTCGCGCACGTACGGCCGCAGGATCTCCGCCGCGATACGGGGGTGATTGGGCACCGATATGAATTTGCCGATGTCATGGCACAACGACGCCACCACCATCTCGGGGTCGGCACCGGCCTGCTCGGCGCGCGTGGCTGTCTGCAGGCTGTGGGTCAGCTGGTCGACGGCGAACCCGTCTACTACCTGAGACAAGCCCTCGAGCATGCCGAGGACGGTGGTGGCCACCCGTTGTTGGCGGGCGAAGGTCTCGGCACCGATCGTCGCCCACTGGTCGGCGGTCGACTCGTCCATCCGGCGGAAGCTGGTCGCGCTGGTCATCTCCCTATTGTCGCACCCGGGCGGCGCTAGGTCCTGTCTGTGTGGTGACGAGGTCCCACCCCGCCGCGCACCTCGTGGTGCGCGGGCGATCAGCCTGCCAACCGGGCCAGCACGTCGGCGGCCGAAAGATGGCGGTCGGCGACCATGGGGGCACCTTCTGCATACTCAGTATGTGCGGCCCCGGTGGGCTCGGGCGGGGTGGGCCCGCCCACTCCCAGCACCAGAGCCGACGCCAGAGCGCGCAAGAGGTCCCGCAGCTCCGGTGGAGGAGGGAAGTATTCGTCCTCGGTGGTGACGCTGATCTCCTCGACCCCATGGGTGGGTCCGAGCCGGTCCACCACGGCGCGCACGAGCTCGTCGGGCGCCGATGCCCCGGCGGTCACCGCCACCGTCCCCGACAGGTCGTCGGGAAGCTCGGACGCCTCGTTGACACGCAACACCCTCGGGCATCCCGAGGCGCGGGCCACTTTCTCCAGGGCGCGGGTGTTGGACGAATTGACCGAACCGATGACCACCACGGCATCGGCGCGCCCGGCGATGGCCTTCAAGGCGGCCTGGCGGTTGGTGGTGGCAAAACAAAGGTCGGAGCGGTTCGGCATCCACAGCTCGGGGAACCGGAGCCGGGCCTGGTTCATGATCCCCGACCACTCGTCGTGGCTGAGCGTGGTTTGCGCCAACAGGGCCACGGGCGTGCCGGGCTCCATGGCCGCCGCCACGTCGTCCACCTCCCCCTCGGATTGCACCAACCGGACCGAAGACGGCGCCACCGCCATGGTGCCCACCGCCTCTTCGTGGCCTTCGTGGCCCACGTACAGCACCGTGTAACCCTTGCGGGCGCGCACCTTGAGCTCGTGGTGGACCTTGGTCACCAGTGGGCACACGGCGTCGACGACCACTCGTTGCTGGGCCCGGGCCGCCTCGACCACCTCGGGTGCCGACCCATGGGCCGACAGCATCAAAGGAGCCCCGGCCGGCACGTCCTGCACGTCGTCGACGAAGATCACGCCTTGGGCCCGGAACTGGTCCACCACATGACGGTTATGGACGATCTCGTGGTAGCAGTAGACGGGCGGCTCGAAGACGCGCACCATCCACGCCAAGGCCTTGATGGCCTTCTCCACGCCCGCGCAGAAGCCTCGGGGCGACGCAAGGAGTACCCGCTCGACCGGCACACTCCCAGGCTACCGGGCCTATCCACCGGCTCCGGTGCAGCCGCCGCGGGCGGGGCGGGTGGTGAACTGCCAGTAACCTGATGGCTATGTCGGCGCCTCGTGTGGTTTCCGTGGTGGCCGCCTCGCCGGCCCAGCGGGCTGGTCTCCTCGTCGGCGACGAGTTCCTATCGATCGACGGCCGCGTCCCTCGCGACGTCATCGCCTACCGCCTTTTGGTGGACGAGGCCTATCCCGAGCTCGAGGTTCGGCGCGGCCATGAGGTGCTCACCATCCAGGTGGAGAAGGAGGCCGGCGAGACGCTCGGGGCGGAGGTGTCCTCGGCGCTGTTCGACCGGGTGCGCACGTGTGACAACCACTGTGAGTTCTGTTTCATCTACCAGCTGCCCAAGGGGATGCGCCGCAGCCTGTACCTGAAGGACGACGACTACCGGCTCTCGTTCTTATATGGGAACTTCACGACGTTGACCCGCTTCACCGAGCTCGATCTCGAGCGCGTCTTCGACGAAGGGCTCTCCCCCTTGTTCGTGTCCATCCATTCCACCGACCCGGAGCTGCGGGCCCGGATGCTGCGCAACGGGCGCGGTGCCACCAGCTTGCGGTGGTTGCGGGCCTTGTTGGAAGGGGGGATCGAGGTCCACGGGCAAGTCGTCGTCTGCCCCGGCGTCAACGACGGCGACGCCTTGGAGACGACGCTGGCGGGGATCCTCGACGAGTACCCCCGCCTCACCACGGTGGCCTGTGTGCCGCTCGGGATAAGCGCGCACAGCAACGAGCCGAACATGCGGCCCCACAGCGTGGCCGAGGCGGGCGCGGTCATCGATCTGGTGGAGCAGTGGCAGGAGATCTACGCGGCCACGTTGGGCCGTCGCCTTGTCTACGCCGCCGACGAGTACTACCTCATTGCCGGACGGCCGTTTCCCGCCGCGCCGTGCTACGACGGCTTCCCTCAGCACGAGAACGGGATCGGCATGGCACGCGCCTTCGAGTCGGCCTTCTTCGGGGACGCCGACTCGGCCTTCGGGGTGAAACCCGGGTTCTTCGCGTGGGTCGACGGCGCCCCGCCGGTTGGCTACCGCGCTCGGCGCCACGTTCCCGCTGCGCTCAGGGCAGTGGGCGCCGAGGCCCCCGATGCGGACGCCGTCTTAGCCGACCCATCGGCCCCGAAACCGGTGGCCGTCATCACCGGGGAGTACGGGGCGGCCGTCTTGGCGCCGCTGATCGACCGGGTGAGCGCTTCGCACCGTGACACCTCGGTTCGGCTCCTGGCCGTGCCCAACGCCTTCTTCGGCGGCAACATCGCCGTTACCGGCCTGCTCACCGGCGCCGATGTGGCGCGTGCGCTGGCCGCCCAACCTGTCGGCCATCGCTACCTGTTGCCCGACGTCTGCCTCTCCGAAGGGCGCTTTCTCGACGGCCTGTCGGTCGCCGACCTGCCTCGCCCCGTAGAGGTGGTGCCCACCGACGGGCTGTCGCTGCGGCGCGCTTTGTTCGAGCCGGCCTTTACATCCAACGAAGACGATGCATCCAACGACGACGACGAGGAGACCGAGCAGCGCGTGCCCGTCACCCTCGCCGCCAGGCGGTGAGTCACATGCCCGTAGCCGGCACCGGTACCAGCCGACCCCGGATCCGCAAGATAGGCGCCGGCGACGCCACCGAGGCCGGAGCCCTTCCCGTGGTGGTGGTGGTCGGGCGTCCCAACGTGGGGAAGTCGACGCTGGTCAATCGCTTTGTCGGCCGACGTGCCGCGGTGGTCGAAGAACGGCCCGGGGTGACGCGTGATCGCCTGGAGCTCACCACACAGTGGAGTGGCGTGCCCTTCGTGGTGGTCGACACCGGTGGGTGGCTCGGCGGCGGTGACGACTTGGACTCCAAGGTGGCCGAACAAGCCGAGCGCGCCATGGCCGAGGCTGATTTGGTGCTGCACGTCGTGGACGCCGCGGTGGGGGTGACCAACGAGGACCAAGACGTGGCCCGCCGGCTGCACCGGTATCGGGCGCCTGTCCTCGTCGTGGTGAACAAGGTGGACAACGATCGGCGCGAAGGCGACGGTTGGGAGTTCGTCTCCCTCGGCTCCGGCGACCCCTTCATGGTCAGCGCCCTGCACGGGCGGGGGACCGGCGACCTGCTCGACGAAGTCGTCCGCCGGCTGCCGGATCCGAACGTGGCCGCGGGGCTGGCTCAGACGGCTTCCGAGGAGTCGCCCGAAGACCGGCCCGAAGGCGCTGACGCAGTCGCCAGCGACGACGGGGCCGACGACCGGGCCGACCTGTCGCCGGACACCGCCGTCGGTGGCGAAGTCGACGACATTCCCCGAGTGGCCCTGATCGGGCGTCCCAACGTCGGGAAGTCGACGCTGTTCAACCGTCTGCTGGGCGAGGAACGCTCCGTCGTCCACGATCTCCCGGGGACGACGCGCGATTCGGTGGACACCGTGATCGACACCGACGAGGGGCCCCTGCGCTTCGTGGACACCGCCGGCATGCGCCGCAAGTCGCGCACCGAGAACGGCACCGAGTACTTCGCCATGGTGCGCGCGCTCGAGTCCCTCGACCGCTCCGACGTCGTCTTGCTCGTCATCGACGCCACCGAGGGTGTGACCCATCAAGACCAGCGGTTGACAGAACGCATCGGGGCCGCCGGCAGCCCCGTGGTGATCGTGCTCAACAAGTGGGAGCTGGTCTCCACCGATCAACGCCGCATCGTGCTGGCTGACGTCGAGGACCGCCTGGCTTTTGTGGGCGAGGCACCTATTCTCAAAATCAGTGCCCGCAGCGGTCTCGGCGTCCATCGCCTTATGCCCGCACTGCGCGAAGCCATCGATGCCTACCATCGCCGCATCCCGACGGGGGAGCTCAACCGGGCCTTGAAGGCGTTCCAGGCTGATCACGCCGCTCCGGGGGCCCGCATCCGCTACGGCGTGCAAGGGGCCACGGACCCTCCCACCTTTACGCTCTTCAGCTCACGTCGGTTGCCGGCCACCTACATCCGCTACCTCGAGCGTCGCCTACGGGAGGAGTTCGACATCGGCCCCACCCCGCTGATCATCCGCGTGCGGCTACGGAGCTGACCGTCGGTGCCTTGGTGCGACAGCTGCGACCGCCATGTCGAGCCCGACGAGCTCACAGAAGACGGTGACTGTCCGCAGTGCGGCGACACGCTGCGAGAGCATCGAAAGTTCCCGTGGCACTTTAAGTTGTTCTTCTACGCGACGGTCGTCTACCTCGGCTATCGGGCTTACCAAGGCATCGAATGGTTGATCCATCACGCGTGATGTTCTCGATAGTCGGGCGCTCAGAGATCGCGGATGACCTGGGCGGCCACCAACAGCCAGGCGCCGGCCGACAGGATCGGCAACAGCCGGATGGCGCGGGGGCTGCGGAGCCCATTGGACGTCACCAGCAGCACCGAGCTCGTGACATAGAGGTCGTCGAGGCTTCGAAACCCCACGTCGCCGAGCCAGATGCCCTTGGCCAGGCAGATGGCCAGCACCACGTACAGGCCCCATGCCAGGCGTTCATAGGCGGGGGCTGTCGACGATGGCAAGGTGCGCCCCGCCAGGACCACGACGGTCACGAGCACGATGAGCTCGCCAAACCAAAAGAACGACGCAAAGCTCGGCACCCGCACCAGGTAGTGGTCGAAGCCGTGCCAGAACCCCACCACGGGCGGGCCCAGATTGTTCTGGCCCGAGTCCAGGATGGGAAAGGACCCGGTCTGGTGTCGCACCGTCACCTGCCATCCGACGAAGGCCACGAGCGGCAGCACCCATGCCCACGTCAAGGTGACGGCGTCGCTGTCGACGAGGTACCTGTGTCGTTGCATCCACGACGCCGAAGCGGGAATGCGGCCGGCCACGTCCACCACGAGCAGCGCGCCCACCACGCCCATGGCCGTCTCACGCCCGAGAACGGCTCCGATCAACAAGATGCCGGCCCATACCGGGTGCCGGCGGCGAAGGGCTACCAGAGCGCCCACGAGAAAGGCCGATTCCACGATTTCGGTGAGATCGCGCCCGAGGCTCCACAACAGGCCGCAGAAGGCCGGGAGCAACAAACCCCATAGCGCTCCGTGACCTTGTGACCGAGCCAGGCTGGCTCCGAGCCAGCCCAAGGCCCCGACGGCGAGCACGTTGACGATGAGCAACGACCACGGCACCACCGACGCCCGCCCACCACCGGCCCCCACCCAGGCGATCACCGAATAGGCGATGCGGTTGAAGCGGCTGTAGGTGTCGAGCGTGATGCCTGACCACGTGCGGGCGAAGTGAAATGGTCCGAGCGCGAACCGGTAATAGAACTGGCCGTCATACCCCGACTTCGAGTCGATGGGGACAGCGAACCGGTAGCCGGGGGTGGCGAACAGTCTTCCCAAGAAGATCAATCGCCCGGCGTTGCCCCGGCCGGCCACCACGACGCGCAGCGCCACGACAATGGCCGCCGCCGACGAGGTGATAGCTGCGACCGCCCAGGGCCGCTTCGACAACGCCGCGGCGACGGCGCCCCCGGGACGCCCGGATCGAACTGGAGCCACAGCGGCGTAGCCTCGCACAGAATCTTGCGTCGACAAGTGCTTTATCCCCGGTGACATGGGGTTTCGCGTCACCGCCCGGGGGGCGCGCCTCGCCTCAGGGTCGTCCATCGGTTGGGGCCCGAGATCCCACGAATGACGGTGCCTTCACGCGCAGACGCCTCATAGCGTCGTGCCGTCGTGATGCTCGATAACTAGGCCATCTGACGGGGGTTGGCGATGCTGGACCGGTTTCTCGCGCCGCGGCGCCGCTGGATGCCACTTGTCCTTGCCGTAGTCCTGGCATCGTCCGGGGTGGTGGCGGCCTCGTCGCTGGCAGGCGCGGCGACGGACGTGGTCACCAACTGCAGCGCCAATCCGGCCGTCACCGGCTCGCTTCCCTATGAAGTGGCCAACGCGGCGTCGGGGGACACCATCACCTTCGCCAATCCGATCTCGTCGCTGAATTGTCCACTCGACGCCAATGGGATTCCCGTCATCACCCTCAGCTCGGGACAGATCTCCATCCCCATCGGCCTGACCGTCGACGGACCGGGGCCGAGCGCCCTAGCGGTGAGCGGCAACAACGCCGGCAGCGTCTTTCTCATCGGCAGCGGCACCAGTAGCACCGTCGAGGGTTTGACCATCGAGGGCAGCGCCACGGCCACGGCCGGTGCGATCAACAACTTCGGAACTTTGGTGCTCAGTAACGCCACGGTGGCCCACAACAGCGCCACCTACGGGGGAGGGGGCATCAACAACTACGGCACGCTGACGGTCCAAAGCAGCACTATTTCGAACAACACCGCCGCCTATGGCGGAGGCATCTCCAACGAAGGCTCCGCCACCATCACCGCCAGCACGCTGTCGAACAACAGCGCGTCCGACGGCGGGGGTGCGATTGCCAATAGCGGCACGCCAAGCGCGCTGGCATCGCTGACGCTTACGGGCAGCCACGTGTCGGGCAACAGCGGTGCTTTCGGCGCCGGCATCGACAATGGTTACGGCACGGTGAGCCTTTCCGGCGACACCGTGCAGAACAACACCACGGCCTCTGAAGGTGCCGGAGGTGGCATCTACAACGGCAGCAGCGCCAATGGACTGAGTGCACTGACCATCACCGACAGCACGTTGAGCAACAACGGCGCCCCGGGCGGGGCGGGGGGCGCCATCGACAACGACCTGGGCACGGCCACCATCGGATACAGCTTGGTGGCGAGTAACAGCGCCTATAGCGGTGGTGCGCTGGCCAACTCGGGGACGGCCACCATCACCTCGAGCAGCCTGGTGGCCAACAGCGCCACGCAATATGGGGGTGGCATCGACAACTCCTCAGGAGGATCGGTCTCCACCGCCGGCACCACCGTGTCGGGCAATGGCGCCGGCTATGAGGGCGGCGGGATCTATAACGCAGGCACGACAAGCGTTTCGACCACCATCGTGGCTCACAGCACCTCGGGTTTGGATTGTTCAGGGACCATCACCAGTACGGGGTACGACCTGGACGACGACGGTTCGTGCAGCTTCAGCGGCACGTCGCACTCCGATGTTGCGTCGGGCCTGAGCTCCGCCGGACTGCAGAACAATGGCGGTCCTACCCAGACCATCGCCTTGGCGCCGGGGAGCGCGGCCATTGGCGCCGTGACCAGCTCGGCGCTGTGTGCCGGCACCGATCAGCGAGGTGCGACCCGGACCGTTCCCTGCGACATCGGCGCCTATGACAGCGCCGGCATCGCCCAGGTGATCACGTTCAGCTCGGTGGCCCCCACCGACGCCGTTGTGGGTGGACTGACGTATCTCGTGTCGGCCACGGGCGGGGGGTCCGGTAATGCCGTTGGCTTCGCCATCGCGGTAGCGTCCGCATTAGTGTGCTCGCTCAACGGAAACGTGGTCAGTTTCGTCGGCGCCGGCTCGTGTGCCGTCGATGCCAGCCAAGCCGGCAACGCTAATTTCGCCAACGCGGCCCCGACTGTGCAGAGCTTCGGCGTGGGGCCCGGCACCCAGACCATCACCTTTGGTTCGACTGTCCCCGGCAACGCCACTGTCAATGGTTCGCCGTATGTGGTGGCGGCTAGTGGGGGTCCCTCTGGGAATCCGGTGACGTTCTCGTCACTTTCGCCTCAGGTGTGCACGACGTCGCAGTCGACGGCCTCCATGATCGGGGTGGGGAACTGCGACATCGAAGCGAGCCAGGCCGGCAACGCCAACTACCAGGCCGCCACCCCCATCCAGCAGTCCTTTGGCGTGAGCGCGGCGTCGCAGACCATTACCTTCACGTCGCAGCCCGCTGATCCCAGCTTCGGTATGACCTACATGGTGAGTGCCGCTGGTGGTGCTTCGGGCAATCCGGTCACGTTCTCTTCGGCCACGACTCCCGTGTGCAGCGTGACGGCGTCCACCGTGAGTTTCGTGGGCGTGGGGACCTGCACCATCGACGCCAGTCAGGCCGGCAACGCCAACTATCTCGCCGCCGCCCAGACTCCTCAGTCCTTCGGTGTCGTCGTCGGCACGCAGGTAATCACCTTCTCCACGACGGCCCCGACAACAGCGGTCGTGGGAGGTCCGAGCTACCTACCGGTGGCAACCGGCGGCCCGTCGGGGGAACCCGTCGCACTCAGCGTGGCCGGCCCGACGTCGGTCTGCTCCATGTCGGGATCGGCCGTCACCATGGTCGGAGTAGGAACATGCACCATCCACGCCAATCAGACGGGCAATGCCGACTACGCGTCGGCTACCACGGCTGTGCAGAGCTTTCACATCTCGCCGGCTAGCCAGACGATCACCTTTACCTCGACGGCCCCCACCGGCGCCACGCCGAACGGCCCCACCTACCCCCTGGCCGCCACCGGCGGGGCGTCGGGCAATCCGGTCACCTTCTCGTCAGCCACGTCGTCGGTGTGCGTGATCTCCGACGCGACGGTGAGCTTCATCCGCGCCGGGACGTGTGTCGTGGAGGCGAATCAGAGCGGATCAGCCAACTACTCAGCGGCACCCACGGCGCTCCAAGCCATCACCGTCATGGCCGGAGCCCCGGCTATTACGAGCGGCGCCACGACGACGGGGGTGTCCGGATCTGCTCTCAGCTTCACGGTCACGACCAACGGAACCTCGGTCAAGTCGATCAAGGTGGGGGGTAAGTTGCCCCAAGGTGTGACGTTCGTCGACAACCACAATGGGACGGCCACCTTGTCGGGGACCCCGAAGCCTGGCCCCAAGACCGGCCGCACCTACGGCCTCACCATCAAGGTGACGTTCTGGACGGGCGCCAAATCCACCATGCTCGTCACCCAGTCTTTTGCGCTCGTCGTCGAGCAGGAGCCCGCCATCACGAGCAAATCGTCGATGACGGCGTTAGCCCGAGCCCATTTCAGCTTCGCGGTGAAGACGACCGGTGACCCGTTCGCCAGCATCGGCGAGACCGGCTCGCTTCCCGCCGGCATCACCCTGACCAACAACGATGATGGGACAGCCACCTTGGCGGGGACGCCGGGCGCAGACTCGGCAGGGACGTATCACCTCAGCATTACCGCCTCCAACGAGGTGGGAAGCCCGGCCCGCCAGGACTTCACGTTGACGGTGAAGGCCTAGCTCACGAACGCAGGCGGTCACCGTCGGAGCCATGCCCGGCAAAATGCCGCCATGACTTGCGGGTGACCTCGTTCCCTTCGGCGGCGTAGTGGGGGAGGGCGAGTGGGGCGCTAGAGTCGCACGTCACCACATACGGGCTGTGGCGCAGCTTGGTTAGCGCGCTTGACTGGGGGTCAAGAGGTCCCGGGTTCAAATCCCGGCAGCCCGACTAGCGAGAAGAGGGGCGAACGGTACTCGCTCGTGCTTGGAGTTTTGGCGGGGTCGAGTCCCGATGAGTGGTGTACGAGGTCGTGAGTCGCAACGGCCCTCGCATCAACCCGAGCTGACCGACTGACGTCGACAACCCGTTCTCTCTTTCATTTTACTCGACGGCCAAAGGCGCGCTCCCTTCGACTTCGCCGACGGCGTCTTCGATGGCCGGTCTCAGGTCGAACTCGCAAGGCTCGTCGCGGCGTGGCGACTTAAGACTCTCGATGCTCATGTAACGCTTGGTGACGGCCCATTCGTCGGACTGCTCGGCCAACACCGCGCCGACAAGGCGGATGACCGCAGCGCGGTTGGGGAAGATTCCGACCACGTCGGTGCGCCGGCGGATCTCCTTGTTGAGCCGCTCCTGGGGGTTGTTGGACCGAATCTTCGGCCAGTGCTCGGGGGGGAAGGCGCTGAAGGCAAGCACGTCGTCAGCGGCGTCCATGAGGTAGAGCGCCACGTCGGTGAACCCGGCCTCGGTGAGCTTGGAGACGACGACCCCGAGTTGGCTCCAGGTGGCGTCGCGGTCGGGCTGCTCAAAGATCGAGCGCACCAGTGTGGCGATCATGGGCCACGACGCCTTGGCAACCCGCGTGGCGAGATTCGCCATGAAGTGGGTGCGACATCTCTGCCAGGTGGCCTCGGCCAGCACCGCGGCGATGGCGGCCTTGATGCCACCGTGGGCGTCGGAGACCACGAGCTCCACCCCGGACATGCCCCGGGCCACGAGCGAGCGCAGAAACGCGGTCCACGCTGCGGTGTCCTCGGTGGTGACGATGTCGAACCCGACGATCTCGCGCCGGCCTTCGGCGTTGGAGGCCGTGGCGATCACCGCCGAGACATTGACAACCCGGCCGCCCTCGCGCACCCGTTGGGTCACGGCGTCGATCCACAGGTAGCGATAGGGGCCGGAGTCCAAGGGACGCTCTCGGAACTCCTTCACCACGGCGTCGAGATGAGCCGCGAGGCGCGACACCTCGGACTTCGAGATCCCGTCGATGCCCATGGCTTTCACCAGGTCGTCGACCCGCCGGGTGGACACACCTTCCACATAGGCCTGGCACACCACCGCCACGAGCGCCTGCTCGGCGCGACGGCGGGGCTGGAGCAAGAACTCCGGCGAGTACACACCCTGGCGCAGCTTCGGCACGGCCAGCTCGATCGACCCCACCCGGGTGTCCCAGGGTCGAAGCCGATATCCGTTGCGAGAGTTCTCCCGCTCCTCGGTCCGCTCGCCATAGCCGGCGTTGCACTGCATCGAGGCCTGGGCGCTCATGAGCGCCTCAGCGAAGGCGCCCAGCATCGCTCGGGCCAGGTCCGTGTCTCCGTCGGCGCCCTCGAGGTACTTGCTCAGCCAGAGCGACGCGTCGATAGTGGTGGGGACAGTCACCGTGTTCCTCCTCAAGTTGTTGTGTGGAAACTGCTTCTTGAGGTTGACGCGGTGACCGTCGTGTCTGGGGGATAGTTCCTCAGCTCACCTGCTCGTACACCACTCGTTGGGACTCAACTTTTGGCGGCTGGTGGTCGCTTTAGCTGCGTTCGCTCGATGAATCGGGCGGACTGTCTCGGGATTCGACCTCACCATCACGAAGCAAGCTGGTTGGCGAACCGTTTGACATCCATCGGACTTCATGGCGCCCAAAAGGATCTGGACACCATCCCTCATATGATGAAGATCGCTGTCGGTCATCCACTGACCGCCAGTTGATGCAGGCGGGTTCTGGGGTGCTCCGTGCGTGCTCCTGGTGTCGCTGCGAGCATCGTCTCCAACGCCTCTCATCCACTGAGGGGTGGCCCCGCCGACATAGAAGTCTTCTGCGGCTTGTTCGACGGACTTCGCGTCGAAGGGTGGGCCTAGCTCTGCATCGTCGGCCCGCCGTAGGTCGGGCGGTCCGTTACTGTCTCGAATGAGGCGTTGCTCTCCTTCGACATAACGTTCACGTCAACCCGCCACCGACGCCCTACAGCTGAGGGCACACAAAAAAGCAACGTTCGCGGCCCCGGGTCACCGCCAGGCGTAACCTGGCGCTGAAACCAGGAATAGGGAGGGACCATGGCCCGGAGGAAGTCACTGCGCAGTCAGCTCTACCGGGCCGCTCGCGACCTCGGCAACGTTCAGGCCGCCAGCCGGGGACCTACGAGCTACGGCAAACGGGTCGTGCGGAGGAAGGTGTACCGGTCGACCAACGGCGTCCTCGGCCGGCTGCTCAAGGGCCTCGGGCTCTGAGGAGCCTCTAAACGCGGTCACGGAAGCTTTTGCGTTGCCTCACGGGCGGCCACACATTCCGTCGCCACCGCCACGTCCAGCAGCGTGACAGGGCGCGCATCGTGTGGCTCCAACGATGCTCGAGTCCAGCTCCATTGGTCAGTGTCTGGAGTTCTGCGTCACCCGGCGAGTGCGGCCGAAAACCCACGTTTTGGTTTGTCGGCGTTGCTACTGTCCTTAACTTGGGCGGGTCTTCGGGAGGTCGTGCGTGGCGTCACCAGTCGGTGATCGATTTCGGCAGTGGACAGAACCGGCAATGGAGGCCGCTCTTCAGACTGCCATGAAGGTGGCCCCCTCGTTCGGGGAGCACCTGACGCGTTCGAGGCTCAACCCTCGTTGGTATCGCTGGGCCCACGCCAAGACCGAGGCGCAATGGATCGAGCACGGCGAGCGCCAGCTGACTTTTCTGATCGACGCCGGGCTCAAGCCCTATCACAACTTTTTGGACGTCGGGTGCGGGCCGTTGCGAGCGGGACTTCACTTTGTCGGTTACCTGGAGCCGGGTCACTACTGCGGCATCGACATGAGCAGCGTCTTCCTGCGGGCAGGTGAGCGGGAACTGGAGATGGCTGGGCTGGCGGACAAAGGCGCCACCCTCATCCGGAACGACAGTTTTCAGTTTGATCGATTCGACCGGTCCTTCGACTTCGCGCTCGCCCAAAGTGTCTTCACGCACATGCCTTTCAACAGGATCGTGCGATGTTTGAGCAACATTGAAGAGGCCCTTAGGCCAGGAGGGAAGTTCTACGCCACCTTCATGCCCAATCTGGGCCCAAGGCTACGCCGGGACTCGTTTTGGCGAGAGGGACAGCTCTGGCATTTGGATCGTGATCCGTATTATTACGACCCTCAGAACTTCACCTGGGCTGTAGAGGGATCGTCCCTCTCATATGAATACCTAGGAGAATGGGGCCACCACGGTGGCCAGGAGATGGGCGTCTTCAGCAAAGCCCTTTGACAGCCTGCTCGACCGAGGCCGACCCGTAGGTGAGCCCTCGCACATCAGCTCGTGCATTCAGTCAGTCTGCAATAACAACGCCGTAGACGTACGGGCGGCGATACGTCCGGGAACGGCGGCTGCCAGATTGGCGAAGACGAGTGCTCCCAGCGCGATGAGAACCATGGACACGACCGGAACGGTGGGATCGGGAACCGCCGAAATTCCTCGGGCGAAGAGCGTCCAGAGCCACCGGCCCAAGCCAATGCCGATTGGCAGACCAAAGATCACGCCGATGACGGCCGACACCGAAGACTGCCAGGCGACGGTTCCGGCCAACTGAGCCTGCGTGAACCCGAGGGCTTTGAGGAGCGCCAGCTCGCGCCGCCGGCGTCGCACCGAGGCCACCAGCGTCAGGCCCAACGCGCCAAGCGCACCGGTGCCGAGGACGCCCGCCAAGACAAAAGCGGTGGAGCCGACAGAGCGGTAGTCGGTGATCTCGGCGGGACGCAGCAGCGACACCACGCCACTGGCCGGAGCGTCGTTGGTGGACGGTCGATTGAGTATCTGGTTGATGCGATCGAGGGACGCCAGCGCCTTGGACGGCGCCACCTTGGGCCGTATGGTGACGAATACGACGTTCGGTCCCGGCACCGCGTCGCCTTGCTGATTGAGTTGGGCGGCCGGGAACAGCGACGGGGCGACGACCGCCCCTGTCCCCATCTGCAGCGTGGGATCGCCCGATCCCCCGATTGTGGGCAGCGTCGCCGTCCCGACGATGAGAAGCCTGGTCGAATGAGGTCCCCCGGTATTGGCCATCACGGTGTCGCCGACGTGCTTGTGCAAATGGGCCAACGTGGCCGCTCCCAGCACGACCTGCCCGGCTGATTGCAAATCGTGGCCCGTCAGGGAGGTGGGCTGAACCTCCGCCCCGGGAGCGAGGGCAAGGACGGGCACGTCGTTGTCTCGGTCGAGCTGCACGCTCTCGAAGTAAGCGCCGGACCATCGAGCCACGTCCCGGTCGTGGTCAAAGAGCGCCGCCGTCGGTGCGGCCGGCAGGTCCTCGGCACCCGAGAAGCCGGCCAGTAGCGCGTAATTCCAGTTCCATCCGTACAGAGCGGGCCGAGAGACGAGGGCATCGAGGCTGGCGCCGAAGGTGACCGAGGTGACGATGACAGCAACGGCAAGCACGGCGCCGAGTACGGCTGAGCGCACGGGCGCCGCGTCGCGCCCCGAACCGCCACCGAGGGCGGAGCGAATACCGCTCACCGCCGCGGGCGGCAGGCCGGCGCTGGACATGGTCCGGCCCAAGCTCGATGCACGCTCGGCCGTTCCTTCCGGGCGCGCCGTGGCGCGGTGGGGAGCAGCTCGGTACACCATCAGTACGGTGACGGCACTCAACACGACCACCAGGGCAACGAATCCGGTTCCCAGGACCGTCCAGTCGAAGGCGATGCCGGGGTCGGGGAACACCGGTCGAACGATGCCGATCGGCGCCAATGGGGACAGCGCCACGGCGACGACGACGGCCAGCAGCGCGCCAACCACCAGCGCGCCCAGAATCCCCACGATCCCATCTGCCGCCGTCATGACGGGGTCAGCACCGAGCGCCCGCAACACGGCGGCGTCGGCGGCATTGCGCCGAACGAAGCGAGCGACGACCTGTCCGCCGATCAAAAGCGCGGCGAGTCCGGCAATCAACCCGAATACCCCGAAGGCGATCGACTCGGGCCGAAGGACCCGCTCCGCCTTGGCGACAATGGGGGCACTGGTCTGGGCTCCACCGTCGACGGCGAGGATGCTGCTGGGAACCATCTTCTCCAGAGCCGAGGTGACTGCAGCTAGGTGTCGAGTTCCACCGTCGAGTTGCAAGGCGACATAGGAGTAGTACGCGCAGCACGTTGCCAGCCGGCGGGTGAGCGCCGGTGTGACGACGGCGAGTTGGTCGCCCAGGGCGGAGTCGTCGTCTTGGATGACTTGCGGGCCCTGCTCGATGATCCCCACCAGCTTCATGTCGATGGCCAGGTACGGCTTGTCGGTGGGGTAACCGGCGAAGGTGGGTGAGCTGGTCTGGGCGTCGGTGTAGAAACCCAGCGGGAGTGTTGAGCCGACGTGCAGGCCATATTCGGCAGCACCACCGGCTGATACAACGAACTCGTCGACGCGCCGAGGATTGGACATGCGGCCCTTAAGCAAGGTGACCCGGTCCACGCTGAGGTACTCGCCGTTCAGACTGCCTTCAAAGGAGGGGGGCGCCTCACCCGGTGGCCCAATGTCGGGAAGCGGCCGGAGCGGCTGCAAAGTGCCGTCGAACCCGACGACATCGACAGAACGCTTTACGTAAGGCACCCGGGCTATGGCGCCGTCGAGGCGGGCCGAGTAGCCGATGTTGGTGCTGGGGGCGAATTCAGTGAAGTACTGCACCTGCGACGGGTTGGTGCTCGCCAGGTAGACCGGGAACGAGGATTGCGTGCGCCGAGCACCGGCCACGGCTCCCATAGCCACGCCCCCCACGATTCCGATGAGAAGCACCAGCGTCAGGTAGGCGCCCCGCCTTCGGCTGAACGTGGCCCCCAAGCGGTACCGGGCCAGGCGCAGCATCTGCCGCGTCACGGCCAAGAGCCTGGGAGAAGCAGCGCCTTTGTGCTCTCGCCCGATCGCGCTTGCAGAGCTGGCCTGGTCATCTTGAACGAAGTGTGGCGCAAACGAGACCCAGGGCCAAGGTGGTCAGCCCCTCGATCGACCTTCGTGCCAGCACGAAGAGCCTGGCTGCCCGTTGGCCGACACGTGCGCCGGGGGAGTGGACTACAACAATTGCCTTATCTCGGGCAACGCAGCCAGAGCCGCCTCGCGGCCGGCTTCGCGAACCACATCGATCTGGTGCCACTCGAGGAGGCCTACGGAGTCAGCCTGGGGACGGATCACGACGTCGGCTCGCGACAG
This sequence comes from uncultured Acidimicrobiaceae bacterium, assembly GCA_963793645.1. Taxonomy (GTDB): domain Bacteria; phylum Actinomycetota; class Acidimicrobiia; order Acidimicrobiales; family UBA8190; genus CAWCAW01. The sequence continues at coordinate 188,504 of CAWCAW010000010.1, read as the reverse complement.
GGACTGTTCGGCGGCCTGGTGGCTGCTCACCAACATTGCTCGCATCAAGGTGTCACGGATCCCCGGCAGCTCCGGTGCGTCACCGGGCGAACCCGCACCCAGATTGACGGCCACCGCCACGACAAGTCCCTCCGGTGCTCCCGTAAGGGCATCGACGGGGACGTTGTCCATGACTCCGCCGTCCACATGGAGCGCGTTGCCGATGCGATACGGCGAATACATCCCCGGCAGCCGCAGAGAGGCCATGACGGCGTCGACGACTGCACCGCGACGGTGGATGACCAACTCGCGGCGCAAGAGGTCCACGCTCGCGGAGCGAAACTCGCGTGGGAGCTCCTCGATGACGAGGTCGCCGAAATGCCGGATGAGGCCGGCCTGCGTCTTTTGTCCCCGGGTCAATCCATAACGCGGAAAGGTGTAGTCGCCGTGAGGATTGTGCCGCACGAACTCCTCATAGATCACGGCGTCAAGCTCGTCGGCGTCATAGCCGGCGGCATACATGGCACCCAACAAAGCACCCGCCGAGGTGCCTGCGATCCGGTCGACGTGGATCTTGGCCTCCTCCAACACCTGGATGACCCCGAGGTGGCACATGGCACGAGCTCCTCCACCCGACAAGACGAGTCCCACCGAGCGACCCGCTAATCGGGCCACCAGTGGCCGGAGGTTGCTGGCCAGCGCTTGCTTGGGATCGAGGACGTGCATCGACAGAGGCGAAAAGGCGTCGTACCAAGTTGTCACGACGTCGCGAGGAGCGGCACCAGTCATAACGAGATCCAAACCCTCCGGGAGACCGTGCAGGGCGTTCGTCAAGGGTTTGTGAGGACTGGCCACCACGATCACCCGGTCGGCAACTCGGATGCAGAAGTCCCGCCATTGCGGATCATCGTCGGGGGCGGTCAGGACCACCCGATCGAAACGTTCTTCGGCTCTCTCCAGGCCCTCCGCGTTGATGCGACCCGGGTCGACGGTCCGCACATGTAGCCCCAGCTCAGCGGTGATCGCCGCGGACACGGCGGACACCGGTACGTCGCCGTCTGCGGCCACCACCGCCACCACCCGGGCCGGGCCGGTCTTGAGTGCCGGGGCTTCCATTTGCTGCAGCCTTCGGGCCAGGGTGCGGGCCACCGCCAGGGGAACCTTGGGCTCGAGAAGCGCCACCTCGGCAAAGCGATCCCTGTCCAACTTCTGGAGGCGGCTATCGCGTCGAGCTCGAATTGATGCGTTGCGGGGCTCGCCGGTGAGCAAGGCGAGCTCGCCCACGACATCGCCCGAACCGAGTTGGGCGACAACATGGTCGCCCACATGCACTTCGAGTTTTCCTTGCACCACGATGTACATGGCATCGCCCTCGTCACCGGCATGAAACAGCCAGTCACCGGCCCGAAGCTCGACGGGCACGAGGGCGGCGTCGGGAATGTCGGCCAAGATCGAGGCGCCATCGACGGCACCCGGCTCGTCTCCCGCTCCCTCCACGACTCGGCGCGAGCCGCCGTCGCTATGCGCCAGCACGCGCTCGAGCTCGTCCTCGCCTAACAATCCATCCCCATGGGCCGGATCTCGTCCGAGTACGAGCGCGCCTACCGCCACGACGACGAAGCAGATGGCGGAGAAATCCCATCCATGGCGAAGGGCTTCGATGAGGGCGGCGCCCTGATGGGCGCCGAAGATCACCACCAAGATGGTGATGCCAACAACGGCACCGAGCTGGCGCGATGCCGATGCTGCCGATGACGCCGTTGCAAAACGGCCACCGGGAACTCCGGACACCGCCACACTCGTAAGCAGGGGTAGGACCGCACCCACGCCGATGCCACTGACGATCTGGGCCGGCAGCCAGACACCCAAGAAGTCCGGCTGCAAGCCGACTCGCCGGGCATAGAAGAAGCCGATGGCGATGGCCCACACCAGGGCGCCCCCGACGATCACAGGTCGATAGCCTCGCCGGTGCGCCAGACCGCCCAAAGGACGGGACACCAAGGCCGCCACCAGGGCCCCGGGAGCCACCGCCAATCCGGCTTCGAACAATGAGTAGTGCCATATGTAGTGCAACCACAAGATGTGGTTGAGGGTGTAGGCGTAGAACCCCGCCCCGGCAATCAGCAGCAGGACGTTCGCCACGGAGAATCGGCGCTGACGCAACAGGTAGGGGTCGAGGATGGGCGAAGGGTGCGCACGGTTCGACACGGCGAAACCGGCGAGCAGAGCGACCCCTACGCAGAACGAGCCGATCACGAGCCCGCTCGACCAGCCCCAGTCCTCTCCTTTGACCATGCCGAGCGTTATCAGGCTCAGTCCCGCCGCCAGGAGCACCGCCCCGCGCAGGTCGGGTACCTGTCGGCGTCCCGGTGCCCGACTCTCGACCAGGCCGCGCCGTGCGAAGAACCAGGCGGCGACGCCGATAGGCAGGTTGACCAGAAAGGCCAGTCGCCAGCTGGAACTGGTGACCAGAGCGCCCCCGATGGGCGGGCCGAGTCCAGCCGCCAAAGCAGCCGCGGCCCCCCACAACGTCACCGCATGGGTCACCCGAGCGGCCGGGAACGCTTCTACGACAATGGCGAGCGATGCCGGCACCAAAAGAGCGGCACCGAGACCCTGGGTCACGCGGAACAAGATCAGCTGCAGCGGCGTAGCGGACACCGCGCACGCCACGGAAGAAATCGTGAAGAGCGCGATGCCGGCCGCGAAGATCCGCCTCCGCCCGAGGAGATCGGCGATACGGCCCGACGCCACCAAAAAGGCACCGAACACGATGTTGTATGCATTGAGCACCCACGACATCGTCGAGATCGTCGAGTGGGGAAACGAGGCCCGGATGCTCGGGAAAGCCACGTTGACGATGGTCGAGTCGAGGAAAGCGAGAAAGGCACCGAAAGCGGCGATGATGAGGACCGCGGACGAACGTGGTGCCCTGCGCTGTCGCGGCGGCGCGGCAATCCGGCGCTCTGGCGCCTGCTCGAAATCGGCCATCACTATCTCCCGCCATTACGGGCCAGTGCGCCAATCGCTCGAACGCACACGACAGAACCCCTTGCAGCTCCGAAGTCCCGCCGGGATGCCAGCTTCCGGCGCCAGGATGCTAGCGGAAACAAGAAAACGGTCCCGGACCGGGCATTGGAGCTCAAAGTCGCGCATTCTAAGCTCGGCGACGTGGCGGAGATCGGTGCCGATTCGGAACTTCGGAAGGGCCCCCCGATGCGCAACCGGGTCACGCCGATGGGTGACATCGTGGCAATCGAGCTGCGCGGCGCTTGGCTCGGCAACCGGGGAATCATCCACCGAGGTACCGAGATCGTTCGCTTTCACGCCAGCGACCTCTGGCTCACCTGCGCGCTCGGAATTCCGGGGCCGACGAACCCGACAATGGGCACAGGGGCGTTACACGGCTCTTTTCTTCCACGATGAGGCGGTTGCCTTGGCCTCGGGCCACCGACCGTGCGCGGAGTGCAGACGCGACGCCTACCAGCGCTACCGCCTGGCCTGGGCGACGGGCCACGAAGAGGCGCTTCCCTCGGCCCAGAAGATGAACGTTCGGCTGCACGCCCAGCGGCTCTGGCGCCATACCCACACCCGGCGGCTGCACCCCATGGATTGGCACGCCGTGCCGGCCGGCACCTTCGTCTTGCTGGGGGGTACGCCCGCTGTGACGCTCAACCACGTCGTGGTCCCGTGGACAGTGAACGGTTATGTGGCCGCCACAGTGCGGCCCGCTGGCGGGACAGTCGATGTCATCACTCCGCCGTCGTCGGTGGCCGCACTCCGAGCCGGATACCCCGTTCAGATCGATTTGTCGGCGACAGCCCAGGACCTGACTTGTGAAAAAGAATTCCGCCATCTCCGGAAGTAACGACCTCTGCGCCTCGGCATAGGTATTTTGCCGTCCGTTGTGAACGCGGGTGGTCCTGTTGCTCAGGTCCGGGTCCGGGCCTGTCGACACCGCGAGGGTGACATCGCCGTCGACTCGCCACAGCGGTCGCCGGATCCCCGCCACCATCGTGGTGTCGCTCTTGTCGTCGCTGTCCTTTATGGCCGCGGCGAGCGCGGCCGGTACTGGGACCACGGTGCCGGGAGCCCCGAACTGTCCGATGTTCCCGGCCGACAACGTCTGGAACACCCCCATCTCGTCGCTTCCCGTCAACGCCCAGAGCAGCACGTGGATGGCCAGCATGGATGGGTCAAGTGCTTTCCTGCATCCTGACTACGGCCCCTCGGGTGACCCTTCTAATCCGTACGGCATCCCCTTTACCGTGGTGCCGGCCGGACAACCCTTGGTCAGCGTCTCGTTTCAGTACGCCGACGAGAGCGATCCGGGGCCTTACCCGTTCGGGCCGAATACCCCCATCGAAGGTGGTCAGAGTGCCACCGGCGACCGCCACGCCATCATGGTGGACCCGTCCACGTGCACGCTGTACGAACTCTATGACGCCAACTACAGCGCCAATGGATCGACGGCCGGATCAGGCGCGATATGGAACCTGAACAGCGACGCCTTGCGCCCCGCCGGTTGGACGTCCGCCGACGCGGCCGGCTTACCCATACTTCCTGGCCTCGTCGACTACGACGAAGTGGCATCAGGGTCGATGAACCACGCCATTCGTTTTACGGCCGAGTGCACCGATGAGGCCTACATCTGGCCCGCTCGCCATGAGGCAGGGCAGGCCGATACCGCCTGTCCGCCCATGGGGGCCCGGTTTCGCTTGGCCGCCAGTTTCACTCTTCCCGCGTCGACCTGCGCACAAATGTGCCAGACAGTCATCACCACCATGAAGAACTACGGACTGATCCTCGCCGATAACGGCAGCAACTGGTACTTCCAGGGGACTGCCGACACGCGCTGGACCGATACCGACGTCGACCAGTTGAAACAGATTCCCGCCAGCGCCTTTGAGGCGGTCGACGAATCGTCGCTCATGGTGAACGCGAACTCCGGCCAGGCGGTGCAACGAACGCCGATGGCCCCGCCCACGACGCTGGTGCCGCCCACACCGCCGACGACTGCGAAGCCAACGCCCGCCGCCACCGTCGTGAGCACTACGACGACCACCGTGATTGCGCCGCCTTCACCGCCCAGTACCGTGGCCTTGGCCATCGCCCACCGGACCGAAATCCCTGGCGGGTCACCGGCCGGGGCGGGGGGAGTGGCCGCACTGGGCGCTTCACTTGGCGCCACCGCAAGTGCTCGCAAGGGCCCCGAACATGGGCTCGGCTCCCTCGTGTGGCTCGCCATCCTCGTCGGCGTACTGGCTGTCGTGGCCGGGCCGGCTGTCGCTGTCAGAGGGGCGCGGCGGATGTCAAGGAAAGCCCCGTAACACGAGCGCGCCGAGAAGCCGGATCGAGGGGGCCATTTCTTACTCAGTCGCAGACCCCGGCAACGCCATTGCCCAACCCGACGGCTGCCACGCGTGCCGTGCCGCCATGCTTGAGTTGGTCGGGAACACAGCCGTACCCGGCTTGATCAGTCAGCGGCCTGCGACGTTTGGCTCAACATCGTCTCCACGATCCTCTCGAGCTCGCCGGCTTCGTGTTCGGCGATGGCGGCCGCACGCGCCGCATGTTGTGCCGCCTGTGCCACCTCCGAAACAGCCCGAGCCGAGCGTTGTGCGTTCTGCCTTGCCTCCGTGGCCGCCCTGGCGGCGTCCTGGGTTGCTTGCGTCGCCTCCTGGGCCACTTGCGCCGCCTGCCGTTCGATCAGCGCGGCCTGCGAGGCGGCTTTGGCCGCGTCCCGAGCCCTGTGCTCAGCTTCTTGGGCTTGTCGAGCCAGCTGCTTAGCGGTTTCCTTGGCATCGGACACCACTCGCATGGTCTGGGCCATCTGCGCCATGACCGTGGCCGCTTGGGCGGCATCTCGCCAGGCCTCCGCCGTGTCGACGGCCCGTGCCCGTAGCAAGGCCCGTGTGGTCTCGTTCACCGCGTTGGCGTCATGCAGCCTGGTGGGACTCGGATCGTCGGGGAACGGGGTCCCCTGCACCGCCACAGAGGTCGGCGCGCCATTGCCCGTCACAAGAAATGACGGTGCCGGGCTCACCATTGCCGACGCCGAAGGTGGAGGCATGGTGGGTCGAAATGCGTCGAGGCGCACGATGACGTTGTCCGTCGGCTCATCGGCGCTCGGCGCCAGGGCGGGCGATCCTGGCCCGCCCGCGGCGACTTCCGATCCAAAAGGCGCCGCGACGTAATCAGGATGTTGTTGGGGCGGGTACCAGTTCCCATCCGTAGCCAGCCACCAGCCCGGCCACGGTGGCTCGTCGGTCACGGAGTCATTGGGAACGGTCACGTCCACGTATCTGCCTCGATTCATTCACAGTGCCGCGTCGTGGTGATTCTGATCATTGTCGCCGTCACTCGCAAGCGCTCTTCGCAATGTCAATGCACGCGCCATGTCCGGCGTTTGTCGACGTCGAAGCAAATGCACGACCCCATCTGGCCCAAACAGATGATGGCGTGACAACACATCCACGCGAGGAATTGCAGTGGAGCAACGGGTGTGGCAAATCACTTAACACCGGTGCCTAAGTTTTCTAAACATTGTTCGCCGGGTTTCACACAATTGACTGATTTTGGATCATCGGGGCCACCGTTACGCTGCCCCCAACGTGGAGGTGTAGCCGTGGCGGCTATGAGGGTTCTCAACGAAATGGCTGCTACGGACCCCATCTTCGACCCATCAACTCCCGTTATCGTCTTGAAGTTCGACCCCAATGTCATGCATCACGGTGGCATGGGAGCCATCCGCAGCCTCGGCCGCTTAGGGGTACCCGTCTACGGAGTCCATGAGAATCGTTGGGCACCGGCGGCGAACTCCCGGTTCTTGCGAGGTCGGTTCTTCTGGCAGCCGAGCCCGGAGGACGTGGCCGGGGTCAAGGCGGGCCTTTTCCAACTCGCCGAGCGCATCGGCCGCCCCACCATGCTCCTCACCACGGACGACGCCGGGGCCATCTTCCTGGCCGAGCACGGTGACGACCTGAGGGAGTGGTTCGTTTTCCCTCGTCCACCAGCCCACCTGCCCCGGCAGCTGGCCGGGAAGTTCGAGATGTTCCAGCTGTGCCGTGACCTCGGTGTTCCGTGCCCCGATACCGTCGTGCCGAAGTCACCGGGCGAGGCCTATGCGTTCGCCAAGGCCAAGGGGTATCCGGTGATCGCCAAGTTGACGACACCGTGGCATCACGGTGGAGCCAAGCTCCGCAGCACGGTGATCATCACCGACCGTGACGAGCTCGATGTCTTTCTTTCCGACTGCCACGGTCACGACGTCGGGTACATGCTCCAGGAGTTCATCCCCGGTGGCCCGGGACAGGACTGGTTCGTACACGGCTACGCCGACACCAATGCCACCTGTGGCCCCATTTTCACCGGAGTCAAGGAGCGGTCTTATCCGGCTCACGCCGGGTTGACCAGCCTGGGGCGGGCCACCTCCAACCGCCGACTGGCCGACGAAATGTCCCGGCTCGTCCGCTCCATCTCCTACCGGGGCATCTTCGACCTCGACCTTCGCTTCGATCCCCGCGACGGCCAGTACAAACTGCTCGACTTCAACCCCCGCCTTGGTGCCCAGTTCCGTCTGTTCCAGAACTCGGCCGGCATCGACGTGGTGCGAGCCCAATATCTGGATCTGACCGGCGCCGCCATACCGACGGGGGAGCAGGTCAGCGGACGACGCTTCATCGTCGAGAACTACGACCCGCTGTGCTCCTTGGCCTACTGGCGCCGAGGCGAGCTCGATCTCAAAGTGTGGTTGGCGTCACTGCGCTCTATCGACGAGACCGCGTGGTTCGCTCGTGACGATATGCGGCCTTTCGGCTTGATGTGCATGTACATGGGCATACGACTCGCCACACGCCCGTTGAGTCGGAGCGCACCTCGCCGTCGACCCACCTTGCAGTCGAGTGGTACCGGCACTTCGACGGCGGCAGTACCCCGGTTCAAGGCCAGCCCGCCGGCTCGGTCCGCCGGTGCACAACAAGTCGATAGGACGATTCGGAGGGAGAAGGTAAGAGTATGAGTGACGCTGTCGAGGTTGCCATTGTCGGAGCCGGCCCCTACGGGTTGTCCCTGGGGGCACATCTGCATGCCGGTGGGGTGTCGTTCCGGCAGTTCGGGATGCCCATGGGGCTATGGCGCAACTACATGCCCAAAGGGATGAACCTCAAGTCCCAGGGTTTCGCCTCGAACCTCTCGAGCCCCGACGGCCAGCACACCTTGGAGGCTTTTTGTGCCTCGAGCGGGCGCCCCTATGCCAGCTACGGGCTGCCGGTGACCTTGGACACCTTTGTCTCTTATGGGATGTGGTTCAAAGACGCCATGGTGCCTGAGCTCGAAGAGACCCTCGTCACCGACGTGGCGTCGGTGTCAGGACGCTATGAGCTCACCCTGGCCACCGGCGAGCGGGTACGGGCCGCCAAAGTGGTCATCGCCGCTGGTGTCGAGCACTTCGCCTCTATGCCGGAGTCCTTGGGGGGCCTGTCGGCTTCTTTGTGCTCGCACAGCTCGATGCACAGTGACCTGGGGGTCTTCAAGGACAAGTCGGTGGTGGTGCTCGGGGCGGGCCAGTCCGCCCTCGAGTCGGCCGCCTTGTTGCACGAGAGCGGCGCCCAGGTCGTGCTGGTGGCCAGAAAGAACCAGATCCGTTGGAACGGACAGCCTCTGCCCCTCGACCGTCCGCTTCTCCAGCGCCTGCGTGAGCCCGAAGCCGGCCTCGGATCGGGCTGGGCCACGTGGTTCTACTCCAATCGCCCCGACATCTTTCGCCACCTGCCCACCGCCACCCGCGTCACCCGGGCCCGCACCGCCTTGGGACCGGCCGGAGCCCCGTGGCTGCGGCCCCGCGTCGAGGGGCCCGTCCCCACGCTCGTGGGTCACAGCCTGCAGTGGGTCAAAGCCGACGGGGAGCACGTCATCATGGGTCTCGAGGAGCCCGATGGCACCTCCAAGGAGATCACCGCCGATCACATCATCGCCGCCACCGGCTATCGCACCAACCTCGATCGTCTGGGGTTTCTGGGCCAGAGCCTGCGTCCTCGCATCAAGCTGTGTGCCGGGACCCCCGTGGTCGACAGCGGGTACCAGTCCTCGGTGCCGGGGCTGTTTTTCATCGGACCGGCGGTGGCCCCCACCTTCGGACCCGTCATGCGATTCGTCTTCGGCTCGGCCCATGCGGCTCACGCCGTGGCCGGTCGCCTCGGTGCTCGAGACGGCAACCGACGAACCCGTCCGGTGGTCGGTACTCGCCGATGACAGAGATGCTCGGGGATCGGTTCATCATCGTGACTCGTCACGGCACCACACCATGACGGTCGTGGGGCGCATCGGGTCCACCGCTCAGGCGGATCGCCTCGCGCTGCGCCAGGTGCCCATGATCCTCATGTACCACGCCGTGGACAGCGTGAATGAGGATCCCAACCAGGTCTGCGTCTCACCGAGTCGCTTTGCCCAGCAGATGGCGTGGCTGGCTCGCCGCGGCCTGCGCGGCGTGGATGTCAGCACGCTTGTCGACGCCATGGGCAAAGCGCAGCACCGGAACATGGTGGGGATCACCTTCGATGACGGGTTCGTCAGCGTGCTCGACCACGCCTTGCCCGCATTGCAACGTCACGGCTTCGGGGCGACCGTGTTCGTCGTCTCGGGCCGGTTGGATGCAAGCAATGACTGGGAGGAACCCGCCACCCCCTCTTGGCCATTGCTATCGGCCCGTGGGGTGCAGACGTTGGCCGCCGCCGGCATCGAGATCGGATCGCACGGCGTCAATCACGTCCGACTGGCCGGGGCCCGGCGCGATGACCTGGTTCACGAGGTGGCCACCAGCAAGGCGGAGTTGGCCGTCCTGGTCGGTTCCGAGATCCGCGGTTTCGCCTATCCGTACGGGTCCATGGACGGCGCCGCCTGGCAAGCCGTTCGTGACGCCGGGTACGACTACGCCTGCGCGGTACAGGCGACGCCCCAACAGATCGGCATGGTGGCATTGCCACGTGTCTACGTCGGCCAGAGCGACACCGCGCTTCGGATGACCGTGAAACAGCTCGTGTATCGGCCACGCATCGCAATGAGAGGAAAGCGTCCATGAAAGTGCTTCACGTCATTACCGGGCTCGACGCCGGGGGAGCGGAGCTCCAATTGGCGATGCTGATGCAACGCACGCGCCATGAAACCGACGTCGTGACGTTGTACAACCCGGGTCCTGTGGCCGAACAGATCCGAAGCGCCGGCGGCTCGGTCACCGACATGGGCATGACCAAGAACACCGAGATCGGCGCCTTGCTCAAGCTGTACCGATACATCCGTGACGGGCGCTACGACGTCGTCCACACCCACCTCTACCGCACCCAGGTCTATGCCCGCCCGGCGGCACGTCTAGCCGGCACCCCGGTCGTCTTGACCACCGAGCACTCCATCGGGGAGACCCATATCGAACGACGCAAGATGTCTCCGGGGGTGCGCGGCCTGTACCTGGCTTCGGAGATGTTTTCGGACGCCACCATCGCCGTCAGCGACATCGTGCGGGATCGACTGGTCAAGTGGGGGATCGCGAACAAGAAGATCACCACCATTCCCAACGGCCTGGACGTCGACAGCCTGGCCTTTGACCCCGAGGCGCGCCGTCGCGTCAGGGAGCAGTTCGGTATCGCACCTGACACCTTCGTCATCGGCGGTCTCGGTCGGCTTGACCCCAACAAGCGTGTCGACCTCATGATGGAAGCTGCGGCGCCCATGCTGGGCGAGCGTTGCAAGATCCTGATCATCGGTCGTGGCGAGGACCAGGCTCGGTTGGAAGCCGCCGCCCAGCGTCTTGGCATTACCGACAACGTCATCTGGGGCGGGTTTCAAGCTGACAGTGCGGCCATGCTGGCCGCCTTCGACCTCTACGTGGCGTGCTCGGTGCAAGAGACCTTCGGCCTGTCCATTCTCGAAGCACTCGCCAGCGGCCTGTCGGTGCTCTACACCACGTGCCCGGCGCTCGACGGCATGCAGACGGACCGGGCTCGCCAGGTGGAGGGAGAGGTGAACGCGCTGCGCGACGAGATCCGCAAAGAGGTCGAGGCCGGTTCGCTGACCCGTCGAGTCCCCACCGAGGTCTTCCAGACCTATGGCATCCAATCGGTCGTCAATCAGATTGACGACCTCTACGAGCAGATCCTGGCCCGTCGGCCCCGTCGAGTCCGGCGGACCGTTGCTCGTCGTTCTCCGACAGCTTCTACGGGTACTCGGGTTTCCTGACTCGGCATGTCAAGGGGGATGACCCATGACCGTTTCAGGTAGTGAAGGCCGGCGCACTGAGTCGCTCGCCGTGGCGGCCGACGCAGCCCGTCGGACCTCGGTGAGGCGTGGCCGCTATGACGTCGCCGTGAACCCGGTGAGGTCGGTGCCTTCTCACTGAGATGGAAATCGCACTGATCGGAGAGGGCACCTATCCCTACCAATTCGGCGGGGTCAGCGTCTGGTGCGACCAGCTTGTCCGGGGGATGCCCGACTACGACTTCAAGGTGGTCGCCCTCGTCTCCACGGGCGCCGAACCGGTCCGTTTCGAGTTACCCGACAACGTGGCGTCGGTGCTGGCGGTACCGCTATGGGGCCCGCCTCCGAGCTCGGGGCGACCCCGCCGCGGGGCGCGATCGTCGTTCCGGCCGTTGCTCGTCAGGTTGATCGACGTCGTGCTTGCGCCCCCCCATGACGACCAGGGCGCGTTCGGCGACATCATGCGGGAGATCTTCGAGTACGCGCAGAACGGCAACCTCGGCGCTGTCCTCGCCACCCAAGACGCCGTGGCCGTTCTCAGCGACGCATGGCGACAGCGCTGGGCAGGATCTGAGGTGCCCGCACCAACGGTCTACGACGCCATGGCATCGATCCAAATCCTCGAGCACTCCTTGCGTCCGCTTTCACATCCGCCGGTGCGCGCCGATATTGCCCATGCGGTCACCAACGGCCTGGGCGCGCTGCCGGCCCTGGCGTCCAGATGGGCGTTCGAGACACCCGTGCTCGTCACCGAACATGGGGTGGCGCTGCGTGAGCAGTACTTACATCACCGCCAGAGCCCCTTGGCTTGGCCGACCAAGGCGTTCTTCCTGGCGTTTCTGCGACGCCTCTGCACGCTTTGCTACCACGAGGCGGCCACCATCGCCCCGGGAAACATCTACAACACCAGGTGGGAACAGCAGCTCGGTGCCGACTCGGCTCGAGTCCGTACCGTGTACAACGGCGTCGAACCCAGCGAGTTCCCGACGGTGGCGGCCGAGCCCGACGTCCCCACCATCGCGTGGGCCGGACGTATCGACCCCTTTAAAGACCTCGAGACGCTGCTGCGGGCTTTCGCCTTGGTGGTGCACGAACTACCCGATGCCCGGCTGCGGATCTTCGGTTCAGCTCCGACAGGTAAGGAGTCATACCTCGAACGGTGTCAGAACCTTGTCGCCGACCTCGAGATGACTGAGGCCGTGGCGTTCGAGGGCCGAGTCGACGAAATCCGCGACGCCTACGCGGCGGGAAGCATCGTCGTGTTGTGCAGCATCACCGAAGGCTTCCCCTACACCCTCATCGAGGCCATGACCTGTGGTCGGCCCTGCGTCGGGACCGATGTCGGCGGCGTGGCCGAGGCCATCGGCGACACCGGCATCGTGGTCCCCCCTCGCACCCCCGATGCCTTGGCCGAGGCCTGCATCACCTTGTTGAGCAACCACGAGCTGCGCCGGCGCCTAGGCGCTGAGGCGCGCTTGCGAGCATTGGAGTACTTCACCGTCGACCGCGCCATCAGCGTGTACAACGAGATCTACACCTTTATGGCGACGGGCCACCCGCTGCCGATTGCCGGGGCCGACTTCGAGATCGACGAGGTCGGCACCGGCACCGGCACCGCCGGTGCGCGGCGCCCTGAGCCGGAGGCCACCCCAGGACCACCGATACTCACCCTCGTACCCGCGCTCGGCCCTGCCCTGGACCCCGCCCTCATCCCCGCATCCGCCGATTCCTCCGAAGCCGCGGCGCCGGCTCCAAGCCCGTTCGAGGCAGTGGTCGTCATGGCGCAGAACGCTCGCCAGGCGGCCGAGGCCGAGGACTGGGCAGAAGCCGCCCGCATCGCGCTGGTCGTATCCGAGGTCGTGCATGCCATGTCGGCGGCCGCCGCGGCCCGACGGACGGCCGCGCAATCGGCCATCGACGCCGATGAGGCGACCCAAGCGGTCCAACGCGCCGCCCACGACGCTGCTGAGGCCACGGCGGGCCAGGAGGAAACCGCTCGGGTTGCCCAACAAACCGCCGATGCGGCTGGCGACGTGATCCGACGGGCCGACGACGCCAAGGTTGATGGGGAGAACGCCACCCGAGTCGCCCATGAAGCCGGCGAGGTGGCGCGTCGGGTTCTCCGCGGCGCGTCCGAGGCGGGGGAGAAGGCACGGGCGCTGGAGGAGATTGTGGCCGTGGCCCGGGTCTCCGAACACCCCGATGCATGGGGCCAGGCGCTGGCGCAGGTGCAGAGTCAGGATTCCGGGCTCGGCCTTGTGCCCGACGCCCCCGCGTCGCTGGACGCGGCGGGGTGACAACTCGACGGACACCGCTTGGCGTCTCGGCCACGCGCACCGCTGGCAGCGACTCTCCCGATGCACCCACCGCCAACGCGCGCACCGACCTGGTGCTCGTCCGACCGCCTCCCTTGCATCAGCTCGACGAGCTCTACGAAGAGTTAGGCCCGGTATGTGAGTCGGCCGTCGATTCCCTGGAGATCGCCAGCGCACTGGAGTTCACCGGCTTGAGCGACAACGTGGCGCAGGCGCGCTACGGGTACACCGATGTGTTCACCCTGGCCGACGAGTTGTACCGGTGCGTGCCGCGACGGCCGGCCGAACCACCGCCGCCCGCCGACCCGTGGCAGTTCAGCAGGTTTCGCCCCCTCTTACATGGGCTGCTCTACGCATTGCCGGCGGTGTGTTTCCCCGCGGCGGCGGGCCTGCTGGTGGGCCCGGGCGTCATTCCCATGCTGGTCGTGGCCCTGGTGGCGGCCTGGTCACTCAGCCAGGGCCTAGCCTACCTCGGCTACGTGCGCCTCGGTCGCTCCAGTGACGGCGAGGAACGAGCGCTCTTACGCGTCGGCCTGGCTGTCTGCCTCGGCTCTCTGGTGGTCGTCTTGGCCTCATGTGCGGTGATCGTTCACGCCCAGTTGCCGGTGTTCTGGTTCGGTGCCGGTGAAGGTGCCTACATGTTGGGCGCCTGCGTGCTCATGGTGCTCGGCATGGGCCGATGGTTGCTTTTGGCGTTGCTTCCCGGCGTCGCCGTCAGCACCACGTTTCTGGTCGTGGGCAGGCCCGCCGGCCTCGAGCACGCCGTGTGGGGTTCCCTGGCGCTCACCGCGTTGCTGGGTCTCGCCCTGGCCGACGCATTCACCCAACGCTCGGGACCACCCGTCGAAGGGCTGTGCACGGCGGCCGAGCTTCACGGCGCCTTGCCGGCGGCTGGATTCGGTTTGGTGGCGGCCGGCTTGCTCGTCTACCCGGTGATCGCCGGCGTCGATGGGCATGGCGGCCTCAACATCGGGGCGCTACTGGCGTCGCTCCCCATCTCGCTCAGCATGGGCGCCGCCGAAGCCAGCTTGCTGTGGTATCGACGAAGGGCGCGGCGCCTGCTGCGCTCGGCCACCCAGATTGGCTCGTTTCACACCAAGGCTCGGCTGTCGTTGCTGCAGGCGGTCCTGCAATACGTGGCCGTAGCCGTCGTTCTCATCATCGTGGTGATTGTCGTGGCCACCTCGACGGGGCTCGTCTCAAACCTGCAACCCGTCGATTTCGAGCAAGTGGCCACGTACTTGGTCCTCGGTGTCGCCATGTTTCTGGCGCTTACCGTGCAAGCACTCGGGCTACGCACCTTCACCCTGATCGCCTGTAGCGCCGCGCTCGCCGTGGAGATCGCGTTTCATGACTTCGGGCTCACCACCCAGGTGGTGGCGTGCGGCTCCCTGCTGGTTGTCGTGGGTGGCTACGCGCTGTATCACCTCGGAGATGCCCTACGACATGGCTGATCACGGGCCTGTCGGCACCAGGCGCTCGTGGCGGGCGGGCGTGTAGGCGGCCTCCAGCAGCGTCGCCATGGCGGGCGCACCAAAGCGATCCCTGACGTTGTCTCGCGCCGTGGCGGCCATCCGGGCGGCGGTGTCCGGTGTGTCGAGGAGATACCCGATGGCGTTGGCCACCAGGTCAGGGCGCTCGGGGGGCACCAGCAACCCCGTTTCGCCCGGGATCACGAGGTCGGGAACGGAGTTGACGGCGGTGGCCACCACCGGCACGCCGCACATCATGGCCTCGACCACAGCGGTGGGCAGTCCTTCGTAACGACTCGTCATGGCGAAGACGTCAAAGGCCGGAAGGATCTCGAGCACGTCGTCGCGCTCACCGGCCAGCACGACGCGGGCTCCGTCGAGCTCCTTAGCCTGCCGCGCGATGTCGTCAGCCAGTTCGCCGCCACCCACCCAGACGCCAATCACCTCGGGGCGCCGCAGGGCCACCATGGCGGCCAGAAAATCCTCGGGCGCCTTTTGGAAGGTTAAGCGGCCTACCGTGCCGACCACGGTGGCGTCGACAGGCAAGCCCAGCGCGTCTCGGGCTCGGCCTTGCGCGTCGGCCGAGCGCAGGCGCGTGCGGGCGGCGTCCATGTCAGGACCCTCGACGATGACGCCCATGGTGCGGATGCGCTGCGGAGCGATCAGCCGGCGGCGCACCGCTTCGGCGGCCACGGCGCTACCCACGCACAGCACCATGTCGGTGAGCCGGCCCAGTCGACGTTCGATCGAGATGTAGGCATGGCGGCGGGCCGGAGACTGGAACTCGTGAAAGGGAAAGCCGTGGTACGAGTGCACGATGCGCGCCACCCCCACATGGTGGGCGCCCAGTCGACCGAGGACACCGGCCTTAGCGCAATGCGTGTGCACGACGCCGAAACGCCGTGCCTCGAACAGCGCCACCAGCCGCCGCATGGCGCGCACGTCGTCACTCGGGGACACCGGCCGGCGCAACGACGGCTCGACGATCACCTCCAGCCCGGCCCGGGCGGCTTCGTCGAGAAGTCCGTTGCCACTGCCGGTCACGATCGTCACCGCAAAGCGGTCGGGGTCCAAAGCCAGGGCTCCGCGCAGGGCCAGGACGCCGGCACCGCCGTCCAGCTGGGTGATGACGGCGGCGACTGCCACCGGCCCCCCCGTTGCCACGGCTTTCGGGCGCCTAGACGGGGCGCCGCGCAAGAACGTGATCACCGCAATGCCAGCGACTCGAGCCAATCAGCCGGCAGGCGCTCGTAGGGATTCGAACCGCCGTGATCGGTCACGCACGCGTAGGCGGCTCCTCGGCTGTTAGCGAGGAGATACGCGTCGCCGAAGTGACGACGCGGCACGGAATAGACCACGTGGTAGAACTTTTCAGGCGGCAGCGACCGTGTCCATCTCGGAATGGACGCATCGAGGTAGGCGGTCCAGGGGCCCTCGAACGTGCCCAGCAGATCGGCATGGTCGGCATACGCCTTCAGGGGATGCGCACCGTGATTGAACGTCACATGGGGCGCACCGAGGATCCGCGTGCGATGGGCGAGCTCTGCGTAGTACTCGAGGTGCTCGACGTCGACGGCGGCTCGATCGAAGCACACGCCGGAGACCTCGTACCACTCCAGGAACCGCTCGATATCGGCCACGGCGTCAGCCATGGGGCGCCGCCCGTAGTCGGTGTCCACGTAGCCCGAAACCGACACCTGGGCGGCCTGGAGACAGTGCAAGGCCGGCAGATGCGACGGGTCGCGCTGGCTGCCGGGTCCATTGGCGAGATTGAGGATGACGAGATGGACCTCCCGGGCCCGCTCGGCCAGCAGTGCCCACTGCTCGGGGTGCACCGCCGGGTGAAAGTACGCCGGCATAATCAGCGGCGGCGGCGCCAGTTCGATGACGTCATGGGCGTGATCGTGGTCAACGCGAGTCATGTGCTCTCCTCCCACCAATCGGTTAGCGACGTCTCCAGGTCTCGCCGGGGCACCCATCCGAGCACCTTCTGCGCGCATCGGATGTCGGCCTCTTGCCATGACGCCGCCGAGGACCGCGACGATCCGGACTCGTCTTCGTGCACAGGCCCCGTGTACCCGCTGATCTCGACCAGCTCCTTGACGAGCGTACGCACGGACACGCCCACGCCGCTGCCGACGTTGATCACCGCGCTCGACAGCGCCGGCGCCATCGCCGCCGCGACAACGGCGTCGGCCACGTCGCGCCCGTCGATGAAGTCCCGCACCGCGTCGAGCGAGCCGAGCCGCACCTCGGTGCCGGCGGTCAGCGCCTGACGTAACTGCGCCATCAATCGACCCGGCAGGCTCTCGGGCGACGCGCCCACACCGATCGGGTTGAACACGCGCAACACCACGGCGTCGAGGTCGGCCCCCCGGGCCACTTGCACGATCCGAGTCCCGGCCAGCTTGGTCACCCCGTAGAGGGCGATAGGACGCGGCGGATGGGTCTCGGTCACGGCTATGCCGGGCTCGCTCAGCCCGTACTCGGCCGCCGAGCCCAGGTGCACGAGCCGGGCACTTCCGCCGGCGGCGCGCATGGCCGTGATCAGCGAAAACGGAAGGGTGATGTTGGCGGTGGCCAGCAGCTCAGGAGCACCCGCGATCGCTCCCGCGCAATTGACCACGACATCAGGCGCCACGGCACGCACCATGTCCCTGATGACCACGGGGTCGTCAACGCCACAATCGACCTGCCGGTGCCCCGGTGCATCGGGTAGCTCCCCTCGCCCGGCCGTCACCACCTCCATGCCGGCGGCCAACGCCACACGCCGCACATGCGAACCGAGAAACCCGCTGGCACCGATGACCAGGAGTCGCATCAGACGCCACCAACCGAATGAGAGACAAGTACGGTCATGGGCGTCACACGTGATATTCGTTGGTGGTGTAGCGAGCCAAGTTGGTCGGCTCTGTGAACCATT
Source organism: uncultured Acidimicrobiaceae bacterium (assembly GCA_963793645.1). Taxonomy (GTDB): domain Bacteria; phylum Actinomycetota; class Acidimicrobiia; order Acidimicrobiales; family UBA8190; genus CAWCAW01. The sequence goes on along the minus strand of CAWCAW010000010.1, from coordinate 170,568 downwards.
TGATGGTCTTGCCCAACCCCTGTGCCCGCGTCACCTGGGGCTCCCATCCGACGCGCTGGCGCAGCTTGGTGGCGTCGCACACCAGCCGCATCACTTCGGAGCCCTTGGGCCGAAGTCGCTGGGGGTCCTCGAAGACGTGCGCGTCCACACCCATCAGCGCCACGATCTCCTCGACCAGGGCGCCGATGGAGACCTCGTCACCCGGACCGGCGTTGAACGCCTCACCGACCACGGCGGAGGCGGGTGCGGTGCCCACCGCGATGAAGGCTTGTGCGGTGTCGGTGACGAAACAAAAGTCGCGAGTGGGATCCATGGCCCCCAGCATGAGCTGCCGCGAGCCCGACGCCAGTTGGGTGATGACCTGGGGGATGACCGCCCGGGTGGACTGCCGGGGGCCGAAGGTATTGAAAGGCCGAAGCGTCACCACGGGAAGTTCGAAACTCAGATGAAAAGACTCGGCCAATTTGTCGGCCGCCACCTTCGACGCCGCATAAGGGGATTGAGCCTGCAGCGGATGCAGCTCGGTGATGGGCACGGTTTGGGCGGTGCCGTAGGTCTCGCTGGTGGAGGTGTGCACCATTCGGGGTGTCTCGCACGCCCGCACGGCCTCGAGCACATGCAGAGTCCCGATGGTGTTGGTGTCCACGAACGTACGCGGTGCGGTATAGGAATAGGGCACCGATCCGATGGCGGCCAGGTGGTAGACGACTTCGGCGCCCTCGACCAGCTGGCGCACGGTGGCCGGGTCCCGCAGGTCCCCGAATACGACGTCGACCTGGTCAACGACGTCAGGGGCGAGAGTGCCGAGCCAACCCGTCGAACTGAACATGTTGTACAGCACCATGGCTCGCACCCGATGTCCACGCTCGATGAGCGCCTCGACCAGATGTGATCCGATGAATCCCTCCGCACCGGTGACGGCAACGGTTTCCATGTCATTGGCTCCTTCGTGTGTCTGGGTACTTGGGTCAGTGATCGATCGTTCTCAGCCGTGGCGTACGGCGTTGGCGAGCTGGGACAGCGCATAGCCGCCCACCACGACGAGCAGCGCGCCCACGGCGACGACTTGGGCCGTGATCCCCAGACCGTGGAAGGCGATCTCAAAGGCGAGGGCAGCCGTGCAGGCCACCAGCGTGACGGCGCGGCAAACCAAGGGCCTGCACGGTGAGGGCCAGGAACATGGCCACACCGAGAACCAGGTAGGTGGCCACCTGCTCGAGCTCCACCGAGCTCAGCTTGGAGACGAGGCCGGTGCTCGTGGCCACCGTGATGGCCACGAGCACCAGGGCCACGGCCACCGCCACGTACTGGAGCACCGCTTTGGCCAGGGCCAGGCGGGCCCGGGTGGCGAAGGCCGGCAGCTCGGTGGTGCTGCGCAGCAGGCGACGAGTCCGGCGGCGGTACCAGAGCAAGCTGGCTTCGGCCCCACCCATGCTCAACGAGATCGGAAGCGAGGCGAGCAAAGCTCCGACGTTGATACCCCCATGCCCGTGGACACCCGCCACCACCGGAAAGGCCAGCAGGCCGGCCGCCACCAGTCCGAACCCGGCCGCCGGCAGCGCCCCGCGGAGGTCTGATGCCGTGCACACCTGCTCTATGGGGGCACCCGACCGGCGCGTGAACACCAGCGCCAGCCCGAGTCCGAGCACGGCGGTCAGCGCCAAGGATCCCCACACGAGGTGTTCGGCACCGGCGGGCCGGCCCAGCGCCAAGAAGACGGCACTGACGCCGACGCCGGGGAGCAGTGCGAGCAATAGCCATCGCCCCACGCCGAGCACCATGAGCACACAGGCACCCAACATGTAGGCACCTTCGCCGGCCCCGAACCAGAAGACCGACAAGTGCGCGTGCACGATGACGCTGCAGGCCGCCAGCACGATGAGCACCATGGCCACGCATACGGCCAACCCCATGCGCAGGAGCACCCGTTCCTCGCCCGCACTCGATCGCCCCAGACGGACGTAGCCGAGATAGGCGAGGCCTTGGCTGAGCGACCAGGCCACCAGCAGCGCCACCACCAGCATGGGGATGACGCCCGGCCCCACCAGCAATTTCGGGGCGGCCAGGAAGCACAGGGCCGGCAACCCGTAGAGGAGGCCGTGCAACACGGGGCGGAGCTTGCCGAACTGCCACGGGTCGGGCGGAGGCGGCGCTTCGGCGGGCCGACGTGGCACGCGTCGATACAGCTCGTCGGCGAGTTCGAACACATCGGCGTACCCATAACGCCTCTGCGCCATGGTGTCGTTCAGGCCTTCGAACTCGAGGGCGCTGGCGACCTCCAAGGGATCGACGGCGGACTCACACACACGGCGCAGCTCCTCGAACAGCGCGTCGGGCGGCTCGTGCGAAGACGACTCGATGAGGAACAAGGCGCCGTGTTGGATGCCCTCATCTGTCACCGACGCCCCTGGCGTTGAAGCATCGGTGGACGAACCGCGGCTCCGCTTCGCCTTGAACACTCCCTCACCGGCGGTCGGCTTTTTCTCCCGCGCCAGGACGGGCGCCGGTGGTGTCATCTGATAGCTCATCGAACCGCACCCATCGAGATCGGCGTTTCGGGCTCGATGTCGGCGGCCTCGGGGACCTCAATGGCTCGCACCCGTCGCCACGCGTCCTTCCAGGATTCCGAGACGTCAGAGCTCCAGGCACTTTCCACAATGTCCTCGACGGCACGGGCCTTGGCGCCGGCGTCGATCGACGCCTGGGCCGCCCCTTGGGCTTCCTGGGCGGCCAGGCGCGCCTCGTGGGCAGCTCGCTCGCTGCGGGTCTTGGCCTGCACCGCCGCTTGGGCCGTACGGCGCGCCTCTCGTCGGGCCGCTCGGGCCGCCTGTGCGGTGTCATCGGCACTGCGCTGCGCATCGGCTACCGTCTGGGCCGACCCCTGGGCGCTGCGGGTGGCCTTGTCGGCCACGGCGATCAGCTCATCGGCCTTCTGCTTCGTTGCCGATGCCATTCGCATGGTTTGCGCCATGGTGGCCACCACGGCGGCGGCCTTGTGTGCCTCTCGCCAGTTCGCCACGGCCGCCACGGCCCGGAGGTCTCGCGACTTCTCCACCACGAGTTGGGCGGCCTTCGGCGCCTGCCACCGGGTCGGCCCGGTCATCAGGTTGGGCGGCCCAGACGGTATGGAACTGACGGCCGGCCGGGCGTCAACGGAGTCGGCGGAGTCGGCTGCTTCGACGGGGTCGACCGACCCGGCCGCCGAAGCGTCCGACGATGCGGGTTCCTTGGGCAGGGCGTGGCCCGTGGAGAGAAACGTGTAGATCTCGTCATATGCGCTGATGGCCCGGTCTACCGTGAAGTGCTCCAGGGCTCGTAGACGGGCGGCGGCCCCCAGACGCCCGCGCAGCTCGGGGTCGCGCAACAACGTGAGACAGGCCTGTGCCAGCGCGTTGGGACTACGCGGCGGGACCACGAGGCCCGTGTCACCGAGCGCCTCGGCTACCCCGCCGACATCGGTGCCGACGCAGGCCCGACCACAGGTCATGGCCTCGATGAGCGTGTAAGGAAAGCCTTCAGTGACGCTGCACAGCACGACGATGTGCCCGGCGGCATACGCGTCGCGGACCTCGTCGACTCGTCCTTCGAAGGCGACCGACTCACCGATTCCCAGTTCGGCCACCAGGGCCTGGCATCGTGCCAAGTACGGCTCCAGGCCGGCGGGTACCCAGCCGAAGATTCGCAGTCGAGCGTCGTGGATTTCTTGCACCACCAGCGCGAAGGCCCGCAGCAGCGTCTCGAGGTCCTTAAAGGGGACGATGCGCCCCGTCCAGGCGATGGTCGGCACATCGGGCTCGACGGCGACGGTGGGGAACTCGTCGGGCTCCACCCCGTTGTACACAGTACGAACACGAGTGGAGTCCGCGCCGAGTCGCTCTTCCCAGCGCGTGTTGTAGATGTTGCCGGGAGCGATGGTGGCGGCTTCGTGATAGCCAAGGGTGCACAAGCGCTGCAGGAAGGCCAGATAGAACGCCTTGGCCGGCCACCCGAACATGGCCTCGCGATGTTGCATGTAGAGGTACTGCTCTCGCAGGGCGACGGCGTGTTCGGTGATGAGCACCGGCGTGTCAAACGCCCATTTGGAGGCCAAAGCCGGCAAGGCGCCCAGGCCATTGGTCACGGCGTGGGCGATATCGGCCTGCACGGGAGCATGTGACAGCGGGCGCAGGGAGTGCTCGAGGATCTGGATGGCGGCCACCGCATCATGCAACGTCGGAGCCGCCAGCCCCGAGCCCGCGGCGCGCTGCCTCCAGGCGTCGCTGAGCACCGCCACGGCATCTTGCGTGGTGAGGACGGCACTGAGGTTGTCCTGTTGGGCATACTCGAAGAGCTCCCGCACCACCTCCGCGAAGGCGCTTTGACCCTCGTGAGAAGGCGCCAGCAAGACATCGACCAAGCGAACGAGCAACGGACGGAACGAGGCCATGGCATTTCTCTTCGGCCTCGGGCCCGGCGGCACGGCTCCCCACAGCGGCACGGCCAACACCGAGGCCACGTTGTCGGGCAACTCGAAGCGCACCGGTTCGATGCCCGTCGACACCAGAGCGACGAGCTTAAAGTCGTAGGCGGGCATGCCGCGCACGAGCTGGTCGCACCAGACGCTGACGCCGCCGAACTGGTATGGGTAGGTGCCTTCTCCGATCAATGCGATGTCCATTTCAGTGTGGGCGCGCCGCCCCGACGGGACTCGGATCGCTTGGGGCCGTCGCGCCCACCACAGCTCTGCGTGTCCCACCGAGACTCGTCACCAGGGCCGCCCCGACGGTGCGGGCCAAGACGACAGCGTCCAACCACAGTGACCAGGATTCGACGTAGCAGTTGTCGAACCGGACGCGATCGCGCATGGACGTGTCTCCGCTGAGCCCGTTCACCTGGGCCCAGCCCGTCATACCGGCCGCCATGCGGTTCCTGTCTCGGTAGTGCGGAATCTCACGCGCAAAGCGGTGGGCAAAATAGGGGCGCTCCGGCCGGGGCCCCACCAGAGACATGTCGCCGCGTAACACGTTCACGAGCTGCGGCAACTCGTCGATGTGCGACGTCCGCAGCCATCGGCCCAGGCGCGTGGAACCCCCGGTGGGAACGGTCCACGTGGTGTCGGAATCGCCATGGTCCTGAAGCGTTCGCAACTTGACGATCGACATGGGGCGCCCCGCCTTGGTCACCCGAGTCTGGCGAAACAGAGCTGGTCGACTCGACTCCAAGCGCAACGCCAGTCCCAACACCAAGAGAAATGGAAAGCACAGGCACAGCAAGATGGCCGCCCCGAGTACATCGATGAGCCGCTTCGCCACCAAGGCGCCGCGCCCGGGATGCCGCAGCGGCAGCAGCGGGATGCCCCAGATCTCGTCGAGCGATCCCCTGGGCACGGCCGAGCCCAGCTCCTGGAGGCGGGGCACCAGGCAGATGTCGACGGGCATCGACCGACACCTTCGGAGCACCGCCACGATGTCGCGGGTCGCGGTCCACCGGAAACCCGACGATCACCCGCCGGATACCGAGGCGACCGATCATCTCCGGAAGCTCAGCGACTCCGCCCAGGATTCGCAGGGGCGGCGGTTCATCTGATGGGGTGAAGGAGTCGAGGAATCCGAGGGGCCGCAAGCCCAGCTCCGGGTGGGCGGCCAGGCTTTTGGCTAAATACATCCCTGTCTCACCGGCGCCGATTATCAAAGCGGGCTCAGCCAGGCGGTGACGACGGCGCAGGAGCCGCAACCCCCCGTAGGCGAAAGCGCGCGCCACCCATAGGAACGCCACCGAGCACAGCGCCAGACGCCATGCCACGGCGGCGGACAGCCACGGAAGGACGAAGGCAAGCGGCACGACGGCCGCCATCAGGATCCGGGCCACCTGATCCGAAACCCGAAGGCAGATGGGCACCCGACGACGCCGGGCCAAGGCGAAGACGGCACCCACATAAACGATGGGCGCCACTGCGACGTGGCCGACCACGGCCAGCGCGCCGGCCAGGCCAAGGGCGTCAACGAGGAGAAGCGCCGCTGACACGGCCACCCATCGACCACGACGCGCGGGAAAAGCCACGTCGTCGATGAGCCGGCTGGCCGCCGTAGGGGAGACGAGGGGACCGTCGGCGACGACAAGGGGATTTTCGACGACGCCGGGCTGCGGATCGACGAAGGTGGGAAGCCGCGGCGCCAGATACTGCTTGTCCCCGAGCATCTCTGTCATCGGCGAGTACCGACCACCGGACGGGTTCGTCGGTTGCCGTCTCGAGCACCGAGGCGACCGGCCACGGCGTGAGCCGCATGGGCCGAGCCGAAGACGAATCGCATGACGGGTCCGAAGGTGGGGGCCACCGCCGGTCCGATGAAAAACAGCCCCGGCACCGAGGACTGGTACCCGCTGTCGACCACGGGGGTCCCGGCACACAGCTTGATGCGAGGACGCAGGCTCTGGCCCAGAAACCCCAGACGATCGAGGTTGGTGCGATAGCCGGTGGCGGCGATGATGTGATCGGCGGTGATCTCCTTGGAGGTGCCATCGGGCTCCTCGAGACCCATGATGACGTGCTCCCCGTCGGCTTTGACCCACTGCAGGCTGTGACCCACGAGCGTGGGGACGGGCCCCTCGACGCGGGGCCGCAGCCACGGGGCTCCGGCCGGTCCCAAGGCGGTGCGGGCCCGGGTGACGCGGGTGGCGGTGGGCAGGTGGCGAAAGATGTCGGGGCGATTGGAGTAGAACCACGTGGCCCAGCCCGATCCGAGGCCGGCTTCGGGCTCACGCAGGCGCTGGAGAAGCGGACGGTCGAGGGGCAGAGGCTGTCCGTTCCAACGGATCTGGTTCTTTCTGGCCACCAGCACGACCTGGGCGCCGCTCTCGTGCAACAAGGCGGCCGACTCGAGGGCGGACTGGCCCGCCCCGAGCACCACCACCGACTTGTCCTTGAAGACCCCCAGGTCACTGTGCATCGAGCTGTGCGAGCACAAAGAAGCCGACAGGCCCCCCAAGGACTCCGGCATAGAGGCGAAGTGCTCGACACCAGCGGCGATGACCACTTTGGCGGCCCGTACCCGCTCGCCGGTGGCCAGGGTGAGCTCATAGCGTCCTGACACCGACGCCACGTCGGTGACGAGGGTCTCTTCGAGCTCAGGCACCATGGCGTCTTTGAACCACATCCCATAAGAGACAAAGGTGTCCAAGGTCACCGGCAGCCCGTAGCTGGCATAGGGGCGCCCGCTCGAGGCACAAAAAGCCTCCAAGGTGTGCTGGCCGTCGGGGCTCGAGAGGTTCGAGGCGAAACCCTGGGACTTGAGGTTCATCCCTTTGGGCATGTAGTTGCGCCATAGCCCCATGGGCATCCCGAACTGCCGGAACGACACCCCACCGGCATGCAGATGTGCCCCCAGGGACAACCCGTAGGGGCCGGCTCCGACAATGGCAACCTCGACAGCGTCACTCATACTCTTACCTTCTCCCTCCGAATCGTCCTATCGACTTGTTGTGCACCGGCGGACCGAGCCGGCGGGCTGGCCTAGGCGTGGCGTCTTTCCATCCGATATGCGGCTTCACGAGGCCAGGTGCCATGAGCCAGGTAGCTGTAAAACCCGACTCAACCCGCCCTCGTGCGAAGCGTAACGAAGGGGGTCTTTCGGCAAATCCCTCATTTATGTGACACCCGTTCATACGAGATCGCCAGTGGCCCGTTTGCCGTACTCCGTCATCGGCACGACGGCGGCGGCATTTGTCACGGCATAGCGGTGATCGTCTACGTCGGCACCGACGAATCGATCGTGATCAACCGGGTGCCCGACACGATGGACACCTCATCGCTCCAATACGACGGGAGCGTGTCATAGGGGTTGGGCAAGCCGGCGTCGGTGATGTAGATCCAGCCCACGTTCTGCGCCACACTTTGTGACACGACATTGACCATGTCGCTTTGGGTGGAGGAGTCGAAGATCTCGTTGAAGAACCGGGTGGGCGGGTACCCGGTGGTCCAAGACGGAGGGCGGTAGCTCAGATACTGGCTGTAGCTGCCCTCGAAGGTGTCGAGAATGTCGGTGGCCGACATGTAACACGCCGAGGTCGAGGTGCCGGGATTGAGGATCTCCTGGCCGCCATGGGCATGGATGTACGCGTACAAGGGCTGGAAGTACGTGCTCACCAAGGAGCAGTCCGTGGATGCCTCGTCCACGAAGATGTCGCTCACGCCATACCAACTGGCGTAGTCGTCTATCTGGGACTCGGCGTCGGACAGAACCTCGTTTCCATAGGCGGCACTGACGTAGCCGTACATCTGGACTCCAGCCCCCTGCTCGGTGGAGACCTGATCTTGAAAGTTCGACTCCGGCCCTGAGCCGGGTCCCGAGTCGATGTTGAGCAGTGCAATACCGACGGTCGGATACGAACTCGCTATGCCGTCCCACCCCGAGCCGGGGTAGATGAAGCTCGGCACGAGGATATGCAGGGCCGGGCTCGTCCCGACATCACTCAGTTCGCACGCCGGAATGGCACACAGGCTGGCCAGAGCCACCAGGATCGCCATTCGCCGCCGCCATGAGCTGCTCATCACGACACAGCCACGGCCGAGGCAGCGTCAGACCTTGGCCGGCGCCACGTCCGGGGTGGACCCGTCGATGTTCTCCTTGGCCCACGCCTCGGAGGCGAGCTTGAGAGCTTTGTTCCACGCGTCCGGAGTATTGGCTTCGTAGGCCTTGGCAACGATCTCGTCGAAGCGTTGTGCGGTGGTTTTGGCCGCCGCCGCCGCATCCGTGGCGGCCCGGGCGGAATCCGATGCTTCGGGAGCAAAGCGAGCGAGTTGTTCGGCCTTGTGTTTCGCCTCGGCCTCAGCCCGGGCGGCCGCCTGGGCCTTTTTGGCCGCATCTTTGGCGGCCGCCGTCGCCTGATCAGCGGCCCGCATGGCGTCGGCGGCCGTCTCACCGGCCGTTTCTGCCTTTTGCGCGGCGTCGGCCGCCAGACGGTCCATGTTCTCGGCGATCTGCTGGACGTGGGTCAGCACCTGCATCGTCTGCGCCATGTCCGATACGACGGCGGCAGCTCGTGAGGCCTCCTGCCAGGCCGTGGACGTGCCGGCCGCCCGCGCTCGGGCGACCGCCTTTTCGGTCTTCTCGACCCAGTTCTCCTGGTTCCCGTCGCCATTGCCGTTGGTGCCGTCGACGCGCCGCAACACGTCTCTTACGGGGTCGCCGTTTTGCGACGATCCCGACCCCGCCCCATTGCCCCGCTCACGCGGCGCGCTCGATCCGGGCACCCCGTCCGTATAGGTCGTGCGTCGAGAGCCCGAGGTGGCGCCGCCGCCCTTGCCGTCGCGGCGGGCGAAACCCCCATCGCCATGGGCCGCGTCGGGCCCCGAGGTGTCGCCCCGATCACGGCGGAGCTGATCCTCAGAAGTCTCCTTGCCGTTGTCGCCTGGGAGGTCGGTCGAATCACCGTTTCTGAAGAGCTTCATCATGTCTCCGTCGTCGTATCCGTTGAGGGCGCAATCCGGTGTCGGAGCGTGGACCCTCCGACGATGTCGGCCACCCGCGTCGGCTCCACACAGAGATGCCCAATCAGTCTTTCTGCCGCAACGTTGGCCCACCACCCCAGAATTCATGAGCGCAAACGATGCCTCGTTACGACGAATGACGGATGTCGGACATATTGAGTGACGAACGCAACAAGCCGCCATGCACCGGGCCCGACGCGGCCAAGTGGTGTCGGGGCGGCCTATGCCATGATCCATCTCGATGTCACGCATACGGGCCGCGGTCGTCATAGCGGTCGTGTCTGTGTGTGCCACCGCGGCCTGTGGCGACAGCGGCGGTGACACGTCGGCTCACCATGACCCTCCCGCGGCACGTGCCCTGCATATCCTCGTGCCGAGCTTCATCTACCCCGGCTCGGGGTGGGACGGCATAGCGAGTTCGTATCCGACCGTCGGTATTGCACTGCTCAACATCGACTCGGGACCCGGCTCAGGGCCGGAGTCGAACTTTCAAGATCAGGTCTCCACCGAGCAGGGGGCTGGAGTCCAGATGTACGGCTACGTCAGTGCCGCCTATGGAAACGAGGTTCTGTCCGACGCCGAGTCCCAGATAGACGACTACGCCAGTTGGTATGGCGTGAGCGACATCTTCGTGGACGAGGCATCCACGGACTGCTCCTTGGTGAGCACGTACTTCCAGCCCTTGTACGCGTACATCCATGCCCATGGCGGCCAGGAGATCCTCAATCCCGGCACCTCGACCTCGGCGTGTTACATGTCGGCCACCGACATTCTCGACACCTTCGAGGGCAGCTACAGCCAGTATCTGAGCTACCGCCCTCCGTCTTGGACCACCGGGTACCCGCCCACCCGGTTCTTCAACGAGATCTTCGACACCTCCACCCAAAGCGACATGGTCAATGTCGTGTCACAAAGTGTGGCGCAGAACGTGGGCTGGATCTACATCACCGACGCCGGCTTGCCCAACCCCTATGACACGCTCCCGTCGTATTGGAGCGATGAGGTGTCCATCGTGTCGGGCACGACCCGCCCCGGGGCGCGCTGACGTAGCGCACCTACGCCCGGGCGCGCTGCACATGGGCTTGATCGATCCAGCGCGCCATGGCGCTCAGCGCTATAAGGATCTCGAAGGCGGCTGCTTCGTCGAGCTCGCTGCCGTCGGGGCCGACGAGCCCTCGGGCCATCAGCGCGCACCCCAGCCCGAAATGCCGGGCTCCGGAATGTGCCACCGTCCATGCCTCGGTATCGGGGGAGATCCTCGGCAGTCGGAGGCGAGGCCGGCCCGGCTTGGGCGGCTCGAGGTTGAACGCCTCGTTCACCAGCTCCACGCCGGCCAGGTCAAAGCGATCCAGTTTGTTGGGCAGCATGGTGCCGAACACAAAGGTGGCGGCTGCCTTGACGGCGTACCCGTACTCAGCCTCCTGCCACAGCGGCGCCACGTTTCTCCAGATGGCGCCGTGAATCCGGCCCACCGAGCCGAAGGGCCCTGGACCCAGTACGGCCTGGAACTCCTCGCGGTCGCGCAGCATGCCCAGGGCCTCGGCCGTAGCCTCCTCGGCGTCCTGCCATTCCCATGGGAGGGGGTCCCGACTGCTCAGCTTCACGGCCAGAGCGTCGTCGAGCTCCTGCACGATGGCGACGATGAGGGGGCGGTGGGCAAGGATCTGCTCTTGGGTCTCTTGCCACTGTGCGTTGGAGGCGAAGATCTGATCGCGCAGTGTAAAAGCAGCGCGGTTGGTCCGAAGAAGCGCGAGGAAGGCCTCAAGATGCCCGGCCGCCCGATCTACGTCCATTACCCGCGCCACTCCTGCTTGTCGATCCTTGTTAGGTGAAGGATCCCATCCGTGTCGCGATGTGTCGTCACCCGAACGGACCAATGCGTGCCCATACCCTCGGCCCACGTAAAGCGCAGTGGCGCCCTAGCACAGACGTACGGCTTGGTCATCTCGGCTTTGAAGTCCGAACGTGTCTTGCCGCGAATCTGGCTCAGCTGAACGCACAGTGTGTTCGAAAAATCATTGCTCTCTCCAACCACGCAACGTTGGAGCGATGCTGCCGAGCGTGGCCATTTCGCGCTGGTGATCGCCACCGAGGTTCGATATCCTCCCGGATGCATCTCTTCTTGTGGTGAAGCGCCCGGCTCCGTAGTCCTTTCATCAGCCAAATGCCCGCGCTCAAGGAGTGATGGATACACAACTGGCGGTGGTGTAGCGGCGAGATGCAAGCGGGAGCGGGGGAGATGGATAGCGGTCAGGGACGTAGCGAACTCACGAGTGCGGACGGGGAGTTCTCTGATATTGCGTCCTCCCTTCGATATGCGCCCACCGACCCTGACGACGAGGTGCACGAGACAGTCCTGCGCATGTGCCATGACCTCGTGACACCGGCCGTCACCATCAGGCACTTGGCTGAAGCCATCGAGGCCGAACCGGGGCTGTCACCCAAGATCCGGCGATACCTCGCCTTGATCGCAGGCGAATCGACGCACATCTGCGAGATATGTGCGTTCACCCTCGAAATGGTGAGGGAGCCAAGGCCGATGCGCCTCGACGAGGTCGTGTCGGAATGCGTGGCCACGGTGCGAACCTGGTTCGTGGGGACCATCGAGGAACGAGTGGATCCCGTCATGCTGCGCGCCGAGCGCGTGTCGATGTTTCGAATGGTGTCGAACCTCCTGAACAACGCCTGCCGGGCGGCGGGGCCAGGCGGAAGTATCTCCATCCGCCTCGCACATGACACGTCGCACGCCTACATGGAGGTCATCAACAGTGGCGCCCAATTCGAGCCCGCTATGAATCTCGGAACCGGCACGGTACAGAGACCGTCCTCGATCGGACTACGGATCGTCGCCGAGATCCTGGCGGACCACCAGGGCCACGCCCGTATCGAGCCCAACACGCTAGGAGGCACCAGTGTGAAGGTCCGGCTCCCCCTTGACGCCACCGGCGAGGTGCCCACCATCCCCGGAGATTGGCCTGGTGACGAACAATGAACCTCTCTATTTGCGACGATCACCAGACCTTCATCGAGTCGCTGCAGGCGCTGTTGGGCGATCGTGGCCACCACGTCATCGGCTGGTCGAAAAGCCCCCATGACGTGGCCACCCTTTCTCCCCCTGATGTCGAAGCGATCATCGTCGACCTGCAGTTCCCGGGTATCGGTGGATCCGAGGCCGTTGGGATCATCCGCGACACCGGCACCACCGTCCCCATCGTGGTCCTGACAGCAACGCCGGACCTCCACGTCATCGAGCAGGCCTTTGATCGCGGCGCCAACGGCGCCGTGCTCAAGACCGAAGGGATCGCCGAGTTGGAAGCCGTCTTGTTGAAAGTCGAGGCCGCCGCCCGGGGACCCCGACCGACGGCGCAGAGCCCGAAGGTGCGCTCGCGTCAAGTGCAGGCCATAAAGAGGCGACGCCAAAAACCGGGATCTGGCCCCATCCTGACCGATCGCGAATTCGAGGTCCTCGAAGGACTGCTCGGGGGCGTGACAACCGGCGACATCGCGGAATCAATGGGAGTCGAGATCTCCACCGTGCGGACGCACGTGCAGCACCTCCTGGCCAAGTTCGGCGCCCACTCCCGGCTCGAGTTGGTGGCGACGGCCCGCCGTAGCGAACTGGCCCGGCCCCGCGTCAGCGCCGGCCTTTCGCTCAAATCCTGACCCACTCGGACCATCGTCATCGTGATGCGCCAGAACACCGCGAGCCCAACGGCATCCGCAATTCGTCGTAGATCGTTCGCTCATGATGGTGATTGGCACCCATCACATGGACCAGGGAGACTGCCTACGTGGCCGCGCCAATCACCGTCTTGATCGTCGAGGACCACGCTGTTCTCGCCGAGGCGCTCACCGTTCGCGTGGACCGCGAAGAGGACATCCGTGTGGTTGGATGCACGTCGGTGGCCGCCCAAGTCCCGTCGATGGTCGAGGTACGCCGGCCCGATGTCGTGTTGATCGATGTCGAGCTGGGCAACAACAACGGTCTGGAACTCATCGGGCCAATCCACGATCAGCCTTCGGGCGCCAAGGTCGTCGTCCTGACCTGTCGTTCAGACACAGAGACAATGCTCACCGCACTGCGCCAAGGAGCTTCGGCGTTCGTACCCAAATCAGCTCCGATTGCGGATCTGCTCTCAGCCATCCGAACCGTGGCCGCAGGCGACATGTGGGTGTCCCCGGCCGTCCTTGGTCGGATTCTTCCCGAGGTGCTGCAGGCTTCAGAAGGACGCCAGGCCAAGAGTCAGATGCCGGCGTTGACCGACCGAGAGCGAGAGGTGCTCACCTTGATGGTCGAGGGATACGCCAACCCCGCTATCGCCGAGCGCCTTCACCTCTCCATTCACACCGTGCGGACGCATGCGCACAATCTGCAGCGCAAACTCAACGTCCACTCCAAATTGGCCGCCGTCGCAATCGCTCACGAGTTCGGCTTCACCAAAGTCTGATCGGACCGAGCGCTTTACCCGGATCCGAGGATGGCGCTACGACCCCCTGCTTCACCCCTGAGCCCGGAATCAGGCTCAGGGGTGCGTTGACCGGTCCGAACCGTTCATTTCGACCTCCGCCACCGCACGCGGTGTGACGGTCTCGGTCGCCGCCGTGGGGACTTCAGTGGACTGCACATCGGCGGGCTGCGCCACGGGCGACGTCGATGCCATCTGTTCCTGCAAGCGTTGGAGTTCGCCCAGCGCCTTCGTCTTGAACTCGGTCAGGCCGTCGATGTAGTTCTGCAGCGTGTCGCTCTGACGACGAGACTCATCGACGATGCGGGCCGCTTCAGCTCGTGCGTTGTCGACGGCAGTGGCCTTGATCGCTTCGGCCTCCCGGAGGACTCGCTCCGACTGAATACGAAGTTGCTCGGCTCGGTGTTCGGCCAAGCGCACGAGGTCGGCCGCTTTCCTCTCTGCTTGTTCAAGGGTCTTGGCGGCATCCGCCTCCATCGTCTGACGAGCTTCCTGGCCCGCCTCCAGCGCCGTCTTCAAGATGTCGGTGATACGAACACCGACCGCCTCTGCGGCTGTCTTGGCCGCCGTTTCGCCGCCGACACTGGGTGTCGTGCCCATGGTCGGACCGATGGGGCCCTTCTCGACACCGCCCGATTCAGGCGCTGACTTGCCCTGGGTGACCAGGGTCGGAGAGCTGAGGGTGGCCGCCGCGGTTTCGCCGACCTGCTTTTGACCGTTGTTGGCGTTGCCTACGTCACTTTGTTTGGACGGTGCGCTGCTCGTTTCGGTGGCGCCACGGTTCCGATCCTTGTCACGTCGGCGACCCCAACGTGTCGTGGCTTGTTCGGTTGCCACCGAGGGAGCCGGCGTAACGGGTGCCACGGGAGCAACCGGCGCGGCGCCGGCAGCTTGTGCGGCGGGCGTAGCCGGAGCCGATGGCGCAGGCGGTTCTTCTACCGCTACCGCAACTGGCCGTCGAATGGGCGTTGGCGTCGCGCTCGTGGCCGACTCGGCAGCTCGGTTACGCCGCCCCGACGCGGGGCGACTTCGGTTTGACCTTGCAATACCTGAGCGGTGCGAATCTCTACTTCTTCGGCGCTGATCTCCCCGGCATCGCGCAACGCCATCAAGTTTCGAAGTTCGTCCAACAGGGTCTGCTGTTTGGTTGCCACATCGCTCTCCTGGCTTTGGGAGACGACGTCGTCATCTCCGGCGGAGCCGAAGCTTCACCGCCTCAACCACGAGCGAGGAGCCGCCAGCCCTGCGTTATCGACCAAATTACAGAAGGGGAGGGGATGTGAGCATCGTGCAAATGAGCGGGTACGGATCATCGAATTAGGTGAGAGAACAGGTCCGGCGTCGGTGTTATTCGTCCGCAGGGCCCGCACCATTCGAAGCCCGCTCCAGTGCCTCGCTCCATGCCGATGGCGTATTGGCCGACATCGCCCAGGCGGCAACCTCTTGAAGCCCCCGGGACCTTTCTTTGGCCTGGGTGGCTTCATCGTGCGCCGTCTGCTCGGCACTTTGGGCGTCGCAGGCCGCCTGCTCGGCTCGAACTTTCGCTTTGATGGCCTCTTCGGCGGCGATGGCCGACTGCTCTGCCGCTTCTTTGGCGGCGATCGAATTGTGCTCGGCCACCCCGGCCGCCTGGACTTTCTCGTCGGCCGTCTGCCTCGCCTCGGCGGCCAGCATCATGACTTTCGCCATCTGGGAGGCGGTCAGGGATGCCTCGGCGGCCTCTTGCCAAGACTCCGGCGTGTTGGTCGCCACCGCATGGGTGAGGGCCGATTCAGCCGTCACCACCCAATGTTGCTGGTGGGTCGGCTGGGGCGACGCGTCCGCCCGCAGGGGCTCCGAGGAAGTCGAGGGTTCCGAGGGAGCTGAGAGAGGTGGGGCCTCCTCCGGACGCACGTAATTGGGGTGTCGCTCGGGCGGGTACCACTTGCCGTCTACGGCCTGCCACCAATCATCACTTTGCGCTACGTCGCTCATTTCCGTCCTCGTGTTGACCCGATCAAGCCCTGATGGCGCCACGTGTGCCCCGATCCCGTCGGCCGCGTTGCACGCTGGCGGCCGAACTCCTTCGACAAGCGGCTATTTGTTCTTCGCTTTCACACTGGCAAACCTGAACTTGTCGGCACCTCTGACAGCACTGGTACCGGCCGGGGTGAACACCCGGATATTCACCCGACCCGGACGTTCCGCCGGGGAGTAAGCGATGATTGTCGTTCCCGCTGAGTTCACCGTGAAGCTCTTGGCCGGCAGGCTGCCGTGTCGATTCGTGCCGAACATGACCTTGGTCGTCCCCCTGAATCCCGTTCCGGTGATGATCACCTCGGTGCCGCCGGTGGCGGTCCCGGATTTCGGCGCGATCTTGCTGACCTTGGCCACCACCGGTGGTGGGGGGGCTTGGGTGGTGGGGGTGACGCCGGTCGACGTGGTTACCCCCGTGGTGGTGGTCTCCTGATTCGAGACCGTATCGACCTCGTTCGTCCAGTACGAGGGAAGGGCGTTGTAGGGATTAGGAAGGTTGAGATTGGTGACATACACCCATCCGGCGTTGAGGGTCTCGAGGCGATCCAGCACCGTGACCATGTCGCCTTCGGTGGGGGTGTCGTAGACCTCGTTGAAGAATCGGCTCGCCGGGTAACCACTCGTCCACGAGGCGGGGGTGTAGCTCGCGAATGAGGTGTAGCTACCCTCAAAGCTGTCGAGGATGTCGGTAGCCGACATGTAGCACGACATCGTCGACTCTCCGGGGTTGAGAATCTCCAGGCCGCCATGGGCATGGATGTAGGCGTAAAGCGGTTGAAAGTATGAAGTCTCGACTCCGCAACTCGTGGGGGCCTCATCGACGAAGATGTCGTCGACGCCGTACCAGCTGGCGTAGTCGTTGATCTGTGTCTCCGCGCTGGAAAGCGACACACCTCCGTTTCCGTAGTCGGCGCTGACGTATCCGTACATGGCGATGCCGGCGGCCTCTTCAGTGGCGACTTGATTCTTGAAGCTCGTTTCCGGCCCCGACCCCGGCCCCGAATTGATGTTCAAAAGAGCAATTCCCACCGTCGGGTAGGAGCTGGCGATTCCGTTCCAGCCTGATCCGGGGACGATATAGCTCGGCACCAAGATGTGTTGGTCCGGGGTTGCGCTGGCGAGAGCACCCGGCGCGTGACGAACAACAACGCTAAGAGTGGCTAATGCGGCAATCAAGATAAGAGCGGTTCGCCAGTGCCGAGCCGAACGAAACATAAACGGCCCCCGAATCGACGTCATTTGCCGGGAAGTTAGGGCCAAAGATCGCCCCCTGGCGTCCGTCAACGGTGGTAACTCTCTCTCAGATGTTCGCATTGTCGTCCTTATACCCCAGTACCACGGCGATCTACCTCAGGTGGATCTACGCAATCGACGGCGGGCAATTGCCGCCGTCGACACGGGGAATTCCGCCCACCGGGCCTGATCTGAATAGCCCGGCTCAGATGGCGCATGACAACCTCTCGCGACGTTTATGGCGTGGGCGGCCGCCGGAATTCGACCCTACTCACGTGCCGGTTACGGCAGGGTGGCGAAAGTGTGACCAACCGACCAACTCCAATTCGACACACCAATTGTTCGCTGATCGATGCGCATGGATGACTTGGGGTTCAATGCCGGGCCAACCTCATGCGATGCATGCCGCCATATGGTGGCGACGTTGGCGGAGCCGTTGACCTCTCAATGAGCGGCGGCATGCGCGGCGGCCTCGCCGGGGAACGAAGCCAGTGCCCACACGTCACACGCCGCCAAAGGCGCGGCCATGGCGGTGGCGAGAATGGCAGAGCCACGTCCGACCATGGACGCGCTCGTCACGCCGGCCACGGTGTCAAGGGTGTCGCTGGCGAGTGACGCCGTCATCCACCGTCGGCCGTCGGCCACGTCGCCGGAACGAAGCGCCCGCAACGTCCCCAACCCGATGACCAGATCCCGGATCCCGATTGTGCGCGTCAACAGCAGCATCGACCCCGACACGTCGGTCGTGGCCATTTTGAGCACCTGCTTGGGGGCCACCACCATGACGAGGCCCACGGCCACACGAAGCCAGGCGATACGTTGGGGAGACGGTGCGCGCATCGCCTCGATCGTAGAAGATCGCAACCAGCGTCAGGGGCCGTAAAAAAACTCCTTGCGGAACGCAAGAACTCAGGCGATTCACAGTTCACCCACTGGCTATGTCGGAATCACCCTGCACCGACCGACACAACATGTCACCGGTTTGGCAGACTTGTGGGGTGCCCATCCGTAGAGGACCAGGGCACTGGAGCGAGCAAACGGATGGAAGCTATGACGGATAAGAGCGAACTACTCGAGCGCCGCATCGCGGCGCTTATCGAAGCCTCCGAGGATATGCGCAAGGTGCTGCGGCGCTTTGCCAAGGCCAACGCCGAGTTGGCCGATCACATCGCCAAGGGCGAAGTCCTCACCGAGGCACTGCTGTCGGTTCAGGGCCCGGTCCGCCGCCGCGAGACGACCGAAGCCATGGATGTATTCGAAGCGGCCCGGCACAAGGTCCGGCTGGCAATGTTCGGCCTCGCCCAAGAGCAGGGTGTGAGCATCAGCGACGTGGGGCGAAGTTTGGGCTTCTCTCGCCAACTGGCCTCCCGGTTGGCAGCTGAGGCGGCCGAAAGCTAAACCAGCTGCATCAAGGCACCAACGCTCGCCCCGGTCGTGGCCGCCCTTGTCGGCCTGACGGCGATGTTCGCGGTGCCGGCGGGCGCTACCGGGCGCCACTTCTCAGGGTTGCCAGCCTCGACACCGGCGACCCCACGCCCCTTGCCCAGCCCTTTCTATGGGGTGACCGTCGACAGCATCGGTAACCTCAGCCAGATAGTGGCGGGGGCGCAACACCTCCCCGACATGCCCACCACGCGTCTCTACTTCGATGTCAAGGAGCCGGCCCGTTATTACGCGGCGGCCGTCGATGCCCTCCAACCCGTCAGCTTCCTCATGGGGGAGCTCCTCGATTCATCAGATGAAAAGCGAATATCGGCGCCCGCTTTCAGCCGGAGGGTCAAGTCCTATCTCTCCACCCTGGGCGACAAGATCGACCTGTGGGAGATCGGCAACGAGGTCAATGGGAATTGGACCGGACGCTACCGGGTCGTCGAGACCAAGCTGACCGACGCCTATGACGACGTCTCCGCGGCCGGGGATCGCACTGCGTTGACGCTGTACTACAACGCGGGCTGCGGGGACGGGGCGTCGGAACTCGACCCCTTGGCCTTTTCGGCCCAATACGTGCCCCAGAACGTTCGAGACGGACTCGATTACGTGTTGCTTTCGTATTATGAGGACGACTGCAACGACATCCGTCCCAGCCCAGGGACCTGGACGCAGTATTTCCAGCAGCTGCACGCGCTGTACCCGAACGCGCACCTGGGCTTCGGTGAGATCGGGATCGACCAACCGGTTGCGGCGTCCACCCAGGCCAACGCGGAATCAGTGATGCGCTACTACTACGGCCTGAAGATCGCACTGCCGTACTACGTGGGTGGGTACTTCTGGTGGTACTACGGCGAGGATGGCCTGCCGTATGGCACGGCGCCGTTGTGGCCGTCGCTGCAATCGGCATTCACCGCTGAAGCCGGCGTGCTAACCCCGTGAGCTAGATAGCCGGACCCGGGCCGAGCAGTCGCTCGGCCTAGTAGCGGCTCGACGAGGTGAAGGTACGTGCGTCGTTAGGGTCGGACGCCAGATCGCACCATCCGCCGACGCTGGTGCGGCGTGGTGCCGCCCCACACACCTTCGGACTGGCCCGTCTTGATGGCAAAGCTCAAGCAATCGTCACGCACAGGACACACCCGGCAGATGGCGATGGCCCTGGAGGCAGTGTGGTGATCCTCGGGAAACCAGCAGGCCTTCTCGGGATGACCGGCACACAGGGCGAGCTTGGTCCAGTGACAATCGGTGGTCACTTCGGCGATATCAGGCATGACCTAAGGATCGGCACCCGGGCCGACCACCTTGAGGCCTCAAACGGTCCTACGGCCGAACCTATGACCGGGCAGTAACGTCGATTCCCATGGCGCTCTATGCACTAGGGGACCTGGTCCCGACCATCGATCCCGACGCATACATCCATCCTGATGCGGTCCTCATTGGCGACGTCACGGTGGGACCCGAAAGCAGCGTGTGGCCCACCGCGGTCCTACGCGGCGACTACGGCTCGATCACCATTGGAGCCCGGACCTCGATCCAAGACGGCACGGTCATCCACGCCGGGCCGTGGTTCCCGACGGTGGTGGGCTCCGGGTGTGTGGTTGGGCACCTCGTCCACCTCGAAGGATGCACGCTCGAAGACGACTGCCTGGTGGGCTCGGGCGCCATCGTCATGCACTACGCGGTGGTCGGATCGGGTGCCGTGGTGGGGGCCGGGGCGGTTGTTCCCAACCGTATGCAGGTACCCCCCGGTGCCCTGGCACTGGGTATTCCGGCCGTCATCAAGCCCGATGCGGCCTCCCTTGAGATGATTCGCGGCTCCGCCGACGAGTACGTCAAGAACACTCGCCGCTACCGTGAGGGCCTCCATAGGATCGATTAGGCCAACTCAAACCCTCTAGTTGATCTTTATGATTAGCTTTGACCTGGAGTTCCTTTCGTTGCCCGGCCCATCATCAGAGCGGGCAGAGGGCTGAACGGCTGCAGCCCGAGTGAATGCAGAAATGACCACGACCGGGCCCGAGAGCAGGGCTCGGCTCCACCGCAAAGCGAACCCTTTTCCCTTCTGGCGCAAGGGAAGTGCGACTCAGCTCGCCCCGAGCGAATGGCCCGCGGTCCCGGACCCTCGACAAGTCCGGATCGAGCAGTAACAGCTTCGTAACTACCCGCGTGTGACGATTCCGGGCTACGATGAACCTGCACCTGAGGTGGAGGAGAAACGCAATGTCGAATCAAACCCCGTACGTGGCGCCCCTGCCGGGCATCTCGGCGCCCGAACAAGACGGCTTCCGAGGCCCTCAAGTGTGTTCGCTCGTCGGGATCACCTATCGCCAACTCGACTACTGGGCGCGCACCGGCCTCCTGCGCCCCTCCATTGCCGATGCACGCGGCAGTGGCACCCAACGGCGCTACGCGTACACCGACGTTCTCGAACTGAAGGTCATCAAGCAACTGCTCGACGCCGGCATCTCGTTGCAACGAGCGCGTCGCGCCGTCGAGTGTCTGCGCGCCGAGCTCGGCGCCGATTTGGCTTCCACCAATCTCGTGCTTGTCGGGGCCGACTCCGTGTTGGCCCACAGTGACGGCGAAGTCGTCGATCTTCTGCGCGGCGGCCAGGGAGTGCTCAACATCGTCCCGTTGTCCGGTGTCGTCGAAGAGCTCAACGCCGACATCTTGGCCATCGAGCGCAAATCTTCGACCAGTGCATCGACAGCGGCGACGCCGATGGTGGGGGAGGCTCGAAGCGGTTGAAGTCTCGGGCGACGTCGAGATCGAGTGAGCCGGGGACGGCTTCCCCGGTGTCCTTTGCCCACGACTCGGAGAAACACTTCGCCGAGTTGCTCGATTTCTACGGCGTTCGCTGGGACTACGAGCCCGTGCAGTTCGTTCTCGAATGGCACGAGGACGGTACCGCGGCGGCGGCCTTTCGGCCCGACTTCTATCTGCCCGACCATCACTGTTTCATCGAGCTCACCACCTTGAGCCAGAAGCTCGTGACCCGTAAGAACGCCAAGTTGCGACGTCTGCGCGAGCTCTACCCGGGCATCGAAGTGAAGCTGCTCTACCAGCGCGATTATCTGGCTCTGTTGGCCAAGTACGGGTTTTCCCGGCCCTCCTCGCCTGCCGCGTAGGCTGGCCCGGTGACCCCGGAGCCGGCTGCATCGACGCCTGATGGACCCGCTTCGAGCGCCGCGGGCGACGCCGCCTGGAGGCGTTCCCCGCTGTACGACGCGCACGAGGCCCTCGGCGCCAAGCTCGTCCCTTTCGGGGGGTGGCTGATGCCCTTGGCCTACAGCGACGGCACCTTGGCAGAACACCGGGCCTGTCGGACCTCGGCGGTCATGTTCGACGTCAGTCACCTGGGGACGGTGCGCGTGCAAGGAGCAGACGCGTTCGCCGCCTTGCAGAGCGAGCTGACCAACGATCTGCGCAAGATCGAACCGGGGCGGGCGCAGTACACGCATCTTCTTGACGCCGAAGATGGTTCGGTGCTCGACGACATCATCGTGTGGTGGCTCGACGACGACGTGTTCGATGTCATGCCCAACGCGTCGAACACCGCTCGCGTGCGAGCGGTGTTGCACGGCACCGACACCACCGAAGGACGAGCCGTGATAGCTGTGCAGGGACCGCAGGCGCGCCAGATGCTGGCCGGCATCGCCCCCGAAGCCGCCGCCGTGGGGCGATTTCGCGTCACGCCCTTTACCTGGCACGGCGTCACCTGTACGGCGGCCGGTACCGGCTACACCGGCGAGGACGGGGTGGAGTGCGCCATAGCGGCCGACCACGCCCTGGACGTTCTGGCAGGCGTTGCTCGATGCGCACATCATCCCGGCCGGGTTGGGAGCGCGCGACACCTTGCGCCTCGAGGCCGGCCTGCCGTTGCACGGCCATGAGCTCGGGCCGGGGATCACCCCCCTGCAAGCCGGCCTCGGCTGGGTGGTGGGTTGGGACAAAGGGGACTTCCGAGGCCGCCGCGCCCTGGAGAAGAACGCGCCAGCGGTGTCCGGCGCGGCGCCTTCGGGGCTTGATCGCCGACGGGTCGCCAGCCGCCGCGCCAAGATGACACCGTGATGAGCGACGACGGCTCCGGTGGGTACGGTCACGAGCGGCAACTTCTCGCCCGTGCTCGACCGGGGCATCGCCATGGCGTTCATCGACACCGCCTGTGCGGTGGGGGACGGGGACGACGTGTCGGTCGAGGTCCGCGGCCGCGCCCTGGCGGCCGCACATGACGGCCCTGCCCTTCGTCCGCCCCGGAGCCAGCGTCGAGCCCCACCAAGTCAGGCGGCGTGACGCCATGAGCGGGTACACGCCGCACACCGACGCCGAGGTCGACGCCATGCTGGCGTTTCTTGGGCCTGTCGTCGCTCGATGAGCTCTTCGACGCCGTGCCCGCTGCCCTGCGTTTGGCCACGGGGCTCGATCTCCCCGCCGGGATGCCCGAACCCGACATGCTGGCGCATATGGACGAGCTGGCGGCGACCAACCTGTCGTGCCGGGCGGGATCTGGTGTGCTTCGCCGGGGGCGGCGCCTATGACCACGAGGTTCCGCCGGTCACTTCCGCCTTGGCATCGCGCTCGGAGTTCGTCACCTCCTATACCCCATACCAACCCGAAGTCGCCCAAGGGGTGCTCCAAGCCCTGTTCGAGTTCCAGACGCTGGTCGCCCGGCTGTCGGGCATGGAGGTCGCCAACGCCTCGCTCTATGACGGCGCCGCCGCCACTCGTCGAAGCCGTGAACCTGGCCGTCGGCGCCACCGATCGTCGACGGTCTGGGTGTCGACGGGCGTCAACCCGTCGTGGCGGCCGTGCTCGGCACCTTTGCAGTGGGCACCGGCCACCACATCGTCGACGTGCCCCTCGTCGACGGCGATAACCGGCTGGGCGTCGGTCGAGGCCGCCGGAGAGCGAGCGTGCCCGGAGTCGTGGTGGTCGCCTATCCCAACTATCTCGGCTGTCTGGAAGACCTCGCCGACGCACGGGCGATATGCGACCGACCGGAGCCTTGCTGGTCGTGGCCTTCGACCCCGTCTGCGCCGGCATCCTGCGCTCACCGGGCGAGTGGGGAGCCGATGTGGTGGTGGGGGAGGGCCAAGCCCTCGGGATGCCCCTGAGCTTCGGCGGCCCCTACCTGGGTCTGTTCGCCTGCACCGCCAGCATGTCCGGCGCCTACCGGGCCGGCTGGTGGGGGAGACCGTCGATGCCGAAGGGCGCCGGGCCTATGTCACAACGCTTGCGGGCGAGAGAGCAGGACATCCGGCGCGAGAAGGCCACGTCCAACGTCTGCACCAACCAGACGCTCATGGCGGTTACCGCTGCCATCCAGCTGGGTTGGCTCGGGCGCAGTGGGCTGGCCGAGGTCGCCCTGCGCTCGGCCCGGGCCGCCCGCTACTGCCGACAAGCGCTCCTCGAGCTGTCGCGGGATCGAGCCCCTTGTCGACGCGCCCGTGGTCCGCGAGTTCGCCGTTGCGCCTTCCCCTCGACGCGGCGACCGTCGTCGACCGCATGGTCGATGCCGGCTTCTTGGCCGGGATCGCTCTCGACGAGCGCTACACGCGGCGGCGCCGATGACGGTCTGCTCGTCGCAGTCACCGAACGGCGGACCCGGGCCGAGATCGATGCTTTCGTCGACGCCATGGACAAGGCGGTGCGCTGACGGTGAGCCGCCGACGACGCCGATCGCCACCGCCGGCGGCCGGGGGCCGGGCCACCGAGCGCGCCGTTGCTCGGGCGCGACACCGAGCCGACGCTGTTCGAGCTGTCCCAGCCCGGGCCGCAGGGCGTGGCAGCTGCGCACCACCGACCTCCCCGAGATTGCGCTCGACGAGCTCATCCCCGCCGATCATCGCCGCGACGCGCCACCCGAGCTGGCCGAGGTCTCCGAACGCGACCTGGTGGGCCACTTCACCCGGCTCAGCCACCGGCAGTTCTCGGTCGACCTGGGGCCTACCCGCTGGGCTCCTGCACCATGAAGTACAACCCCAAGTTCTGCGACGCCGTGGCCGCCCTGCCCGGTTTGGCCGACGTCCACCCGGCTGCTCCGCGCGGTGCACCCAGGGTTGGCTGGCAACTGCTCGTCGAGCTCGAAGAGACGCTGTGCGAGATCACCGGCATGGCGGCGGCCACCCTGCAGCCGGCCGCGGGCGCGGCCGGTGAGCTCACCGGCCTCCTGCTCATGCGGGCCTGGCACGACGCCCAGGGATCACCGCGACACAAGGTGATCATCCCCGACTCCGCCCACGGGACGAACCCGGCGTCGGTCACCCTCGGCGGCTTCGAGGTCGTCACCGTGCCCTCCGACGCGCGGGGTCTGCGTCGACATCGACGCCTTACGCAGCGTCCTCGACGAGGACGTGGCCGGCATCATGCTCACCAACCCCAACACGCTGGGGCTCTTCGAAGAGGACATCGAGGCGATGGCGTCGGCCGTGCACGACGTGGGGGGCCTGCTCTACTACGACGGCGCCAACCTCAACGCCATCGTGGGCGTGGTCCGTCCCGGCGACATGGGTTTCGACATCGTGCACCTCAACCTGCACAAGACCTTCGCCACCCCGCACGGCGGCGGCGGCCCGGGGGCCGGACCTGTGGCCGTGTCGGCCCGCCTGGCCGAGTTCCTACCCGGCCCCCGCCCCGTGCGCGGCGCCGGCGAGGACGGCGATCACGCCTATGGCTGGTTCACGACCGCCGAGGTCGATCGGCCGAATCCACTCCTGGCACGGCAACGCGCTCGTGCTTGCCCGGGCCCTCGCCTACATCCTGGTCCACGGCGGCGACGGTCTGCGTGGCGTAGCGCACATGGCCGTGCTGAACGCCAACTGGCTGCGACGCCGACTGTCGGAGGAACCTTCGACATCCCCTACGACCGGCCCTGCATGCACGAGTTGGTGCTGTCGGCCAAGTCGCTCAAAAAGGACACCGGCGTCAAGGCGCTCGATGTCGCCAAGCGTCTCTTGGAGAAAGGGTTTCACTCGCCGACGGTGTACTTCCCCCTCATCGTGGACGAGGCGCTCATGGTGGAGCCCACCGAGACCGAGAGCCTGCAGACCCTGGAAGCACTCGCCACCGCGTTAGAGGAGATCGTGGCCGAGGCGGCCGCCGACGGGGGAGCCGAACAGGCCGCTCACGCGCCCCATGCCACGCCCGTGCGCCGCGTCGACGAAGCCCGGGCCGCCCGCACGCTCGTCCCCACCTTCGACGCCCGACCCTAAGCAACGCCGTCGGGGCGCATGGCGGGCTCAGGTCTCGGCGACTCCGGCCGCTTTGGCGGCCTTCTTTTCCTTCTTTTCGGCGTGGTGCTGCTGAATGGCCTGGATCACCGCACCGCCGGCGGCACCGATGAACTCGGGACGATTCTGCGCGGCCCAATCACGCGACACCTTCAATGAGCCCAGGGATCCTTGGAACCGTGGCATGACCTCGCGGGCGAAGAGTTCGTAGGAATGCAGCGTGGCTTGGCGATCGGCCCACTCATGGGCCATCAAGAGAAAGGTGCCGAAGCCGCCGGACTGCTCCACCAGCCGCTGGATCTGTTCAGCCGCCATGTCCGGTGTGCCCACCACCGCGAATCCGGTGGCCATGAGGGCGTCGACCATCTTGGTGGGATCGAGCGTTCCCGGCGCCAGCGGCAAGGCGGCCACCTCCTCGAAGTACTGCACCCACTTGGCCAAGCCGAACTCGACGTCGGCCCGAGCCTGGGCTTCGGTCTCCGCGATGTGCATGGGACCCACCAGACGCCACCGGCGCCGGTCGATGGTGGTGGCGAACTCCTCGGCGCGTTCCTCCATCACCTGCCAATGGCTCCCGAGCACGTCGAAGCCGCCCGCGGTGGTGGCCCCGATGGAAAGGAGGCTCAACCCGAAACGCCCGGCCGCCCGGGGCCCGGCCGGGGAGACCTGGGCCGCCACGGCCACCTCGAAGCGAGGATGGGTGTAGGGCCGCAGCTGCAGGCGGGCGTCACGCAATGTGAACCACGACGTCTGGCGGTTCACGGGCTCCTCGCCGGCCAACAGGGCCAAGATGGCTTCGAGAGACTCTTCCATCATGTCGCGCTGACGCATGGGGTCGATGCCCATCATGAACGCGTCCGACGGCAAGGCGCCGGGGCCCACGCCGAACATGACCCGTCCCCGGGTCAGGTGGTCGAGCAGGCACATCCGGTCGGCCAGCATGAATGGGTGGTGATAGGGCAGCGAGCTCACACCGGTCCCAACCCGGATGTGCTTGGTGCGCTCGGCCGCCACGGCCATGAACACCTCCGGAGAGGCGATGATCTCGAAGCCCGCGGAATGGTGCTCGCCGAACCACACTTCGTCGTAGCCGAACTCGTCGAGCCGCACCACGAGCTCGAGGTCCCGTTGCAAAGCCAGCGTCGGGTTCTGGCCCACGGGATGAAACGGCGCCATGAACATGCCGAATTGCAGGGGCCAGTCCACTGTCACCTCGGGGCGGATCGGTTCGGGCGCGGTGCGCGTCAGTCGAGCAGGTCGGGCTGCTCGCGGACGATGCGCTCGTAGAGCGACTGGAAGGCCAGCCAGCCGATGTAGTGGTTACCCACCTGGGTGGAGGTCAGCTCGGCCATCTCCTTGTCGATGAGTACCGGCGTGCCGGCTGCTTCGGCCAATAGCTGCGCCTGGCACGAGCGTTCCATGGTGACGAACCACCACACCGCTTCGTCCACGCTGTGCCCCACGGTCAACAGCCCGTGATTGCGCAAGATGACGGCTTTGTGCTCGCCGAGCGCCACGCCGATGCGCTTTCCCTCATCGACGTCGACCACGACGCCGGTGTAGTCGTCGAAAAGGCCGTGGTCGCCATAGAAGGCGCACACGTCTTGGGTGATGGGGTCGAGCTTGCGCCCCAGCGATGACCACGCCTTGCCGTGCACTGAATGGGAGTGGGCGGCCGCCACCACATCGGGCCGTGCCGCGTGGACTTGGGAGTGAATGGCGAAGGCGGCCACGTTCACGGGACGATCACCTTCGACCACGTCACCTCGAGAGTTGACGCAGATGAGGTCCGACACCGAGATATGGGCAAAGGCAACCGCGAAGGGGTTGACCCAGAACAGCTCAGGGTCGCCCGGGTCCCGGGCCGTGATGTGCCCGGCCACGCCCTCCTCGAAGCCGAACTTGGAGAACAGCCGGAAGCCGGCCGCCAACCGCTGCTTGCGATGCAGGCGTTCCTCTTCCACGGTGTCGAAGACGGGGGGCTGAGGGATCCGTTGAGCCATCTCTTCCTGGGTGATGGGCATGGGGGCCTCCTGGCGACGCGGTCGAGTCACTCCAGTCTACGGCGCACCCGTTGGCCCGCCTTGATCGGAGACGATCATGCCGACCGTGAGGCATCCGATGATCGATCCAACGGGGGGACCGGTGCGGGCCGGCGGGTGCGGAGAATCACCATCGACGCCGCCGCCCATGTCATGGTCAGTGCGAGCCAGAGCACGAGGTCACCCCATCGATGACCTCCCGTCACGGCAACGCGTGGGCTCAATGGGGCGTACCCCACCCATCCCACTGCCCCCAGGGCGGAACGATCCTCGATGAACTGTCCGAGCAAGGCGAGCCCCACACCAAGGGCGATCACCAGCACCACCCGCTACGCCCGGTTGAACCTTCCCATCACCGAAAATGGTGACCGCCTTCGATATATTTCATCTTTGATATGGCCGCTCGAACGACCCGGGCACCCCGCCGAAGTGGGAGCCGGCCGGCCGCCGGCACCGGACCTGACGCCTTCGCTCGTTATGAACGAGCCCGTACCGCCATCATGGTGGGGGCGTCGGTGAAAGCGGCACGCAGCCGGGCGGGCATCAGCCAAGCCGAGCTGGCCCGGCGGGCCAAGACCAGTCAGCCCTCCATCGCCCGCTTGGAGAAGGGTCAGGTCTCCCCGACGGTGATCAGCCTGGACCGCATCGCCAAGGCCCTGGGCGCCGAGCTCGTCATCGACTTCGAGCCGCTCAGCGCGTGAAGACTCGGCCGAGGCGTTCGCGTGCGGAATGCCGATGCCGCGACGCTCGCAGCCTGCAAACGTTGATGAGGCCATCTTTCGGCGCTCAGAACCGAGCCTGGGGGAGTGGCGACGGGCCCGAAATCGCCCGAAGGGGAAACCGGTTGCCGAGAAAGGTTCACCGCCGGTGAAAGGCCAAGTGCCCACCGTGCAACGCGGCCGACAGACACCAAATTTTGACGATGCGTGGCAGCGTGGCGGGTGTGATGCTTATAGTGAAAAAAGGGAAAGGCGAGCGGCCCCCCATTTGCCCCTTTGGGGCATTGCCACTTGACCGTCTACATGAAGTCTCGACGCACATCTCTGTGGGTGTTGTTGCTCGGGGTGGTGCTGCTTGCCACCACCGGGGTAGCTGCCATGGCGGGGATTGCCCAAGCGCAGTCCATGACCATCAAGGTGGGGGGGAGCCCCACGTGGACGGACACGGGTTTCGCCGTCACCGCGGGCGAGACGCTCAGCATGACTGCCACCGGCACCATTTACTTCCGGCGCTACGACATGCTCTCCGCCGATCCCAACGGCGGCGCGTGCGCAGTACCGCACAGCCAGTTCACGGCTCCGACGCTCAAGTGTTACTCCTTGATCGGCAAAGTGGGAGCCACCGGCGTTCCCTTTGAAGTCGGGGCCAGCTACAGCTCACCATTTCCGTCCAGCGGCGAGCTTTTCCTGTTGGCCAATGACAACAACGGTGCCTTCGGCAACAACTCCAGTGAATGGACCATCGTCATCAACGACACTGTCGTCGTCGTCACCACGACGGTCGCCCCAACTACGACTTCACCTCCGACGACCGTTGCCGTGACGCATGCCGTCACCTCGCCGGCGAAATCCCTCGCCTTCACCGGATTGGGCGTGGGTTTCCAGATCATGGCCTTGGTGGGCTTCTTCTTCCTCCTGATCGGTGCGGTCCTCTACTTCGACTCCAACGCGCTGCGCGGCGCGGCCAGGTGGTTCGTAAGGGGATAGGGGCTCCCGGGCGGAACGCCTACGGGGTGAGCAACTGGGCGAAACGACGTCCCGTGATGGCCAGTGATGTTGTCCCCATGATGGCCAGATAGGCGGCGTGGCCCAGTAACGACCACGAGAACAGGCCGGCGTCGAGGCCCCGGATGAGCGCCACACCTTGATACAGCGGCGTGCACTGCACGACAACTTGCAGCCAAGCGGGGTAGACGCTGAGCGGGTAGAACGTGGCCGAAAACAAGAACAGCGGAATGATAGCCAGCGACACCTTGTCGAAGTCCTGCCAGCTACGCATATACGACGTGGCCGCCATACCGGTGGCCGAAAAGGCGAAGCTGATGAGCAAGGCGGCCGGGTAGCACAGCGCCACCCACGGGGTCACCACGTAACCAAGTGCGGCCATCACCACCATAAAGGCGCCCGAGTACAACCCGGCACGCATCAAGCTCCACGTCAACTCGCCGAGCGCGATGTCGCCCACGCTCATCGGCGTCGACAAGATCGCTTCGTAGGTCTTGGCGATCTTCAACTTGAAGAAGATGTTGAACGTCGAGTCGAACAGCGCCCCGTTCATGGCCGAAGACGCCAACAGGCCCGGAGCCACATAGGCCGTATAAGGAACGAGGCGCCCGCCGATATGCAGGGCCCCGACCAGATGGTTGAGTCCCACTCCGATGGACAACAGGTAGAAGAACGGTTCGAAGAAACCGGTCACGAGGAAGATCCAGCCGCGCCGGTAAAAGAGGATGTTGCGCTCTACCAGCCGCGCCGCTCGGCGACTGCCCAGCGCGCCCCCGGCGCCACGCGCGTCAATAGGCCGCTCATACCACCAGCCTTTTGCGATACGTACGCAAACCCAGCGCGATCCCGACGCCGGTGAGGGCGAGCAAATACACGCCATGGCCGAGATCGGGCCACAACGAGAGATGACCGAGCGACAGGTCTCGACACAACGCCACCCCGTGGAAGAGGGGAGTGGCGTAGGCGACGAAACGGAGCCAGGCGGGCAGCTGACTGACGGGAAAGAACGTCCCTGAGAACAAGAACAGCGGCATCAGCGCCATGCGGTAGAGCGTGGCGAAGGCGGTGTCGGTCTCCTGGGTGGCGGCATAGGCGGAGATAGGGGCGGCAAAGGCCAACCCGGTGAGCACGGCGACGAAGATGGCCACGATGACGAGCGGGGAGACATCGGCGCCGAAGGCGCCCATCACCGCCACGTAGATCGTCGACACCATGAGCAGGCGCAACGCCACCCACCCCAGGTGACCGAGGAGCACGTCGACGACGCGCAGGGGCGTGGCCAGCATGGCGTAGTAGGTGCGCATCCACTTGATGGCACCCATGACCGGATAAGTCGACTCATTGCCCCCGATCTGCATCGCCGTGGACGCCAGCAAACCGGGGGCCAGAAACACGAGATAGCTGACGTGGTCGACAGTATGGGTGTGCTTGTCGATGAGCGACCCCAGGCCGACGCCCATGGCCGTCAGGTAGAGCACCGGGTAAAGAAAGCTGGTGGTGATGGATCCCCGCCAGGTGCGCTTGTACTGATAGGCCCAGTAGGCGAGAGAGCGAACGGGCGGAAACGCGTAGAGCCCCTCGGCGGTGCCCCGGTCCTGCCACTGCTGTCCGAATGCCACCGCTGCCTCGGCTCTCAGTCGACCAGGGTGCGTCCGGTCAGCCGGAGGAACACGTCCTCCAAACTGGAACGCCGCACCAACGTGCTGTCGGGGACGATGCCGCGCCCATGAACGGCCACCAAGGTGGCGTCGCCGTCGTCGCTGTAGAGCAACAGGCGATCGGGGAGTGCTTCGGAGCGTTGCGCCAGGCCCTCGAGGCGCTGCGCCACGACGCCGTGGTCCTCGTTGGCAAAGCGCAGCTCGACGACCTCGCGCGGTGCAGTACCGGGCGATGAGGTCCCGCGGTGCGCCCTCGGCGGCAAAGCGGCCCTTGTCCATGATGACGAGCCGGTCGCAGAGTTGCTCGGCCTCATCCATGTAGTGCGTGGTGATGATCAACGTGACGCCTTGTTGTTTCAGGCGATAGAGCCGGTCCCACACCAGGTGGCGCGCCTGGGGGTCGAGCCCGGTGGTGGGCTCGTCCAAGATGAGCAGCTCAGGCTCGGAGATCAGGGAGCGGGCGATAGTGAGCCGGCGTTTCATGCCACCCGACAACGGCTCGACCGTATCGTTGGCGCGATCGGTCAGCTGCGTGAACTCGAGCAGACGCTGGGCGCGGCTCGCGAATCTCGGCGCGAGGGAGATCGAAGTAGCGACCGTAGACGACGAGGTTGTCGAGCACCGTCAGTTGAAGGTCGAGGGAGTCTTCCTGGGGAACGATCCCGATGCGGCTTCGTATGCGCGGACCATCGGTGGCGGGGTCCAGGCCGAAGATACGCAAGGTGCCGCCACTCAGAGGCGACATCGACGCCACCATGCGCATGGTTGAGGTCTTCCCGGCTCCGTTGGGCCCCAGGAATCCGAAAGACTCGCCCCGGGCGATGTCGAAGTCCACGCCGTCGACGGCCACGAACTCCCCGAATCGCTTCACCAGGCCCCGTGCGCTCACCAGGGGCGGCGGCTCGGAACTCGGCGTGTCCGAGGGCGTGTCCGAGGTGGCGGCGATAGGGGGGTGGGTTGGCTCAGGCACAGCCCAACGACGCTAGCCGTCGGGGACCGAAGTCCTTTGAGGAGGTATTCAGGGGCCCCGATGGGCACGGCGATCGCCCGTCTGAGACACCTTTTGAGGCCCAGAAATACGGCCACCGAAGGCCGGCAAAAGGCCGTCGCCAGGGACCAGAAAAACGGTGCCAAATGCCGCACCGAGGCGCGCCCGGACGACTGTTACATCCGTCGAGTCAACTGCGCAGGGCCGATGCAGGACCCCACTTGGCCATGAGGCGTTGAGGGGAGGACCTGACGAACGGGGCGCGAAACCGGCCCTTTGCATCCTGGCTGACTTTACATAAGATACATTATCGGCGGTCATACACCAACAAACGAGCACCAAGAAATACTCAGAAATAGGTCCTGACCAGGGTGAATGCCAGTCCTCCGGACGGTCTGCCAGGCACGAGTGCAATGCGTCTGCCCGTGCATTGGCGACAGGGATTTGGCGTCCCGGCAGACGGCGCCGATGGTCGCTGAGCTGGCCCGACGTGGTCTCTCGGCGGCCCGCCCTTCACGCAGGAATGCGGGTCCCCACGGCATCCCCCGGCCTCCGCATACGCTCCGGGTCGGCCGACCAGCCGGTAAGGGGACCATCCGGAGCCGCAAGTCCTTCGGGACTCGAAGGCTGAGGGCTGGTAGTAGACCCGGTGTCCCGCCCATCAGGTTCAGCGCTCGAGGACGGCTCGCAGCCAAGGAACGGCTTGCTTTGCCGCGTCCACCGTTTCGGTCTCTGCTGGGTATTCACGACCCGAGAAGTAGCTCACAGGCGTCCACTCGCCCATGTCCTCCGGATCCTTCCGAAATTCCTCGAATCCCCACGTGCCGTCGGGACGCGAAACACATCGACGCACCGATCGTGCTCTGGGGTCTCGTGGCTGGCAACGACGAGCCACGACTTGTGGAGCCGTTTCGACATGACGGCAGGATAGGGCCGGACTACCCGCTTATCGCCGCCGGATCTCAAGGGACCCGGTTCCACCAAGTGGCGTGATCGATCCCCTGAACAGGGCGGCGATATGGCCAAGAATGCGCATATGAATCTTCTTCTTACGTCCGCCGGCATCAAGAACACGAGCATCCACAACGCGCTGGTCGACTTCCTGGGTAAACCGATTGCCGAGTGCAACGCCCTCTGCATTCCCACCGCGTCGTACGGCCACCCTGAGGGGGGACCACCCGCCGCATGGCGGTTCATCAGCGGACAGGCACGAACCCCCATGTGCGAGTTGGGTTGGAAGTCCCTGGGGGTGCTGGAGCTCACTGCGCTGCCCAGCCTCAATACAAAGGACTGGGTCCCTATGGTCCAAGAGACCGACGCCTTGCTGGTGAGTGGCGGTGATTCCTTGTATCTGTGCCACTGGATGCGCCAGTCCGGATTGGCCGACCTCTTGCCCTCGCTCCAGGCGCTCTACGTGGGAATCAGCGGTGGGAGCATGGTCATGGCCCCCACCATCGGGGAGGACTTCGTCGGAGTGGGAGCCCCCCGCGGGAGGCAATGAAGCTTTAGCCGTGGTGGATTTCGCCATCTTTCCGCATCTGGATCACGAAGACATGCCGGAGAACTCGATGGCCGAGGCAGAAAAGTGGGCCGCCGGATTGCCGGTTCCGGGATACGCCATCGACGACCAGACCGCCATGGCGGTTATCGACGGCACCGTCGAAGTCGTGTCCGAGGGGCACTGGAAGCTCTTTACGCGCTAGCACCGCACTCGAGCCCACTCGATACCGAAAGTGGTATTGCCTACTGGGGGTCGCTCCCCCACCGCGGGTGGGTAGGGTGCTTTGTCATGGCCACCTTGGTGTTCTTCCACGCCCATCCTGACGACGAAGCCATCGCCACGGGGGGAACGATGGCTCGCCTGGCCGACGACGGGCATCGGATCATCCTCGTCACCGCCACCGGGGGCGAGCTCGGCGAGAACCCCGACGGCCTGCTCGAACCCGGCGAAACACTGGCGCAGCGCCGGGCCCGTGAACTCGATGCCGCGTGTGAGGTGCTTGGAGTCGCTCGTCACGAGAGCCTCGGCTTTCAGGACTCGGGCATGGACGGGGACCCCGCCAACCTCAACCTCACGTCGTTTTGCCAAATCGACGTGGATGTCGCCGCCGCCCCTCTGGTGGCCATCCTCGAGGCCGAGAACGCCGATGCGCTCGTCTATTACGACGAACACGGCGGTTACGGGCATCCCGACCACATCCAGGTCCACAAGGTGGGCACTCGAGCGGGTGAACTAGCCGGAACTCCCCGTCGCTATATGGCCACCATCAACCGCGACTACGTGCGCTCTGTCGCTGATGCCGCCGACGAAGCAGGCTCTGCGCTCGGCCCGCCCCGGGAGATGATCGAGATACTGGGCGTGCCCGCCGAGCGCATCACCACCACCGTGGACGTGAGCGCATATGTACAGCGCAAGCGCGCCGCCATGCGGGCCCATGTCAGTCAGATCTCCGAGACATCGTTCTTCTTGGCCGTCGACGATGCCACTTTCGCCACCATCTGGGGCCACGAGTGGTTCATCCACGTCGGCGCTCGTGCCGGTGCGCCGCACGAAGACACGCTCCTCCCCAACTGACGAGAAGGCTGGACGTAATCGTCAGCTGGCTGGAGCTCGGGCCAACGACACCGTCAACGTCAGCTTTTGCTGCCCTCGCCACAGCGTGAGGCGGGCGCTGTCACCGGGCGCTGAGCTTTGTACATCGCTCACGAGGTCCTGGGCCGAGCTGACCGTCTTGCCGTCGAAGCTGACGATGACGTCGCCGACCTCGATCCCGACCGAGGCGGCCGGAGAGCCCACCACCACCGACCCGACGAGTGCTCCGGTGGAGGGCACCAACCCGTACTCCTGTTGCATCTGCACCGACATGTCCTCCACGTCGACGCCGAGGTAGGCCCCCGCCGCCCCTGCCGTCCCGCCCGTGCGCAAAGTGGGCAACAACCCCTCGATGGTGCTCGAAGGAATGGCGAAGCCGATGTTCTGCGCCGGCGCGTTCGTACCGGTCGACGAAGCCACCGCGGTGTTGATGGCGATCACCTGGCCGGCCGAGTCCACCAAGGGCCCCCCTGAGTTGCCCGAGTTGATGGCCGCGTCGGTCTGGATCATGTTGGGGAGGTTCTCGGTATTCCCGTCCCCGGCATCGGCGGCCTGGACCGTTCGCCCCGTGGCCGACACGATGCCCGACGTCACCGTCGGGGTTCCCGACGAAAGCCCGAGGGCGTTGCCCACTGCAATGACGGCGTCTCCGACTTGGAGTTGGGTGGAATCTCCGAACGACACCGTCCGCAGATTCGCCGGGGGTGACTTGATCTTCAGCAGCGCCAAGTCGGAGCCCGGGTCGGCGCCCACCAAGGTGGCCGGAAGAGCGGTGGTCTGATGGTAAAGCGTGACCGTAATGGTGGTGGCGCCGGCGATGACGTGGTTGTTGGTCACCACTTCCCCACTCGCGCGACACGATCATCCCCGTACCCTGATCCTGTTGCGTCGTGCTCCCGCCCAGGATCGAGTTGGCCGGTCCGGTGGCATCGATCGTCACCACCTCGGGCAGAATTTTCTGCACGATGGCGGGGATGGATGCTCCTCCGGCCAACGCCGGGCCCGGAGCCACTTCCTTCACCGTTGACGTCGACGGGTTGCTCCCGACGGCTTCGGTGATCGCCGCCCCCACTCCCCCACCGATCAGGGCGGCCACCACGGCCACCGCCAACCACGGGGGGGCCGAGCGCCCCGCGCCAGCGCGCCGACTCCGGCTGCGCCTCGAACGGCGCGCCGGTCATGGCTGCGGAGGGCGGATCGTCAACCGCAGGGCCGGGGAGAGGTGCCTGGCTGGGCGCCACTGTCCACGGGGACCCCATTGGCGTCTCGGGTCCTACCGCCCCCCACGGCCTGCTCACGTCCGGGCTCAGCGGACCTGGCTCGTGAACGGAGGCGCTGAAGGGCCCTTGGTCCTCCTTGTCCACCGTGGCGTTCTCCTGTCGTGTCACCAAGGTGGCGTGGTCGGCTCCGCCGCCACGCCCCGAGTCTCGGTGCCCACACTAGAGAGGGTCGGGCCTATACCGGGCCGCGACAGCGGCATTCTCAGAGCTTCCACAGCATGGTGCCCCTGGCACGGACACGCCCGTCGCGTGCCCGAAATGACGGTCGTTTCTCGTAGGGCTCGCACGACCGATTAGCGTGGGCGCCCGGCATGTCCCGCAGGATCGACATCGAGCTCACCAGCCGACGCCCCGATGGGTCGTGGACGTGGCGCGCCCCTGGTGCGCGCGAGCCACGGGGGACACTCGAGGGCGACCTGGTCCCCACCGATACAGCGGTGGGCTCGGTGGTGCGAGCCGAAGCCGAGTTCGGACTCGACGGCATCGTGGTCATCTCGGTCCAAGGGCCCAAGACCGACGCCCGTCAACAACGCGTCACTGATCGCATCGAAGTGGTGGGCACGACCAAAGACAGCGCCACCGGGGTGTCGGTCGTGCTGGCGGGTGGAGGGCGGCGACGCCCTGAGGATTTCGACGGCGAAGGGCGGCGTCCTCGACGCACCGGCGCACCGGGGCGCGATCGGCCCAGCGGACCTCGTCGTACGCCGGCAGCCGGAGGCGAAGGTGCGCGCGAAGAACGCCCGGCGCGCCCGGCGCGACCGGCAGCGGGGCGAGACCGCAGCGAGCGGACGCCGCGCCCTGCACGCCCGACCGAGGACCGTCCGCCGCGCACCGCTGACGGTGCCCGACCCCGGGGGCCTCGAGCGCGAACGTGACAGCGCCGCCACCAGCGAGCGCGGCGGCCCGCGCCGTGCGGCGCCCTCACGAGGCGAGCAAGCCGACCGTCGTCGGCTGCAACCCGTGGCCACTTTTCGCAATGCGGCTCTGGCCGACGTGCCCACCGAGCAGCTTCCGGTGGCCGAGCAACTCCTCCGAGGCGGGATTCCCGCCGTCCGCCAAGCCATCGAGGAGCAGAACACCCGGGCCCGCGCCGATGGACGGGCCGAGGTGTCTCCCGAGCCCCTCTTGGCCATGGCCGAGGCGTTGCTGCCCAAGATCAACCTGGCCTCTTGGAAGGACCGGGCCACGGCGGCTCGCAACGCCGGCAAAGAGACCCCGTTGCGCGAGCTGCGTTCGGTGGTGGCCGGGGCGTCCGCCGTCCTTCTCGATGACGAGGGTCGACAGCTGCTGACGGCCTTGCGCGAGTCGCTCGACAGCCGGGTGACGGCACTGCGCGACGCGTGGGTCGCTCGTATCACCACCGCACTCGACGCCGGGCGGGTCGCCGATGCCCTGCGGGTGGCCACCCGGCCCCCCGAGCCCCAGGCTCGTATCGCCGCCGATCTGGCTCTGCGCCTGGCGGTGGCGGCCGGCGAGGCTATGAGTCCGGAGCTCTCCGACGAAGAGTGGAAGGCCATCCTCGACGCTGTGGTCGAATCGCCCGTGCGGCGCACGGTGAAGCCGGCCGGGCTTCCGCCGCACGCCGGCGAAGAGCTCCTGGGGGCGGCCCGTCGTGCTGCCGGCCTCGTCCCCGAGCTGGCCAAGGCCCTGGGCCTCCCCATTCCGCCGCCACCGGGGCCCCGCCGGCCCGTGGCCGCCCGTCGCGTCTGATCTTCCCCGGCCCCCACCTGGCCGACCCGGATGCGGCCGTCACGCCATGACGCCGTGATGTCGGAGGAAGTCCTCAAGACCGCTGACAAGGTCGACAGAACCGAGCGCCTCCAGCGCCACCCACGCCACCTCGCCGGCGTCACCGCCCGCCACCGGCACCTGATCGTCGTCGACGGCCACCTCGAAGTCGAGGATCACGAAATGGTGAGTGGGCCCGATGCGCTCCGCCCACCCCACAAAAGCGCCGCAGCGCGCCACCAGACCCGTCTCCTCCGCCATCTCGCGCTCCACCGCCACCGCCAGCAGTTCGCCCGGTTCGACCTTGCCC
Source organism: uncultured Acidimicrobiaceae bacterium (assembly GCA_963793645.1). Taxonomy (GTDB): domain Bacteria; phylum Actinomycetota; class Acidimicrobiia; order Acidimicrobiales; family UBA8190; genus CAWCAW01. The sequence continues at coordinate 132,407 of CAWCAW010000010.1, read as the reverse complement.
CCCGGCAGGCTCCACCGGCCCCGCTCGGGAGGGTGGCGGCGTCGCACGAGAAGAATCGCACCGCCCACCGTGGCCACCGCACCCACCGCCAGCGTCGGCACAAGAGGCGCCGTCGGCTCGGTCAATCCAACTCTCGGTGCATGGTGATGAGCCGAGCTTTGAAGCCGGCCGCTTCGAAGAAGTTCTTCACCCCTCGGTCCCCCGGTAGAGCGGAGCTGTCCACGCCTCGACAATGCGATGACGCGAACCAGTGCATCAGGGACTCGAGCAAGGCGGCGCCCACGCCCACTCCCCTCCCCTCGGGCTCGACATAGAGCCCCTCGATCACCCCGATGGTGATATCGCCGACGGCTTCGAGCCGGCCCAGAGCCAGACCGACCACAGCGGCGTCGAGCAGCCCCACCATGACGCGGCGGCGGCCGTCGGTAAGTACACGATCAAGACCACCGGGTCGAAGCAAGGCTTTGACCACCAGCCCGCTCTCACGGCGGGCGAAGAGCGGTCCCCCGCGTGCCTGTTGCAGCGTGTCGAGCGCCTCTTGGCACAGCTCGGCGCACCGGATGGCGTCCGCACGTGTCGCCGGCCGGGCTCCCTCCATCACACCGTCTCTCGCACTCCGGCGCTAGTCAGGCGGGGCGACGTCGGCATCGGTGGCGGCGCCGACATGGTCAGCGGGCCCGCCCGTAGCCAGGTTGAGGAGCTGGTCCACCCGGTTCAGAATCGTGCGCCGATGCCGGTGTTCCACCTCGTGGGTACGCACTTCCTCGAGCTCGTGGAGAGACAGGCCTCCGAGGCGCTGCACCACCTGGGACGCCGACAACGTGTCGTAACCGGGGATGGCCAGGCTCTCGGCCGAACTCGTGCCATTGGTGGCGCCCACCGACGGTGCCCCACCCGGAATGAGGCTTCGAGATTCGCTCCCCGGCGACCCGCTCCACTCTTCTCGAGCGCTAGGCGCCCCGTCGGCCTCGGGGTGACTGTCGACGCCTGTCGGGGTCCTTTGGGGTGACGACGACGGCGCCGGTTTCGCGGTGGGCCGCCGCAACGTCTGTTCGAGCTGGCTGCGCGCCATCTGCACCACGAACTGACCCACCACGCGCGCGGTGTTCACCTGGCCCTCGATGCGGTGTTTCCCTTTTTCGGCCAGCCGCGGGAACTCCTCAGCCGCCGTCAGGGCCAAACCAGCGGGAGCGAAGATGAGGGCATCGAGCAGGCGGTTGGCGGCCGACTTGACCTCGTCTTCGGTCACCGTGTCCTCGCGGCGCATCGAGACTCGGGTCGGGTCAGAGACATCACACGCAGTCTCGACACAGGCCCTTGTCGGGGTTGGCCAACTGGCTGGCGTGCTTGACGAGGAAACAGGAGCGACAGACGAACTCGTCGGGCTGTTTGGGAAGGACGCGATCGGCGATCTCCGACCGGTCATCGGGCTCGGCGGGCTCCTCCTCGACCTCCTCGTCCTCCTCGACGACCAGCCGCTCCTTCAAGATCTGGTCCAGGCTGGCCTCGACGTCTTCGTCCTCGACTTCTTCGTCGTCCTCTTCAGCCTCCTCGACCACAGCAGCAGCGGCGGCGGGGGCGGCCGCCTTGCCTGAGGCCTTGGCTCCCTTTACGGGCGCGGCTTCGACGACGACCTCGAGGTCGTCGTCATCCTCATCGAGGGCGCTGTCGTCGATGTCCTCGTCGTCATCCTCGAGGTCCTCTTCGAGCAGCGCGTCATCTTCGATGTCGACGAGCTCCTCGGCGTCAATCTCCTCGGGTTCCGTCACATCGTCCAGGTCGTCGGCCATCAATTGCCCTTCACGGTCGTCTGACGCCGGGGGAGCATATCTGCTCCCATGCGCGCTCCATGCACCTTGGCCACGGACAGGGAGTCCGGTGCACGAGCCCAAGCTCCGGGCGGGACCCGACTGATGGGTTGAGGGCGGTAAGGCCCGGGGACCTTTGGTGCCATCTCACCACGGCGCGGGTTGCCCCAGCATCGCGGTGCGACGTTCTCTACTCGGTCCCTCGGGCCTCCACCCGCCTCTCACAGCATCCCCCCCTCGACCTCCATCCGGCTCAAACCGTCACGAGGACCAACGGGGCGTCTGGGACTGGGGCGAACCTTACGCTGCGCTTCCTCCATGACGTCAAGTGCGCATTCCCCGCCCGTACCTGGCGATTCGCGCGTCTTCCCTGGTCACAGCTTTCGATGTTTTCCCGTATCGCCGACAGCCATGGCGACGACGCGCCGGCGATGGCCGGCGCCACGCGTCAGTTCGATGTGGCGCTGCGATTGGCCGCCATGCGCTTCGCCTCGGCGTTTCGCTCGGCTTCCAGACGTTCGAGATCGTGGGAGGAATGATCGACGAAGCTCATCGCCTCCGCGATGAGCCGATGCCCGGCGCGCTCGGCGACGAGCCGATGCATCTCCTGGGCCACCACCCGGTACGTGGGATGGCCCTGGCGGCCCGACCGCAGTTCGACGACGTGCATGGCCTCACGCGCGTTCATCTCCATCACATAGCGCATGCGATAGCCGAGGGCCACCGCGTAAGGCGCCTGGCGCGGCAGCACCCCTTGCATGGTGGCGAACAGCTCGGCCGAACGCGCCATGGACGCATCGAACGGACCGGTCAACCCGGATTCGACCACTTCGGGAGGCACCTCGTAGCCGAGGTGTGGCCCCGAGCGCCTGCCACTCGACGGTGAGCATGCGATGGCGCTGCAAGTCGCGAAAGGCGCCGTAGTCCGATACCACGTCGAAGCGGTAGGACGTGGCCTCGAAGGCCCGCCCGGGCCGGTGGCGGCGGTTGGTCCGCGTACCCACGTAGGCACGCATAATGGCCCGTTTGTCCTCGGCACCCAGCGCCCGCACCCGCCGCAACGTCTCGGCGTCACTCACCGCACTGTGCGGATAGCTCATGGCCGCTATCACCTTGTCCTCGCCATCGGGATCGAAGTCGACGAGATGCACCGACGAGACCCCGCTGGTCTCGGCATCGTCCCCATCGGGTCCGCCCGCAGCGTCCTCACCCTCGTCGCCCCACAAGCGCCGTACGGTCTCAGCGGTGTCTTCGCGAGTGGAGTCGATGTAGCGCGACCATGCCCCGCCGCGCTCGGGGAGATCCACGCGTTGCAAGAACGAGGGGATGACCTTGCGAAGTTCTGTGAGCATCAAGCCGGCGTAATGACGCGCTTCGGGCAGTGGATGGGACCGCATGCGTAGCAACAGCATCTCGTAGGACTGACCCGTCCCGTACATCCCCACATTCGACAGCGAAGCGGCCGGCAAGAGGCCGCGCAGCGCGTCGAGGGCCTTGGCCTTGATCGACTGGCGATAGACGAAATCGGAGTCACCGGCTTGCCGAGGGAAGCGCTCGGTGAGCCACGTCTGCATCTCGGGAAGTAGCGCGCCGTAGGTGTCGAACATGCGGTCGAGGTCACCCACGTAACGGGCGCCCAAGGACGATTCGAGGACTTCGGGGTCCCGGAAATAGCGATAGTGCCCCGACGGCATGCGGTTGTCGTAGGCGATGTAACGCGTCGACTGCTCGAGATACGCCATGAGGCGGCCTCGCTCCAGCACCTTGGTGAGGAGATTGGACGCCTGCTCACAGGCCAGGTGCACGCCACCGAGTTGTGCCACCGAGTCATCGCCGTACTCGAAGAAGACCCGCTCGTAGAGCCGCTCGGCCCGCTCGAGCCCGACGGTGGCGTCGACACTAGCGTCGCCACTGACATCGAGATCTCCGACGAACTCGTCGAGGAACAGCCGGCGCAGGCTCTTGGGCGAGCGCGAGTAGCGAGCGAACAGGGCGCCCTTGACCACCTCGGGCAAGTTGACCAAAGCGAAGACCGGCCCGTCGAGGTTGGTGACGTACCGGCGAAGGACGTCAGCCTCCTCGTCGGAGAAGGACTCCTCGACGTAGGGGAACATGCCCCGGAAACACTAGGACCGGCCGCGACCGGAGGTGGCGGACCCCTTCCCGCCTGGAAATCCCTGCTCCAGGCGGCTTTCCGGGGACCCCGAGGGGGCCCCAGGGACCACCTTCCCCACCACCTGGGAGGGTCCTGCCGAGGCGGCCACCACGCCACGCGCCAACGCCACGGAGGCCGCCAGGGCACTGGATGCGGTGTCGGCATTCGGTGCCACCACGGCCAGCTGACGCAACAAGTCGACCAGCAGTTTGGTGTTGCGCACGAAATCGCCCGGTGCCATGTCAGCACGCTCGAGGACGGGTTCGAGGCGCTCGCGCCGAGCCCAGCGAACAGCGACCTCGCTGAACCCGGCGTCGGGCGGGCGAGTGGCGGGCAGTCGCGCCGAGCGCTCGTCGGTGCGCAGTCGGTCGGCCAGGACCTCGAGCGCGATGACGCCATCACGCACTGCACTGGGGGGGTTCGCCTCGTCTCGCCATCGTCCCGAGCGCACCTCAAAGGTGCAGGCCGAAACGACACCTGCCAAAGCGGGCGGATCCAATCCGTCGAAGAGCCCGTCGGCCAGTGCTTCGGCGATGAGCAGATCGGACTCGTGATAGATGCGGGCCAGGAGCTCCCCTCGAGCGGTGAGCTCCCACCTGTCCAGATCGACGTGCCCCCAGCCCTGAAGCAAACGAAGTGTCCTGTCGAGGCGCCGCGACAAGGCGTGGTGGTGACGCCGGTCGAGAAACTGGGCGAAGGATCGATCCAAGATGAAGTGCACCTGGTCGGCCTCATAACGACGCACGAGGTTGACGGCGAGGTTGTAGGTAGGCCGGAACGAGGACGTGAGGTCAGCCGGGGCCGAGGTGGCCAGGGCGGCCACCTCCGACAGCTGCACATGCGCCGACCACGGCACCACGGCGTGGCCGACCGAATCGAGTCCTCGCCGTCCGGCGCGGCCGGTGAGCTGCGCGTATTCGCCTGAGGTCAACGCACTGCGTCCGTGCTCTCGTACCTTCACCAGCCGCTCGATGACGACGGTGCGAGCCGGCATGTTGATACCGAGTGCCAGCGTCTCGGTGGCGAAGACGACCTGGAGCAAACCGGATGAAAAGCAGTCCTCGACGGCTTCTCGAAAGGCGGGGATCATCCCGGCGTGATGCGGGGCCACGCCGGCCTCAAGGCCGGCGATCCACGGTCCGTAGCCGAGGATGCCAAGGTCGTCCTCGGCCAACTCTTCGGTGTGCGCTTCGGCCCGGGCCCTGATCTCGGCGCGCTGATCGGCTGTGGTGAGACGCAGCCCGTCGGCGAGGCACTGTTCCACCGCGGCGTCACAGGCGGCCCGGCTGAAGATAAAGACGATGGCCGGGAGCAGGCCCTTGTCGCCCAGTGCCTCGATCAGCTCGGTGCGTCGTGGCGTGGCCAGGCGCGAGTGGCGTAGGCCCCCGGGCCGACTGGCCAGGCGGGCGATGCGCTGATCGAGGGCGAGCGCTTGAGGATCGAGGGCCCCATAGCGCAGCACCGGTACCAGCTCGACGTAGCGACTCCCCTTTTGCGCCACGGCCACATGATTGGCGAGTTCCACCGGGCGGCGATGTTCGACGACGACATCAATGGGACCGCGCACCGATCTGAGCCAGGCGCCGAATTCGGCGGCGTTGGCGACCGTGGCCGATAAACACACCAGGACCACCTCGGGCGGGGCCAAGATGATCACCTCCTCCCATACCGATCCCCGGTTCGGGTCTTGGAGGTAATGCACTTCGTCGAGCACCACGATGCCGAGCCCGTGGAGTGCCGGTGCTCGTGCGAAGAGCATGTTGCGCAACACCTCGGTGGTCATGACGACCACCGGTGCATCGGGCTGATGCGAGATGTCGCCGGTAAGCAAGCCGACCGACGCCGCACCGTGGGCCGCCGCCAGCTCGCTGAATTTCTGGTTGGACAAGGCCTTCAACGGCGTCGTGTAAAAGGCCTTGCGCCCTTGGCTCAGAGCCTGGGCGACCGCGTAGTCGGCCACCACTGTCTTTCCCGAGCCGGTGGGCGCCGACACCAGCACCGATCGGCCCGCCTCCAAGGCGTCTATGGCCTCGCTCTGGAAACGATCGAGAGCAAAGCCGAGGCGCGCCTCGAGGGCCTGGCGGACCGATGTGCCGCTGGCGACCTCGCTCACGAGCGCGATGTTCGCTTGAAGATCCTGCCGATGATGATGGAGATCTCGTAGAACACATACAGCGGCACGGCCAGTGCCAGCATCGAGAACGGATCGCCACTGGGGGTGATCACGGCGGCCACGATCACGATGAGCACGATGGCCCATCGCCGCCAAGACGCCAGCTTGGCCGGTTGGAGCACTCCGACGAGCTCGAGCGACACCAATATCACGGGAAATTCGAAGGTGACCCCGAACACCAGCATCAGCGCCAAGATGAGACCGATGTACTTGCCGGGGTCGTAAATCTCCTTTAACGAGGGCCCGCCGATGCTCCCCAGGAATTGCAAAGCGTGCGGAAAAGTGAAGTACGCCAACACCGCCCCGGCCGTGAACAGCGTCATCGACGCCGTGATGAAGGGGATGGCATAACGCTTCTCGTTGGAACGCAGTCCCGGGGTGATGAAGCGCCACAGCTCCCACAGGATCACCGGAGAGGCCAGGAACAGTCCCCCGTAGCCGCCGATCTCGACGCGCAGCGATAACCCCCCGAGAGGGCTCGTCAGGTACAACTGGCAGTTGTGATGCGGCGCCACGCGGCAATACGGGGACTGCAAGAAATTCAAGATGCGTTGGTACAGCAAGAAAGCGGCGATGGCGAAGACGCTGAAGGCCATCACGCTGATCACCAGGCGGCGCCGGAGCTCGGCCAGGTGCTCACTGAGGGTCATGGCGTCGGGAGCCGGCCGGGCACGGCGACGAAGGAGGCGAGGACGGGCGACCACAGCAGGCTCCGGGGTCAGTTCATGTTGGGGTCGTCCGCCGGCTCAATGCCCGCCGACCCCGCTCCCGACAAACCCGCACTGCCGCTTACCGGCGGCGTGCCCGGTGCCGACGTGGGTAAGACAGTCGGGCTGGAGGTGCCATCGGAGCCGTTGGCGCTGGCGCCGTTGCTGTTGGCGCCCCGCTCGTGCTCGTCGGCCAGCCGGTCAAGGAAGGCCAGCGGCGAGCGCACCACTTGGGCCACTTCGTGGGTGGCGGGCAGGTCCGGGAACACGTCGCGTACCTCGTTCTCGAGCCTGGTGCGCCACCGGCGAATGTCCCCCCAGGCCGCGCCGAGCTGACGGGCCACGCCCGGGAGTTTCTCGGGACCGAGCACGATCATCGCGATCACGAGGATGACGAGGAGCTTCGCCGGGCTGAGCGACAGCATGCGGTCCTGAGTCTACGGCTCGCGGCGGCGGTCCCCCTGGCGGCGTGGCCAGTGCCCGAGTCGCCCTGCGCAGGATCAGAAGATATGCAGCGACGAGAACGGCCAGATCCTCACGACCACGCGCCCGACGATGAGGGATCCCGAAATGGGACCGAACACGCGGCTGTCCTCGGAGTCCCCCCGGTTGTCCCCCATCATGAAGTAATCCCCTGAGGGGATCTTCTGAAGCATGATGGGAGGGCCCGGATCAGCCCGCGCCGAAGCCGTCAGCCACGGCTCGGGAAGTGGCTTGCCATTGATCAACACGTCCCCGCCGGGCGCCGAGGAGATCCACTGTCCGGGCAAGCCGATGACGCGCTTGACCAGGTCCTGGATATCGGGGGCGGCGACTTCGTCGGGCGGCTTCTTGAACACGATGATGTCGCCGACGTGCACGCTGTGGAGGTGATAGCTGAGCTTGTCGACGAGGATGCGGTCGCCGATCATGAGCGTCGGCTCCATGGAGGCCGACGGGATGAAGAACGTCTGCACGACGAAGGCCCGCACCGTGACGGCCACACCCAAGGCAATGATGAGAACGAGTGCCCATTCGAGCACCCAGCGGCCCCCCCGGCGAGGGGGGAAACGATCCTCGTCAGGCATGCTCACAATGTGCACGCCGTCGACGGGAGGGATGCTTAGGGTGTCGAAGCCCCCGACAGGTGCATAGGCGTCGGTCGCCTCACGAGCCATAGAAATCGAGGCTACTTGATCTGGGCGCCTTTACGGGCGCAGGATCACAAGCTGGCGATGAGTTTTTCGACCCGTTCGTCATGGGATCGAAATGGATCCTTGAGCAATACCGTGCGCTGGGCCTGGTCATTGAGCTTGAGGTGGACCCAGTCCACCGTGAAGTCGCGTCGCCGCTCTTTGGCCCGCCGAATGAACTCGCCTCGCAGGCGGGCCCGGGTGGTTTCCGGGGCTTTGTTCATGGCCTCGGTGATGGTGGCGTCGTCGGTGATGCGCTCCATGCGGTCGCGTGCTTCGAGGCGGTAGTACAGCCCCCGCTCCTTGTTCACGTCGTGGTACTGCAGGTCGACCAAGGCCACCTTGGGGTGTCCGAGCGGCAAGCCGTGACGGGCCCGGAACGCCTCGATCAGTTGTTGCTTGGCCACCCAGTCGCACTCACGCACCAGCGTCGAAGGGTCCGACTCGAGGCCTTTGAGACAGTGCTCCCACATGTCAAGAGCCTGGTCCTCTTGGGGGGACAACCCGTGGGTGTCGCGAAAGCGCAACGCCCGGGTCAGGTACTCAGACTGGATGTTCAGCGCGCTCAATTCCCGTCCGTTGGCCAGACGCACCTTCCGCCGGCACGTCAAGTCGTGACTGATCTCCCGTATGGCTCTGATGGGGTTCTCCAACGTCAGATCGCGCAACACCGTGCCGGGATCCTCGAGCATGCGCAGCAGGATGCTGGTGGCCCCCACTTTCAAAAAGGTGGCGTATTCGTTCATGTTGGAGTCGCCCACGATGACGTGCAACCGGCGGAATCGTTCGGCATCGGCGTGGGGCTCGTCGCGGGTATTGATGATGGGCCGACTGCGCGTCGTCGCCGACGACACGCCCTCCCAGATGTGCTCGGCGCGCTGTGACAAGCAGAACACCGCTCCTCGGGCGGTTTGCAGAACCTTGCCGGCCCCGGCGTAGATCTGCCGGCTCACCAGAAAAGGAATAAGGATCTCGGTGTAGTGGGCGAAGTCGTCGCGCCGAGACGTCAGGTAGTTCTCGTGGCATCCGTAGGAGTTGCCCGCCGAGTCCGTGTTGTTCTTGAACAAGTAGATGACGCCCCTGATCCCTTCCTCACGCAAACGCGCTTCGGCACCGGTGACGAGGTGATCGAGGATCCGCTCCCCCGCCTTGTCATGGGCCACCAAGTCGGCGATGGAATCACACTCGGGCGTGGCGTACTCGGGATGGCTGCCCACATCCAGGTACAGGCGGGCCCCATTCTCCAAAAAGACATTGGAGGACCTCCCCCAACTCACCACCCGGCGAAAGAGGTAGCGGGCGACCTCGTCGGGGCTCAGGCGGCGCTGACCACGCAGCGTGCACGTCACCCCGTACTCGTTCTCGAGCCCGAAGATCCGCTTGTCCATAAGCTCACGGTAGTGCCGCTTCACGCCAAATCGGCGCCTTCGGCGAAACCTCGTCGACCGCCGGTATCCTCGGAGCCGTGACCCCGGCGCATATGGTGCCCCTCGTCACGGTGGGCTCCAGCTTCGAAGCCGATGTCGTCATGGCCCGCCTCGGGGCCGACGGCATCCTCACCGAGACCAGAGAGCCGCGCGGTGGGACCTATCCCCTACCCGGTCCGGTGGAGGTGTTGGTCGCCGCCGAGCAAGCCGATCTGGCCCGCCAGCTCTTGCTCAGCGCTCAGGTTGAGGCAGTCGAGGCAGCCGTCGACGAGCCCGACTCGGGCCCATCGCCAGGCGGCTCTTGAGCGCCCAAGCGCTGCCCGAGCTCACCGACGGTCAACCGGCGAAAGGCGCGCCGGCCGTTACTGGCGGCCAACAGCGCCACCTCCAGGTCACCAGGTCCCAGGGCACGTTCGGGACCAGCTAAGGCGGCCACCGCGGCGCGCAACGCGGCGTCGAGGCTCCAGCCGTCGGTGTAGGCCCGCTCAAAACGCTCCGAGATCGTTTCGGTCTCCCCGCCGAGCACCGCAAAATGGTCTTCGTCGGTGATGGTGCCCTCGTAGGCGATGTGGTACAGCTGATTGTCGCCGCTCTCTTCGCCGAGCTCGGCGACCAGGATCTCCACCTCGAGGGGCTTCATCTCGTGGGTGAACACCTGCCCAAGGAATTGCGCGTAGAGGTTGGCCAGCGAACGGGCGTCGACGTCCTCCCGGGAGAACGCAAAACCCTTGGTATCGGCGTGGCGAACACCAGCCACGCGCAGCTGATCGAACTCGTTGTACTTGCCTACCCCGGCGAACGCGATGCGGTCATAGATCTCGCTCACCTTGTGCAACGATGCGCGACGGGTTCTCGGCCACGATAACGATGCCGTCGTCATAGACGGTGGCCACCAGCGAGCGCCCTCGGGCGATCCCCTTTTGGGCGTACTCGGCCCGGTCCTTCATGACCTGTTCAGGGGCCACGTAGAAGGGCATGGTCATGGCCGGCGCCCCCCGGCTCTGAGCCGTTCCACCAAGGCGGTGAAGCGATCGGCCACTTCTCCTTGGTCTACCTGGTCGTAGCCGGACGCGGTGACACTCGCCACCACGGGGTAGATTCCCCGCACCAGGTCGGGACCGCCCGTGGCGGCATCCTCGTCGGCGGCCTCGTACAACGCCTCTACGGCCAGCTCGATGGCCTCACCACGCGACAGGTCGGCTCGCCACGCCAATTTGATGGTGGTGCGAGCATCGCGGCCGCCCGAGCCCGTGGCGGCGTGATCGGTCTCCTCGTAGTGACCACCGGTCACGTCGTAGGTGTAGATGCGCCCCTGACCCCGGCGCAGGTCAAAACCGGCGAAAAGCGGGACGACCGCCAGTCCCTGCATGGCCATGGGAAGGTGATCACGGACCATCTGGCTGAGTTGGTTGGCCTTGCCCTCGAGGCTCAGCGCCACACCCTCGACCTTCTCGTAATGCTCGAGCTGGGTTTGAAAGAGCTTGACCATCTCGATGGCCGGCCCGGCGGCGCCGGCGATGGCGACGGCCGAATGGCGATCAGCGGGAAAGACCTTGTCCATGCCGCGGTGCGCGATGAAGTTCCCCTCGGTGGCGCGCCGGTCGCCCGCCATCACGACGCCGTCCGCATAACGCAAGGCCACCACCGTCGTCCCATGCGCCACCGACAACGGCCCCGACGCTCCCGACGCCATGGCGCCGGACGCCGCCCCCGTGGCGGCCATAGCCATGGCCGTCGGCAGCGGAGATCCGGACCGTTGCAACATGGCGGAGAAGTTCGGGCCCGGGTCGTCTCCGGGCGAGAACAACGGCAGACTCACTCGGCTACTCGCCGCCCTTTTGGACGTAGCTGCGCACGAACTCCTCGGCGTTCTCCTCGAGAACCTCGTCGATCTCGTCCAACAAGTCGTCCAGCTCCGCCTTGAGCTTCTCGCCCTGCCCGGATGCAGGCGGCGCTTCTTCGGGCACCGCCTCTTCGCGCGGCGCCGACGCCGGCTTTCGCTTTAACTCCCGTTCTGCCATCAATCGTCTCCTACCCGCTCAACCGCGCTAACAGCTCCGACGGCGAGGAACTTCCACGCAGAAGTTCCTCGACGTGATCCGCCGTACCACGCAGCGGATCCATCATAGGGACGCGCCGCAGGGGGTCCGTACCAAGGTCGAACACCATCGAGTCCCAGTTGGCACTGGCCACCGATGAAGCCCAGCGCTTGAGGCACTCACCTCGGAAGAACGCCCGGGTCCGCCGAGGCGGCTCGGTGACGCCGCGGATGACGTCTTGGGTGCTGACCAGACGCTCGGTGTCCAGCCGGGCGAACAAGGACCGCTCGGGCCGCAGGTCGTGGTACTGCAGGTCCACCGCCGCCAACCGATGGTCGTCCCAATCGAGCCCGTGACGCTCCCGGTAGGCCTCGAGGAGTTGCAGCTTGGCTGCCCAGTCCACCTGGCGAACGACGGTGCTGGGGTCGGTCTCGAGCCCGTGCAACACCTCTTCCCACCGGGCCAGGACGGCCTGACCGACCGCCTCGTCCCCCAGGCATTCCAAGCCCCGTTCCTCGGCGTACTTGCGGGCCAGCCCGTACAGCTCCCACTGGATCTCGGTGGCCGTGGCGCTGCGCCCGTCGGCCAGGTCGACGCGCGCCGCCAAGGTGGGGTCGAAGGACACCTGGCGGATGGCCCGCACCGGGTTGGCCAGAATCAGCTCGTTGGACCCGAAAGCATCGTCTTCGATGAGTGCGAGCACCAGCGCCGTTGTCCCCACCTTCAAGAACGTCGCTACTTCGGCGAGATTGGCGTCCCCCACGATCACGTGCAGCCGCCGGTAGCGCTGAGGATCGGCGTGGGGCTCGTCGCGGGTATTGACGATGGGGCGCTTGAGGGTGGTCTCGAGACCGACTTCCTCCTCGAAGAACTCGGAGCGCTGCGAGAGTTGGTAGACGACGCCGTGGCCGGCCGCCGCCGGGGTCTCGGTGCCGACCTTGCCCGCACCCGTGTAGATCTGGCGCGTCACGAAATGCGCAGTGATGAGCTGGGCGATGCGAGCGAAAGGCACGGCCCGGTCCATGAGATAGTTCTCGTGCGTTCCGTACGAGTTGCCTTTGCCATCGGAATTGTTCTTGTAGACCACGATGGCCTGGCCCGGCGGGAGTTGTCGGCCGATAGCGGCCATGGAGCGACGTAACACCTCTTCGCCCGACTTGTCGTAGAGGACGACCTCGAGAGGATCCGCGCACTCGGGCGTCGAGTACTCGGGGTGGGCGTGGTCCACGTAGTAGCGCGCCCCGTTGGTCAACACCGCGTTGACGAGATGCGTCTCGATCTCAGGGGGCAGGGACCCTTCGCGGGCAAAGCCGCGGGCGTCGTTGCCGGGGGACTCGTCTTCGAAATCCCAGCCGACGCGAGCGAGGTCCGAAACGTAGGCGTTCACCAACAACGACGAAGACGCCACCGGATTGCCGTCTCCGCCGGCGTGCGCGATGCCGTACTCCGTTTCGATGCCGCAAACCTTTGCGACCGCCACGAACCGACCCTAGTGCGTCGTTGGCGACGAGTCGCGGCGCTCGCCCCGGCCCCTGGAGCAGCCCATGGGGCCACCTCGATCCACCGGCCCGCCCTTCATGCCCATCGGCGTCGTCAGCCCCCGAAAATAACCTCGTCGAAGGTGGTGCCGGGCGTCTTGGACCAGGTGGTCAGAGATATTGGCCCGTGCCGACACGCTCGATGGAACGGCCTCCGGTCGTCTCGTCGGTATCGGCCAGCAAGGTACGCACATAGACGATGCGCTCGCCCTTCTTTCCTGAGATGCGGGCCCAGTCATCGGGGTTGGTCGTGTTGGGAAGGTCCTCGTTCTCCTTGTACTCCCGCCGGATCGACTCGAGCAGATCGGAGGTCCGCACGCCCGCACCTTCTCCTGCGATTGCCCGCTTGATGGCCAGCTTCTTGGCCCGGCGCACGATGTTCTCGATCATGGCCCCCGACGCGAAGTCGCGGAAGTACAGGATCTCCTTGTCACCGTTCTGATACGTCACTTCGAGGAACGTGTTCTCGTCGTCGGCCCTGTACATCTCCTCGACGGTCCGGTCGATCATGAACGCCACGGCCTTGGCGGGATCACCGCCGCCATTGTGCTCGACCTCGCCGCTGTCGAGCGGCAAGTCCGGCGTGAGGTAGCGGGCGAAGATCTGGGCGGCGGCACCCTCGTCGGGACGCTCGATCTTGATCTTCACGTCGAGGCGTCCCGGTCGCAAGATGGCGGGGTCGATGAGGTCCTCGCGGTTGGACGCCCCGATCACGATCACGTCGCGCAAGGTCTCCACGCCGTCGATCTCGGCCAGCAGCTGAGGAACGATGGTGGATTCCATGTCGGAGCTGATACCGGTACCGCGCGTGCGAAACAGCGAGTCCATCTCGTCGAAGAACACGATGACGGGCACGCCTTCTTCGGCTTTCTCCCGGGCGCGCTGGAACACGAGGCGAATTTGGCGCTCGGTCTCCCCCACGTACTTATTAAGGAGCTCGGGACCCTTGATGTTGAGGAAGTAGCTACGGATGTTGGCGTTGCCGGTCACCAGCGCGACTTTCTTGGCCAAGGAGTTGGCCACCGCCTTGGCGATGAGCGTCTTGCCACATCCGGGGGGGCCGTAGAGGAGAATGCCCTTCGGGGCCGGCAGCTTGTACTCGGCGAACAGGCTCCGATGCAGGTAGGGCAGCTCGACGGCATCGGTGATGGCCTCGATCTGGCTGTCGAGCCCCCCGACGTCGGCATAGGTGACGTCGGGAACCTCCTCCAACACGAGCTCTTCGACCTCGGGCCGGGGCAGTTTCTCCACCAGGAGCTGCGAGCGGGTTTCCATGAGCACCGAGTCACCCGATCGGAGGTGCACATCAAGGAGATTGTCGGCCAGTTCAACGACGCGCTCTTCGTCGGCTCGGGCATAGACGATGGCTCGACGGCCGTCTTCGAGGACTTCTTTGAGCGTCACCACTTCGCCGGCGTCCTCGCCGTGTCGGGCCAGAACCACATTGAGCGACTCGTTGAGCACGACCTCTTGGCCACGCAGGAGCTCGAAGGTCTCGATCTCAGGGTGGACGGCCACCCGCATCTTGCGACCGCCGGAGAAGACGTCGACGGTGCCGTCCTCATTGGCACCCAAAAAGGTGCCGTAGGCGCTCGGGGGCTGGGTGAGCTTGTCCACCTCTTCACGCAGCGCGGCGATGTGTTCCTTGGCCTGCTGCAAGGTGTAGGTGAGCTTCTCGTTCTGAGTCACGGCCTGGGCCAACTGGCCCTTGGTCTCGAGCAACCGCTCCTCGAGGGACTGCACACGCCCGGGGCCGTCCGACAACCTCCGGCGAAGGAGCGTTACCTCCTCTTCGACCTGGCGCGACCGCTCTCGCAACCGCTCCAGCTCTTCGCGGAGGGCCAGCTGCCGTTCCTCATCCGATTCGGCCGTCTGAACCACCTCCTCCGACCCTTTTGGAGCCTCTTTGGGGACCATACACCGGCTCTGAGAGCGACTGGCGCCTCCTTGGTCCGATGTCGCGGCGTGCCCGGATAGTCTGGGTTGCCCAAGTTGGCACTTAAGACCGGGGGTCGCCGAATGTGCGGACCCCCCTGAGACCGCGAAGGAAACCGACGCCGCCATGAAGGTCTGGATCGACCAGGATCTCTGCACCGGCGACGGCTTGTGCGAGGAGATCGCTCCGGCCGTGTTCACCCTCCTCGACGACGGGCTCGCTTACGTCAAAGAGGGCGACCAAGTGAGAAGTGATCCGGGGGGATCGGCGGGCACTGCCCTCGTCCCCGAGGACCTCGAGGACGCCGTCACCGAAGCGGCCGAGGAGTGTCCCGGGGAGTGCATCTTCATCGAGCAGGGCTGAGATCAGGCTCCTCGTCCACCGGCACCAGTAGCCGGGCCGTGGTGAGAAAACCGGTGTGCGCCACCATGCGGTGGTCAGGTCGTACCGAGCGCTCCTCGACGTGCCAGGTACGCAGCAATACCTCGGAAGTCTCTTCGAGCCCGAAGGCACTGCGGCGCAACGCTCCTCTCAAAGTGGCCACCTGGTTGATGGTGGGGAGATAGGCAAGCAGGATCCCGCCCGGACGTAGTGCTTTTTCGGCGTGCGGCACCACCTGCCACGGCTCGGGCAGATCGAGCACGATGCGGTCAAGGCGAAGATCGTCAATGCCCTCGTAGATGTCGCGCTCCTCCACGCGGTACGTGGCGCCCGGCATGGTGTTTTCGACGTTGGTACGCGCGTGGGCGGCGAAGTCGGCCCGCACCTCGTAACCGATGACGTCTGCTCCCATGCGCAACAACGCCATCGACAGCGCTCCGGAACCCACGCCGGCCTCGAGGACCCGCAGGCCCGGTCCGATGTCGGCGGCCATCAAGATGGCGCCGAGGTCCTTGGGATAAATGACCTGCGCGCCCCTGGGCATCTTGAGCACGACGTCGGTGAGCGTCGGCCGCACGACGATGAACCGCCGTCCCGTCGACGAAGCCACCGACGTACCTTCGTCGCATCCGATGACGGCGTCATGGGCGAGGATCCCGGAATGGGTATGGAACGAACCGCCCGCGGCGAGCTTGACGAGGTAGCGCCGTTCCTTGGGGTCGATGAGAAGGACACGTTCCCCGGCGGCCAAGGTCCCGAGCTCGGAACCTTCCGATGCCGTCACGCGCCCGGCCCAGCTACCCCCGGTGTCGCCGAGTCAGAGGCAGAGATGACCAGCCGCTCGCCTGGCTTGACCCGGCCCTTCCACACCACGTCGGATCCTGGGCGGCGGGCCCGGCTCACCAGCCATAAGGCCACGCCGGCAGCCAGCCACACCGGATCCCCGTTCATTCCCCGCCGCATGGCCCGCGAGACCACGCTGCGCAGTATTCGATCCATGGCGCCCCTACACCCTGCGGATCTCGACGACGGCAGAGCGCTTGCGACCCTTGCGCCGGCCGAGCAGGTAGGAGACAGCGGCCACCACCACCACGGCGGCCACCGCTGTGCTCAGTAGTTGCGGTTTCACCGCTTCGGTCTTTTCCTCGACCTCGCCGGAGATCTCACGGAGCTTGTTCTCGAGGTCGTCTCTGGTGATCTTGGCCGTGCCCGCCATCCTCAATTCCTCCTGGTGCCGTCGGCCGCGTCCGCCTTGCGGGCGGCGGGGCCCCGTTTGATCCGCAGCGCCGCCAAAACGGCGATGATCACGGCGGCGGCCGTGGTGATCAGGTACGGCAGCCACGACAGCTTGCCGGTGAATGTCGATCCCGTCTCACTTTGCAACAACCGCAACAAACCCAACAGCATGAGCAAAAGGCCGATGGACAGAGCGATGGAACCGGCCAGGCCGAAGGCCACGAAACGGGCCAACCCCTTGAGGGGCCCGAGGGTCTCCTGTTTGGCGTAGTCGATGACGAGCTGGACGAACTCGCCGCTGGCGGCACCTATCCCGCCCCCCGACTGCTTCGATTTTCGACTCCCGGGTAGCGGCATGGACGTCAATCCTCCCCTCGCCACTGCCCTACTGCAAGCAACGGTGCTCCTCAGTCCCGAGGTGACAGGAGGTAGGTCGAACTCGCCTTCGCCACCAGTCGCCCACTGTCGTCGGTCACATCAGCCTCCACGAACGCCGTTCTGGCCCCCCCGGAGATGACTTGTGACGTGCAGGTCAACGTGCCCTGGGGCGAGACGGGGGCCAGGAAGCTGACCTTCATCTCGGCATTGGCCGAGTACACCTTTCGTCCCTGAGCCCATGTAATGGACGCCGCTCCCATGGCTGAGTCGCACAAGGCGGCTACAAATCCTCCTTGGAGGACACCCACAGGATTGGTGAAACGCTCGTCAGCGGGCATCTGCCACACGGTGCGCCCCGGTTGCGATTTGTCGATGCACACCATTCCCAAGGTGAGGTCGCAGTTGGGCGGCACCTGGACCCGGGGGTCGGCCACCCGACGACCGTAGCCGACGGCGCTACCGTCACCGGCATGGTCGGCGAGTCGAGCACCGTGGTGCGGGCGTCGACGGTCTTCACCCTCGACGGTCCCCTCACACCGGGAGAGGTGGTGATCGACGGCGGGATCATCTCTGCGGTCCGGGTCGCCACGGGTCCGGCACCCCACCGCATGCTGGCGCCAGGTTTCGTCGACCTGCAGATCAACGGCATCGGCGACGCCGATGTCGCCCACGCCACCGACAACGATTGGGCCCGGCTCGACGAGGCCGTGCTGGCTCAAGGGACGACGACGTGGTGCCCGGCCTTGGTGTCGGCTCCCCTCGACGACCTCGTCACTGCCTTGGAAGCAGTGGCGCGAGCCGCGGCGCGGCCCCCGGCCCGTCGGCCCGCCATCGCCGGCGCCCATCTGGAGGGACCTTTTTTGTCATTGCCCGGGGCTCACCGCCTCGAGCATGTGGCCAGCACGGTGGACACCTACTGGCTTGCCTCACTGCCCGATTCCGTAGCCGTGGTGACCTTGGCTCCCGAACTCCCGGGGGCGCTCGACGCCATCGCCGCCCTCTCCTCGGCAGGAATCGTGGTGTCACTGGGTCACTCGGCATGCACCGCCGAAGAGGCGTTGGCCGCCGCCGACAACGGCGCCAGCCTCGTCACGCACCTCGGAAACGCCATGGGGCCCTCTCACCAGCGGCGTCCCGGACTGCTCGGGGCCGCACTGGCCGACGACCGTTTATCTGTGTCGGTGATCGCCGATCTCGTCCACCTGCACCCGGCCTGGATCGAGGTGGCCTTCGCCGCCAAGAGCCCCGAGCGCGTGGCACTCGTCACCGACTCGATCGCCGGAGACGACCGTCACCGCCACGACGGACAGCGGCCCACCGGCGACGGGCCACTGTCGTTGCCCGACGGCACCTTGGCCGGTACGCGCCTGACCATGAACGCCGCCGTGCGTAATTGCTCGACAACGGCACACGTCGCGCTGGCGGCGGCAATCAGTGCCGCCAGCACGACCCCCGCCCGCCTTCTTGGTCTGGACGATCGTGGCGCCATTGCCCCGGGAAGGCGCGCCGATCTCGTCGCCCTCGACGACGACCTACGTGTCCAAGAGGTATGGCTGGCCGGCACGTCCTCGTGGGCGGGGCGGTAACCAAACACACCGGCGATAGGGTCGCAGGTAATGCCGTTTGCTTCCGCCTTGAGTGAACATCCCCTCACCACCCACGCCGTCGGGGAGGTCACCGGCGAGGTGCTCGAAAAGCTCGGCACTCGTCCCGATCTGGCTGTCGTCTTCGTCACCGCTCCACACGCCGGAGCCCTGGAGGACGTGGTGGCCGTGGTGGACGATCTCCTGCACCCGCTGGCCTTGATCGGTTGTGCGGCCGAGTCGATCGTCGGTCCTCACCGCGAGGTCGAGCACGTTGCGGCCGTGTCGCTGTGGGCCGCTCGTACCGGGCCTCTTCTTCCCGTTGCTCTCGAGGCATTTGAAGACGGCGACGGGTTGACGGTGCGGGGCTGGCCGCCCGACATGGCGTTCGCCCCCCAGGCCCTGCTGCTGGTGGCCGATCCCTTCAGCTTTCCCGCCGAGGCCTTTCTGTCGTGGGTGCACGAACGCCATCCCGGTCTGCCCGTCATCGGCGGCATGGCATCGGCGGCCCGGGGGCCCGGAGGCAATCGCCTGGCGCTGGGCCGCCAGGTGCGCACCGACGGTGCCGTCGGCGTGTTCTTGGGGCCGGGGGTGGACATCACCACGGTGGTGTCGCAGGGGTGCCGTCCATTCGGCCAACCGTTGGTCGTCACCAAGGCCAACGGGAACATCATCTTCGAGCTGGCCGGAAAGCCCGCCTTGGAACGACTCGTGGCCCAGGCGCATCAGGAGCTGACCGCCGCCGACGTCAAGCTGCTGGAAACCGGAGGGCTGCAGCTGGGGCGGGTCATCGACGAGCACCAGGAGTCCTTCGGCCGCGGTGACTTCCTCATCCGAAACGTTCTCGGGGCTGACCGGCGCAACGGGGCCGTGGCCGTCGGTGACGTCGTGGCGGTGGGCACGACGGTGCAGTTCCATCTGCGCGACGCCTCGACCGCCCACGAGGACCTGCACACCATGTTGGACGGTCGACGCGCCGACGCCGCCCTGCTGTTCACCTGCAACGGCCGCGGGACCCGGTTCTTCGAACAACGTCATCACGACGTCGGCGTGCTCGCCAGCCACCTCGGGGCCATCCCAGTGGCGGGATACTTCGCCGCCGGGGAGCTCGGGCCGGTGGGAGGCCGCAATTTCCTGCACGGGTTCACGGCGTCCATCGCCCTGTTCGCCGACCCCGTCGACTCCCCGGCGTGACCCACCGGCCCCGACCCGGCGCCACGAAACGGGCTCCGCTCGGGGAACTTCGAGACCAACGGGTACGGTGACGGACGTGAGCGACGACAACCTCGAGCAGCTGAGCATCAATGTCATTCGGGGACTGGCCATGGACGCTCCTCAGCGCGCCAACTCGGGCCACTCCGGCACGGCGATGGCCCTGGCCCCGTTGGCCCACGTGCTGTGGACAAGAGTCATGGACCACGACCCCAGTGAGCCGCACTGGCCCGATCGAGATCGCTTCGTCTTGTCATGCGGCCACGCGTCGATCCTCCTGTACTCCCTGCTGTACCTGTCGGGATACGGGTTGACCCTCGACGACCTCACGCAGTTCCGCCAGTGGCAGAGCCTGACGCCGGGACACCCCGAGGTGCATTCGACAACGGGCGTAGAGGTGACCACCGGCCCCCTCGGGCAAGGCTTTGCCGACGCCGTGGGCCTAGGACTGGCCGAGCGTTGGTTGCGGGCCCGTTTCGGTCCCGATGTCGTGGATCACTACACCTTCGTGCTGTGTTCGGACGGCGATCTGATGGAGGGCATCAGCCACGAAGCGGCGTCCCTGGCGGGCCACTTGGGCCTCGGCCGTCTGGTGTACGTGTACGACAACAACCACATCACCATCGACGGCGCCACCGAGCTCGCCTACAACGACGACGTACCGGCGCGCTTCGCTGCCTACGGCTGGCACACCGAGGACCTCGGGGAGATCGCCAACGACACCGACCTCTTAGAAGCAGCGGTGCGCCGCGCCATGGCGGTGGAGGACAAACCATCCATGCTTGTCCTGCGCAGCCACATCGGCTGGCCGTCGCCCAACAAGACGGACACCGCCGCTGCGCACGGCAATCCGTTGGGCGAAGACGAGATCAAAAAGACCAAGGCCATCCTCGGCCTGCCTCCCGATGAGCAGTTCTGGGTGCCCGAGGAAGTGCTTGCGTACTACCGCATGTGCATTCCCCGCGGCCAAGAGCGTCGGGGTCAGTGGCAGGCCCGCTTCGACGCGTGGGACGGCGACAAAGCAGTGTGGAAGGCGTGCCAAACGGGAAAAGGGCTTCCCGGATGGACCGACAAGCTTCCGACGTTCGACACCGGCCAACAGATGGCCACCAGGCGGGCCCTCAAAAACGTGCTCGACGCCACCGCCGCCGTCGTCCCCGGACTCTTCCCCGGATCGGCCGACCTCACCGAGAACACCGGGGTGGAGCTGGCCGACGGCGTCATGCAGTCGAGCCAAAGCCCGGCGGGCAACCAGTTGCATTACGGGATCCGGGAACATGCCATGGGCGGCGTCATGAACGGGCTCGCCTTGCACGGAGGAGCTCTGCCTATCGGGGGGACGTTCTTCGTCTTCAGCGACTACATGCGCGGGTCGGTACGCCTGGCCGCTTTGAGCGGTGCTCACGTCGTGTACTCGTGGACCCATGACTCTGTCGGCCTGGGTGAGGACGGGCCCACCCATCAGCCCGTCGAGCACCTGGCGTCCATGCGGGCCATGCCGGGGTTGCGTGTCATCCGGCCGGCTGACGCCAACGAATGCGCCCACGCCTGGCGCATTGCCGTGGACGGCGACGGGCCCACCGCGCTGATCTTGTCCCGCCAGTCCCTCCCGGTCCTCGACGGCACCGCACAGGCGTACGAAGGCGTCGCCAAAGGCGCCTATGTCCTTGCTGACGCGTCGGGAGGCGCGCCGGAGGTCGTGCTGCTCGGAACGGGATCGGAGGTGCAGGTGTGCGTGGCTGCCGCCACCGCCCTCGCCGACGGTTCGTTGGGTCCGACCCTGCGGGCCCGGGTGGTATCGCTGCCATCGTGGGACCTATTCGCCGCCCAAGACGACGCCTACCGAGACGAGGTGCTCCCCCCTGGGGTTCCGGTCCTGGCCGTCGAAGCGGGTGCTTCGTTCGGATGGGAGCGTTACTCGGACGATTCGGTCACCTTCGACCACTTCGGGGCTTCGGCACCCGGTGGCGTCGTCCTCGACCATTTCGGCTACAACGCGCCAAACGTGGCGGCGCGTGCGCGTGCCCTGGTGGCCAACGGGCCCCGGCGCTCACGACGGTAGGACTGCTCATGTTTGACAGAACCGTGCTCAACAAAAGGAACCGACCGTGACGACGTTGAACGACCTCTATGACCAGCAAGGCCAGAGCCCATGGATCGACAACTTGCGACGTGACTATCTGTCGTCGGGAAAGCTGGCCGGTCTGGTGAGCCAGGGCGTGCGCGGTGTCACGTCCAATCCGACCATTTTCGCCAAGGCCATCGAGGGTGAGGACGATTACGACGGCCAACTGGCCGAGCTCGCCCAGACCCATGACGTGGAATCCTCGTATTGGGAGCTCGTCATCTCCGACATCAACGACGCCCTGGAGGTGCTTCGCCCCGTGCACGAGAGCTCGGGTGGTATCGACGGCTACGTATCGCTCGAGGTGGCCCCTGCGCTCGCGCATGACACCGACAAGACGATCGCGGCGGCCCGCAGCCTGCACGCTCGTATCGACAAGCCCAATCTCTTCGTCAAGATCCCGGCGACCGTCGAAGGGGTGCCTGCCATCAAGACGATGATCGCCGAGGGCAAAAGCATCAACGTCACCCTCATATTCAGCCTTGATCGCTACCAGGAAGTGGCCGAGGCGTACCTGTCGGGCCTCGAGGAGCATTTGGCGTCCGGGGTCGAAGACCTCTCCGATGTGCGCAGCGTGGCGTCGTTCTTCGTCAGCCGCGTCGACACCGAGGTCGACCGGCGTCTCGAGGGCCTCGCCGCCAGCACCGACGGAGCACCCGCCGACGCGCTGCTGGCCGCACGCGGTACCGCCGCGGTGGCCCAGGCCCAGCAGGCGTACGCGCTGTTCCGCCAAGCATTCAGGGGGCCTCGTTGGGAGGCGCTGGCGGCGAAGGGGGCCCGCGTGCAGCGGCCCCTGTGGGCGTCGACCTCGACCAAGAACCCCGCCTACCCTGATCTTGTCTACGTCGACTCACTCATCGGTCCCGACACCGTCAACACCATGCCGGACGAGACGTTGGCCCACTTCTTGGACCACGGCACCGTGGCTCGAACCGTGGACGCCGACCCCGAAGCACCACGCGCCGCCCTACTGCGCCTGGCCGAGCTCGGTATCGACATGGCCGACGTGGCCCTCACCCTCGAGAACGAGGGGGTGGCCTCGTTCGCCAAGTCCTTCGACGAGCTCATGCAGTCGCTGTCGGACAAGGTCAACGCCTTGTCGGCCGGCCACTAAGGACCGCGCCCGGCACACCAAGGGGCGACGTGACCACTACTGACATCCCCGCCGCGCCGGAGCTGGACGACATCGACGCCGACGAGCCCGTGATCGAGCTCTCCCACGAGCTCGATGCCGTGACGCCGCCACCACCGCTCGCCCTGGTCGTATTCGGGGCCTCGGGCGATCTGACGGCCCGCAAGCTGCTGCCCGCGCTCGCCAGTCTGGCCGAACACCAAGCGCTGCCTGCCGACTTTACGGTCGTCGGCGTGGCCCGATCCCCGTGGAGCGACGACGACTTTCGCACCCACGTGCTCAAATCAGTGCCCTCAGGCGGTGACGCGTGGCGGAAATTGGTCGCCCGTTTCCGCTACGTGTCGGGCGGCTACGACGACAAAGACACCTACGATCGCCTCCAGAGTGTTCTCGCCGAAGTGGACGCATCGGAGGGCACCGCCGGCAATCGGCTCTACTACCTGGCCACCATTCCCGCCATCTTCGGCACGGTGGCAGCCGCCCTGGGCCGCTACGGGTGCAATCACCCCGCCGAGGGCGGCAGCTTTGTCCGGGTGGTGGTGGAGAAGCCTTTCGGCCGTGACCTGGCCAGCGCCCATCAGCTCGACGCCGACGTGCACAGCTCGTTCGACGAGTCCCAGATCTTCCGTATCGATCACTACATGGGGAAGGAGACCGTGCAGAACGTGCTCGCTCTGCGCTTCGCCAACGCCATTTTCGAGCCGGTATGGAATCGCCGTTACGTCGACAGCATCCAGATCACCGTGGCCGAAGAGCTCGGTGTGGAACATCGGGGGGGCTTTTACGAGACGGCGGGTGCACTGCGCGACATCGTGCAGAACCATGTGATGCAGGTCCTGGCGTTGACGCTCATGGAACCGCCCGCCACCGTCGACGCGCAGGGGATCCGCGACGAAAAGGTGAAGCTGCTACGCGCCGTGGAGGTGCCCGACGTCGACGCCGCGGTGGGGATGGCGGTGCGCGGCCAGTACGGGGCGGGGCTCATCGGAGGGACGGCGGTGCCTGCCTACCGAGATGAGGAGGGTGTCGATCCCCATAGCCGCACCGAGACGTATGTGGCCATGGTCCTGAACGTGGACAACTGGCGATGGGCGGGCGTCCCCATCTACGTGCGCACGGGCAAGCGGCTGGCCCGCCGCGTCACCGAAGTTGCCCTGCAGTTCCAACGCGTCCCCCACCTTGCCTTCGGCGGCCGTCTGACACGCGACCTGCGCCCCAACGCGCTGCTCATGCGCATCCAGCCCGACGAGGGCATTTGCCTGCAGTTCGGGGCCAAGGTGCCCGGCGAGGAGTTCCGGCTGCGCTCGGTGGGCATGGAGTTCTCCTACGCCAACGCCTTCCCCGGTCCCTCCGCCGACGCCTATGAGCGGCTCTTGCACGACGCCATGATCGGCGACTCCACGCTGTTCATCCGCACCGATGAAGTCGACCAGGCGTGGCGGATCGTCGACCCGTTCCTCGAAGCATGGAGCGACGAGGCCGTGGCCTTGGTGCCCTACTCGGCGGGAACCTGGGGTCCGCACGAGGCCGATCTCCTCTTGGCCCGAGACCTCCGCCAGTGGCGCACCCCGTGACCGCCGACACGGCCCAGGAGCCGGGGGACCGGTCAGTACGCCGACGGTAGGTAAGGTGGCCGTCATGGGCCCCGACGAACTCCTCGTCGCCGCGACAGAGGACCTGGCCGCCGAGGCGCGTGCCATTCGAGCCGGCGCCCACGGCCAGCGCGTCACCTATTCGCCCAAGGTCTTCATTCCTCTGACCCAGCTGTGTCGGGACCGCTGCGGCTACTGCACCTTCGCCCAGCCCCCGGCTCGCCTCGAGACCGCCTACCTGTCGGCTGCACAGGTGCTGGCCATTGCTCGCGCCGGAGCTGACGCCGGATGCCATGAAGCGCTGTTCACCTTGGGTGAAGCCCCCGAGGATCGCTATGTCGTGGCGCGGCGGTGGCTCGACGAGAACGGCTACCAATCTACGGTCGACTACCTGGCGGCCATGTGCGCCTTGGTGCGCGACGAGGTCGGACTGCTCCCCCACGCTAATGCCGGCGCGCTCGGCTCCGAGGACCTCCACACCTTGCGGGCCGTGTCGGCCAGCCAGGGCATGATGATCGAGTCCCTCGACGACACCTTGACCTGTCACCGCGGCGCACCCGACAAGACCGCCGAACGTCGTCTCGCCACCTTGGACGCGGCGGGCCAGTCGGCCATCCCCTTCACCACCGGCGTGCTGGTGGGCATCGGCGAGTCGCGCTCTGAGCGGTTGCGTGCCTTGGCCGCCATCGCGGCGTCGCACCAACGTCACGGGCACATCCAGGAGGTGATCGTCCAGAACTTCCTGCCCAAGGCCGGCACGGCCATGCATGATCATCCGCCGTGCCCTCCCGAGGAGCTGCTCTGGACCATCGCGGCGGCACGAATAATTCTTCCTGCCGACATTCATGTCCAAGCCCCACCGAACTTGTCCGATGACCTGGGTCCACTGCTCGACGCCGGCATCGACGACTGGGGGGGCGTGTCACCGGTCACCCTCGACCACGTGAATCCCGAACGGGCCTGGCCGGCGCTGGACGTGCTGCGTCAAGCGACGCAGTCGCGCCGCCTGGTGCTCGCTCCCCGACTCACCATCTACCCGGAGTTCGCGCTGGCGCCGCAGCGTTGGCTCCATCCCGACATCGCGCGTACCGGTTCTTGTCCGCAGCGACGCCGACGGCCTGGCCCGAGAGGACAGCTGGTGCTCAGGCGGCACCATCGCTCCTCCCCCGCTGGTGCCCATCACGCCGGACGTGGCGCCGCTACCGACGGCGGGCAGCGCGCTGGGCGAGGTACTGGCCGGGGTGGGGCTGGGCCAAGAAGTTGGTGAAGCCGAGATCGTGACGCTGTTCTCGGCGCGCGGCTCTGACGTCAGAGCGGTGGCGGAGGTGGCCGACCAACTGCGCCGTCAAAGCGTGGGCGACGTCGTGACATGGGTGGCCAATCGCAACATCAACTACACCAATGTCTGCACGTTCAAGTGTCGCTTCTGCGCATTCTCCAAAGGACCTCTCTCACTCAACCTGCGAGGGTCGCCGTATCTGCTCGAGTTGAGTGACATCACCGATCGCGTCAGGGAAGCAGAAGAGGTGGGCGCCACCGAGGTGTGCCTCCAAGGCGGCATCCACCCCAGCTTCGACGGTGACTACTACCTCGAGGTCATCGGTGCAGTACGGGCCGCCTCACCGAACATCCACATCCACGCCTTTACCGCGCTGGAGGTCACCGAAGGCGCTCGGCGACTCGGCGAACCGCTGGTCGACTACCTCCGCCGCCTGCAGGCGGCGGGGCTGGCCACGCTGCCGGGCACCGCGGCGGAGATCCTCGACGACGAGGTGCGGGCCGTGTTGTGCCCCGACAAGATCAACACCGAAGAGTGGCTCGAGGCCCATCGCACCGCCCACAGCATCGGCCTGCGTTCGAATGTCACCATCATGTTCGGCGCCGTGGAACGCCCCGTGTCCTGGGCTCGCCACATCGTGCGCACCCGGGACCTGCAGCGCGAGACGGGCGGATTCACGGAGTTCGTTCCCCTGCCCTTCGTGCATATGGCTTCGCCCATCTACTTGCAGGGCAAAGCCCGCCAGGGCCCCACATTTCGCGAAGCGGTGCTCATGCACGCGGTGGGTCGGATCGCGTATCACGGCTGGATCCCGAATATCCAGGTGAGCTGGGTCAAAATGGGGGCGGCGGGGTCGACCCAAGTCCTGGCGGCGGGGGCCAATGACCTCGGAGGCACACTCATGGACGAGAACATCTCGCGTGCTGCGGGTGCCCGCCATGGCCAGTTGATGCAAGAGGACGATTTCCGCGCCCTGCTTGAACCCCTCGGTCGACGTCTCGACCAGCGCACCACGCTGTATGGGCGCGTCCCGGCTCCTTGTTGAACGAACCCCCTACGGGAGACGGGACGGGCATCGACGGCGAACCGGTAGCGCCCGTCCCCCCGTTGGCAGCCGATACCGCCGGGGCCGAAGGCATCAGCCCCGACACCGCCCTTCCCGCCGCGCGTCAGCACCTCGTCGACGAGTTCCTCGACGCACTGGGCGTCACCGAGCGGCGCGATTTGTACCGAGCCATCCTCGGCACCGTCGTTCATCTGGCCGACGAGCACACCGAGGCCTTGGACCTCAAGCTGGCCAGCTCGGCGCTGGCCGAGATGGCCGAGGCGTTTCGGGTCTTTCGTCCCTATCGTCACGCCCAGAAGGTCACCTTCTTCGGATCGGCCCGGACCCTCCCCGATGACCCCCTGTACCTCCAAGCTCGCCGGCTGGCCGAGCGCATTGCCCAACACGGGTGGATGGTCGTGACCGGAGCCGGTCCCGGCATCATGGCGGCCGGGATGGAGGGGGCCGGCCGGGAACAATCCTTGGGGGTCAACATCCGCCTTCCCCAAGAACAGGGCGCCAACGCCTTCATCGCGCAAGACCCCAAGCTCGTGGAGATGCGGTATTTCTTCACCCGCAAGCTCATGCTGATCAAGGAGTCCGACGGTTATGCGGTCCTGCCCGGTGGGTTCGGCACCTTGGACGAGGCCTTTGAGCTCTTGACGCTGCTGCAGACGGGCAAAGCTGAACCGGCTCCCCTCGTGCTCTTGGATGTGCCCGACGGCACCTACTGGCGAGGGTGGCAGCGCTTTGTCGAGGAGGAGGTGAGCTCGCGCGGGCTTGTCTCCCCCGAGGACCACTCGCTGTACAAGGTCACCGCCGATATCGAAGAAGCCGCCCAGGAGCTCCTCGGCTTCTACCGCAACTACCACTCGTGCCGCTGGGTCGGGGACCTGCTCGTGATGCGCATGCGCAGCGGGCCCACCCGATCACAGCTGGCTGAGCTCAACGCTCGGTTCGAGGACGTCGTGGCGAGCGGCGTCATCCGTCCCTCCAAGGCGCTGGCCCCAGAACGAGCCAATGACGATCACGTCGATCTGCCCCGGCTTGCCTTCCGTTTCGACCGCACCCACTACGGCCGGCTGCGCCAACTCATCGATGTCCTCAATACCTTCGTCGACTGAGCGTTGACGACAGAGGGACCCGCTTTTGCTCAGGGACCGTCGTCGCCAGTGGCCGGCGTACCTCGAAGCAACACGGCGGCTTTCTCGACCGCCCGCCGGGCCCGCGTCAATCGGCGCTCCTCGGCGATCAGCTCAGGATTAGGTTCTCGTCCCGCCCCCGCCGAGCTCGACGCCTCACTCAAGCGGTCGAAGGCGAGGTCACCGAGGTCCTCGGCGATGGCGTCGAGGCGGTCGGCAAGCTCAGGGAACCCACGGGGCGCAGTCATCGGTTAGCGACGCGTCGGCCCTTCGATCTCGATCACGTCGATGGCGCCGTCAGCAACTTGGGTCCGAAGGGCTCGTTTGTCGAACTTCCCCACGCTCGTCTTGGGCAAGGACTCGACATAGGCCCATCGTTCGGGCAGCCACCACCGAGCTACGCGGGTGGAGAGGAACTCGACAAGCTCGGCGGGCTCCGGGCGGGTCCCTTCGCCCGCCACCATCACCACCAAAGGCCGCTCGTCCCACTTGGGGTCGGGCACGCCGATCACGGCCGCCTCGAAGACTCCGGGATGAGCCATCACTTCGTTTTCGAGCTCGACCGACGAGATCCATTCCCCGCCGGACTTGATGACGTCTTTGGTGCGGTCCGAGATCTGCATGAACCCTTTGTCATCGAGTGTTCCCACGTCACCGGTGCGCAGCCAACCGTCGTCGAAGCGATCCGGGGTGGGTTCGCCGTAGTACGAGCCGGTGATCCACGGTCCGCGTACCTCGAACTCGCCTACCGAGGATCCGTCGCAAGGCAACTCGGTACCATCCTCGGCGACCACTCGGATCTCCACGCCGGCGATGATGCGACCCGTCTTGGCCCGCCAGTCCATCTCCTCATCGGGTGCCGCACTCTTGGGAGGCTTCGCCAATGCGCAGGTGGGGCTGGTCTCGGTCATGCCCCACCCCTGCACCATCGTCAAACCGAAGCGCTCCTGATAGGCCTCCATCAAGGCCCGGGGCACCGCAGCACCTCCGGCGGTCAGCATGCGCAGTGAGGACAAGTCGACGTCAGCGCTCGACGCGTAACGCAGCAAGTCGTTCCAGATGGTGGGCACGCCCAGTGACAGGGTCGGTCGCAGGTCCGCCACCATGCCGCGCCAGGGGTGCGGACTGCAGGTAACGCTCCGGCATGATCACGTCGCACCCCGAGAAGAAGGCGGTGTAGGGCACGCCCCAGGCATTGGCATGAAACATGGGCACGATCACGAGCACGCGGTCGCGCTCGGAAGCCCCCAAACAGTTGGTCGACATGCCCGCAAACGAGTGCAGCCACGTCGACCGGTGGCTATAGACGACGCCTTTGGGATTCCCGGTGGTCCCGCTCGTGTAACACATGGCCGCCGCTTGGCGTTCGTCGAACACCGGCCAGTCGTAGCCAGGGTCTTCGGCTCCCACCAGCTCGGCGTAGGAGATGGTGTCACCCAGCCCGCTCGTGTCACCTTCACCCACCACGATCACGTGCTTCACCATGGGGCATTGATCACGCACCCGGGCGAACAACGGAGCGACAGACCCGTCAACGATGACGACGGTGTCCTCGGCATGGTTGACCACATACGCCAGTTGGTCGGGGAAGAGCCTGATGTTCAACGTGTGCAGCACCGCACCCATCGACGGCACCGCCAAGTACGCCTCGAGGTGCTCTTGATCGTTCCAGGCGAAGGTTCCCACTCGATCGTCGCCACTGACGCCCAGGCGGCCCAGCGCCTTGGCCAACCGCTCGGCACCGGCGGCCACCTGGCTGAAGGTTGCCTCTCGATAGCCGTCGCCGGTGGCCGTGATCACCAGGCTGTCCCCGTACACCCGCTGGCCGTGGCGGAGGATGCCACTGACCAATAAAGGCCCGTCCTGCATGGTGCTCTGCATGGCGGCGAGCTTAACGGCGGGCCAGCTCAAACGATGGCTAACCTGCTACCTATGGACATCGACCGGGCTTTGGATTTCATTCGATCCAACCACCGAGCCGTGCTCGCCACCACCCGGGCTGACGGGAGTCCTCAGCTTTCGCCCGTGGCGGCATCGGTGGACGACGCCGGCACAGTCGTCATATCCACCCGGCGGCGGGCCGCCAAGACCCGCAACATCGAGCGGCGCGCCCACGCCACCTTGCTGTGTTTCACCGACGGGTTCTACGGCGAATGGGTGCAAGTCGAGGGACCGGCCGAGGTCGTGGCCCTCCCCGAAGCCATGGACGGGCTCGTGGCCCAGTACCGGTCCATCGCCGGTGATCATCCCAACTGGGACGAGTACCGGGCCGCCATGGTCAGCGAAGACCGCGTGTTGCTGCGCATCACGGTGGGGCGGGCCGGACCCGATCAATCAGGCTGAGCCCTGCCCAGCGCGTGGCGTCGAGGAGGGGTCGTGGGTCAGGTCAATACGGTGCGGGGTGCCATCGATGCCGACGAGCTCGGCACCACCCTTATGCACGAACACGTCTTCGTGCGCTCGCCGGAGATCGAGCTCAACTGGCCCACGGGATGGCAACGCGCCGCCCAAGTGTCCCAAGCCGTTGACCGCCTGGCGGAGCTACACGACAGCGGGGTGGGCACCATCGTCGACCTCACCGTGGTGGGTCTGGGCCGCGACATCGAGCTCATCTCCGAAGTCGCCCACCAAGTCGACCTGCATATCGTCGTGGCCACCGGCCTCTACACCTACGACGCCCTCCCCCACTTCTTCGACATGCGCGGCGCTGCCATGCGAGGCAACCACGTCGACATCCTCGACGAGTTCTTCGCCGGTGATATCGAAAACGGTATTGCCGGCACCGGTGTGCGTCCGGGCATCCTCAAATGCGCCACCGACGCGGCGGGAGTCACTGACGGTGTCGAGCGCGTGCTGCGCGCCGCGGCCCGGGTGCATCGCCAGACGGGGATTCCCATCTCCACCCACACCCATGCACCGTCCAAGCGCGGCCTCGACCAGCAACGGATCTTTGCCGAGGAAGGAGTCGACCTCAGTCGCGTCGTCATCGGTCATAGCGGTGACACCCGAAATCTCGACTACCTCGGTGAGCTGTTGGCGGCCGGCTCGACCCTGGGGATGGACCGCTTCGGCGTGGACGCCTACCGCACCACCCAGCAGCGGGTGGAGACCGTCGCTGTGCTGTGCGAAGAAGGCTGGGCCGACAAGATGGTTCTGTCCCATGACGCCGCCTGCCACATCGACTGGTTCGATCCCGAGATGCTGCGTCGCAACGTGCCGAACTGGCATTTCCTGCATATAAGCCACGACGTCCTCCCCGCCTTGCGTGAGCGGGGCGTGAGCGAGGAGCACATCCGGGCCATGCTGGTCGACACCCCCCGCCGCATTCTCGACCATGGTCCTGGCTACTAAACCCCCGCAACCACCCACAAAAGCTCTCCGCCTTTCCTAGAATTACGGGAGGCACCGAGGCGGGCGTGGCACCGGGCGGGAGCACCATGGCGAGAGAACAGCACATCGACAATCGGCGACGGGTGCGACGCAAAGGCGGCGGGGAGCGCCGTCGCCACGCCAGAGCACAGCAGGACGCCGAGCGCCGGGGGCACCTGGAACGGCGACGCTTCGGCCAACGTCGAGGTCCGTCCGGGGGCCACGTCATCACCCTGCAGCGGATCTCTCGGGCGGGGTGGACCGACGCCGGGTGCAGTTGCGGTGCTTCGTTGACCTCCCACGACCGCCTCGATCTGACCACCGCGTTCATCGGGTGGCACGAGACGGAGATTCAACGACGCACCATGGTGGTCGACTGCCGCTGAGCAGTCGACTGCCGCTGAACAGGCGACTGCTGCTGAGCAGTCGAGTTACATGCTGCGACCGATGGCGGCCATGAGATCAATCCAGCCCGCCAGGTCGGCATTCTTCTGATCCACGATCTCCTTGAGCGAAGCCGGGACGAAGTATTCGAATCCGTCGGACTCGAGCGCGTCGACGATGCCGGCCGCACACTGCTCGGCGGTGTCGAACTCCGCACCGGGTAAGCCAGGAAGCTCACCGGGGCGCTGGTCCCAGATCTCGGTAGCGATGGCACCGGGTTGCACGAGCTTCACCTCAACGGGTGTGTCGGCCAGATCCATGGCGGCCACCTCGCTCCATCCGCTCAGAGCGAACTTCGACGCGCAGTAGGCCGACTCGTGGGTGATCCCGAAGCGCCCACCACCGCTGGCGACATTGACGATCATGCCCGATCCGCGCTCGAGCATCTTGGGCACGATGGCCAGATTCATGCGCACCGGGGAAAGGAAATTGGTACGAAGGACCACCTCGAGATCGTTGGGATCGTGATCGAGAAGCTGCTTGCGCTTACCCACGCCGGCGTTGTTGATCAAACAGTCGATGCCCCCAAATGCTTGCCAGGCGTCGTCGACGAGCGCCACCGCGGCGTCGAGATCGGAAAGGTCAACTGCCCACATCCGCGAGCCCGGCGAATGCGCCTGACAGCGGGCCAAGGTGGCCTCAAGACGATCCGCCCGGCGCGCCACCACACCGACCACCGCTCCACACTCGGCCAGCATGGGAGCCAAGGCCTCGCCGATCCCCGACGACGCCCCCGTCACAACGATGTTCGACCCGGCAATATTCACGCTAGGAAGCACCTTTCCACTCGCTCTGACCAGCACGCCAGATCGCTACGGTGCTGCTGAGCGTAGTAAACGAGCCATCGATCCACACGAGCCCTCTCACCGCTCTTCGTCCGGCTCATGTAGGCGGTTCTCAAAGGCAGTGGCCTGCGGGTAGATGCCATAGGGAGGGATTTGTGTGTAGCCACGCTGAATGTACATGGCATGAGCTTCGGGCTGCGCCGGCCCTGTCTCGAGGCGGAGATAGGTATAGCCCCGGCTCCTGCCCAAAGACTCGAGTGCGTCCAAGATCAGCGACGCATACCCCTTACGTCGATGCGAGGACGACGTCCACATGCGCTTGGCCTCGCATGTGTCGGAAGACAGTCGTCGTAACGCGCCACCTGCCAGCGTGACGCCGTCCTCGACGAGCACCACAAAGGCGCCATCAGGTGGTTCCCACTCCTGGGGGTCCACCGACGACATCTCGTCGTTCGCCCCATAGCGACGCTCGTATTCGTCAGCGAGGCCCGCCAGGACCGTTACCGCCTCAGGGTCGCCGTAGTGAACCTGGCGGAGCTCCACACCTCGGTTGCACACGACCAGATTCTGTCAGAGCCATAGATGCGCGGGCACCCTCGCCGCCGACGTCAGGCGGGAGCTACCGAACCGCAATCGGTCACTTTCCGGATACCACGGACGGCCCACTGTCGGATGCGTGGAATGAACACGTCGGCAACCTCGTTCACCGACGTCACCTCGTATTCCGTTCCGCTTCGATCGGTCCAAGCACCCTGCGCGGCCACGGCCTGCACATAGGAGGCATCACGACTCTGGAAGAGCAAGCGTGAGTTGTCCATGGAAGGTGTCTCGGCGAGGAGCCGCCCCCACTTGAGCCATCACGATCGAGACGCTTCACCTTCGACGTGCCAACGTGACCGGAGGTCCTTGAGCCATGCGGGAAGCTCGATGTCGGGATCGGGCAGCGCCTCAGCCCCGCGTGCGGCCAGCGCACGGGCGAAAGCCTCGGGGTCGTCTCCCCATGAGCGCGGGTCGCCCATCATCACCTCGAAGAGCAACGTCCCATCCTCACCGGCCACAAAGGGTCCGAACGCCGCTCCCAAAGGCAGCTCGATGTGCGTGCCCGCTGGGCAGTGGCGCTCACCGCACCACATGTCACCTTCGATGACGAACAACACATGAGGGCTGTAGTGGCCGTGGCGGCGCACCACCACTCCAGGGTCCCACTTGGCATACAGCGACAAATACTGGGGATCTGGCGAAAAGGCGAGCCACTTCTCCCATACCGACGATGTCGTGCCGTCGGCGTTGCGCACCGCCTTCACCTGCTGCCAGCCCACCGACGGGTCATCGACATGGCGGAACGTGGGAACGAGCCCCGGCACCGCCACGTCGCTCGGGTCACTCATCGTCGGTCCTCCATTCGCACGCATCGGTACTTGTCACCAGACGTCCCCACGGTGACACGTTGGCGTTGTCGACGTCCACCGACTCATGGGTAGGCCGGTCGGTCCTTGCTCGCCCGGGCGCCATGGTCGAAGGTAGGGAGATGACGCCAGGCCGTCACACCGCTGCTTCTCGCCCCGGCTCGGCCCGCTCGACGGGCGCGGCCCGTTTCGCCGTTCTCGTCGTCTTGGTAGTGGCTGTTGCCGGTGCCGGCACCTGGGCGCTGGTGGGTCGCGGTCACAGCCCAGCTGGCGCGGCGTCGTCTGCACTTCAACACACAGTGCCATTGCCGCACACCGCCACCACGACAACCACCACGACGACGTCTCCGTTCCGCGAGGTCCCCCCGGGGCCACCCGCCGATCAGCGACGTCTCGCACTGCTGCGCACCATCGGTGGGGCCATCTCACCGAAGTCGGTCGACGCGTCGGATACGGGGCTCGTCGTCGCCCAGAACATGATGTATCGCCACACCGTCACCGTCTACAACAGCGCCGGCAACCTCGTCGACACCATTCCCGACACCGTCGACATGTCCCAGTTCGGTTTCCCCGGACACCCCGGGGTGACCCACGGCGCGCCGGTGGAGGCCGCCTTCACCCCCGACGCGCGCTACGTCTACGTGTCGAACTATTCGATGTACGGCGTAGGCTTCGGGCCCGAGGGGAACGACACCTGCACCCCGGCATCGGCCAAGGCAGCCGGCGACACCAACAGCTACGTATATCGCATCGACACCCAGACCTTGCAGATCGACCAGGTCATCGAAGTCGGATTGGTCCCGAAGTTCCTGGCCGTCTCCCCCAACGGCAAATGGCTGCTCGTGTCCAACTGGTGCTCGTTCGACATGAGCATCGTCAATATCGCCGATGGCCAAGAGGTAGCTCGTCTTCCCATGGGCGCCTATCCCCGGGGCATTGCCATCTCCCCCGACTCGACGACCGCCTACGTGGCCATCATGGGGGGTGACGACGTGGTGAAGGTCGACTTGAACACCTTGAGCGAAACAGGATCCTTCGTCGTGGGCGAGAACCCCCGCCACATCGTCATCGATCCCATCGGACAGTGGCTCTATGTGACGCTGAACCAGCCGGGTGATGTCGTCAAGGTGAACCTCGCCGACGACGCCGTGGTGGCGAGCGTCCATACCGGCGCGGACTGCCGTTCGGTGGCCATTTCGACAGATGGAACGGCCTTATTCGTCGACGACTACCTGTCCAACACCATTACGGTGCTACAGGCCTCCAACCTCGCCGTCCTCCAGGTCATCGCCACGGGTACCAACCCCGTCGGCATCACCTACGACGCCACCACTGGCGACGTTTGGGTGGCGGTGTACACCGGTGCCATCCTCGTCTTCGCCGACCAGCCTCCGAGCGGGGCGCCCGCTTCGACGTAAAAGGTCGGCCTCAGGACAGCGTGATGAAGTCGAGGTTCACCGGCCCCTGATCGGCTGTGTCAACGCTGAAGACCACCAGGTTCGTCCCCGATGCCATGGTCAGCGTGACAGACACCGTCTGCCACGTGGACCACGCCGGCGTGCTCGGCGCGCTGAAGGGTGGCGGTCCCGTTGACATTCCCGCTCTGCGGGTCGAGCGCGTTGACCGTCAGTTCCGAAGGATGGCCCGACGAGTTGGCCACTCGGCACTGGAGCTGCACGCTGCCCGCGCTGGGCGCCGCCATGGCGATCGCCACACTGCTGCCCACGGTGTCGAGCCCGCTGACGTATCCCATGCCGTGGTGGCCGCTGAATGTCTTGTCGAACCGGGCTGACCCCGCCCAGGCGCCGACCTCGGCCTGGTACTGCGGCGGACCCGACGGCGTCACCTTCAACAGGACCGAGGCGTGGGGCCTGAGGTTGACCATGAAGCCGGTCATCGATCCCAGGTCCTTGTGCGCCCACAGGTCGCGTACCGGAGCCGACGCGCTCAAGCCCATGGCGTTGGCGAAGTTGATCGAGATGGTGCGCCGACCGGGCCCGTTCTCCCGATTGATCAGCGTGACGGCCCAACTCCCGTCGGGGAGCTGGCCAATCCAGCGCTCGGGGTCTCGGCTCGAGGAGTCGTACTCGAAGGCGTGGTTGTTGCTGAAGATGGGTTTGCCGACCAAGCCGGCCTGACGCAGAGCCAGCGCCTCCTTGTTCTGAAAGATGGGGGCGTTCTTTCCGATCGTATCGCTGCGGTCGGTGATGGCGATGGGGGCGCCGGCCATGGTGAACAGATTGATGGCGCTTTGTCGTTCGTCGTCAGTGGGGAACGACGCCATGATGAGCGGGTCGCCGTCGAGGATCATCTGGCCGCGACCGGAGATGTCGGCAAAGCCGGTGAATCCCAAGAACGGGTTGTTCCATTGCGACCACTCGGGTTGCCAGCTCTGGCGGCCACCGCTGAGCACGCCCCAGTTACCGTAGCTGGCGTCGTTGTCGATACGCACCAAGTCGCCGTAGAGACGTTCACCGGACCCATGGTCGAACAAGTTGGGCATCACGAGGCTCAGCTGCATGCCGCCAGCCGCCTCTCGCATCCACGACAGCGCCCGGAGATAGCCCTCGCGGCCGTGCGCGACCCCGACCGTCCCTTCGGCCTGGTCGAACCCCGCCTCGTACCAGGCCAGAAAGTCGATGCGGAGAAACACCACGCCGAGCTGGCGGAAGTACGTCACATACCCCTTGACGTACTCCTCGGCTCCGTCGCGGGTGGTGTCGACCCATTGCAGGCGTCCGCCTGAGTCGAAATCGTCACCGGGGTTGACGATGTCGGCCACCTTGACGTCGGGGCGTCCCACCACCGTCACCGACGGGTTCGAGGTGGCCGACAGGGTCACCCACAGCGGGTTGTAATACACGCCGAGTTGGAGGCCTTGGGACTGCAGGTAATTGACCCACCAGGCCCAGTCATGTTCCCAGTTGTCGGCTTGGCTCGTGATGTAGCCATTCGGCGTGATCTGTTGCGTGTTGTCAATCCAACCGTCGGTGCACACCATCTTGTACCCGTAGTCACGAAATGCCGACGCCACCCAGTCCACGTTGGTCTTGAACACGTCCTCGGGCATCAGGCTGTTGGTCTCGAACTCGTAGCCGTAAGTGCTCCAGTACAGAGGCCCAGCCCCGCCCGGTCGAAATGCCGGTGGGGCCGCCGCGCTGAGCCCCGAGGACGCCGACGTCGTGGCCGATCCAGCCGCCGCCGGCGGGGTGGTTGCCCCCGCCGCATCGGTAAGCAGCGTCTGACCGGCCAAACCGGCCATAAGAGCACCCCCACCGCCTTTGAGCACGTCGCGTCGCGTCGGCACCCGACCACACCCCCATCTCGAGCCGGAAGCCACCACCTTAATCACGGCGGCTCAGCCGGACCCGAGGTCGCTGCCCGTCACCAGCTACGTCATGGCGTGGGTACGTAGGCGAGGATGACGTGTGATGGCAGCGCCCCAGGATCCGGTCGTGGCGACACCAGGACCACTCATCGAGGTGGACGATCCGGCTGATGCGCGCCTCGACCCCTACCGCGATCTCAACGACCCGGCGCGTCGGGTACGGCTCGACGCCGAGCAGTCGATCTTCGTGGTGGAGGGGAGTCTGGCGGTTCACCGGCTTTTGACCTCCCCTTACTCGGTACGTTCATTGCTTGTCGACGATCACCACGCCTCGGCCGCTAGTGACGTAGTCACCGCCGTGCGCCAACGGGGCATGCCCGTCTTGGTGGGGTCGCGTGCCGTGGTGGCCGCCACCGTTGGTTTCGACTTCCACCGCGGCATGGTGGCCGTCGCTCATCGCCCGGAGCCTGCCCAGGCGCGCCGCCTGCTCGCCGACGTGGTGGCGACGCAGCGACCCGGGACCATGCCGATCATCGCCGTTCTCGAAGGACTCAACGACCACGAAAACATCGGCTCGTTGTTCCGCAACGCGGCGGCCTTCGCCGTGGCCGCCGTCCTGCTCGACCCGACGTGCGCAGACCCGCTCTATCGCCGATCCATCCGCGTGTCGGTCGGACACGTCCTGCATATCCCCTTCGGCCGGCTGGCACCGTGGCCGGAGCGTCTCGACGATGTGCGGGCGGCCGGCTTCGTCGTGGCCGCATTGACGCCACGCCCGGACGTGCGAACCGGCGTGCCCGTCACCACCTTCGCCGAGCTCAAGGACCTGGGATCCAGGGGCGGCCGTGGCGTCGCCCTGCTTCTCGGAGCCGAGGGGCCCGGGCTGAGCCATGCGGCGCTGCCCGCGTGCGATGTGATGGTCCCCATCCCCATGGCGAGCGGCGTGGACTCCCTCAATGTCGCCACCGCGGCCGCCATCGCCTTTCACGCGTTGGCGAGCCCGTAACCGATCCGTCTAGGAGACCACCACATCCACTGTGGCACCACAGGCGGCGAGGTCGGCGCGGTCGTTGTCCTCGATATACCCCAATGCTTGGAGGTTCCACAGCCGTACGACATCGTCCTTGACGGGGAACGGGCCCCAGTGCCATGTCCCGCGTTGGAGTACAAAGGCGTCGTAGGGTCGCAACACGAAGGCGCTCACGTGTCTGGCATCCTCGGGCGACGAGAACGTGACGTCGGGGGGTGCCACCGCGATCACCGCCGTGCAGTTGAGCACCAGCAACGCTTGGGTGTGACGCTCGTGGCGAAAGAGCTCCGGACAGCGCAGGGCACCTTCTACGGCTTCGAGCTCGTCGAGTCGATGCGAGATGACATTGAGATGGGGGTCGCCGCCGTCATAACTCAGGCGGTGCGCGCCGTCGGCGGGGTCGGTGTCTTGGACCGGCAGCCACCCAAAGGGCGTCCAGCTCGACGCGTCCAATGGCACG
The DNA here is from genome assembly GCA_963793645.1 of uncultured Acidimicrobiaceae bacterium. Taxonomy (GTDB): domain Bacteria; phylum Actinomycetota; class Acidimicrobiia; order Acidimicrobiales; family UBA8190; genus CAWCAW01. Next base: position 93,525 of record CAWCAW010000010.1, on the reverse strand, counting down.
GCCACCACGCGTGGGATCACTGCGCTCATCGCTAACCTCGTCGTCTACGCTGCTCGGCCAGAACGTCGAGTCTAGGGCGGAAGGGGAATACGGCCATGTCTCGGGTAATCGTCAGCCGGCGACTGCCACCGCAGTGGCTTGAGAACCTGGTGGCAGCCGGCCACGACATCGACCAGCCCAGTGGGCCGGCGTCGTGGAGCGGTGACGAGTTGGTGACCAAGGTCGGCGCCGCCGATGGCCTGGTGTGCCTGCTCACCGATCGCATCGATGCCGAGGTCCTGCACGCCGGAGCAGCAGGACTGCTCAAGGTGGTCGGCAACGTCGCCGTGGGCTTCGACAACGTCGACATCGTGTGCGCGCGCCAGTTGGGCATCGCCGTGTGCAACACGCCCGGCGTGCTCGACGAGACGACGGCCGATGTGGCCATGTTGTTGATGCTGGCCGCCTCCCGATTGGCCTCAGATGCCGAGCGTGACCTGCGCGCCGGGAATTGGCCAGGGTGGGCCATCGACCAGTACCTCGGTCACGACGTGCATGGGGCGGTGCTCGGGCTGGTGGGCTACGGCCGCATCGCCAAGGCCGTGCAACGACGCGCCGAAGGGTTCTCCATGGAGGTCCTCCACCACTCCCGCCACCGCACCGGCGAGCCCGGTTACGTGGCCGAGCTCGCCGACCTCCTCGCCCGCGCCGATGTCGTCAGCGTGCACGTCCCTTTGAGCGACGCCACCCGCCACCTCATCGGAGCCGCCCAGTTGGCCACCATGAAACCAACCGCCGTGCTCGTCAACACGGCACGCGGGCCGGTAGTCGATGAGAACGCCTTGGCCGATGCCCTCGAGGCAGGTCGGATCTTTGCCGCCGGCCTCGACGTCTATGACGGCGAGCCTCGCATCAACCCGCGCCTGTTGGCAGCGCCGAGGACGGTGCTCCTCCCCCACATCGGCAGCGCGTCATCGGCGACGCGCGGCGCCATGGTGCAACTCGCCTGTGCACAGGTCTGCGACGTGCTGGCCGGGCGACGACCGCCTCACCTTCTGACCGCCTGATGCAGTTCGGTCGACGGCCCGTAGCAGGCGGCCCGTAACCGGCGGCCCGCGCCGCGCCACCGACTTAGGACGTCGGCGTTTCCACAATCGGAGAGATGTCCAGGTCGAGTAGCTCCACCGTGGAGGCACCGGCGCGCAGGCGCTCGAACATCATGATCTCTTTCTCCTGGCGGGCTCGGCCGGCCGCGGCGACGTCATCAAGCGCGTTCCCCGGCACGATCACCACCCCATCGGCGTCGCCGACCACCCAGTCCCTGCCACTCACCGAAACGCCGCCCACCTCTACGGTGGCTCCGATGGTGCCCGGCGCCACCTTGGCGGCACCGCGCAGCGCGATCATGGCCGAGAAGATCGGGAAACCCGCCCCCGCCACGGCGTCGATGTCGCGCACGCCGCCGTCGATCACCAATCCGGCGATGCCCCTCGCCATCGCCAAGGTGGTGAGGACCTCACCCCAATACCCAAAGGCGCGTTCCTCGCCTACGTCGACCACCAGCGCGGAGCCCCTCGGCGCCCGGGTGAGCGCCACATGCACGGCCAAGTTGTCGCCGGTACGACAGTGCACCGGATAGGCGGGTGCGGCCAACCGGGCCCCGGGCCACGCCGTGTGCACACGCGGCACCATGGTCAGGGCACCGGACTCACCCAAGGTGGCCGCGCCGAGCTCGGTGAAAATGGATGCGAAGGATTCGGGCACGGCCGCGAACCCTATCGGAAGACGGTTAGCGCAGCGCCAGTTGCCCGGGGACGATCGGGGCCGGCAAGGCGGTGTCGCCCATGAGGAAACGATCGACCGATGCCGCGCACGAACGTCCCTCGGCGATGGCCCACACGATGAGGCTCTGGCCGCGGGTCATGTCTCCGCACACGAACACCTGATGCCGACTGGTGGCCCAGTTGGCATCGCACGCCACCGATCCCCGGGCATCGAGCTCAAGACCGAGTTCCCCCACCACCCCCTGGCGCTCGGCGCCGAGGAAGCCCATGGCCAAGAGCACGAGCTGGCAGGGCAGCTCGAAGTGGCTGTCGGGGACGGGCACCATCTTCATGGCGCCGCTGTCACCTCGGACCATCTCAACCTGCTCGGCGCGCAGTCCCCCCACCGTGCCGTCACCGCCGTCGACGAACTCGGTGGTGGTCACCGCATAGAGACGCTCGCCCCCTTCCTCATGGGCGGACGAGGTGCGCAAGATAAGCGGCCACGTCGGCCACGGGTTGTCCTCGAGACGCATATCGGGCGGCTGGGCCATGATCTCCAGCTGGCGTACCGAGGCGGCGCCCTGGCGATGCGCAGTCCCCAGGCAGTCCGCGCCGGTGTCCCCGCCCCCGATGATGACCACGTCCTTGCCTTCGGCGCTGATAGGCGAAGATTCGAACTCGCCCTCGCGCACGAGGTTCGACGGCTTGAGGTACTCCATGGCGAGATGGATGCCGTCCAACTGGCGCCCTGGGATATCGAGCTCACGTGGCAACGTGGCTCCGCCCGCCAGCACCAGGGCGTCGAAGTCCGCCACCAGGGATTCGGCCGCCACCACCTCCAGGTGCGGCGCGTCAGCCCCGGTGCCCACGGCAGCACCAACCGAGGTGGCACAGCGGAACGTCACGCCTTCGGCGCGCAGCTGGGCCAGGCGGCGATCGAGAACCGCTTTCTCCATCTTGAACTCGGGGATGCCGTAGCGCAGTAGGCCGCCGGGACGCTCGCCGCGTTCGAAGACAACCACCCGGTGACCAGCGCGCGCCAGCTGTTGGGCGCAGGCCAGACCGGCCGGCCCGGAGCCCACCACGGCCACCGACTGGCCCGTCGACACGTCCGACACCTGTGGCGCCACCCAACCCTCGGCCCAGGCGCGCTCGATGATCTCGTACTCGATGCGCTCGATGGCGACGGGGTCGGCGTTGATGCCGAGCACGCACGATCCTTCGCACGGGGCCGGGCACAACCGGCCCGTGAACTCGGGGAAATTGTTGGTGGCGTGCAAGCGCTCAATGGCGTCACGCCATTCGTCGCGGTAGACGAGGTCGTTCCATTCCGGGATGAGATTGCCCAGCGGACAACCCTCGTGGCAAAAGGGGATACCGCAGTCCATGCAGCGCGCCCCCTGCTCGGCGGCGGCCTCGGGCGCAAAGGATTCGTAGACCTCACGCCAGTCGCGCAACCGCACCGCCACGGCCCGGCGCGCCGGCAAACGCCGTGGGTACTCGATGAAGCCGGTGACCTTTCCCATGTCGGCGCCCTACCCGTGCGAGGCGGCCATGACCGCCTCGTCGACCGACGTGCCGGCGGCCAGCGCCCGTTGGGTGGCCTCGAGTACCCGGCGGTAGTCGCGTGGCATGACCTTCACGAATGACGCCGACGCGCCCGCCCACCCATCGAGCAGCCGCGCCGCCACCGCCGATCCGGTGGCCTCGGCGTGTTCGGTGATGGTGTCGTAGAGCCATTGCCGGTCCTCATCCTCGAGCTCCTCGAGGTCGACCATGTCGGGGTTGACCCGGGACTCGAAGGTGCCCTCGGGGTCAAAGACGTAGGCGGTCCCCCCGGACATGCCCGCCCCGAAGTTACGACCGGTGGGACCGAGTACGACGACCTTGCCTCCCGTCATGTACTCACAGCCGTGGTCGCCGATGCCTTCGACAACGGCGACGGCTCCCGAGTTGCGCACACAGAAGCGCTCCCCCACCTGACCCCTGATGTAGCAGCGGCCTGAGGTGGCGCCGTAGAGGATGACGTTGCCGGCGATGATGTGGTCCTCGGCGGCGAAGACCGACGCCTCGGGCGGGCGCAGCACCACCTGGCCGCCCGACAACCCTTTGGCCAGATAGTCGTTGGCGTCGCCGTAGAGCCGCAGGGTCACTCCTCGGGGCACGAACGCCCCGAAGCTCTGGCCCGCCGAACCGGTGAAGGTCAGCACAATGGTGCCGTCGGCCAAACCGGCCGCCCCATGGCGCTTGGTGATCTCGTAGCCGAGCAATGTGCCCACGGTGCGATCGACGTTGCTGATGGGCAGCGCCATCTCCACCGGCGTGCCGTCATCGATGGCGGCCTGGCAGGCAGGCAGGAATTGGTGGTCCAGGGCGCGTTGCAGGCCGTGGTCCTGGACCTGGCGCCAGCGGCGGTCGGTGGGCGGTCCCTCCTCGGGGACCGCCAAAATGGGCGTCAGGTCGAGACCGCGTGCCTTGTAATGATCGATCGCCTCGACGATGTAGAGCAGGTCGACTCGCCCCACCGCCTCCTCGATCGAGCGCAGGCCCAAGGCGGCCAGGTACTCGCGCACCTCCTGGGCGATGAACTCGAAGAAGTGCTCCACGAACTCCGGCTTGCCGGCGAACCGCTTGCGCAGCTCGGGGTTCTGGGTGGCGATGCCCACCGGGCAGGTATCGAGGTGACAGACGCGCATCATCACGCACCCCGACACCACCAACGGGGCGGTGGCAAAGCCGAATTCCTCGGCACCGAGCAGCGCGGCGATGACCACGTCGCGGCCCGTCTTGAGCTGGCCGTCGACCTGCACCACGATGCGGTCGCGCAGCCCGTTGAGCATGAGGGTCTGCTGGGTCTCGGCCAAGCCGAGCTCCCACGGGATGCCGGCGTGCTTGAGCGAGGTGAGCGGGCTCGCCCCCGTCCCCCCATCGTGGCCCGAGATGAGCACAACGTCGGACTTGGCCTTGGCCACACCGGCGGCCACCGTGCCCACGCCCACCTCGGCGACGAGCTTCACGTGCACACGCGCCTGGGGGTTGGCCGACTTCAGATCGTGAATGAGCTGAGCGATGTCCTCGATGGAGTAGATGTCATGGTGCGGTGGCGGCGAGATGAGCCCGACGCCGGGCGTGGAGAAGCGCGTCTTGGCGATCCACGGGTAGACCTTGCCGCCGGGCAACTGGCCTCCCTCACCGGGCTTGGCCCCCTGGGCGATCTTGATCTGAATGTCATCGGCGTTGACGAGGTATTCACTGGTCACCCCGAAACGAGCCGACGCCACTTGCTTGATGGCGCTGCGACGCAGGTCTCCGTTGGCGTCGGGCACATAGCGCGACGCGTCCTCCCCGCCTTCGCCGGTGTTGGACTTGCCGCCCAGGCGGTTCATGGCGATGGCGAGGTTCTCGTGCGCCTCCGCGGAGATGGACCCGTAGGACATGGCCCCGGTGGCAAAACGAGTCACGATGGCGCTCACCGGCTCGACGTCGTCGATCTCGAGCGCGGGCAAGGCGCCAGTGCGCAGCCGCAACAACCCGCGCAACGTGGCCAGGTGTTCGGACTGGTCGTCGACGAGGCGGGTGTACTCCTTGAAGATGTCGTAACGCTTGGCCCGGGTGGCGTGCTGCAGTTTGAAGACGGTCTTGGGATTGAAGAGGTGGACCTCACCCTCGCGCCGCCACTGATACTCGCCGCCCCCCTCCAACTCGCGATGCGCTCGCTCGGTGGGCCGGGGCAGGTGCGCCAGGCGGTGGCGCTCGGCCACCTCGGCAGCCAGCTCGTCGAGCCCGACCCCGCCGATGCGGCTCGTGGTGCCGGTGAAGTACTCGTCGACGACGTCGCGCCCGAGGCCGACCGCCTCGAAAATCTGCGCACCGGTGTACGAGGCCACCGTGGACACGCCCATCTTCGACATCGTCTTGATGACACCCTTGCAGGCCGCCTTGATGTAATTAGCCCGGGCCTGGCGGGGCGTGATGCCCTGCAGGATGCCCGTCTCGAGCATCTCGTCGATCGTCTCGAAGGCCAGATAGGGGTTGACCGCCGAAGCACCGAAACCGATGAGCAGCGCAATGTGGTGCACCTCGCGGGCATCGCCGCTCTCGACCACCAGGCCAACGCGGGTGCGGGTCTTCTCGCGGACGAGGTGCTCGTGGACCGCCGCGGTCAGAAGCAGTGACGGTACCGGCGCCATGGCGGCTGTCGAGTTGCGGTCCGAGAGGATGATGATGTTCGAGCCCAAGGCGATGGCGAACGACACCCGCCGGCGCACGTCCTCGATGGCCCTGGCCAATGCCTCGCCTCCACCGGTGACGTCGAAGAGCGCGTCCACGGCAAACGCCTCGAAGCCGGGCGTCGTCCTTGTCCTCGTTGACGTACAGGAGTTTGGCCAGCTCGCCGTTGTCGATGACCGGGTACGGAAGCATGATCTGCTTGCACGAGTCGGCCGTCGGTTCCAGCAGGTTGCCCTCGGGCCCGAGCTTGGAGAGGTTGGAGGTGACCAGTTCTTCGCGAATGGCGTCGAGCGGCGGGTTCGTCACCTGGGCGAAGAGTTGGGTGAAGTAGTCGAACAGCAGCCGCGATTTGTCCGACAGCACCGAGATCGCCGCGTCGTTGCCCATGGAGCCAATGGGCTCCGCACCCGAACGCGCCATGGGGGCGAGGATGAGGCGGAGCTCCTCGTTGGTGTAGCCGAACAGGCGCTGATGGGTCAGCACCGACGCATGTTGGGGGGTGAGCATCATCCGAGGCGGCAGGTCCTGCAGTGACACCTGGCCCTCGGCGAGCCACTGGCCATAGGGATGCTCGGCGGCCAGCTGCGTCTTGATCTCGTCGTCATCGACGATGCGACCCTGAGCGGTGTCGACGAGGAACATGCGTCCGGGCTGCAGCCGTCCCTTGCGCACCACCTTGGCGGGGTCGATGTCGAGTACCCCCACCTCCGACGCCAGCACCACCAAGCCGTCGTCGGTGACCCAGTAACGAGACGGGCGCAGCCCGTTTCGATCCAGCACCCCGCCTACCACGGTGCCGTCGGTGAACACCACGGCGGCAGGACCGTCCCACGGCTCCATCAACGAGGCGTGGTAGCGGTAAAAGGCGCGGCGGCGCCTCGTCCATGGAGCGATGGTTCTCCCATGCCTCGGGGATCATCATGAGCACGGCGTGCGCCAGGCTGCGCCCACCCAGGTGCAACAGCTCGAGCACCTCGTCGAACGAGGCGGTGTCCGAGCCGCTGGGGTTGCACACCGGAAACAGGCGGGCCAGGTCGCCGGGAATGAGGTCGCTGCGCAGCAACGCCTCGCGGGCCCGCATCCAGTTGCGGTTGCCGCGCAGGGTGTTGATCTCCCCGTTGTGGGCCATGTACCGATACGGGTGCGCCAGCGGCCACGACGGAAAGGTGTTGGTCGAGAACCGGCTGTGCACGAGGGCCAGCGCACTTTCGAAGCGGTGGTCGGACAGGTCGGGGTAGAAGAGGCGTAGTTGATGCCCCGTCAACATGCCCTTGTAGACCATGGTGCGAGACGACAGCGACGAGATGTACACGCCGGGTACTTCGTGCTCGACGCGCTTGCGCAGGCAGAACGTGAGGCGGTCGAGGGCGACGGGGTCGTCGCTGCTTACGACGGGCGCCACCACCAGCTGACTGATGCGCGGCATGGCCGCCAAGGCACTGGCGCCCAGACCACTGGGATCGGTGGGCACGTCGCGCCAGCCGAGGACATGCAGGTGCTCTTCGGCGGCCAGCTCCTCGACGCGGCGCTGCGCCTTCAGCGCGTCATCGGCGTCGGCGGGGAGGAACACGATCCCGGCGCGTAACCGCCGGCCTCGGGCAATGCGAATTCGACGGTGGCAGCCAGGAAACGGTGTGGCACTTGGATGAGCACCCCGGCACCGTCCCCGGTAGAGGGTTCGGCGCCCGAAGCGCCTCGATGGGCCAGATGCTCGAGCGCGGTGAGCGCCTGGTCGACCATGGTGTGATGCGGGCGGCCATGGAGGTCCGCGACCATGGCGATCCCGCACGCGTCGTGCTCGAAAGCGGGGTCGTAAAGACCCGTCGGTGAGGGCACTGTCTTCAACTGGGTTACTCCGTGTCGTACGCGGCGGTAAGCGGACTGCCGGCGGGACGACGCTGGCCCTGTCGCAGCCCTTCTAGGATACATCGTGTGACCTGCCCTCCCCTCCAAGGCGGGAGGTGAGCCCCCCGCAACACGCTGATGTGGCCATCGTCGGTGGCGGCATCATCGGTGCGACCATCGCCCGCCAGGCGGCCGGCCTCGGGCTTTCGGTGGTCGTGGTGGACCCCCGCCCCGGTCGAGGGGCGTCGTGGGTGGCGGCGGGCATGCTCACGCCTGTCACCGAAGCGCACTACGGCGAGGAAGCTTTGCTCGCCTTGAACTTGGCCGGGGCGAAGGCGTGGCCCGATTTCGCCGCTGCCCTCGAGGCCGAGGTCGGTCGCAGCGTCGGCTACCGGCAGTGCGGGACGTTGTCGGTGGCGGTTGACGACGACGACCGGGCCTGGAGCGAAGAGGTCTTTGCCTTTCAGCGCGAGCTGGGACTGGCCGCGCAGTGGCTCACAGCCAGCCAGGCGCGCGCCCTGGAGCCGCAGCTGTCGCCCTCCATCGCGGCCGCCCTGTGGGCGCCCGATGACCACCAGGTCCACACGAGACTCCTCATGGAGGCGGTCCTCGAGTCGGCCCGGCGGCGGGGGGTGCGCTTCGAGGCGACGGCGGCTCGCACCATCGACACCGCCGCGGGCCGCGTGACCGGCGTGGGTCTGGAGGACGGACGCACTGTTGCCAGCGCGGCGGTGGTGCTGGCGGCGGGGTGCTGGTCGGGCTCCATCGAGGGGCTGGCACCCGGGGTCTCCCCCGCCGTGCGTCCCGTCAAGGGTCAGATCCTGCGCCTGAGCGGACCTCCGCAACGCACACCGGTGACGCGCGCCGTGCGCGCCGTGGTGCACGGCTCGTACGTGTACGTCGTTCCCCGCCTCGACGGCGAGGTGGTGGTGGGTGCGACCATCGAGGAACAGGGCTTCGACACGACGGTGACGGCGGGAGCGGTCTACGAGCTGTTGCGAGACGCGCAGCGCGTGGTGCCCGGCATCGGCGAGCTGACTCTCGACGAGGCCAGCGCGGGGCTACGTCCGGGTCGCCGGACAACGGGCCCGTGGTGGGACCGAGCGCGCTCGAGGGTCTGGTGCTCGCCACCGGCCACTACCGAAACGGGATCCTGCTGGCTCCGCTCACCGCCGTGGCCGTGGCGGCCATCTTGACGGGAGCCGAACCACCTCGTGAGCTCACACCGTTCTCGCCTAGGCATCGCTCCGCCATGGCCCGGTCGTGACGGGACGAGGCGAGCCAGATGCCATGCTGAAGACCGTGGCTCCGGCCCTGTCGGTCATCGTCAACGGCACCGCCCAAGAGGTGGCGCCCGGCACCACGGTGGCGCAGCTCCTCGAGGAGTGGTCCTGCCCCCTCGACGGCATCGCCGTGGCCTGCAACCGCGACGTCGTGCCTCGCAGCCGGTGGGCGTCGACGGCCCTGGCCGACGGCGACCACGTCGAGATCGTCACGGCGGCCGCCGGTGGATGAACGCCCTTCACCGACTCGTCCATCGACTGACGAGGGTCTCCACATCGGTGGTCGCCTCATCGGCTCGCGTCTGATCATCGGGACGGGCGGCATCCAAAGCCTCCAAGTCCTCGACGCCGTGCTCGAAGCGTCGGGGACCGCACTGGCCACCGTGGCCGTGCGTCGCGTCGACGCCGGCCGGACGGGGCGGGGTGCTCGACGTGCTGCGCCACGCGCCGTGGAGGTGCTGCCCAACACGGCCGGGTGCTTCACCGCCGCCGAGGCCGTCCTCACCGCCAAGTTGGCCCGCGAGGCCTTCGCCACGGACTGGATCAAGCTGGAGGTGATCGGCGACGAGCACACACTGCTCCCCGACGCCGTCGAGCTCCTGGCCGCCGCCGAGCAGCTGTGCGACGACGGTTTCGTCGTCCTCCCGTACACCACCGACGACCCTGTGTTGGCCCGGCGCCTCGAGCAGGTCGGCTGTGCCGCGGTGATGCCGCTCGCCGCACCCATCGGAAGCGGGCTCGGCGTGCGCAACCCGCATGCCATCGCCCTCATGGTCGAGCAGGTCTCGGTGCCGGTCATCGTCGACGCCGGCATCGGCACGGCGTCGGACGCCGTGGTGTCCATGGAGCTGGGCTGTGGCGGGGTCATGGTGGCCACCGCCATCACCCGCGCCCGGCACCCGGTGGTCATGGCCAACGCCTTTCGCCTCGCCGTGCAAAGCGGGATCGAAGCGCGCGCCGCGGGCCGCATCCCGCGGCGCTGGCTGGCGCAGGCGTCGAGCCCCTCCGAGGGCATGCCCGACTTCAGGCGCTGATCGGGTCCCCGGGCGTGCACGATCCCATCGTGGCCATGACCATCGCCGGCTCGGACTCCGGCGGCGGGGCGGGCATCCAAGCCGATCTCAAGAGCTTCGCCGCCCACGGCGTGTTCGGGACGAGCGTCATCACCGCCCTGACCGCGCAGAACACCGCGGCCGTGCTCGGGGTGGACGGTGTCGACCCCGCCTTCGTCGACCTGCAGATCGAGGCGGTGCTCAGCGACCTGGCCGTGGCCGGCGTGAAGACCGGCATGCTGGCCAGCGCGGCGACGGTGGAGGTGGTGGCGCGGTGGGCGGCCGACGGGCGGCTCCCCCATCTGGTGGTGGACCCCGTCATGGTCAGCGGCACCGGTCATCCCCTCGTCGACGAGGCCGGGGTCGAGGCCTACCGGCGCGTGCTTCTCCCCCACGCCGAGGTGACCACCCCCAACATCCGCGAGGCCGCCTTGCTGGTGGGGGCGCCGGTGACCGACGTGGCTTCCATGAAAGAAGCGGCCGCCGCCCTGGGGTCGCTCGGCCCGGTCACGGTGGTGATCAAGGGGGGCCACCTGGCGGGCCCCGACGCCCCGGACGTGGTCTGGCACCGTGGCGCTATGACCGTCCTCGATGGTGCCCGGGTGACGAGCAGCAACGACCATGGCACGGGGTGCTCCTTGGCGGCGTCGATCGCCGCGTTGCTGGCCCTTGGATATGAGCCTCTCGAGGCCATCTCGAGGGCCAAGGCGTTTGTGGCCAAGGCCATCGAAGGGGCCGCCGGGTGGCGCCTCGGGGCCGGGCATGGTCCCCTCGACCACTTCGGGTGGGGCGGGGAAAGCCGGCGTCGGGACTGAGTCGGACGGCGGGGGCAGCCGCTGCGAGCGGCGTCGGGGGCGGCGAGCTCGTGCCCGTCGCCCCCGCACTCAGCGGCCCACGTGTGGGCCGGCACCCCCCGGCTGCACATCGAGGCCGAAAACTCGACTTCGCTGTGTTGTGCCGGTCATCGTGACACGGCGACACCCGTCACGCCATGGCCCCGCCCCAATTTCCGCCGCTTATCGCTTCGCAGGCCCGCCTTGTACACTCGGCCACGCCCTCGTTTTTCGTCGAGGAGCACCCATCGCCATGCCCGACTCCCCCGATATGGCCGTTCTCACGCCCCCGGGCCCTGTCGCCGAGGCACCTCGGCGCCCGCCGGGCCCGAGCACCCATCTGGCCCTCATCGTGGTGGGTATTGCCGCCATCTTGCTCGTGCTCGGGACTCTGGGCGCCGCCTTGACGAGCAATCAGAGCAAGCCGACTCGGGCGCCCGTCGCCATTGCCGAGGCCCCCGGGGCCGGGCTCGTGGCGGTCACCGCCCGCACCCTGTTGGCGCCCATCGTGTCGGAGGGCCAACCCCCCGACAACATCCTCAATGCCATCGCCGTGCCCAAAGGAACGACGGCCGTGGCGGGCTCGGCGACCAACGCCGATGTGAGTCTCTATGACCAGTCGATGGGTCTGATGGCTCCCGACTCGCAACAGGCCGTCATCACGTTCGTGCGAGTCGAACTGGTGGCCGAGCATTGGCAGCTCATCGATCACGGCTCGGCCAAAGCCGATGGAGCCATCCAGATCATCGGGCAGCATCCCGGCACCGACGGCAACGAGTGGGAGCTCGGCATCACGGTGTCGCCCACGACATACGCAGCCGCTTCGGCGGCGCCATCCACGGGTTCGACTGGGGCCGGCTCTGGGGCGGGTGCGGGGGCCGGCACTGACCGCAGCGCTCTCGAAGTCCGGCTCTTCGTGGAAACCGGCGACGCCTAAAAAGGCGATTCAGGACGCTGACTCAGGAAGCGACCGAGCGAGGTGCCGCCCCGACGGTGTCGCGCCCGGGCGGTGGGATGTCGGCTTCGTCGCCATGGCGGACCACGTCATCGTCGACGTCGAGGTGCGCCTCGGAAAGCTCCGATCCCGACGCGCTCGGCACCAAGGCGCGCTCGGCGACATCCTCACTTTTGAGCAGCCATGTCCACACGAAGAAGTTGACGGGGTAGAGCAGGTAGCCGATGCGAGTGGCCGGGGCCAGCAATATGGCCACCGTCATCAGCCACGCCACCACCCGCGACAGATCGGCGGCCGTCTTCGGCGTGTGCCGGGCCAGGACGTAGAGCAGAACCAATCCCCCACCGGCGGCCACCGACACCGTGAAGATTCGATGGATACCGGGGAACGACGACACCACCAGATGGCCGAGCAACGGCGTCGCCGCCGGCGACGCCACCCCGGCCAGGCCCAAGGGGAAGCGCACCACGTTCTCGATGAAGGCGGAGAAATTCTCGGCCGCCGTCGGCAAGATGGCGGGGATCATCACGCCGGCCAGCCCCGCCACCATCCACAGCGAGGCGCGACGGCTGCGCTGACCAGAGCGGTCGCGTGCCACCAGAAACGCCAGCGCCGCCAACGGCCAGGCGGTGATCTTCATCGATGCGGCCACGCCCAAGGCGATGCCGGCTCCGAGCGGTCTTCGCCGCTGGATGAGCACCAGGGCTAACAACATCAACGCCGCCACCGGCAAGTCGTCGCCGCCGGTGGCCAGGGGCAGCGCGGCCGTGGGCAACACCGTCATGCTCTGCAGGGCCAGCACGCGCGGGCTCGAAGGGCCGCGACACATGCCCATGGCCGCCACCACCAACAAGATGGTGATGCAGGAGAACACGACGCGGGCATCGGTGAGCCTCGTGGGGGCGTGGGTGCTGTGGGCCAGACCGAACACCGACATCAGCGGCAAGTACGGGTTGTAGGCGTCGTAGGCCGGTTGGCCCGGCGGTACCCGGGGCGGATGCTTGGCGTTGACGATCTGGTACGGGTCCTGGCGGTGGTAGAGGCGCTGGCCGGCTTGCTGGACGACAAGCGCCTCGGGCTGGACGTGCGCGGTGCCCGTCGAGTTCGACTGCCACAGCACCTCGAGCGACAACGGGACGAGGGTGGCCCCAAGCAAGACGATGAGGAAGATGACCATCCGAGACGTCGTCCAATGCCACGAAGCAGAGGCCGAACCGCTTCCCTCGACAGCCACAGACGCCAAAGCCGGCACCGAGGCGGCCAGCTCCTCACGCCGACGGGCCCGGCGGGCCAGCCAGGCGGACCACACGGCGCCGACCGCGTAGGGACCCGTGGCCAGCCGGCCCCACTGCTGATACAGGCTGATCGACGAGAACTCGGTCGTGGTAATGGCAAAAAGGGCCGACGCCGAATACAGCACGGCGTCGCGCTCTTCTGGTCTCCACGACGCGACGATGCGCGCCCCCCTGCCGAGAGCGCCTCGGACCATGCACCCATGCTACGCCCGCACCCCGCCCGAGCCGGGCAAGGCCTTCGGCCTCGGTCCTCAGGCGGTCGAGACGGGCATCGGAACCGGCACGGGTTCGGTGGGGAGGTCGCCGGTCAGGACGTGGTGCAGATGGGCCAGAAGATCGACGACGACATCGTGCTGGACGACCAGCTCACGACGGCCCCGGTCCGATCCGTTGGCGATCAACCCGGCGTCGCGCAACAACTTCACATGGTTGGAGACCGTGGGCTGGGCCAACGAGAAGGTGGTGGCCAGCTCCGAGACGGTACGGGGCCCGGTGCGCAAGGCATCGAGGATGGCCAGGCGTGTCGGGTCCGAGATCGTCTTCAGGCGCCGAGCCAGCTGAGCCGTACGGGTCCGAGCCTGGGCACCGGTGGCATCGGCCCGCACACCGATCACCACCACGCCGGGCAGGTCGAAGAGCAGGCCTTTGTGGGCGAAGAAGGCGGGCACGACGGCCACCTCGTCGTCGGGGCCCAAGCGCTCCACCAGCCGAGGGGCGATAGGAAAGCCGTGGCAATCGCTTCGCGACGCCTCCTCCCATGAGGCCCCCCGGGCCACCTGGTCCCGACGGCCGGCAATGGCGGCTTCCACGGCATGACGGCCCTGGCTGTCCCACGCGCCTTGCAGCGCCGCCCACACGTCGCTGATCAGCGCCACATACCGGGCGCGCAGATCGGCCGAGTCACGCAGCCGCCGCAGCCTTTCGATCAGCACGGCGCGGTCCTCGTCGGTCTCCGAACCCAGCGCGTAATCGACAGGCACCGTGGTGCACAGCTCGGCCAGCCGTCCGATCAGAGCGTCGGCATCGGTCGAGAACAACAGCCCGCCGTGGTGGGCGATGATGTCGAGTTCCATGAACCCCCCACAGCTGATGGGCACGTCGCTCCACAGGGCGCGAGCCCGCTCGGCCAGGTCGGGGAACTCGCTGTACATGGCATCGAGGGCGGGATGGTCACGACGGAAATCCGCTCGAAGGGCAGCACCCAACGCCCAGTCCAACTCCACCGCCACCGAGGCGTGAACCCCGATGTGCGGTGCTCCGTTCGGCGTATCCTCGTGGTACATCGGCATAGCTCTATGACTATATCAATATATTCTTGCTTTTGTCAACGCATCATCGTAAACTACGAGCGTGGCAATGCATCCCGAACTCCTGAAGCAACTTGTAGCCGAGCACGTCGACGCCTTGCGTCGGTCGGCTCCGATCGCCGCTGAACAACCTGTGGCGTCGGCAACGGCGGCTCCTGACGCCGATGCCACCCGCCGGTCGGCACGGCGTCTCGTCGGAGAGCTCCTCATCAGGTCGGGGTACCGCCTGGCTGGAACCGGTCCCGACGGTCGCGACATGGTGACGGCCTGATCCTGGGCGCAGCGGGCGCCAACTCCGGGCCCCACTCCGGGCGCGTAGGGTGCCGTCGTGGACCGCGACGCCGCTGGAAGTCCAACGAGCAGCACCCCTGAGCACGATTCCGTTCCCAGCTCCACCTTCCCCGCCTTCTTGGTGCAGAGGCGCGGTGAGACGCTGGATATGGGGGTGCAGCGGATCGGTCTGGATGACCTTCCCGCTGGTGAGGTCCTCGTCGAGGTGACCTGGTCGTCGGTCAACTTCAAAGACGCCATGGTGACCGTTCCCGGCAACCGCGTGGCCCGCATCTCCCCCCTCGTTCCTGGCGTCGATCTGGCCGGCGTCGTCGTGTCCAGCGACGACCCCGACATCGAGGTGGGCGAGGAGGTCCTCGCGCATGGCCACGATCTCGGGGTCGGCCGCCACGGCGGATTCGCCCGCTACGCCCGACTGCCATCGGGCTGGGCCCTGCCGACGGCGGGGCTGGGAGCCCGTCGGGCCATGGCCATCGGCACGGCCGGCTTCACGGCCGCCTTGTCGATCGACGAGCTCGAAGGGCGCGGGCTGCAACCCGGCGACGGACCGGTGCTCGTGACCGGAGCCACCGGGGGCGTGGGATGCCTGGCGGTGGCCTTGCTGGCGGGGCGGGGCTACGAGGTGGTGGCCAGTTCCGGCAAGGCCGACGAGCACGATTGGCTTCGACACCTGGGGGCGGCCGACGTCATCGGACGTGACGACATCGACGACGCGCCGTCACGCGTGCTCGGTTCCGAGCGGTGGGCCGGCGCCGTCGACTGCGTGGGTGGGCCGGCGCTGGCTCGGATATTGCGCTGCTTGCGCTACGGGGGCGCCGTGGCGGCCAGCGGGCTGACAGGGGGCGCCGGGCTCGAGACCACCGTGTTCCCGTTCATCACCCGGCAGGTGGCCCTCCTCGGCATCGACTCCGTGGCCACCGGCCGCGAGCGTCGGCGTCAGGTGTGGGGGCGGCTGCGTGATGATGTCGAGAGCCTCGACCTCGACGCCATCGTGGCCGAAGAGGTCACCCTGGCCGGGCTGCCCGGCGCGCTGACGGCCATCAACAATGCGGCTGTGCGCGGGCGGATCCTGGTGCGCGTGGCTGACTGAGGGACCGGTTCCCGGCCCGCCTACGGCGTAGGGGGAGCCGTGGTTTGGGTCGCCGACGACATGGCGCCGAACACGGGCGACACGGTGAGCGTCCCCTCATCGCACACGTGCAGGGTAAGAGGCAATGTCTGATGAGCCGCCGATCCCGGCATGGTGAGAGCGATCTGCGCGGCGGTCTCACAGGGGCCCGACCCGGTGGCGACATCGGCGTACGCCACGTTGAAAAACGCGCTGTCGGTAGGTTCCACGATGACCGGCGCCGCCGCGAAGTCAGTGAACGATACCGACGCGCCGCGCATCACCGTCGTGGGCAAGTCCGTCCCCGACGCATCGATGAGCTCGGGGATGGGATACCCGTCGAGATGGCACGCGACGGCCATGTCATTGCGTAGCGACAATGTGAGTTCGACGGTACCGCTGATGCCGGCGGCGTCTCCCGCACCGGCGCTGCGAATGGTCAGACCGTTGGTCGAGCACAAGGCCAAGGCGGGGACGGTCGTGGATGCCGTTGCGGATGCCGTTGCCGTTGCCGTTGCCGTTGCCGTTGCCGTTGCCGTTGCCGTTGCCGTGTTTGACGCTGTGTTTGCGGTCGGCGGGGCCAGGGTTGTCACCGCCGTGGTGGGACCGGCCACCGCGGCGTGTGATGCACACGCCGAAATCGTTGACGCCGCCACCACCAGGCACGTGGCGGCAACGCCGCGGCGGCGCATTCAGGAGCTGAAGTCTTCGGGGCGCACCGTGTCGAGGAACTCGCGGAACTCCCCCACCAACTCGTCGGGGTTGGCCGACTCGCCGTCCTCGTCTTCGTCCTCGGCGGGGAGGAGGATCCCCTCCGCGTCCATGAGCTCGTCGGACACGAACAGCGGACTCCCCATGCGCACCGCCAGCGCCACGGCATCCGAGGGGCGGCTGGACACGGTGATTACGGCATTGTCCCGCTTGAGCTGGAGCTCGGCGTAGTAGGTGGCCGAGCGCAACTCGGTGATCACCACCCGTTCGAGCTCAGCTCCCAGGCTCTCCACCACGTCGCGCAGCAGGTCGTGGGTCATGGGACGCGGCGTGGTCACCCCCTGGATGGCAAACGCGATGGCGGTGGCCTCAGGCGCCCCGATGAAGATGGGCAGGGTTCGTCCCATGCCTTGCGCCTCAGTGAGCAACAACACGGGAGTATTCGATTGCAAATCCACCCGCACTGCGCTCAGTCGAACCTCGACCATGCCTGCAACTTACCGCCCGTAGAGAGCCTCGACATGCGCATCGGGGTCGAGTCGCAGTGCCTGGGCATCTCCGGAGGCGACGAACGGCAGGTTGCGATAGCGGCCCTCCACATCGAGTCCATAGCCGAGCAGCAGGTCGTCGGTGGTCTCGAATCCGATGAAGCGAAGCTGCACGGGGACGATTCGCCGGGAGCGCCGGTCGAATAGCGCGCACACCTCCACCGAGGCCGCCCCACGCCGTCGCAGCTCGCCCATCAGGTACGTGCAGGTGAGGCCGGTATCGACGATGTCCTCGACCAACACGACGTCCTTGCCCAACACGTCGCCTTCGAGGTCTTTGACCATCCGCACCCGCCCCGAGCCTTCGGCATACGAAGAGATGCCCAAGAAGTCCACCTCGCAGGGGATGCGCACCCGGCGCACGAGGTCGGCGAGGAACAGCACGCTCCCGCTGAGCACACCCACGAGCAATGCGCCGCCGGGATAGGCGTCGGATATCTCGGTGCCGATGCGCTGGGCGGCGGCCTGCAGCTCTTCGCCGGAATGGAGGATGGTGGCGCCTCTCGGCGCTGTCACCCGCCGAGCTGATTGCGTAACGCCGAGCGCAGCAGAGTCGTGCGCAGCCCCAGGCCCAGTCGGGTCAGCTCTTCTACGGTGTCGTAGGCACGCTGACGGGCCTCGGGATTCCGCTGTTTGAGCAGCGGCAAGACGATCTGCTCGATGAACCCGGCCTCCCGGTCAGCCGCGTTCTTGTGCAGGCGCAGGTGCCGGGCCTCGACGCCGAAGGCGGCAAAGCCCGCGGCCATGCGGGCCACCATCAAGGAGTCCTCGTCGTAGTAGGCCACGCCCCCCACCAGGCGGCCCGACAGCAGGCCGAATGATTCGAGCTGGGTGACGTCGGCCACTGGCATGCCGGAAGCGGCCGCCAGCTCCTCGAGGGTCATGCTGGCCCCCGCCATGGCGTTGGCCGGAGAAGACCCCTCGTCGGGGGGTGGTGCCGCCGCGGGGCGGCGCCCGCCTTCACTGCTGCGTGTGGTGGCGGCCGACCCGGCGCCGCGGGCGGTGCGCTTTGTGCCTGACGCCACCCCCGATGAGGACTGGGAGGCCCGGGAGCCGGCCGTGGGCGCCGGGGAAGTCTCGGACGCCGCCCGAGAGCCCGCCGGGTGCGTCGGGTGCGCCGATGACTCGGCTCGTCCCTTTTGGCCCGGACCCGAAGCACGCTGGCCTCGGTCACCGGTCCCAGCCGGTTCGGCCTGAGCGGTGGCAGCGGCGTGGGTGGCGGCACCGGTGTCTCGCGTGCCACCGGCACGGGCGGCGCCATCGGTGTGTGAGATGGAGCCGATGACCGACCCCCCCGTCGTCGGAGGTGGCCCGGCTGGTGGCGGAGCCGCCGAGCTCAGCGCGGCGTCGCGTCGCGATGACGGGCCCGCTGAAGTCGGCCCGGTGAACTCGGCTCCGGTGACCCTGGCACCGCCCCGCTCGGAGCTCGATCGATGATCCGCTTCGGTCGTGATCGGCGAGATCGTCTCGAAACCGGGCAGAGCCGGACCCGAACCCGATCCCGGGGAGACGATTCCCGATGCGGTGGACAGCTCGGCGCCGACGGCTCGTTGCCCTACCAGCGCTGGTTCGTGGACATCGAGGCCGTCATTGCTCCAGCCTCCGTATCCGTCGTCGACGTCAGCCTCGACGTCACCGTCGAAGTCGTCGTCGAACTCGTCTTCTTGCTCGAGGCGGCCCTTGATGACCTTCAGGGGCAGGAAATGTTCGCGTTGCTGGCGCAGCACCCAGCGCAGGCGCTCGACGTCGGACTCGTAGAACTTCCGGTATCCCGACGGTGTCCGTTCGGGGTTGACGAGACCCTGGCTCTCGAGGAACCGGATCTTGGAAATGGTGACGTCGGGAAACTCGTGGCGCAGCAGCGTGAGCACGTCCCCGATGGAGAGGTAGGTGCGCGTGGTCATGGCTGCCTCGCCTGCGGCACGCCGCTCACTCCTCGGCCGCCGCGAGGTATACGAGCTTGAACTTGCCGATCTGGACTTCATCCCCGCTGCTCAGAACGGCCTCCTCGATGCGTTCGCGATTCACGTACGTCCCGTTGAGCGATCCCACATCTCGCACGCTGTAGCCATGCTGAGCACGAAAGAATTCGGCGTGTCGCCTGGAGACGGTGATGTCGTCCAAGAAGATATCGCTCTCGGGGTGGCGACCGGCCTTGGTGATCTCCGCGTCGAGGACGAATCGATTCCCGGCATTGGGGCCACGCTGCACGACGAGAAGCCCGGCTCCGGTCGGCCTGTCGGGGAGCGTCACGGTCAACTCGTCCTCCCCCACCTCGCCTTGGGCATCAACAGGATGGAGGGTCACCGTCGAATCGGATCCTCGCAGAGTGAGCACCGACCCGCACGACGAGCAGAAATTCGCTTCGGCCGGGTTGCGATGCCCACAGTTATTGCAGAACACGCCGTCCACGCTAGTCCCTTGCCTGGGTTCCTCACGGCGGGATTACCCGGCGGTGAGCTTGGAATACTCGCCGGCGTCGAGCAGCCCCGACACACCCTGCACATCGTTCGGGGTGATCTCGCAGATCCATCCGTCGCCGTAGGGGTCCTCGTTGAGCTTCTCGGGCGCATCCCCCAATGCGGCGTTGACGGCAACCACCTCCCCCGACAGCGGCGCGTAGATCTCCGACACCGATTTGGTGGATTCCACCTCGCCGAGCACGGCCCCCGCTTCGATGGTCGAACCCAGGGGCGGAAGCTGCACGTACACCACGTCACCGAGCGCATCTTGGGCATAGTCGGTGATGCCCACTCGAATCTTGGCGTCGATGATGCGCACCCATTCGTGGTCCGATGTGTATCGCAGGTCGTCGGGTACGAGCACGGCTGGGACCATACCGGAATCACCCGCTTGACGCCGATCCGGCGCCGCCCTCAGCGGATCAGTTGTCGAATGCGAACAGACTGCTCCTGAGCCCGGGACCTCGCCTCGGCCTCAGTGGGTGCCTCCACCCACACATGGGTGGTGGGCTCCTCAGGATCGGGGAGCACCAACGTCCATCCATCGGCGGCCGGGAACTTCACTCCGTCCACAAGCACCATCGACCGGCCCTTGGCCCGCTCCACGATGGTGCGCATGACGGTGCCTTTTTGCTCCGAGGGCGTCACGACCTCCTCGTGGACGATGTGCACCGGCGGCAGTGCCCCGGTGAGCTTCGAGAAGCGTTCTCCGCTGGCGGCCAGGAACCCCAAGAGGTGCACCAACGTCGCCACGGCATCGAAGGCGGGAAGGAACTTGGGGAAGATGAAGCCGCCCAACTGGCTGGCCGCGAAGGTCACGCCTCCGGCGCTGGCCACCTCCATCAGGTTGGTAGCGGAAAGCTTGGTCCATACAATTTCCGCCCCGGCGGCCGCACAGATCGCCTCCACCGCACTGGGGGCGGCCACGGGCATGGCCACCCTGGCGCCTGGAGTAGCCCTGACCACCAACTCCAGGAGCACGAGCAGCGACTCGTCGTCGCTGAGGATCCGACCCTCGTCGTCGATGAGGGTGATGTGCTCGCCATCGGGGTCGATCACCGCACCGAGATGGGCGCCCGACGCCTGCACCAGGTCAGCGACGCCTTGCGCAGCCGCGACCCGATCACGTGTCATCACCGCCGCCGTCGCCGCATAGGGGTTGACCACGAGAACTTCGGCGCCCAGCTTGGCGAGCACGTTGGGCATGACGAAGCTCGAGGTACCGAAGGAGTAGTCGAGCACGAGTTTGAAGCCCGCCTGGGCAATCGTGTCCGTGTCGACGGCGTTACCGAGCGCGGCCGTGTAGAACTCGAGGGCCCGGGGCGGGAACCCGATGTCCCCTATTTCCGACGCCAGAGCCCGGCGAAACTCCTCACGGTGGTAGAGCCGCTCGATCTTGCGTTGTGTGCCCTCGGCTACGTCGATGCCGTCTTGATCGAAGAATCGGATCATCACGGACTGGGAATCGCCTTCGACCAAGCGGACCGTGATCCCTCCGAGCCCCGTGCCTGCTCGCACCTGGAAGCGGGTGACGGGAACAGTGGCCACCTCAAGGTCCTCGACGTTCACTCCCGCCGCGTTGCACCCGACCATGACGGCACGCTTGAGCACTCGAGCCGCCTTGCTCGTGTCACGGGAGGCGGTGATGGTCGAGCCTTTTTCGAGCGTGCTGGCCCAGGCCATAGAAAGACGCATCACCAGCTCGGGGCTGATGTCCACGTTGGCGAGGCCCACGATCCCCAGCCGGCCGAACAACGAGCGCGAGCCGCGCGACTCCCACACGATGGAGCTGTTGACCGTGGCACTGCTTTCCACCGTCTTGAACGGGTAGACCTTCACCCCTGACTTGATGACGGCGTGGGCACCCACGAACACCTCGTCGCCGAGGACCACACCTTCCTCGCAGCGCACCCCTTGGCGCAGGTCACAGGCACGTCCGAGCACACATCCGTCGAGACGGACCCCTGAACTCAAAAAGGCGCTGTCGTGGACGACGGTGTGGCGCAACACGGCGCTGTCGCCGATGCGCACGTTGGCGCCCACCGAGCAGTACTCCTCGATGACCGCATCGGCACCGATGTGGCAGTTGTCGCCGATGGCGGCCGGACCGGTGATCCGAGCCGTGGGGTGGACCTCGGTGCCCTTGCCCAACCACACCCCCGGACGCAGGGGGAAGCCGGCCAGCTCGACCCGGACACGCTCGTCGAGGATGTCCTCATGCGCCTGGAGGTAGGCAGCCAAGGTGCCCACGTCCTCCCAATAGCCGTCGGCGACGTAGCCGAACATGGGCAGCTTCGACTCGAGCACAGCAGGGAACACTTCCTCTGAGAAGTCAACGGGCCGGCCCGGTTGGATGAACTCGAATATCTCGGGTTCGAAGACGTAGATGCCGGTGTTGATGGTGTCGCTGAAAACCTGCCCCCACGTGGGCTTCTCCAAGAATCGTTCGATCGACCCGTCCTCGCGGGTGATCACGATGCCGAATTCCAGGGGGTTCTCGACCGCCTTCAGGGCGATGGTGGCCAGCGCCTTGTTGGCGACGTGGTGCTCGACCACCGCGGCCAGGTTGATGTCGGTCAAGACGTCGCCGGAGATCACCACGAATCGCTCGTCGAGCTCGTCTTGGGCGTTGAGCACCGAACCGGCCGTTCCGAGTGGTGATTCCTCGGTGGCGTAGACCATGCGGACGCCGAATTCCGAGCCGTCGCCGAAATAGCTCCGAATGGCATTGGCCATAAAGGCGACCGTGACGACGATGTCGTCGAACCCGTGCTGGCGCAGCAACGCCACCACGTGCTCCATCATGGGCCGGTTGGCCATGGGCAACATGGGCTTGGGGAGGTTCGACGTAAGGGGCCTCAGGCGCGTGCCCTCACCCCCGGCCATGATCACGGCCTTCATGGGCTTGCCCGCCTCGGACCTCGTTGACGGCCGTGACGCAACATCAGCAGGACCCTACCCCGCGCTCGCTGGTCCGATGCCTGTTCCGGGGCCGGTTCCGCTTGCCCGCCCGCGAGCCAGGGCCCGACGGGCCACCGGCACGTAGGAGGCCGCCGCCACCCAGGCCAGGGCCAGACCGACGAGGGCGCACACCCAGGCGATGATCTCGATGGGGTGCTGCCAACCGGCGTGCCCGTGGGCCAGTAGGAACGTCGGGTACGCGAACATGAGCCCGAAGGTGCCCGCCTTACCCACCCACAAGACGTCGATCCTCTCGGCCCCGAGGGCAGCCAGCAGCAACACGGCACCCGACACCAGGGCCTCGCGGGCCAAGGTCGCTATCCCGAGCCACAGCGGTACGGCTCCGACCACCATGACGGAGATGATCCCCGTGGCGAGCAGGATGCGGTCGGCGGTGGGGTCGAGGACCTTCCCCAGCGTGGAGACCTGGTGCCAGCGCCGGGCCAGGAATCCGTCGACCCAGTCGGTGGCGCCCAGCACGGCCAGGAGGACGGCGGCCGCCGTCTGGTGGTGCGCCCCGAACAACAACCAGACGAACAACGGCACGCACGCCAATCGGATGCCGGTCACGAGGTTGGGAACGGTCAGGACCCGGTCCAAACCCTCCTCAGAAGCCTCAGCGGCCTCGGTCGCCCCAGGCTCAGATGCCTCAAGCGACTCAGATGCCTCAGAAATGGCCACCCGGGGATGGCCGGCAACATCGTCGGCGGGCACGGTCCCAAGTCTACGAGCAGACGCTCAACTAACCCCCGACTCGAGAGCGAGCTCGTCTGGGGCGGCGGCGGCCGAGCTCTGGGGGGCAGGAATCTCGATCTCCGCCTCACCGCTGGCGTTGCCGGCCACCCACGAGGCCACGCCGGCGGCCACCATCAGGGCCGCCGAGGCGCTGAAGGCCACCACCAAGCCGCGATGGAAAGGCGCCGAGATGAGCGCCGGGAAGAACGACTTGCTGGTGACGACGGCGGCACGGGCCGGACCGAGGTGCGCCAGCGCGGCCGGCCCCAAAAGGGTGCCGATGGGGTTGTAGCCCAAAAAGGCGGCGAAGAGGTTCCCCACCGGCGGCACCGCCGCCACTCGGCGCGCCGTGTCCAGGGGCACGCCTTGGGCGAGCAGTCCATGCAACATCGTCGACGGCAAGCTCGACGCCAGGCCCACGATCATGAGCGAGAAGAAGATGCCGATGGACAAGACGAAGCCCGAGTTCATGAACGTCGCTCGCATGCCCGAGGCCGCCCCTCGCTGCTCAGCGGGCACGCCGTTCATGATGGTGGTGCTGTTGGGCGCCGCGAAGAGGCCGACGAAGACGCCGTTGGCGAGAATGATGGCGGCGAACCATCCGTAGGCGAAGTCCACCGGCAACAGCAGTAAGGCCACGAACGTGGCCGCGGCGCCGAACATCCCGAGCGTCGAGAACCATCGCTGTCCATAGCGGTCCGACAAGCGACCGGCCAGTGGGCCGGCGGCCAGGAACCCGACGGAGAGGGGCACCAGATAGATGCCCGACCACAGCGGGGTCCTCGAGAACGAGTAACCGTGCAGCGGGAGCCAGATCCCTTGCAGCCACAAGATGAGCATGAACTGCAATCCGCCTCGGCCCATGTTCGACAGCAGATTGGCCAGTCCGGCGCCGGCAAAGGCACGCACCCGGAACAGCGAGAGCTGGAACATGGGCGCGGCGACGTTGGTCTCGATGAGCACGAAGACGCCCAGGAGCCCGACTCCCCCGATGAGCTCAGTGAGCACCCACGGCCCCGTCCAACCCATGGAATGCCCACCATGGGGTATCAAGCCATAGGTGAGGCCGATCATCACGAGCACCAGACCACAGGCAAAAGTGGCATTACCCCACCAGTCGATGCGGGCTTTGGAACGCACGCCGGTATCTTTGAGCTTCAAGTACGCCCAAATCGTTCCGACCACACCCACGGGGGCGCTCACGAGGAACACGAGCCGCCACTGCACCGCCGAGAGCAAACCACCCACGAGGAGACCGAGAAAGGTCGCCGTGGTGCCGGCCACGATGCTGATACCGAGCGCCATCCCACGCTCGCTGGGTGGGAAGGCATCGGTGAGGATGGCCAGCGAGTTGGCCATGAGCAACGCGCCGCCCACTCCCTGCACGATCCGCAGCGCGATGAGGACGACGGCGCCGCCGACTCCTTTCACCGGCGAAGCAGCCAGCGCGATGGACGCCACCGTGAAGACGGCGAAACCGGCGTTGTACATGCGCACCCGGCCGAAGATGTCGCCGATGCGGCCCAAGGTGACGACAAGCACGGCGGTCACGACCAGATAGCCCTGGAGCAACCACAACAGCAGCCCGATGTTGGAGGCTTGCAGCGGATTGACATCGATGCCGCGGAAGATGGCCGGCAACGAGATGATGACGATGGACGAGTTGAGCAAGGCCATGAAGATGCCGAGCGTCGTGTTCGACAGCGCCACCCATTTGTAACGATCGGGTCGGATGTCGTCTGTCACGATGCCGTTGGAGTCGGCTCGGACGTCGTCCACTGTTCCACTTTACGTGAACGTAAAATGGGAACGAACGCCCCCGGTGTGCTACGTAAGAGTCGTGCCTCGCTTCGAGCCCTTCGCCGGACTGCGTTATGACTCATCGGTGCCTCTCGACAAAGTGATCGCCCCGCCCTATGACGTGGTCGGGCCGGCCGAACGCGCCACCCTGGCCGCCCGCCACCGAGCCAACGCCATTCATGTCGAGCTGCCCGTCGACGACCTGGGATCGGGGCTCGATCGCTACCGGTCCGCCGCGCATCTGCTCGCCGCGTGGATGGACGAGGGCCTGGTGCAAAGAGACGCCGCCCCGCGGTTCTACGCGTATCGCATGACCATGCCCGACGGACCGGCCACCACGGGCGTGTTCGGGGCGCTCGGATGCGAGCCGGTCGGAGGCGACGTCCTCCCCCACGAGCAGACGATCCCGAAGGACAAGAGCGACCGTCTTGATCTGTTACGGGCCACGCGGACCAACCTCTCCCCCATCTGGGGATTGTCGTTGACACCTGGTCTGGCCAAGTCCTACGAGCCGTCCGGCGCGCCCGACGCGTCGGCCCTCGACGACGACGGCGTCAACCACGAACTGTGGGTGATCGATAACCCCGAAGCCATCGCAGCCATCGCCTCCGCGGTAGCCGCCTCACCGCTGGTGATCGCCGACGGTCATCATCGCTATGAAACCGCCCTCACCTACCGCGACGAGCGGCGCCACGAGAACGGCAACGAGCCCGGGGACTACGACTCGGTGATGGCCTTTGTGGTCGAGCTGACCGAGGACCAGCTGTCGGTAGGACCCATCCACCGCACGCTGCACGGCTTCGGCGACAGCGACGTGGGCGAGATCTTCTCCCGCTGGTACGACATGGTGCTGGTGGGACCGCCCGACGTGGACGTCATGGCACCGGTGGCCGAGTCTCAAGCCTTGGCGTTGATCACGGCGGACAACGTGTGGCTGCTCACGCCCCGACAGGAATCGACCGAAGCGGCGGCGTCAGACCTCGACTCGAGCTTGCTGGCCATGGTGATCGCCACCACGGTGGGGGCTTCGGCGCAGTACCACCACGATTGGCGCACCATCGTGGCCTCGGTTCGCTCCGGGGAGGCCGACGCCGGCGTTTTGCTGCGCCCGGTCACGGTGCAACAGATCGGCGAGTGGGCCCATGCCCGCCGGCGAATGCCGCCCAAGAGCACGTTTTTCCGCCCCAAGCTGCGTACCGGCATGGTCTTTCGCCCGCTCGACGGCTAGATCACCCGGGGCCGGCCCGGCGACTTGCAACGGAACGGGCGCCGCAGCAGACACAACGTCTCAGCCGGCCAGCCGCGACACGTCACTGCGTGCACCCGTTCCGAAGCCCCCCGTGCCCCCGTGCGGACGTCCGCCGACATCCCGACGCGGTGGCAAATCTCTATCGGCGCGTCAGCGCCACCCCTTGAGCGCCCAGCCGTCGTGCGCCCAGCCGTCGCGGTCAGCTCTTGAGCGCCCAGCGTCGAGCGTTCAGCCCTCGACGGTCCAGGTCCCCCCGGAACCGAGAAGGGTGGCCAAGTCGCCCGGCCCGCGACGCTCGTTGGCATCGAGCAGCTGGCGGCTCATGGCGTCGCCATATTCGGGGCGCTCCACGGCCCGGAACACCCCGACAGGAGTGGGCTCGTAAGGCCCGCGGGCCAGGCGGCTGAGCTGAAAGGCGAGCCCCGGGTCGTCGCGGCGCTCGTCGTGGACGAGCAAAGCTTCGGCACCCACATCGGCCACGTCGACCAACCGCAGTTGCCCGGTCGAATCAGCCACCACGCCGCGTTCGTTGTCGGCGCCGAAGCGAATGGGCTCGCCGTGGACGAGTGGAATCAGGTTCGACGCCCGGGCGTCTTTGCTGGTGATCTTCTCGAAGGCGCCGTCGTTGAAGACATTGCAGTTCTGGTAGATCTCGACGAACCCGGACCCGACGTGCTCATGGGCGCGTCGGAACATCTCTTGCATGTGCTTGCGGTCCATGTCGTGGGTGCGCGCCACGAAAGTGGCCTCCGCCCCCAGCGCCAGGCTGATGGGGTTAAAGGGCGTCTCGAGCGAACCAAAGGGAGTGGACTTGGTGACCTTCCCCTGCTCGGACGTCGGCGAGTACTGGCCTTTGGTGAGCCCGTAGATCTGATTGTTAAAGAGCAAAATGGTGAGATTCACGTTGCGGCGCAACGCGTGAATGAGATGGTTGCCACCGATAGACAAGGCGTCGCCGTCGCCGGTGATCACCCACACGTCGAGATCGGGCCGCGTCACGGCCAATCCGGTGGCCACCGCCGGGGCCCGGCCGTGGATCGAGTGCACGCCGTAGGTGTTCATGTAATAGGGAAAGCGCGCCGCGCAGCCGATGCCGGAGATGAACACGGTGTTCTCCCGGCGCACCCCGAGTTCGGGCATGAGCATCTGCACGGCGGCCAGAACGGAGTAGTCGCCACACCCCGGGCACCAGCGAACCTCTTGGTCCGAGGTCCAGTCCTTGCGGGTGGTGGCCGGTGCGGTGGTATCTGTCATCGCCGCTGTCCTCTCAGCTCGCCACGTCGTCTTCGACGCTGCTGGTGGTGGGGTCGGCGCCGAGCATCTCCAGGATGACGGTCTCGATTTCGGCGGCCCGGAACGGCACTCCCTGCATCTTGGTGAGCGACCGGGCATTGACCAGGAAGTCGGCGCGCACCATCTTCACCAGCTGGCCCAAGTTGGCTTCGGGGACGAGCACCTTTTCGTAGGCACCGAGCACCGCCGACAAGTTGGTGGGGAATGGATTGAGGTGCATCAGCTGCGCATGCGCCACCTGCAACCCTCGCGCCCGCACTCGCCGTACTCCCGCCGCGATGGCACCGTAGGTGGACCCCCAGCCCAGCACCAGCACGCGCGCCCCACCGACGCCGGCGGGATCGTCGACTTCCACCGGCGGGATGTCGGCGGCGATACCGGCCACCTTGGCGGCGCGCAGGTGCACCATCTTCTCGTGGTTGACGGGGTCGTAGGAGACGTTGCCCGAGCCGTCGGCTTTCTCCAGACCGCCGATGCGGTGCTCGAGTCCGGGGGTGCCCGGCAAAGCCCAGGGGCGGGCCAAGGTGCGCTCGTCGCGGAGGTAAGGCCAGAACACTTCCTTGCCGTCATCCTCGACGTGGTTGGTCTGGGTGGCGAACTCCACATGCAGGTCGGGCAGGCTGTCGAGATCGGGCAGGCGCCACGGCTCGGATCCGTTGGCGAGATAGCCGTCGGAAAGCAAGAACACGGGCGTGCGGTACGTGACGGCGATGCGCACCGCCTCCATGGCGGCCGCGAAGCAGTGCGACGGCGTCATGGGGGCCACGATGGGAACCGGTGACTCGCCGTGGCGCCCGTACATGGCATGCAGCAGGTCGGACTGCTCGGTCTTGGTGGGCAGCCCCGTCGAGGGTCCGCCGCGCTGGATGTCGACGATGAGCAAGGGCAGCTCGAGGCTGACGGCCATGCCGATGGCCTCGGACTTGAGGTCGATGCCCGGCCCGCTTGTGGTGGTGACCCCGAGCGCACCGCCGAAGGCGGCCCCGATGGCGGCGCCGATGCCCGCAATTTCGTCTTCGGCCTGAAAGGTGCGCACGCCGAAGTGCTTGTGCTTCGAGAGCTCGTGGAGAATGTCCGACGCCGGCGTGATGGGGTAGGAACCCAAGAACAACGGCAGACTGGGCTTGATGCGAAGCGGCGATGAGCCCCCACGCCAAGGCCGTGTTCCCGGTGACGTTGGTATATGTCCCCGGCGTCAGGTCCGCCGCCGGGCGCACCTGATAATTGGACTCGAACAGCTCAGCGGTCTCGCCGAAGTGGTATCCGGCTTTGAAGGCATGGCTGTTGACCGCGGCCATGGCCGGAGTCTTGGCGAAGCGCTTCTCGATCCAGTCCAAGGTGCCCTCGGTGGGCCGGCTGTAGAGCCACGAGACCAGGCCCAAGGCGAAGAAGTTCTTCGAGCGCTCGGCATCACGGGGCTTGACGCCTTCTTCTTTACCCACCTGCATGGTGAGCGAGGTCATGGGTATCTCGTAGACGGTGAAGCCGTTCAGGCTCCCATCGGTCAGCGGGTTGGCCGTGTAGCCCGCCTTGGCCAGGTTCCGCTCGTCGAAGGAGTCGACGTTGACGATCAGGGTGCCCCCGGGAGTCACCGCGTACACGTTGGCCTTCAAAGCGGCCGGGTTCATGGCCACCAGCACGCTGGGGCGTCCCCCGGCGTGAGGATGTCGTGGTCGGAGATGTGGACCTGGAAAGCAGAAACCCCGGCGAGGGTGCCCGCCGGAGCCCTGATCTCGGCCGGGAAGTCCGGCATGGTGGCCGTGTCGTTGCCGAACAGCGAGCTGACCGTGGTGAAACTGGGTCCCCGGTCAGCTGCATGCCGTCGCCGGAGTCGCCGGCGAAACGGATTACCACGCGGTCAAGCTCTATCGGTTCGTGATGTGTCGCGGTCGACACCGGCTCCTCACTCTGCTGGCCCCTGACGTTGTCGACCTGATCCGTTGCCAGCGTGGGCAACGACATGCCCGTGACCGGTTGTTCGGTCCGCTACGCGTCGCTGATTACGGCCCCGCGATTCGAGCATACCGCCGAGGGCTGCACCGGCGAGTCCGCCGGATCCAGGCGGCTCAGGCGATCGTGACGGACGCGTCGAGGAAGACGTCCTGGACGGCGTGCATCAGCTCGACGCCTTCGGCCATCGGCCGCTGGAACGCCTTGCGGCCCGACGATGAGGCCCGGTCCCGCCGGCCCGCTTGTTGATCACCGCGCGTGCGCACCGCCTGGGCGAGGTCGTCCGCCCCCTTCGACGCGCCGCCCGAGTTGATGAGGCCGATGCGGCCGGCGTAGCAGTTGACCACCTGCCAGCGGCCAGGTCGATCGGGTTGTCGGTGGTCAGCTCGCCGTAGACGAGCGGGTCGGTGCGTTCCGAACTTCAAGGCCGTTGTACCCGCCGTTGTTCTCGGGCAGCTTCTGCTTGATCAGGTCAGCCTCGATGGTCACCCCCAGGTGGTTGGCCTGGCCGGTCAGGTCGGCGGCGACATGGATAGTCGGCCTCGGGAGTCTTGAATGCCGGGTTCCGCAGGTAGCACCAGAGCACCGTGAACATTCCGAGGCGGTGGGCCTCGGCGAAGGCGTCGCGCAACCTCGTGGAGCTGGCGGTCGGCCTCCGGGCTACCGAAGTAGATGGTGGCGCCGACACCGACCGCGCCGAGGTCGACGGCCTGTTGCACCGATCCGAACATCACCTGGTCGTAGGTGTGCGGGTAGTGGAGGAAGTCGTTGTGGTTGAGCTTCACGATGAACGGGATCTTGTGTGCGTACCGGCGGGCACCGACCCCGAGACCGCCGAGGGTGGTGGCGACGGCGATGCAGCCGCCCGTCGATGGCCAGCTCGACGATGTTCGCCGGGTCGAAGTAGACCGGGTTCTTGGCGAAGCTCGCCGCGGCCGAGTGCTCGATGCCTTGGTCGACCGGCAGGATCGAGAGGTAGCCGGTGCCGCCGAGGCGGCCGTGGCCGTACACGCGTGGCCAGGTTGCGCATCACCGGCGGCCGGTCGCGTGGACAGGAAGACCCGGTCGATGTAGTCGGGGCCGGGCAGGGTGAGCTCGTCGGCGGTGATCCCCTTGCACTCGTGGTTGAGGAGCGTCTCGGCTTCGTCGCCGAGGAGCGCTGCGATATCGGTGGTCACGAGGTTGCCTCCACTGCGTTCTTACCGGATAGGCGGGACCTCGGCGATGCTAGCCGGAGCGCCCTAAGGAGCTTCCACCAGGGCTTTGACGGCCCGGTCGATTCCGGCATCGTCGACATCGGCGTGGGTGACGAGGCGCAGCACGTCCGGAGCGATGGTGTCGACGAGTACGCCGTGCTGGGCCATGTGCGCCATGACGGCAGGGCAGTCGGTGTGGCGCACCACGACGATGTTGGTCATCACCTTGTCCGGATCACAGCCCCCGTCGGGCCAGCGCTGCGCCACCGCCTCGGCCAGTCGTCGGGCCCGGCTGTGGTCATCGGCCAGGCGGTCGATCATGGTGCGCAGGGCGACCAGGCCGGCCGCGGCGATGACGCCGGCCTGACGCATGCCCCCGCCCAGGCGGTGACGCTCGAGCCGGGCCTCGTCGATGACATCGGCCGGCCCCGCCAGCAGCGAGCCCACCGGGGCCGATAGGCCCTTGGAGAGACAAGTCATGACGGTGGTGGCGGTGGCCGCCAACGTTTGCGCGGAAACGCCGGTGGCCACCTCGGCATTAAAGAGCCGAGCCCCGTCCATGTGTAGCGGCAGCCCCCCCGCCACCTCGGCCACGGCCTGCAACGCGGCCAGCGACCATGGCACCCCGCCGGCGGGCATATGCGTGTTCTCCACACACACGAGCGTGGGTCGAGGGTGGTGGTGCTCGACGGCCCGCAGCACCCACGCCACGGCACCCGGCGACAGCGTCCCGTCGTCATCGTCGACCAGATGGAATTGCACGCCGCAGTTAGAGGCCGCCGCACCGTGCTCGTAGATGACCACATGCTGGCGGCGGCCGGCGATGACGAGATCGCCGCGCCGTGTGAGGACTCGCAGGGCCACTTGATTGGCCATGGTGCCCGAGGGCACGTAGAGCGCGGCCGGCTTTCCCACCCGCTCGGCGTAGGCCTCTTCCAAGGCGATGACGGTGGGATCTTCCCCGTAGCCGTCGTCGCCCACCTCGGCATCGGCCATGGCCCGCCGCATCTCGGGCGTGGGGCGGGTGACGGTGTCGCTGCGCAGGTCCACCATTGCCGATGTCCCTGGCGATCCCGAGGTCCCGGCCACGGGCGCCATGTTATCGACGTGCCTGCAGGCCCTCCGCCGCCGGTCGGGGGGGTGAACGTCGTGCTTTGGGGCTCGACGACGGCTTACGGCGGGCGTTGCGACCAAGGCCCGCCAACCGCTCGGCGGCATCGGCGAGATCGGGATCGGCATCGACCACCCGGGCGAAGAGCTCGCGCGCCCGTGGCAGGTCGCCGGCGCGCTCGTAAAGATCAGCCAGCACGTACCACTGGCGCACATGGCGCTCGCCGGGGTGACGAAGGTTGCGCGCCCCGCCGGTGGAGACCAAAAGGTCGATGGCCGGATGAAGCCGGCGTTGGTCAGCCATATCTGCCGCCATGACCAGCCGGCCCTCGACGAGCACGTCGGCCGGGGGGAGGCCGCCTTGAGCTCCTCGAACAGCGCCTCCACCCGACGGTGGTGATGCAAAGCCCGGTGGCAGTCCATCATCACCGGGATCTGACCGGGGTCTCCGCCCAGTGCGGCCCGAGCCCGCTCCAAATGGCGAATGGCCTCGGTCCAACGGGCCAACCGGTAACAAATCAAGCCGTGCAGCTCTTGGGCGGCCGCCGATCCCGGCACTTGCTCGATCAGCTTGCCCGTCATGCGCTTGGCGTCGAAGTAGCGCTCACGTTCATAGGCCCGAGCCGCCGCCGACAGTCGCTCGGCCAGATTCGAGGCCTGGTCGCGCCCACCCATCCCGGCCAGTTCCTCGACGATCTCAGCGGACAGGCTGACCTCGCCTCGCCGGCCGGACGGCCGCGGAGTGCCTTCAGTTGTCTTGCTACTCGCTCCTCGCTTGGCCGGTGTCCCCTTGGCCCGCGCCGAGCGCGTGGCCCGCGGTGCTGTCGAGGATCTCCTCGAGCACCCACACGTCCTCGTGGTGCTCGGGCCGTCGACGTCGGCTCTCGATGTCGTCGCTGCGGGTCTGGGCGGTGCGGTCCATGACGTCTTCGGCCAGCACGTTGCGCGCCTTTTGGGCCACGCTCCCCCACCCCTTGGGCGTTGCCTTTGGCGTCGGCTTGGGAGCCGGCTTTGCGGCCGAAGCGCCTCGAACTGTTCGCGCCGCCGGGGCACTCCGTGATCCCGCCGCCCGGGACGCTCCGCCACCACTGCGGCCACTGCCGCCGCCCGGGCCACCGCCGGCGGGCAACTCGCGTTCTTCGTGCCCCGCCAATCCTGACCGGATTGGTCACGTACTTGTGGGCGTTGTGGGCGTTGTGGGCGTTCGCCTCCGGGTTGATCGGATCGGCCCGCCCATCCCCGAGATTTCGGGTCGCCTTGTCCCCTGGGCGTGGGCCGACCGGCGCGTGAAGCCGATGTGCCGGTGCGTCGTCGACCGGCCGCTGGAGCAGCCGCCCGACGACGACCGTTTGTGTTGTCATCGGGCATCGTGAGAGTCTACCCGGCACCTCTCCTCGGTCCGCGCGAAGATGGCAGCAGAATATTAACGTTTCTGTCACCTTCGCCGGAGTACCGGTGGAGCTGAACTAGTGCGAGGGAGAACACGTGCGACAGTTCCGGAACGTGATCATGGTGGGTGCGAGCGTGGTGGTGGCCGCGCTCCTGTTCGCTGCATGCAGCTCGTCGACGACGACGCCCCAGTCCAACGGCACCTCCGTGCCTACCGGTGGGACGAAGATCCAAGGCGGCACTGCCTCGTATGCAGAAGGACCGAGCGCCACACCAAACTTCATCTTCCCGTTCATCCCTCCGGGATTCGCGTCGATCAACAACACCGACCAGTTCCAGTACCTCATGTATCGGCCCCTGTACTGGTTCGGGGTGGGCACTGAGCCCAGCTTGAACACGTCCCTCTCGCTCGCCTCCACGCCCGTGTACACGAACAACGACATGACGTTCTCGGTCACGATGAAGCCCTACAAATGGTCCAACGGTGAGACCGTGACGGCCCAGGACGTGGCGTTCTTCATGAACATGCTCCACGCCGAGAAAGCCGAGTGGTACGACTACATTCCCGGCTTCTTTCCCGACAACGTCACCAGTGTCGTGGTGAACAGCCCGACCACTCTCACAATCACGTTGAACCAGTCGGTCAACCCGGACTGGAACACCTACAACAACCTGTCGCAGATCACCCCCATGCCCAAGGCGTGGGACGTCACCAGCGCCAATGCGGCGCCGGGGTCTGGTGGGTGCCTCGGCGGTGCGTACGGCACGGCTGCCACCGACACCGCTTGCAAGGCTGTGTGGACCTTCCTCGCCACCCAGGCGGGGTTCAACCCCACCAACCCCATGGCGACGAACAACTCCTTCGGCACCTACGCCACCAACCCGCTGTGGCAGGTGGTCGACGGTCCGTGGCACCTGACGGCGTTCAACGCCACCGGTGCGGTGACCATGGAGCCCAACCCCACCTACTCCGGTCCGGTCAAGGCGACTCTGGCCAAGTTCGAGGAGCTCCCCTACACAACGAATGCAGCGGAGTACTCCGCCCTGCTCGGAGGTCAGGTCAGCGTCGGCTACATGCCGATCGAGGACACGCCCAAGTACACGACCAACGCGCTGCAGGTGCCCGAGAACAGCCCCCGGCTTTCGAACTACTACGTGAACGGCTTCTACATCTGGGGCATCAACTACTTCCCGGACAACTTCAACTCGACCGGTGACGATGGAAATGCCGGAAAGATCATCTCCCAGCTGTACTTCCGCCAGGCCCTGCAGTCCCTCATCGACCAGCCCCTCATCATCTCCAAGATCGACAAGGGTTACGGGGTGCCCACCTACGGGCCGGTCGGGACCCAGCCGGCAAGTTCGTTCACCTCTCCCGGTGACACCACCGACCAGTACCCCTTCAGCGTGTCGGCAGCCGAGAAGTACCTCAAGGACCACGGTTGGAAGATCGTTCCCGGCGGCACCGACACGTGCATCAGTCCTGGATCGGGCTCCGACGAGTGTGGCACCGGCATCCCCGCAGGGGCAGCCTTGAACTTCAACCTCCAGTACCAGAGCGGCAACCCGACCCTCACCGACACCGTGAACACCGAGGTGTCGGCATGGTCGGAGGCCGGTATCCACTTCACCGCCAGCCAGGCCACTTTCGACACGGTGATCGCCAATGCCACCGCCTGCACCCCCAGCGCCAGCTGCACGTGGGAGTTCCAGAACTGGGGCGGTGGATGGTCGTACTCGCCTGACGTGTACCCGACGGGTGAGGTGCTGTTTGAGACCGGCGCCGCCGCTAACTACGGCAACTACAGCGACCCCATGGCCGACTCGCTCATCAAGGCCACCAACGACGCCAACACGACGCTCACTGCGTACGAGGACTACCTGGCCAAGACGGCACCGGTGGTCTGGCAGCCGGCCCCCGTCCAGGAGCTGACCGAGACGGTCAACAACCTGCGCGGCACGGTACCGCAGAACGTCTTGTGGTCCCTGACTCCGGAGACCTGGTACTACGTGTCGAAGTAGGCCCGGTATCTGACCGCGCTACGTTAAGCGTCACGTCAATAAGAAGAGTCGTGAACCGCCCCGGCCTGGGTCAATCCCCTAGGCCGGGGCGGCTCGTTTACAAGGCGGAGACGCGATGATCGGTTTCATCGTGCGCAGGGTGATTCAGTCCCTCATCGTCGTCCTCGGCGTGATCCTTCTGGTGTTCCTCCTGGCGCACCTGATTCCCCAGGGTGCGGCGCGTGGCGCCCTCGGACCACGAGCGACACGCGCCCAGGTGATCCAGTTCAACCGGGTCAACAACTACGACCGCCCCCTGATCATCCAGTTCTGGCTCTACCTCAAGAACCTTGTGTGGCACCACTACCTGGGCTACTCGTACCACTTCAACCAGAACGTCACGTCGTTGATCACCGAGCGGCTGCCCAAGACGCTGGTGCTGGTGGGCATTTCCACCATCTTGGCGCTCATCATCGCCGTCCCCCTCGGCGTGCTCCAGGTTGTTCGGCGCAACAAGCCCATCGACTACGTGCTCACCGGGGTGTCGTTCATCGGCTACGCCGTGCCCGCGTTTCTGCTCGGCACCCTGCTCATCTTGTACTTCGCCGTCGACTTCCGGATCTTCCCGACGTCAGCCCCTCAAGGTGCGACCGTGGGGGCCATCTTGGCGGACCCACGCGGTCTTGTCCTGCCCGAGTTCACCCTGGCGGCAGTGACCATCGCGTCGTTCAGCCGGTACATGCGCTCGTCGATGATGGAGGCGATGACCGAGGACTACGTCCGTACGGCGCGCGCCAAAGGGGCCAGCCCCCGGCGCGTCTTATACGTCCACGCCTTGCGCAACGCCATCATCCCCATCGTCACGCTGCTCGGTCTATCCATTCCTGCCATCGTGAGCGGGGCCGTGCTGACCGAGAGCGTGTTCAACTACCCCGGCATGGGTCTGCTCACCTACCAGGCCGCCTCCAACACCGACATCCCGCTCCTCCTCGGCACCGCCTTCGTGGCGACGTTGGCCACCGTGGCCGGCTCGTTGCTCGCTGACATCCTGTATGCGATCGTCGACCCAAGGATCCGCTATGCCCGAAGATAATCTCGGAGGCAGGCTCCCTATCGTAGGACCGGCCGATTCGCTTGCTCCGGTCCTCCTCGAGGGTGAGAACTCGGAGCTCTACGGACTCCACGATGCCGTGCCCACTCCCGAGGGCGGGGAAGCGACCTCGCGCGGGAGTGCGTTTCGCCAGATCGTCCGGGTATTCGTCGAGAACAAATTGGCGGTGGTGGGCCTCGCCATCATCATCGTGATGGTCGCCTTCTGCTGGCTGGGCCCGCTGCTGTACCACACCAACCAGACCAACGCCCAAGAGGCGCTCATCAACTCGGTGGAGAACGCTGCTCCGAACGGCCATCACATCTTCGGTACCGACGACGAGGGCTATGACATCTTCGGGCGACTGATGTTCGGCGGCCAGAACTCGCTGAAGGTCGGGTTTGCCGCTGCCATCTTGGGGACGCTGTGGGGGGCGCTGTACGGCGCCGTGTCGGGGTTCTGGGGCGGCTGGATCGACGCGCTCATGATCCGCGTCGTCGACGTCTTGCTTTCGATCCCCATCCTGTTCCTTCTCATCGTCCTGGCCGTGATCTTCCACCCCTCTGTCCCCTTGCTCATCTTCGTGATCGCCTTCGTGTCGTGGCTCGTGCCGGCCCGGCTCATACGCGGCGAGACGTTGACTTTCCGCGTCCGCGAATATGTCCAGGCGGTGCGCGTCATGGGTGGCAGCCGGCGACGCATCGTGCTGCGTCACATCGTTCCCAACGCCATCGGAACGATCATCGTCAACGCCACCTTCCAGGTGGCCGACGCCATTTTGTTGTTGGCTGCCTTGGGGTTCCTCGGCCTCGGGGTACAACCTCCCCAGACCGACTGGGGCGCCATGCTCTCCAACGGGGTCACCTACGCCATCTCGGGCTACTGGTGGGAGATCTACCCCGCCGGTGTCGCCATCGTGGTGGTGGTGGTGGCTTTCAACTTCATCGGCGACGCCCTGCGTGACTCACTCGAGGTCCGACTCCAACAGCGCTGAGTCGGGCCCAGTCATGGGGCGGCGCAGCGGCACGCGCCGGTCGGCTGGTATTGCTATTCGCCCGGATTCGGCGTGACGTCGGGATCTAGGCTCGATAGCGAATGGCTGCTGACGAGGTTCTTGCGAGTCAGATCTCCTATTACCGGGCGCACGCACCCCAGAACGCTTCACCTCTTTTTGGGAACTCGTGAACGAATGCATCGCTCCCGATGGCCGGGTCATTTTCATGGACGATGCCCACCCCGACCGCTCAGCCCGAGTCGCACCTCAGATGTTCGGCTCGGCCTGGTCAACTGACGGCCGTACCGTCCGGGGCATCGACAGCGAGACCGACGTGAGCACCGGCATCGCCCGTCGAACGGCAGCCGACGGGCTGGGAACCCGAACAACTTCACGACCGGCTCGAGGAACTTGGCTTGGACTTTCGGGTGGCGGCGACGGGATGGGCCTTTATCTTCGGCTCCGGTTCCCGGTCGGCGGCTTCACCCCCGGGTGCCGTCAGCTGATACTGACGGGTACCCGGTCGTCGGGAGCGGTCCCGGTCGGCGTCTGCAGCGGAAAGTGGCAAGCGGCCAGATGGCGGTCTCCAAAGGGCCGCAACTTGGGTTCCTCCTCGGCGCAGATGTCCTGGGCGAACTCGCAGCGCGTCCGGAACCGGCACCCGGTGGGCGGCGTGATCGCCGAAGGCAGCTCACCTTGGATGTGCTTGCCTCGTGTCTCTCGGGCTGTGGTCACGTCGGCCACGGGAATGGTGTCGATGAGCGCCTTCGTATACGGATGGGCGGCCTTCTCGTAGATGTCGCGCCCCGGGCCCACTTCCACCAACTTGCCCAGGTACATGACGCCGATGGTGTCCGCCACGTACTTCACGACGGCGAGGTCATGAGAGATGAAGATGTAGGTGAGCCCTCGCCGGGACTGCAGCTCCTTCAAGAGGTTGAGGATCTGCGCCTGGATGGAGACGTCGAGAGCTGACACAGGTTCGTCGGCGACGATCAGGCGCGGATCGAGTGTCAGCGCCCGAGCGAGTCCGATGCGCTGGCGCTGGCCGCCGGAGAACTCATGCGGGTACAGGTCCACGGCGCGCTTGGACAGACCGACCTCGGTCAACAGCTCCTCGACCCGTTTGGTGCGCTCCTCGGCGGTGCCGATGCCCTGGACGACGAGGGGCTCGCGCAAGATGGTGCCCACCTTCATGCGGGGGTCCAACGAGGCGTAGGGGTCCTGGAACATGATCTGCAGGTCGCGGCGCCGATGACGCAGGGCCCCGCTTCCGAGGCGGGTGAGGTCTTCGCCATCGAAACGGATGGCACCGGCGTTGACGCGCTCGAGAGCCACCACCAAGCGACCCAGGGTGGTCTTGCCACACCCCGACTCCCCCACCAGGCCGAAGGTCTCTCCCGTGCGAACGGCGAAGGAGACGTCGGACACGGCCTTGACGGATCCCACCTTGCGCTGGATGACGACACCACTGGTCACGGGGAATTCCTTGACCACGTGGTCGACCTCGAGCAGCACCGGCTCGCGCAGGATGGATTCAGCCCGGGCGAGCTGACGGGCCTGGGCTTCGGGATCGACCTTGATGGCTGGCGTCGACCGACATGGCCACGGCCTGGGGTTGCAAGGCGATGGTGGTGGCGTCCACACCCACCTCGTGGAAGCAAGCTGCCAGGTGGCCGGGTGCGGAGTCGGTGCCTTGGACCAAGGGCGGTTCCGAATGCCTTGCAGTCGTCCTGGACGTAGCGACAGCGAGGAGCGAAGCGGCATTGGGTGATGGGCTCGGAGAGATCGGGCGGGAGTCCTGGAATGCTCACCAGCCGTACCGAGGGGTCCTGGTCGAGCTTGGGAACCGATGCCAGCAGCGCCTCCGAATAGGGGTGGCGCATGCCGGGTGAAGAGCTCGTTGGTGGCCGCCCCTTCGGCGATCTTGCCGGCGTACATGACCAGCACCCGGTCGGTCCGGCCGGCGATGACGCCCATGTCGTGGGTGATGAGCACGACGGCCATGTGGAGCTCTTGGCGCAGCTGGTCGATGAGGTCGAGGATCTGCGCCTGGATGGTGACGTCGAGAGCGGTGGTGGGCTCATCGGCGATCAGGAGCTTGGGCTCGCAGGCCAGGGCCATGGCGATCATGACGCGCTGGCGCAGCCCGCCGGACAGCTCGTGGGGGTACGAGTCGAGCCGCTCGAGGGGCCGAGGCATGCCGACGAGCTCGAGCACCTGCAGGGCGCGCAGGCCGCGCCTCGCGCTTGGACACGCCCCGGTGGAGGCGTACCGACTCGGCGATCTGGCGACCGATGGTCATGGTCGGGTTCAGCGAGGTCATCGGGTCCTGGAAGATCATTGCGACCTCGTTGCCGCGGACCTTACGCATGGCCTTTTCGGAGAGGGGGGCGAGATCCTGGCCGAGGAGGCGGATCGACCCGCCGGTGACGTGGCCCACGTTGGGCAGGAGTTTCATGATGGAAAGACCCGTGGTGGTCTTGCCGCAGCCTGACTCCCCCACCACGCCCACGCACTCGCCCTCGTCGACGTGGAAGGACACGTCGTCGACGGCAACAACCGTCGAGCGCCGGAGCCGGAACTCGGTGCGGAGCCCCTCGATCTCGAGAACAGCGCTCATGAGCGCCTCGGGTTCGACGCGGTGACCGGGCGCGATTGCATAGGCGCAACGCTACATCGCGACACCCTTCGGACGCGGAAAAGCCCCCGCCTGCGCAGGGGCCCTTCCAATGAGAAAATCCGGCGACGTCCTACTCTCCCAGGGGACTACTCCCCAAGTACCATCGGCGCTGGCGGGCTTAACTGCCGTGTTCGGAATGGGAACGGGTGTTGCCCCGCCGCCATGGTCACCGGAAACCTTCGCTCGCCGGCACAGGGCGCGACCCCAGCCGGCAGGAGCGACCGTCCGGCCACCCCTTGAGCGTTCCATAGCGAGCACGAGCAAAATAGCTCTCCAAGCCCTCGGCCGATTAGTACCGGTCGGCTGAACACGTTGCCGTGCTTACACCTCCGGCCTATCAACGTGGTCGTCTAGCCACGGGCCTTACCAGGTTGTCCTGTGGGAAACCTCATCTTGGAACGAGCTTCGCGCTTAGATGCTTTCAGCGCTTATCCCACCCGTAGGTCGCTAACCAGCCATGCCCTTGGCAGGACAACTGGCACACGAGAGCTACGTCCGTCCCGGTCCTCTCGTACTAGGGACAGCCTTCCTCAGGTTTCCTGCGGCTGCATCGGATAGGGACCGAACTGTCTCACGCATGTTTCTCCCGCATTACTGCGGGCACAGACTATACCTTCACCCTATTTCTAGGGGCCGGCGTGTTATGGCGCCACACTTGCGTGTGAACCTTAGCGATTCCTTGACGCCATCTCCTCGCTGTTGCTGGCGAGGAAGTCGTTACAGGGGCACAACACGCCCATGCCACGCAGATGTTGCTCGACATCTGCGGCGGATTTCCGCTTCATAATGAATGGTTTAGGGACTTTGTGTTGGCCTTCCCTCGGTATTGCCCTGAACATAAGTTCGGTTTAATGCTCAGGGTTTCACCGATATGAGCCGGTAAGCACCCAGGAATTACTCCCTGGGGACGCAGTGGTTATCTACGTTCTAAACCCAGCTCGCGTACCGCTTTAATGGGCGAACAGCCCAACCCTTGGGACCGGCTTCAGCCCCAGGATGCGACGAGCCGACATCGAGGTGCCAAACCTTCCCGTCGATATGGACTCTTGGGGAAGATGAGCCTGTTATCCCCGGGGTACCTTTTATCCGTTGAGCAACGGCGCTTCCACAAGCCACCGCTGGATCACTATGCCCTGCTTTCGCACCTGCTCGACTTGTAGGTCTCGCAGTCAAGCTCCCTTGTGCCATTGCACTCGACGGCTGATTGCCAACCAGCCTGAGGGAACCTTTGGGCGCCTCCGTTACCTTTTATGAGGCGACCGCCCCAGTCAAACTACCCACCTGACGCTGTCCCCGATCCGGATTACGGACCTAGGTTAGGGCCCCGGCACGAAAAGGGTGGTATTTCAAGGTTGCCTCCACCTCGGCTAGCGCCGAAGCTTCAAAGGCTCCCACCTATCCTACACAAGCCGTACCAAAGCTCAACATCAAGCTGCAGTAAAGGTCCACGGGGTCTTTCCGTCCTGATGCAGCTAACGAGCATCTTTACTCGTACTTCAATTTCGCCGGGTCTGTGGTTGAGACAGTAGGAAAGTCGTTACGCCATTCGTGCAGGTCGGAACTTACCCGACAAGGAATTTCGCTCTAGTGATCCCCGTGTCGCCACGAGGCTAGGACCATATCTTTATCTCAGTTGTCGAACCGAGATAGCTGGCGTATGGCCTCTGAGGATTCCAGATAACGCGACGGCTTCCGTCGGTTCATCGTCTGGGCGATTGCCGTCATCTCCGCCAAGCCGCCCACCCGGAGGTGGCCGCCGTGGCGCATCATGCGGACAACTACCGCAAACTTGTTGAAGTCAACGTACTTCGCCGTAAACAGTGGGTGTTCTTCGAAAAACGGAATGATGCGGGCTTCAAGATCATCGATGGCTCGTACCGTATATCGGTACATCGCTTCCCGATGATTGTCGTGCCGGTCATTTCGACCGACCTGTCCACACCTGAAGAACTCCTTCAGAAGGTGTAAAACCTCCACGCTCTTCGCTCCCTGAACCACTGTGAAGGTGGGTTGAACCTGCCAACCCGACCGACACGTGCGGTTCCGAAAGATCGGAACGCTGAAGCAGCCTTCGCCGTCAACGAAGCCGACGACCCACTGCGCGAAACCTGGCCTTTCCTG
Organism: uncultured Acidimicrobiaceae bacterium; assembly: GCA_963793645.1. Taxonomy (GTDB): domain Bacteria; phylum Actinomycetota; class Acidimicrobiia; order Acidimicrobiales; family UBA8190; genus CAWCAW01. Next base: position 51,288 of record CAWCAW010000010.1, on the reverse strand, counting down.
CTGATTGTCCGCACCGGACGGATTTTCACTTCCCATGTCGTAACCGTACGAAACTGCTGTGACATCGATGAGTACCGCCAGATGCTCGGAGTTTCCAGCAAATAGCCAGCTGCACTTTCAGGATCACTCCCGAAAGGGGCAGGGCCCGGGCACGTCCGGGCGGTCTACCTTAGGCACTTTTGTTACTCGGGTTTTCACCACGAATAGATACTCGAGGCGCTGAACTCGGGCCAGATCATTTCTGTCTGGCTCCCCATGTCGCCATGGGGGTCGGACTGTATCTTCACCGTCCACGGAAACGATCCGTCGATCGGGCCTCGCGTGGAGTCTCTGAGGATCCCTCAAGTACTTCTTCAAGTGTCCTGTGACCGCTGCTTGCCATTGGCATTCATGCCATAGGCCAGTCGGAGGATTCGAACGAACCCATTTTCGGTCAAATGCTCTTTTCGCTTCATTGCCCGCACCATTTCGCGAAAACCAGTAATCCCGGTCCTTCACCTGCAAGGAATGCGTCTTCGAAGAACGGAATGACATCGTCCTCGGACAACTCAGACAAGGAGGACACGGAATACGTCACTACCGTACTTTGGGGCCTTTGGGACGGACATATCCGCATCCGAAATACGAACAAAACGACTCGAGCAGATCACGATGATCAGAATGCTGGTAGACGTGGAATGACAGCTTGGATCTGCCATCCCCTGTGCCTGTGCATGAAATTATTGCGGTGCACTGACACAGAAAAGCAGCCTTCACCGTCCACGAAACCAACGATCCAATCAGGATCTAGTTGGACATTCGGCAACGAGGTTTCCTGCTGATTGTCCGCACCGGACGGATTGTCACTGCTCATGCCAACACCCTAGAAATTGGGTGTGACACGAACGAGTACCGCCGGATACTCGGATGTTCCAGCATATAGCAAGGTTTTACTAACGGCCGAGTTTAAAACTCCACCGTTATAGTTACGGCCGCCGTTTACCGGGGCTTAGGTTCAGAGCCTCGCCCGAAGGCTAACCCTTCCCCGTAACCTTCCGGCACCGGGCAGGCGTCAGAGCGTATACATCGTCTTAGGACTTCGCACGCTGCTGTGTTTTTAGTAAACAGTCGCTTTCCCCTGGTTTCTGCGGCCCCCTCAGGCTCAGGACGCGAAGTCCTTTCACCCTAGCGGGGCCCTCCTTCTCCCGAAGTTACGGAGGTATTTTGCCGAGTTCCTTAACCACAGTTCTCCCGATCGCCTTGGTATTCTCTACCCGCCCACCTGTGTCGGTTTGGGGTACGGGCACCGTGCCAGCTCGCTAGAGGCTTTTCTCGGCAGCATGGGATTAGTGACTTCGCCTGAATCGGCTCGGCATCGCGTCTCGGGATTACGGGGTCCGGATTTGCCTAGACCCCTCCCTACTCGCTTACCCCAGGACAACCAACGCCTGGGCTCACCTACCCTCCTGCGTCCCCTCTTCGCTACCCGCCTCCGAATCGGTCGGTTCGGCCCGAAGGCCAGCCCCTTAGGACATCCGAATTGGGTTGGGCGCGGACACGGTGGTACTGGAATATCAACCAGCTGTGCATCGACTACGCCTCTCGGCCTCGCCTTAGCTCCCGACTCACCCTGGGGGGATTAGCCTTCCCCAGGAACCCTTGGGCTTACGGCGGAGGGGTTTCTCACCCCTCTCTCGCTACTCATACCAGCATTCTCACTCGAACCCGCTCCACGACGGTTCACACCGCCGCTTCACTGCAGAGTTCGACGCTCCCCTACCACTCCCACCCGTAATCCCCGGAAGGCATCGCAAGCGTGCGTTCCGGGCGGAATGGAAATCCGCGGCTTCGGCTCTTGACTTGAGCCCCGTTACATTGTCCGCGCAGGACCACTCGACCAGTGAGCTATTACGCACTCTTTCAAGGGTGGCTGCTTCTGAGCCAACCTCCTGGCTGTCTTTGCGTTCCCACATCGTTTTCCACTTAGTCAAGAATTTGGGGCCTTAGCCGGCGATCTGGGCTGTTTCCCTTTCGACCAACGAAGCTCATCCCCCGTGGTCTCACTGCCGGGCTCTTGAGCATCGGCATTCGGAGTTTGATTGGGGTCGGTAAGCTTGTAGGCCCCCTAACCCATTCAGTGCTCTACCTCCGATGCTGAACGCCCGACGCTGCACCTAAATGCATTTCGGGGAGAACCAGCTATCACCGAGTTTGCTTGGCCTTTCACCCCTATCCACAGGTCATCCCCCCTGTTTTCAACCAGGGTGGGTTCGGCCCTCCACGGGGTCTTACCCCCGCTTCAGCCTGCCCATGGATAGATCACTCGGCTTCGGGTCTACCGCATGCGACTGTACGCCCTATTCAGACTCGCTTTCGCTCCGGCTCCCCCTCACGGGTTAACCTCGCCACACACGGTAACTCCCTGGCTCATTCTTCAAAAGGCACGCCATCACGGCCGGCCATAAGTCCATACCGAAGTATGGGACCGACGACGCTCTGACTGTTTGTAAGCCAACGGTTTCAGGTACTATTTCACTCCCCTCCCGGGGTACTTTTCACCTTTCCCTCACGGTACTAGTCCGCTATCGGTCGCCTGTGAGTACTTAGCCTTACGAGGTGGTCCTCGCAGATTCACACCGGCTTTCCCGGATCCGGCGCTACTCGGGAAATCCAATCGGAGGCCTTCGATCTTTCGCGTACGGGGCTCTTACCCTCTGTGGCGTGGTGTTCCAAACCACTTCTGCTAAATCGAGGCTTTGTAACTCCGTGAAGGGTCTGGCGCCCCTTCTATTGGCTCCCACAACCCCGAACCGGCAACGCCACCAGGCTTGACACCGGTTCGGTTTAGGCTCTTCCCGTTTCGCTCGCCGCTACTAAGGGAGTCGCTGTTGCTTTCTTTTCCTCGGGGTACTGAGATGTTTCAATTCCCCCGGTTCCCTCTCTCAGTCCTATGTGTTCAGACTGGAGTGACACCCCATGACGGGTGCCGGGTTTCCCCATTCGGACATCCACGGATCGAAGCTTGGTCGGCAGCTCCCCGTGGCTTTTCGCAGCCTCCCACGTCCTTCATCGGCTTCAGGCGCCAAGGCATCCACCGTTGGCTCTTTGTAGCTTGGAGAACAAAGATGCTCGTGCTCGCTATGGAATTCTCAAGGGGCGCGCGCTGCCGCCCTTTGGAACAGGCGGCCGGACGAAGTGCGCGAGCGGTCGACGAGCGCAGACGCTTGTCGACTTCACGGAAGCAGCGACAAGACATAGTCGCTCCCTCAAAACGGAACAGTGAAAGTCCGACGATCACCCAAGCCCGGAATACGGGGCCGGCCCGGGCCACTCCCCCGAAAGGGAACGAGTCGGACGTGGCTGCCGCCGAGAATGGACGAGCGCCGAATAACCAGTGATCGACTGGGAGTCCTCGACCGGAATGGTCGAGAAAATGACTCCTTAGAAAGGAGGTGATCCAGCCGCACCTTCCGGTACGGCTACCTTGTTACGACTTCACCCCAATCGCCGACCCCACCTTCGACGGCTCCCTCCCCTAAGGGTTGGGCCACCGGCTTCGGGTGTTGCCGACTTTCGTGGTGTGACGGGCGGTGTGTACAAGGCCCGGGAACGTATTCACCCCGGCGTTGCTGATCCGGGATTACTAGCGACTCCGACTTCATGCAGTCGAGTTGCAGACTGCAATCCGAACTGAGACCGGCTTTTGGGATTGGCTCCCCCTCGCGGGATAGCAGCCCGTTGTACCGGCCATTGTAGCATGTGTGCAGCCCTGGACGTAAGGGGCATGATGACTTGACGTCATCCCCACCTTCCTCCGAGTTGACCCCGGCAGTCTCCGACGAGTCCCCGGCATAACCCGCTGGCAACATAGGACAAGGGTTGCGCTCGTTGCGGGACTTAACCCAACATCTCACGACACGAGCTGACGACAGCCATGCACCACCTGTTTAGGACCCCGAAGGACACCGTATCTCTACGGCTTTTCCCTAAATGTCAAGCCCAGGTAAGGTTCTTCGCGTTGCCTCGAATTAAGCCACATGCTCCGCCGCTTGTGCGGGCCCCCGTCAATTCCTTTGAGTTTTAGCCTTGCGGCCGTACTCCCCAGGCGGGGCACTTAATGCGTTAGCTGCGGCACGGAACCCGTCGATAGGGTCCCACACCTAGTGCCCAACGTTTACGGCGTGGACTACCAGGGTATCTAATCCTGTTCGCTCCCCACGCTTTCGCTCCTCAGCGTCAGTACCGGCCCAGACCACCGCCTTCGCCACTGGTGTTCCTCCTGATATCTGCGCATTTCACCGCTACACCAGGAATTCCATGGTCCCCTACCGGACTCAAGCCATGGCAGTATCACGTGGCATCACCAGGTTGAGCCTGGAGATTTCACACGTGACTTGCCAAGCCGCCTACGAGCTCTTTACGCCCAATAATTCCGGACAACGCTCGCCCCCTACGTATTACCGCGGCTGCTGGCACGTAGTTGGCCGGGGCTTCTTCTGCAGGTACCGTCACAATCGTCCCTGCTGAAAGTGGTTTACAACCCAGAAGGCCTTCGTCCCACACGCGGCGTTGCTGCGTCAGGCTTTCGCCCATTGCGCAAGATTCCCCACTGCTGCCTCCCGTAGGAGTCTGGGCCGTGTCTCAGTCCCAGTGTGGCTGATCGTCCTCTCAGACCAGCTACCCGTCGTTGCCTTGGTAGGCCGTTACCCCACCAACAAGCTGATAGGCCGCGAGCCCCTCCCAAAGCGGAATCCATTTCCTCACCAGGCCATGCGACCCGGTGGGGATATCCGGTATTAGCTCCGGTTTCCCGGTGTTATCCCAGTCTTCGAGGCAGGTTGCTCACGTGTTACTCACCCGTTCGCCACTCGGTCTTCACCAGTGTTGCCACCGGTTGGACCTCGTTCGACTTGCATGTGTTAGGCACGCCGCCAGCGTTCGTCCTGAGCCAGGATCAAACTCTCCATCGAGACCTACGGTTTCGCCCGAAGGCTCCACCGCAAATCGGAGAGCCGACTCGGGGCTGACTGCCCCCTTATCGACCCGGCACAGCACGGTGTGTTGCTGTCCGTGAAGTGCTTGGTTCTGTTACTTAATTCTGTGTGGATCAACCACGAGACGCGGCGAAACGCGCCGCGCGATTGCCCGCACTGGCTTTTGGCTCTCACTGTTCCGTTTTCAAGGAGCGACGCGGCACACACCCGAAGGCGTTGGTGCCAGCTCCCGCGATCAGTCTCCCGACCGGGGGTTCATCAGGTTACCGGCGCAGCCCCGGGGTGTCAAAGGGGCCAAACGCGCCACATCCACAACACAGATCACACAACGGCCCGTGACCACATCCCGGTCCCGGTGCCGACCACGACAGGTTAGCGGGAGCGCGATGGTGCCGGTGCCCGGGCCTTCGAGACATTGGGATCTTCGGGCACCCACCACCGCCAGGGCAGGTCGGCGGCGTGGCGGATGCCGACCCGACCCGAGCAAGCGGGGAGCGTCGGTGGTGCCACACCGTCATCCACAACCGTGAGCCCGAAGTCGCCCGTGACCAGGTCGGCCCCGTCTTCGGCGCGGGTGATGTCGAAGGCCTCGCACAACTTGGCCGGACCGCTCGTCAGGTCGACGTCCTTGTGCGCCCGGGGACGAGCCCGGCGCATGGCGTCGAGCCCCGACACCGGGGCCAGCGCCCGGAGCAGGACGGCCTCGGCCGTGCCTTTGGGCATGCACACCACGTTGGCGCAGAAGTGCATCCCATAGGTGAAGTAGACGTAGAGGACCCCGGGCGGGCCGAACATGACGGCGTTGCGCGCGCGTCTCGCCCCGAAAGGCGTGGGAGGCCGGGTCCTCACTCCCCCGGTACGCCTCCACCTCGACGATGCGGCCCACCCGACCGTCGCGCACCAGGAGCTTGTTGAGCAGCTGCGGCGCCACCTCCAACGAACCCCGGTCATAGAACCGCCGGGGCACCACCCGGGGGCGGCGACGCGGCTGCGCCGTGGCGGTCACGCCCCGCTTCGGGGAACGTCGTCAGCCCCGGCCGCGATGTGGGCGGCGGCCGCGGCGTGGCTCACGCGTTGGCGGTCCAGATCGAGACGGTGACGGAACCGCTCCACCTGGACGGCGACGGGCTTCGGGCCCGGCCCCGCCCGGAGAAGTACGACGCGTCACCGCCACGCCCGGCTCGAGCAGGCCCAGCGCCTCGGTCCCCAGATGCAGGGTTGGCGCTGCGACCAGCTCCGCCAGCGGCACGCCGCGCTGGACCGAGTCGCGCACGAGCGATCCCACCACGGAGTGGGCCTGGCGAAACGGCATCCCCCGCTCCACCAACCACTCGGCCAGGTCGACGGCGGCGGCGGCCGGACCGTCGGCGGCGGCGCGCATCGTCTCGGTGTCGAAGTGCGGCCGTGCCGAGCATGCCCGTCACGGCCGGCAGCGCCCGCTTGATCTGGTCGAAGGCGTCGAACAGCGGCTCCTTGTCCTCCTGGAGGTCGCGGTTGTAGGCCAGGGGCAGGCCCTTGAGCGTGGCCAGCATCCCGGCCAGGTGCCCGATCAGCCGGCCCGCCTTGGCCCGGGCCAGCTCGGCCACGTCGGGGTTCTTCTTCTGAGGGAGCATCGAGCTGCCCGTGGCGTAGGCGTCGTCGAGGACGAGGAAGCCGAACTCCTCGCTCGACCACAGCACGAACTCCTCGCCCATGCGCGACAGGTGCACGCCGAGCAGCGCCAGGTCGAAGAGGGCCTCGGCCACGAAGTCGCGGTCCGACACGGCGTCGAGCGAGTTCTCGAACCGGCTCCCGAACCCGAGGTCCTCGGCCACTCCGTCGGGATCGAGCGCCAGCGACGACCCGGCCAGGGCACCGGCCCCGAGGGGGCTCACGTCCAGGCGCACGCACGCTGTGCGAGCACCCGGTCGACGTCGCGCGCCAGGGCCCACCCGTGGGCCAGCAGGTGATGGGCCAGCAGGACCGGTTGGGCCCGCTGCAGGTGGGTGTAGCCGGGAAGGTAGGCGTCGCCCGCCTCCACGGCCCGGTGTAGCAGCACGTCCTGGAGCTCGAGCACCTGCCGCGGCCACGGCCAGCAGCTCGCGTCGGGCGTAGAGCCGCAGGTCGGTGGCGACCTGGTCGTTGCGGCTGCGCCCGGTGTGGAGCTTGGCCCCGACGTCCCCGGCCATCTCGGTCACCCGGCGCTCGACGGCGGTGTGGATGTCCTCGTCGCTCGGGCTGGAAGACGAAGATCCCCGAGCTCGAGCTCCTCCTCCACCCGGTCGAGCGCGGCCAGCAGGTCGCCGACCTCCCCGTCGTCGAGGACCCCGGCGCGCCAGGCCCGCGGACATGGGCCCGCGAGCCGGTCAGGTCGTCGGCGGCCAGCCGCCGGTCGAAGGGCAGGCTCACGGTGAAGGCCATGACCTCCTCGGCCGTCCCGCCCAGCCGTCCCTCCCACAGGGTCACGAGCCGCCGTCCCCCGCGGCGCCGGACCCCCTGGCGGGCCGCCCACGTGGCCACGCCCAGACCCCACAGCCGGACGAACCTTCGGCGTCGGCGTGGTGGAAGGTGTCCGCTGGCGTCGTAGGTGGCGAGGCCGTGGTCGTAGAGCGACACCGGGCTGCGCCGGCCCGTGACGCATGCAGCTGCCCGGGCGACAGCGCAGGCGGACCTCGCCGGTGACGTGGCGCTGGGTGGAGGCGAAGAAGGCGTCGAGCGCCTCCTTCAGCGGGGAGAACCACAGCCCGTCGTAGACGAGCTCGGCCCAGCGCGGCTCGAGCCGGGCCTTCTCGTGTGCCACGTCGCGCTCGAGCGTGAGGTCCTCCGAGATCCGAGTGGGCCATGCAGCAGCGCCAGCGCGGCCGGGCACTCGTAGATCTCCCGGCTCTTGATCCCGACCCGGCGGTTCTCGACCATGTCGATGCCGGCCCCACCCGTACGAGCCGACGACCGCGCCGACCTCGGCGATGAGCTCGGCCAGGGCCAGGCGACCGGCCGTCGAGGTGACCGGGCACGCCCGCCTCGAAGCCGATGACGACCTCGACGCGGCTCGGTGGCGGTCGGCACGGTCAGGGCGTAGACGTCGTCGGGCGGTGCGGCCCAGGGATCCTCGATCGCGCCGCACTCGATGGCCCGGCCCCAGAGGTTCTCGTCGATCGAGTAGAGCTTCTCCTTGGTGGCCTCGATGGGGATGCCCGTGGCGCGCCGCGTAGGCGACGCAGTCCTCCCGGGTCATGCCCCACATCCGGGCCGGGCGCCAGGATCTCGAGGTCGGGCGCCAGGGCGCGGGTGCCCGACCTCGAAGCGGACCTGGTCGTTGCCTTTGCCCGTGCAGCCGTGGGCGACCGCGTCGGCCCCGTGGCGGCGGGCCTCGGCCACCAGGTGGCGCACGATGACCGGGCGCGACAGCGCCGAGACGAGCGGGTACTTGCCCTCGTAGAGGGCGTTGGCCGGGATGGCCGGCACGACGAAGTCTCGGCCATCTCGGCCCGGGCGTCGACGACCACGGCTTCGACCGCCCCGGCGCCGAGGGCCCGCTTGCGCACCACCTCGAAGTCGCCACCCTGGCCGACGTCGACCGCCACGGCGATACCTCGACGTCGAGCTCCTCTTGCAGCCACCGCACCGCCACCGACGTGTCGAGTCCTCCGCTGTAGGCGAGCACCACTCGCTTTGCCATCACTGCGCTCCGTTCATTTCTGACGCCATCCCATTCCTCTGCCGTCTGTCTGAGCTTGCCTGCGCCGTACGTCTCGGCGGCGGCGGCGATCCCGCCAACTCGGGCCGGTGGCGATGACCCGCCACCGGCTCCTCGGCCGCCACCACGAGCACCGTATCGTCTCCCGCCACCGTGCCGATCACGCCTTCGAGGCCACCCGGTCGAGCGCCGAGCCCACCACGTGCGCCGAACCGGGCGGCGTGCGCAGCACGACGAGGTTGGCCGAATGGGCCACCTCCACCACCCACTCGCCGAGCACCCGGCGGAGATGGTCCTCGGGTGCGACCTGGTCGCACGGGGAGCTCGGGCAGGGCGTAGACGGTCTCGCCGCCCGGGACCCGCACCTTCATGGCGCCGATCTCCTCCAGGTCGCGCGACACGGTGGCCTGGGTGGCCTCCACCCCTTCTGCGGCCAGGAGCCCCACCAGCTGGCGCCTGGTTGGACACGGCGTGGGTCTCGAGCAGCCTGAGCGATCGCGGTGCTGGCGCTGCGGCTTGCCCATCTTCACCGGGAACCACCTCCCACCCGGCGGACCGAGCAGCCAGGCCAGGAGGCCCCGCACGGCGTGCATACGGTTGGCGGCCTGGCGCCACACCACGCTCCGCGGCCCGTCGAGGACCTCGGCGCTGATCTCCTCGCCCCGGTGGGCGGGCAGACAGTGCAGCACGACGGCGTCGGGGGCGGCCCGGCCCACCATGGCCTCGTCGATGGTGAATCCGGCGAACGCCTTGCGACGGAGCTGCTGCTCCTCCTCTTGGCCCATCGAGGTCCACACGTCGGTGTAGAGGGCGTCGGCGCCCGTGGCCGCTTCCATGGGATCCGACGTCACCTCGACGTCGCCTCCCAGCCGGGCCACGCGGGCCAGGTCGTCGGCGTCGGGCTCATATCCTTCGGGCGAGGCGGTGCGGAGGTCGGATGCCCGTCATCGCCGCGGCCAGCGCCAAGGAACGCCACACGTTGTTGGCGTCCCCGATATAGGCGACGGTGCGGCCCTCCACGTTCCCGAACACCTGGCGCAGCGTCAACAGGTCGGCCAGGGCCTGACAGGGATGGGCCCGGTCCGACAGGAGGTTGACCACGGGCACCGGCACGGGGAAGTGCTCGCCGTCGCCGTCGTCCTCTGTCGTCGTGGCCGGGGGCGCCGAGGCGTCGAGGGCGGCGGCCATGCGCACCAGGGTGGTGTGGTCGAGCACGCGTGCGCACACCACGGCGTGGTAACACGCCAGGGTCCGGGCCACGTCTTCGGCCGTCTCGCGGACGTCGATGCCGACTTCGGGCCCCTGGATGTAGACGGGATGGCCGCCGAGCGCCACGACGGCGAGCTCGGTCGAACTGCGGGTGCGGGCCGATGGCTTCTCGAACACAAGGGCGGCACCGCGACCGGCCAACACCTGAGGCACCTCGGCCACCGGGAGCGACGCCGTGGCGAGCACGTCATCGAGCTCGTCACACGACAGGTCGTCGACGTCGAGGAAGTGCCGGGTCATGACGCCACCGTGGCGGCCACGTCGGCCAGCGCCGCGGCGAGCAGGCGCAGCCCTTCCTCGATCTCGTCGTCGCTGACCAACAGGGACGGGGCCAGCCGGATGGTGTCGGGGCGCGGTGCGTTCACGACCAGCCCCGCTCGCCAACGCCGCCGCCACCACGTCCTTGGCCCCCTGGTGGTCGAGCGCCGCTCCGAGCAGGAGCCCGGCCCCCCGCACTCCGACGACACCGTTGAGCCCTTCGAGCCCGGCCCGGAGCCTGGCCCCGGAACGCTGCGCCCGGGCGGGCACGTCCTCGGACTCCATGACCGCCAGCGTGGCCCGCGCCGCGGCGGCGGCGAGCGGTTGTCCGCCGAAGGTGCTGCCGTGGTCGCCCGGTGAGAAGGCCGCCGCCACCTCGGCGCGTGCCCAGCAGGCCCCGATGGGCACGCCGTTGCCGAGCGCCTTGGCCATCGTCACCACATCGGGCTCGATGCCGGTGTGCTGGAAGGCGAACCACCGGCCGGTGCGGCCGAGGCCGGTCTGGATCTCGTCCACCATGAGCAGGATGCCGCGTTCGGTGCACATCTCGCGCACACCACCGAGGTAGTCCGACGACGGCGTGATCACTCCCGACTCGCCCTGGATGGGCTCGAGGAGCACGGCCGCCACCCGGGCCGGGTCACAGGCAGCTTCGAGGGCGGCGAGGTCGTCGTAGGCGACGTGCTCGAAACCCTCGGGCAGAGGAGCGAACGGGGCGTGCTTCTCGGGTTGTCCGGTGGCGTGCAGCGTGGCCAACGTCCGTCCATGAAAGGCGTCCCACGTGCTCACCACCACGTGTCGGCCCGGGCCCGCCCACTTCCGGGCCAGCTTGAGCGCGCACTCGTTGGCCTCGGCCCCGGAGTTGGTGAAGAAGACCTGTCCGCCGGCGCGCTCGGTGCCTCCACCCACGAGCCGGTCGAGGGTCACCGCCACCTCGGGGCCCACCATGTTGCCGAACAGGTTCGACACGTGCACCAGGGTGCGGGCCTGCTCCGACACGGCCTCGGCCACCGCAGGATGGGCATGTCCGAGACCAGTGACCGCCAGCCCGGACAAGAAGTCGAGGTAGCGCTTGCCCTCGGTGTCCCACAACTCCGAACCCGAGCCGCGCACGAAGGTCACGGGCGGCTCGGCGTAGGTGTGCATGAGGGCGCTGCGGTCCGGGACACCGGTCATGTGAGCACCTCGCCCTCACGGAAGATCATCGTGCCCACCCCTCCGTCGCTGAACACCTCGAGCAGCAGGGCGTGGGGCACGCGGCCGTCGATGATGTGGGCCCGGGGCACGCCGGCGCGCACGGCCCGCGCGCACGCCTCGACCTTGGGGATCATTCCCGACGACGCCGCCCCCGACGCCACCATGGCGTCGAGCTGGTCGACCGACACCCGCTGCAACCGGGAGCTCGGGTCGTCGGGGTCCGAGCGCAGACCGGTGACGTCGGTCAGGCAGACGAGCTTCTCGGCGTGCAGGGCGGCGGCGATGGCGCCGGCCACGGCGTCGGCGTTGATGTTGTAGGACTGGCCCTTGGTGTCGCCGGCGATGGTGGCCACCACGGGGATGATGCCTTCGGCCAGAAGGCGATGGAGGATCGAGGGGTCGACCACCCCCACGTCGCCCACGAATCCGAGCGTCGTGTCCCGGGCCGTGGCGGTGATCATCTTGGCGTCGTCGCCCGACAGCCCCACCGCCAACGAGCCGTGGACGTTCATGGCCGACACGATCTCGCGGTTCACCTTGCCGATGAGGACCATGCTGGCGATCTCGAGCGTCTCGGCATCGGTGACGCGCATGCCGTCGCGAAACTCCGGCACCTTCCCCAGCCTGGCCATGAGGTCACCGATCTGCGGGCCCCCACCGTGGACGACGACGGGCAGCATGCCCACCGACCGCATGAGCACCACGTCCTCGGCGAACGACGCCAAGGCCTCGGCCTCACCCACCTCCTCGCCTGACGCCGTCGGCTCTCCGTCCACCGGCGTGAGGACGTTGCCGCCGTACTTGATGACGACGATCTTTCCCCAGAAGCGCAGGATGTAGGGCAGAGCTTCGACGAGCACTGCGGCGCGATCGGACGGGCTCGGCTCAGATGTCACGACGTGGTCCTGTTCTCGTCGATGTAGCCGTAGCCCAGGTCCGTGCTCAACATGGCCCCTGTCCCCGACCCCAGTCCGAGATCACACCGGACCTCGATGGCCCGTCCCGCCATATGGGCGCGCACGGCGTCGGCGTCGTGGTCCACGGCCACGCCGGCCCGACACACGACCACACCGCCGTAGGCGACCTCGACCCTGTCGAGGTCGAAGGGCACTCCGGCTGATCCCAACTCGCTCACCACTCTCCCCCAGTACGGGTCCTCGCCGTTGAGCGAGCACTTGACCAGAGCCGACTCGGCCACCTTGCGCGCGGCGCGGTGCGCCTCGTCGTCCGAGGTCGCCCCGGTGACCACGACGTGGGACACCTTGCTGGCCCCCTCGGCGTCGGCCACCATCATCCCGGCCAACGTGGCGCAGGCCTGTCCCAAAGCCTCGGCCAGCGCGTCGACAGACACCGCGGTGGCCCTGGCCCCGCTGGCCAGCACCAGCACGGTGTCGTTGGTGGACGTGCACCCGTCCACGCTCATGGCGTTGAAGCTGGGCCCGACGGCGCGCCGCAACGCCGTGGCCAACGTGTCGGGGTCGCACCGGGCGTCGGTGGTCAACACGGCCAGCATGGTCGCCATGTTCGGGGCCAGCATGGCCGCCCCCTTGGCCATGCCACCCACCGAGAACCCCGATCCTTCGACGGTCACTTCCTTGCGCACCGTGTCGGTGGTCATGATGGCGGTGGCGGCGCGCTCCGCCGCCTGGCGACCACCGAGGCGCGCCTGCACCAGGGCGGGGATCCCGGTCTCGATCGGTGCCACCGGGAACGGGATCCCGATGAGCCCGGTCTGACACACCAGGACCTCGTCGACGCCCACCCCGAGGCCGCTGCCCACCAGCTCGCACATCCGCTGCGCGCTCGACACACCCGCCGCGCCCGTCGCCGCGTTGGCGTTGCCGCTCGAGAGCACCACCGCGGCGGCGCGGCCCCCGGTGGCAGCCAGATGGGCCCGGCTCACCTGCACAGGAGCGGCCGCAGCCAGATTGGCCGTGAACACCCCGGCGGCAGGCACCGCCCCTGCAACGGCTGCCACCAGGGCGAGGTCGGGAGCACCTGACGCCTTGATGCCGCACGCCAGCCCCGACGCCACGAACCCGTCCGGCGCGGTGACACTCATGGATACACCCCCACGTTGGAGAGCCCGGTTGTCTCGGGAAGGCCCAGGGCGATGTTGGCGCACTGCACGGCTTGGCCCGACGCCCCCTTCACCAGGTTGTCGAGCGCGCACAACGCCACCACCCATCCCGTGCGGGGATCGACGCGCGCCGTCACGTGGGCGCAGTTGGACCCGAACGTGGCCTTGGTCGAAGGTGACCTCTCGCTCACCACCACGAAGGCCTCGCCGGCATAGGCGTCGCCGAGGACCCCCAGGACGTCGTCGGTGTCGAGCGGCACCGTGGGGCGCGCGTAACACGTGGCCAGGATGCCGCGGTTCATCGGAGCCAGGTGCGGGGTGAACAAGACCTGGGCCCCGGTGGCCTGCTCGATCTCGGGGGTGTGGCGGTGGTTCAGGAGCCCGTAGGCCGTGAAGTCCTCGTCGGCGGTGTTGAAGTGTGTGGTGTGGGCCAACTTGCGTCCCGCCCCCGACACGCCGCTGGCGGCGTCCACGATGACACCGGTGTCCTCGATGACACCGGCTCGCACGAGCGGCGCCAACGCCAGGGCCGCAGCCGTCGGGTAGCAACCCGGCGCCGCCACCCGACGCGCCCCGGCCAGCTCGGACCGGAACAGCTCGGGGAGCCCGTACACGAAGGTCGCCAAGAGCTCCGGGGCGACGTGGTCGTGGCCGTACCAGCGCGGGTAGGCGGCGGCGTCGTGCAACCGGAAATCCGCGGACAGGTCCACGAGGACCTCGACCCGGTCGACGAGACCGGGAGCAAGTTCCTGGGACTCCCCGTGCGGCAGAGCGAGGAAGACCACGTCCAGTCCGGCCAGGTCCTCCACCCCCACTTTGGAGAACTCGAGCATGGGATAGGCCGCCGCCAGGGAGGGGTAGAGGGCGCCGACCGACTGCCCGGCCTGGGTGTCGGCTCCCGCCACGACCACCTCGAGCTCGGAGTGACCGGCACACAGCCGCAGGAGCTCGGCCCCCGCATAGCCGGACGCCCCGGCGATCCCCACTCGCATCGCAAGAAAATACAGCACTCTGCATGGATATGCAAGAACGGGGGGCTGTGTGCGTTCGCAAAACGGGTACCTAATGCATAAACGCCCGATTGCGAACCCAAAACGGGGCGGCTTAACCGCTCCTGCGCCGCCGAGGGAGAACCAAGAGGGCCACAAACAGGACCCAAAAGACCACTTCACTTCCTATGGCGTTGGCTCGGACCAAGAAGGCCATCATTCCTGCGGCGAGGGCCGAAGAAAGCACCCTCAACAGGGCTCTCGCAACACGTCCGAGCCGCGGCCAGCGGCCCTCCAGGCTGCCTCCGACGATTCGCAGCACGCGTACGGTGTCGTCAGCCCCACCCCTTGGCTTGAGCACCCTCCCCGTAGGCTGGAGGTCAGATGCCCCGCCACCCACACCGCCGACCCAGGTTCGACCCCGACGAGAGGTTCAATCTGCCGGAGGACACCGATCCAGCCGAGGCGCTCCGACGCCTCATGGGGGTTCCTGGCCCAGTGGAGTCCCACGAACAGGCCGAAGAGCCTCCACAGGAGGACGAGACTCCGGAGGCGTAAGGCATTTGCCGGATTTGCGGCATCTGACCTTCCTTTGGGTTTCTCTAACACGGCCGTAGGGTGCGGGGCGTGGGTAGCTGGCAGGGTTTGGACGCCTTTCTGTGGGTATTTGCGGCTTTCCTGCTATTGGCCGCTATGGGCCTCATGCTCCGTAGTCCCGAGGAGGGACCGGACCCGCTCCGCGACTTCCTTCGTGCCCGTAAGCGTTTGGCTGACTGGCGCGGAAGCCGCCCGCTCGGGGGCGTGATGCTGGGCATTGGAGGGGGTGCCCTATTCGCTTACTTTGGGTCCGCGACCGTGGTTCAGGCAACGAGTGGATCATCCGAAGTCAAAATCACGGTTACCAGCAGCGGGAGTTGGATCGGCCCCGCCGTCATGGCACTTCTCGTGCTTGTGGGAGCCCTATTTCTTGTCTTTGGGAAGCCTGAGCGAGACGTAGAGCTTCACGGGAAGGTTGACCGGATCGAACAGCGGCAGGTCCAGCTTCAAGAAGGAGGCACGGCGCAGGTTGAAGGGGTGGGCTTGGAAATACCCGCCAGTGCCGGTACTGGGCCAACCGGGCCAGCCCGAGTGGAACCGCTTGGCGTCCCCGACCAAGATAACCAGCGTGAAAGTCACTGATGTCGTCCTTGCCAACTATGCCGAGATGCGTGACGGACTGGCATTCATTACCGGAGGCTTTCCGGACTACCTCACCGCCATTTCCCCGAATTACAGTCCCCGAATCGGCATGGTCGTGGTCGTCGACTACGAGCCAGTCGAAATCGGCATGGCATTTCATTTTCTTGTCCGACTCGTTCATCCCGATGGTGATGCGGACACGGTGGTCAAGATCGGTACCGCTCCTCAACTCAAACCGAATCATCCAGACTTTGCCCCGATTCGCCAGGTCGTCACGGTCTCCTCACTGCCTGTCGAGTTTCGCATGTCGGGACTCCATGAGTTCCGTGTGGTCGATGAGAATTCAGGCGAGTTGTACTACTCCGTATCGCTGGGTGTCGCGATTGGTATGCCGGGGAACGATTACAAAGTCCGACAACCCCCCGATTCGGTTCAAAGACCAGTCACTGCCTATCGCACTGGGACAGAACCACTCGGTACGACGGAAACAGGCGAATCTAAAGACTCGACTTGACCCGCTTGTAGGTGAGACGCCGACCGTCCGCTCGGCCCACAACCGCCGCCATCCTGGCCTCGTCGGATACCTTGCACGTCGAGTAGCGGTAGTCGAACTCAGCGACGTAGCGGTGAAGGTGCTCGCGGCTGACGTGGTGGTGCGTGCCGTCCAGGGACCGCTTGAGCTGCGAGAAGAACCCTTCCGCCCGGTTGGTGCTGGCACCGTTGCGGACATACTCACCCTCGGAGTGGTTGACCGAGTGGTGAGCGGCGAACTCCTTGCCGAGGACCTTGTAGTACTTCGCCTCGTCGGTCCACAGCACCGAACCTGCCATGTCAACGTGCTCCGACATGACCTTGCGGAGATTGGCTCCGGTCACGTTGGGAACCACTGCCGAGCGCACTTCGCCAGTGTCGGCGTTGATAAGGGCCAGGATCGGGGTCTTGTCGGTGTGAAGGTTCGGCTTTCCATCGACCCGAAGGGCTGGGACGTTGCCCTGGCCTCCACCGTGGCGGTTCTGCGGGTCGCCGCCGTACCAAGTCTCGTCGGCAACGATGGTTCCCCGCATGGTGGCGATGAGGCCGTCGGACTTCATGCACTCCCTGATCCGCTGGCACATGAACCAGGCCGTCCGAGCGCACACCCCGTACTTCCGCTCGACCTCGCGGGCGCTAATCCCGTTCTTGGCCGAGATCATGTCGAACAGCACCAGGACCCACACCCGAACCGGTGCCTTGGTCGCGTGGAACACGGTGCCGCTGATGGCCGAGAACTGAGGGGACGTTCCAGCCCTGCGACAGTCACGGCAGTTCCAGACCCGACGCTGGCTCAGGGTGCCATTGGTCGCCTTCCGGCTGATCCCGTTGGAAGGGGTGATGAGGTACACGTCGGTGCCGTGGCAGGTGGGGCAGACGATGCCGGTGGGCCAGCGGAGGCTTTCGAGGTATTCGTAGGCGTCAGCCTCGGTCCGAATCTGGTCTGCGAGGCTCAGAAGCGTTGTCTTCACACCCTCAGAATGACAGGAGGGTGTAACGGTGAAGGGCCTGGTCAGTCCCCGTATACGGCGTTATTCCATTCAGCTACGAACCGATGGATTTCCTCAACCGCGGTTGGCTCAGGGAATTCAAAAACCTGGTCTATATCGGTCTCCGTGTCGAAGATCCGAACTCTTGAATGGTGCCAGAGGTTTTCGCCGTCGATGGGTTCCCAGTCGATCATGTCGGGTCCTGGGAGGCCTGGAAGCGGGTTAGCTAACGAGCGGTCGGACTCCGACCACCTGCTCGAAGAAGTCCGCCATTGCCTCCGTATCGCCCGCATGGGCACGCTGGGCCAGCCGACGCTGGGGCGGAGTGGGTTGGACCCAAGTAACTCCGTGTGTCCGGTGGTAGCTAAGCATGGAGTCGCGGGTTATTTCGGCGTCACTCGGCGTCCCATCGGGAAGGTCGCCGCGAGCGGAGCGCCATGGACTGCCAGCCCTCTTTACAAGGCGAGCCAAGTCCGGACCGCTGAAATCGCCGTACTCGCTCACTATCGACTCCACGATCTTCTTGGTGCGCTCGGACACCATGGCAGAGTGGCCCCTGATCGGCTCTGTTATGGGGTGCTCTCCAAATTGCTGGTAGGTCCCGGCCACCCCTCGCACCATTGGACCCCAAGTCCAGGCTTCGATCCGCTCATCCGTAAAAGCGGGATCCTTAAACCAAGCAAGGCTCGCCGCTTGGACCAGGTACAACAGCTTGTGAAGCTGCATCTGATCGACACCACCAGGGCGCCTTTCGATGATGACGGCAGCAATATCGAGTGCGCTGTCTTTTCCTGCGTCGCCCCATCCCGGCATAGCCGTAAGCGTACAGCGAGGTTGTGCGACCGCCGCGGACAGGAGTCTCTGACCAGGGACTATGCAGAAAATATGCGAATCGACCCCACAAAAACAGGGCATTTGCTCAGGCGAAATGTCGGTTTATGCCCTCTGACCTGCTGTTTTGCGAACGCACACAGCCCCAAGAACGGGGCTCCCTGCGGCACTCCCCGAATCGAATGCTGAGTTTTTCCTGGGAATCTGGTCTACGTTGCAGCTCCGGCGGGACGATGGGTCATGGCGTATTCATCCTCGACCCTTCGTCCCGCCGGTTTACGCGGTCCCAGCCACTCA
Organism: uncultured Acidimicrobiaceae bacterium; assembly: GCA_963793645.1. Classification (GTDB taxonomy): domain Bacteria; phylum Actinomycetota; class Acidimicrobiia; order Acidimicrobiales; family UBA8190; genus CAWCAW01. The sequence goes on along the minus strand of CAWCAW010000010.1, from coordinate 33,019 downwards.
CCCCTTGACAGTTCGCTATGTCTTTTCATAGCTTTCCAGGATGATCGAACCCGAGGTGGTGACCGTGCTGGAGGCAGCACCGGAATTCGTGGACCGCTACCTCGACCTGGCCGAGGCGGCCGACGGCGATCCCGGCGTGGCCGCCACCCTGACGGAGCTGGCCGACTACGTGGCCGAGCTGGCGTCGGAGATCGAACGATCCACCCCCGTCCTCACCCGCTGTCTGGCCGGAGTCGAGTCGGTGGCGGTGAGCTCCGATGAAGCCGCCGAACTGGTGGCGTGGGCGTTTCTCGACAGCCTCTCCCCCGACGACCGGCGTCGGTTGATGCGGTGGCTCGGGCCCCGCACCCTGGCCCTCGTCCACGAGGTCGATCCCGAGCCCGGCTCGCCCCCCTAAATGCCCACGGTGCCCTACGTCACCGGACCGAGCGCGTCGCGCAGCGAGGGCGGGAGCACGCACGTCCCGGGCTCGTCGGTCCGGACCGCCACGTACACCGTGCGGGCGTTCACGACGGTCCGATCCGACGACACCACCTCGAAGTCGAGCGTGAATGACGTGCGCCCGAGGTGGGAGACCACGACCTGCACCGCGGCCTGGTCGCCGAAGCCCAGCGGGCCGCGCCAATCGAGCTCGGTGTGGACGAGCTGGACATCGAATCCGGCCGCCAGCAGGTCGCCGTAGGGAAGGCCGCCCGCGTCCAGGAAGGCGGTCATGGCGTCGTCGAGATAGGCCAGGTACCACATGTTGAAGACCACACCCTGGCGATCCACCTCCAGATAGCGGACGGCGAGGGGATGGACGAACGGCACCGCACGCATCACGGTCCCGAGTCTCCCAGCTACCCGACCACCAGGGACACCCGCACTTCGACGGGTCCGGGAGAGGGCGACTATAAGTGGGCGCCATGTCCGGGCCCGTGCGCGTCGCCAACCAAGCCGATGCCGGCCCTCTGGCCGCCACCCTGGCCCGAGCGTTCTACGACGACCCGGTCATGAGCTTTCTCATTCCCCATGAGCCATCTCGTCGTCGCCGCATCGCCGAGTACTTCGGGGTGGCCCTCACGCTGCAGCATCTGCCCCACGGCGGTTGCTACACCGACAACGACCGATCGGGTGGCGCCCTATGGGATCCACCCGGGCACTGGAAGTTGCGATTCGGGCAGATCCTGCGGGGCTCACCCCAGATGATCTCGGCCTTCGGGCTCCATGTCCCGCGCGCCCTGCGCGTCGTCTCGACCATCGAGCGCCAGCACCCCCGGGTCCCGCACTGGTATCTGGCCGTGCTGGGCACCGATCCCATCCATCAGGGAAAGGGCATCGGCTCCGCCCTCCTGGCCCCGGTCCTCGAGCACTGCGACCGGGAGGGGATCGGTGCCTATCTCGAGTCCTCCAAGCACACCAACATCGCCTTCTACCGTCGACACCGTTTCGAGGTGACGGGCGAGATCGTCCTCCCCGGCGGTCCGACGGTGTGGCCCATGTGGCGCGATCCCCGACCACCCGACGACCACTGACCCACGGAGTTCGCTCAGGCCAGGGCGGGGAGAACGGCGTCGAGGAACACCGAAGGAGCCTCGAGCATCGGGTAGTGCCCGACATCGACCAACCAGACGAGCACGGCGTCGGGTCGGACCCCGTGCAGCCTGGTGGCCATGTCCGCCACGGCGATGGGGTCGTCGGTACCCCAGACGATGGCCACGGGTGAACGGTGCGACTCGATGGCTCCGGTGAAGCGGGCCTGGTTCCGTCGCCGCTCCTCGATGTAGCGGATGGTCCGGGGCAACAGGAGATGGCCCTCGTCGTGCGAGATGATCTCCCACTCCGCCTCCAGGTCGGACGGGTCGACCCGGGAGTGCGGCGAGAACGTGGCCGCCAGGCTGGCCTGCATGGTGGGGCCGTCGATGCCGGCGGTGTCGGGGAGCCGCTCGTCGGGAAGGCTGAGAAGCAGCTCCTGACCCGCGCTGAGATGGGCCATCTCGATGTAGATGCTGCCGTTGGTGATCACCCGGCGCGTGATCTCCACCTCCCACCGGCCCTCGAGCTGGCGCGCCAGTAACTCCCCGCCGACGGTGTCGCCCACGTCGTGGGTCAACAAGGCCAGCGTCGTCACGCCGGCGTCGGCGACGAAAGCCTGGGCCACGTCGGCTTGGAGGTCGACGGAGTAGGCACGATCCGGTTTGGCCGAAAGCCCGTACCCGATCAGGTCGAAGAGCAGGACCCGGCGGTGCTCGGCCAAGGCGTCCACCACGTGACGGAAGTCGAACGAACTGCTCGGGAAGCCGTGCACGACGAGGAGGGGCTCGAGCGTTTCCTCCCCCGTGGCCGGGGCGTCGATCGTGAAGGTCTTGAGACCGGCGAGCGTCCGGTAGGTCCCGCGCTTCTCCCACGCCGCCACAGACGCCGACCGCCAGGCCATGGCCGCCCTACGGCTCGAGCTGGGCGTCGAGCAGGCGGTCGGCCCGGACCGCTTCGCGCTCTTCGAACTTCATCCACTGGTAGACGATGAGGGCCATGGCCACGAAGGTGGTGAGCTCCCCCACCACCCACAGGATCGATCCCCCGCGCTGGGTGTCGGCCACGGTGTGAAAGAGCGGGGCGATCGAGACCCGGGCGCCGGTGAGGCTCACTCCCAGCACGGCGGTGACGGGGATGCCGATGGCCAGGAGACCGAGCTTGGCCGGGTACGACAACCGCCAGCGCGACGGGTCGCGTCCCACCACCAGCCACCAGAACAGACATCCCGAGACGAGGAAGTGCAGATGCGTCAGGTCGTGGATGAGCGGGTGCTCGAGCGAGAAGTTGTAGAAGGGCGTGAGGAAGTAGGCGATCATCGTGCCGTAGCTCACGATGACGACCACCACCGGGTTCGTCACCCACTCCACGACGGGGTGGTGCAGCACCTTGAGCAGACCCTGTTGTGTCTTTCGGTCAGAGGACTGCAGCGCCAGGGTGACCGGGGCACTGAGCGCGTACAGGATGGGGGCGAAATTCATGAGGAGCAGGTGCTGGACCACGTGGGCGGCGAAGACCTGGTCGTCATAGGCCGCCAGTCCCGACTGCACGGCGATGATCACCAGGGCCGTGCCACCCAGGAACGACGCCGTGCGCCACGGCGACCACCGGCGCCCTCGCTTGGCCAGGCGACGGACCGCCGTCACGTACCACACGGCCAGGCCGATCTCGATGGCCAGCGACACCAGGCTCAGCCCGTCTGTCTGGAATCCCGTGAGCAGCGTGTGCACCCGGATCGGGGGCGAGATGGCGTCAGCGAGCAGCACGGGTGACCGACCTCATCCAGCCCATGTCACGGCGTGGCGGCGATGGTCCATCGGCCTTCGACGGTAGCCCTCCGGGTCGCGACGACGCACATCACCCGACGGCGTCGGCGAGGGTTTGCTCAGGTGCCGGCGTAGGCGGCGAGATACTCGCCGGTGAGGGTGGCGCGGCCGGCCACGAGCTCGGCGGGGGTGCCCTCGAAGACGATCCGACCGCCGTCGTGGCCGGCGCCGGGGCCGAGGTCGATGATCCAGTCGGCATGAGCCATGACGGCCAGGTGGTGCTCGACGACGATGACCGACGTGCCGGAGTCGACGAGCCGGTCGAGCAGGCCGAGCAGGTGCTCGACGTCGGCGAGATGGAGGCCGGTGGTGGGCTCGTCGAGGACGTAGACGCCCCCCTTCTCCCCCATGTGGGTGGCCAGCTTGAGCCGTTGGCGTTCGCCCCCCGACAGCGTCGTGAGCGGCTGGCCCAGGCTCACGTAGCCGAGCCCGACATCGACGAGCCGATCGAGGATGGCGTGCGCGCCCGGTGTGTGCGCCTCGCCGGCAGCGAAGAACTCCTCGGCCTCGGTCACCGACATGGCCAGCACCTCGCTGATGTCGTGACCGCCGAGACGATGCCCGAGCACCGACGCCTGGAACCGCCTCCCCTCGCACTCCTCGCACGTGGTGACGACACCCGCCATCATGGCCAGGTCGGTGTAGATGACGCCGGCACCGTTGCAGGCGGGACACGCACCCTCGGAATTGGCGCTGAACAGCGCCGGCTTCACGCCGTTGGCCTTGGCGAACGCCTTGCGGATGGGGTCGAGCAGTCCGGTGTACGTCGCCGGGTTGCTCCGTCGTGAGCCGCGGATCGCACCCTGGTCGATCGACACCACACCGGCGCCGGCGGGGACAGACCCGTGCACGAGCGAGCTCTTGCCCGAACCGGCCACACCCGTCACGACGACCATCACCCCGAGCGGGACGTCCACGTCCACGTTGCGCAGGTTGTGCGTCGTCGCGGCGCGGATCTCGAGCGTCCCGGTGGGCGTCCGCACCGTCTTCTTGAGAGCGGCCCGGTCGTCGAGATGGCGGCCGGTCACGGTGTCGCTGGCCCGCAGCTCCTGCACGGTGCCCTCGAAGCACACGGTGCCGCCGGCAGCGCCGGCGCCGGGGCCGAGGTCGATGACGTGGTCGGCGATGGCGATGGTCTCCGGATCGTGCTCCACCACGAGCACCGTGTTCCCCTTGTCCCGTAGCCGCAGCAGCAGGTCGTTCATGCGCTGGATGTCATGGGGGTGCAGGCCCGTGGTGGGCTCGTCGAACACATAGGTCACGTCGGTGAGCGAGGAGCCCAGGTGCAGAATCTTGACGCGCTGTGCCTCTCCGCCTGACAGCGTCCCCGACGAGCGGTCGAGGGAGAGATAGCCCAGCCCGATGCCCACGAACGAGTCGAGGGTCCGCTGCAGTGTCGCCAACAGCGGCGCCACCGACCGCTCCTTGAGGCTGCCCACCCATTGGGCCAGGTCGCTGATCTGCATGGCGCAGGCGTCGGCGATGTTGACCTTGCCGATCCGCGACGACCGCGCCGTTTCACTGAGCCGGGTGCCACCGCAGTCGGGACAGGTGCTGAAGGTAACGGCCCGGTCCACGAACTCCCGGATGTGCGGCTGCAGCGCCTGTCGGTCCTTGGAGAGGATCGACCGCTCGATCTTGGGGATCAGCCCCTCGTAGGTCACGTTGACGCCGTTGACCTTCACCTTGACCGGATCGTGGTGGAGGAAGTCGTGGAGCTCTTTCTTCGTGTACTTCCCGATCGGCTTGTCCGGATCGAGAATGCCCGCCTCGAGGTAGGGCCGAACGGCGAAGAAGTTGTCCACGGTGTAGCCGGGGATGATGATGGCGCCCTGGGCGAGTGACTTCGAGTCGTCGAAGAGCTGGGTGAGGTCCATCTCCGAGGCCGTGCCCCGGCCTTCGCAGTGCGGGCACATGCCCCCGGTGCGGGTGAACGTCTTTCGGACCGTGTTGGCCGCCCCGCGTTCGACGGTGATCGACCCGCTGGCCCGAACCGAGGCCACATTGAACGAGAAGGCACTGGGCGGCCCGACATAGGGCTTTCCCAGTCGGCTGAAGAGGATGCGCAGCAGGGCGTTGGCGTCGGTGGCCGTCCCCACCGTGGAGCGGGCGTCGGCGCCCATGCGCTGCTGGTCCACGACGATGGCGGTCGTCAACCCATCGATGACGTCGACCTCGGGTCGCGCCAGTGTGGGCATGAAGCCTTGGACGAAGGCGCTGTAGGTCTCGTTGATCAGTCGTTGCGATTCCGCCGCGATAGTCCCGAACACCAGAGAGCTCTTGCCCGAGCCCGACACGCCGGTGAACACCGTCAGCCGGCGCTTGGGGATCTCGACGCTGAAGTCCTTGAGGTTGTTCTGGCGCGCCCCGTGCACGCCGATCACATCGTGGCTGTCGGCGACGTGTGGGGCCGGCGACTGAGACGATGACGGCGCCTTCGCCTTCGTGGCCACGCTCAGGGGTCCTGGATCAACCCGAGGACGTTGCCGTCAGGGTCGGTGAACGTCGCCACCAGGCGGCCGTTGGCGACGTCGCGTGGGGGGTCTTTCACCGTGGCACCCGCCGCGGTGACCTCGGCCAGCTTGGCCTCGATGTCCGACACGTGCCAGTAGGCCACCGGTGAGGTCAGGCCCTGGGGGTCACCACCGGGCACCAGCCCGATGTGCTGGCCGGCAGCGTCGAAACCGACGTAGTAGGGCGAGTCGGCCTGCGGCTCGATGCCCAGCAGCGCGGCGTACACCGGCTTGGCCCGCTCCAGGTCGGACACGGGATGCAGCACGGTCTTGATGCCCTCGGTGGACGAGCCGGTCATGGTCACTCCTTCCGTCGTGGTGTGGTTGATGGTAGATGTGGCCCGGGGCTCGAGGCTTCTTGATTCCTGATCGGTTGGCGCCCTAGCTCCGGTACGCCTCCACGCACTCGACGCCGTCGGGTCCCACCGTCGCACTGTGCTCGACGCCGGCCGGGAGCTCCATGCGGTCCCCGGGCCCCAGGGCCACATCGCCCCCAGGGGCGTGAAAGACGATGGACCCCGACACGCAGCACAGGACCTTGTCGTACGCATGGGCATGGCGGGCGTAGGCGACGTCGGGACCGTTCCCCCAACTCTGGGTGGTCAGGCCCTCGGCGCAGAGCGCGGCTTCGATGTCGCGGCGCGAGGGGGCGGTGCGCCAGCGCTGGAGCACCTCGATGCCCGACGTGTGAGCTCAGCTCCGCAGGGACGCGCCGTGCGCCTGCTCGACCGCGGCGATACACGTGGCCCGTACCTGTGCCACCTCCTGGTCGGTCAGGGTCCGGTCCGGCGCACACAGTCGGAGCCGGTAGGCGAGGCTCCGGGTGCCCGCCGGTGTGCCTTCCCCCCGGTACACATCGAACAAGGCCACCAACTCGACCAGGTCACCGCCGGCCCGACGAAGGGTCTTCTCCACCGCCGCGGCGGGAACGGCCTCGTCCACGACGAAGGCCAGGTCGATGTCGCTCGACGGGAACCGACTCACCGGGACCATCAAGGCGTCGCGCCGGGCCGCATCGTTCAAGAGCGCCTCGAGATCGACCTCGAGCCACCCCACCCGGTGGCGTCCGGCGTCGAGCCCGAACTCTTCGAGCACATCGGGGTCGACTTCTCCGACCACACCGATGGCGCGTCCGGGCCCTCCGTCTCGGCCCGACAGGACCAGTCTCGCCGACCGGGTCGGATGCAGTCCTGGGGGGACGAGGCCGAGCGCGGGGTCGTCGCTGGCTCCGGGGGCCACGACGTCCACATCGAGGATGGCGAAGGCGTCAGCCAAGGCGGTCCAGGCCGCGGCGGCGCTGCGGGCGTCGTCTCCCTCCCCCGCCAGTGCCACGCCCAGCACCTCGCGCTCGTCGATGACGGTGTCCCCCGAGCGCGCCACGGCCCGAGCCACCCGACCCGGATCCGGCGGGGGAAAGACGTGGCCCACCTCGAAGAGCCGAACGTCACCTTGACGGCGCGACGCGTTGAAGGCGAGAGCGCCCAGCATCCCGGGCAGAAGAGTGGTCCGCAGCATGCTCTCGTCGGGGGTGAGGGGGTTCGTCACCCGGACACCGCCCTCGATCCCGATCCGACGTTGTTCGTCGGGACCGAGCAACGACGCCGTCCAGGCCTCATGGGCACCCAGACCGGCTACCACGGCGCGCGCCAGGCGCCGTTCGCGTTGGTATCGGGTGAGGCGACCGACCTGCGGTGCGACGGGACGTCGCCTGGGCAACTTGGCGTAGCCGTGGTGTCGGGCCACCTCTTCGATGACGTCGATCTCGCGGGTCGGTGTCGGGGCGGAACGTGGGAACGGTCACGTCGAGCACGCCCGGTCGACTCCCGCTCACAGGTGAAGCCGATGGGCTCGAGGTACCCCACCACCTGGTCGTCACCGAGGTCGCTGCCGAGAATGGCGTTCACCCTCGCCGTCCGCACCCGGACCCGGGCCGGGTCGGGCACCGGCCCCCGGATGTCGAGTTCTCCCGGACGACGGCTGCGGAACCGGTCCCCCGCTGTCGGAGCCAGGAGCTCGCACAGCCGTCGCACGGCCCGGTCGATCCCCTCGGGATCGCAGCCCCGTTCGAAACGGGCCGACGCCTCGGTGCGCAGGCCCAAACGCTTGGAGGTCCGGGCGATGACCATGGGCGTGAAGTACGCCGCTTCGAGCAGAACCGTGGTCGTGGTCGATCGAGATCTCGCTCGTGGCCCCGCCCATGATGCCGCCGATGCCGATGGGCTCGTCGTCGCCGTCGCAGATCAGGCAGTCGCGCCGGTCGTCACCGAGCCCACGGATCGATCCCCCAATCGCCGCTCCACGCCGTCGAGGGTGGTCACGACCTCTCGCCGGGGCGTGCCGCTCGGACCCGCAGTCCGTGTCCACCCACGAGGTCGAGGTCATAGGGGTGGGTGGGCTGGCCCAGGTCGAGCATGACGTAGTTCGACGCGTCGACGACGTTGTTGATGGGGCGCATCCCCGCCAGCGTCAGCCGACGGGCCATCCACTGCCGGCGACGGCCCGACGGTCAGGTCGAGAAGCGTGCGGGCCGTGAAGCGCGGACACAGATCTTCGTCGACCACCTCCACCGTGGCCGGCGTTCCCACCGGCGGCGCCGACCTCGGTCGGGGCCCGAGGCTCGGGGATCGAGAAGGGAAGCCGCAGCGCGGCGGCCAGGTCGCGGGCGATCCCGGCCATGCACCAGGCGTCGGGACGGTTGGCCTCGACGGCGATGTCGAAGACGACGTCAGCCTCGATCCCGAGGGCGTCGACGAGCGGGAGCCCGGCGCCAGGTGGCCGAGCCTCCACCACCGCGGAGCCGTCGAGGCCACGCACGATGAGGATGCCCTCGTGGTCATCGGTCAGCCCGAGCTCTCGCCCCGAGCACAGCATCCCGTTGGAGACGACGCCTTTGCATCTTGCGCCGGGCGATCTCGAAATCCCCCGGCAGCACCGCGCCGACCGGGGCGAAGGGGACGAGGTCGCCGACGGCGAAGTTCCAGGCCCCGCACACGATCTCGACCGGTTCGCCCGCCGGCGTCGACCACGACACGGCGGATGCGGTCGGCGCCGGCGATGGCGCCGATCTCGAGGACCCGGGCCACGACGACGTCCTCCAGGCCCTCACCGACGCGCTCGACCCCCTCGACGACGAGGCCGAGATCGTCGAGGGCCGACGCCAGCGTCGACGGGGTCGCCATCGAAGGGGGCGAAGTCACTGCAGCCACGACAGCAGGGACGCGCACGCGGAAGCCATCAGATCTGGCGCAGGAAGCGGACGTCGTTTTCGAGAAGCACCCGCATGTCGGGGATCTCGTGGCGCATCTGGGCGCAGCCGGTCGATGCCGAACCCGAAGGCGAAGCCCGTCCATCTCTCGGCGTCGAGCCCGACGGCGTCGAAGACGGCCGGGTCGACCATGCCGCAACCACCGAGCTCGATCCATCCCGTGTGCGAGCAGGTCCGGCACCCTTCGCCCCTGCAGATCGTGCAGGTCACCTCGAACTCGGCCGACGGCTCGGTGAAGGGGAAGTACGACGGGCCGCAGCGGGACTGTGGATGTCGGGCACCGAAGTACGCCGTGGTGAAGGTCTCGATCGTGCCGGCCAGGTCGGCGAAGCTGATGCCCCGGTCGACGACGAGCCCCTCGATCTGATGGAAGATCGGGATGTGGCGGGCGTCGGGGGTGTCGCGGCGGTAAGCAGCGCCCCGGCATCACGGCGTAGATGGGCGGTCCCTGGCTCTGCATGAGGCGGATCTGCACGGGCGAGGTGTGGGTGCGCAGCATCACCGTCTCGGGCTCGCCGAGCTCGAGGTAGAGGGTGTCCCACATCCCCCGGGCCGGATGGGCCGGCGGCATGTTGCAGCGCCTCGAAGTTGTACCAGTCGGTCTCGACCTCGGGGCCTTCGGCCACGGCGAAGCCCATCCCGACGAAGACGTCCTCGAGCTCGTCGCGGGTGCGCTGGACGAGTGGAGATGACCCCGCAGCGCCGGCGCGGCAGTGACCTCGGTCAGGTCGAGTCGGTCGGCGTGCGAGCCGCTCGGCACGGGCGGCTGGCTTCGAGGGCGTGCGCGCTTCGTCGGCCAGAGGCCTCGATCTGTCGCCGTGCGCTCGTTGCAGACGCCGTCCCGCTTCGGGCCGCTCGGCGGGCTCGAGGGCGACCGAGGCCCTGGTGGGCGCGGGCCAGGGCCGAGCGCTTGCCGAGGAGCTCGGACTGTGCTTCGTCAGTGCGCTCGAGGGTGTCGACCGCAGCCAGCTCTGAGCCGTGGCCGCGGCGACGAGGGCCGCGGGGTCGACCCCGGCGAGGTCGGGCTCCCGCCCGGCGGCGCGCCTCGGCGCGGTCATCGGGCCTCCTCCATGGCGTGCAGGTTAGAACGCCGGCGCGACGCCTCGAAGCAGAGCACCGCCGCCGCCATGGCCACGTTGAGCGACTCGGCGCCGCCCGCCATGGGGATCGTCATCGGGCCGTCGAGGCGCGTCCTCGAGTCAGGCGGAGGAGCCCGCTCGCCTCGTTGCCGAGGACCAGAGCGAACGCGGCGCGTGAGGTCGACCTCGGTGTAGCGGGGTCCCGCCCCTCGACACCGCGGCCAGCCGTCGCGAGCCGGTGCCCGTCGAGCGCGTCGAGGACCTCGCCGGCATCGCCGGCCGACCACGACCGGGAGATGGAGGACCGAGCCCGCCGAGGCCCGGACCGTCTTCGGGTTGAAGGGGTCGACGGTTCCCTCGCAGCACACCACGGCATCGGCGCCGGCGGCGTCGGCGCACGCGGATCACCGCACCGGCGTTGCCCGGGTCCCGCACGTCGACGCACACGACGACGAAGGTCGCGCTCGGCCAGGTCGCTCGAGGGCGGCGTCGGGCATCCCCACCACGGCCAGCACGGGCTGGGGCGTGACCGTGTCGGCCACCCGTTCGAGCACGCCGGGGGCGAGGTCGAAGACCCGGGCCCCCGGCGCCAGGGCGCGCGTCGAGGACGGCCGTCACCTCGGGGTGCGACCGGGCCCGGTCATCGACGAACACCGCTTCGACCGGCGCGCCGGCTTCGAGGGCGCGCTGCGAGGAGCTTGACGCCCTCGACGACGAACGCCCCCTCGGAGCGGCGGGCGCTGCGCCGCGAGAGCCGGCGCAGGCGCTGGACCCGCTGGTGCCGGAAGGCCGAGCCCGCGTCGTCAGGAGGCGGTCCCCGGCCTCCGCGGCCACCGGCGGTCGGCGGCGTCGGTCAGCCAGCGCCGAGGTGGCCACGCCCACCAGCGGGTGAACGCCGTCGGGATCGGTCACGGCCAGATCGGCGAGGACCTTGCGGTCGACCTCGACCTCGGCCTGCGCGCAGGCCGGCGATGAGCCGGCTGTAGCTCATGCCGTTGGCCCGGGCCGCCGCGTTGATGCGCTGGATCCACAGCCGACGGAAGTCGCCCTTGCGCGCCCGCCGGTCCCGGTACGCGTACTGCAGGGAGTGCATGACCTGCTCGTTGGCGGACCGGAACGATGCGGCTCCGGTTGCCGTAGTAACCCTGGGCCCGCTCGAGGACGGCGCGGCGGTGCTTCTTGCCGTGGACGGCGCGTCTTCACCCTGGCCATGGGCAGCTCCTTTCGTGGAATGACATGCGTGCAATCGCGATGCGAACCCGGTCGGCGATCCGACGCGGCGGGCGCGTCGCCGCCGTTGAGCTAGCGACCGAGCAGTCGCCGCACCTCGCGACGGTCGGCAGGCGCGACGTCGGCCTCGCGGCCCAGACGGCGGGTGCGGACGCTGGACTTCTTCTCGAGCAGGTGGGACCGGTTCGCCTGGCGCCGACGCAGCTTGCCCGTGCCGGTGACCTTGAAGCGCTTGGCGGCGCCCCGGTCGGTCTTCATCTTCGGCATGTCAGTTCCTTCCTCGCGGCCGGGTCCCTGCATCCCCTGTGGCCGCCACTGGCGCCTCGACGGGCGATCCGCCGTCGGTCGCTGTCACTCTCGGGCTCCCGCTCTTCACGGTGTTGCCGGTGCCCCGCCGTCCAACGCCGGGCGGATCATCGGTCGTGTGCGGCCCGGGCTGCCTGCCGACTGCTTGGCCCGCTTGTCCGGTGCGAGCACCATCACCATGTTGCGACCGTCGAGCCTGGGCATCGGACTCCACCTTGCGCCGTTCCGTCCACGTGCTCGGCCACCCGGTCGAGGATCTTCTTGCCCGAGCTCAGGATGGAACACCTCTCGACCTCGGAACATGATCGTGACCTTGACCTTGTGGCCTTCGTTCAGGAACTTGAGCACCTGTCGGGTCTTGGTGTCGAAGTCACCGGGCCCGATCTTGGGCCGGTACTTCATCTCCTTGATCCCGACGCTTGTGGTCTTGCGCCTGGACTCCTTGGCTTTCTGCGCCTCATCGAACTTGTACTTGCCGTAGTCCATGATCCGGCAGACGGGCGGATTGGCCAGAGGTGCGACTTCAACCAGATCCAGGTCCAGCTGCCGGGCGATGGCGAGAGCTTCAGGCAACGGGCTTATCCCGAGCTGGAGGCCGTCTGGGTCCACCAGGCGTACGTCACGCGGCACGAATGCGGTCGTTGATCCTGGTCTCGTTGGTCGTCATGGGTGTGGCGATGCGACATCACTCCCGTCGTTACAGGGCTCCGGGTCTCCCCGAAGCCATTAGCGGAAGCGCGGTCACTGCCCTCGGAATCCCATGACGGACCCGTGCAAAACCCGACGCACCGTTGTCCGGTGGCGGGTGGGGGTGCGCCTGACGACGTGACCCCGCTTTCCCTGGTGGCTCAACGTTCTACGCTACCAGGCGTGAGCAGCCTCTGGACACCTGAGGGCGAGCACCGCGTGCAGCCCGCCGGCAACGACCGCAGCGCCCCGGGACCTTCCGGTGCGCCCCCACAAACCGATGGCACCGGCGCATCGGGAGGTGGTGGTGACACCGGAGGAGGGGTCGTCGGGGCCGACGAATTCGATCTCGACGAGCTCGGGCCCGAGGAGCAAGCCGAGCTGGCCGACCGGCTCGACGAGCTGCGCCGCCAGCTCCTGGGCACCCCGGCCGAGATTGTCGTGGCCAACCACGCCTATGGCCTGTTCGAGTTGGCTGCCATTCATCTTTCGCAACAGCCGCCCCGTCGTGACCAGGCCCGCCTGGCCGTCGATGCCATGGCCGCCCTCGTCGAGGGCTTGCCGGGCAGGCTGGGAGAAGCCGAGCGTTCCCTGCTCGACGCCTTGGCGCAGATCCGGCTCGCCTTCATCCAGATCAGCGAGTCCTCGCCTGCCGGGGAAGCTGAGGCCGGTGACCCCGAGGCCGGTGACCCCGAGGCCGGTGACATGGCTCCTTGAGCCTCGTCCTCGGCCCGGGACGAGCCGAGGCATCGTCACGGGTCGGGCACGCTGGTGACGGCACGCGCCTCGTAGCGTCCGCCGTGGCCGGGGGCCACCGAGAACACGACGCTGGTGCCGAGCTCCACGAATCTGGTGCCGTCGGCGAGAGCGGCGCAGTGAAACGGGTAACTGCGGCCGTGGTCGTCGACCACCACACCGAGCCCCCGGGCGTCATCGAATTCGGTGACCACACCCCTCTTCGGCGCTCGGAGCCCGCCGCGCCCGTGCGTCATCGTCGTCTCAGGTCCTTTTAGTGGACGATCTTCGAGATCGGTAGCTCGATGATGTCGGTGGCGCCACGATCCTTGAGCGCCGGGATCAGGACGTTGACGTCGGTTTTGGGCACCACGGTCTCGACCGCGTAGCCGGCGCCGCCGGAGAGCTCCGACACCGTCGGGGTCTTGAGGGCGGGCAGGACGGCCACCACCGCTTCGAGCTTGGCAGAGACCACGTTGAGTTTGAGCAGTACCTTGCCCCGGGCCTCGAGCGCACCCTGGAGCAACGTCAACAGGTGGCCCATGGCCAGTCGCTTGTCGGGATCAGACGCGGAGACCGGGTTGGCGATGAGCTCGGTGCGCGACACGAGCAAGGTGTCCACGATGCGCAGCCGTGCCGCCGACAGGGCCCGACCCGTCTCGGTGATCTCGACCACCGCGTCGGCGATGTCGGGGATCTTCGCCTCGGTGGCGCCGTAGGACATGCGGATCTCGGCGTGGACGCCGTGCTTCTCGAGCACCCTCCGCGTGAGCTCGGGGTACTCCGTCGAGACGCGCGCCCCCGACGGCAGATCGGCGATCGTGGTCACAGGCGAATCCACCGCCACGGCCAGCACCACACGGATGGGGTTGGACGTGGCCTTGGAGTAGGCCAGCTCGCCCAGCGAGAGCACCTCGGCGCCGGTCTCCTCGATCCAGTCCCGGCCCGTGATCCCCAGGTCGAAGTTGCCCTCGGCCACGTAGCCGGGGATCTCCTGGGGTCGGAGGATCCGAACCTCGTCGACGCGGGGGTCGTCGATGCTGGCCCGGTACTCGACGTCCGATCCCCGCACCACGGCGAGGTCGGCAGCGGCGAACAGATCCAGCGTCGCCTTTTCCAGAGAACCTTTGGGCAGGACCAGTCTGAGCATTGTCGGAATCCTTTGACGGAGCGTCAGTGCGCCGGTGCCGGGCCCGAACCCGGCAGAGCGCGCAACAGGTCGGCCATCTCGAGGGCGGTGACCGCCGCTTCGTACCCCTTGTTGTCGGCTCCGTCGCCGCAGCGCGCCAGGGCCTGGTCGACGGTGTCGGTGGTGAGCACCCCGAACACCGTGGGGATGCCGGTGTCGAGCGCGGCGCGCTGGAGGCCCGACGCGCATTCGCCGGCCACGAAATCGAAGTGCGCCGTCTCGCCGCGGATGACCGCCCCCAGCGCCACCACGGCATCCACGGTTCCCGACGCGGCCAGGCGCAAGGCCACCAGCGGCAATTCGAAAGCCCCCGGCACCCAGGCCACGGTCACCGTGGCGGGCTTGATGCCACTCGCCTCGAGACCGGCGAGCGCTCCTTCGAGCAGGCGCTCGGTGATCCCGCCATTGAATTTGGCGCACACCAGGGCCACGCGGGCCTCGCCCGCGCGGTCACCGACGTGAGAGGTGCCGACGTGCCGGGCGAACTCGTCGACGGCGTTCGCCGAGAGCGCCGTGGCGTCAGAGCTTGTCATCGTTCACCTCGTCGTCGAGGCCTTCCATGATGTGTCCCATGCGTTCGCGCTTGGTGCGGAGGTAGGCGATGTTCTCGGGGTTCGAATGCAGCATGAGTGGGACGCGCTCGACGATGTCGAGCCCGAAGCCCTCGAGACCTCCGTACTTCATGGGATTGTTGGTCATGAGCCGCATGGTCGTGACGCCGAGGTCGACCAGGATCTGGGCGCCGATGCCGTACTCCCGGTTGTCGACGGGCAGGCCCAGCTCCAAGTTGGCGTCGACGGTGTCGTGGCCCTGTTCCTGGAGGTTGTAAGCCCGCAACTTGTGGGCCAGGCCGATGCCCCGACCTTCGTGGCCGCGCAGGTACACGATGACGCCGGTCCCCTCCTTGGCGATGAGGCGCATGGCCTCGGTCAGCTGAGGACCGCAGTCACAGCGCAGGGATCCGAAGGCGTCGCCTGTGAGGCATTCGGAGTGGACCCGGACGAGGACGTCACTCTGTCCCCTGACATCGCCGCGCACCACGGCCAGGTGGTGCTCACCGTCGATGTCGGACTCGTAGACGTACCCGGCGAAATCCCCGAACTCGGTGGGGATGCGCGCCGGCCCGGCGATGCACCGCACCAACTTGTCCTTGTGGCGCCGGTACCGGATCAGGTCGGCGATGGTGACGAGGCGGAGCCCGTGGGTCTCGGCGAACTGCTCGAGCTCGGGCAGCCGGGCCATGCGGGTCTTGTCGGCCGACACGAGCTCGCACAACACGCCCGCCGGGTACAGGCCGGCGGCGGAGACGAGGTCGATGGTGGCCTCGGTGTGCCCGGCACGCTTGAGCACCCCACCGGGTCGGTAGCGGAGCGGGAAGATGTGGCCGGGGCGGTTGAGCTCGATCGGCCGGGTGTGCGGATCGATGAGGGCGTGGATCGTCGAGGCGCGGTCCTCGGCCGAGATGCCCGTCGTGGTCCCGTGGCCGTAGTCGACGCTGACCGTGAAGGCGGTCCGCTGTGATTCGGTGTTCTCGCTGACCATGAGTGGAAGCTCGAGCTCGTCGGCGCGAGCGGGCAGGAGCGGCACGCAGATGACGCCGGAGGTGTGGGCCAGGAAGAAGGCGATCTTCTCGGGCGTGACGGCCTCGGCCGCCATGACCAGGTCGCCCTCGTTCTCGCGGTCCTCGTCGTCGACCACGACGACGATCTCCCCGTTGGCGATGGCCTCGATGGCGTCTTCGATGGCGCTGAAGCTCGTCACGTCGTCGTCTCGATGGTGGGCATGGCGTGCATCGCCGGGGCGAGCTCGATGCGGACGTCGGAGCCCAGCTGGCTCACCGACACCAGTCGGCCCCGCCACAGGTCCTCGACCCGAGGAGCTCCGGGCCCGCTGAACATGGGCACGGCGTCGTCTCCGCCGAACAGCGCCGGGGCCAGGTACAAGACATAGCGGTCCACGAGCCCGCGCGGCGTGGAAGGAGTGCGCCACGCGGGCCCCACCTTCGACGAGCAACTGCAACACGCCTTTGGCCCCGAGCTCGTCGAGCACGGCACCGGGCTCCCCCGACACCTCGAGAGCGGGGTGCACCTTGGCCCGCTCGGGGACGCGCCCGAGGACGACGCGCAGAGGCTGGTGTTCGGGAAGCGGCCCGACGCGCACCGTGAGCTCAGGGTCGTCGGCGTGCACGGTTCCCGCCCCCACAAGGACGGCGTCGGACAGGGCCCGCAATCGATGGGCATCGGCACGCGCCTCGTCGCCGGTGAGCCAGCGCGCCGTGCCGTCGGGGGCGGCGATGCGTCCGTCCATCGTGGCGGCCAGCTTGAGCACGACCCAGGGCCGTCCCGTTCGCCGGTGCTTGAGATACGGGGCCAGAAGCTCGGCCGCCTCGTCCCCCGCCACCCCGACGTCGACGGCAATGCCCTGCTCCCTGAGTCCTTCGACGCCTCGCCCCGAGACCTGGGGATCCGGGTCGAGGACCCCCACCACCACGCGTGACACCCCGGCGTCCACGATCGCCCTCGTGCACGGAGGCGTGCGGCCGTGATGGGCACATGGCTCGAGGGTGCTGAACAACGTCGCCCCCCGGGCCCGGGCGCCGGCGGACTCGAGGGCGACCACCTCGGCGTGGGGGCCGCCGGGAGGAGCCGTCGCCCCCTCGAAGCAATCACCGTCGGGCGTGACCACGACCGCACCCACCCACGGATTCGGGGACGTGGCGGTCCGGACCGAGGCGGCGAGCGCAAGGGCCCGACGCATGGCGGCGAGATCATCGTCCCCATTACCCGCCCCGGGCCGCTCCTGGGAGGCGGTCACGGGACCACGAGTCTGTGTGTATTCATAGGGTTCAGAGAAGTCTACGGCGTCCAGGCAGGTCACCGGGCCTGGGCAGGCCCACTCCTCAAGGTCTTGTGAGCCCGGATTGAACGTGCTTTGTCGGGTCACGTCGACAGGACCGTGGGCCGCACGAGCCAGAGATTTTACCGACGATGCCGACTGAATAGGTGGGTCGGTGGCCACGCGGGACGGTGGCGACGTGGTTCAATCCCGCGCTCTGATCCAGAGGCGTGACTCAGAGCTTGAAGCGTGTGCCCGGTAGAAGGAAGAACGCGTCGGCGGTACCACCCGGCGCTGTCGGTTCGACACAGACCTTGGCCTTGACCGAACCCTTGATCGCAGGGCTCCCACCTGCTGGGCTGCTCCTGGTGCCACGACCCTTCCAGATCTCCTCGGTGTCATTGGCGTTGGGACATTTGTTGTTCGCTGCGCCTGGAAGGATTTGGATCTCGTCGAACTTGAGGGTCGTAGTTCCGAGGCCATCGCTCCAGGTGATCACCCCAGGGGGACAAAAACCGTTCTCGGGACACCTCAAAGTTCCCCAGCCCCCAGTGGCGGCGGTCTGTGAGCACCCGCTAACCGTAAACGTCTCGGGCAGTGACGCATCCCAGAGGCCGCTCAGCGCGGTGCACTTCACCGTGACCCCGGTCTTGCCCTTGGCGTATGCAGACGATCCAGGCACCACCATCGGCAGCACCATGACCCCGATGGCAAGTGTCGCACCTGCAAGAAAGCGGATCGAACGATGCATGTCTACCCCCGGACATGACACTTTCGGAAAGAAAGCCCCTCCGGAGAAGCCTACTTGGCTTCGCCTCCTTGGGCTCCGGGCAGGGCGTTTTCTCCGGCGGCGCGCAGGCGGCGAGCCGCCTCCCAGGGACGCTCGTCGGCGAAAATGGCCGACCCGGCCACGAGGACGCGCGCTCCGGCCCGGACCACCGCCCCGGCGGTGTCCTCGTCGATGCCCCCGTCGACCTCGAGCTCGGCACCGAGCCCCCGCCGGTCGAGCTCGGCCCGGGTGCGGGCGATCTTCGGCAACACCTCAGCCATGAACTTCTGACCACCGAAGCCGGGGTGGACGGTCATGCACAGGATGAGGTCGGCCTCTTCCAGAAAGGGGTCGATGGCCTCGTAGGGGGTCTCGGGATTGACCGCCAGCCCGGCCCGCAGACCCAGCGACCGGGCCTGGGCCAGGAGGGCGGAGGTGTCACCCACTTCGACGTGCACCGTGCATCCGTCAGCACCGGCGCCCCGAAACGCCTCGAGAAAGTCCCCGGGGTTGGTCATCATGAGGTGGCAGTCGAAGAACAGGCCCGAGTGCGTCCTCAGCGACTTCACGACCGGGGGGCCGATGGTCAGGTTCGGGACGAAGTGGCCGTCCATGACGTCGACGTGCAACCAGTCGGCCTCGGGAGCGACCTCGCCGACGGCTTCGGCCAAGCTGCCGAAGTCAGCCGACAGCACCGAAGGGGCGATCCGAAGCATCCGTCGCGAGCCTACCGGCGTGGTTGGTCTTCCCCGAGCGTCTCGCCGGGCACCACCCGCACGCCCCGCCACCACGCCGATGCCGCCATGGGTCGCTTCCCGGCGGGCTGAACCTCGAGGAGCTCCAAAGCGCCGTCGCCGGTACGCACCGAGGTCTCGTGCAGCGATCCGGGCCCGGCACCCGCGTTCTCCTCCGCCTCCGATCCAGGCACGGATGGGTGGGCCACGGCATCGAGGACCAGGAGACGCTCGTGGCGGAACGTGGTCCACGCTCGTCCCAGACGAACGACGCGTTCGAGCTCGGCGGCGGGCCGGACCCAGTCCAGGCGGAGCTCTTCAGGACGGATCTTCTGCGCGTAGGTCGGCTCTCCGATCTGCGGCGAGCCGGCTGGAAGCGCATCGACTCCGGCGGCCAGGGTGTCCACGAGCAGCTGCGCACCGATAGCGGCAAGTCGGTCGGTGAGCGCCCCGGCGTGTTCGCGCTCGCCGATGGCGACCCGACGCGACGCCAGCACGGGCCCCGTGTCGAGACCCTCCTCGAGCCGCATGAGACAGACGCCGGTCTCACGGTCTCCGGCCAGCACGGCCCGCTCCACCGGGGCCGCACCGCGCCACCGGGGCAGGAGAGAGAAATGCACGTTCACCATGGGAAGCGACTCGAGGATGTCACGGGGGATGATGCGACCGTAGGCCACCACGACGCCGAGCTCGGCGCCCATCGTCATCACATCCTCGAGACGGTCCGTGACATCGATCCCGTGTTCCAAAGCGGCGCGCTTGGCCGGGCTCGGCGTGCGCGTCGCTCCCCGACCGCGACGAACATCAGCCCGACTCACCACCAGGACGACGTCATGTCCGGCTTCCACCAGGGCGTCGAGTGACACCGCCGCCACCGGAGGTGTCCCCAGAAAGACCAGACGTGCCACCGGCGGCGGCGCGTCCCTACAGGCCGGAGTGCCGGGGAGGCCGATCCTCAGCGACGAGCGTGCGCAGCCCGTCGGGATCCGCGTCGGGCAGGCCGAGGGCCCGGCTCCGCAAGATGCGCTTGGCCTCTTTGCGCTGGTCCTCGTCGAGCCGCTCCACGAGCAACACGCCGTCGAGGTGGTCCACTTCGTGTTGGAACACCCGGGCCAGGAATTCATCGGCCTCGACAGAGATCTCGTTGCCGTCGAGGTCGATCCCGGTGAGGTGCACCTCCTTGGGACGCACGATGGGCCACGACAGTCCCGGGACCGACAGGCACCCCTCGTCGTAGGTCCACTCCCCCCGGGCTTCGGCCAGCACCGGGTTCACGATCGTGACCGGTCCCGAGCCGTCACCGGTGTCGTAGACGAACATCCGCTTCTGCACGCCGACCTGGGGTGCGGCCAAGCCGACGCCCGGCGCCTCGTACATGGTCTGCACCATGTCGTCGGCCAGTTGCTTGAGCGTCCCGTCGATGTCCTCGACATCGGTGGTCCGCTGGCGCAAGACGGGGTCGCCGTACAGACGGATGGAATACCTCGGCATGGCCGCCATGGTACCGGGGCCATGCGGGCTCCTGGCGCTGTGTACTGCGGTCGCCCGGTTCAGGACCGGACCGGGTCGACCTCCACCCGGAGCCGTCCCGGTGGCCTCGGCACCATGGCCAAGAGGTCGCACAACACGTCATGGTCCGGGGCGCGCACCGACCATGCTCCGTCGACGGGACCACGCACCTCGACGCCGTCAGGCGCACGACCTCGCAGAGCCTCGCCATACTCCGAGGCGGCGGCCCCTGACACCACGGCCAAGGCGCTGAAGGGGGGAAGGGTGAGGGCGCGTCGTACCTCGGCCTCCGCCGTGGCCAGCACGCCGGGGTCGGCCGACACCGCGGCGAGAAGCACGGGGTCGCGGGGCTGGCGCGTCTGGACGGCCACTCGACCCGGGGCCCGATCGCCCGCGCCGCCCCTGCCGCCCCCACCGCCGGAGCCGGCCACGAGCCGCGACGCCCGGGCCAGCAGGCCCAGGGCTTGTTCGGCGGCCCGGAACCGGGGGGCGAGGATCTCGGAGTCGAATTCCAAAAAGGCCACGGCGCCGGCGTCGGGCACACGGTGCAAAGCGGCCTCGGTACCGACCACGACCCGGGCGCGCCGCACCCGATCCGCTTCCCCGTCGTCGGCGGCCGGGCCCCACACCTCGGCCACCTCCACGCCGACCAGAGCTTCGAGCTCTTCGCGGACGCGCGAGACCCCGAGTCGCAACGCCTTCATCCGGGTGGCGCCACACCGGGCGCACACGACGGGACGTTCCTCGCCACATCGTCGGCACCGCAAGTGCGTGGCGCCCGGCTCGCCGACCAACTCCAGCGCGGCACCGCACGTCTCACAGCGCGCCAACTCGCCGCACGCCGCGCACCCGAGCAGCCGCACACGCCCCGTGCGGTTGACCACGCACACCACCCTGGCGCCGGGTACCGCCGTCACGTCGCGCACCAGGCGCACGAGACGCTCGGAGAAGAGCCCCGTGCGAGGGTCATCGCTACGACGGTCGATGACCTCGATAGCGGGCCAACTTCGGCGCTCGGCGGTGCGGGACCCGACGACCAGCGCTCCGGTGGCCAGGATCTCGAGGGTCGGACACGGCGACACGAGCGCACAGGGAGCGCCGTCGCGTCGGGCCCGCTCGGCGACCACCGCCCATGCCGCCCAGGTAGGGGCGCGCTCTTCGTGATAGGCCTCGTCATGGGCGTCGAGCACGACGGCGGCCGCCAATCGGGGCACCGGGGCAAAGGCGGCGGCACGCGTGCCCACCGCCACGCACCCTCCGGCCCGAGCCCGCGCCCAGTCGTCGGGAAGCAGTGCGGTGGCGACCCCCGCCGACCGCAGGCGCCGCGCCACATCGGCGGCGGCGCGCAGGCCCGACGCCAGGACGAGCGCGCCGACATCACCCCCGGCGCGTTCGCATCGAGCGGCCGCTTCCAAGACGATGGGCCAGGGATCGGCCGCCGGACCGAGACGAACGACCGTCGTCCCCCCGTCGAGCCCGGTCGGGCCTGTCGGTGCGGGTTCGACCGTGGTCTTCGCGGTGACACGGGAACCGGGTGGCGGGACGGCGCGCACGGCGCGCCCCGACGAGGCGGTGCGCAGCAAGGACGAGACGGGGCCGGCCCAACGCCACGCCGCCCAGGTGGCGAGCTCGAGCACGGCCGCAGGCGGGCCCCAGCCCCGCACGGCCGACAAGGGTCGGAGCACGACGCCGGGAGCGGGCTCCACATGGTCTTCGACCACCCACCCGGCCACGCGCCGTGCCCCGAGGATGATGCGCACCTGCGTGCCGACACGGACCTGGTCGGCCAGGCCGGCCGGAACCGTGTAGTCGAAGGTCTTGCGCAGCGCGCCGACGTCGGGGAGAACCCGGACGACGCGACCTGTGGGTTGCGCCGGCATGGCCGCAGTCTGACGCGGCGTTGGGTCAGGGCGCTCCCCGGCGCCTGACCCCGCTACAGGCCGAGGGTGCGCTTGAGGTCGTCCACCCGGGGCGTCGCCTCCCAGGTGAATTCCTTGTCGGAACGACCGAAGTGCCCGTAGGCGGCGGTGCGGCGATAGATGGGACGCTTGAGGTCGAGGTCGCGAACGATGGCGGCCGGGCGCAGGTCGAAGACCTCGCGCACGGCGTGCTCGATCTTGTCGGGGTCCACGTTCTCGGTACCGAAGGTCTCGACCATGAGCGAGACCGGGCGCCGCCACCCCGATGGCGTAGGCCACCTGGACCTCGCAGCGCCTGGCGGCGCCGGCTGCCACCACGTGCTTGGCCACCCACCGGGCCGCGTAGGCGGCGGAGCGGTCGACCTTGGACGGGTCCTTGCCCGAGAAGGCGCCACCGCCGTGGCGGGCCATGCCGCCGTAGGTGTCCACGATGATCTTGCGCCCCGTGAGGCCGGTGTCGGCGTGGGGGCCGCCGAGCTCGAAGCGGCCCGTGGGGTTGGCCAGGATGCGCAGCGCCGAGGTGTCGAGGTCGGGCGGCAGCAACGGGTGGATGACGTGCTCGCGCAGATCCGGCAGCAGCAGCGTCTCGATGTCGACTCCCGGTGCGTGTTGCGTGGAGATCAGCACGGTGTCGATGGCCACGGGTCGACCGGACTCGTAGACCACGCTCACCTGTGTCTTGCCGTCGGGTCGCAGATAGGGAAGGACGCCCACGCGCCGCACCTGGGCCAGTCGTTGGGCCAAGCGGTGCGCCATCCAGATGGGAAGCGGCATCAGGTCGGGCGTCTCGTCGCACGCGTACCCGAACATCATCCCCTGGTCGCCGGCCCCCTGGGCGTTGAGCTGATCCTCTCCGCCCGAACCGGTCCGAAGCTCGTGAGCCGCCGTCACACCTTGGGCGATGTCGGGAGACTGCTCGTCGAGCGCCACCAACACCCCGCACGTCCGCCCGTTGAACCCGTGGGCGTCGTTGTCGTAGCCGATGTCGCACACGACTTCTCGGGCCAGCCTGGCGATGTCGATATAGCAACTGGTGGAGATCTCACCCGCCACCACGACGAGGCCCGTCGTGAGCAGCGTCTCGCACGCCACCCGGCCGTCGGGGTCCGAGGCCAGGACGGCGTCGAGCACCGAGTCCGAGATCTGGTCCGCCATCTTGTCGGGATGGCCTTCGGTCACCGACTCCGATGTGAAGGTGTGGCGCGTCGTCACGAGTGGCTCCTCGGGTTGTCGTCCCCCCCAGAGGCATCGGCTCGCCGTATGCCCCCGCCCTGACGTTGTCCGCCCAGGCGATCGATCACACTATCCAAGATGGCGTCGGCCACCTCGCGCTTCGAGGTCAGAGACACCTCTCGGCACGACCCATCGGACCCCAGGACGGTCACGGCATTGGTGTCGTGGTCGAAGCCCACGTCCTGGGCCGAGACGTCGTTGGCCACGATGAAGTCGACATGCTTGCCCCGGAGCTTGGCGGCGGCCCGGAGGGCCATGTCATGGGTCTCGGCCGCGAACCCGACGAGTACCTGCCCGTCGTGTCGACGCCGCCCGAGCTCGGCGAGGATGTCGGGGGTGGGCTCGAGGACGAGCTCGGGCACGCCATCGGCCTTGGCCAGCTTGGACTGGGCGGGCTCTTTCACCCTGAAGTCCGCCACCGCGGCGGCCATCACGACGATGTCGGCATCGACGCCGTGGTCGAGCATGGCCCGCTCCATCTCGGCCGCCGTCTCCACCTCGACGACCTCGATGCCCGCAGAAACGCCACGACGAGCGGTGGTCACGAGGACGACGTCGGCACCTCGTGCCGCGGCGGCCTCGGCGATGGCGTGACCCTGTTTGCCCGACGACCGGTTGGAGATGAAACGCACGGGGTCGATCGGCTCCCGGGTGCCGCCCGCACTCACCACCAGGCGCCGTCCTTCGAGGTCCCCGACCGGCGATGCGGCCAGCAGCGTCAGAGCCGCGCCCACGATCTCGGCCGGCTCGGCCAGTCGACCGGCCCCGACGTCACCTCCGGCCAAGCGGCCCTCGCCCGGCTCCACCACATGCACCTGACGTCGACGCAACGTGGCCAGGTTGTCCTGGACGGCAGGGTGCTCCCACATCTCGGTGTGCATGGCGGGGCACACCATCACCGGGGCACGCGTGGCCAGGACGGTGGCGGTGAGCAACCCGTCAGAGATGCCGTTGGCGTAGCAGCCGAGAAAGCGCGCCGTGGCCGGCACCACCAGGATGAGATCGGCGCGTCTGCCCCAGATGGGTATGGGGAATGGGGTCGGCCTCCGACCACAGAGTCTTCTGCACCGGCTCCGACGCCAGCGCCGAAAAGGTCACCTCACCCACGAACCGGGTGGCGTCATCGGTGAGGACGGGAACGACATGGACACCGGCGTCGACCAGTCGGCGACACACCTCGACCGCCTTGTAGGCGGCAATGCCACCGGTGACGCCCAAGACAACGGTCTTGCCCGCGGCGGGGCCTCTCGTCATTGTCCGAGCTCCCAGGGCTGGTCGCGAGCGGGCGTTCCCGCCTGCTACTCGCCGGCCTCCGGCTGGTCCGCGACGATGTCGGCGGCGGCTTCGTCGACGGCTTCAGCGACGATTTCGGTGGCGAGCTCCCCGGCGAGCGCCGTGAGCTCGGGGCCGGCGGTGCCTGGCTCACCCTCTACGGCCTCGGCGCCTTCCTCACCCTCTTCGGTGGGGTCGATCCGGTGATAGGTGGCCTTGCCGGCCGCCACTTCCTCGAAGGCGATGGTGAGGGGCTTGCCCGAGACCGAGGTCACCTGGGGCGGGACCACAAAGCCGAGGCCCTCCCCGAGCTGGTTGTAGTACGAGTTGATCTGCCGGGCCCGCTTGGCCGACAGGGCCACGAGCGTGAACTTCGAGTCGACCTTGTCGAGCAGATCCTCGACGGGCGGATCCATGAGCGTCGAGCGGCGCTGGGGCAATTCAGGCTCCTCCACGGTGGCCGGCCGGCGAGTCCGGCGGGAGATTGCGGTGAACGTCCAGTATACCGGCCACCTCGGACACCGCCCGGTCCACTTCGTCATTCACCACCACAAAGGGCGTCAATTTCTTCCCCAGGCGCATTTCCTCGGCCCCGATGGCGATCCGGCGGTCCACCTCGGCGGGATCGTCCCCCCGCTGGCGCAGGCGCTGGCGCTGGATGTCCGGGGAGGGCGGGACCAAGAGGACCACGAGTGCGTCGGGGTGTCGCTCTTTCACCTGGCGCGCCCCCTGCAGGTCGATCTCGAGGACGACGTCGCGGCCCGGCGGCGCATCGGGGAGCGGCGTGCCGTAGAGATGACCGAGGAACTCGGCCCACTCGAGGAAGCCGTCGGCGGCGATCTTCTCCTCGAAGCGCGCCCGGTCCACGAACGTGTACGCATCGTCGGACTCACCGGGACGGCGCGGACGCGTCGTCCACGAGCGGCTGAGCCAGAGCCCGCGGTCCCGTGCGACGAGTCGGTCGACGACGGTGCCCTTCCCCGCCCCGCCCGGGCCGGAGATGACGAGGATCAGGACTTCGAGGTATGTGTCGAGTAGAGCGTCGCGCTGATTGGCACCGAGGCCCTGCAGACGACGACTCTCACTGATTCCAACCGTCTCCATGAGGCGACGGGCCTTGACCTTGCCGAGACCGGGAAGTGACTCGAGCACCGACAGCACCTTCATCTTGCCGACGGTCTCGTCGTTCTCGGCACGCGTGAGGAGCTCGGACAGGGTGATGGACCCCATCTTGAGCTTCTCCTTCACCTCGGCCCGCTCGCGGCGGACCTTGGCGGCCTTGTCCAGCGCCGCCTGGCGCTGCTCCGGGGTAAGTGCAGGAGGTTGCGGCATGCGGGCCACCATAGCGCCCTCGTGAGAGGGGGGTCATCCGCCGGCCGAGGCGATTGACGACGCAACTTCGTCGGCCACCGCAGCTGCCATCGCTTCAGGGTCCTCGGCGGCGGTGACGGCGCGACCGATGACGAGAATGTCGGCGCCTGCGGCGATGGCGGCGGCCGGGGTCGACGCGCGCGCCTGGTCGTCGGCGGCGGTCCCCGAGGGCCGGATTCCCGGCACCATGGTCAGGAGCCCGGGGGCGGCTCGGCGGGTCACGGCCAGATCCGAGGCGGCGCACACCAGTCCCCCACACCCGGCCTCCGCCGCCACTGTGGCCCGGGACGCGAGCGTCTCCCGGCGGGGCGTCGGTGTCGCTGGTGAGGACGGTGACCCCGAGCACGCAGGGTGCTGGTGCCCCCGCTGCCGCCGCCCCTTCGGCCATGCCCGAGACCGCGGCCCGCACCATCGCCTCACCACCCTGCGTGTGAACCGTGGTGAAGGCCACCCCCAGGCCCCCGAGCACCCGCGTGGCCCGGGACGACCGTGGTCGGGAATGTCGTGCAACTTGAGGTCGAGAAAGACCCGGTACCCCTCGACGGTCAAGGCCGAGACCGCCTCGGGGCCCGCCGCCCCGAACAGCTCGAGGCCGACCTTGGCCACCGAGAACCAGGGCCGCAGCCGACGGGCCAGTCGCAAGGCCACCACCAGGTCGTCCACGTCCAGGGCCAGGGCCAGACGGGCCCGGGGGTCGTCGACCACGGTCAACCCCGGGCCGCGCCCGGGCCGGGGAGCGGCGGGAGCGGCGGCACACGTGAGGGATTGTCGGGCCTCGTCACCGGGTCCGGCCGTGATGGCGGTGGCGGTGGCGGGGGCGGTGGCGACGCCGAGGAGGTAGCCGGCGGGCCCGGGACGGGTTCGCGGCGTGACGCCGGAGGACGCGGCGGCGAGCCGGCACCGGGCACGGCCACAGGCGCGCCTTGCACGGCGCCGACGAGTTGACGGACATCGGCGACGTCGTGCAAGCGGCACCAACGCTGGAGCCCCGCCAAGACCCGGGCGGGCGCACGCGGGTCGCGGAATGTCGCCGTCCCCACTTCGACGGCGTCAGCCCCGGCCATACATCATCTCGACCGCGTCGACACCCCGGCTCACGCCACCGACACCGACGATGCCGGCGCGGGGAAACGCCACGCGACAATCGTGCACGGCGCGCACCGCCACGGGTCGGATGGCCGGACCCGACAAGTCCGCCTCCGCCCGGCTCCCGAACCGAGACGGTAGGTGCCGCGCTTCACGTCGATGGCCATCCCGAGCACCGTGTTCACGAGCACCAATGTCTCGGCCCCGGCATCCAACCCGGCGCCGGCGATGTCGACGAGGTCGGGGACGTTCGGGCTCAACTTGACCCACAGCGGCAGTCCAGCAGGCAGCCGACGGCGGCCACCGCCTGCGCCGTGGCCCGAGCGGAGTGGGCGAACATCCGGCCCCGGTCCTCGAGGTTCGGGCAGCTGACGTTGACCTCGACGGCGACGACACCGGGGGCGCCGGCCAGCATGGCGGCGGCCTGTCCGTACTCCTCGGCACTGCGCCCCCAGATGCTCGCCACCACCCGGGCGCCCCGCTCGTTGAGCACGGGGAGCTCGTGGGCCAGCCATGCCGTGACCCCCGGTCCCTGCAGGCCGACGGAGTTGAGCATCCCGGCCGGGGTCTCGTGCACACGCGGCGCCGGGTTGCCGGGCCAGGGAACGGCCGACAGCGACTTCACCACCACCGCGCCGAGCGCCGGCCAGGTCGACGTAGGAGGCGAGCTCGGCGCCGTGCCCGGCCGTCCCCGAAGCCGTCAGGACCGGGTTGGGGAGAGGAACCGACCCGACGTAGGTGCGCAGGTCCACCGCCATGGTCTCATCCGTGCACCTCTTGCAGGCACACGACCGACAGCCCGTGACGCTGCCAGTCGACGATGCCCGTGGCCGCGGCCCGCGCCGCGGCCACGGTGGTCAGACAGGGCACCTGATGGGCCAGAGCGGCGGACCGGATGTGCACGCCGTCGGCACGCGGCCCCCGGCCGCGCGGCGTGTTCACCACGAGCTGGACCCGCCCGGACGCGATGAGGTCCACCGCGTCGAAGGCGCCCGACTCGCCCACCTTGGCCACCACCGTGGCCACCGGGACACCGTTGGACTCGAGGAAGGCGGCCGTGCCCGAGGTGGCGACCAGCTCGAACCCGAGCTCGCTGAAGGTCCGGGCCGCCTCGAGCCCGGCCGCCTTGTCCCGATCGGCCAGGGACAAGAAGACCGCACCCTCCGAAGGGCAGCCGCGTCCCCGCCGCGATCTGGCTCTTGGCGAAGGCCAGCCCGAAAGTGGAGCCGATCCCCATCACCTCGCCGGTCGAACGCATCTCGGGCCCGAGCAGCGTGTCGACGCCGGGGAACCGGTCGAAAGGAAGCACCGCCTCTTTCACGCTCACCCAGCCGCCCCCGGTGGGAGGCACGGAACAGGCCCTCGGCCCGCAGCTCCGCCAGGGTGGCTCCGATCATCACCCGAGCCGCCACCATGGCCACGGGCACCCCGGTCGCCTTGGCCACGAACGGGAACGGTGCGGCTGGCACGGGGGTTGGCCTCGAGGACGTACACCGACCCTTCTTTCACGGCGTACTGCACGTTGATGAGACCGACCACCTCGAGCGCTTCGGCGATGGCGTGGGTGTGGGCGTGCAGGGTCGTCATCACCGCGTCGGACAAGCGTCTGCGGCGGGAGCGCACAGGCCGAGTCCCCCGAGTGCACGCCCGCCTCCTCCACGTGCTCCATGACCCCGGCGATCACGACCTCACCGGTGCGGTCCCGCACGGCGTCGACGTCGACCTCGACGGCGTCCTCCAGGAAGCGGTCGACGAGCACGGGCCGATCGGCGGAGACCGCCCCCTCCCGGGCCAGCGACCCGGCCAGCTCCTCCACGACCTCGGCCAGGCGTTCGTCGTCGTAGACGATCTCCATGGCTCGACCCCCGAGGACGTAACTGGGGCGCACGAGCACCGGGTAGCCGACCTTCTGGGCCACGGCCAGAGCCTCGTGCACCGACACGGCGATGCCGCCCGGGGGTTGCGGAATGCCCAGGCGCTCGCACAGCTGGTTCCAGCGTTCTCGGTCCTCGGCCAGGTCGATCGACGCCGGGCTCGTTCCGAGGACCAGTTCGGGAGGAAGGCTGTGGGCGAGCTTGAGTGGGGTCTGGCCGCCGAGGCTCACGATCACCCCGACCACCGGTGCCCCTCCGGGCCCCGACCCCGCCGCCATCTCGGCGTCGAGGACGTTGGCCACGTCCTCGGCGGTGAGCGGTTCGAAGTACAGCCGGTCAGAGGTGTCGTAGTCGGTCGAGACCGTCTCGGGGTTGCAGTTCACCATCACCGTCTCGTAACCGGCGGCGCGCAGGGCCATCGAGGCGTGGACGCAGCAGTAGTCGAACTCGATCCCCTGGCCGATCCGGTTGGGGCCCGACCCGAGGATCATCACGCGTGGGCGCGTACTCGGTCGCACCTCGTCCTCGTCCTCGTAGGTGGCGTAGTGGTACGGCGTGCGTGCCTCGAACTCGGCGCCGCACGTGTCGACGGTCTTGAACGTGGCCTGTACCCCGAGCGCCAGACGCGCCGCCCGCACGTCGGCTTCGGTCACCGTCGCCGGTGTCTCGGGCGCCTCGTGGCACGCCCCCGACAAGAGATAGGCGATCTGGGCTGTCAGAGAACCCCAGCCGTTTGACGGCCGCGCCACGTGCGGCGGTCGATGTCGCCCACGCCCAGGCCCGAGGACCCCATGGTCTCGAGGCGCATACGGGCATCGCTGATGATGGCCAACTGGTCCAAGAACCAGGGGTCGACACCGGTGGCCCCGGCCAAGGTGTCGGGGGTGACCCCACGACGTAGCGCCGCCTCGAGTTGGAAGATGCGTCCGGGCGTGGGCGAGCACGCCTGGGCCACGAGCTCCTCGTCGTCGAAGACGTCGTACATCGACTCGGCACGATCACCGTTGAGCCCGGCCCGACCCTGTTCGAGCGAACGGATCGCTTTCTGCAGCGACTCGGGGAACGTCCGGCCGATGGCCATGACCTCGCCCACCGACTGCATGCGGGTGCCGAGGCGCTCGACGGCACCAGGCAGCTTCTCGAAGGCCCAGCGCGGGATCTTGGTCACGACGTAGTCGATGGTGGGCTCGAAGCTGGCCGGGGTGGCGCCGGTGATGTCGTTGGTGATCTCGTCGAGTGTGTAGCCCACCGCCAGCCGCGCCGCGATCTTGGCGATGGGAAATCCCGTCGCCTTCGACGCCAGGGCTGACGAGCGCGACACGCGCGGGTTCATCTCGATGACGAGGCGGCGCCCGTCGGTCGGCCTGACCGCGAACTGGATGTTCGACCCCCCCGTCTCGACACCGACGCGACGGATGCAGGCGAAGGCATCGTCGCGCATGGCCTGGTACTCGACGTCCGACAGGGTCTGGGCCGGGGCCACGGTGATGGAGTCGCCGGTGTGGACCCCCATGGGGTCGAAGTTCTCGATCGAGCAGACCACCACGCAGTTGTCCACGCAGTCGCGCATGACCTCGAGCTCGTACTCCTTCCATCCCGCGATGGAACGTTCGATCAGGATCTGGTGCACGGGGCTGGCCGCCAGCCCCTCGGCGGCCACCTTGGCCAGCTCGGCGCGGTCGTCGGCGGTCCCCGTCCCCGCACCCCCCAGGATGAAGCTGGGGCGGATCATGATCGGGAAGCCGATGCTCTCACCGACGGCCATGGCCTCGTCGAGATGGGTGGCGAACCCCGACGAGGGAACCTCGAGGCCGATCTCCTCCATGGCCGTCTTGAATTGGTCGCGGTCCTCGGCGGTGGCGATGGCCTTGGCGTTGGCGCCGATCAGCTCGACACCGAAGGCGTCGAGCACCCCCCGTTCCGACAGCCCCATGGCCAGGTTGAGACCGGTCTGGCCGCCCATCGTGGGCAACACGGCGTCGGG
This sequence comes from uncultured Acidimicrobiaceae bacterium, assembly GCA_963793645.1. Classification (GTDB taxonomy): domain Bacteria; phylum Actinomycetota; class Acidimicrobiia; order Acidimicrobiales; family UBA8190; genus CAWCAW01. Next base: position 2,091 of record CAWCAW010000010.1, on the reverse strand, counting down.
TCGCTCCCGTTCCACGACGGCGCTGAGCACGTCGAGGTCGAGGGGCTCGACATAGGTCCGATCGGCGATCTCGGGGTCGGTCATGATCGTGGCCGGGTTGGAGTTGACGAGCACCACCCGGTAGCCCTCGGCCCGCAGCACCCGGCAGGCCTGGGTGCCCGAGTAGTCGAACTCGCAGGCCTGGCCGATCACGATCGGGCCCGAGCCGATGACGAGGATGGTCTCGAGGTCGCTGCGGCGTGGCATCAGTCGTGCACCTCGTCGATCATCTGGCGGAACTGCTCGAAGAGATACCGGGCGTCGTGCGGGTCCGGGCCCGGCCTCGGGGTGGTACTGCACGCTGAAGGCGGCGACCCCGCTACAGCGGAAGCCCTCGACCACGCCGTCGTTCAGGTTGACGTGGGTGACCTCGGCCGCCAACGGCCCCGAGGTCGGCAGGGACTCGCCGTCCACCGCGTAGTTGTGGTTCTGGCTCGTGATCTCCACCTGGCCCGTGTCGAGCCGACTGCACCGGGTGGTTGCCGCCGTGGTGGCCGAAGGGCGAGCTTGTAGGTGCGGCTCCGAGGGCCGTCGCCGAGCAGCTGGTGGCCGAGGCAGATCCCGAAGATCGGCACCCGGCCGAGGAGATCCGCGACGATCGCCGACCTGTCGGCCGAGGGCGGCGGGGTCCCCGGGCCCGTTGGAGAGAAAGACGCCGTCGGGGCTCGAGCGCCAAGGCGTCGTCGGCCGCAGGTGTCGGCCGGGACGACCGTCACGGTCGCCATCTCGCCGAGGCCCGCAGCATGGTCGCCTTCACCCCGAAGTCGTAGGCGACGACCCGCAGCGGGCCCGACCCCCGCTCGGTAGGGCGCCGACGGTGTCACCTGCGGTGACGAGATCCATCCCGTCGTCCCGGGCTCGGCCGCGGCCGCGGCGCCAGGACCGCCTCGGGGGCGGTGCCGAACGCACATCCCATGGCGCCGTCGGTCGCGCAGGTGCCGGGTGAGCCGCCGTGTGTCGATCCCCGTGATCCCCGGCACGCCGTGTCGGACCAGGAAGTCCTCGAACGATCCGGTGGCGCGCCAGTTCGACGGTCTCGGGGGCAGGTCGCGCACCACGACGCCCCGGCACCACGGACGCGCCGCCTCGTCGTCGAGCGGCGGTGACGCCGTAGTTCCCGATTGGGGGTAGGTGAAGGCGATGACCTGGCCGGCGTAGCTCGGGTCGGTGATGACTTCCTGGTACCCCGACATCACCGTGTTGAAGACGAGCTCGCCCGTGGCCACGCCGTCCGGCGGGGACGCACCGATGGCTTCGCCTTCGAAGACCTCGCCGTCGGCCAAGACGAGGAGTGCCGGCGGCGACCGCTCGTCCGGGCCGATCCGCGCTCGGGCCGACTCATCGCCGTGCCTCGTGCGTCGACGACCACGGGCTCTCCCCGGAAGATGGTGTGCCGGACCTTACCGGTGACCGTCCCGCCCGCCCACGGCGTGTTGCGGCTCCGGCTGGCCAGCCGGGCCGGGTCCACCTCCCACGTGCGCTGGGTCGATCGACGCAGATGTTGGCGGCGCCCCGGGCCGATGGGCCCGCCCTGGTCGCCACCTTGGTCGACCGCGAGCCCGGCGATGCGGGCCGGACGCCACGACATCAGGGCCAGTACCTCGCCCACCGACATGCGGTCGGGGCCGCCTTCGGGTCGCGCTCGGTGAGCGCACCGAGCACCACCGGGAGCGCGGTCTGGAGCCCGAGCATCCCGGGAGGAGCGCCGTCGAGCGCGGCGTCCTTGCGCTCGGGGGGATGCGGGGCGTGGTCGGTGGCTATGGCATCGACGGTGCCCGACGCGACGCCGCTCGTAGCGCGGCGACGTCCTCGGCACGGCGCAGAGGCGGGTTCACCTTGAACACGGGGTCGTAGCCGGCCAGCTCGGCGTGGGTCAGCGACAGATGGTGCGGCGTCACCTCGGCCGTGACGGCCAGACCTTCAGCCTTGGCGGCGGCCACCAGTTCCGCCGAGCGGGCCGTCGAGATATGGAGGAAGTGCACGCGCCCCCCCGTGAGCCGCACCAAAGCGATGTCGCGTGCCACCATCGTCTCCTCGGCCTCGGCCGGGATC
>CAWCAW010000009.1:0-208400 GCA_963793645.1 uncultured Acidimicrobiaceae bacterium | reverse complement strand
GCCGGGCACGGCGGCGTGGATCTCCCTGGCGGTCTGCGCGTACAGCCAGGCGCCGCCGTCGGCCAGGTCATCGCGGGCCACCCCGGTGACGGTCGCGTACCGCAGGCCCATCGTGGCCACCGACTCGGCCACCCGGCGCGGCTCGTCGCGGTCCAGCGGCGCGGCTTGCCGGTGTCGATCTGGCAGAAGTCGCAGCGCCGGGTGCACTGGTCGCCGCCGATGAGGAAGGTCGCCTCGCGGTCTTCCCAGCACTCGAAGATGTTCGGGCAGCCGGCCTCCTGGCAGACCGTGTGCAGCCCCTCGGCCTTGACGAGGCGTTGCAGCGCGGTGTACTCAGGCCCGGTGCGCACCCGGGTCTTGATCCACGGCGGCTTCCGCTCGATCGGCGTCTCGGCGTTGCGCGCCTCAAGCCGCAGCATCCGCCGTCCTTCGGGTGCCAGCTCCGGAGTACTCACCACACCTCAAGACTACGTTCCCCGGCCCCGCACTACGTCCTGTGCCTACTGATCAACAGCAATAAAGCCGAACGGACCGCGTTACGCGGCCGAGGCCAGCAGTGGCGTCACGGTGTGGAGCGCGCCGCCAGGTCCGGTACCCCAGGGAAGCCGCCAGGTGCCGCTCGAGCAGCGGCGTCACGTCGGACACCGACACCGGGATGCCGGTCTCGGCCGTCAGCGAGGTCACGCCCGCGTCCCGGATCCCGCACGGCACGATCCGGTCGTACCAGGACAGGTCGCAGTCGCAGTTCAGCGCGAGGCCGTGCATGGTGACGCCGCGGGCGACCCGCGCCCCGATCGCGCCCGACCTTCCGGTCCGGCAGCCCGCCGACGCCGGGACCCACGCGCCGCGAGCGCCCCTCGACCCGGATCGCCTGCAGCCCGAACTCGGCGCAGACCCGGATCATCGCCTCCTCGAGCGCCCGCACGTAGGCGACCACGTCCATCGGCTCGCGCAGCTTGACGATCGGGTACGCGGTGAGCTGCCCGGGCCCGTGCCAGGTGATCTTGCCGCCCCGGTCGACGTCGATGACGGGCGCCCCCGGGTCCCCGAACGGCCGGTCGGACACGGCCGTCCGCTTGCCCGCCGTGTAGACCGGACGTAGTGCTCGAGCAGCAGGCAGCTAGTCGGGGACTCTCGCCGCTGCACCCGCCGCCCGTGCACCGCGCGCTGCATGTCCCAGCCCTGGACGGTAGTCCACGGCGTCCGACCCGAAGCCTGCATGCGCGTACACGAGTTCAGCATCCACGACATCGAGACTACGACGCGAGTGAGTACCCGCCGCGCCAGGTGGGAACAAACCAAATTGTGATCAACGAGGCGGAACTGCGGGAGATGAGCGCCAGCCGAGCGGCGCGAGCTCGCGCACGCGCTCGCCGTCATCGACTACCCGCACCCGTTGCGGGCATCCGCCTGTCGCGCGGCCGCTGGGTGGGCGCCCTCGTCTCGATCATCGCCTGCGCTCGTGCTGGTCGCGCTGGATCGTCGTCCTTGTCGCTCACCCTGAACCGTTCCTTCCACGCCCACCACTGGAAGGGCGCCTGGGTCGGGTTCGACCTCATCGAGCTCGGCGCGTTCGCCGCCGACCGGCTGGGCGTTCTGGCGCGGCCGCCAGATCGTCGATCGCCTTCCTGCTCGATCACCGGCGACCCTGCTGTGCTGCGACGCCTGGTTCGACGTGATCCTCGACTCCGGCACCCCGACATCTGGGGCAGCGTCGCCTCGGCGCTGTTCGTCGAGCTGCCGCTCGCGTTCCTCATGTTCAACGCGGCCCGCCGCCTGATCAGGATCTCCGCCCTGGCCGCGATGAGCCAGGTCGGGCGACTCGGCGGCCTGGTCGGCCGAGGACCGACCGGCAGCCGCCGCTCTGGAAGATCCCGCTCTGCCGGGGTCGAGGTCGGCGCCAGTGCGGAGCGCGCAGCCCGCGAAGGTGAAGCCAGCGGCCGTTCGGAGGGAGAATCTCACAGCCACCGGGGTAGACCAGCACCTCAGCCGGCCGTAGCCTCATTGCCATGGCTACCGATTTCACCGAGGAAACGGCGGCCGAGGCCGTCATCGAGAGCTTCGGCGCGCAGACCGACCCGAGGCTGCGCGAGGTTCTGACCGCGCTCGTGCAGCACCTGCACGCGTTCGCCCGCGACGTCGAGCTGACGATCCCCGAGTGGGAGCAGGCGATCGACTTCCTCACCAGGACCGGCCAGAAGTGCGATGACGACCGCCAGGAGTTCATCCTGCTGTCCGACGTGCTCGGCCTGTCGATGCTGACCGAGACGATCAGCAACAGGAAGTTCGGCGTCGCGACCGAGTCGACCGTGCTCGGGCCGTTCCACGTGGTGGCCTCCCCGGTCCGCGAGCTTGGCGACACCATCGACCTGGTCGGCACCGGCACCCCGTGCGTGGTCACCGGCCGGGTCGTCTCGGTCGACGGCAGCCCGACTCGCCGGGCGCCACCCTCGACGTGTGGCAGGCCAACGACCAGGGCTTCTACGACGTCCAGCAGCCTGACGTGCAGCCCCGCACCAACGGCCGGGGCTTCTTCACCGCCGACGACAAGGGCGAGTTCTGGTTCCGCACGATCGTGCCGAGCTACTACCCGATCCCGACCGACGGCCCGGTCGGCGAGCTGCTCCAGGCGACCGGCAGGCACGCGCTTCCGCCCGGCCCACATCCACTTCATCGTCGCCGCCCCCGGCCACCGCCCGCTGACCACGCACATCTTCGTGGCAGGCAGCGAGTACATCGAGTCCGACACCGTCTTCGCGGTCAAGAAGTCCCTGGTCGACGACTTCGAAGAGGTAACCGACGAGGCCCTGGCGGAGAAGTGGGACGTAACCAGCTCCCGTTCCGCCACGCCGACTTCGACATCATCATGCAGCCGGGCGCCTGACCCGCCCGGATCATGAGCGGTCCCGGCATACTGCCCATCGTCGAATGCGGTGACCCGGTCCTGCGCCGCCCGGCTGAGCCGGTCGACCCGGCCGATCTGCGCACCAGCGAGCTGCGACTGCTCATCGCGCGGATGCGGGCCACCATGGAGGCCGCTCCGGGCGTCGGACTGGCCGCGGCCCAGGTTGGCGTGCCCCTGCAGCTCGTGGTCCTGCGTGACGGCCCCGAACGCTGGGGACGGCTGACCGAGGACGAGCGGATGGCCAGGGAACGGTACGAGCTCTCCTTCACCGTCCTGGCGAACCCCGTGCTCCAGCCCGCCGGTGACGGCGGGCAGGCCAGCTTTTACGAAGGATGCCTCAGCGTTCCCGGGCTCACCGGGGTCGTGGCGCGTCACCGTGCCGTACGGGTCGAAGCGCTCGACGAACACGGCGAGCCTGTCGACCGGGTCTTCTCCGGGTGGGCGGCCCGGATCGTGCAGCACGAAGTCGACCACGTCCGCGGCCGCCTGTACCTGGACCGGTAGACCAGATCACTGTCCACCACCGGTAACTACGCTCAGCTGTGGGCCGGACGGCCGTCGGCCGACGCGGCTGCCGCCCTCGGATTCACCCTGCGGTAGGTGTTGCACTTCGCCGGCGGCGGCCAGATCTCGGTGTGCCGGGCGAGGACGCGGAAGTACGGTGCACTGCCAGGTGGCGTGCGTACAGATCACGTACAGCCGGCGGCGGGCGCGGGTCACGGCCACGTTGAGCAGGTTGGGCTTGCTGGTGGCGCAGGTGCGGGCGCGCGGCTCTTTCCGGGTTGCCGCCGAGGATGAGGATACGATGTCGGCCTCCTTGCCCTGCATCGTGTGGACGTTGCCCGACCGGCGGTCACGTCATCAGTGCTCAGCCTCCGTGAAGTTTCTGGTGGATGCGCGCCCCTTGACCGACCTCGCGGAACGGGCTGATCACCCGGATCGTGCTCCGCGGTGACCCCCGCTCTCTGAGCTGCGCCAGTCAGCCGATTTCTTCGAGCCTGTTGCCCTCCGCCGGGATCCAGGTCTTCCCTCCGCCTCGGCGCCGACTGCACGTTGCACCAGCAGTTGAGGGCCGCCGGGGTACGGCGTCGTTCGCCGCGGATCGGGTGCTTGCCGTCGACCATCAGCTCGCCGCCGTACGCGATCTCGTTGCTGATGGTCGAACATGGGATGGTCGCACCGGCGGTGCACCCGCGCTCCGCCGACCCAGTCTGTCCACCGTCCGCGACGGATCCCCGTCTTCTGCGTCCGGCAGGTAGGTGCCGTGGGGTGCATGCCGGTCCGCGACCGCTGGACCGACGTGCAGCGGCGGGCGCCCATTCCGAGTCGAGCTCGTAGTGCCGCGAGCAGGGCCGCTGACCGCCCCAGGGTAGCGTCCACGACTGGTTCGAGCTGCAGCGGGTCGCCGACGACCACCACCCGCTTGGCCCGCCAGATCCCGCCAACGGCATGCTCGGCGCCGCCTGGCCAGCCTCGTCGATGAACGGCCGGCCGAGCGATTCGCGGCCAAGCCCGGCGAACATCGAGGGCAGCGACGCGAACGTGGTCGACACGACCGGCACGACCAGGAAGAACGTCTGCCACAGGGCGAGGGTCGCGGAGTTGTCCGGCCGCCCTTTGCCCTTGAGCACGTCCATGAGGGCGCGCAGGTTGTTCTTGATCGTGACCGACTCCGCCATGATGAAGGCCTTGTGGAGGGCGAGCGCGGCCAGGAACAACTCGGTGCGGGCGGCCGCGAACGCGTCGTCCGCCCAAGGCGAGGTCCGCTCCCGGCGTTCCTCCAGCCCGGCGTCCCCTGACGCCTCTTGCGACGCAGCGGAAAACTCCGGCCCGGCGGGAACGCGATCGCCCCAGTCTTTTACAGCGAGTGCGACCCGTTCCTCCTGTCTCGCTAGTTCAGCGGTCAGCGAGCCGCGCCGGTTCGCGGCCTTGCTGCGGTCGGCCTCGGCCGCGGCAACCGCGGCCCCGGCGGCGGACGCCCGGCGCTGGGCGGCGCTCACGTCCCCGGCGGCCTGATCGAGGGCGGCCTGCAATCTGAGCTGGGTCGCGTGCCAGTCGCGTCCGGCCTGAAACCCGGTTGACAAGGAGACGATCAGGCCGGGCCGGGCGCCCTGGTGCCGGGACAGTGCCTCGACCGCGTTCCGGTGGGAGGCCACGGCGTTCCGCTCGGCCGCCTCGGCGTCCAGTTTCCGTCTCCGCCGGGCCAGCAACTCGCCGTCCACGGCGGCGATCACGGCCCGGTGACGGGCGATCTCCCCCTCAAGGACGGAAATCCGTTCGATGGCCGAAGCCACGCCCCGTCGCTCCGCCGCGAGGCTCTGCACGTTCTTCAGCGCCTTACGGAAGGCGGCGCGGGCCGTCTTCCAGTCCGCCAACGCCGCGCCCGGTCGCGTGAGCGCGTCCACCATGGCCCCGTGCCCAAACCCGTCGTGGCCATGGTCGCCGGGTATGCCATCGGCGGGGGCCATGTGCTGCATCTTGTGTGCGACCTGACTATTGCCGCCGATAACGCCGTGTTCGGGCAGACGGGACCGAGGGTGGGTTCGTTCGACGGCGGATACGGGTCGGGTCTCCTCGCCCGCGTGGTTGGCCAGAAGAAGGCTCGTGAGATCTGGTTCTTGTGCCGTCAGTACAGCGCACCGGAGGCCTTGGCCATGGGGCTCGTCAACACGGTGGTGCCGGTGGAGGCGCTCGAAGAGGAGACGGTGGCCTGGTGTGGCCAGATGCTGCAGCACAGCCCGTTGGCGATGCGCATGTTGAAGGCGTCGCTCAACGCCGCCGATGACGGCCTCGCCGGCATTCAGCAATTGGCCGGCGATGCCACCTTGTTGTACTACCTGAGCGAAGAGGCACAAGAGGGCAAGCGCGCCTATTTGGAGAAGCGTGCTCCTGACTTCGGGCGCTTCCCACGCCGGCCGTGAAGAAACGGGCCCCAGCGCCGCGTACGCGTCCGCTGCGATGACGACGCCTGCCCAGTGGTTGGCCGGTGCCCGTCCCCGGACGCTCCCGCTGGCTCTGTGTCCCGTCCTCATCGGCACGGCGGCGGCCACCCATTTCCCCGTCATCTGGTGGAGGGCGGCCGCGGCCGCCGCGGTGGCCCTGTTGCTTCAGTTGGGCGTGAACTACGCCAACGACTATTCGGACGGGGTACGTGGAACGGACCGCGATCGACGCGGGCCGATGCGTCTTACCGCCAGCGGGGCCGCTTCCCCGGGCGCCGTGCGTCGGGCGGCCATGTTGTGCCTGGCCTGCGCCGCGGCCGTCGGTGTCGTGTTGGCACTGGTCGTCGATGCTCGCCTCCTCGTCGTCGGTGCACTGTGCGTGGCCGGCGCCTGGTTCTACAGCGGAGGACGGCGACCCTATGGTTATGCCGGCTTCGGCGAGCTGTCTGTGCTGTTTTTCTTCGGTTTTGTGGCCACCATCGGTTCGGCGTATGTCCAACGCCGCGCCGTGCCCGACGCGGCATGGTGGGGATCGCTCGTGGTGGGTCTTCCTGCCTGTGCGGTGCTCGTGGCCAACAATCTGCGCGATGTCGAGACCGACCGGGCCGCGGGCAAGCGGACCCTGGCTGTGCGCATCGGGGCCAAGACGACCACCAGGTTGTTCGTCGTGTTGCTCGTCGGCGCCTTCGTCGCCGTCGTTCCCATCGGTCTCGCCAACCACTGGGCTTTCATCGCCTTGGCGGGGGTCCCTCTGGCCTTCGAACCCGTACGCCGGGTGTTGACCAGCACCGAATCTTCGGGGCTGGTGCGAGCACTCGTTCGTACCGTGCAGCTGTCGGTTGTTTTGTCGGTATTGCTGGCCATCGGCCTGATCGTTTCATGAGCGGGTTGCGCCACCACCGGCTGCGCATCGGGGACCGTGCTGTGGCGTTGGTGGAGGGTCCCTGCGGTTGGGGAGAGTGTTCGCCGCTGCCGGGGTACCCGTGCTCGCCGTCCAACGCGCTGGCCGCCGCCGTGGAAGCGGCCTCCGTCACATGGCCGGTGCCAACACGGCAGAGCATCGCCGTCAACGCCTTGGTCGATGCATCGTCGTTCGACGCCTCCGCCCTGCATGGATTCTCCTGCGTCAAGGTGAAGGTGGGGCGCTCTGATCCGCAGGCGGACCTGGACCTGGTGGCGTCGGTGCGCGACGCGGTGGGACCTTCGGTGGCCTTGCGCGTCGATGCCAACGGCGCCTGGGATGAAGACACGGCGCTGTGGGTGCTCGAGCGAATGGCTCCCTACGACATCGAATTTGCCGAGCAACCCGTGGGCACCCTCGAGGCCATGGCCCGCTTACGGCGTCGCGTCCGCGTGGCGTTGGCCGCCGACGAGTGCGTGCGCTCGATCGAGGACGCCAGGCTCCTTCGCCACCTTGACGCGGCTGACGTCGTCGTCCTCAAGGTGCAGCCGCTGGCGGGTGCGTGGGCGGCGCTGCGTATCGCCGAGGAGGCGGCTGTGCCGGCGGTGGTGACCACCATGATGGAAACGTCGGTGGGCATCGCCGTCGCGCTGAACCTGGCCGCCGCGCTGCCGGAGCTTCCTTACGCGTGTGGCCTGGCCACCGCCGCCATGGCGGAGGCGGACGTCGTCCTCGACCCGCTGGTCGCCCGCGACGGGTGGATCGAGGTGCGCCGTGTCATGCCTGACGCGTTGCTGCTCAGGGCGCTGGAGGACGAGCGCGCCACCTATGGGGTCGAGCCGTGAGCCAAAACTCGTTGCATGGTGGCCGTAATGGCGCGCGCCACCGCCTCCGGGTGCTCGAGCGGCAGGGCATGGCCGCCGTCGACGTGCACACGCACACCACTCGCCAGCGCGGCCGCCATGTCGTCACCGATGGACTCGTACTTCAGGTCACCCCGTCCGGTGACAATGGTCACGGGCATGACCAGCGAGGGCAAGTCCTTCCACATGGACAGCTGGGACCCTTGGCCGAGCACGCGCAGTTGGTGCTCCAGGCGCTTGACGCTCGTCTGTGCGGCGCGCCCGGCGATCTCGTCCTCATCGGCCTCGAGCGTGGAGAACAGGGGTTGGGCCAGCCACTGCCGCAAGAATGCAGGCACGCCCAGGCGCCCCACGCGCTCCGCCAGCTCGTCGTCGAGGTGGGCGCGCTCAGCGCGCGCGGCGTCGTCAGCGATACCAGGCGACGCGCTCACCAGTACGGCGCCACGCACCAGATCAGGCCGATCAAGGGCAGCGCGCAGACAGAGCCGCCCCCCCATGGAGTAGCCGCAATACGTGCCCCATCCGCCCATCTCCACCACCGCCCGGGCCGTAGAGGCGAAGTCGAGGCCGTCAGGCACCTCCGGGGTCACCACCTCGACGGGCTCACCGCCGAGGTGATCGGGGATATGTCGGCGGACCCCGTCCCAAGACGCCGGAGACTGCGTGAACCCATGCACCAACACCAGACGCACGTCGTGATGTTCCCATGACACTCGACGCCAACACCGCCTTTTCCCGCTGCCTGGTCGACGAATGGAGTCGCAGTGGGCTGACCGATGCCGTGGTGTCTCCCGGATCACGATCGACCCCGCTGGCTTTGGCCTTGGCAGATCATCCCGCCGTTACGGTGCATGTCCACCTCGACGAGCGATCGGCCTCGTTCTTTGCCCTGGGTTTGGCCAAATCCACCGGTCGACCGGCGGTGGTGCTGTGCACGTCAGGCACGGCGGCGGCCAATTTCCACCCCGCCGTGCTCGAGGCCTCCTACGCCCGCGTCCCCATGATCGTGTGTACCGCCGACAGGCCGCCGGAGTCCCGCCAAGTCGGTGACGGCCAGACTGTGGACCAAGCCCATCTCTATGGCGGCGCCGTGCGCTGGTACAGCGAGTCGGAGACGCCCCGAGCTGACGTTGAGGGGGACGCGCTGTGGGCCACGTGGCGATCACTCGCCAACCGAGCGCTGGTGGAATCGCTCGGTCCTCCGGCGGGCCCGGTCCACCTGAACCTGCCTTTTCGCGAGCCACTCGTGGCATCCAGCTCTTCGGAGGTCCCCTTCGATCTCGGTGGGCGCCCTGATGGCCGGCCATGGGTCCGAGTGGCCCGGTCGGAGCAACGCCCCGACGATGACCTGGTGGAGGAGCTTGCGCAGCGCATCTCCGCCACGGCCAAGGGAGTGGTAGTGGCCGGATGGGGGTCCGGCGTCGACGTGGACAGCGTCGAGGCGGTGGCACGCGCCGCCCAGTGGCCGATCCTGGCCGACCCGTTGTCGGGGTTGCGCAGCGGGTCGGCGGCGGTCTCCACCTACGACGCCCTGGCCCGTATCGACAACCTCAAAGAGGCGTTGCGACCTGACCTGGTGCTACGGGTCGGAGCACCCCTGACCTCCAAATACGCCATGGGCTGGCTGGGAGCGTCGCCCACCATCGTCGTTGACCCCCAGCGTTCATGGTCCGATCCACAGCGGGCTGCCGATCATGTCCTCGATGTCGAGCCGCAGTCCCTCATCAGCGCCATCGCCGAGCGCGTGTCGTCACCACCGGGCCCGTGGTTGGCGTCATGGCTGAAAGCCGAGAAGACCGCCCGCTTCGTTATCGACAGCGAGATCGACAAGTGGTCCGAACCGTTCGAAGGCCGAGTGGCGCGCGATCTGGTGGCATGGCTCCCCGACGGTGCCGTGTTGATGGTGGCGTCGAGCATGCCGGTGCGTGACGTGGAGATGTTCGCGGCACCTCGCCGCGGCGTCAGAGTCCTGGCCAATCGGGGCGTGAACGGGATCGATGGGTTCGTGTCGAGCGCGCTCGGGGTGGCGGCGGGCAACAACCCCGGCATGGTCACCGTCGCTCTGCTTGGCGATCTGTGTTTGTTGCATGACGCCAACGGCTTGCTCGGTGCGCAGCGTCGGGCTATCGACCTCGTACTCGTCGTCATCGACAACAACGGCGGCGGCATCTTCTCGTTCCTCCCACAAGCGACGTCAGCGTCGCACTTCGAGGAGCTGTTCGGCACGCCGCACGACATCGACATCGGCGCACTGGGCGCACTGCACGGCATCCCGGTCACCGAGGTGAACGAGGCTGATCAGCTCACCGGTGCCGTGGCCGATGCGGTGGCAACCACGGGCGTATCGATCGTGCACGTGCGAACCGAGCGTTCCGACAACGCGCAGCGCCACGCGCGTGTGCTGCGGGCGGTGGCCGACGCGCTGAGCCTCTGATGCATCTTTGGTGGAGCCGGCGGGTCAATCCGCCAACAGGGCGCGTCGCATGGGCTCGAGCTTCGCTTCAGTCTCTCGCCACTCGTCCTCCCAGCGCGACCCGGCCACGATGCCCGCACCGGCGTGCAGCACGGCGCGCCGACCGTCGATGTCGCCACAGCGCAGGGCCAGGGCGAATTCACCGTCACCGTTGGCGTCCACCCAGCCCACCGGGCCTCCATAGGAACCGCGGGGTCGGGTTTCCAGCGCGGCGATGAGGGCGAGGGCCTCGTCAGCCGGGGCACCGGCTACGGCCGGGGTGGGGTGAAGTGCCAGGGCGAGCTCCAACGCTGATGGCGCGGGGGTGGCGAGTCGTCCCACGACCTCAGTCACGATGTGGGCAAGATCAGCGAACGGCTCTGCCCGCGGCGGCGAAACACTGGGGGCGGCGCGACAGACGCGAGCCAGTCCTGCCGCCACCTCTTTCACCACCAGCGAGTGCTCCCAGTGTTCTTTGTCTGATCCCTCCAACCACGCCACTGCTTGCACGTCGGGGCTGGGTGCCGTACCGGCCATGGGACGGCTGGTGACGACGTCGCCTCGTCTCTCCACCAGGAGTTCGGGGGTGGCGCCCACAAACCCGTCGGCGGCAAAGACGTAACAGTGCGGTTGCTCCCGCTTCAAGTGCCGCATCACCGTGTTCAGTGCGTAGGGACGAGGGGCGGCCAGGGTGACTTGGCGAGAAAGGACGACCTTGTCGAGCTCGCCCTCGGTGATGTGGGTCAGGGCTTCATTGACGGCATCGGCCCACTGGGCCTTGGTCATGTCGCGGCCGGGCGCGTCACCGTGTTCGGCTTCCCCCGAACCGCCGTAGGCATCCTCGGCGCCGCCATGGCGTCCGAGGGCGTCATTGCTTCCCGAGATCTCGGTGAGCCAGATACGGCCGTCCTCGTCATATGTCCACAGCCGCGCCGGGATGACCATCTCCGCCGAGGGTCGTTTGGTGGGGTCGAATGGCAAGGCCCCCACGGCCACCGGTCCGGTGGCGCGTACCTGGCGCGCACCGTCCCAAACGATTGCGGCCAGGGCATCGCGCACCGCGCCCACGGGCACGCGTCGGGCCACCCCGGCTGTGGAGAATCCCCAGCCGTCGTGCCACCACATGAAGCCGGCACCCGAATAGCTCGTGGGGGAGTCGTCGACGAGCCGCGTGCGGGCCACCAGTTGCTCGTGACATGGAGACACGGTGGTGGTCATCGTTTGGTGGCGGTGAGTACCTTCACCGCGCCGAAGGTCAGCTCGGCGATCTCGATGTGCGAGAAACCCGCATCCGACAGCACCGAGCGCAACGTGTCGTCGGGGGGCAGATAGACCGTCGACGCCGCCAGGTACCGATAGGCGGTGGATTCGGACATCCGAGCGCCGAGCCAGGGCACCACGTGCGTGAACCAGACCCGGTGCCCGGCCCGGGCCCATATGCGCTTAGGCATGGCCGCGTCGACAATCGCCACGCGCCCCCCTGGGCGCAGGACTCGGGAGCATTCGGAGAAAAAGGTGGTGAGATCGACCAAGTTGCGAAGGGCGAAGCCGCAGGTGACCCCGTCGGCGATGCCTGGCGCCATGGGCAGGGCCAAGACGTCGGCCCGCACGAAGCGACTATCCGAGTGGGCGTAGTGGAGCATGTTGGCGGAGAAATCGAGACCGACGACTTCATGTCCCTTGGCGCGCAGCACCCGGCCCATGTCGCCGGTGCCGCAGGCCAGATCGAGGACGAGGGCCCCAGGGCCAAGTCCGAGACGTCGCACCGTGTAGCGGCGCCACCGGCGGTCGAATCCCATCGAGATGACACGGTTGGTGCGCTCGTAGTTTCCGGCGATGCGGTCGAACATGGCCTCCACGACGGCTCGCTTCTCCTCGGCCCGAGGAAGCACTGAAGGCTCGTTGTCCCCTGCCGTCGACTTCACGCGTGCTCCGTCATCTTCCTGGCTTCGTCCATGGCCGCCGCGATCTCAGCCGGCTCGCCGACAGATTCCAGATGTGCTTGGGCGATCTCGAGCAGGACGCGGCGAAAATGGTGCGAGACAAGAGCGCTGGCGGCGGGCAGGAGCTTGTTGAACGACTCCACCAACTGCTCGGCGCGTTCGTCAGGGCTCAATGTCGCCTGGCGCAATGGCTGGCGCACGTGCACGTCGAAGAGCTTCACGGCTGCCTCCGCGGTATCTCGCGCGGCGCGGTCGTGAAGGCGGGCCAGTGCCATCAGCTCAGGAAGCGGGATGCCGGCTCCGAGCAACTGCAACCCGGCTTCGACAACCCCGATGTCGACGTCGGTGAAGTACTGCACGCCCTCCACCCAACGCGCCACGAGAAGGCCGTCACGCACCACCGCCTCTATGAGCTCCACCGGGACGCCCGAGCGCTCGGCCAGCTCGCCGAGGGTGAGCAAGGTGAGCTGGGCTTCGCCCTGCACTCGGGCCCTGGCCACGACGGCTGCCAGCGGTAGGTCGGCGTCATCGAGCTCGCCGGAGAGGACCTTGCTGATCACCGCCAAGGTGAGGCCCATGGCTTGGAGCTCCTTGATGCGCCCCAATCGTTCGGCGTGGGCCAACCCGTACAGGGCTATACGACCCTGACGAAGCGGCGGATCGAGCAAACCCCGCTTTTGGTAGAAGCGAATGGTGTCGACCGAGACGCCGCAGCGGCGGGCCAGCTCTTCGACCCTCAACTCGAATTCGGCGGCCATGCTCCCATTCTAGGAGTGATTACTCCCAGAGTCCCGCCGGCTCGCCCGCACCGGGCCCCTCCGTGTTTCGGGCCCCCGAGGTGATCCCCGTTGGGTGGGTGACCAGCGGGTGGCGTGGCTGACGGCCGGAGGTCTGGTCTTTACCGTCGAACTCAGAGAGGCTCTTGTCCCGGTTGGCGATCTCCGTCGTTTCCGCCCAGCCAAGTGGTGACACGGTCGAAGACAGTGGAGATGCCGTCACCGGCTCGATCGATGATCGTCGAGAAGCGCGCTCGGTAGTGCTGGAAGGCGGCGTCGAACTCGGCTGACGCCGGCGGTTCCTGGCCCCGGCGGAGATAGCTGCCGGAGCGAATCCGGTCGAGTTCTCCGGATTGCACCCACGAGATCAGCTCTCGCACGCGCCGAACGGGAAACGGATGTGTCGTGGTGATCTCAGAGAAGAAACGCGAGTACCGGGCGAATGGGTCAGGTTCGGCTTCGTACTCGGTGGCCTGGCGTATGAAGGCGTCGAGGTTGAGGTCTTTTACGGGACCCCCGGCCATTCGCATGAGTGTCTGGCAAAGCAGCAATGGCTCCCCGGTGACAATGGCGCTGGCCCGGTCCGATGTCAGCTCGGCTGCCCGTGACCACTCGAGCAGGGCCAGATACACCGCCATGAGAGGCACCCCGGCCAAGGGGACGGTACGCATGACGCCACCGAGAATCATCTGGACGAGCTGAAATGTCGTGGTCAGCCCGACATGGTCGGCAAGCACGTGGCCCATTTCGTGGCCGAGGACGGCGAACATCTCGTCCTCGTTATACGAGCTGATCAGCCCTGAGCTCACCAATGTGATGGGTTCGTGGGAACCGATGGTAAGTCCGCTTCCGACCGGTTCTTGTGTCACGTACAGCGTGGGGCATCGTTCGATGTCGAGCACGTTGGCGCAACGCCTTTGCAACGCCAAGGTCGCGGGCAGCTGGTCATCGCCGACTCGCAGGGCATTGCCGAGCAGCAATTGGCGCAGCCGGCGCTCGTAGCCGTGTTCGCTGAAGATCTTGATGGCCTTGTCGAGGCCCGGCACGGCGTGAATGGCCGCCGTGGCGGCCCGGTCCGCCGGGTGGGCAAAACCCTGAGCGCTGATCCCGGGGTACGTGACCAAAGCCTCGACCGCCATCGCCGTCAACTCCCTTCGGTAGGGACTTTTATAGTCCCCTTCGATACCCTCAGCTGGTGCGCCATCATGTATCGATGCCAATAAGGATCGATGATTCGTTCGCCGGCATCGACTGGGCCCGGGCCAAGGCCGATCTCGCCTCTGATGACTTCGACAATGGTCGGTCGGCGCTCGCCCTCCGGCTGTCATTTGAGCGATCCCAGCACGTGGCCTTCGCCCGCGACGGAGATCATCTGGTAGCCATGGCGAGGCTACTCAGCGACGGCGTATGTAACGCCTACCTACTCGACGTATGGACGGCGATGGCATACCGCCGTCAAGGGATCGCTTCGCACATGGTCCGCACGCTGGCCGATCGAGTTCCGGGCCAACACATCGGGCTTCAGACCGACGACGCGCAGGACTTCTACAGCGGCCTCGGATTTCGTCCCCAACCCCAGTTCATGTCACTGGTGGCGGGGGAGTGGCTCGACAACGAGGCGAACGGCGCCTCTCTCTGACCTAGTCGGCGAGCAACGGCCTGGCGTCGCTTAACGTGCTTCCGTTCCAGTAGTGGGCCACCTTGGGGTTCTGCGGGTCGCGGTACCACGCGGAAGGGAGCCCCTGATATGCGACGGTCGACGGACGACGAGGTGCCGCGGTGGGCCGCAACGGACGGGTGTCAGCGCTCAAGGCGGTGCCGTCCCAGTAGCGCGCTACGCCGAAGTCGGTGGCATCTCGGTACCAGCCCGGCGAAAGGTGCTGGTAGCGCGTCACGTCCTGCCCATGGCTCGGCGTGGGGCGAAGCACGTTGTCGAGCGACTTGGGGTTCCCCTTTGGCCCACGAGCCACATGAGCGCCGTGGTGTCGGAAGTTGAGAGGACCGAGGTCGATGTGCCCGAGGTGCGTGATGGCGCGGCGAGGACTATCGAGGACCGCCCCGAGTTCGATGTGCCGGAGCCGCGTGATCGCTCGCCGAGGACTGTCGACGACCGAGGCAACGTCTACGTGCGCGAGCTGCCTGAGTATCCGGCGAGGACTGTCCACGAAGACGATCATTCCGGTACCGAGAAGGATGAGTACCACACACAAGACGTCGAGCCATCCGTTGCCGCCGCCTCCGGTGCTCGATCGGAAATAGGGCGAGGCCGACCGGAAGACCGGTCCGTTCGTCGGGCTGGGAGTGGCGGAGGGCGTCGACGGCCCTGAGGTGGCGGGTGGATCCCCGGCGGTGGTCTGGGATGATGAGGACGACGACGACGACGAGTTCAGACCAGCGGCGGCGGTGGTGGTCTGGGATGTTGACGATGTCGAATTCTGACCGGCTGCCGCGGTCGTCGACGCGGTGCTCTTCGCCGTACCGGTGCCGCTCGTCGCAGGTGGCGTCGTGGTGGCCGACGGTGCATGGGTCTCGGTGCCAGGAGTCGACGCCGAAGTGGACGACGGAGTGGTCGTTGGTGTGGTCGTGGGGGACACGGTGTTTTGGCCGTAGACGACCACGCTGCCCGCTCCGCCGACGGTGACACAGAACGTCGTTGACGCACACGACACCGAGGCGAGGTCGCTCATCTCGATGCTGGTGGGGTTTGACCAACTCGTGCCGTTGAAGGTGAGGGTGTTCCCCGAACCGTCCACCGCCGTGCAGAAACTGGTGGTGGGACACGATGTGGAGAGCAATGAAGTTCCGCCGTCAACGCTGGCGGCCGTCGACCAACCGGCCCCGTTGTACGTCAGGTCGTTACCCGAGTTGTCCACCGCCATGCAGAAAGACGTCGATGTGCACGACGTCGACAGGATTGGGCTGGCATCGATGGTGGTCGGTACCGACCACGTCGCACCGTTGTACACGAACGCGTTTCCCGAGCCATCCACTGCGATGCAGAAGTTCGACGAGGTACACGACACCGAGGACAAGACGCCTGCGTCAATGCTTGCCGGTGAGGTCCAGCCGGTTCCGTTATAGATAACGGTCCCATTGCCAACGGCGGCGCAGAAGCCGACCGTAGGACAGGAAACCGAGAGAAGCGACCCCGAGCCATCGATGCTCGAGGGTGCCGACCAACTGGTGCCGTCATAGGTCAGGACGTTTCCCGAGTTGTCCACCGCTGCGCAGAAGGTGGTGGTGGGACACGAGACGGAGAGGAGGGCCTTGGAAGGATCGATGCTCCATGGTGTCGACCAACTGCTGCCGTCATAGGTCAGGACGCTTCCGGAGTTGTCCACCGCCGCGCAGAAGGTGGTGGTGGGACACGAGACCGACAGCAGGGGACTGGCATCGATGGTGGTGGGCTCCGACCAACCCTGTTGCGCAGACGATGCCGAGGAGAACGACAAGGCCGCCAGCGTGCAGACGGCAGCTATGGCCACGACAGGTAAGCAGGCCACCACGACGTGCCACCACGATACCGGCATGGCGGAGCCTTGGCGCGAGGAACGCCCGGGCGGCCTTCGACCCCCGTCAATCACCACGCACTCGTTTCGAGAACGCCTGGCCGCCCACCAAGTCGAACGCACTCCCTCGAACATCGCGATACCCCTATCGCGGCAAAGCAGTACCCGCCCTATCCAGACTACGAGGGCCGCCGCCGCCTTTTCCTCCTCAGAAATGAGGATATGGGGGCTCGGCGGAGTGCCCGACAGGCTGCTCAGCGACGATCAAGCGCCGAGAGGCGTGTCAATACGTGTTTCCCGGGGCCGGCTGGTGGGGAGCCTGTCCGTCGCCTCGAGGACCGAGGCGTCAGACCATGCGGTCCCACCTGATGACTTGGTCCATGACTTGGGGAAATTTCCGTTCGGCGTAACGGATGTACGCGGCGATGTGGTCCTGCATGCGAGTCTCCGCCGCCGCGGGGTCGTGTGCCTTCAGTGCCTCAAAGATGGTGATGTGAGCATTGAGGATGGCCGATCGGCGATGGGCGGGGTAATCGATGCCTATCGTCGTGCCGTCGAGGATGCCGAGGACCGAGTCGACGATGTAGCCGAATAGAGCGTTTCCCGAGGACCACGCGATGATGGCGTGGAACCGCTTGTTGGCCTCGAAGAACAGATCCTTTTCCAGACCTTTCATCTGTTCAATGGTCTCAGCGAGCGCAACAAGGGCGGACTCATCGATGCGTTGGGCGGCCAGCCTACTGATGACGGGCTCCAGCGCGGAACGGACCTCGACGATGCTGCGGAAGGGCACCTCTTTGAGCTGCATGAGAAGGACGAACGTGCTCGCCAGGTGCGAAGCGCTGGGATCTTGGAGAACGGGTCCGCCGTGCGAACCGGGCTTGAGCGAGATCACGCCTTGGAACTCGAGCAGACGGAGCGCCTCGCGCAAGGTGCCTCGGCCCGTCTGGTATTTCTCGAGCATGGCGCGTTCAGCGGGCAGGAGACTGCCGGGTTTCAGCCCATCGCCGATCACGTCGCGGATAATGCTCTGGGCCACGAGCATGGCTGCCTTGGGCGGACGGTGAGCGGGTAAAACGGGTGCTGACGGTGTTTCGGGCTTCCCGTCGATGGTAGGCATGTTCGTCTTATCGAAGGAGCCTGCTGGAGTCACCGAATGACGGCCGAGTACCGAAGATCAGATCAAGATGCGCTGGTCGGGTGCGCGGACGCCCATGACGGCCATGGTTCGGCCGAGGCCTAAGAAAGTCCCGCAACAGATAGTCAGATCGGCAAGCTCGTCGTCGGCGAATTCGAGCGTGTAGCCGGCTCCACAAATCGTCGTCCATTGATTGGTGAGAGAGAGCAAATCGCTCTGCGAACTCGGCCGCCAGGCGTTCCCGGTCCGACAATACGTCACTGGTTCTCCAATTCGTCACTTCAACGTAGAATTGCTCATCGGCGCCGGCCGCCTCGCCTTGGTGCGCACGAGTGTCCTGGCATACGGCGCAGTCGTTGATGAGAGCGATCATCCAACGTGCCGATTCGCGCTCGCGTACGGACAACTGGGTGTTGCCGTAGACGGCCCCCGACAGCGCACCCATGCCTGTCGCCATGGCGGGGCGTAACAGCGCCCAGTCCACGTGCTCGCCGAAGCCACGTTCCGGAAAGGAAATGCGTGCCATGCCGACACGCTACATGCGTTGCGGGTAGAGGCGGGCGCGGCTGTTAGCGCCCTGGCTGGAGCACTCGGAGCCCATAACACAACGGGCGCCACCGCTGCACTTCGTTCTCTGCGCGTCGGGATCGAGGAACGCTCATCGTTCGAGATTTGAGCCCGACGGTCTGGCTGTCGAGGTGCGCGGATTCGCCGAAGATCGTGGGGTCGACACGGCGTGC
Organism: uncultured Acidimicrobiaceae bacterium; assembly: GCA_963793645.1. Classification (GTDB taxonomy): domain Bacteria; phylum Actinomycetota; class Acidimicrobiia; order Acidimicrobiales; family UBA8190; genus CAWCAW01. The sequence goes on along the minus strand of CAWCAW010000009.1, from coordinate 190,231 downwards.
AACGACACGTCGAACCCGGGGATCTGACCACCGACATCACGCGCATTGGCGCCATGTGCGAAGCGATGGAGAGGGGCGCCCTATGGCACCCGCCGCTGCTCACGTCCGGTTTTCACGTTGCGTATCCATCGTCCCCACGGTAGGTTAGGTAGACCTAACGTTCGTTAGAGTGGCGACCGGAAATGCTCTCCGCAGTGCATAGGTACGGTAGGTCGCTCGGATCATCGGCCAAGGGCTCGGGATGTTCGAAGGGTGTGAGGGGCTACAGGGGGCTTTCGCACGCAGGCGCGGCGGCGCACGGGGCCGTTTCGGTGAAGCCGGCCAGCGGCGTCATCCTTTCTTGCCGAGACGGGGTCGTGGCGGGGTTCGATGGCCCGCGTGCGTTGCCGTGCTCGCCGTTGTGCCCATCGCCATGGCCGCATGTGGCGCTTCACATACCGGAGCCACTGACAACCCGAAATCGTCGAGCGTACGCATCAAGGCCACGTATTTGGCCCAGGCCAAAGCGACCGTGCTCGTCAACGGAGCCGGGTACTCGTTGTACATGTTTGTTCCCGACCAGCAGCGGGCTGTCACCTGCAACGTCACCTGCTTGGCCAGTTGGCCGCCCATGACCATCAGCCCCGGATCTCGTCCACAAGTGGGGGCGGGGGTTAACCGGGCGTTGGTCAGCTCGGTCGCCTTCTCGCCGGGATACCGTGTCGTGACGTACAACCGCTGGCCTCTGTACACCTATGAAGACGACGTGAACCCCGGTATGGACACCGGCCAGGGCATCAACCTCAACGGGGGTTACTGGTACCTCATGAGTCCCAATGGCGCGCCGCTCGTTCCCGCCGGCGATCCCAGTGCCTAGCTAGGAACGTGGCTCGCGTTCGTTTCTCCGGTATCCATGGCTGACACATCGCCACGCCCGCACCCCATCACCCGTCGGCGGTTGCTTGGCGCCGGCGGGGCCGGTCTTGTCATCGGCGCCGTTGGTACCGAAATCGGAAACCTCGCCACCGCGCCGGCCGCCTCGTTGTCGAGCACAACCCCTCCTGACGTCGACTTGATGGAAGAACACGGCATCCTCAAGCGGGTCCTGTTGATCTACGAGGAGTGCACGGATCGGATCACCGCCGGGGATCCGGCGTCGGCCGTCGCCGTCCACGACGGTGCTGAGATCATCCACGACTTCATCGAGAGCTTTCACGAGGCTCTCGAAGAGGGATACGTCTTCCCGTTGTTGCGAAGGGCGGGCCAACTGATCGAGACGGTTGACACCCTGCTGGTTCAACACGCCCGAGGTCGTCAGCTGACCCAAATGATCCTGGCCGCGACGAACAGCCCAGCGCCGTCTGCCGGTGCTGCGGGGCAGGTCAGTGTGGCCATGACGGCGTTCGTGCGCATGTACCAGCCGCACGAAGCGCGCGAGGACACCGTGGTTTTTCCGGCCTTGCGCGCCATCTCGACCCCCGAGGATTTGAACGAGTTGGGCCTGACGTTCGCGGAGCTTCAGCGCCGGCAGTTTGGGCCCCAGGGCTTCAGTGAGACCGTGGCCAAGGTAGCGGCCATCGAGCAGAGCCTTGGTATCTATGACCTCGACCAGTTCACTCCGCCTGAGGAGGTCTCGTGATCGTGGTCCGAGTTATCGGTCGCGGTTGACGGGGAGCTTCTCGATAAGCTGCGCAGCTTCGGTACGTCGCATGCAACGTGGGTGACGGAAACGGTTTCGGAGAGTGGGGGCGATGCAAAGGCAGCGCGGGCGGTCGGCATTGACGGTGGGTTTGTTCCTCATCTGCCTATCGATCGCCGCCTGTGGCTCGACGACCGTGGCACCGAAGGCGATCTCGACGACCGGCAGTGCCTCGGCAACCTATGACGGCAACAGCGCCCGTACGGGGTACTCGACGGACACCTCGATCACCCCATCCAACGCGCCATCGCTCACTCAGCAATGGCACGTCTCGGAAACGACGCCCATCTCGGATCAGCCCATCGTCGATGACGGCGTTGTGTATTGGGGTGACTGGAGCGGCATCATGCACGCCACCAGCGTGTCGGGCACCCCCGTATGGTCGACATCACTGGGTACGACGGCGCGACCGCCGGGTTGTATCTACGGTCTGGCCACCTTGGGCATCTTGAGCACGCCCACGGTGGGCACCATCAACGGCAAGGAAGTGGTGTGGGTGGGCGGCGGTAATGGCCAGATGGTTGCGCTCAATGCCGCCAACGGCCATGTCATCTGGCAGACGCCGCTGCGGACCGAAGCGGGCGACTCCATCTGGAGTTCACCGGCCTACTACGACGGAAGCCTGTATGTCGGAGTGGCGTCCTGGCAGGGTTGTCCTCAGGAATTCGGTCGAATCGTGCGCCTCAACGCGGCCACCGGTGCGCTCGAAAAGTCGATCACCTTCGCATCGTTCTTGCCGGCCAAGTGTCACGGCCCGGGGGCGTGGTCGTCACCGGCCGTCGATGCCGCTAATAACTCGATTTTCATCGGCACATCCAACGACATCTGCGATTCTCGCTATCAGGATGCCATTTTGAAACTGAACCCCTCGACGCTGGCCATTACGTCGCTTTGGCAAGTGCCGCTATCTCAACATCCCGCTGATTCGGACTTCGGCGCTACGCCCACGCTCTTCAGCGCCACCATCGGGGGAGTGACACGGCAACTTGTGGGTGCCGAGAACAAAAACGGCATCTACTACGCACTCGATCGCGGGGACCTGGCGGCCGGGCCGATCTGGCAGTACCAAGCCGAATCGAAGACGACCTTCACGACGAGCCTGGCCGGCTCCAACGCCAACTGCAACAACACCATCTCGCCGTCTTCGTGGGCGGGACCGGGGTCCCCCGTCATAGTGGCGGGAGTGGCGTTGAATAGTGCCGCCAACGGCTGCATCGGGACTCTGGCTGCTCTTAATCCGGCCACCGGCCAGCCCCAGTGGCAGGTGACTTTGGCGGGAGGAGTCGAGGGGGCGGTGACACAGGTTCCCGGTCTGGTCATCGTGGGTGCCGGCCGTGACCTTGATGTCCTTTCGAGCTCGAGCGGGTCAACGCTCTTTTCGTTTACCGAGCCCGTGCCCGGTTCGGGGGACAGCGGCCTGTACGGGGCCCCCAAGTATTGGTTCTGGGGCCCACCGACGGTGTCGGGCAACACCATCCTGGCCGGGAATCAGGACGGAACCCTTCGCGCCTTTGGGACGTAACGAGTAGCACGACGGCGCGTGGACGTCGGGCGTCGCGCCTCGCCTATGGCCCGTGGAGGGGGACGCGACGAGCGAAGTGGACGGACCGGCCCACCTCGGCAAACCCGATCGAAGTGTGGGCGGCGATACTTACGGAGTTGTCAAGCTCGGCATCGGATCCCAGATGCTCATAGCCGCGCCGCCGGCACCAGCTCAACGCGTAGTCCATAAGCAGTCGGCCGATCCCGTGATGTCGAGAGTCGGCATTGACGTACCACCCTTCGACGTAGCCAACCGGCCCCCCTGGGCACCCTTCGGCCCATCGGCGTTCGGCCAGCCATACGAAACCGCAGAGCCCGTCTCCGGCCCCATCAGCCACGGCGATCTCCGTGGCAGGCTCGCGATGGTCAAGCCAATGATCGAACTCAGCAAGTTCCTCGCTGTGGTCATCGGGCCAAAGCTCCATGGCCATGCGGGCCACCTCGCCCCTGTCCTCAGAGGTGGCCGGTCGAATGAGCGGGGCCGGTTCCGGAGTCACGTGTTGGATCCGCCCGTGTTCAGCAGGCGCCGGGACTGATGGTGACGTTGACGTCGGTCGCCGTCGAGCCATTTTGAATGTCCACGTATTCGGCGCCCGGCGCGGAAGTGATCTGCGCGCCGGTCGCCGATGCGCAGTAGCCGTCGGCGTAGTGCACCGACACGGGCACGACGATGACGGTGGGCTCGGTTATGTGCGGGTCGGACCGGTACCGCAGGGTAAAACGGCCCGAGACCGGGTTGAAAGACGTGCCCGTGGGGGTGCCGGCAATGGCCGATGGGTAGGTCTGAGAGAGCACCGGCACCATGGCGGCCGTGGGGGCTGTGGGGGGCCACAACCCCGAGGTGTGGGATCCCGTGGGGTCGTCATAGTTGATCCACTGCCAGTAGATCCACCCCACCAGATGTGTATTGGCATCGGCAGTGATTCGGCCTAGGTCGGCGGCATCTGTGGTGGCGCCGAATTCAGTCAGCAACCAGGCCGGGCCGCCGGCTTGTTGACGCGTGGCGTCGCGGGCGCGCTCGGTCGAATGCTCGTTGAACACGACGTTCTCGGTTGGTCCGCAGATCGATGCGAAGTTGGGCGCCTCGGGGCCGTTGGGTACGTGGAGGAAGCAGTAGTCGTGAAAGTTGAGCACGAGGCGCGGGAAAGGCATGGCTCCGACGTGATTGACGGGCCCCGAGTCGGTCGCATAGTTCCCTTCGTAGAAAACGAGGTGATTGGGGTCGGCGCTTTCGATCCTCGGGATCAAACCCTCCTCGGGGTCGTCTCGTGGACAGGAGGGCGTCTGTCCGCCTTGGTTCGTCCCGCTGTCGGCGCGCCCGGTGTAGAAGCACTGGAGATCGGCGTCGAACTGCACGCCGCTGCCGGCGGGAGGGAGTCCGGCGCCGTAGGGCTCGTTGAAGGGGTCATAGCCGATGACCCAAGGGTTGCTGCGGAAGTGGGCGGCCACCTTCGTCCACACGGAGTCGAACTCACCTTGCAAATTGCCGACCACGTCGTTGTTCCAGAAGTGGGAGTAGGCGGTGACGACTCCGGGACCTTGGAGGTTCACACTCCAGTTGGGAATGTTCAGCTCCGGTTTCGGCTTGGCTCCGTTCGTGCATACGGCCCAGTTGGGTGCCCCCTCGCCGCCGAACGCCTCGTTGTAGACGTCTTGGTGCATGTCAATGAGGGAGTAAATGCCGTAGTGACCCAAAAGAGCGATGGTGGCATCGAGATTCGTCAGGTAGGAGTCGAACACCGACGAGTTGAACTGCCCAGGCCCCGACGGCCGCGGCGTGCCGGGCGTGCAGATGGCCGGGTCGTTGATGGCGGCCGTGCCGGGCTCAAGGCCATTCCAGATGATTCCCAGCCGTACCACGTCGAACCCGAGGGCAGCCATCCGCTGGACCTCCGGCCCGGTGAGCACGTTGGGCCCCGCACCGTTGACTTCCACTTCGAAGGGCGGGACTTTGTAGACGAGGTCGACGCCATGCATGAGAACGACGCGACCGTAGCGATCCTCGAGAAAGGGTCCACCCGGGGCGTGCAGTGGCCCGGCGGGGCCCGTGGCCGGATTGGCACTGAGCGGTATTGCCGCCGCCGGGATGACGGTAGTGGGGGCCCCGGTCGCGGTCCTGGTCCCCAAAGGAGTTGCGGGCGCCGACGCTGCGCAGGCGGAGGTGACGGTGGCCAGTGCGGCGGAGAGCGCCATCACCATCCAGCTACGGCGTGAGGCACCGACCCTGGATCTGCGCCCTGTCCTCACCGACGAGAAGTCTGTCGCATCTGGTCGCGACGCGCCGTGAACCGAGGCGCAGCCACGAGTTACCTCAGGGGAGAAAAGCCTGCTCCTGCGCCCACGTGAAGACGGTGGTCAAGGGGCTGTCGGTTTCGACGATGAGCTGCGTGGCCACCACGGCACCCTGAGCGCTTTGTCCCCACGCGGTGCCCATCAAACACTGCGTGCAGGCCAGGGGAAGGGTGACGTTTCGCCAATGCGACCAACAGCCGCTCGTGTCGGCTGTGGTGCAATCGACGTTTCCCGATCCAAGACCATCGTCGTACATCCAGAAGTAAAGGGCTTCGAGTGGATTGCCGATGTCGTCGATCCAGTTGCCACCCCACTCGGTCCACGAAAGTCCGGCTGGAGGCTCGGGGTCGGTGGCGGTGGTGACCCCTTGCCCGGCGGCGTTGTCGAGCTCGACGTCCAACGCAGAGAGTGGAGCCAACCCTCGTACCGTCCGCTCCATATTGGTGGCGACGAAGAGCTGTTCGGTGGGGGACAGCGATAGCCAGTTCGTCGGTAGCGTCATCGGTGCCAACCCGAGTGTGGCCCGGGCGTTGTTGGTGGCGAACAGCACGGCCAAGAGGCAGCCGATCGAGTCGTCATAGGTGGTGGCCGAGCAGAAGTCGACGAAATTCGGCGAGGGCGCGATGTCCGTCGTGGGTTCGGGCAGGGTGGCGTCCAGGGCGGCGGGTGTGGTCGAAATCGAGGGCGCTCGAGCCGGTGGCGACGTGACACGAGACGAAGAGACCGTCGTGGCGGGTGCACTGGGGGACCAAGTGGATCTCTCGGCGACCTCATGGGAGGCGATCGTGGTTCGCGGTGCGGCTGTCGGCACGGTGGCTGTCGGCACGGTGGCTGTCGGCACGGTGGTGGTGGGCACGGTGGTAGTGGGCACCGTGGTGGTGGGTACCGCCGCCGTGGTCGTCGACGGTGTGGTTGGCGTCGGGGCGCGCGCCGGCAGCGACGATGGCGTCGCTGCCTTCGCCGAAAGGCGAATCGAGGTGCCGTGGTCCTTTGACACTGGTCCCACGATGGAAACAAGCAACAGCAGGGCGACTCCTCCCGATATCAAGGCGACCGGCAATCTGACCGTCCACCTCGCCGGCCGCTGCGTCGCATGTGCATGTCGCGGGGCGCGACCGGTGGTGTCGAGAGCCTGTGTCCAACGGGTCCAACCCCGACCGTCCCAGTAGCGACAACGTCCGCTGGCGTGCGGATCGGCATACCATCCCGCCACCACCACCGGCGCGGCCACCGGGCGAGGCGGGGTCGGCTCTAGTCCCGCCACCACGACACGCCGTTCGTGACTCAGCGTCGATCCGTCCCAGTAGCGGCCTAGGGCCGGGTTGGCGATGTCTCGATACCATCCGGGGGGGAGGGTGCGATAAGCGACGATCAGGTCCTCATCGAAGAACCGAGTGCCTTGTCGATCGTCGCTTTCCATGCCGCCTCTGTCAGACCGTGGGCCGGACACATGGTGGCCAGCGAAGTGCTCCTCTGTCATCACCAAATCTGGGGATGGCCCCGAGCCCTGGCCTACGCCACCAGCCGGATCTCGTCTGTGGCCAAAGTATCGTTCAGCTATGACCGACACCCAAAACTCCTCCGTGAGGCGCCTGGTGTGGCGAGAGCATGCCAAGGGTCCCGGAGTGGCCACCTTCGAGTACGACGACGGGGGCCATGATCACCGGGCCATGAGCCAGTACGAGGCCCGCACCTTGGCCGCCGACCATGGTTTGGTCCTGTCGCACCAGGGCGACACCCTCCACGAGTGGCAGCGGACCTAAGGGCCTTCGCTCACGGCCGCTTGACCAAGATGGCGGCGGCGAGCTCCTCCTCGTCGGTAAGTCGTCGTACCACCTCGACGCGTCGGGTCCATGCACGACGAAGCGCCTTCATGGTGGCCCCTTGGTCGGTCGACAAACATCTCGCCGGAGCGTATTTGATGGGAGTGCCGATTGCCGCGTTACGAGCGAGGTCTCGGGCGGCGCCTGCTACAACTGGTGCCGATGAATGTCGCCATCCTCGATGATTACCTGGACACCCTTCGGACCCTCGATTGCTTCGCCAAATTGGACGGCCACGACGTCACCGTGTGGACAGATCACACTGACGACGTAGGGGTCTTGACGCAACGCCTACGAGACGCCGATGCTCTCGTCCTCATTAGGGAACGCACCCCCATCAGATCGAATCTTCTCCAAGCCCTTCCCAACCTGCGCCTCATCAGCCAGCGCAGCGCGTACCCGCACATCGACGTGGACACCTGTAGCGCGCTGGGCATCGTGGTGTCCTCGAACCTGCATTCCGACTCGCCCTCCTATGCCACCGCCGAGTTGACGTGGGCTCTCGTGCTGGCGGCCATGCGCCATCTTCCTCAACAAGTCCGTGCGTTGCAGGCCGGACGCTGGCAAAGCGCCATGGGCCGCACAGTGCGGTCCAAGATCCTGGGCATCTACGGCTATGGCCGAATCGGCAGCGTGGTGGCCGGCTACGGGCGCGCTTTCGGCATGGACGTCATGGTTTGGGGCAGCCCGTCGGCGCGCGAGCGTGCTCTGTCGGACGGCCTGGTGCCCGCCGCGTCAAAGGACGCCTTTTTTGAGACGTGCGATGTCGTGTCCCTGCACCTGCGCCTGGTGCCGTCGACACGCGGTGTCGTCACCGGATCGGATCTCGGTCGCATGAAGCCCGATGCGCTGTTGGTCAACACCAGCCGGGCGGGGCTGATCGAGCCAGGGGCTTTGCTGGCCGCGCTGCGGGCGGGCCGGCCCGGGCTGGCCGCCATCGACGCGTATGACGTTGAGCCCATGAACGACACCAGCAATCCTCTCCTTGGTATGCAGAACGTGGTGTGCACCCCCCATCTCGGGTACGTCACGCGTGAGGAATGGGAACTCCAATTCAGCGACATCTTCGACCAGATCAATGCCTTTGGCGCGGGCACCCCGACCAACGTCATCAACCCCGAAGCGTTGCCCCATCGCCGTGCGCCCACCTGAGACACGGGCGCGGCCGCGCACGACGACTTAGGGATCGGCCACCACCAACACCAACGAACCGTCCCAACTGGGCCGGCTGCGTAGTTCCCCGAAACGGACGTCCCATGTCCCGTCATCGAGGTCGCCACTCAAGTCCCGAGCAAATCGATCATGCACGGACTGGCCGACAAAGCTCCACGCCGAGCACGAGCCTCGTGCTTCTGCGTCCAAGAGGGCTTCGGGGCGGCCGTAGTACGCCTCGTTGAACCCGTCGACGCAGTCGATGGGGATGGGCACGTTTCGTTGCCGGACTGGCCCACCCAGTGCATCGGCCAGCAGCTGTGACGACGGGTAGCGGCGGGCCTCGGTCTCGAGTACCTCCGGCGCGTACTCGTTGAGCCAAAAACGGCAGACCAAATCCGGATCGCAGGTCAAGATCACCACCGGGCCACGCACGACTCGGCGCATCTCGCCCAGTCCAGCGCGCAGGTCGTGCCACTGATGGACGCTCAAGATCGCCATGGCGGCATCGAACGAGTCGTCGGCGAAGGGGAGATCCTCGGCGGTGGCGTCCAGCGCCACCGCTACATGGCCCGGACGCTGGGCGCGCATCGCCTCGGATGGTTCGATAGCGGTGACGGCGCGGTCTTGGGGCTCATAGGAGCCCGTGCCGGCGCCCACGTTGAGGACGGTGTGCGCCGGTCCCAAGGCCTCGTGCACAACGCGTGCGATGCGCGGGTCGGCCTGTCGGTAGCGAGCATAGGCGGCCCCGATCCGTCCGTAATCGGCGTCACCGGCGCGGCCCGGGCGCGTGCCCATGGGCGCACGTTACAAGGACCGGACCTCCGCCATGACGTGGCGCATCTCTTGACTCAGCACTTCACCGTCCCAGTGCCGGGCCAGCGTCGGGTTCTCCGCCATTCGGTACCAGCCGGGCGCAAGCCCTTGGTACGCGGCGGCAAGCGAAAATCGAGGCGAGGCCAGAGGCTCTGCGGGCTGCGACGAGTGGCTCAAAGCGGCCCCGTCCCAGTAGCGCGCTCGGGTGGCATCGCCAGGATCGCAGTACTAGCCCGGGGCCAGTCCTTCGTACAACGTCAGAGCGTGAGTCCTCGACCCGTTCGACGTGGTGGCGACCCTTCCGAGGATGGCCACGCGGGTGTTGGCGCTGTGCACGCCTTTTCGTCCTCGGGAGGGGACCCTGGGGTCGAGGTACCCAAGGCCTCGGCGCAGGCGCCGCGTGTCGTCCAACGCCACGAGGAGAGCGCCACCGAGCACGACGAGGCCCACACCGACGACGGCGAGCCATTTCGCGGCCTTGCCGGTTCCGGCGGCCAAGGCATGCGAAGACGTCGCCGCGGCCAGCAGCGCGGCTTTTGCCATGGCGCCCGATGGTGGCGTTGCTGTGGCCGGGCCCGACTCCATCAGCACGGGACACGTCACCAGTACCAGGACAACCATCAACTGTGCCTTCGGCCGTGCCTGGCGCATCTCGCCCTCCGCCTCGGCCGACGCCGCGCCCCACTTGACCGGGTTCGTTAAGCTCGGTACACCAACCGCCCCGTTGGCCGAATTGATGGTCGCCCGGGAAGTCGCTTTCCGTCTTCATCAAATGTGAGGAACGCGGCCTTGACGGGGAGATGGCCGCCAGGGCGACGGTCAGGGGATGGAGATCGGCCCACCGTGGGCGGCGGCCGAGCGATATGAGGCGTCCACCAGCTGATGGGCCACCACCGCCTCGGCCAGATCCGGTCCCGGCGGCATTCCGTCTCGGATGGCGTCGGCAAAGGCCCGATCTGCCTCGACGTATAAGGCGATGGCCAGTCCGAACTCGTCTCGGGCCAGAGGGAGGTCGTCGACCCACGGCGGTGAGTGGCACTCGAGGATCTCCGTGCCCTCGACCGTCTCAACGTGGATCGGACCCCTGAAGTCGTTGTCGAACCACGCCAGACCGTTCTCGAAGAACATCTCCACGCGCCGACCCGAGCCCCGGCTCAAGATGTCGTGCCAGACACTGGTGAGGTTGGCGGTTGCTCCTGACGCGAAACGCAGAGATACCGAGGCGACGTCCTCTACGTCCCCCTTGCCCGAGAGGTTCGACGTCCAACACGAGACCTCGGTGACGTCGCCAAGACAGAATCGCAGGATGTCGAGATCGTGAATCGAATGCTCGATGAGACATCCCCCGCCCGCCATCTCGGCGTGACCACGCCACGTCGAGCCATAGAGGCCTTGAATCGGAAAGTACTGGTCGTCGCGAAAGACGACGACCATGGGCGCACCGAGGGCCCCCGCCGCCACCAGGTCGCGCAAGGCTCGGAACACCGGAGTTGAGCGCAGCACCAGGCCGACCTGCGCGGGCACCGCCGCGGCGGCCACGGTCTCGGCCATCGTCATGACCGTTGCGAGATTGATGGCGAGCGGCTTCTCACAAAAAACGGCGCATCCGTGCTGGGCCGCCCGAAGAACGGCTTCGGGGTGCGCGGCTGTGGGTGTGCACACCCACAGGGTGTCGCAGCGCTCGATGACCTCGTCCAAGGAGTCAACGGCGCGGGTGCCCAGGGCACCGGCAAGTGACTGGGCGCGTGGAGAATCTATGTCGTAGACGGCCACGAACTCGGCCTCCACGATCCCGGCTTTTGTCATCTCCGCCAGGCCGATGGCATGAGCCCAGGCAATCAACCCGCCTCCCACGAAGCCAATGCGCCGCACGGCGAGAATCTACGTGCTGGCGCCTGACGTGGTGCAGTTTCACCACTTCGATGGCCGCACACCTCCGTCGCTCAGTTCCTGGGCGTCCGCTGAGAACTCTCTATTACGAGGCGGGTGATGTTTCGATTCGCAGGGGAAATGGGAAGATATTCGGCGTGCCTAATAAAACGTTCGGTGCAACCAAGAAGAGCAAACGCTTGCAAGCCAACATCGCGGAGCTGGTGGACTGTTCGGCCCAGCTACGTCAGTTGCTTCAGCGTTACGAGAGCGATCTGACCACGGTCGCGGCCAGCTTCGAAGAGGGCGCACCCGCCCTGGTGGCCACCAACAGCGCCGACCTGCCTTTGGCGCGCCGACAGGTCACCGAAGGCATCGAGAAGTTTGAGGCGACCCGCCATCGACTTCGACTGGAGTTGTTCACGTTGGCCATGGACGAGGGCGCTTCCATCAGTGCTGTCGGACGCGTCCTGGGCGTCTCGCGCCAACTGGCTTCCCGTCTCGCCGCCGAAGCGACCCGGCGCGCTTCGTAGACGGGACCGGGACCGCTCAACGCGCCGCGCACGTCCAACTGGCGCGCACGTGAACGAGGCCGGAGGTTCGGGGCACGCCCGACGCGTTGGCCACGGCTGTTCTCACCGCGGCCAAAGTCATCGACAAAGTCCCACCGGCGCCCGCATTGGTCACCATGCCGGCCGCGCCTTGGGCAGGAGCCACCGCCTCCCCGCTCCACCACTCGTAGCTTCCGCCCGGGTAGTCGTAAGAGACTTTTACGGGCACGAGGGCGGCGTCGGGGAATGTCGAGTTCCCCACGGGTAGGTCGAAGCTCAGTTCGTAGCGTTCATGGCCGAAGGTGATGGTGACGGATCTGTCCCCGCAGGCCTGGCTCGATACGGCGGGAGGATCTTCAGAGGCAACGCCATCAGCCGTGGATGGGGTTGCCCCCGTTACCGTGATGGCGCCCGCCAAGCTCCGACCGATGGGGCGCGGCGCGGCAGTGGACCGACGCGTCGGTGGGGGATGGTCTGACCCGCAATCGGCACCGAGGCAGCCCGCGGTGGCGATCGCCAATGCAGCGGCAATGAGCCTCTTGCCACTCGTGGTAGCGCCGACGGGCATCGCATCGTGGGGGTTCGGGTAGCAGTGGATGACGGCGGCGCACCCCCTTGACCTCCACTGGGCGGGAGGCCAGGGGGCGCAGGCCCGATCAGGTGATTCAGGGCCCGAGACGCTCGCCGGGGGACTCTTCGATCTGTGCTGGCAACGGGGGTTGCGAGATTCCACAATTGCCGCAACACTGGGTCCGGCGCCATCCCCAACAATGACGAGCAGTAGACCCTGACAACCTGGCATAGGGGAGTGTCAAAGGCACGTGGCAGAGCAACCTCGCCGACCTCTACCGTCGCTGGCCGAAGAGCGACAAGAGCTCACGCGTTCTCGGATCCGGCACGCCGCCATGGAGGCGGTGTCCCGGCGCGGCTTCGATGCCACCATCGAGGAGATCGCTGAGCTGTCGGGCGTGAGCACGCGGACCGTGTTCCGTCACTACGCCAGCCACGATGCCTTGATCGTCGCCGTGGTGAAGGAAATGTTCGAGGATTGCGGCGGACCGATCGACGGCCTTCCTTCGCCCACCGAGGATTTTTCCCGCTGGCTCGAAGTGTTGGCGCTGACGATCCACACGCGCAACCTTGAGATTCTCGGAGACGCTTTTTGGGATATCCACTCCCGCAAAGGCGACCCCTCCGCCGTGCTGGCCGAGGTGGACCAGCTGCGGCGCGCCTCTCGGCTGCGGGGCGTGGGCCACCTCGTCAACGTCGCCTGGGAAGTGGCCGGAGGCACGGGACGACCTCCCCAGGAGTTGCTTTTGGCGTTCGGACTCACCTTTTCCGCCTTTACGACCCAAGCCCTCGTGATCGATTTCGACCAAACGCCGGTCCAGATCGCCGCCCTGACGACAATAATTTTGCGAACCGTTCTTGATCACGCCCTGGAGGCCCAGCGCGCCGCCGGCGATGGCGGCCCGCTCGGAGGCGCCGTCGACCGGTCCTGATCAGGAGGTGGCGCGTGAGAAGTCGAGGAGAAACTCCACGACGCCTTGACTCTGGGTGGTGACGGGCCCGAAGCTCGGGTTGGCGATGTCCCAGTTGGAGAAGAGTACGGGGATCGATCCACTGACCTCTATGGCCGATCCCGTATACCGAGCCTGCACCGACAAGGTGACGCCGCGATTGACCCCGTGCATGTCGAGGGTCCCGGCAGCCGACGCCGTGACGGTCCGTCCGACGGCGGGGATGGCCCCGAGCTCGATGGGTTGGGAGAGCGTGAAGGCGGCGGTGGGGAACATGGCCGTGTCCATGATGCGCCCTTGAAACTGCACGTCTCTTTCGGCCTGGTCGCTGCGGACGGTGGTGAGGTCCACCGTGAAGGTGGCTGCCGTCACAGTCGAGCCGGTGATGGTCATCTGTCCGGTAACGCCGCTCGTCCGGCCCACGGCGGTGTTGTTCTGGCCGAATAGCACCTCCTGGACGCGATAACCGGCTTGCGAGCCCGAAGACACCTTCCAGGTGCCGGCCACAGGACCTCCACCAGTGGTGGTACCCGTGTGAGGTGACAGTTTCAGAGGTGCCGGCGCGGGGCCCTCGATGAAGTGGATGTAGACGAAGGGCCCGACCACGGCCGCCACGATGGCGACGACGATGCCGATGGCGACTCCTCGGACCCACCGCCGTTGCCATAGGCGGCGGGTTTGCGGTTGCACCATGCGGGTGACGCTAGTGAGGACGGGGGCTGAATTTACGACGGCTCGACGATGGCGCTCCACAGGACCTCGAAGAAGGATGCGAAGAGATCTCCTTCGTCGGGGTCGAGATACGACCACGCCATGAAGCCTTCGGAGGCCACTTCGACGATCGAGGCCAGGCGATCGACGCGGAACCGCAATGTGAGGCCGGCCTCCCTCGAGAGGTCTTCGATGAACTTGGCCACGGCCTCGGTCAGGGCACGGTGGTGCTCGGCGTAGCGCGCTCTGAAGCCGGGATTGCGCAACGCGTACAGCCGGGCCTCGAGATCCAAGGCGAACCAGTCGGGGTCACGGCCGAGTATCTGACGCCACGCCAGGGCCAAAGAAGCCGTGTCGACACCTTGTTCGGCGGCCAGTTCGAGGTGCTCGGAGAAGGCGGCCAGGTTGACCTGGACGTGGCGATCAACGGCGGCCAGGAACAACCCTTCTTTGTCCTCGAAGTTCTTGTAGATCGCACCCCTGGTGAAACCGGCCGTCTCGGCGATCTCGTCGAGAGACGCACCGTGAAAACCGCGCCGGGCGAAGACCAGGCTGGCCGCTTCGAGCAGAGCCGTGCGGGTGAGCTCCCGCCGGCGTTGGGGGGTCCACCGCTCCACGGTCATCGGCCCACACTCTCGCCCTCGGGCTTCTCATCGGGCACGGTATTGACTCCTGGAACCATAGGTGTACTCTAGATACGTGCTCGTATCTACAGAACCAAAGCGTATCTCATCCGACGAGGATGCCTCCACATGGTTGCAGCATCAGATCGAGTGGGAGGACACCCTTGACCGCCTGCGCGTGGCGGCAGGCATCATTCCCCCTGGTCACGACGCTGCCATCGATCTTCCCCCTCGTGCTCGGCGCGACGTCCCCCCCGTTGCCGGCCCCGCTGCCGCCTAGCCCATCGGGCTTCAATCCCATAGTGCGGCCGGGGCCATGCCGAGCGCGTAGTGGCCCGGGAGGCGTTCACCGGAGACGGCGACTTCCATGCGGCGCTGCATCCCCGGCGACAGCTTGCCTGCCTTGATCATCTCGATGAACAGCGCGGTGGCATTGCCGACGTCGAAGAAGTCGCGCTGCCACGACCACTTCCCGTCGCCGCCGTAGCGGAACCAGCTTCCCCCCAGCCCGGCCACCTCGTAGGGGGTGCCGTCGTCCGAGGTGGCGTCGGCGATCTGCTTCCACAATCCGATCACCTCACCTTGGCGGTCGTCGATGAGCACCTTCTGATAGGGGTAGACCCAGCCTTCGAGTCCGGCCATTTCGGTGCCCAAGGCGATGGTGGCGATCTCGTGTTTGCCCACGGCCATGAATTCCTCGTGCGGGCCGATGTTCCATCCGTAGGTGGCGTCATCGGTGTACATATCGGCCATCGGGCTCCAGTCCTGCTCTTGTTGGGCCCGGCGGTTGGCCTCGAGCCAACGCTCCACCATTGTTTCGAGCTCTTCGCGAGCAAAGGCCGGCATCTCAGTTCTCCTCGACTCGTAGGGCGCCCGTCGGGCAGTACTTCACGGCAAGGTGCACCTTGTCACGTAGTTCTTCAGGGGGAAGCGGCATCAAGACGGTGACCGTGCCGTGCTTGGGCACCGAGAAGACCTCCGGCGCCTCGTTCTCACACACGGCATGGCCCTGGCACAAGTCAGGATCGACGGTCACCTTCACGCCGGGGATCCTTCATGACGGGCCGCCCGCCGGACATAGCGAACGACACAGGGCTGAGCCAGTTGCACGACCATCTTGGAATGGTCGTTGCGATAGGTGTCGGGGCCTTGGGCCAGCTCGAAACGCCAATCCTTGAAGATGATGGAGAAGATGGCCTTGAGCTGCATCATGGCGAAGGCGGCCCCCACGCAGCGGTGGCGCCCGGCCCCGAAGGGGATCCACGTCCACGGATTCTCGCGGTCCTCGGCGCGCGGTTCGAGATACCGCTGCGGCACGAAGGCATCGGCATCGGGGAAGTCCTCGGGTATGCGGTTGGACACCGAGGGGCTGGCTCCCACCATGTGGCCCGCCTCTACGGCGAAGCCTTCGAATTCCAACGTCGACTTGGCCACCCGCAGCAGCAAGATGAGCGGCGGGTGCAGGCGAAGTGCCTCTTTGATGGCGGACTCGAGCCGGGGGATCTCGCGCAACGCCTGATACGTGAGCTCTTCACCCGTGGCGTGCAGCCCGTCGAGCTCATCGGTCACGGCGGTCATCTCGTCGGGGTTACGGAGCAACTCGATGAGTGTCCATGCCGCTGTTCCCGACGTCGTGTGGTGACCGGCGAACATCATCGAGATGAACATGCCCGTCACCTGGTCGGCAGAAAAACGCGGTGTGCCGTCGCTGTCGGTGACCGACATCAGCACGTCGAGAAGGTCGCGGTCTTCGTCGGTGGCCGCTGGCCCCGTGGCGCGCCCGTCCATGATGTCCCCCACGAGTTGGACCAGAGCAACGCGTGCTTCGTCGCGGCGCTGAAAGCTCTCGATGGGGGCATAGGGGTCGACGTAGGCGAGCGCGTCGGTGCCGCGCTCGAGGTCGTGGTAAAGCGCGGCGAAGCGCCGGTCCAGCTGAGAGCGGAATTTCTTGCCGATGAGGCACGCCGAGGAGGTGTAGATGGTGAGCTCGGCGAAGAAATCAAGCAGATCGATCTCCCCGCTGTCGTCCCAACCGGCCACCATGTGCGCCACCTCGTCGGCGATGGTCGCGGCGTGGCCGCGCATGAACTTGTCGCGCAGCGCCTGATTGTGGAGCATCTCGCGGCGCCGCTCCGGAGGGGCGTCGAACACCACCCCCTCCCCGAAGATAGGGGTCATGAACGGGTACGCCTCGGCCTGGTCGAGGTCCTCTTCGGGGGCCCGGAAAAACAGTTCGTTGGCATCGGCTCCGGTCAGCAGCACCACAGGGCGACCGGCGAGGAGGAAGGTCCCCACGTCGCCGCATTCGTCGCGCACCCGTTGCATGAGCCCGATGGGGTTGTGGCGCAGTTCGTCGAGATGCCCGTCGGGCCCGGTTCCTCCCGACACCATGGGCGGTGGGCGGAGATCGGTGGTTGGTGTCGTCATGTGTCCCCCTTGTCGACGGGCGCTTCGGGATTTACTTCGATCAACGTGAAATGTGTGCCCCGGTTGGCGCAGACCACTGTCACCACGGCCGAGGCGACCTCCTCGGGGCGCATGAAGTGGTCGTGACGGGCCTGGCCCCAGTGCACCCAGGACTCGAGCACAGCCGCGGTCATCTCGTGGCCCCAATCGGCTCCCATCTCGGAGTGGGTGGGACCGGGCTGGACGATCGAGGCCCGCACACCGGTGCCCTCCAGCTCCATCTGCAGCGTCCGGGCGTAGGCCTCGAGCGCCGACTTCGACGCCGAGTACGCCGCCATGTAGGGCCGGGGCCGCCGCACCGTGTCGGAGGTGACGAACACCACGTCGCCGCGACGCCGTTGCACCATGGCCGCCGTTGCCGCCGCTGCCAGCTGCACCGCCCCCAGCGTGTTGACCTGCACGGTGGAGGAGAACGCCCCGTCGCCCATGGCCAAGGCAGGCGCCGGGGAGATCTCGCCGGCACACGAGACGAGCACCTCGATGTCGCCGGCCTGGTCGGTGGCGTCGGCCAAGAACGGGCCGATGGTGCTCGGGTCGGCCAGGTCCAAGAACAGCGCATACGCCTCGCCGCCATCGGCGCGCAGCGACTCGGCCAGCTGCTCGCAGCGCTCCACCCGGCGCGCCCCGAGGACAACGGGGTGGCCCTGTGAGCTCAGGGCTCGGGCGATGGCGGCGCCGATGCCAGAAGACGCACCGGTGACGATGGCGGGTCGACGAGCGGGGTGAGGTTCGAAGCGAGCCACGGTCAACGAGGCGTGACCGACGTGGGGAGGTTGGCAAACCCCCGGACGTTCACGGAATGCACCCGCGCCGCCGCCTGGGCATCGATGTCGTAGTCGGCCACCTTGGCCACGAGCTCTTCCAAGGCGATACGGGCTTCGAGGCGAGCCAAGGCGGCGCCCATACAGAAGTGCCGTCCCCCGCCGAAGCTGACGAATTTGCCGGTGTCGCGGTCCAGATCGTAGGTGTCGGCCTCGGGGAACACCCTCGGGTCGCGATTGGCCGAGCCCACCAGCAACAGCACTCGCTGGTCGCTCGGGATCACCTGGCCGTGCAGCTCGACGTCGTCGTTGGTCACCCGCAGGAGCATCTGGCTCGAGGTGTCATAGCGCAGCGTCTCTTCGATCCACTCGCCAATGCGAGCGGGGTCGGCAAAGGGCTTGGCGCGCTGATCGGGATTGCGCCAGGCCCAGTACCACGCATTGGCGAGCAACTTGGTGGTGGTCTCGTTGCCGGCCACCACCATGAGAAAGAGGAACGACACGATGTCGTCGTCACTGAGGCGGTCCCCGTCGATCTCGGCGTCGAGAAGGGCGGAGGTCAAGTCGTCGGTGGGCCGCCGACGCCGATCGGCGATCATCTCGGCGTAATACCCGGCCAGCACCAAGGCGGCGTCCATGCCGGCCGCGGGTATGTCGAAGACCCCTTCTTCTCGATGGAGAAGGAGATCGGCGAGCCGACTGATCTCGGCCCGATCAGACGGCGGCACACCCATGAGCTCCGAGATCACGTCCATGGGCAACCGCCCCGAGAAGTCCGAGATCATGTCGAATTGCCCGCGCTCCAAGGCGGGAAGCAGGTACTGCAACGTCAGTTCGCGGATGCGTGGTTCGAGCTCCGCCACGCGTCGGGGGCTGAAGCCGCGCGACACCAATGTCCGCATGCGGGTGTGGCGAGGCGGGTCCATAGCCAGAAACGACATGGCCCGGTGGGCTTCGGGCCCGAAGGCCGACGGGTCGAGGGACACCCCGAAGCGGTTGGAGAACCGGTTCACGTCGCGAAAGCTTTCGAGGACGTCGTTGTGGCGAGACAGCGCCCAGAAGTCGAATTCCTCGTTGCGGTACACCGGTGCTTCGTCGCGCAGACGCTGGTAGGTGGGGTAGGGGTCCTCGTGCATCTGGTAGTCGTACGGACTGAAGCCGACGGGGGTGGCGATCTCGGTGCTCGTCATCACCGCTCCTCGAGCAGCAACTCGGCTACCTCGCGCAACCGCACCGGCACCTCGGCAAAAGAGATGTGGCCCATCCCCGCCAGCAACATGGCTCCGGTATAGGCGAGCTCCAAGGCCCGCAGCACGGCTGGGTCGCCGCCGTCACCCAACGCCACGGCCAGCCGGTGGTTGATCTCGGCTCCGATGCGCTGGCGCAGATGCAAGACATCGGGCCCCGCACCGAGCAGCGCCGTCGTGCACGCCCCGGCCAAGACGGCGTCGTCGGCCATGAACAATCCGATGGTGTCGAGCTCCGATCGCAGCCGGTCCAGGGGGCGGCCGCCACTGGCGGTGGGCGACGGCAAGCCGTGCATGCGGCGCCACAGTGCTTCGGCCACCAGGTGGTCCTTGGAGGCGAAGTAGGTGTAGGCGGTGGCCGGCGCCACGCCGGCCCGCTTGGCCACATTGCGCACCGAGAGCCCCTCATAGCCACGAAGGTGGAGCTCCTCGACCGCGGCGTCGACCAACCGCTGGACGACTTCGACCTGGCGCTCGCTGAGCCGGCGCCGGGTACCTTCTTGGAGAACCGAACTGGACATGTGTCCAGACGATAGTCCGCCGGGTGCCCGCCCTGCCAGCCGGACCAGACTGGTGACTGGACACATGTCTACAAGTGGTCGTAGGTTGCCAGGCCGATGACGACGGTAGGCGTGATTGGGTTGGGAGCCATCGGCGCCGGTGTGGCCGGTGGCATGGCGCGAGCGGGGCTCGAGCTCGTCGTCAATGACGTCATGCCCGCCGCCACCGAGCCCTTCGCGGCGAGCGCCGTGGTGGCCGGCTCGCCGGCCCAGGTGGGGGAGCGCTGCGACGTCGTCGTGGTGGCCGTGGTGGACGATGACCAGCTCAACGACGTCATCCTCGGGCCCGGCGGCGCGCTGGCCACCATGCACGAGGGCGCCACCGTGGTGGTGGTGAGCACGGTGTCGATCGCCACCGTGCGAGCACTGGCCGACGCTTGTGGCGCCCGGGGTGTGGCCGTCGTCGACTGCGGTGTCACCGGCGGGCCCGCCGCAGCAGGCGCCGGAGAGCTCGTGTCGATGGTGGGAGGCGAAGCAGAGATCATCGATCGCATCCGGCCCGTGCTCGATGCCTACAGCTCTTCGGTGGTGCACATGGGCCCGCTCGGCGCCGGCCTGCAGGCCAAGTTGGCCCGCAACGTCGTGCAGTACGGGGCCTGGCTGGCCGCCTACGAAGGCCAGCTCCTCGCCGAGGCAGCCGGTGTCGAACTCTCCAAGCTCGCCGCCGTGATCAAAGCGAGCGAACCTCGCACCGGAGGCACCACCGCCTTGATGTTCCGCGACACGGTGGCGCCGTTCGAGCACGACGCCGATGTCCGCATCGTCACCGCCATGCGCAACGGGCAGAAGCTGGCCCAAAAAGACGTGGGTGCCGCCTTGGAGCTCGCCGCCGAGCTCGGAGTGGAGATGCCCATGGCACAGCTGTTGGCCGAAAAGAGCAAGGCGATCTTCGGCATCGGTCCCGACACCCCGGAGTCATGACATGACCGACGATCCCGCCCACACGCCGGCACCGGGGGAGGCGCTCATCCCCGATGACCGGCGCCGCCTCGGCATGGCCAAGATGCAGGAGGTCTACAACTTCACCGTCGACCCCGCCGACGTGCCGGGAGATTTTGTGGCCCTGACTGTCGACCATCTCTTCGGGACGATTTGGACCCGGCCCGCTCTCGACGTCCGCCAGCGCAGGCTCATGACCCTCGGTGTGCTGGCCGCCCTCGGTCAAGGCGAGCTCCTCGAGGTGCAATTCGACAGCGCCCTGCACAACGGCGAGCTGACGGTGGACCAAGTGCGAGAGACGGTCGTGCACCTCACGCACTACATCGGTTGGCCATTGGCGACGGTGGTCAACGGGGCCGCCGAACGCTGTATCTCTCGACATGCCAAGGCAACGTCGTGAGCGACACCGTGAGCACCTTCGATTTCACCGGCAAGGTGGCCGTGGTGACAGGGGCGGGGCGGGGGATCGGACAGGTCTACGCCGAAGCGCTGGCCCGGGCGGGCGCGTCGGTGGTCGTGGCTGATCTCGACGAGGGCAATGCCGCCGCCGTGGCGGCCGCCATCGAGAGCGCCGGCGGCTCGGCTGTGTCGTGTGCCGTGGATGTCGCCGATCCGGACAGCGCGGCGGCCATGGCGGCGGCCGCCGTCTCGCGTTTCGGCGGGATCGACTACCTCGTCAACAACGCGGCCATCTTCGGCGGCATGCGCCTCGACTTCCTCATCACCGTGGACTGGGACTACCTGCAACGGTTCATGGCGGTGAATCAGTTCGGCGCTCTGGTGTGCACGCGCGCCTGTTACCCGTCGATGGCGGAGCGAGGCGGCGGTGCCATCGTGAACCAGTCGTCCACCGCGGCGTGGCTCTACGCCGGTTATTACGGCTGGGCCAAGGCGGGGGTGAACTCGCTGACCCAACAACTTGCCCACGAGCTCGGCGGCATGAACATTCGTGTCAATGCCATCGCGCCGGGACCCACCGACACCGACGCCGCTCGGGAGGTGGTGCCGTCGCAATACATCACCCAACTGGTGGGCGCCTTGGCCCTGAAGCGTCAGGGCCAACCCGAGGATCTGGCCGGCATGTGCCTGTTCTTGCTTTCCGATCAGGCCAGTTGGATCACCGGGCACATCTTCAACGTCGACGGCGGCCAGGTCGTGCGCTCCTGAGCAATCGTCGAGCCGCCGCCGTTCAGAACGCGGCTCCTTCGGACCCTTTGGACCCCTCGGACTCTTCGGCCTCAATGAGTTTCAGGACGGGCACATCAGGGGGAACGAAACCCACCACCTGGCCGTAGAAGGACAGCTCGGCTTCCAAGGCGCGCTGTTGCGTCTCGGCTCGCCGGAACCCGTGGCCCTCGCCCGCAAAAGGCAGATACGCATAGGCGATGCCCTTGGCGGCCAGCGCGTCGCCGAAGAGCTGCGCTTGGCTCGGAGGGACGATGGGGTCGTCGAGACCTTGGAGCAGCAGCACCGGACAGGAGATCTCGTCGACATGGGTCAGCGGTGAGCGCTCGTCGTAGAGGTGACGAGCCTCGGGGAGCGGGCCCACCAGCGCGTCGAGGTAGCGCGACTCGAAGTCATGGGTGTCCTCGGCCAAGGCGGTGAGATCGGCGACGCCGTAGTAGGAGGCGCCTCCGGCGAACACGTCGGTGCTGGTGAGCGCCACCAGCACCGTCCAGCCCCCCGCACTCGAGCCGCGGATGAGCAGGCGCTTGCCATCGGCGTCTCCGCGCCGGGCCAGTCCGTGCACGGCGGCCACCACGTCTTGGACGTCGACGATGCCCCACTGACCAGCCAGCCGGTTGCGATAGGCACGTCCGTAGCCGGTCGATCCTCCGTAGTTGACGTCGACCACGCCGATGCCGCGACTGGTGAAGTAGGCGATGGTCAAGTCGAGCACCGCCGTTTCGCCCGCCGTGGGCCCGCCGTGGACGAAAGCGACAAAAGGCGGACGCTCCCCTTCGGGGGCGACGAAGTCGTCGTTGCGGGGCGGATAGACCACGGCATGCACCGGGCGTCCGCCCACACCGGGGAACGACTCCGCTCGAGGCTCGGGCAGGTAGCGAACATCGGGAACGACGTCGAGCGAGCGGCGCACCGTTTCGAAGTGTCCGGTGGCGGTGTCGAGCACCACCACCGACGCCGGCGTGGTGGGGCCCCCGCCCACGTCGGCCACGCAGGTGCCGCTGACCCGGAGATAGGGGCCCCACACCGCCAGCGGTGAGGCCACGTCGACCAGCGATCCGGTATCGGGGTCGAGGATGCTCAGCGCCAGGGAGCCTTCACCGTGCAGCACCGCCAGGCGGCCGTCGCCGAGAATGCCGTAGGTAGCCATGCCGAATACCCATTGGGGTGTCCCGAATTCCTCCTGACGCGGGTACAGCGCGGTGACCTCGCCGACCAGGTTCACCCGGTAGAGGTTCCACCACCCGGTGCGCTCCGACACGGCGTAGAGCGCGTCAAGCCCGGCCCACTCGGGTTGGAACACCGACTCGTCGACTCCGCCCAGCACCGTCGAGGCCGGCAACACCGACCCATCGTCGGCGAGGGCGGCCACTTTGAGCTCGGTGCCGTCCCAGGGCATGCGGGGGTGGTCCCATGTCAGCCAGGCCAAGTACCGGCCATCGGGCGAGGGCCGAGGATTGGAGAGGAAGTGGCCGTCTTTGACGAGCCGGCGCACGAGACCGCTCCCGTCGAGGGGCACCGCCACGATGTCGCGCTGCACCGATGCGGCCTCGGCGCGCTCTCGCACACACCACACCTCGTCTCCGCTTGGCGCGAGCACCATGTCGCTGTAGCGGTCGCCCATCACCTCAGTGGGAACCGGTGTGAGGGCCACGGGGTCGTCCCCGTCGACGACATAGAGGCGCTGGTCCTCCCAGTTGGCAAACACCACGGCGCCGCCCACCACCACCCAGGCGGCCCCGCCGTACTCGTGGACGCGTGTGCGGGCGTTGAACCCCGGCGGCATGGCGTCGGCGACGGTTCCGTCCAGGTGGCGATGGACGACAACGCAACGACCCTGCTCGGTGGGTCGACCTTCCGACCACCACAGGCTCCCGTCGTCGCCGAAGGCGATCTGGTCGAGGCGCACCTTGCCCGCCGCCACCTGGTGCGCCGAAATGGGCGATGGCCACGCGCCGTACGGGGCGGTCTCGGTCACGGGCCCACCCGCTGCTGGGCGTGGCGGGCCATGTCGATGGCGCTCCGGCCAGGGCCCCCCGACGACGCCGGCTCGGGACGAAATCCCTCACCGAGAGCACCGGAGATGCTCGCTCCGACCGACAGTTGCAGTGCCTCGAGGTCATAGCCACCTTCGAGCACCATGACCATGCGACCGGGACCGGGGGCAAAGGCCCGCACGGTGGCGGCCACATCGGCGAAGTCACCGGCGGTCAGTTGCAGATCGGCGAGCCGGTCGCGCCGGTGCGCGTCGAAGCCGGCTGAGACCAAGACCCACGTGGGGGAGAAGCGCTCCACCACCGGTGCCGCCACTTCGTCAAGGGCGCCGCGCACGATGTCCCCGGTGGCGCCGGCCGGTATCGGGATGTTGACCGTCGTCCCCGGGGCCCCTACTCCGCCTGTTTCCTCGGCGCGACCCGTGCCCGGGTACAGCGGCCATTCGTGCACCGACACGTACAACACCCGAGGGTCGTTCCAGAAGATGGCCTGCGTGCCGTTGCCGTGGTGGACGTCCCAATCGACGATCAGCACCCGCTCGCCGGCATCGGCCAGCGCGGCGGCGGCCACGGCGACGTTGTTGAGCAGGCAGAAGCCCATGGCCCGATCCGCCAGCGCATGGTGACCCGGTGGGCGGGCCGCCACAAAGGCCAGATCGCCGCGCCCGGCTCGAAGTGCCTCGATGGCCACCAACCCAGCGCCGGCGCCGAGCGCGGCGGTGTCGAACGAACCAGGGCCCGCCATGGTGTCGGCATCAAGGCGACGACCGCCCGAGGCACATGCGTCGCGCAGCTCGTCGAGATACACCTGGGGATGGACGCGCCCCAACTCGTGGTCGGTGGCCGGACGCGGGGCCAGGCGCACCACGGCATCGCCCAGTCCGGCCATCTCGACGCCGGCCAGAGCCGCAACCACGCGCTCGGGGGCGTTCGGGGTGTCCCGGCCCCGCATCGTGTCGATCGAGCTCGGGTGCCGCCACGACCACGAGCATGGCGTTGTCTAACGTTGGCGCGCCGTGTGGGTCTGGGCCGACGACCTAGCTCTTGCCCGACTGCTTGCGAGCGGCCTGCTTCTCCTGCTTGGCGGCGCGCTTTTCCTTGATGCTCCGGCCGGGCTTCTTGGGCTCACCGGTGGGTCGAGATTTGTTGGCCATCGGCGAAGCGTACGGCTTCTCCGGGTCCCCCGCAGGTCAACGACCGCCGGATCCGGAGCGAGCATGGGCGGGCCGAGTGCGGCCGGCGCCGGTCGCGCCGGATGCGCCGGCACCCGCCGGAGTGGGGGCGGGGCGCGGCGTGCGGATGAAGGTCATGGCCACCAGACCTCCGACGAGGACGACGACGGCGCCGGTGAGCACCAAGTCGTTCATGCCGACCACAAACGCCTGCAGCGCGTCATGGACGAGAGGCGTGGGGTGGGTTCCGAGCACTCGAGGCCCACCGGAGGCCACCTCGGCCGCCAACGCCGGCACCGGTTTGCCTACCAGGCCGTGGAGGGTCGCGGCGAGGTGCACTTGGAAGATGGCGCCCAAGGCGGCCACGCCGGTGGCGACGCCACCGAGGCGAAAGGTGTTGCTGATTCCCGAGGCCATGCCGCTGCGTTCGGGGGGGACGACGCTCAGCGCGATCTTGGCGATGGCCGGGTTGGCGATGCCGATGCCCACCCCGGCCACGAGGAAACCGGCTAGCAACACGGTCCAGTGCGAATCCGTGGTGATGCCGTGCATGAGCGCCAAGCCGGCTCCCGAGAGAATGAGGCCGGCTCCGAGCACGCCTCCCGGTGCCATGCGCTCGGTCAGGGTGCGGCTGGTGATGGGGACAACGAAGGTGAGCACCGTCAACGGCAGGAGCCGAAGGCCACCTTGGAGGGGTGACAACCCCAATGCGTTTTGCAGGTAGAGCGTGAGGTACGGGAACAAGGCGAACATGCCGGCGCCCAGCGCGAAGGTGGCGATGGAGACACCGGTGAAGGCCGGCTTGCGGAACAGCGACAGGTCGAACATGGGACGCGCTTGGCGCACCTCGACAATCAAAAAGGCGATGAACGCCACGCCTGAGGAAACCAAGATGGTGACGATCAGCGAGCTCGACCATCCATCGGGCTCGCCTCGGATCAGTCCGAGGATCAAGAGGAACAACGCCCCGGAAAAGGTGATCAACCCGGCCACGTCGAGCCGTTTGGCGTTGGGGTCTCCGACGTTGACCATCTTCGGTCCCGCCATGGCCAAAGTGAGCACACCGATGGGCACGTTCACGTAGAAGATCCACTGCCACCCGAAGGCCGTGGTCAGCGCGCCGCCGATGAGGGGGCCGATGGCCACCGCCCCTCCGACCGTCGCACTCCACACCGCAATAGCCGTGCCGCGCTGCTTGCCTTGGAACTCCTGGGCGATGAGTGCCAGTGACGTGGCGAACATGGCGGCGCCGCCGATGCCCTGCACGGCCCGGAATGTGATCAACACGGTGGCCGAGCCCGACAGGCCGCACATCAACGAGGCGATGGAGAAGATGACCACGCCGCCCACAAAGACGCGCTTGCGCCCGAAGCGGTCGGCCAATGAGCCACCGGTGAGGATGAGGGCGGCCAGCGAGAGCGCGTAGGCGGAGATCACCCACTGAAGGTCCGAGAAGCTGGCATGCAATGTCCGCTGCATGGTGGGCAGCGCCACCTGGACGATGGTGACGTCGACGAGCAGCATGAAGGTGGCGCCGCATACGGCGATGAGGGTCCACCAGCGGCGATCCAGACCCCCTGATGAGGAGTGCCGAGGCGGGCTCCCGGGCGACGCCCCGCCACTGTCAGCACCTGTGGCACCTGGCCACTGTGATCGAGGCCGAGGCCGTGGTGGTGGACCGCAACGAACCCGCTACAGCCGCAGGGGGCGGATGGGGCTCAAGATGAGCTCAGGATCGTCGGCCCAGTTGACCCCGGCCACATCGACGTACAGCTCGATCTCGTTGCCATCGGGGTCCTGCACATAGAGGCTGTGTGTCACGGTGTGGTCGCTGGCCCCGGCGATGGGCACGCCGGCGTCTTGTATGCGCGCCAGCGCCTCACGCAACTCGTCGTCGGTATCGCCGACCTTCAACCCGATGTGGTACATCCCGACGCGTCGGCCGGCGGGAATGGGCTGAGCATCCTCGCCCACCTCGATGAGCAGCAACTCGTGATGGGTCCGGTTGGAGGCCGACGAAAAGGCCGCCGCCGGGAATCCCAAGGGCGTGCCGCCGAGCTGTCTGAAGCCCAGAACGTCGCCGTAGAAGGCCACCGAGCGCGGGAGGTTGCGGACGTAGAGCACGACATGGCCCAGATCTTTGATCTCCACGGCACCTCCACTCCTGCAGCGGGCAACCCCCAATGGTTGCTGACACCTGCAACGCCGAGGATGCCAGGGTATTCCGCCGGGTCACCCTCGTTATGCTCGGATCATGGACCAGCTCACTTTGCCGCCCGAGGAGATTCGTGTTCTCGGTTGCCTGGTGGAGAAGCAGCTGACCACGCCTCAGCAGTACCCCCTCACGCTCAACGCGTTGACCTTGGCGTGCAACCAGAGCTCGAATCGCGAGCCGGTGCTGTCGCTGTCGGAGCGCACCGTCGAGGCGGCCGTGACGAGCGCCAAAGCCCGCGGTCTGGTCCGCTTCGTCCACCCGTCGCACGGCCGCTCGGCCATCCGCTTTCGCCACATTGTCGATGAGGTGCTCGTGTTGGAGCCGCGCCCGCTGGCGTTGCTGGCCGTCCTCATGCTGCGCGGTCCGCAAACCCCCGGCGAGCTGCGCGTCCGCACCGAACGGATGGCCGCCTTCGACTCCTTGCGCCAGGTCGAAGACGATCTGGAGGAGCTGGCTGGTCGTCCCGTGCCCCTGGTGGTGCGCCTGGCTCGCCAGCCGGGACACAAAGAAGAGCGCTTTACCCATCTGCTGGGGTCATCCTCGGCGCCGACGCAGGAGACGGGCGGTCCCCCGAGCCCATCGATGGTGGAGCCCGGCGAGGACGTCGAACCGGCCACCGTGGCCGCAACGCCTCGGAGGCAAACGCCTGAAGCCTCGGCCGGCCTGTGGGCTGTTATCGAGGATCTGCGTGCTCAGGTTGACGTTATTCGTCGCGACCTTGAAGATCTGCGGTCCCAACTCGGGGCCTGACAACACACGGAGGGCCAATGGCCGACAGTGAGACCGAAAAGACGATTGTGGTGGGAGTGGACGGATCGCCGTCGTCGGTGAACGCGTTGCACTGGGCGGCTGACCAGGCCCAGCTGACCGGGGCTTCCGTGCATGTGGTGGCGACGTGGGAGCTCCCCACCTCCTATGGCTGGGTGCCCACCTACCCGCCGGGCTTCGACGCCGCCGGCGATGTGGCCAAGGGCGTCGACAAGACCGTCAAGGAGGAACTGGGCGAGAAGCCGCCCGTGGCATTGCGGACGTCGGTGGTCGAAGGAGATGCCGCCCAGGTCCTGGTCGATCTGTCCAAAGGCGCCGACCTATTGGTGGTGGGCAGCCGTGGCCATGGGGCTTTCGCCGGCATGTTGCTCGGTTCGGTGAGCGAATACTGCGCCGCGCATTCGCATTGTCCCGTCGTGGTGGTCCGTCACATCGAAGCGGAGTAACGGCGGTCACCCGCCCTGGGGCGGGCCTGCCGGGTAGGGTGGCGCGCCGGAGGTGGACCGAGGTGAGGGGATCACTGTGGCCAAGGAATTGAGTCGGAGCCAGAGGCTCGAATTGCTGGCCAACATGCCCTTGTTCTCTGCCTGCAGTCAGCGGGAGCTGGCCCAGGTGGCGTCGTTGACAGTGCTGGCCACCATGTCATCGGGATCCTTTCTCACCCGTCAGGGCGCCGCCGGCGGGATCGCCTACGTGCTGGCCTCGGGATCCGCCGAGGTGGTGCGGGACGGGAAACGTCTGGCCACCTTGGGCCCCGGCGATGTCATCGGCGAGCTGTCGCTCATCGACGGCCAGCCGCGATCGGCGACCGTGAAGGCGCTCACCGAAATCGAGGTCCTCGAGCTCGATGCCCGTGACCTCGCCAAGCTCATGAAGAAGGTGCCGTCGGTGGTGCGCAAGCTCCTCGACTCCCTGGCGGCGCGCCTGCGTGACGTCGACGCCATGCACGCCGCGGTCGGCTGAGCCTCGTCAGCGGGGGTGCTGGTCGCCCTCGAGATCACCGAGCCCATCGGCATAACGGCACACCCGACGAGCGAAACCCGCAGTGATGCGGGAAAGCACGGCGCGCATGATGGGGCCGGACCCCGGGATCAGCGCGTCGAAGTGCCCTTCCCAGCTGACGGTGGTGCCGGTTGCGTCCTCGGTGAGATGCACGTCGGCGCGGTAGTTGCGCACGGGTACACCGCTTCGAAGCACGTAACCGAGATGACAGGGTGGGTCCCACACCACGACCTCTTCGCGGCTGCCCACGGGGCCGACGCCCATGTTGCGCACGGCGCCCACGGCGTCGGGTGTCGGTGCGCCGTCGTGCACGAGCTTGGCGTGGGTCATCCACGACCACTGCGTCCACCGGGCCACCTCACCCACCAGGGGCCACAACACCGCGGCGGGGGCACGGGAGTGCGCTGAGGAGCCGAAGGTCCATCGGCCCATGGCGGTGGCGTCGGCACCCACCGGTCAGCCGTTCATGTGCTCTTTCAGGGCCTGCAGGGATTGTTGGTACACGGTATGCATGAAGTCGGCCATTTCGTCCGGCTCGACGTCGACATCCCACGTCACCTGCGAGGTCCCGCCTTCGTCGTTGACGGTAATGGTGCTTTTGTGGTTGATGACGGGGACTCCGCCCACGATGGCGTACACCAGCTGGCGTTCGTCATCGTCGCGCCGCACGAGGCGCTCGATGATCTCCATGCCCGTCATCTTCAAGATGCGGTCGTCGCCGTCGATCACGCATGACTCGATGCCGGGCATCCACGACGCCAGCCCGCCGAAGTCCCCGATGATCGCCCAGACGTCGGCGGCCGGCTTGTCGATGGTGAGCTCTGCACGTGCTGTGCTCATGGAACCTCCTCGTTCAGGCCGGAGCATGGTACGCCAGCCCTTCAGCGTTGGAGGTCCAACACGGCCGCCGCCAGCTGATCGAGCTCGTCGGACCATGAGGCCGGCGCCACCACCGGGCGCACCACGAACTTGGAGAATCCGACGTCGACGAAGCGTTCCATGAGCGCGCGCAGCGCCCGGTAGCCGACGGGGACCACTTCCTCGGGGCGCACCGGAGTGCGGCGCCGGGCCAGACGGGCGGCCACTTCTCCCGGTGGCCGGGCGCCGGCGTCGGGCGGGAGATAGCCGATGCTCACGCCGAAGTGCTCGGGATCGATGGCCCGTCCCGCCTCGGCGGCGGCCGCCTCGATCACTTTGCGCCCGAGGTGGACCTCCTCGGGCGTGCACAGGCTCGGCAACCACCCGTCGGCGAGCCGTCCCGTGCGCCGCAGCGCGGCGGGGACGCTTCCTCCCAGCCACATCTCGAGGGGCTGCTGCCACGGTTTGGGCTCGACGGTCACCGCATCGAAACTCCATGCGGTGCCGTGGTGATCGACATCGTTCTCGCTCCACAGCCGTCGCAGTAACGGCAGGGCCTCGTCCATCAGGGCGCCCCGACCGTCGGCGGTGACAGCCATGGCCGACAGCTCCTCGGCTCGGCGCAGGCCGAGCACCATGGTGACGAGCAGCCGGCCCCCCGACAGGCGGTCCACGGTGGCGAGCTCCTTGGCCAGCCGGACCGGGTTGCGGCCCGGGAGCACAAGGGTGGTGCCGATCTTCAGCTTCTTCACCCGGCCCGCCGCGTAGGCCAAGGCCGTGAGGGGGTCATCGACTGGGGCGGTGAGCACGTCCGAGAGCCACAGGGAGTCGAAACCGCGCCGCTCGAGGTCTTCCACCAGGCCGCCGACGTCGACACCGGCTGCACTGAGCGCCCCCGCGCCGACCCCGACGCGGACCTTCATGGCTGCCGACGGCGGGCGCCGCCACCCATAGCGCTGTCCGTGTATTTGACCGTGTAGCTGTCCAGGTAGCTGTCCATGGGACCTCCTGGGCGGCAACGCTAATGGCGCGACCTCGCTGGTAGCGTCCGGCTCGGTCGCCGAGGCGCCAGCTCGACGGAGACGGAGCGTGTACCCATGAACAGCCAAGAGGCCGCCCACAAGAGTGCCAAGGCCATCGGAACGCTGCCGGCGGCCTTCATGATCGACGGGGAGACCTACAAGCGTGGCGGCGCGCTCGGCTTCGAGGGCCTCGACTTCTACTACGCCGGTCGGGGTGGGGCCCTCGGTGATGTCGACGGATCGGTGGTGGCAGCCACCTTCGTGTTCTTCAACCCGGTGACGGTGGCCGAGGGGTGGGAGCGGGCTCGAAAAGTGATGCCACCGTCCCAGTCCTGCCGCGAGTTCGCCGGTGCCGGCGCGGCGTGGGCGGACCAACATCTGGCCGACGGGATCGACTACGAGCGTCTGTCCGAGCTCGCCGCCCATGTGATCACGGCCGCCTCACCCGCCGGCGTCCCCCTCTTCGCCGCCTGGGCCCAGGTGCCACTGCCCGCAGACCCCAAGGCGGCCGCCTTGTTGCGGCTCAACGTGCTATGCGAACTACGCGGCGGCCTTCACGGCGCGTCGATCGTCGCGCACGGGTTGGATCCCCTCCAAGCCGTCATGGTGAAAACACCCTTTATGGCGGGCATCTTCGGCTGGCCGGAGCCGTATCCCGAAACGGCGTCGTGTCTCGAGGCGTGGGGCCAGGCCGAATCGGCCACCAATGACGCCATGGCCAAGGCCCTGGGAACGCTCGACGACGCTGAGCTCGACGAATTCGTCGAGCTGGCCAACGCCGCATACCACGGCGTCCTCTGATTGCCGGCGGTCAGCTCTCCTCGGCCAGGAGCGACTGGACTTCGCTCAGCGTGGACCCAGGATGAGGAATGGCCAGATCCGACGTGCGCAGGTCGTCATCACCGAGAGCGGTACCGGTGTGGCGGACTTCTCCGGTGAGATCGGCGAGCGCACCCACGAACGCACCTTCGTCGCCGCGATCAAGCGCGTCGACAAGCGTGGCGTCGAGTTGCTCGATGGCCGGGAGATCGGCGTCGGGCACCTCGTAGCGTCCTTCGCCGAGAATGCGCACGATCATGACGCACCTGCGCTGTCTGCACTCGAGCCCTCGGCGGCGCCGGTGGCCGGCAACGCCGGTGTGGCCGGTGTTGCGGAGCCGATCTCGGCCTTCAGGGCGGCCAACTCGGAATCGACCTGGCTCTGTTGGGAGGTGGCGTCGAGCTGGCGTTGGATGTCGTCCTTGCCGCCGCCCAAGGCGTCGGGCAACGCACCGGTGTCGATGAGCTCGTCGACGGCACCGGCCCGGGCCTGCATGTCGGTGATCTTGTCCTGGGCCCGTTGCAGGGTCATCCCGGCGTCGGCCATCGATTCGGAGATGCCGGAGACTGCTTCACCGATGCCGGCCTCCGCCTTGGAGGCCGTGTAGCTCGCTTTGAGGGTCTCCTTCTTGGTGCGGAAGGCTTCTGTTTGGGCCTGGAGCTTGCTGGACGTCGCCTCGAGCTGCTGGAGCTGGGCTTCGACCTGATCGTGCTGGGTGCCGAGACTCTGGAGTTGATCAGCCAAGGTGGCTCGCCGGGACAGTGCTTCGCGGGCCAGGTCCTCTTGTCCTTGGGCCAGCGCCTGCTTGGCTTGGTCCTGCAGCTTTTGCGCCTGGTTCTGGAGGTCGGTGGCCTGCAGCTCGAGACGTTTTTTGGCCGTGGCCACATCCGCGATGGCGCGGCGGACCTTCTGCAGGTTCTCCTGCTGTTTCTGGTACGACAGGTCGAGCATGTCAGCGGGGTTCTCGGCCTTGTCCAGAGCCTTGTTGGCCTTGGCCTGCATGATCGCTGACACCCGTTTCATGACGCTCATTGCGGGTTTGCCTTTCTCGGAGGTACCCCCCGATCAGAGCACGTCGCCGGTGCTTAGTCGAGGCACCACCGAGCACTGCAATGCTGAGCGAGCGTCAGGCTCCGACACCGCCGGACGCAACGGTGCCGTCGCCGCGGGCCTCGAGCAGCGCCAAACGGCCGTGGTCGGCCAGGGCCTGACGCAACATGCGCCGGTCGTCTTCATCGAGCGCCCGTAGCTTCCCGACCCGGCGGTCAGGGACCCAGAAGACGGGGTCGCCGCACTCCCAGGCTTGGCTTTGGAGGTGCTTCTTGGTGACCTTGCCGGTGGCCGTCAGCGGCAAGGCCGGACACACCCGCACGAAGCGGGGTGCCCACTTGGTGCCCAGATCCGGTTGGGCGACCAGAAACGACCAAAAGGCGTCGGGGTCGAACACCGCTCCGGGTCGAAGCTCGACGGCCGCCATGACTTGGTCACCGGCCACCGTGTCGGCCACCGCGTACACCGCTGCGTTGGACACGTCGGGGTGGCGCTCGATGACGCGTTCGACCGGCGCGGTGGAGAAGTTCTCCGAGTCGACCCGCATCCAGTCGCCTTGGCGGCCGGCGAAGTAGAAGTAGCCCGCCTCGTCTCGATAACCGAGATCGCCGGTCCAGTACCAGCCCTGGCGCGAGCGCTGCGCATCGGCATCGGTGTTCTTGTAGTACCCCTCGAACGCCCCGCTCCCGGTCCGGTTCACCATCTCGCCCACGGCCACGGCGGGGTTCAAGAAGCGCCCGGCGGCGTCGAAGCAGGCCCGGGGGCATTCGCGGCCCGATGACGGGTCCACGATGGCGAGGTCGTCGCCACTCGAAGCGATCCCGAGGGCGCCGGCGGGCGTGTCGGGGGTGACGTTGACGGCGGTGCCGCCCTCGCTCGACCCGTACCCTTCGACCAAGACGCACCCGAAGCGGCGTTCGAATCGGGCCCGGTCCGGTGCCGATGCTTCGGTCCCAAACCCGACGCGCAGCGGGTTGTCGGCATCGTCAGGGTGCTCGGCGGTGGCGAGGACGTAGGCCAGTGCGGTGCCGACGTAGGTGAAGCGGGTGGCGCCGTAGTGGCGCACATCGGTAAGAAACCTCGACGCGCTGAAACGCCGGGTGAGCGCGACGGTGGCACCGCGGGCCAACGCCGGAGCCCACAACGCCATGATGGCGTTGCCGTGGAACAGCGGCATGGGGCAGTAGCAGATGTCCTGGCGGGAGTATCCGTAGCCGGTGGCGGCCCGCTCGGCGATGAGGGCCAGACGCCGCTGCGTGCAGCGCACGGCCTTGGGTGCGCCCGTGGTGCCCGATGTGAACAGCAACAGAAGGAGATCTTCGGCGAATCCGCCGCGCTCGACGCCATGGGGAAACGGCCCGGTGACAGCGGGCGCCTCGGAGCCGTGGACGCCGCGGGCGGCGTCGATCTGATGGGCGTACTCGTCGGAGTCGACGAGCCACACGCGTTCGGTGGCGATGCCGATGTCGACGCCATCGAGCAGGGCGGCGCCG
The DNA here is from genome assembly GCA_963793645.1 of uncultured Acidimicrobiaceae bacterium. Classification (GTDB taxonomy): domain Bacteria; phylum Actinomycetota; class Acidimicrobiia; order Acidimicrobiales; family UBA8190; genus CAWCAW01. Next base: position 156,103 of record CAWCAW010000009.1, on the reverse strand, counting down.
GTGCGGTCGGTGATGATCAGCTGGCTGTCGGTGAAGCGGATATCGCGTGCCAGCTCCTCGCCCCGCCGGGTGGGGTTGATGCCGACCACGGTGGCCCCCGCCATCGCAGCCGCCCCCAGCCACCACAGGTACTCCGGCACGTTGTCGAGCAGCACGCCGATATGAAAGGGGCCCGGCTGTCGTGCCGCCCGCACCAGGCGCGCCCGCAGCGCGCTGTCGTCGTAGACCTCCGCCCAGCTCCAGCGCCGGTCCTCGAACATCAGGCCGATGCCGTCGTCACCCCTCCGAGCTTCGAGAAGCCCGGCGACGCTGGTTATTCGAGGCTCGGCGCTCACGCCCCGAACCTTATGCATGCCAGGTGGCGCCGGTGGCTACCGCGGGCGCCGGCTCAGCTCACGTACCCGCGTAACACGGTGTGCCCCGCCCTGTTCTTGACATAGACGGTCTCGATGTCGGCCTTAGGCAGCGCACAGGCCATGGTCACCCGCACCACCTTTCCCTGCACCGTCCGATAGGTCCCCGCTGTCCACCACGATCCCGAGGCAGTGCGCATCGACACGGTGAGCACCTCACCTCCGGGTTGTCCCGACTCCTCGAGATCCACCGCCGTCCCCCACGACTGCGCCGTGAGCCGCACCGACGCATGCACGGTACCGGCGCCGGTGAGAGCGACGGTCTGACCGGCCTTGGGCGCCGGCGACACCGTGAGCACCAAGGCAATGGCGACGACACCAGCGGCGACCGCACCGGCGGCCACGTAACGGATGCGCCGGCGACGGCTCGACCGGCGGGCTTCGGATTCCAAGGCGACCAGGACGGCCCGCTCGAGCTCGAGCCCCGGGGCGGTTTCTTGGCCTTGGAGATGGGCGAGCTGCGCAGCCGGAAGGATGGCGGCCACGGCGCGGAGGTCGGCAGCCTCCTGGCGGCATTCAAGGCAGCCGTCGAGATGGGCGGACAGGGCCACGGCGTCGTCATCGGTGATCTGGCCGATCACCTCCATGGCCAGCAGACCTCGGAAGTGGTCGCACTGTGCTGAGGCGTTCATTGGTCCCACCCCATCTCGTCGAGGACCAGGCGAAGCGATCGTAAGGCGTAGAAGAGGCGGCTCCGCACGGTGCCTTCGGGGATGCCGAGCTCGAGGGCCATGTCGCGCGCGACACGGCCGCGGTAGTAGGTCTCGATCAAGACCTGGCGATGTTCGGGCCGAAGCCGGCGAATGGCTTCCTCGACTTGCCAGCCGAGCATGGCCTTTTCGACTTCGTCCTCGGGGCTGGCGATGTCCGAGGGCAGGTCGTCGGTGCGACGAATAGCGCGGCGAGCGCGCTTGGTCGATCACGACGCGACGCTCGATGGCAAAGAGCCACGTGCGCAGGCTGCCGAGGTTGGGGTCGAAGCGCAGGCGGGCCTTCCAGGCGCGCAAGAACGTCTCTTGCACGACTTCGTCGGCGGCGCCGTCATCACCGAGAGAGCGTCGCGCATAGCCGTACATCTCCCGGCCATGGGCGAGAAAGGCGGTTCGCAACCCGGCCGCGTCGGCAGCCTCGTCTGGCTGCACCTCGGCCTGGCGCCGGGCCCGGGCGGCCATGGCCGTCATCAATAGCCGTAGCCTCCGCCCGACGTCGTCGTCGTGGCGGCGCTCGTGTTTGCCGAGCCTGACACCTTGGCCACCGAGAAGCCCGACACGCCGTTACCGGTGACGTGTCCGGTGGTGTCGGAGGCGAAGGTGTACAAGGGGGCGCCGTTGTAGGTCACCTGGTACGTCCCATTGGACTGCTGCACGGCTGCCAACGTGCCGCTGATTTCGGTGCCGCCCGTCGGCGTCGTGCCGGCCGCAACGGTCAGCGGTGGCCAGGCCTGCGCGCACGATCCCGTGCAGGCGCTGATCCCGTTGTGATCGCTCGAGAAGGTGTAAAGCGCCAATCCTCTCGGCGTTTGCAGAATCTTTCCGAAGGTGGCGTCGGTCACTACATCCACCGTCGCCGCGCTCGTCGACGGCGCCGTGGTGGCGCTGGCCGCCGGGGTGCTCGTGGTGGTGGCCGCCGACGTGATGGCCGGTGAGTTCGATTTGGGGGCGGCCAAAGGCGTCGTCGAGGACGAACAGGCGGCGGCCATGACGCCAACGGCGGCGACGGCCCCGAGTGCCAAGGCCCGGCCCGCACCTCGGGAGCGGCCACGCAGGAATCTCGAGCCCTGGGTGTCGCCACTTGTCGATGTCATTTGTCGAGTCCTGTCTTTGGGGGGAGTTTTCATGGTGCGTTCTCCAAAGACTACGGATGAGGGATCGACGCTGTTCAACGCGGCTCCGGGCGGTGGGTCGCACCGGCGGGCGATCGTGCCTGGCAGACTCGCCGCAACGGGTCGTGCTGGAGGAAGCGATGGCCGGGCCAACGCCCCCCGAGGACGGACAAACACCGAGACCACAGACCGATGGGGGAGATCGCCGGCCCCGGTCTGACGCCGACGGTGACCGGCAAGCAGCCTGGGGCTGGCCGTCGCGCCACGAGCCTCGCTGGCCGGCATCGCTGGCCGTGCTGGGCACCATCGCCCTTTTCGTGGTGCTGCCTCATCGGCTCATCTTGGGCCTCGGGCCCAACTGGCTGATCCCCGTCCTCGAGGCGCTGTTGCTTATTTCCATCACCATCGCCCACCTCAACTCGTCGACGCGGGACTCCTCACAGATCCGAGCGTTCGCCATCGCGCTCATCGCCCTCATCAACGTGGCCAACGTGGTGTCGCTGGCCGAGCTCGTCAACGACCTCCTCGACGGCACCAAGGCCGGTGGGCGCACGCTCGTCTATGCATCGGTACCGATCTGGATCACCAATGTCATCGTCTTCGCCCTGTGGTACTGGGAGCTCGACCGGGGCGGCCCCGTGGCCCGCCAGCACGCCGAGCGCCGCCATCCCGATTTCTTGTTCCCGCAGATGGGAACGCCGCAAGCCGCCCCGCTCGGATGGACTCCTACCTTCTTTGACTACCTTTACACGTCGTTCACCAACGCCACCGCCTTCAGCCCGACCGACACCATGCCGCTCACGGCGTGGGCCAAGCTGCTTATGATGATCCAGTCGTTGGCATCGCTGTTGACCGTCGCCCTCGTCGTGTCGCGAGCGGTGAACATCTTGGGCGGATAAGCAGAAAAGCCGATGAGCCGATGAGCGGTGCCGCCCGCTTCGACGCCGTGGTGTTCGACATGGACGGCCTCCTCATCGACTCCGAGCCTCTGTGGCACGAGGCGGAGATCGATGTCTTCGGACGCTACGCAGTGCCCCTGACCGTCGAGATGTGTCAGCGCACCAAAGGCAACTTCGTCGGCGAGGTGGCTGCGTACTGGTTTCGCCAGTACCCCTGGGAGGGACCGTCGCCCGCCGCCGTCGCCGCTGAGGTGATCGAGGCGGTGGCCCGTCTGCTCGAAGACCGCCTGGTGCTCAAGGCCGGCGCCCGCCATGTCCTCGACTTCTTCGCACAAAAGTCGTTGCCCATGGCGCTGGCATCATCGTCGCCGCGCCGCCTCATCGACGTGGTGGTGGCGCGGGCTTTTCCTGCGGGCACATTTCGAGTCGTGTGCTCAGCCGAGGACGAAAAGGCCGGAAAACCTGATCCCGCCGTCTTCCTCACCGCGGCGCGCCTCCTCGGCGTCGCCCCCGACCGCTGCGTGGTGTTCGAGGACGCCCCGGCCGGGGTGCAAAGCGCCAAAGCGGCCGGCATGACGTGTGTAGCCGTGCCCGAGCAAGGCGCGCACAGCGATGTCCACCGCTGCGGCGACGCCGATGCCGTGCTGCGGTCCCTGGAGGATGTCGACGACCGTTGGTGGGGCCAGCTCCAGCTGGCGGCGACCGACCCCGTGCCTAGCTGAGAGCGTCGCTACAGCGATAAGCGCCGCGAGATCTCGGCGGGGTAGGCGGGGAAATAGCCGGAAATGACGTCCAGGTCGAAACGGCTCAGGATGGAATGGGCCGGCTCGCGCTCGAGGAGGAACTCGAACGAAAGATGGACGAGTCGGGCCCGCTCAGCGTCGGTGTCGGCCATGCCGAGTTTTCTGGCCAGGTCCGGGGGCACCGTGACGACATGGTGCGTCGTGACCTGCCCATTGTGCACCTCGACGTCGAATCCCTTGTCGGGGCGCGCCGAGACGGTGATGTCGGCCATAAGGTCTTCAACGTACAGTGCCGCACTGGGCCAGAGCTTCGGGAGGAATCACGCTGTGAGCGACATCTACGACATCCCCATCCACACCCTCGGTGGCGAGCCATCGTCGTTGGCCCCGTACAAAGGCAAGGCGCTGCTCCTCGTCAACGTCGCCTCCCGCTGCGGGCTGACCCCGCAGTACGCCGGTCTGCAGACCCTGCAGGACACCTACGGCGACCGAGGGTTCTCGGTCCTCGGCTTCCCTTGCAACCAATTCCTCGAGCAGGAGCCCGGCGATGCCGACGAGATCGCCCAATTCTGCTCGGTGAACTACGGGGTGACGTTTCCGCTTTTCGAGAAGATCGAGGTGAACGGCGACGGGCGCCATCCCCTTTATGCCACCCTCACCGAGTCCGCCGACGCCGATGGCGACGCCGGTGACATCCAGTGGAACTTCGAGAAGTTCCTCGTGGGCGCCGACGGCGACGTGGTGGCCCGGTTCCGCCCCGGGGTGGAACCCGAGGATGCCGGTCTGGTGGCCGCCGTCGTGGCCGCCTTGCCTTAAGGCCGGCGACTGACTCGGGCGGCCCCGTTCCCACGCCGACCATGGACTCTGTCGCGATCACCGTCGACACCGCCCATCGGCGCGTCGTAGACCTCACCGATGACGTCGCCGACTTCTGTGTGCATCGGGGCGATGGGCTGTGTTCGGTGTTTGCTCCCCATGCCACCGCCGGCATCGCTGTCATGGAGCTCGGGTCGGGATCGGAAGAGGACCTCGACGAGGCACTGCGACGCTGGCTGCCGAAAGACATCTCCTATCGGCACCGCCATGGCTCGACCAGCCATGGCGCCGATCACCTGCTTCCGGTGCTTGTCTCCCCGTCATTGGTGGTTCCGGTGATGGCCGGCACCGTGGCCCTGGGCCCCTGGCAGCGCATCGTGTTGGTGGACACCAACGCTGACAACCCGCGTCGGCAGGTGAGACTGAGCTTTTTGTAGCTCCGGGCGTTGTGTCGCATGGCTCGCCTTGTGCGCAGCGCCGGGGACGTCGAAGATGGGCCCATGACGCCTCCCTCCACATCGACATCCTCCGCCGATCCGTCGGCCCTGGCCAAGGCTCTCACCTCGGCCTTGCACCTGGCTGTGCCCCCCGTCGCCATCTCCTTCTCGTCGGAGGCTCCGGCCGGCGTGCCTGCCTTCGACGAGCCCATGTCCGAGCCCGCCGCCGACGGGCGCAGTGGACGGGTACCGGCCGGGTGCGTGTTTTGGGTGCGCGCCGTTGAGCGCAGTTTCTCCACCGCCCCGGCCGACCACGGCAACTGCTCGGTCGGCAGTTTCACGCACGGGCTCAAGACGCTCGAAGAGGTCGCCGGCAACGGCGACGTTGCCGCCCTACTCGAATCAGGATGGGTGACCGGCGAGATGGTGGCCGGCATCCCCGCCCTCGCCACGCGTCCTGAGGCCATCACCTACGGGCCGCTCGAGCAGTCCACCGAAGTTCCCGACGTCGTGCTCCTGCGGGTCAACGGTCGCCAGCTCATGGTGCTGTCCGACGCCCTGCCTGGTCTGCGCATCGAGGGCAAGCCGCAATGTCACATCATCCCGCTGGCGAGTAACGACGGTGCGGTGGTGGCCAGCGTCGGGTGCGCATTGAGCCGGGCGCGCACCGGCATGCGGGCCGACGAGATGACCGTGGCGCTTCCCGGGGAGCGCCTCGGCGAGGTGGTCGACGCTGTCGAACGGACCGCGGCGGTTGACACCGTGGTGGCCAAGTACGCCGCCGAAGACGCCCGCCGTTTCGCCTGATCCCCGCCGTCTCGCCCTGCCGTCTCGCCACGGGGGCTCGCCCGCGAGCCACCGCCACTAGTGGTCAGTAGGACTTGGGCAGATGCAGGGAGTGTTGGGCCACGAAGTTGAGAATCATCTCGCGGCTCACCGGCGCGATGCGTAGCAGCCGCGTCATGCCCCAGATATCGGCGAGCCCGTACTCCGACGACATGCCGTTGCCGCCCAAGGTCTGGATGGCCTGATCGAGCGCGCCCAAGGCAGCCTCGGCGCCTGCGTACTTGGCCATGTTGGCTTCCGCGCCGGCATCGAGACCGTTGTCATTGGCCCACGCCGCCTTTTGACACATGAGTCGGGCCAGTTCCACTTCGATCTTGGCCTTGGCCAGTGGGTGGGCAATGCCTTGATGCCGACCGATGGGGGTGCCCCATACCTGACGGTCGCGGGCATAGGCGGCCGCCTTGTCCAAGGCGTAGCGCCCGAGGCCGTTGGCCATGGCGGCGGACATGATGCGTTCGGGGTTGAGCCCCAAGAACACCTGGCGTAAGCCGTCGCCCTCGGTGCCGATGAGGTGGTCGGCGGGGACTTCGACGTTATCGAAGAACAAGGTGAACTGCTTCTCGGGCGCCACGATCTCAACAGGGATGACCGTCATCTCCACGCCGGGGCTGTCGAGGTCGACGACGAGCAACGACAACTTGGCTCGCCCGGTTGACTCGTCCACGCCCGTACGCGTCACCACCAGCACGGCCTGCGCCTCGTCGGCACCGGAGATGTAGTACTTCGTCCCCCGCAAGCGGTAGATGTCGCCGTCGCGTGCCGCCGCCGTCGAGATGTTGTGGGAGTTGGACCCGGCGTCGGGCTCGGTGATGGCGAATGCCATCTTGAGCTCACCGGTGGCAAAGCCGGGCAGCCACTTTGCCTTCTGAGCGTCGGTGCCGAAATTGGCGATGATGGTGGCGCAGATGGCGGGCGACACCACCAGCAGCAGCAACGGGCATCCGTTGGCGGAGAGCTCTTCCATCACGATGGCCAGCTCGGCGATTCCCATGCCGCCGCCGCCGTACTCTTCGGGCACGTTGACCCCGAGGTAGCCGGCGGCACCGAGCTCGTTCCAGAGCTCGTCGGATTTGCGCTCGGCGCGGGCCGCCTCGGTGAAATACGTGTGTCCGAACTTGGCGGCCACCGATCCCACTGCTTCGCGCAGCATCTTCTGTTCTTCGGTCTCGTTGAAGTCCATGTCGGTCCTTGTCGGTGTTCGTTGGCGTGGGTATTCGCTTGGCGTGGGTGTTCGTTGGCGCCGCGGCCATTGGGCGCCGATGGGCTCAATGGTCGCCGCTGCCGCCCTGCTCCTCGGTGAGTAGTTCGACGGGCACGTCCACCAGGCGGCACCGCAGATACTCGCCCAGGCTCTTGGCCTGCGGGTCGGGCCGAGTCGATGAGGCTACGCCCTCGCCGAGGATGTCGTGGACGACGAAATTCAGTGCCCGCAAGTTGGGGAGCTCGTAGCGGTCGACGGCTAAGTCGGCGGCCTCGGGGAGCAGCTCTTTGAATCGGGCCATGGTCATCTCGCCTGCCAACCACCGGTAGGCGAGATCGCTGCGGGCCCACAACCCGACGTTGGCGTTGCCGCCTTTGTCACCCGAGCGGGCCCCGATGATCGTCCCCAGTGGCACCCGTTGGCGCGCTCCGGAAGTGATCGCCGCGTCGGGTGACAGGGGAGCGGGCTGCGGTGACGACAGGGGAGCGGTCTCCGGTGGCGACACCGGCACCGACACGCGCCGCCCGTCGTCGTGCACGACGACTTGGTCGACAGTGTCGGCCGGCACCAACGTGGGCCAGTACACGCCGTAGGCGACGGCATCTCCAGGAGGAGAGGTCAGGTAGAAGCCGGGATAGCTGGCCAGCGCCAGCTCGGTCACCGCCCGCGAGAACTTTCGCCCGACCTTGTCGGGATCAGGGTCCTTCACCGTTACCCGCAGCTGGGCACTGGCTTGCTCGTTGCTCGGGGCGTCGGGCCGGTCCGTGCGAAGCAGTCGCACGTCCAAGTCCGCCACCGCGGCGTCGCCGATCAAGATGTCGTCGAGCGTGCGTCGCACCAGGGCCGCTTTGGCCTCGATGTCCAGCCCGGTGAGGACGAACGTCATGGTGTTGCGCCAACCCCCGACGAGGTTGACCGATACCTTGAGCCGCTCGGGTGCGGGTCGGCCCCGTACCCCGCTCACTTTGACCCGATGGCGACCTACCTGTTCGAGCTGGATCGTCGAGAAGTCGGCTACCACGTCGGGGTTGGCATAGAGCGGCGAGCCGATCTCGTAGAGGAGTTGGGCCGTGATCGTCCCCACCGATACGAGTCCCCCGCTACCCGGGTGTTTGGTGATGACCGCCGAGCCGTCGACGTGCAGCTCGGCGATGGGGAAACCGGGGTGTTCCAGGTCCGGGACCTCGGAGAAAAAGGCGTAGTTGCCGCCGGTGGTCTGGGCCCCGCATTCGAGCACATGACCGATGGCGACCGCACCGGCCAGACGGTCCCGGTCACTTCGATCCCAGCCGAAGCGCCAGATAGCGGGGCCGACCACCAAGGACGCGTCGGTGACCCGGCCGGTGACCACCACGTCGGCTCCTCCCGACAACGCTTCGGCAATGGCGAACCCACCCAGATAGACATTGGCACTCACCGGTTGACGGCCCTTGTCGAACAAGGGCTCGCCCGTATCGAGATGGGCAAGTGTCTCTCCATCGGCGGCCAGCACGGGGAGCGCGGCCAAGATGTCGTCGCCTTCTACATGGGCGATAGCGGCGTTGATGCCGAGCTGGGCGGCCAAAGCACGTAGCGCCTCGGCCAATCCCGACGGATTGACGCCGCCCGGCGTTGGCCACCACCTTGATGCCGCGCTCCACGCAGGTCGCCGAGGACATCCTCCATCTGCCGGTAGAAGGTGCTGGCATAGCCGAGGGCATGGTCGCGCTGGCGAGCCTTGTACAAGATGAGCATGGTGAGCTCGGCGAGGTAGTCACCGGTTAGGACGTCGATGGGCCCGCCGTCGACCATCTCTCGGGCCGCTGACAGCCGGTCGCCGTAGAAGCCCGAGCAGTTGGCGATGCGCAGCACATCGCCGTTGACGCCTTCGGTCACCGTGCCGGGTCCCCATCTCCCGACCCACCATCCCCGGCCCCACCATCCCCGGCCCCACCATCCCCGGCCCCACCCTCTGGCGCGATGACGACGAGAACGCGACCGGTCTCGACTTGGTCGCCCGCCACCACATCGATTTCCGTCACGACGCCGGCACCCGGCGCTCGCACCTCATGCTCCATCTTCATGGCCTCAATGGCCATAAGTACAGTGCCGGCTTCGACGGTGTCGCCTATCGCCACAGCCACCTTGACGACGGTTCCGGGCAACGGTGCCACCAATGAACCCGCCGCCAGTTGCGAGGCCACGGTCGGAAAGCGATCGACCTCGTCGAAGGCGCTCGAGCCGTCAGGACCATCGACCCACGTGTGGGTGCCATGGCGCTGGACGCGGTAGCGGCGGCCGACACCGCCGACGCGCGAGCGCCACGATGTCAGGCGAGGCCGAGGTGACCTCGATGTCGGGCCGCTCGACACCGTCGATCCACACCGCGGCGGTGTCAGCGGTGCGGTCAAAGCGATACCCGATCTCGAGCGCTCCTCGTGGGGCGCGGTAGCTGACGCTTTGCGCACGTGCATGGTTGTTGCGCCACCCCGACGGGATGCCCGCCAACGCCACGGCGTCGGCCCGGCGCTGGGCCTGGGCGGCGAGAGCGGCCGCCACGGCGTGGAGCTGCTCGGTTTCGGCGCCGGCCAGAGGAGCACCGAGCTGGGCGGGATCGTGACGCTGCAGGAATCCCGTGTCGATGTCGCCGGCCACGAATTCAGGGTGGCGCAGGATGCGAACGAGCAAGTCGCGGTTGGTGGTCACCCCGTGTAGTTCGGATCGCTGCAGGGCGCCCGCCAGCGCCGCCGCCGCTTCGGCGCGGGTGGGAGCCCAGGCGATGACCTTGGCCAGCATGGGGTCATAGAACGGGCTCACCTCCGAGCCGTCCTCCACACCGCTATCCACGCGGACCTGCGCCCCGCCGCCGCTGTCGGACGCGGGCACGCGGAAGCGTTGCAGCCTTCCCGCTGACGGTTGCCACGACTTGGTGGCGTCCTCGGCATAGAGCCGCACCTCGATGGCGTGCCCCTGCAAGGTGGCATCGAGCACCTCGGGACCGAGGGCCCCTCCGTCGGCCACGAGCAACTGCAGGCGCACCAGATCGAGGCCGGTGACCATCTCGGTCACGGGGTGTTCCACCTGCAGGCGCGTGTTCACCTCTAAGAAGGCAAACCGGCCGTCACCGGTCAACAAGAACTCGACAGTGCCGGCGTTGACATAACCGATGGTGCGGGCCGCGGCTGACGGCAGCCGCGCCCAGCTCGGCGCGCAGAGGTTCGTCGACGGCGGGCGACGGTGACTCCTCGATGATCTTCTGATGCCGGCGTTGGATCGAGCACTCGCGCTCGAAGAGATGGACGACGGTGCCGTGGGTGTCCCCGAGGATCTGCACCTCGACGTGGCGAGGCCGCGACACATATGGCTCCAAGAACACGGTGCCGTCGCCGAAGGCAGACGCCGCTTCTCGACTGGCTGACGCCACGGCGTCGGCCAGCTCGTCGGGCCCCGACACCACCCGCATGCCTCGTCCGCCCCCGCCCGCCGACGCCTTGACGAGGACGGGCCACCCCAATGCCTGCGCCGCGTCGAGCACGGCGCCGTCCACGACGCCGGATCCCGCCGAGCCGCTCCCTGCGGCCGGGATCTCTACCGTGGGCAGCACGGCGACGCCGGCGGCCGCCATCAGGGCCTTGGCATGCAGCTTGCTCCCCATGGTCTCGATGACCTCGGGGGGAGGACCGACAAAGGTGAGTCCCGCCGCGCCGCAGGCTCGCGCGAATCCCGCATGCTCGGAGAGAAAGCCGTAGCCGGGGTGCACGGCGTCGGCCCCGCTCGACAACGCGGCGCGAACGACGGCGGCCACATCGAGGTAGGTCTCGGACGGAGACGAGCCGGGCAGGCGCACCACCTCGTCGGCTTCGGTCACATGGGGAGCACCGGCGTCAGGGTCCGAGTACACCGCCACACACGTCAGTCCCATGAGCCGGGCGCTGCGCATGACGCGCCGCGCAATCTCGCCGCGGTTGGCCACCAACAACTTCTTGATCATGACGGCAGTGTCCTCACATCCGGAAAACGCCGTAGCCGCGCGTGCCGGCGATGGGGACACCGTGGACCACCGATAGGCACATGCCGAGAACGGTGCGCGTGTCGCGAGGATCGATGATGCCGTCGTCGTAGACACGGCCGGTGAGAAACAGTGGCAGGGACTCTGATTCGATCTGCGCTTCCACGGCGGCGCGCATGGTGGCGTCGGCTTCTTCGTCGAAGGACTCACCGCGCGATTGCGCGCCTTGGCGCGCCACGATGGAGAGCACGCCGGCCAGCTGAGCGGGACCCATGACCGACGAGCGGGCATTGGGCCAGGCGAACAAGAAGCGCGGGTTGTAAGCGCGACCGCACATGCCGTAGTTGCCGGCCCCGTACGAGGCGCCGATGTTGAGGGTCAGATGCGGCACGCGGGAATTGGAAACAGCGTTGATCATCTTGGCGCCGTCTTTGATGATGCCGCGTTGCTCGTATTCCTTGCCGACCATGTAGCCGGTGGTGTTCTGCAGGAAGAGCAGGGGTACGTCGATCTGGTTGGCCAGCTGGATGAACTGTGTCGCCTTGTTGGCTTCCTCGGAGAACAGGACGCCGCGATGGTTGGCCAGGACGCCGATGGGATAGCCGTGGATGGACGCCCAGCCGGTGACCAGGCTGGCGCCGTACAACGGCTTGAACTCGTCGAAGCGTGATCCGTCCACCACGCGCGCCAGCACGTCTCGGGGATCGAAGGGCACCCGCAGGTCCGCCGAGGCGATGCCGAGCAACTCGTCGGGGTCATAGACGGGCCCGTCGCCAGGCTGCGTCGGGCCGGGGCCGAGCTTTCGCCAGTTGAGCCGGGCCACGATGTCGCGTCCGATGCGGATGGCATCGGTCTCATCGGCGGCCAAAAAGTCGGCCAGGCCACTGACGCGGGCGTGCATGGAGGCCCCGCCGAGCTCTTCGTCCTCGGACTCCTCGCCGGTGGCCATCTTGACCAGGGGTGGGCCTCCCAAAAAGACCTTGGACCGTCCCTCGATCATGACGATGTAGTCGCTCATGCCCGGCACATACGCCCCGCCGGCTGTCGAGTTGCCGAATACCAAAGAGATGGTGGGGAGCCCAGCCGCCGAGCGCTGAGTCAGATCGCGAAAGCCGCGGCCTCCGGGAATGAAGATCTCCGACTGTGTGGGGAGATCGGCGCCGCCCGATTCCACCAGGGAGACCGACGGGAGACGGTTCTCCAGTGCGATGTCGGCCAGGCGCGACGACTTGCGCATGGTAAAGGGATTGGTGGCGCCGCCGCGCACGGTGGGGTCGTTGGCCGAGATCAAACACTCGGTGCCGTTGACCACCCCGATGCCTGACACCAAGCTGGCTCCTACCGCGTACGGCGTGCCCCATCCGGCCAGCGCGCAGAGCTCCAAGAACGGAGAGTCGCGGTCGAGCAGTAGCTCGACTCGCTCGTGGGCGGTGAGCTTGCCCCGCTGCCGGTGGCGCTCGACGTAGCGAGGACCGCCGCCGGCGCGTGCCAACGCCAGTTGCGCATCCACCTCGGCCAGGGCGTCTTCCATGGCGGCCCGGTTGCGCTTATAGACGTCCGTTGCGGAGTCGACAGCCGAGGTCAGGAGGGGCACACGCCTGCCTTCGTGGTCCACCCCGTCATCGGGTGACAGACTAAACCCGTGCCCGCTCGACCGCTGTGTGCCGTAGTGCTCGCCGCCGGCGAGGGCACGCGGATGCATTCGCAACGTCCCAAGCCTCTGCATCGTCTGTGCGGTCGGCCCATGATCCTTCACGTCCTTGATGCGCTGGCCGAGCTACCCGTGCAAAAGGTGGTCGTGGTGGTGGGCCATCGAGGCGACTGGGTCACCAAGACCTTGATCGAACACGCCCCCTCGTCGATGTCCATCGAGTTCGTCGAGCAGCCTGCGCTGCTCGGTACCGGCGATGCGCTGGCGGTGGGGCTCACCGCCTTGCCCGAGAGCCTGGCCGACGCCGAGGGCGATGTCGTGGTGCTTCCCGGCGACACGCCCTTGCTGCGCCCACCCACGCTGGCCACCTTGGTGCGCCACCACCGCAGCGCCGACGCGGCGGCCACCTTGCTCACGGCCGTGTTGGATGAGCCCGACGGCTACGACCGGGTGGTGCGGGGCAAAGACGGCACCGTGGTGCGCGTAGTGGAGGACGCCGAGGTCACCGCCGAGGAGATCGACGTCGAAGAGGTGGCTACCACCATTCACATCTTTCGCCACGGGGTGCTGGCGCCGGCGCTGCGGCGCCTGCGACCCACGGGTCGCACCGGCGAGCACGCCCTGACCGGGGTGTACGCCGTGCTGCATGACGCCGGTTACCGGGTGGAGTCCCTGGTCATGGGCGACCCCATGGAGGCGGCCGGGGTCAACGACCGAGCCCAGCTGGCCGTGGCCGAAGCCGAGCTGCGCGACCGCATCAACGAGCGCTGGATGCGCAGAGGCGTGACCATGTGGGATCCCGAGCGCACCTACGTGGATGCCGCCGTGCATCTCGAGCCCGACGTCGTGCTCCTGCCCGGGGTGGTGCTGCGCGGCGAGTGCCGGGTGGCCGCCGGTGCGGAGATCGGCCCCGACTGCCTCATCGTCGACAGCGTGATCGGCGAGGGGGCCACCATCGTCAAGAGCTCGGCGCTGCGCACCGAGATCGGGGACCATGCCTACGTGGGGCCCTTTGCCGTCCTGGGGGCGGGGTCCCGGGTGGGACCCGGGGTGGTCGTCGAGCCCTTCACCAAAGTGGGCGGCGACATCGACGACGCCGAGGATGAGGTGGGGGCAGAGCCGCCGCGCCTCCCCGGTGGCACCGTGCGGCGGGATTGGTAGCGTCGGGATCGTGGAGGTCGTTCCCAGTCGCCGCCTCGAGCTCGTCTCGGGTCGATCGCATCCGGCGCTCGCCGGCGAGATCGCCGAGCATCTCGGCGTAGAGCTGGGCGAAGCCAACCTGCGCGAGTTCGCCAACGGCGAGATCCACTGCCGCTACGACCGCTCGTTGCGCGGCAGCGACGTCTTCATCGTCCAGACGCACTGTGCGCCCGGTTAACGACACGTTCATGGAGCAACTCATCATGATCGACGCCGCCAAGCGCGCGTCGGCCAAGCGCATCACGGCGGTGTGCCCGTACTACGGGTACTCGCGCCAGGACCGCAAGGCCATCGGACGCGAGCCCATCACCGCCAAGCTGGTGGCCGACATGTTCCAGGTGGCCGGGGCCGACCGGGTGGTGAGCGTCGACCTGCACTCGGGGCAGATCCAGGGGTTCTTCGACGTTCCCTTCGACCACCTCACGGCCATGCCCGTGCTCGATCGAGCGACCTGCACGGTCACGGCATCGAGGACCTCGTGGTAGTCGCCCCCGACGCCGGACGGGTCAAGGTGGCCGAGCGCTTCAGCCAGCACCTGCAGCGCCGACCTGGCCTTCGTGCACAAGCGGCGCCCCGCGGCACCGCCAACGAGGTCGAGGCGCTCGATGTCGTGGGTGAGGTCGAAGGGCGCCGATGCGTGCTCATCGACGACATGATCGACACGGCCGGCACCATCTGCGCCGCGGCCGAGCTGCTGATCGAACGCGGTGCTGCCGACGTGTGGGCCATGGCCACCCACGGCCGTGCTGTCGGACCCCGCCATCGAGCGCCTGGAGAAGTCACCCATCTCCCGGGTGGTGGTGACCAACACCCTGCCCATCCCCGAGCGACAAGCGCATCGAGAAGCTCGAGGTCCTCTCGGTGGCCAAACTCATCGCCGATGCCATCGACGCTGTCTTCGAGGACACCGTCGGTGTCGGAGATCTTCGGGGGCAACAACCTGGCCTGAGGGCGCCCTCGGCGGCTCTGGGCGCCGAGGCTCTATGCTCTGTCGTTCCCCTTCGTCAGCACCTGGAGCCCTTCCCATGGCCGAATTCACCCTGGTAGCCGAGGCCGGCCGGCGTGTCGGCACCGTCCGTCCCGCCGCATCGCGCGCACGATGGCCGGATCCCCGCCGTGGTCTACGGGCCCGGGCGTCGACCCCATTGCGGTGACCGTGGCGGCCCGTGACCTGCGCGCCGCGCTGACCACCGACGCCGGCCTCAACGCCGTGCTGTCCCTGCAGCTCGAGGGCAAGAACTACCTGACCATGGCCCGCGAGCTGCAGCGCCACCCGGTGCGCGGCACGGTCATCCACGTCGACTTCCAGGTCGTCGACCCCAACCGCCTGATCGCCGCCGACGTACCGCTCACCTTGATAGGTGAGGCACTCGAGCTGCACCGTTCCGATGGGCTGCTCGACCAGCAGCTGTTCTCGCTGCCCGTCAAGGCCCGCCCCGCCGACATCCCCGCCCACCTCGAGGTGGACATCACCGAGCTCGTCATCGGTTCGGCCATTCGGGTGTCGGACATCGCCTTGCCCGACGGCGTCATCACCGAGCTCGACCCCGAGTCGGTCGTGGTGGCCGGCCAGGCGCCGCGAGTGGCCGCCGGCGAAGGCGCCGAGGGCGAAGCCGCCGAGGGCGAAGGCGAGGGCGAAGCCGGGGCCGCCGGCCACGCCGAGGGCGGGGCGGGAGCCGAGTCCGGGTCGGAGAGCTAGACCTGCGCCGGTTCTTCGGCTCGTCGCGCCCGACCGTGGGTGCAGACCTGGTGGTGGTGGGGCTCGGCAATCCCGGGGCGGAATTCGAACGCACCCGCCACAACGTCGGTGCCGATGTGGTGAGCCGTGCTGGCCGAGCGGGCCGGGGAACGCCTCGGCTGGACAAGGGGAGCGCGCGCCCTGGTGGCCCGGTCGCGCCTGGGCACCAAAACAGTGGTCGGCGCCGTACCCCAGACCTACATGAACGACTCCGGGTTGGCCGTGGCCGCCCTGGTGCGCCGCCACGGCATCGAGGACCTGAGTACCTGGTGGTGGTCCACGACGAGCTCGACCTGCCCTTGGGCCGGGTCAAGGTGAAAGTCGGCGGGGGCGCAGCCGGGCACAACGGCGTCAAGTCGATCCATGTCCATCTGCGCGACCCCGGCTACGTCCGCGTCCGGATCGGGATCGGCAAGCCCCCCGGCCGCCAAGCGGGGGCCGACTACGTGCTGCACCGGCCCGGCCGGGCCGAGCGCGAGCGCCTCGACGTGGCCGTGCAGGTGGCCGCCGACGCCGTGGAGGTGATCGCCACCGACGGCTTGGAAGCGACCATGCAGCGTGTCAACACCGGCGACGCGCAATGACGCGCCGGCTCTATAGCCTGAATCGGTGAGCCTCCGGGCCCTTCCCCCCCTCCTGCGCAACGAGCCCGCCATGGTCGACGCCGTGGCGGGCGGTTCGTCGGTGCTCGCCGTGGCCGAGGCCGCCACCGCCTACGTGCTGGCCGCCATGGTCGCGCTGTCGGAGCGCCGGCCCATGCTCGTGGTCACGCCCACGGTCGCCGACGCCGAGCGCCTTACCCATGATATCGGCCGCCTTCCTCGGGCCCGACGCCGTGGAGATGTTCCCGGCCTGGGACACCCTGCCCTTCGAGCGCGTCAGCCCCGAGGTGTCCACCATGGGCCAGCGCCTGCGTCTGCTGTGGCGTCTGGGCCTGGGCGACGCCCCCGAGGGCGGGACCGCTCTGGCCCCCACCGTTGCCCCCGTCCCCCCCGACGTGGTCGTCGCCCCCGTGCGGGCCCTGTTGCAGCGCCTGGCCCGGATCGGAGGCGGCCATCCCGGTGCACGTGGCCCGAGGTGCCCGTGTCGACCAGTCACGAGTTGGTGAGCCGCTTGGTCGGTCTCGGGTACCGCCGCGAGTACCAGGTCGAGCACCGCGGCGAGCTGTCCGTGCGAGGTGGGATCGTCGACGTGTTCCCCTCGACCTCCGACCTGCCGGTGCGCATCGACCTGTGGGGCGACGAGGTCGACCGCCTCACCGAGTTCGACCCCGGCGACCAGCGTTCGGTGCGGGCCCTCGAGGCAGTCGACCTCCTCGGCTGTCGCGAGCTGCTCCCCACGGAGGCGGTGCGGGACCGGGCCGACAAGCTTGGTGGGCACCGAGCCCTGGGGCCGGGCCCAGTGGGAGCGCCTCGCCGACGGGCCAGATCTTCGACGGCATGGAGTCGTGGCTGCCGTGGCTGGCCGACGACGACCGTGTCCTGCCCGACCTGCTGCCGGCCGGGGCCCGCATCGTGCTCGTCGAACCTCGCCGCATCCGCGACCGCGCCGCCGAGCTCAACGACGAGGAGGCCGCCTTGGCGGGTGCCCTCGCCGTGACGTGGGGCGTCGTCGAAGGCGCCCACGACGGTGGTGTCTCCGACGATGCGCACACCGCCTTCCCGCGGCTGCACGTGGACTACGAACGCCTCTTGGCCCGGTGCCGGGCGCCCGTGCTGTCCATGGTGCCGGTGGCCGAGGGCCCGTCCATGCCCACCGTGGCCGCCCACGGGTGGGACCCCGTGCTCGGTGACCGCATCCGGCTGGCCGCCGAGCTGGGTGCATTGGTGCGCGACGGCTATTCGGTGACGTTGTGTGCCGACGGCGCCGGTTCGGCCCAGCGCCTGGCCGACGTGCTGGCCGAAGAGGGCCTCTCGGTGCCCGTGGTCACCGACAGCGACGACGACTCCGAGGTGGCTCGCCCCGGAGTGCGGGTCGCCGTGGCGTCTCTCGACAGTGGGTTCGTCTGCGCCGGCGCCCACGTGGCGGTCCTGGCCGAGTCCGACCTCACCGGCCGCCGCCGCCCCCATCGCCGGGCCCGGGCGCGGGCCCGGCCCACCGACGGCTTCTTCGACGACCTCGCTGTGGGCGACTACGTGGTGCATCGCCAGCACGGCGTGGCCCGCTTCGCGGGCATGGTCACCCGCACCGTCAACGGCGCGTCGCGCGACTACCTGCTCCTCGAGTACCGCGGCGCCGACAAGCTCTACCTGCCGTCGGACCAGATCGAGGCCATCACCCCCTACAGCGGCGGGGAAGCCCCCTCGCTGAACCGATTGGGGGGCAGTGAATGGCAGCGCACCCGGGCCAAGGCCCGCGCCGCGGTGCACGAGGTCGCCCAGGAGCTCGTCGAGCTCTATCGCAAGCGGTTGCACATGTCCGGTTACGCCTTCGCCCCCGACACGCCGTGGCAGCTCGAGCTCGAGGACGCCTTCCCGTTCGTCGACACCGCGGACCAACGCCGGGCCGTAGAGGATGTCAAGGCCGACATGGAGGCCGAGACCCCCATGGACCGGTTGGTGTGCGGCGACGTCGGATTCGGCAAGACCGAGGTGGCCGTGCGGGCCGCGTTCAAATGCGTGCAACAGGGGAAACAGGCCGCCGTCCTCGTCCCCACTACCCTGCTGGCCCAGCCAGCACGCCCAAACATTCGCCGATCGCTACTCGGGGTTTCCCGTGCGTGTCGAGATGCTGTCGCGCTTTCTGACCCCGGCCGAGGCGCGCACCGTGCTGGCCGGCCTGGCCGCCGGCACCGTCGACGTGGTGGTGGGCACGCACCGTCTCCTCGCCGGCGACGTCACCTTCAAGGACCTGGGCCTGCTCGTGGTGGACGAGGAGCAGCGCTTCGGCGTGAGCCACAAAGAGGCCATCAAGGCCATCACCGCCGGCGTCGACGTGCTGACGTTGACGGCCAACCCCATCCCCCGCACCTTGGAGATGGCCCTTACCGGCATCCGCGACCTCTCGCTCATCAACACCCCGCCGGCGGAACGCCAGCCCATCCTCACCTACGTCGGCGAGTACGAGGAGCCCGCCGTGGTGGAGGCGCTGCGCCGCGAGCTGCTGCGCGAGGGCCAGGTCTTCTATCGTGCACAACTGGGTGCACGACATCGAGGCTGTCGCGGCAGCGCCTCCGTCAGCTCGTGCCCGAAGCGCGCGTCGCGGTGGCGCACGGACAGATGGACGAAGGCACGCTTGGAGCAGGTCGTGCTCGACTTCTGGGAGAAGCGCTACGACGTGCTCGTGTGCACCACCATCATCGAGTCGGGCATCGATATGCCCACGGTGAACACCCTTGTCGTCGACCGCGCCGATCGGCTCGGCCTCGGCCAGCTGCACCAGCTGCGCGGGCGGGTGGGGCGATCAGGGCACAGCGCGCCTATGCGTATCTGCTGCATCCCGCCGATCGCGTCCTGACGGAAGCCGCCTACGAGCGGCTGCGCACCATCGGTGAGCACACCGAGCTCGGCAGTGGTTTCAAGATCGCCATGCGCGACCTCGAGATCCGCGGGGCGGGCAACCTGCTCGGGCGCGACCAGTCGGGACATATCGCCGCGGTCGGATACGACCTCTACGTGCAGCTGGTCGCCGAAGCGGTGGCCGACCTCAAAGGCGAGCCGCGGCGTCCGCCCGTGGAAGTCACCATCGACGTGCCCTGCGATGCCCATCTCCCGGCCGACTACGTGGCTCGAGAGGACCTGCGTCTCGAGGCCTACCGGCGCCTGGCCTCGGTGACCCTCGACACCGAGGTCGACGACATCAAAGCCGAGTGGATCGACCGCTTCGGTCCCCTGCCCGCCGCCGCCGAGGGGTTGCTGGCAGTGGCCCGCCTGCGCGCCGAGTGCCTGCGCGTGGGCGCTCGCGAGATATCGGCCACCCCGGCCCGTCCCGGTCAGGGGGTGGGACCGGTGACGAGGCGGGGCCTCATCGCCCGGGTCTCGCCGCTGGCACTGGCCGCCAGCGCGCGCGTCCGGCTGCGGCGGCTGCGACCCGAAGCCACCTTCAAAGAGGACCTCGGCCGCCTCATCGTGCCGCTCGATCCCGGGGAGGACCCTGTGGCGGCCCTCACCGAGTTGCTCGGTTCTTTGGTTCCCCCCCAAGACCAGTAGCATGCGCAGCTCGTGAAACGCCTCGTGTTGGTGGTCGTCCTCGGCGCCGTGGTGGTGGCGTCCGGTTGCAATGCCTCGCCGACGGCGGCGACGGTCAACGGGGTGAGCATCTCGCAGTCTCAGCTCAACACCCAGCTGGCCCTGGCCACCGCTTCTGCCAATGGCTCGGCTCCCACGCCGGCCAATCAGTCCGTCCAGTGCGCCTTGGACATACAAAGCGACGGATCGCTGCCGACGGTCACCGGGGTGGGCACCGACACGGTGACCGCACAGTTCGCCGACACCACCCTCGAGTCCCTGGTGCTCTTCTCCCTCGAGAAGCAAGCCCTGGCCCGGCGCCACGTGTCGGTAAGCGCGGCGGACGTCTCCGCCGCACGCGGCGACTTCGAATCCCAGCTCGAGCAATCCGAAGGGCAAGACGGCTCGCCGTGCAGCCGCGAGGGGGCGCAACTCACCAACGGCCTGCCGGCCGCCTTCCTGAAGGAGCAGGCCCAGACCCTCGCCTACCAGGAGAAATTGGAAGAGATCGTCGGCCACGTCAACGTGGGCCCCGCCGCCTTGATGGCGTACTACCACTCGCATGCCGCCGGGCTCACGCAGGTTTGTCTCAACTTGATCGTGGCCGACACCGCCACCGCGGCTCAGACCATCCACGATCAGATCGCCGGAGGAGCGAGCTTTCAGACGGCCTCCCAGGACAGCGAGGTGGATCCCGAGACGCCCACCGGTGGCCAGGTCCCCTGCGTCTATCCGGCCGAGGTCTCCAACGAGTTCGGCACCGACCTGGCCGGGACCATTGACGCCCTCAGCTCCGGCCAGCTGGCGGCGCCGCTGACATGGATGTCGCAGTCATCCTCGGGCCCCCCCATGACGCTGTATCTGGTGGTGAAGATGCGCCAGCACCAGTTGGTCCCCTATGCGGACGTCTCGAGTGCCATCCGCGAGGTGCTCTTGGCCGCCGACACCTCGACGGTGGGCGCCGCCCTCAACCGCATGGCCGACAGAGCCAGCATCTCCATCGACCCCCGCTACGGCACCTGGAGTCAGGCGCAAGGGGTGCGCGTGCCCACGCCGCCGCCCCCGGCCTTCGTGCTCAACCGCACCGTCAATCAGGCGGCATCGTCGACTTCGGCACTCGGCGGACTTTCCGGCGCCGGCTGACGTCTCGGTGACGCCGTCGGATCGGGCGCCGGGGAGGCCCCCCCGGGTCGTCGTCGCCGGTCTCGGTCCCGCCGGAGCCGACCTCGTTCCCGTCCCCACCACGGCGGCCATCGCCGCGGCCGCCGTGTGCCTGGTGCGCACGGCTCGCCACCCGGCGTTGCCCGCCGCTTTGTCGGGTGCGTCGGGGCCGGTGGTGTTCCTCGACCATCGCTACGAGGACGCTGACAGCTTCGACGACGTCTACGCGGCGATCGTCGAGGACGTGGTGGGCGCTGCCATGGCCGCTGCATCAGACGCCTTCGTCTGCTATCTGGTGCCCGGTTCTCCACTGGTGGCCGAGCGCACCGTCGAGCTGCTGCGGGCCGAGAACCGGGTGGAGGTGACGGTGGTGCCCGCCCTGTCGTTTCTCGACCTGGCGTGGGAGCGCCTGGGAGTGGACCCGGTACGCGCCGGTGTGCGCATCGTCGATGCCACCGCCTTTGGCGTCGAGGCGGCCGGCGAGCGTGGCCCCTTGCTCGTGGCCCAGTGTCACAGCCGCGCCGTGCTGTCGGCGGTGAAGCTTGCCGTTGAGGATGCCGAGGTGGATGGCGACCTCGAGGCCGTGGTGCTGCACCACCTGGGTCTGGCCGACGAGGCCATCACCACAGTGCCGTGGGCCGACATCGATCGCAGCGTCGAGGCCGATCATCTGACCACGCTGTGGGTGCCGCGCCTCGGTGCCCCGGTGGCCGCCGAAATGGTCAGGCTCGAAGAGTTGGTGCGCACCTTGCGGGCCCGGTGCCCATGGGACCGCCGTCAGACCCACGGGTCTCTCGGCCGGCACCTGCTCGAGGAGGCCTACGAAGCCCTTGATGCCATCGAGGCCGTGGCCGCAGCGGAGCCCGACGTGGCGCCCGAGCTCGTCGCCCATCTGGAGGAGGAACTAGGCGACGTGCTCTTTCAGGTGTACTTCCACGCCGTGCTCGGTGCCGAGGAGGGCCGCTTCACCCTGGCCGACGTGGCTCGGGGGATCCACGACAAGCTGGTGGCCCGTCACCCTCATGTCTTCGGCGACGCCGTGGCAGAGACGGCCCAGGACGTGGCTGATCGTTGGGAGGTGCTCAAGAAAGCCGAGAAGGGCCGCACCAGCGTGACCGACGGCATACCGCCCGCCCTGCCCGCGCTGGCCTTGACGGCCAAACTGCTCGGCAAAGCCGAATCGGTCGACATGGTGCTTCCCGCTCCGCCCGAACGTCTACACCGACTCGACGCTGAGGTCGCCGCCCTACGCCAGGCGTCGTCGGGCCGGGACGTCGATGCCCCCCCAGTCGACGCCTCCCGGGTCGATGCGACAGAGGTGGTGGGGGAGCTGCTCTTCGATGTGGTCGACCTGGCCCGCGCCCTCGGTGTCGACGCTGAGGGCGCCCTGCGGGCCCGCGCCATGCGATTTGGCGACGAGGTGCGAGCCGCCGAGCTCAGCCCGCGAAGCGCATCGTGACGAACCGCTCGACGAGGTAATACGCGGCGGGGAGAAAACAGGCCAGCAGCGCCCGCTCGAGCCAGCGATGGCGAGCACACAGCTGTCCCAAGACGGCGAAGAACGGGAAGAACATCAGCACTTCCCGTTCTTCGCTGATGAGCACGGACTCGAAGATGTACACACAGGTGATGGCGGCCAGCAGCACCCCGTAGGAGCGTCGCATACGCAACCAGGCGTACGGCACGGCCGCCAGCAACATGACCACCGTCACCGCGTCGAACAGTTCCACCACACTGGCGTGCGAGGTGTCCAAGAACCGTAGGTGCACGAGGTCCTGGCCGCTATGGGAGGCCAAGGTCCAGGGCCAGCCGAAATGGCGACCCCATCCTGCCTGGGCCCGCACAAAGGCGAGGGGGTCGCCCACGTGCATGGCGCAGTAGGCCATGAAGACGCCGAAGAACACGAGGGACGGGCCCACCAAAAAGGCGATCTGCACACCGCGCAGCACGGGCGCGATCGGACCGCGCGCCTCCCACCACTCCACCAGCAAGGCCAGCACGATGACAACCGCGTAGTACTTGGTGGCCCCGGCCGCCGCCGCCAGGATGCCCGCCGCCAGCCACGATCCGCGTCGAGCGGCCCAAAAGGACCACGCCACGGCCGCCATGGCCAGCGCATCGGCATACCCCGTGACCAAGAAGAAGGCGGCCGGCCAGGCCACCATCATGGTCACGGTGGTTCCCGCCACGGCCGCGTCGCCATCGAGCGCCACCACCTTGTGCACCCCGATGAGGCCGACGACGATGGCCACCAGGCTGATGACCAGGCCGCAATTGCCGTACCCCAAGCCCGACACGTCGTGCAGGGCCCGCATGATCCACGGGTACAGGGGTGCGAAGGCGATGGAGTTCTGGTGCCCGGCCACGAGGTGGCCGGCGCGATAGCCGTGAGCGGCGATATTGACGTAGAGGCCGGCGTCCCACTGGAACCACACCGTGGTGAGCAGGGAGTGGTCTCGGCCGATCACGTGCGGGAAGACGACCCCGTAGCGGCTCAGCAGTCCCACCAATTCGGTGATGATCCGCAGGACGACGCCGCACCCGGTAGCAACCAGCACTGGTCGCTTGTAGGCGCTCCAGAAGCTTGCGGCGCGGGCTCCGAGTGTCCCTTGGGCCACGGCGCTGCACTCTACCGGTGACCGCCTTGTTTTCCCGGGACGCGCTCCATGCAGGTCCGCTCTGCCGGCAGCGGCTAAAACCGCGAGCGAGGCCGATGACGACAACCACGAGGTCCCTTGCGAGTCGTCCCAGTCGGCTCACGCTCGCCTTGTGCGTGGCCCTCTACGGCGCCCTGGCCCTGGTCGCCTACGTCCCGGTGTGGCCGGGCGACGCCAACCACCTCCCGTGGTGCGCCTGTGCGGATCCGGCCCAGGTGGCGTGGTTCTTGCGCTGGACGCCGTACGCACTGGCCCACGGGCACAACCCCTTTTATTCCAACTATCTCGACTACCCGAGCGGGGTGAACCTGGCCCAGAACACCCTCATGCCGCTGCTGGGCCTGCTCATGGCGCCCGTGACGCTGGCCTTCGGGCCGGTGGCGAGCCTCACCTTGTTGTTGTGGCTGGGGATCTCGTCCTCAGCCACCGCCGCGTTCTTCGTGTTCCGGCGCTGGGCGCCGTGGACGCCGGCCGCTTTCATCGGCGGCTTGCTCTACGGGTTCTCCCCATACATTGCCGGGCAGGCGCTGGGCCACCTCGATCTCAGCTTCGTCCCCATACCGCCGCTGTTGTTGTTGGTGCTCGACGAGCTCTTGGTGCGCCAACGCATGCGGGCGCGCCGGGTGGGCGTGCTTCTCGGATTGCTCGGCGCCGTGCAGTTCCTCATCTCCCCCGAGGTGCTCGTCGACTGTGCCGTAATGACGGTGATCGGCGTCGTGCTGCTGGTCGTGTTCCGTTGGCGACAGGTCGCGGCCCGGGTCCAGTACGTGGTGCGGGGCGTGGCGTGGGCGGTCCCGGTGGGTGCGGTGGTCGTGGGGTTCCCGGTGTACTTCTATCTCTTCGGTCTCCATCGGTTCACCGGCTCCCCGTGGCAAGGCACCACGTTTCCGGCCGACCTGCTCGGCACCGTGGTGCCGTCGCTCAACCAGCAGTTCGCCCCTCGGAGCCTGGCCGCCATTGGCTCCAAGTTCGTCAGCGCCGATCTGGCCGAGAACGGCACGTACTTGGGCATCCCCCTGCTCGTCGTGCTGGCCGGGGCGGCCGTACGCTTTCGGCGCTGTGGGGTGGTCATCTTCGCCCTCGCCATGGCCGTCGCCGCCTGGGTGCTTTCGCTCGGTCCCCGGCTGGTGATCGACACCCACCAGACGTCGTTTCGCCTGCCGTTCACCGTGTTCCCCCATGTCCCGATTCTCGACGCCGTCATCGCCGCTCGTTTCGCGTTGCTCGTCGACCTCTTCGTGGCGTTGGCATTGGCCGTCACCGTCGACCGCCTCGCCTTCGTGGTGGTCGAGCGCAAGGGACGCCATGCTCGGCGCCCGGGGGCGGCCGCGGCGGCGGCGCCTGCCCCCGGGTGGCTGGCCGTAGGAGTACTGAGCGTGGTGGCGCTGCTACCCCTGGTGCCGCGCTGGCCCTATGAGTCGGTGCCCACCGGTATCCCGGCGTTCTTCTCCTCACCGGCGCTGCAGCGCATAGCGCCGGGCAGCGTGGCCCTCACCTATCCCTACCCGGTGTATCCCGAGGACCAGGCCATGTTGTGGCAGGCCGCCTCGGCCATGCGTTTTCGCCTCATCGGCGGGTATGCGCTGACCGCCGGCGCCATGGGAGCGGCCACATCGTCGGCACCACCGCTGGTGCCTCCCGCCGTCACGGCGACTTTGACCGGTGACTGGTTGGGGGTATCACAGGGGCCCCCTCCGGCCCCGGCCCAAACGCGGGCTTTTCTGCAGCGTTACCACGTCAGCACGGTGTTGGTCTACGACGGCGGGAGCGAGCCGGCTGCGGTGCTGGCTCTCTTTGGAGCCGCCCTGGGTCCGCCCGACGTCACCGGCGAGATAACCGCGTGGTTCGGCGTCCAGCACAGCTCGGCATAGCGCCCACAGCTGTCTGCTGTGGCGCGACGTACTCTTGGGTGTCTCGGTCACGTTGCGTGCTGACAACAGGCGACTGCGCGACAAAATTCCCCCGAGCGAGTAACTTTGGCAACACTAATCACAGGGGCATCGGAGCTATGAGCGCTATCGAGGAGATTGCGGCCCGGGAGGTCCTCGACTCACGCGGCAATCCCACCGTGGAAGTCGAGGTCATCTTGGTCTCCGGCGCGGCCGGCCGCGCCATGGTGCCCTCGGGCGCCTCCACCGGGGTACACGAGGCCACCGAGTGGCGTGATGGGGGAGAGCGCTACGGGGGCAAGGGAGTGCTCGGTGCCGTCGAGCACGTCAGTGGCGAGATCGCCGAAGTCCTGTCGGGCTTCGATGCCGATGACCAGCGCGCCGTCGACTTCGCCCTGGTCGATCTGGACGGCACGCCCACCAAAGGGCGCCTGGGAGCCAACGCCGTGCTCGGTGTGTCGCTGGCGGTGGCCAAAGCCGCCGCCGTCGAAAGTGGACTTCCCTTGTTTCGTTACGTGGGAGGGGTCAACGCCCATGTGCTGCCCCTGCCGCTGATGAACGTGATCAACGGAGGCGCCCACGCGGACAACTCCATCGACTTCCAGGAGTTCATGGTGGCGCCCGTCGGGGCGGCGTCGTACTCCGAAGCCCTGCGTTGGGGGGTGGAGACGTACCACGCGCTGGCCGAGGTGCTCAAGGCCCGAGGATTGTCGACGACGGTAGGCGACGAGGGGGGCTTCGCACCCGACCTGCCCACCAACGAGGCGGCCTTGGGCGTGCTCGTGGAGGCCATCGAAGCAGCCGGGCGGGTGCCGGGGGAGGAAGTCGCCCTCGCCCTCGATCCTGCCTCGAGCGAGCTCTTCGAAGACGGTGCGTACGTGCTCACCGGCGAGGGCCGGCGACTCAGCTCCGACGACATGGTCGATTACTGGGTCGAGTTGTGCACGCGCTATCCCATCGTGTCCCTCGAAGACGGCATGGCCGAAGACGACTGGGACGGCTGGTCGGTGCTGACCTCCGCGCTCGGCCACCGGGTCCAACTGGTGGGCGATGACATCTTCGTCACCAACCAGGCGCGCCTCGAGCGCGGCATCGAGCGTGGGGTGGGCAACTCGATCTTGATCAAAGTCAACCAGATCGGGACGCTCACCGAGACCCTCGACACCATGGACGCCGCCCGGCGCGCCGCCTACACGTGCGTGATGTCGCATCGTTCGGGCGAGACGGAGGACACCATCATCGCCGACTTGGCCGTGGCCACCAACTGCGGCCAGATCAAAGCCGGTGCGCCGGCGCGTTCGGACCGGGTGGCGAAGTACAACCAGCTGTTGCGGATCGAAGAGGAAATCGGGGAGTCAGCCGCCTTTTACGGCGGCGCTGCGCTGGCAGCGGTGCGTCCATCGGGAGACGATCGCTGATGACATTGTGGCGCCGCCTGTTCTCGGCGCGCCCCGGCGATGGCCTGGACACGCTGCAGCGGCGCCGAGCTCGGGCCGTCGTACTGGGAGCAGCGCTCTTTGCGTTGGTCGTGCTGGCCACCAGCATGCCGATCGGCAACTTGTTCTCTCAGCGTGAGCAGCTGCGATCGTCGTCGGCGGAGCTGGCCCGCCTGCAGTCCGAAAACTCCTTGTTGTCCCACGAGGCGCGCCAGCTCTCCGAGCGCGCCACCGTGGATGCGTTGGCCCGCAGCGTCTACGGCCTGGTGCCGCCGGGCTCCAAGGCGTATGACATCCTGCCGGCCTCGAGCGAATCGGGGTCGACAAGCCCCGGTGGCAACGCCGTGCCTCTGGGGGGGCCGCCGGTCGTCCCGGGATCGAAGGAGTCCCAGGCGCTTTTGGGTGTCGACCCCGGTGATTTCCAGTGGCTGGCTACCGGGTCCGCGGCGGCATTGGTGACGCCGTCCTCGGCTCGCGGCTACTGGTCGAGAGTGCTCTACAACCTCGAGTTCTGGCGCTGAGAGGGTGGTCTCGGGCCCCCCAACCGGCCCGCCGAGCGGACCACGGCGCGAGGATGACCGCGACGCCGTGTCCCGCCTGCTCGGACGTCTCCCTTCGGCCCGTTTCGCCGTGGCTGTCCGCAACAGCGACGGCCAGCCGGCCGTCATCGTCAACGAGCCCTTTCTCGACGACGGGCGTCCCATGCCCACCCGGTACTGGCTCATCGACCCTGTCGCCCGCGACGCGGTAAGCCGGCTGGAGGCAGCCGGAGGGGTGCGGGCCGCCTCCGCCGCCGTCGATCCGGAGGCCGTGGCCCACGCGCATCGCCGCTACGCGGCGGAGCGCGACGCGGTGATCGCCCCGGACCATCTCGGGCCGCGTCCGAGTGGGGGAGTGGGCGGCACCCGCCGCGGTGTGAAGTGCCTGCACGCGCATGTGGCCTGGGTGCTGGCCGGGGGTGATGACCCTGTGGGTCAGTGGGCCATCGACGAGCTCGAGTTGGACGTTGCCGGCTACGTGCTAGAGCAGGGCGATGGCTGACGGAGGCTCGGCGGTGGCCGCCATCGACTGCGGGACCAATTCGACACGTCTGTTGATCGTCGATGAGACGGGTGCCACCGTGCAGCGCCTCATGCGCATCACTCGGTTGGGTGAGGGTGTCGACGCCAATCACGCGCTGTCGATGGAGGCCATTGCGCGCACGGCGGAGGTGCTGGGCGATTACCGGCGCGCCATGGACGTTCATGGCGTGCACAAAGGGCGTCTGGTGGCCACCTCGGCCGTGCGCGACGCGCGCAACGCCGAGGACTTCTTCACCGCGGCCCGAGAGGCCACGGGACTTCGTCCTGAATTGCTCTCCGGCGAGGAAGAAGGTCGCCTTTCGTTCGCGGGCGCCACCGCGCACCTTCCTGTCGACCTGGTGGGTCCGGGCCCGGTGCTCGTGGTCGACATCGGCGGCGGTTCGACCGAGCTGTCGATAGGGACACCCGGCGAGACCAGCCCAGCCGAGGGGGCCGGCCCGGCAGACGGGACAAGCCCGGTGGCGTCTGTCTCACTCGACATCGGGTGCGTGCGGATCACCGAGCGCTTCTTGCACCACGATCCGCCCCGGCCCGCCGAGCTTGCCCAGGCTCGAGAGACCATCGACGACGCATTGGGGCACGCTCGCCGTACGCTTCCCGAACTCGCTGCCGGGGGTGCCCTGATCGGTTTGGCGGGAACAGTGTCGACCCTGGCGTCACTGGCCCGGCGACTGCACACCTATGACCGGGCGCTCATCCACCACGCGGTGCTGACCCGATCCGACGTGTGGAACTGGTTGGGCTGGCTCAGCGCCGAAAGCGCCGAGGCCCGGTTGGCACGCCCGGGGATGGTGGAGGGTCGTGCCGATGTGATCGTCGGCGGGGTGCTCGTGCTCGACTCCGCCATGGAGCACTTCGAGTGCTCGTCGTGCGTGGTGTCCGAAGACGACATTCTCGACGGTCTGGCTGCCAGTCTTCGTTGACGGCGCCCGATCGGGTACCACGGCGACCGGCAAAGTCCGCCTGAACCCGCTTCATCTGGCATTCTGTAGCGGTCTGGGGCCACACCCCCCTGGCGAGGTGCCTGGCGGGCAGGCGGCCTGTCCGGGCCGCAATCACCACAGAGGAGAGTCGCTGTACATGTTCGAGCGTGACATCGTCATCGTCGGAGGATGCGGACATGTCGGTCTCCCGCTCGGCCTGGCCTTTGCCAGTCGCGGGCTCAAGGTGACGCTGTACGACGTCAGCGAGTCGGCCGTGGCCAAGGTCATGAGCGGGCACATGCCGTTTCGTGAAGACGGCGCCGAAGCGGTGCTGGCCGCCACCTTGGGCTCGACACTCACGGCCACCACCGATCCCTCTGCCGTCGCCGACGCCGAGCACGTGGTCGTGGTGGTGGGAACGCCGGTCGACGAGCACCTCAACCCGGATCCGACCGTTGTCTCGAACACGGTGGTCGACCTCGAGCCGTATTTGCGCGACGGCCAGCTCCTGGTGCTGCGCTCCACGGTGTACCCGGGCACGACCGCTCTCGTCGAGCAGGGCGTGGCCGCGACGGGCAAGGACATCGATGTCTCGTTCTGTCCGGAGCGCATCGCCGAGGGCCGCGCCATGACCGAGCTCTTCGAGCTCCCCCAGATCGTCTCGGGGCGCAGCGAGTCGGCGCTCATTCGGGCCGAGAAACTCTTTGGGACCCTGACGTCGCAGACGGTTCGTTTGGCGCCCGAAGAAGCCGAGCTGGCCAAGCTGTTCACCAACACGTGGCGCTACATCAAATTCGCCACCGCCAACCAGCTGTTCATGATGGCCAATGATTTCGGCCTTGATTACGACCGCATCCGGTCAGCCCTCTCTTTCGAGTACCCGCGTGCCAGCGATCTCCCCGGAGCCGGGTTCGCGGCCGGTCCGTGCCTGTTGAAGGACACCATGCAACTGGCCGCCTTCAACAACAACAACTTCGTGCTCGGACACGCCGCCATGCTGGTGAACGAAGGACTGCCCTTGTACTTGGTCTCCAAGATGGAGGAGCAGTTCTCCTTGCCCGAGATGACCGTTGGCATCTTGGGAATGGCATTCAAGGGTGGGTCTGACGATATTCGCTCGAGCCTCAGCTACAAACTCAAGCGCATCCTTCGGTTCAAGGCGCGCCATGTCGTGTGCCACGATCCCTTCGTGTCGTCCGACGCTGATTTGCTACCCCTCGATGAGGTGCTCGCTCGATCCGATGTCCTCGTGATCGGGACACCGCACGATCTCTACCGCGACCTCGAAGTGTCGGTGCCGGTGGTCGACGTCTGGAAGCTGCGGGCCAGCCCAGGACTCGTATCGTGAAGCCCAGGGTCTCGGTCATCGTCACGGCATACAACGAAGGCGAGACCATCGTCGCCTACTTGGAGCGGCTTCTCGAGTCAGTGACGTTGCCATGTGAGGTGCTGGTCGTCTTCGACTCCGTCGACGACACCACCAAGCCGTGGGTCGAGAAGTATGCCGAGACCGACGGGCGTGTGCGACCAACGCTGAACACCGACGGGCCTGGCCCCGCTCGGGCTATTCGCTTCGGTTTCAAGCAGGCCGTGGCCGACGTGGTGGTGGTGACCATGGCCGACGGCTGTGACGATCCCTCCCAAATCGATCAGCTCACCCGCCTCGTCGAGAGGGGCGTGGCCATCGCCGCCGCCTCCCGGTATATGCGTGGCGGCCAGCAGATCGGCGGCCCGCCGCTCAAGAGCGCGCTCTCGAGACTGGCGGGGCTCTCGTTGCACATCTTTGCCCGCGTCGGCACACGCGACGCCACCAACTCCTTCAAGGCGTACTCGGCCACGTTTGTCGAGCAGGTAGGCATCGAGTCCGACGCCGGTTTCGAAGTGGGCCTCGAGCTTGTCGCCAAAGCGCATAGACGCAGGTTGCCGGTAGCGGAGATCCCCACGATCTGGTTGGAGCGCACAACCGGATCGTCGAACTTCCAACTGCGGAAGTGGATACCGAAGTACCTGAGATGGTACCGATATGCATTCGGCGCCAAGCTGAGTGAAGACATCACACCAGGACGGGATGAGTGAATCGATGAGCAAGGTGATGGTCAGTGGGTCGGCCGGTTTTATCGGCGGCTACGTAGTCGAGGAGCTGTTGCGCCGTGGACACTCCGTCGTGGGCGTCGACAACCTCTCCAAGTACGGGCCGTCGACCAAGTCGTATGACTCCGATCCCAACTACGAATTTCGCGGAGGGAGATTGCCGAGACAAGGAGTTCATGTCGAGGCTGCTGGCCGATTGCGACCACTTCATCGCCGGGGCCGCCATGATCGGAGGGATTTCGTATTTCCATGCCTACGCGTATGACCTGCTGGCCACCAACGAGCGAATCATCGCCTCGTCGTGTGACGCCGCCATCGAGGCCTACCAGCGTGGTCAGCTCAAGAAGGTGACGTACCTGTCATCTTCCATGGTGTTCGAGTCCACCGAGACGTGGCCGTCCTACGAAGGCCAGGAGCGTGCCGTCCCCCCGCCGCTGTCGTCGTACGGTTTTCAGAAGCTGGCCGTCGAATACTTCGCCCGGGCCGCCTATGACCAATACGAGCTGCCCTACACCATCGTCCGCCCCTTCAACTGCGTGGGCATCGGCGAGCGACGCGCCTTGGGCGACCTTGAGATCCTGTCGGGAAACGTCAAGCTCGCCATGAGCCATGTGGTGCCCGATATCGTCCAGAAAGTACTGAAGGGGCAGGACCCCCTACACATCCTGGGTGACGGTACGCAGATTCGTCACTACACCTACGGCGGGGACCTGGCGCGCGGCATCGTCGATGCCATGGAGCATGACAACGCGCTGAACGACGACTTCAACCTGTCGACCGCCGAGTCGACCACCGTGCTCGCACTCGCCGAGGTGATCTGGCGGAAGATAAAGGGTGACGTCCCGTTTCGCTACGTCTCGGACACGCCCTTCGAGCACGACGTCGCCCGCCGGGTCCCAGCCACCGAAAAGGCCAAGAACGTCCTCGGATTCGAAGCGACCACCTCCCTCGACGAGATGCTCGACGAAGTGATCCCTTGGATCGCTCGAGCCGTCGAAGAAGGCTCCATCTGACCTCCGATCGGCCCCGAGCGCCGACCCGGGGGCCTGGGGTCGCTCGTAAAAATGCCGAGCAGTTCGACTGAACGTCTCAACTCCCGTGTCGCGCTCTAGGTACAGACGAAACAGCAGGCCTCGCGCCGCTCCGCTGTTCTCGGGGTGAATGTTGGACGTTGGCGAGCGTTCGCCGCCGCGTCTTTCTAAGCGCCGGTGGTTTACGCCGAATCAAAGGCATTATCACGCGACGTGGCGCTTTTGTGACGGAAGTTCGGCTTGAGGGGTTGGCCCGGCACGGAAGGTGGTCCAAGACCGCTCCCCGACGTGCCGCTCGCCCTCGCACTGGCGGCCATGAGGTGTCGCGTGCCTAGCATCCGGGGATGGTGCTGTCCGAACGTCTGCTCATGGGGCCGGGTCCTTCCAACCCGTATCCCGAAGTCACAGCCGCGCTGGGCTGGCCCGTTCTCGGTCACCTCGACCCGGCCTTCCTGGCCATGCTCGATGAAACGTGCGAGCAGCTGAGGACTGTTTTCGGGACCGCCAACGCTCTCACCTTGCCGGTGAGCGGCACTGGCTCGGCCGGGATGGAGGCAGCCTTCGTCAACCTGGTGACCCCCGGAGATGTCGTGGTGATCGGCGTCAACGGGCTGTTCGGGGAGCGGATGTGTGAGGTGGCGTCCCGCCTGGGCGCCCAGGTAGTGCGGGCCGAGGCGCCGTGGGGCGAGGCTCTTGACCCTGAAGTGGTCATCGGGGCACATCCCGAGCCGGCGTTGATCGCACTGGTCCACGCCGAGACCTCCACGGGCGTGCGCAACGATGTCGAGTCCGTGAGTCGGGCCAAGGGAAATGCGCTTGTCGTGGTGGACGCCGTCACGTCGCTCGGTGGCATCGAGATGCAGAGCGACGAGTGGGACCTCGACTTTGTCTATAGCGGGACGCAAAAGTGTTTGGGGGTCCCGCCGGGACTGTCGCCGATCACGGTGTCGGCGAGGGCTCGCGGTCGGTTGGTGACACGACCTTCCTCGTGGTATCTCGACCTCGGGCTTATCGCCCGCTACGTCGAAGGCGACGGAGGCCGGACCTATCACCACACCGCACCCATCTCCATGATCTACGCCCTGCATGCCGGCCTGGCCGTGTTGCTCGAGGAAGGCATCGATCGTGTGATCGAACGCCACCATGACTGCGGCGCCCTGTTGCAACGCGGACTCGAGAACATGGGACTCTCCCTGCTGGTCGACAAGGAGCACCGATTGCCTCAATTGACGACCGTGCATGTTCCCGAGGACCTCCCCGCGGCGATGACCGAGGCGGAAGTCCGACAGGTGCTGCTGCGGCACTATGACATCGAGATCGGCGCCGGCGTCGGACCTTTGGCCGGACGCGTATGGCGTATTGGCTGCATGGGTCACACGGCGCGCCGCCAGAGCGTCACTACGCTGCTGGCTGCCCTGGCGGAGGTGCTGGACAGATGATCGGGCGAGTCTCTCGGGTGGTTCCTTTGGAGCTCATTGGGTGGCGGGTGCGGTTGCGCACGTTGACCGAGGATGATTACGAGAACTGGTTCGAAGTTCGGGCCCGCTGTCGCCAGTGGCTGTTGCCTTGGGAGCCGCGCCCTGCGCTAGCGCCGCCGCCGCCGGAGGACCGGGCCAGCTTTGCGGCGCGGCTGTGGCGGCGCGCGAACGCGAGCGCCAGATGGGCAGTGGCTATGGGTTCGGCATCTTCGTCGAAGGCAGGTTGGCCGGCGAGATCACGCTGTCGTCGGTGCAACGCGGCCCGTTTCAGAACGCCTTTGTGGGCTACTGGGTCGACCAATCGTTAGCGGGCAATGGCCTAGCTCCGGAGGCGACTGTCATCGTGATCAAGTTCGCCATCGAGGAGCTGGGGCTCCATCGTGTCGAGATCGCCATCGTGCCCCGCAACCACGCCAGTCGCCGGGTCGTCGACAAGCTGGGCCTGCGCCAAGAAGGTGTGGCTCAGCGCTACCTCGAGATCGACGGGACTTGGGAGGACCACGTCCGCTACGCCATCACCGCCGAGGAGTGGGACCAGCGTCGCCAGGAACTCGTGTCAACGTGGTTGAAGCGAGGGTGATGGCGCCGAGCGTCGAGATCTAAGCCTCGATCCACCGATCGGCGACCAGGTAGGCAGCCGTTTGAGGTGATTGGCAGCGCGCCGAGACGATCGACGTCGCTCTGAGTTCTTCACCGGAGCCGGGGCACGCAAAACCAAGCCTTCGTGAAGTTCGCGTCGGTTGTCAGCGCCGTCTTGCGATCGTCTGCGGTGCGCCCGCCGCGCAATGCCGAGCTACAAAGGAACCGGCGGCAGGGCGCGCAGAAGGCCGAGGGCGCGGTTGAAGGTGTCGGCCCACGGCCACTCGAGCGGTGCGCGCAGCGTCGGGCGCCCGGACCGATTGACGAGGCGGCCTGGGACCGAAAGGAACCGGGTGCGCACCGTGCGGGCCACGACGAGGTGGTCTTCGGGTGTGATCTCGCCGAGCATGGCGGTCCAACGGATGAGGTCATGGGCAAGGGCCGCGCACACAAGCCACGTCGAGTTGGCGAAGAAGTGTCCGGAGGGAACGTGCTCGAGGCCCGCACCCTCTTTCAGGTCGCGGATGGCCAGTTCGACGGTGGCATGCGCTCGGTGGAAGGAGTCGAGTTCGACACAGTCGCCGTCGAGGTCGGTCACGAAGGCGAAGTGGCGCCACTGTGGCCACAGAGTGGCCTGGCGACCAACCAGCCGGGTGCGGCGCACGATGAGTCGTCGACCTTTGTAGTCGCACTGCGCCACCTCGGCTTCGCCGTCGGCGGTGTAGTCGATCGGGGTCCAGGCGGACTCGTCGATGCCCTCGACGACCCTGGTCACGGCCGTAATCATGCGAACGCCCATCGTGTAGCCGACGTCGAGACGCTCCAAGGTGGCCAGGGTGGTGTTGGACCAGAAGCCCGAGTCGAAGCGCATGATCAGTTCCCCGGTGGCGCCGGCCCGACGCACCCGGGACACCAGCTCCTCGACGAAACGCACCGCACCGCGCTGGGTGTTGGCCGCACCCTTGCGCATCCGCACGTGGAGCACTTCACCCGTCCCTGCCCGGACAGCGATGAGGGGGTGGTAGCCGAGCTTCTTCGTGTATCCGTAACTCGCGCCGTGCTTGGTCTTGCCGCACACCTCGCAGATGGTGGAGTCGAGGTCCATGACGAGCTGGTCCGACCCCGACCCCGCCCCGAGGGCCCACGCCCGGCGCAGCGCTTCACCCAGCACCGCGTCGAGCTGACGGACGTGGCCGAAGGTGAAGGCCCGCAGGAATGTGCCCAAGGTGGAGGGCGCCATCACACGGTGACCAAGGACCGACCCGGTGGCGCCCGAACGGAGCATGTCGGCGTGATCGATGTGGGACCCGCCCGCGGCCATGGCGTGCACCAGTGTGAGCACTTTGCGTCCCGGAAGCGCGCCGCCGACACGACCCGAGAGGTGAACGGTGGCGTTGATCAGGCGTTCTAGCCCGAGCCGGACGCTCAACGTGGCCACGAGCAGCAGCCCGGCGTTCGCCACCAGGTTTGGCTCGTCGAAGGTCACCTCGATGCGGTCAATTCCCGCGCGATACTGCGGTCACTGAAAGTGCCTCCTGGCTTGGCGAGAACAGCGTCTTCGACACCGCTATTTTCCCAAGCAGGGAGGCACTTTCCGCGGATACGCGGCCACCTACTCCGTTCGTTCATCGGTGTATCGAGGCTAAGTCTCTCGGGCCGCGTGCACGATGGCCGAGGAGCGCCGGAAGAACTGCTCGATATCTTGCTCGTAGGTATATGACAGGGGAGTGTCACCCACGCTGCGGCGCAGGCGCAGGGCGCGGATGAAGCTAGTCACGGCCCCCGCCGTGGTGTAGCGCGTGCTGAAGCCGGCCCGTGTGACCCGAGAAGTGTCGACGCCGCGTCCATAGCGCAGCAGTCCGCCCAGTTCTGGGGGATAGTCGATAAGCCCGAGTCGGACGAGAGGGGCGGCCGCCGCGTTGGTGAGAGTCGGCGGGAGCGCGAGCCGGCGTCCCCCGCAGATGGCCACCACCTCGCTCCACGGAAGCTTGCCCGCTCCGGCCACGTTGTAGAGCCCGGGCACCCGATGACGGGTGACGTGCTCCAAGCAGCGCACGACGTCGTCTTCCTCGATGAACTGCACCAGCGGGTCATAGCCGGCGATCGACGGGCAAAAGGATCTCGACAGGTTGGAGCTGATGGGGGTGACGATGTCGGTGCCGAGCACGTTGGCGAAGCGGAGCACGGTCACCACCGTGGCCGGGTTGTCCTCGGCGAAGTCGCGCACGAAGCCCTCGACTTCGAGGAGGGAACGCTCCACGCGGGTGCGAGCCGGTGAGGTGCGAGACGTCTCCTCACGGAACCACGCCGGGTCGGTGGCGGCCGACCCATAGACCAAGGTGGACGATTTCACCACCACCTGGCGCACCGACGATCCCGATTGGCCGGCGGCGGCCAACAGGTTCATGGTGCCGATCACGTTGATCTCGTGCAAGGCCCGGGCCGACACCCGCGTGGAGTCCACCACCAAAAAGGTGTGCACGATGGTGTCGACCTGGGTGGCCCGGACGATGCGGGCCAGAATCGAATAGGCCTGGTCGGCCCGGACGAATTCGGCCCGCTCCAGGGGCACCGATGGTTCGCGCGTTCCCATGCCGAGGATCATCTCGACGTCGGGATCGGATTCCAGGGCTTGAGCCATGCGGCCGCCCCAGAACGTATCGAGACCCGTGATCAGGACGCGTCGCCCCATGTCGGGTCAGCCGAACCACACGCTGCGACGGTCGCGCAGCATGTCGTACAGCGTTTCTTGGAGATGCGTGCGAATGTTCTCCGCTTCGTCCATCACGCGGCTTTTGGAGTAGCGCTCCTGACCCGGTGCCACGTCGAAGGTCACTGGATCGAGCACCCGCAGCTTGAACTTGGCCGGGAAGTACAGCCCCAGGCCAAGCGGCCCGAATGCCAGCATGTTGGCCGTGATGGGGACGTAAGGCACTCCGAGGAACCGAGCTACCGATGGGAGCCGGAAAAGGATCGGCATTGATTCTTCGGCCCCGAGAACGGCGATGGGGATCACCGGCACGCCGGCGCGCATGGCAATCTCCACGAAGCCGCCGCGGCCGAATCGCCGCAACCGGTAGCGGTCCGTATACGTCTTTGAAGGGCCTTTGGTTCCCTCGGGGAACACCACGGCCAACTGGCCCTGGTCACGCAAGAGCCGCAGCGCGTTGTCCGGGTGGGCGGGCACGCCACCGAAGCGTGACCACATGGTCCCCATCCAAGGTGCCTGGCGAAAGAAGTAATCGGCCAAGCCGTAGACAGGGCGACCCAGCTCGACCTCGATGCCGTGCATGATCACGGGAGCATCTGACGGAATGGCGCCGGCATGGTTGGCCACCAGCAGTGCTCCA
Source organism: uncultured Acidimicrobiaceae bacterium (assembly GCA_963793645.1). Lineage (GTDB taxonomy): Bacteria > Actinomycetota > Acidimicrobiia > Acidimicrobiales > UBA8190 > CAWCAW01. The sequence continues at coordinate 118,506 of CAWCAW010000009.1, read as the reverse complement.
CCGGTCTTGGGGATCTTCTCCAGGCCCTCCCACTCGACCCGGAACCAGTTGTTGTAGAGGGGGGCGTAGAGCCGGCGGATAATGGCACGGACGTGCTCGGAGCGGCCCCACTCGTCGACGTCTGAAAGGCGCTCGGCGTCCCCGGCATCCTCTTGGAAGCGCGGGACGGGCACCAAGGCGTTTTGAGTGAGCTCGATGGTTTCCTTGCCTGCCGTCACCGTGTCATGGTACCCGCCGGGGCTCGAGGAACGACAAGACCGAGTCAACCGCTCACTGGAGCAAGCACGGGTCAGCCAGGCGCATCATTGGCGGCCGTGACGGTCTCGTTTGACCCCCTTCGGGGGCGCCGCCTACCGTGCGTCAAAAGGGCCGCAGTCCGGGCCAACAGGGGGTTGGCAAGTGGACGGCGTCGTCCTCACCAGCGGTGGGATGATCCGAGGGGTCGAGGAAGACGGCGTCTGGGTCTTCAAGGGCGTTCCGTATGCCCGAGCTGAAGGTGGCGCCCAGCGGTGGCGGCCTCCCGAGCCGGTGGTTCCATGGCACGGGATACGAGACGCGGCTGCCTGGGGCCCGATCGCTCCTCAGACGCCGCCGCGCCCCGGGTTTTCGATCCCTAGTGACCCCACCAGCGCGGCCGAGGACTGCCTGAACCTCAACGTCTGGACACCAGCGGTCGACGACGGCGCCCGGCCAGTGATGGTCTGGGTGCACGGCGGCGGCTTCACTACCGGCACGGGCGCAAGCTTGCTGTTTCGGGGCGACAGGCTTGCGTCGCGCGGCGATGTGGTGGTGGTGACGATCAACTACCGCTTGGGGGCGCTCGGATTCCTGGCCCACCCGGTCCTGTCCGCAGGGGCAGGGTGTGGAAACTGGGGGCTGCTCGACCAACTGGCCGCCCTGGGCTGGGTGGCACGGAACATCGCCAACTTCGGAGGCGACCCCACCAAAGTCACTGTCTTCGGCGAGTCGGCCGGCGCCATGAGCATCTCAGCATTGCTCGGTACTGAAGCCGCCGCCGGTCTGTTCCATCGGGCCGTGATCCAAAGTGGTCCACCGACGACCGCCAGCCTGCCGTCTGCCACGCGGCGGGCCCAGCGCCTGGGCGAGTTGATGGGCCTGAGCGATCTCGACCGTCAGGTCCTCGAGCAACAAACGGCCAATGCGCTCGTAGAGGGAGCGCAGCGGTTGACGCTCGAGACCCCCGACGACGGATTGCCCCTGACGTTCATGCCTGTAATCGACGGAGGACTCCTCAGGCGGCTCCCTGCCGAGACTGTGGGTCAGGGACAGGCGGCGGCGGTGCCGATCCTGATCGGGACGACACGAGACGAAGCTGCCTTGTTCACCATCGAGGACATCGCCGACGCCGAGCTTGATGAGAGCAAGGTTGCCCGTAGGTTGGCTGCATACGTCGGCGCGGACGCGTCAAAACTCGTGGTGGAGGCGTATGTTCAGGCCCGCCGCCTTCGGGGCGAATCGATCTCGGGCCGAGATCTGTGGACAGCCATCGTCACTGACTACGTCTTTCGAGTGCCATCAGCGTCCTTGGCATCGACGCAGAGCACCTATCAGCAGTCGACCTTCATGTACTTGTTCACGTGGGAGTCTCCTTTCATGGGAGGGGTGTTCGGGTCTTCGCATGGGCTGGAGATCCCTTTCGTGTTTGGCTCCTTGCAAGAGGAGGTGATTCAAGTGTTCAGTGGCTCTGGCCCTGATGCGGTGGCGGTATCCGAGAAGATGCAGCAGGCGTGGCTGGCTTTCGCGCGACACGGCGATCCAAGTTGTGACGCCGCAGGGGAGTGGCCCGCCTATGACCCGGCCAGACGGGCCACAATGTTGTTCGGACCCGACGGTGGCGTGCAAGACGATCCACGTGGAGAGGAGCGTGTCGCATGGGAACACGCCGGCGCCGAGCCGAACGGTGGGCACCACCACGAATGATCAGAGCGCAATCAGTGCGGGGGTGTAGCCCAACCGGCAGAGGCAGGGCGCTTAAAACGCCTCCAGTAAGGGTTCGAGTCCCTTCACCCCCACTCGTCGTCGAAAACACAACGTTTCCCCTGTTCAGAGGCCATTTTTCGTGTCCCGTCGCTCAGCTAAGTTCTTTTCCTTATTCAAACCCTGAAGCATCGGTGGAGGGTCGGCCTCGACGAACGAGTCTTCCCGGATCTGGTGACCCACTGACACTGCCTCATAACGCGAGGGGTACTGCCCGCGGCACGATGACGCTGGAGCTTACGGAACTTATGCCCTTTCATGAGCTGGTTTAGGCGAAGGACGAATTGGACTCGACCGTACTCTGATCGATACGCCCATTACCCAACGCGTTGCTAGCCGTTCCAGGTGAAGCTAGCGACTGAGTTGTAGGGCAGCTGGTATGAGAATCCCTCGCCATTGACGTCAACAGAAAACATTGGGGGAGTACTTGGACTCGTGGGAGGACTCATATTCGACACGTACAGCCCAACTGTCCCGTTCGTTGGGTTATAAGCGGCCGCGGCACACAACGTGCCTGAGCAACCCAATTTCTTACCGATCTTGACGGGCACCTCGTACATTCCTTGGCTGAATGCTGCCGCAGCTTGAGCGAGTACGTCGTAGCCCACGCCATTGCACACCGGGACTGCGCAGGTTCCGGGATCCGAAGCGCCGCCCATCACCGTTACCAGTCCGGTGCATAACCGGCACTGAGAAGAGCCATTGCTCGACAGGCCTGTGCATTGCTGCGAGCATGATGGATTCAGGTGGTTGGCATTCTTGCTGGTCACGCTGGTCGCACAGAACGTCTCACTGATCGGGCTTGGAAGCTGTGGACCACACTGGTCGTTGAGGGCAAGGTTGTAAAGAACCACACCCGAGGATCCCCAGTTGTTGAGGCCGCCAGTTACGAGGTTCTCCGAATCCCAATCGAGGTTGGGTCCAAAGTTGTTCGCGTCATCGGTGACAACGTCTTCGCTCGAAGGAAGGTTCGGATCAGTCGGTAGGTCCTGGCTATTCAGGTGTCCAGAGCACTCAGTGATAAATGCCAGACTTCCTGGGTCGTGCGGCACCTTGGCCGGTGATTTCGGGCTACCGCTGTAACAGTGCCACGCGGTTCCAGCCAGGCCCGGGCTGGCGCTGAGCAGTTTTTTGACTCCCCAGCTCGCAGCAGTGTCCCAGTTCCAGTCATAGCCGAGGACTCCCGTGGACAGCGGCGGATCTGCATGAGAAATGGCAGGGAGGAGATCGTTTATGAACGTGGACTCCTGCGGTTGCTTCTTGGTGTTCAACATGGTCATTCCCGGAGACGTGGTCGTCGCCTCGTTGTCAGGCTCGTTCTGGACTGTGACGTCCGTCACGTTGATCCCGAGTGACTTGTACGCCTCGATGAAGGCCACGAGATACTTGGCGTAAGCTTCGTAATCGTTGGAATTCAACTGCTCGTCGTAGCCGTTATACGGGTTCTCCGAACCCATCGTCCCCGGCACCTTCTCTTTCATCCAGGGAGGCGCTGTCCAGGGTGAGGCAATCAGGATGAGGTCAGGGTTAATGGACTCAGCCGCCCTAAGGACTTGAAGAATTGCTTGCTCGTCGGGATCGGCGTTCAGGTTGAAGCACTGTAGGTTCGGATCGGTCGCGTTGTCCTGGCAGTACGGGTTAGAGCTGCTTGGTTGAGGCATGTCGTCATAGGTGAAGTCACCAGGCGAAAAGTCATTTGCACCAATAGGTATGCGAAGGACGGAGATGTCTGCATTGGGAGTAGGTCCGAAAAGACTCGTCATTTCGCTGTTGAAATTGATCAGCAGGCAGGGATGTCAGCTCCTCAGCTGCAGAGTCGGTAAGCATGGCGCCGAAGCCGTCGATCGGCTGATCCTTATGGCCGAGGTCGATCGTGAGCGGGATTGTGCTCTTGCTGGCTTTGACAGTATGGATGGGCAAAGGAGACCCGGGAACCATGACCGAAGCCCGCGAGGTTGTTGTATAAACGTTGACCGTACCTGCCGGGGTAGACGAACCGACGCTCGCCAGGGGATTGAACATCGTCGGTACACCATTCACAACAGTGTCAACGGCATAGAAGCCAGCTGGGCCATTCGGAATCAGGGCAGAGAGCGTAGAAGCTGAGACGGTTTTGAGGGGAGTGGGACCAAAGAGAGTGTTGCGGGTGGGGGTGTAGAAGATCTGGTAGGACCTGATGCCGGTAACCGACGGCGCTTGCCATGACAGCTGCACGCCATTGGCCTCGGAGGTCGCCGTGAGAGTTGGCACCTCGTCGATCGGCACCGCTGGATGGGACTCGATGGTTGAAGCCACTTCAACGTTGCCGGCTACGTCCTCGACGAAGGATTGACCCACATTCAGCGTGCCTGCTATCTCCGGCACAAGGCGGTATGTCGTCCAAAATGTCTGACCGGGATCGATTTCACCCGTGGACTGGGACAGCTGTTCGTCGGGTTCATAGATGTAGTTGAGCCGACCTTGGGTCAACAATGTGATTCCAGGGTCGTAGACAGGAACGTCGGCCACGTCATTCATCCCGATATCCACCACGTATGGATATCCGGTTGTGGCCTGACTGTCAGCACTTACAATGAGATGGATCGCCGATCCTCCCCATACGTGGATCGCCCCGGGTTGGGTGGAAATGGGCAGGGAAAGGGTCGCACCGACGGGATCGAGCGTGCCGTTGTAGGTGCCTGTCACGGAATAGAACCCCTCGTCGTCACCTCGCAATATCCACGAGAGCGATGCGCTCGATCCTGATGCAATGTCCGAAACGGTCTGCGTGGAAGTTTGCGGCGGGTTTGTGGGTGCAATGCTTAGCCCGTTTGGCAAAGGACCAATAGTGATGGATCCGTTGTCGAAATTAAAACCACTTGGGGCGAGGTTCGTCACGATCATGGTGACCTTGAAGAATTCCTTTAGCCACTGTGCCTTGCCGGGGATGATCATCCAAAGCATGGCTGGTTGACCTTGGGATTCGATCGCCTGACCTGTGACTTGATATCCCCCGGGTGCTTCGAAGCACACCTCGGTTGTCGGGCAGGAGCTCCCCCCGCTAGGCCCTTCGGCGCCGGTGATCACAGGATCCCAGAGGACGGTCCCAGTGGTATCGCCGCTCACCTGAACTTGCTGCGGAGAGCCAGTTGGGGGATTGAACGACAGGTAGATGTCGAATTGGACCACGTTCTGGTTGGCGGGGTCGTTGGGGTTGAGCCCGGCGGCCTCGATCTGTTGAATGTCCAAGACCGTCGACGTCGCCGACGTCTGTGCCACGGGACCCGGTTGCAGAGCGATCGTGACGGCTCCAACGCCACCAGTTTGTGTCGCTAATGTGGTGCCGGGCTGGTATCCCGATGCGTAGGCATACACGGTATATGAGCCGTCAGGGAGCCCGGAGATGACGCCTTGCCCGCTGCCGTCGGTCGTCGCTGGGTATCGAGTGCCATCCGCCGTGATCACCGCCAGGGTCGCTCCAGCAAGGGGTGTCGCGCCATTGGTCACCGTGACGGTGAGACCCACGCTCGGGGAGGGCGCCGATACCACGGTCACCGTCGTTTGAGCGGTCGCCTGCTGCGTGCCGGTCGTGACCGTTAGGGTCGCGGTGTAGGTGCCCGGATTTGTGTATGTGTGCTGGATGCTTTCTCCCGTGCCCGACGTGCCGTCACCGAACGCCCAGGAGTAGCCAGTGATCGATGCGGCGGGTTCCGAGCCAGACCCGTCCAACGTCACCGAAGTACCGGCCGCCACCTCGACTGGATCTCCGGCAGTCGCTTGCAGCGGGACCGCGCCCGAAACGGTGACAACTGAAATCGTCTGGCCTGAAGTTCCAGAAGCGTCAGTCACTGAGGCTCCGGCGTTGTATGTCCCGGGGGTGGAATAACTGTGGGAGATGGTGATAGGAGAATATGGCGAGTCAAATTGTGCCTGACGTCGCTTGGCCATCACCGAACGCGAGGTCGTAGTTCACGGGGTCGCCGGTGGGATCGCTCGTGGTCAACGTGAAGGAAGTGTTCAGGGGAGCGGTTCCCGACGATGGAGACGGTGACAGCTCCACGGGTAACGTCGGGCTTCCGACCTTCACGTTGATTGACTGCTGCGCAGAGCCGGACGCTCCGTCCGATACACCAACCGACACGACATAGAGGCCGGGAGAGGTAAAGGTATGGGGAAGCGAGATCGCCGTGTAAGGGTAGGTGATGGACCCAGTGGCGACGGAGCTTCCGTCACCGAAGTCGATCGAGTACTGCAGCGTGAGATCATTGGGATCCGAAGCGGTCACAGTGACATCCGTGTCCAGAGGAGCGAGACCCGATGCGGGAGACGCTGTCACCTGGAGAGGAACTGCAGTCGTGTTTACGAAGACAGTTCGACCTGAGTCGGTCCAGCTCTGTCCAACTCCGAGCGGATCAGTGAAGTAGACGGTTGCCGCTAACGTCGCTTGGCCGGGAGTCAGGCTTCCCGTCAACTCGGTAGTCCGCCAGCTCCCGTCAGGTGATGTGTTGTACATCTCGGCACATCCTCCGGTCGAGAGACACGCTCCAATTTGAGTGATGGCCGTTCCTGAGAAAAATGAACTGTTTGGAACAAACTCGAACTGAGCGAGCCCTTCGAGGGTGCTGTCGGTTGCCGGCGTCGTAAGGCTCCCCGGAGCACCGGGGTCGGCCACGTCGCGAAGGGTGTCGATGGTGCCTGTGCCTACTGAGTTGGTCGCCACCACCTGGATCGTGTACTGGCCGGGGGAGACGGTCTGGCCCTCGTCGTTGGTGCCATCCCAGCTCAAAGAGCACTCGTAGTTACAGGGTGGAGTCGAGACAGCGTTCTCGATTGTCTTGACCACGTTGCCATTTGAGTCGAGCACCGTGATAGTGACGTTGGAAGGGTTCTGCAGGTAGTACTCGGCGTAGGTGGTCTGGTTGGACATGCCTGCCACTCCGGGAAAGAAGTACTGCTCGTTGCTGCCGTAGTACCAGCCCAACCCAGGGGGGTTGCCGATGGTGACAGTCGGGGGGTTCGGGTCGGTCCAGGACTGAGAGTTGCCGAGGGGATCGGTGAAGTAGACAGAGTCGGTGAGGGTCTCAGAGCCGTTACCGCACTGGCTAGTGTCGCCGCTTCCTTCCCAGGTGCCAGGGACTGCCGACCCGCCGGCTGGCGCAGTCGCATCCCCGATGCAAGGCACGTTCACCTCGGTGATGGTGTACCCGGGAGGGGGCGGCGGATATGTGGGACGTCGACCCGGCAGGCTATACGACGGGTTCTGATCGAAAACAAAGGCAACGACGCCCTCCAATGTGGCCCCATTCGACGGCGTCGTAAGGCTCCCCGGAGCACCGGGGTCGGCCACGTCGCGAAGGGTGTCGATGGTGCCTGTGCCTACTGAGTTGGTCGCCACCACCTGGATCGTGTACTGGCCGGGGGAGACGGTCTGGCCCTCGTCGTTGGTGCCATCCCAGCTCAAAGAGCACTCGTAGTTACAGGGTGGAGTCGAGACAGCGTTCTCGATTGTCTTGACCACGTTGCCATTTGAGTCGAGCACCGTGATAGTGACGTTGGAAGGGTTCTGCAGGTAGTACTCGGCGTAGGTGGTCTGGTTGGACATGCCTGCCACTCCGGGAAAGAAGTACTGCTCGTTGCTGCCGTAGTACCAGCCCAACCCAGGGGGGTTGCCGATGGTGACAGTCGGGGGGTTCGGGTCGGTCCAGGACTGAGAGTTGCCGAGGGGATCGGTGAAGTAGACAGAGTCGGTGAGGGTCTCAGAGCCGTTACCGCACTGGCTAGTGTCGCCGCTTCCTTCCCAGGCGCCATCGGCGGATGGCGAGTAGGACGCCCCAATGCATGGCACATTCACCTGGGTGATCGCGTATCCGGAAGGAAACGACGGACTCTGAGTAAAGACAAAGGCAACGACGCCCTCCAATGTGGCCCCATTCGACGGCGTCGTAAGGCTCCCCGGAGCACCGGGGTCGGCCACGTCGCGAAGGGTGTCGATGGTGCCTGTGCCTACTGAGTTGGTCGCCACCACCTGGATCGTGTACTGGCCGGGGGAGACGGTCTGGCCCTCGTCGTTGGTGCCATCCCAGCTCAAAGAGCACTCGTAGTTACAGGGTGGAGTCGAGACAGCGTTCTCGATTGTCTTGACCACGTTGCCATTTGAGTCGAGCACCGTGATAGTGACGTTGGAAGGGTTCTGCAGGTAGTACTCGGCGTAGGTGGTCTGGTTGGACATGCCTGCCACTCCGGGAAAGAAGTACTGCTCGTTGCTGCCGTAGTACCAGCCCAACCCAGGGGGGTTGCCGATGGTGACAGTCGGGGGGTTCGGGTCGGTCCAGGACTGAGAGTTGCCGAGGGGATCGGTGAAGTAGACAGAGTCGGTGAGGGTCTCAGAGCCGTTACCGCACTGGCTAGTGTCGCCGCTTCCTTCCCAGGCGCCATCGGCGGATGGCGAGTAGGACGCCCCAATGCATGGCACATTCACCTGGGTGATCGCGTATCCGGAAGGAAACGACGGACTCTGAGTAAAGACAAAGGCAACGACGCCCTCCAATGTGGCCCCATTCGACGGCGTCGTAAGGCTCCCCGGAGCACCGGGGTCGGCCACGTCGCGAAGGGTGTCGATGGTGCCTGTGCCTACTGAGTTGGTCGCCACCACCTGGATCGTGTACTGGCCGGGGGAGACGGTCTGGCCCTCGTCGTTGGTGCCATCCCAGCTCAAAGAGCACTCGTAGTTACAGGGTGGAGTCGAGACAGCGTTCTCGATTGTCTTGACCACGTTGCCATTTGAGTCGAGCACCGTGATAGTGACGTTGGAAGGGTTCTGCAGGTAGTACTCGGCGTAGGTGGTCTGGTTGGACATGCCTGCCACTCCGGGAAAGAAGTACTGCTCGTTGCTGCCGTAGTACCAGCCCAACCCAGGGGGGTTCGCTCCGGCGCTCGATCTGCTGGGCAGAAGAGCGAGGATGCCAACTGCGATCACGCAAGCGACGACGATTCGCAGTGACACATTTTGTCTCGAAGGGTGCCGGAATGCCCGACGCGATGATCTCACGGCCGAGGAGCGCTTTACGACGTGCCTTGGGATGAGGCTGCGGTCAGATCTACCTGAGGCCGAAACATGCCATTTGTCTCGACAACATGGCGACACGTTTGGTGGCCTCCGACCGATCTCAACCTACGAGCCGCCTCCATCGCTGTCGCCTCCTTCTGTGGTCCAAGCACAGACTGAAGCTGAAAAGTACACTGACCTCGTGATGGCCGCAACCGGTAGTGCCCTCGCCCCAGACGCATCAGGCAGGCGGTAGGTCGGTCGCGGCAGGATGCCCAAAGCCATCAGTAGCGTTCAAATGATCATGTCAGCAGTGGCTGCGACTTGCGGTCTCGCTTTGATGAGTTGCGGATCACCCAAGTTGCAACCGACGGTGAGCGCCACATCGACTTCGGCTCCATCGAGAGGAACTGAAGCATTCGTTCCACCGGCGCCTCCTAATGCCACTGCTATTGCTACGTTTCTTGCGACACCCAACAATGCAGTCCTTACATTTGAACGAGAGACGAGCCCGTTGGGAACCGGTAAAGTCCCATCACGGGAGATGTGTCAGGATATCGCCCACATTGTGGAATCCGCGGGCAGTCCGAGCGCTGTGAACTCTTCGATAATGGGTATAGCCAACACTGCAATCCAAGTGGCAGTCAATCAAGACGTTCAGGCCAAGCTAGAGTTGTTAAGCGCTTGTAGTGAGGGAACGTCGACTAAAGCTGAAACGTCGAAGGTCAGCAACACCCAATCCGTCGTCGAGAAGGAGTTTGCGCAGATTGGTGTATCCCTCGCCGGTTCGTCATAAGACACTCGGAGTATGAACTCCACCTGATTTGTACACTTGGGCAACGAGGGCTGCGCAGAGACTCGGAGATTCCTGTTGTGTGGTGCCTTCTGACGGGTCAATCAAGGCAAGCTATAAATCTTGCCTAGAAAAAATCCAGACGGGTGGAGAGAGGCTTTGGACCGACCGGAACTGCCCGGCACAGGAGCAGGGGAGGTCCGCTCAGGCCATCCGATATTCGCGGGTTCTTCGATCCCACTCTCGCTCCCGCTGTAGCTTGTCCTGAGCTCAGATACCGCGACGGCGGAGTTGGACCCCGTTGCGTACGAGTGCCGTTCGAACCGTGGTCGCACAGACCCCGAACTTGATGGCAACGGCGTTCAGAGTGTATCCTGAGGTTCCCCAGAAAAAGTGGACACGGTCTACGCAACTTGGTTGAAGCGGGCCAACGATAACTCGTAGCGAATAGGGCTCACGTTTCCGGCCTTGGCGCAGCGACGCTGGTGGTTGTAGAAGTTGATGTAATCGTCGATGCCGGCGCGCAGCTCGTCCATGGTGACAAAGGCGTGCCGATAGAAGTACTCGTGCTTGAAGATCGACCAGAAGCTCTCGGCGCTGGCGTGGTCATAGTGAGCTTCCCCAAGGAAAGTAGACACCCGATAAGCCGGCTCGAGGGCCGGCTGGAAGGATGTCACCGTGGGAACAACCAGAAGGAAGTTCACCCTTGAGTTCAGAACCGAGGCAGCGCATCGCGTCATCGATACCGGAAGATCGGTTCGAGACGTTGCCCGCGAGCTTTCGGTCTTCGAGAACTCTCTGAGCAAATGGGTGCGAGACGAGCGTCGACGCATGGAGACCCTGCAAGGTTCCAGTGGTGAACCGCTGAGTTCGGCCGAGCGGTCCGAACTTCTGCGACTGCGCCGCCAGGTGGCCGAGCAGGACAAAGACCTGGCTTTTTTGGGAAAAGCTGCCGCGTACTTCGCTTCAAATCCACCAAAGCAGAGAGATTTGCATTGATGGCGGCGGAGTGCGCGAACTTCGAAGTGAACCGCATGGCGAGGCTGCTCGAGGTGTCACGCGCCGGCTACTACCGGTGGAGAGAGGCCCAGACGCGCCCAGCCCTTGTGAGCGAGCAGTGCCGGGCGGACCTCGACACCAAGATCCTCAGCTTCCACAAGGACTCTCGCGGCACCTACGGCGAGCCTCGGATCACCTTGGACCTGCATGAGGACGGCGAGGGCGTGAGCCACAACACCGTGGCTACGCGTATGGCCGCCCTCGGCATCGCCGGCATCAGCCCCCGGACCTTCAAGGTCACGACCATCTCAGACCCCACGGCCACCTACCCCGAGGACCTGGTCAATCGACACTTCAGCCCCGACTCCATTGACGAGCTGTGGACGAGCGACCTGACCTACCTGAAGGTCGGCGACGGCGGCGCCTATCTCTGTGCCGTGCGTGACGAGGGATCCTCGAGAGTCCTCGGCTATGCAGTGGCCGATCACATGCGCACCGAAATCGTCCTCGATGCCCTCGCTCAGGCGACCACGACCCGTTTCGGCCAGTGTGCCGGCACCATCTTCCACGCCGATCGCGGCAGTCAGTTCAGCGATCAGAAGGTCGAGGCGCTCTGCGCCCAGTTCGGGCTCATTCGTTCCATGGGGGCGACGGGCAGCTGTTATGACCATGCCAGCGCCGAGAGCTTCTGGTCGATCTTCAAGCACGAGTACTTCTACCGCCACGCCTTTGTCACCATGGACGAGCTGCGCGCCGGCATCGACGATTACATCAACTTCTACAACCACCAGCGTCGCTGCGCCAAGGCCGGCAACGTCAGCCCCATTCGCTACGAGTTATCGTTGGCCCGCCTCACCCAAGTTGCATAGACCGTGTCTACTTATTCTGGGGAACCTCAGTGGACTGGAATGGTGACCACCGGGGTTGTCAGTCTCCTCCTGGGAGCACTACTTTTGGGATTTGGCTACGCTGGAGCCCAAACCGCTGACTGGTCAGTCCAGGCCAACTATCCCGCCCTCGTAACAAGCTTGGGATCAATCGCCTGCAGCAGTTCCTCGAACTGCGTAATGGCCGCGGAGACCGACGCTGGAGACGCCGTCCTCGTTACGAACGACGGGGGCGGCACCTGGGCGGCTTGCGTCAGTTCCAGACGGCTTTGGCGGCCTCAACCAGATCGTGTGTCCAACGTCATCCGATTGTTGGGCTATCGGTAATTCTGATGTCTGGGCCTCGACCGATGGCGGGATGTCATGGTCCGTTAGTACGGCTCAAACCAATCCCTATAGCTTCTTGAGTTGCCCAAGTGCCACGACATGTTGGGCTGTCGGCAGCGAAAATATTTTGGCGACCTCAGATGGGGGGACAACGTGGACCAATCAAGCTGTGCCGTCAGGTGTTCAGGTGTTGAACGGAGTCAGCTGCATCAATAGCACGACTTGCTGGTTGGTCGGCCAGGAATCGACCGGCACAGTGGTGATCTCAACAATCGACGGAGGCAATACCTGGTCCGTTATTTCCCATCTGTCTTCGACGCCGTTTCTAGACATCTCACAAATAATGTGCACCACGTCCTCGACCTGCTGGATTATCGGATATGGTCAGGGGATCACCAGTGAGCTGGGCAGCCCGATCGTCGAGTCCTCAGATGGTGGGTTCACCTGGACCGCGCCATCGTCGTTTCCGAGCGGCGTTATCAATTTAGGACTTATTGCATGCACTGGGACGTCTGACTGTTGGACTTCATCAACGAGCTCGAATGCCATCTACTCGACCGCCGACGATGGATCTACTTGGACAGTCGACTCCCCGCCGACCACAATTCCCCAAGTAAATGGCTTAGCGTGCCCAACGGTTAGTTATTGCTTGATCTCCGGAGGATCCTCCATCGCTACAACCACCGACGGTGGAGCAACTTGGACAACGAGTACTCCATACAGTGGTGGGCCGGTCGGCAACCGGCAGGGCATCCCGTCCAACTGCGATGCCCCCGACGGCTGGGAACTAGACGGGACGAGCAGTAACCCAACCGAACTCGGACGTGATCCTCACGCCCATGCCATCCACGGCGAGAGGAGAAATCACATCAGCGAGGTGCTTGCAGAACTCTTCGTAACCGACGGACTCGATGGCGGGTACCGACGGGCCCGCGGCTGCGAGTGCTCGAACGGCGGTCGACGTATCGGGCCATTCGTTGACCACGTTCACGGTCCCGCGTTCGAGGGCCTCAAATCCCGCAGCACTGAGCATGTCCTCGATCACATTCTGCGTGTCGCCGTGTTCGGTGGTTGCCGCGCCATGGCTGGATGGAGACAACTCGATGACCTTGAGGAAGTAGGGCATCAGCCCCAGGTGCTCGAACCGGCCCCAAAAGGTGAGGCCCAAACGGCCCTCGGGGACCAGCACGCGCTTCGCCTCTTCGAGGGCACCCTCGCATCCCTTCCAGATCCCGTTGAAACTGGTGGCGAGATCGAAGCTCTCATCGGGGTAGGGCAGAGCGAACATGTTTCCGGCCCGAAAGCTCCCACCGGGCGTCCGCGCCGCGGCAATCGTTGACGAGTTGTTCTGACGCATCGATCCCCGAGACAACAGCCCCCCTGCGGGCGGCCACCGAGGCGGCAAAGCCTGAGCCGCACGCGATGTCCAAGAGGCGGACTCCGGCATCGACGCCAAGTCGATCGAAGAGCACCTCATTGGCCGGAAGCGCATACGGCTCCCACAGGTAGGCCCATTCCGTGGCTCGCGCCCCCCAACCCCGTCCCGGCCTCTTGCCAGTCCACCCTGCTCGTCGACATCGGATCCTCCTTAAACGTACGACCGTACAATAGACTCTAAACGATCGTGCGTCTAAGATGCAAGAGCGCCGATCGAGTGAGGAGTCCGATGGCCGAGGAGGAGACCCCGAAGAAGCAAACCCGGGCCCCGGGAGAGCGCTCACGCGCCCGTGTCGTGGAGCAGGCAGCGCAGCTGGCAACGATCGAGGGAATCGAAGGGATCTCGATCGGACGGTTGGCCGACGCCACCGGCATCGCCAAGAGCAGCGTCTACGCGCTCTTCGGCTCCAAGGAAGAACTCCAGCTGGCGACCATCAACGCAGCACGCGACAGCTTCATCACTGAGGTCGTCGTCCCGGCGTTGCGATGCGACTGAGCCCGGGCGCCAGCGCCTGCTCGCCCTGTGCGAGGGCTACCTCTCCTACGTCGAGCGGCGCGTCTTCCCGGGTGGCTGCTTCTTCGTCTCCGCCTCCGCCGAGGTTGGCGGTCGCCCCGGACGCGTCCACGACGAGGTCGCTCGCATCCAACAGCAGTGGCGCGACGTGCTCGGACGCGAAGCCAGCGCGGCGGTTGATCGAGGCGAACTGCCCGCTGACACGGATCCCCGGCAGCTCGCCTTTGAGCTCGGTGTGATCCTGGCCGGAACCAACATTGTCAGCGTTCTTCACGACGACCTGGCTGTGATCGGTCGCGCCCGATCAGCCGTCAAGAGTCGGCTGTCCAGCAAGGACATGACTTGATTCCTCCTACCGTCGAGCCAGGAGAGGGGCGGAAATGACGTCACCCAGATCCCAACTGAGCATCCAGGAATCCCTGTTTCCCGACCTCACCTGCTTCGGGTGCGGACATGCCAATCCCGACGGATTCCATCTCCGCAGTTATCGGGACGGCGACCGTACAGTGGCGACATTCACGCCGCGCCCCGAGCACGACAACGGTTTCGGCTTTCTCAACGGCGGAATCATCACGACGGTACTCGACTGCCACTCGGCCGCCGTCGTCATGTGGGAGGCCGACCAGCGCGGCTGGAAGGCTGAGAAGGGGGCACCCGTTCCATTCATCACGGCCGGTCTCGATGTGAAGTTCCTGAGACCGACTCCATTAGGTCCCGCCTTGTCCTTGCGTGCCGCACCAGAGAAGGTCTCAGAATCCGAGATCGTCGTGAATGCGGAAATCGTGTACGACGAAAAGAAGCGGGCGACGGTGCGCGCGCAGTGGTTGCGATTTCGCCCTCGCTGACTCGGGTCCACTGGGATTCCTCCTAAGGCGACCCGGCGCCCGAAAAGGCGCTGTTCTGCTTGGTGGCGCCTCTGGGATCCAAAGTGTCCTGATCGGCCGGGTCAATGTCACACTCATCCGGCCCAAAATCGCCAAGGCGCTAATCCCGGTTAGCAGCATGAGACGGTGTCAGCGCTGAGACGAACCCACTCATCAAACCCAATAAACCTACCAATCAGAGCCCATATTGGTATGATTGGGGGGTTCTATGAGGAGCTTTCAACACCCGCAGACCCTCGACCCTGTGCCCGGGGACGTCGTCGCGACCCTGCGACGGATCGACCGAGCCGCAGGTGCTGAGGGGCGCTACGCCGACCAGTTGCCCCAGCTCCTCGACGCCCTGCGAGAACAAGCCCGCGTCGAATCCATCACCGCATCGAGCGCCATCGAAGGGGTGGTGGTCGACGACGCCCGGGTCCCCAGGCTCGTCTCGGGTGCGCCGGGAGTGCTCAGGAACCGCAGCGAGGCCGAGTTTGCCGGCTACTCCAGCGCACTCGACTACTTGAATCAAGAGGATCAAGGGGAGCCGAGCGTCGGACTCGTTCTGCACCTACACCGGCTCTTGTTTTCGTTTACCGACGGGCGAGGTGGCTACTTCAAGACGGACGACAATCTCGTCGTCGATCGTTTGTCCGATGGATCTCGTCAGGTCCGCTTCGAACCGGTCAGTGCAGCCGAGACCCCCTTCTTCATGGACGAGCTCGTTACCCGGAGCGTCGCCGCTCTCGGCCAAGACGGGCTGCACCCACTGATCGTCACCACGGCGTTCGCCCTGGACTTCCTCTGCATCCACCCATTCGCGGACGGCAACGGCCGGGTGGCACGCCTTGCCACGTCGTACCTCATGGGTCGAACCGGCTACGGCGTCGGCCACTACGTCAGCCTGGAGCAACTGATCTATGACACCAAGGATGACTACTACGGCGCACTGGGCGCCTCCACCGTCGGCTGGTTCGATGACGGGCATCACGATCTGTGGCCGTGGGCGCGTTTCCTCCTCGGGCGGGTCGGCGAAGCGTACGGCCGCTTCGAGGAGCGCATTGCTGCCGGCACGTCGGGTGGGACCAAGCAGGATCGCGTGCGCGACTATGTCCTGCTCCACGCTCCAGCCACGTTCACCATCGCCGAGATACGTCGAGCCGTGCCCGGCGTGAGCGACAACACGATTCGGATCGTCCTGGGTGAACTCAAGGAGCAGGCCAGCATCACCAACGACGGATCAGGACGCGGCGCCGCCTGGCGGCGGATCTGAGATCGAATACGGTGCGGCGATATTCGCCCATCATTTGACCCGACAATTCTGTCTTACTGGGTCGCAACGCGATTGACGATGTCTCAGCTACCTTCGATCGCGCTGCGGTTGAGCTGCGAAAACAGGACCCACGGCGACGGTGCAGAACACCGTGCGACAAGACGGAAGGCGCTTGTGATCCCACGGAGAAGATCGCAGCACTTGTGGTCTGTCTTCGGTCGCGGCGTTGGAGCTTGACGTGTCACCCGAGCCTGATGGCCGGGGCTGTGGCAGTTGGACTCCGGTTCTTATTGTGTCCCCCAAGGTCCACCCGTTGTCGGATTTACAACGTTTTCCCCTGGTCAAGGGCCACTTTTCGCGTCCCGTCGCCCAGGTAGTTTCATTTCCTTATTGAACCTCCAGCGCTCATGTCTAGCTTCGGCGCCAACCAGGATGTTCTTCCTCGATCCAGTCGGAACAGTTGTCGCGAACATCGTGCGTTTTCCGTTGCAAAGGCGGCTTGCACACTCCTACGTGCCAGCGGTACTCGCTCGGACCACCTCGACGCCCAAGCGGTGACTGCCGGGAGGCTAAGACGGGGACCTGTTTGGCGATAGACGGAGAATCTGTCAATGCATTTCTCCTACAACATGATGAGGCGGACTCAAGAAGATGGTGAAACCCGTGATGTTCTCGGTTGATTCCGGGTCCCGCCGCGTCACTTTCCCGGACCAGCGGTGGAAAGCGGCAGTGCGTTATCGCGCAAACGTCATTAGGTGATGAAGCGGTGGATGGCCTCGTTGGCGTGGTCCTGAAAGGTTGGGTTGGCGAAGTCGGGGAGGATATCCGCTTGGTCGACCATGGGACCCTTCAACTTGCCGGCCGCGCTGGCGTAGAACACACCACTCGACAGGGTCGGATCGATGACACCGTCGACGAGTCGCTTCGAGCCCACTTCAAGTTCGTGGGAAATACCGAGGTGGGGCATGATGTGTTTGGCCGCAATGCGTAGCGGTAGCGCCGCGCCGGCGGCGGCTTGGGTGCCCGTGGTGTTGCCGGGGCTCACAGTGATAAAGCGAAGGTCGGGGTATTGGCGCGCCAGGTGGGCCATCCACAAGGCCCCGATGTACTTGACCTGACCGAAGGCGAGGTTCCCATCGAATTTTCTGTCAGCGAAGTAGCTGCCGTCGATGACGGTAGTGAGTTCATCGGCAGAGGTTGAGACGAAGGTTGGCCGTCTGAACCCCAACTTCGGAATTCCCCTGGCGGCTTCACTTGCGGCGAACACGGCTACCTCGCTAAGTCGGTTCTGGGTCAGGAGCCCTTCGAGGAGAACGGCGTGACCGAGAACGTTCGTTGCGAACAGTTTGGTGACCCCGTCAGCGGTCAATTCCATCAAGGTCTTGTTGCCGATTACACCAGCGTTCATGACCAGCGCGTCGAGGGATCCGTCGATGGCCGCTAGGCCAGCGCGGACAGAACCAAGATCGGCGACGTCCATGAGAATGATGTCGAAGATGTGTCGGCCGGTGACGGCTTCGAGATCGGCCTTTGCCGTTGACGCTCGATCTTGGTTCCGACACGCCAGATAGATGCGGCCGATCTCAGGACCTAACGCCAGCTGCCGGGCCACATCCTTGCCGATCCCGACATTGGCGCCCGTGATGAGCACCGTCTTTCCTGAGGGTGTGCTCACGCTGATTCCCTCTCACCTGTTGTGGACGTAGGGAGGCCGTCGAGCAAGCTGAAACGGACATCCATCGCGATACCTCGGACTTCGATCAGCTGCTGATATTCAGGCGAGTTGTACCATCTGACTGCCGTCGCATGGTCCGGAAACCGCATGAGTGCTCCTGAAGTGAGCGAGCCATCGCCGTGCAGGAGCTCCCAGTTGCTGTTGGCGAGAACCTCGCCTCCGTGCTCTTTGGCCGTCTGTCCAGCGTTGCGGCTGTATTTGTCACGATAAACATCCGGGTCCTTGACCGTGAATTCGACAATTACGTATGCGCTCATGTGGATACTCCTCAGTTGCTAGGTGTGATCGGCGTGATCTGTGTGATCTGCGTTCTAGGTCTTCACTCTTAAACGTGACCGCCGACAGGCGTTACGTCGCTACCCGGCCTCCGTCGACCGCAAGAGTGACGCCGTGGACGAAGCTGGCATCATCGCTGGCGAGAAAGACGATCGCCGCAGCCAGCTCCTCGGGCTCAGCTACGCGACCTGCTGGTGCTTGTGCTGCGAGCTGTTTCACCATCTCCTCGGGGACTGCTTCCATCATCCGGGTGCGCGTCGGGCCGGGGGCAACGGCGTTGACCCGAACACCACTCGGGCCGTATTCGGCGGCCCAGGCCTTCGTCAACAGCTCGAGAGCCGCTCGGCTGGCGCCATAGAGAGCCATGCCGGCCTGTCCGAAGCTCGCCACCATCGTGGAGACGTTGACGATCGAACCCCATCCGCGTTCGGCCATGGCTGGCGCCAGTGACGCGACGAGGAAGAACGGAACCTTGACGTTCACTGCAAAGCTCTCGTCGAACTCTGCTTCGGTGGCTGCGCTGCTTGGTCCGAGCACGGCGACGCCAGCGTTGTTGATGAGGATGTCGACGTGACCGTCGCCTGCCTCGGTGGCCCACTCGACCAGGTCCTGGGCCGATTTCAGATCGCTCAACGTGGTGAGCCGGAACGTGGCGCTGCCGCCGCCACCTTCGATCTCGGCGACCACGTCTTTGGCTCGTTGTTCGTTGCGCCCGACTATCAGGACGTGAGCGCCGCGGGCGGCCAAGGCGATGGCCGTAGCCTGACCGATCCCGCTCGTCGAGCCCGTAACCAGAGCAGTCTTGCCTTTTAAGTCAGGCATGCGTTGTCATCCTCTCGTACAAAATGGGTTATGTGACCCACTCTGACAGTTCGAGAACTGGGTTGTCAAACTCAGAATCCTGCTAACATCGGTGCATGGTCAACGAGACGAGTGACGGGCCGAGGCTGACCCCCAAGGGTGAACGCACCCGGGCACGAATAGTGGAGGAGGCCGCCGTCCTGATCCATGAGCGCGGGGTGGCGGGCACCACCTTGGAAGACGTCAAGGTGGCGGCGGAAGTCAGCGGCTCTCAGATGTACCACTACTTCCCCGACAAGGACGAGCTCGTGCAGGCGGTCATCGACTACCAAGCCGACACCATCGTCAATCGCCAGCGGCACGCGTTCGGCAGCGCGAACGGAGTCGAAGCCTGGCGGAAGATGGTGATCACCGCAGCGAAGCGCACCAAAGCAAAGGGGGGCTGCCAGCTTGGCTCGCTCGTCGGTCAACTCGCCGAGAGTGACCCCGAGGCCCGAGCGCTCATTGCGGCAGGGTTCAATCAGTGGGCAGCCGCCATCGGTGACGGGCTCAGATCCCTTCATGCCGAGGGGAAACTCCCGTCCGGCATTGATCCGGACGACCTCGCCATTACTCTGCTCGCCACGCTCCAAGGAGGACTTCTACTCGCCCAGGTGCAACGGAGTACCCGTCCGTTCGAAACTGCGATCAATACCCTCCTCGCCCTTGCCATCGGCAGATGAGCCCAAGCCGGGTTCGTTCACAGCCATCGCCGAAGTCGGCTCACGGCACTTGGACGACGCACGTGCATCCACACGATGCGCTTGCAGACCCGCTGCCATTCGGGATGCAGGACACATCGCTGCGCCCAGTGGGTTGCTCCGGGCTGGTTTTCCGTGAGCTCATTCAGCCCAACATCGTCAAGATGAAAGGAATTTCGTGACTGCTCCTCGCGTGGGGGAGACGTTCCACCTCGACCTCGACGGGACGGCAATTGCCGGCCGCTACATCGAAGTAGATCCCCCGCACCGCATGCTGCTTAGTTGGGACCGTTTAGGAACCGACACAACGAAGCCGACACCTACATTCATTGAAATCACGCTCAAGCCGACGGGTGACGGCACAAATGTGAGGGTGCAATTCTCTGGCCTGAGTGCGGAGGATTCCGCTTTCTATCCGCAACTCTGGGCGCGTCACCTTGACCGGATCGCGAATGCGTTGGCTGGCGCCGAATCCGCGGATGGCAACTGAGTCGGGGACCTCACCTCCGACCTCAATATGCGGCGACGCCAGTTCACCTCCATGCAACCGGCCGGCCCAGACTCGTTTCCACCGGATATATACGGCGATACCCCCTCGGGCTTGATTGATATGGCGGGTCCAGTGCTCCGTGCAAGCGCGACCGTCCAGAGTCGGCGATCCCGTCGTCAGCGAGAGGGCACATAATCCCGCTCCTCCGTAGTGGCAATGACTCCCGCAGACCGGTCGGAACTGCCGGTGATGCGCTATCTGCCGCGGGTCAGTTGGGGATCGGGGCCGCACTGTATTGTTCGGCGACGGCGGACGTCTACGCATTCGGTGAGTTCCTGGCCCCAATCATCATGGGAGTCGCTCTTTGGCGAAGCCGTTGTGTGCCGCGTTGGCTCGCGGTCTTGTTCGTAGTGGGTTTTGAGCTTGTCGAACAGACGGCGTCCGTAGGTTTCGCCACGGTCGTGCTACTCATGGCGCCTTTCGCGGTGACAATGGTGATTCTCGCGGTGCGGATCTGGAAGACAGAGGAGCCAGCTCTGCCATCCACCGACAATCAGGAATCGAACCTCATAGCGGCCTTATGTGTCCAATGACACTGTTCCGAGGCGCTAAGAGATGATGTAACCGCTTTCGCATACCCCCCGACGTCCCCCATTTGGCTTCGGTCCGTCCTCGGCTAGATGGCGCCGACGCGGAGTTGGACCCCGTCGGCCTCGCGGGAGGCGACAGAGGTGAGTTCCGAACGTCCTGGGTCCGGTCACGCGTCTCTTTTGATCATGCGCCATGCACCGAGAGCCGACCAGACCACGAGCCATGCCACGATCACGCAGATCGAAACGGTGGTGGACTCGGGCACCAATCCAGGATTCCCGGCTCCGCCCCCCGGGCCGCCCCCGCCCCCGCCGAACACCGGGAGACCTCCCGGGGCCAGATGGGCCGTGGCCAGTCCCACCACGCCCCGCTGGAGGTTTATGAAGTGGGGGATGAGGTGCCGGGACAGGATCGGCGTCAAGATCACCTCGAGGACGATCATCAAGATCACCGCCACCGTGCGTTGGCCAATCAGGGACCCGAGTCCGAGTCCGACCACGAAGCCGATCACCACTTCGAGCTCGAGCCACAACCCGCTCTTGACCATGAGCGAGTCCGACGGATAGAGGAACTGTTGGCTGTAGTCGCTGTAGTCCACCCGCGCCACCACTCGGGCCGCTTGCGCCAGCTGGGCGTGTGAAGGCAGCGGCGGCCCCTGACCGCCCGGAGGCTGCTGGACGGTAGCGGGGCCACCGCCGGGCCCGTTTCCACAGGGGACGTTCATGAGCACATTGGCAACCGAGGAGTTCGGCCCGATCGATGAGTTCGGCCCGATCTTGAGGCCGAAGTTGCAGATGACCTCGTCAGCGTGGCTCGCCGCCCAGCCCTCGAGGCCCGCCTGTGACAGGCCGGCTGGAACGTTCACGCCTTGATAGTTGAGTTGTGTGGGCGCCGCGAACACGCACACGGCGCACACGATGATGAACCCGGTCGCCACCAGCGGGATGATGATGGCGAGCCCGGCGGGGATGCGGGCCAGATACAGCGCCAAGCGCGACCGGCCTGTGACCACCAAATGGCGGAACATCCCCTCGGTCAGATCCGAGGAGCCGGCCGTGGCCCCCAAGGTGGCGGCCACGATGAAGCCGAACACGTACAACACCCCTGAGACCATGGCGGTGTAGAGGTCGTAGCCACCGGCGGGGCCATAGGTCTTGGGCGAGGCGGCGTGCAAGATGAGCCGGATGACCACGAACACCGTGGGAATGCCGATGGTGACGAGTGCCAAGGTGATCATGAGGCCTCGGCGCTTGGCCAGCTCCATGAACCGGGTGGCGATCATCGGCCCAGTGGGGATCCACGATCCCCGGCGGTCGCGCTCGGCTCCCATGGTCGGCACCGAGGGTGGATGGTTGAGAACGGTGGTCATTGCGATTCCCCCAGTCGGCTCGTGACTTGTAAGAACCACGATTCGAGCGATGCCTGGTTCACCTGGAGCCGCCAGACCGAGTTCCCGTCTTCGACGAGCATCCGGTTGATCTCGGCGATCACGTCACGTCCGGTCCCCGCCGGCAACGTGATGCCGAGCCCGGTCGCGTCGACGGTGACGTCGGCTTGGTGGGTGAAGCCGAGAGTGCTGCCGTTGATGAGTGCTTCGCCACGAGTTGGATCAGAACATTCGACTTGCAGCACCAGGGAGGCGCCCGCCAAGAGCTCGGAAATCGGCCCCTGGCGCACCACGTTGCCCCGGTCCACGATGGCCACGGCGTCGCACGTCCGCTCGACTTCATCGAGGAGGTGCGAGGAAAGCACCACGGTGCGGCCCTCGGCCACGAGTGAGAGAATCATCGCCCGCATGTCCTGCATGCCGGCGGGGTCGAGGCCGTTCATCGGCTCGTCCAGGATCAGCAGTTGGGGGTCGCCGATCAGACAGGCCGCCACGCCCAGGCGCTGGCGCATCCCCATGGAGTACTTCGACACCTTGTCGTCGGCACGATGCAAGATGCCGACCCGCTCTAGCGCCGGTCCGATGCGGTCGCGCGCTGCCGGCTCGCGCGCCGCGGCGAGGATCTTGAGGTTCTGGCGCCCGGTGAGATGCCCATGGAATCGGGGCTCATCGACGATGGCCCCAACGTGTGCCAAGGCTTTATCGCGATGACGTGGAACGGGTTGTCCCAGCAAGAACATCGTGCCGGCATCGGCGTGGGTCAGTCCGAGTAGGACTCGGATGAGCGTTGTCTTTCCCGCCCCGTTCGGGCCTAAATACCCAAAGGCGCACCCTCGGGGCACGAGCAGCTCTACACCGTTGACAGCGACGTTGTCGCCGAAGCGCTTGGTCAGCCCGTGGGTCTCGACCGCCCACTGGCTGTCAGTGGCCTGGGTGTCGCGGCGCCTGGGCAGTGTGGCTGTAGTCATGAGTCTCTTTTCATGTCGATAGTAAGAAAGGCTCGGCGGTGGCGGTTTGTCGCTCACGAGTCAGATCGCTCGCGACGGCTAGAACCCAGCGATCAATTTCCACCATCGTCTCCTTGGAGCAGTGGATGCTCCCTACGCTACGGACTCAACGGGTCCGCGAAAAGCCGGCTAACAGGTGGAGTCCACTTGGGGTTAGCCCCAGGTTCACTCGGTGGGATGATGGGATGACCGTGGTTGAGGATCAAATCGAATACCGCGGGTTGCTCACGAAGGGTGATCTCGTGGCTAACCGAAGCACCTGAGGACATCGTCAACCGCGGAACTGATATATCCGGGAGGGGAGCTCACGCGATCCGGTCGGGAACTCGGTGTTCAATCGTGCGCTTTGAGTGCTCGGACAACCCCCGGACCCAAGATGGTGGGGTTAACCCCAATGGAAAGACGCCGACTAGCGGTATTCCGCCAAACAGGGCGGTCCTTTACCCTTCTGGTGATGATCACCGCACATGCACTGACCAAACGCTACGGCGCCTCCATCGCGGTGGACGACCTGACCTTCGAGGTCCAACCCGGGGTCGTCACCGGGTTCCTCGGGCCGAACGGGTCGGGCAAGTCGACGACGATGCGGATGATCATGGGTCTCGACATCCCCGACTCAGGGTCGGTCCTGATCGCCGGCAAGGCATATTCCAAGCTGGCCTGGCCCCTGCGGGAGGTCGGCGCCTTGCTCGACGCGAAAGCGTTCCACCCCGCCCGCACGGCCCGCAACCACCTGCGGTGGTTGGCTCTGGCCAACGACATCCCGCTTCGCCGGGTCGATGAGGTCCTGGACCAGGTCGGAATCAGCTCTGTCGCAAACCGACGAGCCGGGAAGTTCTCCCTTGGCATGAGTCAGCGGCTCGGCATCGCCGGGGCGCTGTTGGGAGACCCCGGCGTCTTGTTGTTTGACGAGCCGGTCAATGGTCTGGACCCCGAGGGTATCCGTTGGGTGCGGCACTTCCTTCGAGACCTGGCGGCGCAGGGCCGAACGGTGTTCGTGTCGAGCCACCTGATCAGCGAGATGGCCCTCACGGCCGACCGTCTCATTGTGATCGGCCGGGGCCGGCTGATCGCCGAGACGTCTGTGGCCGACTTCGTGTCCAGAAGTGGAGGCGGAGCCGTCAAACTCGTCACCCCTGATCTCCATGCGTTCACCTCTTCACTCGCGGCGGCGGGAGCCACGGTCAGCGCTGCCGAGGAATCGTTGATCGTCGAAGGACTGACCGCTTCCGAGATCGGCGACTTGGCGAAGCAGCAGGGACTGCGGATCCACGAGCTGACGCCGATCACCGCATCGTTGGAGGACGCCTTTATGGAGCTCACGCATGACGAGGTGGAGTACCGCCCGTCGACCGTGGTCGGCCCGGTTGCGGCCGGTGAGAGGAACCAACCCAGATGACCATTGCCATCGGGAATGCCCCAACGGGGCACTATCGCATCAAGCACGTGGCCAGAGCCGAGGTCGTCAAGATCCTGACACTTCGATCGACCGCCATCATCTTCGGTCTCACGGTCGTGGCCAGCCTGTTAGTGACAAGCCTGGCGACCCACTCCGTCGTGCACCATTCGGCCGGGTGGTACATGGGTTTCGACCCGACTTCGCAGGCTTTGAGCGGCCTGATCGCCGTCGCCCTCACCGGCGGTGTCTTCGGAGCAATGCTCATCACCAGTGAGTATGCGAGCGGCATGATCCGCACGACGTTGGCGGCTGTCCCGAAGCGGCCTGTCCTGTTGGCCACCAAGCTCGGGGTCACCGCCGTCGGCGCGCTGGTCTTCTGCGAAGTGCTCAGTTTCACGTGCTTTTTCCTTGGCCAGGGCATCCTGTCGGGAGGGGGCGCTCCGTCAGACACGTTGGCATCGTCAGGGGCACTACGGGCGGTGATCATGAGCGGCGTGTTCATCGCCTTGCTCGCCCTCATGGCTTTTGGTTTCGGGGTTATCTTCCGCAACACCGCCGCCGCCATCGCCGCGTTCGTGGCCGTGGTGTTCGTGCTACCACTCGTCATGCACGGCATATCCCAACCGGACCTTCGTTACGTGCCGACGAACATACTGTTCAACTCGATCATGTCCACCGTCAATCAAGGGGGTGGACCCAACGGACCAGTCCCACCCGCCGTAGGGTTGTTGCTCATGGCCCTCTACGCGGGAATCACCGTCGCCGTTGGTTTCGTGTTGTTCGATAGGCGAGACGCTTGACCAACACCGGCGCCGAGGGCAGTTGGATGCAGATCCGGATACCGCAGGAGGAAGCGGAACGAGCCCGGCGCCTGCTTCGGATGATTCTCCGCGAGCCGTTCCAAAAGCGGAGCTGGGCGGAACTGGGGTACTTCCTGGCCGGTTCCGCCCTTGCCGTCGCCGCCGCATTCGCGCTCGGTACGCTCGGGATCGTCGGCTTGGCACTCACCGTGGCGTTCGTCGGTGTGGCCATCCTCGCCGGGGGCCTGCGCGCCGCCCGAGGCATCGGTCGCTGGCAACGGGGCGTGGCCCGGCGAATGCTGGGCGAGGACATCGCCGAACCCGAGCCGTTCACATGGCCCCCCGGTATGTTCGGTTGGTTACGAGCCTCTCTGGGCGACCGCACCGCGTGGAAGTCGCTGGCCTATTTCGTGGCCAAAGTGCCGCTGACGCTCTTTGGCGTGTGGTTTGCCCTCAGCATCTGGCTCGAAGCGCTTTTCGGTATCGCTTCTCCTCTGATCGGGGTGACTTGGACGGCGAGGTTCGGACCCTTCGGCCGATTTTTCAATCCCGCCAGCCCCAACGGTGGACCGGGATCCGGGTTCGCTACCCACTTCGGTGTGTTCGTTACGGGCGTGCTCTTGCTGTTCGTCGCCCCCTGGGCCATGAGGGTGGTCGTGTACCTCGACCGGCAGATGATGCATGTTCTCCTCGGCCCAGACGCGGCGACGTCGCGCGTAAGGAGCCTCGAGGAGTCGAGGTCCAGGACCCTCGACGCGGCTACGACGACGCTCAAACGTATCGAGCGCAACCTCCACGATGGCACCCAGGCCCAGCTGGTTGCTCTCGCCATGCGGCTCGGGCAGGCGAAGGAGAAGCTCGAGAACCTCGATGGCCAAGGCGACGACAGCGCCGACCTTGACGCCATCCGACGATTGATCGACGAAGCGCACCGTGGGGCAAAGGAAGCCATCACCGACCTGAGGGATCTGGCCCGTGGGATACACCCGCCGGCGCTTGACACCGGCTTAGAAAATGCCCTCGCAACCTTGGCCGCTCGCAGTCCGGTGCCAACCGAAGTTGCCGTATCCGTGCAATCCCGGCCCAGCCCGGCCATCGAGGCCATCTGCTACTTCTGCGCCGCGGAGTTGTTGGCCAACGTGGCCCTGCATGCCCAGGCGTCGCGCGCCTCTCTGAGCTGTGCCCAGCACGGCCCGTGGCTGCGAATCGTGGTGCGTGACGACGGCGCAGGTGGCGCGGTGGTCAATCGGGTCGGTTCGTCGTCGAGCGGCCTGGCCGGGCTGGCCGATCGGGTGAGCGCCGTCGACGGGCAATTGAGCATCGCCAGCCCCCCTGGGGGGCCGACGACCGTCACCGTCGATCTGCCCATTCAGGCGTGAGTGTGGCCGCCGCCGACGCCCTTCGTGTCGTGATCGCCGAGGACTCCGCCATCCTCCGAGACGGGTTGGTCCAGCTTCTCGTCGATCGGGGATTCGCTGTCATCGGTGCTGTGAGTGATCCGCTCAGCCTGGAGCAAACAGTTGCCGCAGATCCCCCCGACGTGGCGGTCGTCGATATCCGCATGCCGCCGACGTTCACCGATGAGGGGCTGGGGGCCGCCATCAGGTTGCGGCGGAGTCATCCCGGGGTGGGGATCCTGGTGTTCTCTCAATACATCGAGACGCGCTACGCCACCGAGTTACTCGCTGGTGGGGCGGCCGGAATTGGCTATCTTCTCAAAGACCGGGTGGCCGACGTCGCCGATTTCGCGGAGGCATTAGTGCGTGTGGCGTCGGGAGGCACGGCCCTCGACCCTGAGGTGGTGACCCAGCTCTTAGGAGCGTCTCGCCGCACCGACATGCTGGCCGGATTGAGCGGCCGGGAGCGTGAGGTGCTGACGCTGATGGCGGAGGGCCGCACGAACTCCGCCATCGCCGCAAGTCTCGTCATCTCCGAAGGTGCCGTAGAGAAGCACGTGGCCAACATCTTTTCAAAGCTGGACTTGCCGGCCACCTCCACCGATCACCGCCGCGTGTTGGCGGTGCTGCGCTATTTGGAGTCATGAGGTCCGGGAAGCAGATGACCTCCTCGAGGTCTTTGCCAGGCTTCGCTCCCGAGCCGAATCCCCCAGAAGCGTCCGATGGTCGTCATTTTTGACGGTGTAACCCGGTAACAACAGTGGTAGACAGACCGGCAAGAGTCAGGTCTGACAGGGCTGCGGGTTGCCTCGACGGACCGTCAAAGAGCAATGGGGAATCGGCTCTCGGTCGTCCCTAATAACAAGGAGGGTCAATAGTGCGACGCAGGTCACTCATGGCGCGACGAGGTTCGGGCCCCGCCAAAAGCGCCTTATTCCCGTTGGCCGGCCCCCTCATGGCGACTCTGGCTGTGACGGCAGGATTTGTAGTGCAAGGAGCTCAGGTGGCATCGGCGGCACCGAGCACAACTCTTTACGTCTCCCCGACAGGCAGCGATTCCAATCCATGTAGCCAAAGCGCTGCGTGCGCAACGATCCAGCACGCCGTCAACGTGGCCGTAGTCGGCGCCACGGTCAAAGTGGCGGCGGGGACCTACGACCAGACCGTGAATATCACTCATCCGGTCACCCTTGAGGGCGCTCGGTTCGGAGCATCCATCATCGACGGACACGGGATCGACACGGGCGCCTTGGGTTACTACGGCGTCATCTCCGTGCAGAACAACCCGGGACAGAGCGGGGCCATCACGATCAACAACTTCACTGTCGAGAACGCCTATGAAACAGCCAACGAATACGCGGAGGATGAGGTTCCAAGCGACGTGTCGATCTACGCAGATGCCAACCATGGCGACGTCATCACCGTGAGTCACGTCACGCTCGACGCGGTTGACGATTCTGCCGACTACGGGGGGATTGGATTCGACACCTTTAACGACGCGGCGGATGTCACGTTCAGTCATTCCATCAGCACCGGCAACTTCCAGGGAGCCCTGCTCGAAGGTGGCGGGGTTGGCGGGACGGTGTCGATCGACAACGACAAATTCACGGGCCTCGTAGCGTGTGCGGGGAACTGCTCGGGAAGCAGCACGGTCTATCCGGCCGAGGGCCTGTTCGTTCTCAGTGACCAGCCCGGCACCGCCTTCGACGCCATCAGCCATAGCCAGTTCCGCGGATACGCAGGAATCGGGATTGCGGCCGCGGCGGGGTACAGCGGAGGAAACTGTGAGCCTTCGGCATCGGGGCCGTGCACCGGAAACACTAACCTGACCGCGGTGCACAACACGTTCCACCTTGGCGCGTGCAGTTCCAACGCCCCTGCGCCCGGGTGTGATGCCGTCTCCCTCGATGCCCAAAGTGGAAACGAGCTCACTGCCAACGTCTCGTACAACTCGGGAAGCGTTCAGTTCCCCGACGGAGGCATCTACGTGCAACCGGATGCGGGTGTCTACAACGTAACCGCGGCACACAACTCCAGATCCCTTAGCTGAGGTCTCACAACGGTTGAAGCCCGTCGACCCGCCCCGACGCGGGGCGGGTCAGGGCGGCTTCCCCAAATGAGAAGCGGGACAAGGTCGATGCCCGTGGTGAGGGCGACAAGTGCCATGTTCGGACAAGGCCGATCTCTCGCCACCGCCAGGCTCCTGATCTACCCAGGCTCGAGGACGAGCGCCGAACCCTGGCGCTCACAAAGGCGCCGCGACTACGTCGCCAAAGCCGGTTGCCGTAACTCAACATGAGCGACACGGCCGCCCTCGATCACGAACGTCGTGGTTGGCCCTTCGTCTTCCTGGGCGCGAATCCGTACCTCGTACTGCCCGGCGCGCAGTGCTTCGAACAGCGCGGCGTGGATAGGACCGCCAGGCAGATGCCGGGCTCTGACGGCGACGTGCGTTCCGTCCCAGCCCGAACCGCAAGGCCGGATTTCGATCTCTTGCCCGGCGAGTGACGCCGGAGCAGCCACGATGACTGCTCCGACGTCTCCACCGATGTCAAGGACCACAGATCCGGCTTCGCTGGGATCGAGTGTGTGCTCCATGGTTACGACGCCGCCGACGACACCGGGGTGACGCTGGGGTTTGAGTATCCGGCGTAGGGAACACCCAGGAAGGGAAAGACCGGCAGGTAGTTCTCGGTGCCTTTAGCCGACAGGTCGCTGGCGCTCGAGGTCAGTCCAAAGTCGACCTCCCCGGCGGCCATGTCAGCGGTATAGGTCGTCACCAGGCCCAAGGTTGCTCCGGCAACGGCCCGCAGGGCGATGGTGGCCACGTCGTCGAATACCCGGCGGCCATTGGGGAAGCCGGCCAAGTCTCCGCCGAGCAAGCCGAGGTTCGTGCCCGGGGACATCGTCGGCGCGATGGCGGTGTTCAGGCGCAGCATGTCGGCCTTGACCCCTGTGCCGTTATAGGTCGTGAACGACGGGCTAATCGCATCGATGACGGGAAGGCCTGTAAGGAAGATGGCTTCGATATCGGGACGACTGGCACCGGGGGTGCTGTTGTACGTGGCCAGATTCTTGAACACCCCTTTGTAAAGGTCAGGCAGAAGCTGAGCCAGAAGAGGCTGGGTGAAGTAATGCAGGAAGTATTGGCCGTCTGCGGTCGGTGGCTGGCGGTTCCAGCTGTCCTTGTCGCCTATGCCGATGAGCAGCTCGTTGGTCAGTGGGTTGCCGAGACGTGACACCTGCGTCCACGGTCCAGACCAAAACGGCGCACTCATGCCGCCGTCAGTCTGGATCCAGGCGCGCTGCTTGCTGGCCGTCGTCCACACCCCGATGACCGCCGCCGGGTCCAGCGGCCCTGAGGGCTTGGACCGGGTGAGCTGGTCGATGGGGATCTGCAGGGCCAAGGAGTGCACGTTGACATCGGCAGTCGAGTTCACCCCTGGCATGCCGTTGAGCAGCCCGGCGGCAGCGCCTCCGGAGTGGTCGCCCGCGAAGCCGCGCAGGTCCCCGAGATCGAAGACGGCGCCGAGGTCGACATAGAAACCCTCGGCCCGTTGCCCGGCGAACACCGTCGCCGAAAAAGGCCCTTTCGATACCGACAAGATGGCCGCATCGGCCAACGCTTTGGCGTAGTTGGGGGTCGAAAGCGGGCCGATGTTGCACGGGGGGCTGAGGAGGCGCGATCCGAGCACCGTCGTCGAACATCCCCATCGGTTCTGGGCGTTGTGGTCGACACGGGTCAAGGTGTACGTCTGCTGGCGGTTCCATGCGGACATCGACGACGGGGGAGTCAGCGAGGTGATCGGCCCGTCGTTGTAAAGAAACGAGGAAGGAATGTTGTTGACCGTCTCGAACTGGAACTGAAAGCTGATATCAGCGACACCGTTTCCCGTGTTGTCGATATGGATCTCATAGAGCACGTCGTCGCTGAACTCGTAGAAGTTCGGACCGCCGTCGGGAGCCTCGAGCGGGATGTAGTTCGCGATGAGGGTGACGGTATCGGTGAGGCCCTTGTTGGGGGTCACAAAGGCGTAAAGGTCGGTGCTGTCCGCGGTGGGGTTCTTGGAGATCTCGGGTGCTTCGCGATGTGAGGACATGGGAATCGACTCGTTTCTATGAAATGGATGAATGTGGGCAGGTTTGCAACGTGCAAGGACTGAAGCGGAAGCTGATCAACGCGCCGCGTGAAAAAGGCGCGCCGCCATTTGTGGGTCATTGACAATGAATTCGCGGGTGCCGTTGAAGATGCCGATCTCGCCAGTCGACAGGTCACGAATGTGGGCGACGAGAGGTTCTGACAACGAGGCGGCCCCCTCGTCGGCGACGGACGTGGCGCCATCGGCAGCAGCCGGAGCGTCAGCCTCTGAGGCACCGACGAGACTGGACAAAAAGGGAATCTGTGACATGACGCCGGCACCTGCCAACGCCAGACCCGAATTCCTGAGGAACAAACGTCGACTTACTTCCGCCATGCTGGGCTCCTCCCGATGTCGTTGATCACGGGTTGTTGGTTTGTTGCTGGTAGTTCGCTACCGACGGCGCCCTTGGATGACGAGCAATCACGCCTTTTCGGATATTTCGGCGATATGACTCGACTTCGCGCCAGAAGTGGCGGACTCAATCGAGTCTGTGGTCATGGCTTGGAGCCTGAGTCAGGAGCCCACCTGAGAGCGCCGGGCCGGACACACGAGACGCCCCACGATGATCGACAACTCATAGAAGACGTAGAGCGGCACGGCCAATGCCAGCATGGAGAACGGATCACCACTTGGCGTAATGACCGCGGCCAGCGTGACGATTCCCACCACAGCCCAGCGCCGCCACCGGGCCAGCTTCTGGGGAGAGACGACACCGACGATCTCAAGTGCTACCAGCAGCACCGGAAACTCAAAAGTGACACCGAAGACAATCATGAGAGCCAGAATCAACCCCAGGTAGCTGTTGGGGGTGTAGATCTGGCGCAGCGATGGCCCTCCGACCGAGCCCAGGAACTGCAGCGCGTGGGGGAACACCTTGAACGCCAACGCTGCTCCGGCCCCGAACAATACGACCGAGGACGCCACGAATGGCACCGCGTAGCGTTTTTCGTTGGCCTTGAGGCCCGGCGTAATGAAACGCCAGAGTTGCCACAAGATCACAGGTAAGGCGAGAGTAAAAGCCGTATAGCCGGCTACTTTCACGCGCAGCGACAGGCCGTCGAGTGGGCCGGTGAGGTAGAGCTGGCAATGACGGGTTACCTGGCAATAGGGAGCCTGCAGTGCGTGGAGGATTTGGGGATAGATGAGGAATCCCACCACCCCGCACACGACGACGGTGCCCAGCACGATCATTACCCTTCGACGCAGCTCTTTCAGATGGCCCCCAAGGGTCATCGCCGCTTGCGGGGAACGCCGCGGCCGGCGAAGCCACACGGCCGAGATCGTGGCCATGAATTACCCGCTGCAATTTCATCGAGAAGGAGTCTGGACCGAGATCATCGCCGAGCGCCGCCGCATTGATCCCTGTGGGGGGCTCCGCCGGGTTCGTCGGGGCGGCCGCCTCCCGGGCCCAACGATCCAGAAGGGTAACGGGAGACCGCACCGCGGCGGCAATCTCGTGGGTGGCCGGCAGGTCTGGGAAAACGCCGCGCACCTGCTCGTCGAGCGTGGCCCGCCAACGACTGAAGTCATGCCAGAGCGATCCGATTGTGCGAGCCACCTTGGGAAGTCGCTCCGGACCGACCACCACCAGCGCGACGGCACCGATGACGAGCAGTTTTCCCGGATCAAGGAACATGACTTCTCTTGTGCTCAGCGCGAACGAGGGTGTCGAGTCGGCTACGAGCGGGGCGAGTCGAGTTCAACGGGCACGGCCGCAGGCGCGGCACCATCACCGTCGTGCAGACCCTTCTTGAACTCCTTTTGGGCCGACCCGAGCGAGCGCGCCAGCTTGGGGATCTGGCTCCCACCGAAGAGCACGACGGCAATCACCACGATGACGATCGCTCCGTCCATTCCAAAAATCTCTGCTAGCACGTGACCCTCTTTTCTCTGGGCGTTGACCGGCGGTCCGATCTGAACGCACTGATGAACGTTGCTCTTGTGGAGTTATCCGAAGCTGTCTTATGTCTTGGATGACTGAAGATGGCAGTTTCAGGCTGCGGCGCGCAGCGCGTCATCAACGGCGCCCTCGAGCAGGTTGAGGCCGTTGAGCCCCGGAAGTCGGTCGATGTGCCGATCGACCCGGCGGGCCGCGTCGCGGCCGGCGTCGTCGCCGAAGAGATGTCGAGCCAGGAAGCTCACCTCTTCGGGCGGCATCACACCTGAACCCACCGGTGCCCAGAAATGGCGCAGCGCGTAGCGCGCCAGGCGCTGTGCTTTGGGACTGCCGGCAAGTCTCCGCCGAGCGTCTCCCGCGTAGAAGTCGATGTGCCGACCCTCTTGGCGCATGATGCGCCGGAGCAGCTCGCTCAGCACGGGATGGTTGGCCTTGGCGGCCAGCCGGGCGTAGGCGGACTGCGTCGTCCATTCGTTGACCGCCCCCCAGGCCATGTGCACGGCGGGCAGATGTTTCGTCACCGCTGAGCCGATCGAGAATGTAAGGGGACGCAGGGCGTCCCTTTTGGGCAACCGTCGGCGCAGCGCTTCGAGCCGCACGGGGCCGGAAACTTCTCCGTGAGCCTCGAGGACTTGGGCGATGGCCTCGCCGTGCCAGAGCTCCTCGTACGCCCAGCAGGCGAGAAAGGCCGTGACGTCGGGATCTTTGTGCGCACGCGTGACAAGCACGTCTCGGAGGTAGCACATCGTGTGGCCCTCGATGTCGTGCATGTAGCGCAGGCACCGCAGAGACTCAGGATCGAGCGGCTGTGATGCAAAGGATCCGAACTCCAGATCCTCGACATCCAAGCGTGCCGAGCGGCGGATCAGCGTTGTGACGTCGGTGGACATGTCTCGTCTTCGGAGCCGAGGGTCCCTTTGGATGAAGGGTCCTCAGGCTCCTCCATGGACGGTTTCGGTGAAAAGATTGGAATCCTGACATCCAAATGTCGTGGCAGCACCGAAAGAGAGAGGCAATGACGTCTCTCGAGGCAGCGAGCGATGCGACCTTGGTCGTAGCCATCGGCCGCTGGCAGGAGACTGCCCTGGCTGAGGTCTATCGGCGCCATGGGGGGGCCGTGCACAACCTGGCCCGTCGTGTGCTGGGCACCAGCGACCTGGCCGATGAGATCACCCAGGAAGTGTTCATCGACCTTTGGAACCGTCCCGAACAGTTCGACGCCACCCGGGGCTCGCTTCGTACCATGCTCATCACCAAGGCACACGGCAAGGCCGTGGATCTGGTTCGATCCGAAGTGGCGCGCCAAGGACGCGAGAAGCGCAGTGCTGCTGATACGGCCCGGGCCGGATACGACCTCGACCACTTTGCCTGGGATCTGGCCGTGGCTGATCAGGTCAAAGCGGCCGTCGAGGCGCTTCCCACCGACGAACGCCAAGCAATCGAGATGGCGTATTTCGACGGGATGACGTACCGGGACGTCGCCAAAGTCCTCGATGCCCCTGAAGGCACGGTGAAAAGTCGAATCCGCACGGGCCTGCGCCGGCTCAAAAACGAGTTGACCCGCCAGGGATTGGAGGTTCCGTGACTGGTATGAGCCACGACGAGATCATCGAACTGACCGGCGCCTATGCCCTTGACGCGCTGGATGAAGACGAGGCCGCCGTCGTAGCCGCGCACATCGCCGAGTGTCCACAGTGCGCCGCTGAAGTCCACGAACATCAGGAGATCGCCGGTTTCCTGGCCAATAGCGGTGGCGATGCACCCGGGCATCTTTGGGACCGCATTGCCGTGCGCATCGAACGACCGCCCGATGCGGAGGACCACCCGGGTGCAGAGCGGGTCGTCACCATGTTGAGTTCCCGCAATGCCCGGCAGCAGCGTGGCCGACCGGAGTCGAGCCGGCCGGTTCCCCGTGCATCAACGGCCAAGGCATGGATGACAGGTGCGGTGGCTGCGGCACTCGTGGTGATTGCGGTGCTCGGTATTCAGGTGGGACGGCTGAATCACCATGTTGACCAGCTCCAGGGGACCAGCCAGGGACGGGGCCTGGCCCAGTCGGCCCAGAGCGCTCTCGCCGACCCCCAGGCACGGCGGGTGACACTTACCGCCGCCCACAGCACCGGACCCGCCATTGCGGAAATCGTCATCCTCCCCTCGGGCATCGCCTATGTCGTGAACAAAGGGCTTCCCCCTTTGGACCAAGACAAGACGTACCAGTTGTGGGGCAAGGTGGGCGATCAGGTGGTGTCGCTCGGATTGCTCGGTAGTCATCCCACAACGGTGCCCTTCCGGGTCGACCCGTCTGCGGCTATCGCGGTATTCGCCGTGACCGCTGAGCATGCCGGAGGGGTCGTTCAGTCCATGCACGTCCCGGTGGCCGTCAGCGCCACCTTGAACACGTAAGCGACTATGGACAGCGCGATCTGTCCCTAAGCGGGGCGCGACGAGGGCACGTGCACACCACGCTCCGTGTCAAAATGAAGTTCGCTACGGCGTGATGAGTGTCACCGACTGTTTCCTTAGCGTTCAGCGGTAGCGTTCAACGACGTGGGAATACGGCACATGGCGTCTTGCCTTGCCACAGGGGTGGGAGTCATCGGACTTCTCGGTGTCGGTGTGTGGGTAGCGCCTCTGGCTGGCGCGAGCACGAGCGACTGCAGTGCCACACCTGCCCCGCATGTCGATTTTTCGGGTTGTAACTTCGGCGGCGCAAACCTCGCCGGCACCAACCTCAGCGCCGCAAACCTCAACGGGGCGAACCTTGCGGATGCCAATCTCACCGGTGCCTATCTGCAGGGCGCCAACTTCAACGACGCCGACTTGGTCGGTGCCAATCTCAGCGACGCTCACGCCTTCCGGACGCAATTCCAAAATGCCACACTGACTGGCGCGAACTTCACTGCTGCCAACCTCACCGGAACCTACTTCGATCGCGCCAATGTCGCCGGCGCCATGTTCGCCGGCGCCAATCTCTTTGATGTCACGTCAGGCGGGATCGTCGGCTCTCCGGCCACGCTGCCCAAGCAATGGGTCGTCATCGACTCGTACCTCATGGGACCCGGAGCGTGCCTAAGCAACGGAAAGATCAGTTATGCCAATCTGAGCAAGGTGCAACTGAACCAAGCGAACCTTGGTTTCGCCAATTTCACCGGTGCCAATCTCACTGGCGCAGACCTCGTCCGTTCCTGGGTGAACCATGCCAACTTCACCGACACCGACCTGTGGGGCGCCGATCTCCATTACGCCACCCTCAACCACGCCATATGGAACAACACGACCTGCCCAGATGGGACCAACAGCGACAACGACGGGCATACCTGTGGGCATGACCGCCGGGTCATTGCGTAGCGCCTTTTCGCACAACCAGGTCCCGAAATGAGTCCTGGGACCTAATTTCTCGGCGACGGGAGCGGCTCCACCAGGGCGCCAATAGACAGCTCAAGGCGACCCTCACATCGTGCCGATGACCTGGGGATGTACGCATCGGGCGAGCCGTCGTGAGCGACGTCTGGGAAGGACCGGGGTGGTGGATCGCGTCCGACGACAAGTGGTATCCGCCTGAGCTTCATCCCGATGTATCGGGGACCGGCCACAGCGCTTCCGATGACACCGGCCGGACTACCGACTCCGGCACCGAAGGGGATGTGTCGCCGGACACTTCCACGACGCCTATTCGTAAGACCCCGCCGGCCGCCGTCTTAGGTCCCAGTGACGATCGATGGCAAGGCCGGCCGATCCTCGGCGCCTTGGTGAGCGGCGCCATCTACTTCGTTCCCATCGCGCTCTCAATCGCAGCAGCCACGATCGCGGCACACCTGTTTCCTCGGCCCCACACCACCGGCGACCTGGTGGCGTGGTGGATCGCCGTGCTCGCCGTGCCTGTCGTCGTACTCGCCGCCACGCAGCGTGTGGCCCGTCGAGCGCTGCCGTTGGCTGTGCTGCTCAAGATGACCATGGTGTTCCCCGATCGAGCTCCCAATCGTCTGGCTATGGTCCGCAAATCAGGTAGCACCCGTCACTTGGCTCGCCGCGTGGAAGACGCCCGGACCAATGGTGCGCTAGATGAGCCCGTCATGGCCGCCGAGCGAATTCTGGCGCTGGCCGGCGTGCTCAATGCGCATGATCGCCTCACGCGCGGTCACGGTGAACGGGTACGCGTGTTCACCGATCTCATCGCCGACGAGCTGAATCTCGATGCCGATGATCGCGACCGACTCCGGTGGTCCGCCCTCCTCCATGACATCGGCAAGCTCGCCGTCCACCCGGAGATCCTGAACAAGCCGGACAAACTCGATGACAAGGAGTGGGAGATCATCAAGAACCACCCCCTCGAGGGGGCCAAGCTGACGGCTCCTTTGGCGGGGTGGCTTGGAGAGTGGGCGAAGACGATCGCCGAACACCACGAGAAGTTCGACGGTTCGGGTTATCCCTATGGATTGAAAGGTGAAGAGATCTCGTTGGGTGGCCGCATCGTGGCCGTGGCCGACTGCTACGACACCATGACGACGGTCCGCAGTTACAAGTCCTCGATGAGCCCCAAGGCGGCGCGGGTCGAGCTCGCCGCCTGCGCCGGCACGCAATTCGACCCGAGAGTGGTACGCGCCTTTCTGGACGTGTCGATCGGTCGCGTTCGGCCGGTGGCCGGTCCCTTGGCGTGGCTCGGATCGCTGCCATTTGTGAGCAGCATCCCCCAAGCCGCCGCCATGGTCGGTCGTTTGGCGGCCACGACGCTGGCGGTCTCCGGCGCCGTGGCGGCAGGAGCCGTCAACACGGCACCGTCACTACCGACCGCTCCCTCTGCGACGCAAACATCGACTCCGCCCAGTGGCGCCGGGGCGCCGGCTCCGGTGCATGCATCGGCCCCATCGACGACGACTGTCGCCGCCCCCAGCGGACGTGGTATCGGCGCCGGGGTTGGTGGTATCGCCACCACTTCGACGCTGGCCGAACCTGCGGTCGACGTCCCCAGCGCGCCGACTATCGGTTCTGTCACGGTGGGAGACGCCACCGTGTCGGTCGCCTTTACCCCACCCGACAGCGATGGAGGCGGCAAGATTTCGGAATACTCGGCCACCTGCGCATCGGCAACCGGCGACGTGACGGACACGTCAGCCATCGCAGCCTCTCCGGTTGTGGTTTCAGGGCTGATCAATGGTGACACCTACACGTGCACGGTGTCGGCGACGAATGCGGCCGGCACAGGAGCAGCCTCAGCAGCATCGCCGGCTGTGATCGTGGGAACGCCGGGTGCCTCCACGGCCGTGGTGGCGGCATCGAAGGCGACAGGTACCACCACGGGGTCCCTCATCGTGTCTTTCACACTGGGTACGGACAATGGCAGCCCGATCACCGTTCAGACGGCGACATGTGCGTCGAGCGATGGCGGTGCGACGGCGACGGGCTCCGTCAGCGCCGCAACGGCGACACCCATCACCGTGACGGGGGCCACGACGGGACATTCGTATACGTGCACGGTGACCGCTTCCAACGAACCTGGCACAGGGGTCCAGTCAGCTCCATCGGGAGCAGTGATCGTGGGCGCTCCGGCGGCACCGTCGGCGGTGAGCGCCGTGTCGAAGTCGACCAAGATAACGACAGGTGTGTTGTCGGTCACCTTCACCAACGGTGCCGGCAACGGGAGTCCGATCACCGGTCAGACGGCGACGTGTGTGTCGAGCAATGGAGGTGGAACCGAATCGGGCACGAATGCGGGTGCGACGGCGGCGGCGATTGTTGTCAGCGGGGTGACGACCGGCGACTCCTATACGTGCACGGTCACGGCCACCAATGCCCGCGGTACGAGCTTGGCATCAGCCCCGTCTTCTCCCGCCGTAGTGGGGGCGCCGGCGGCTCCGACCGCCGTGAACGCCGCCAACACCGCCGCCGGGCAGCTCACGGTGACATTCACGCCGGGCGCCGATCACGGCAGTCCTGCTCTCGATTTCACGGCCCAGTGCTCGTCGAGCAATGGCGGCGCGTCAGGTGCGACAACGGGCTCGGCGAGCCCGCTCGTGGTCGCCGGACTTACGCTGGGCGACATCTACATCTGCACCGTCACGGCAACCAACGCAAGAGGTGCGGGCCCGTCCTCAAGTCCGTCAGGAGCCGTCACCGCATAGCGCATCGTCCGCAGAGATTTGGTGAATCCGCCCAGCTGCCACATCGTTCAGGCTCAGGGCACATCACGGCTCCACGTCCATCGCCTCAACATAGGCGGCCAGCTCGGCAACCGTGCCCCCTAGCGCCTCAAGCCGGCGTTTGTACTCGTCGATCTGACTCTGGGTATCAGACGCCTCGACGTGACTTCTGCGAACGAGCGCCTCGACGACTACGGTCAGCTCGCTCACGGCCTCGGCAATGGCGAGGTCCACCTGGCGCTGATGCTCGTCGTGGTGTCGTAGTGAGCGACGGACAAGCCGTCTGTAAAAACGGGCCAGCCGGGGGTAGCGCGTTGGAGCATCGATAGGCGCGCTTGACGCGGCGATGTCGGTAAGTCCAGTCGACGTTGGCGTAGGCGTCGGAGCTCGTCGTTGCAGACCACCCTCGCTTGCAGCGCGCCGACGCTGTGCAGCAAGGGAACGTTGGGCGTCGGAAAATCTGGCCGAGACCATCGCTGTTCTTGTGCTCACCCCTTGGTGCTCGAGCACGGATTGACGACCCCTGCGCCCGATCTCGGCAGCTTGTGCAGGATCGTCGTACACCAAGCGCATGAGCCTGGCGGCCGAATCGATCTCCGGATCGGCCCACGGGCTGCCTTCGGGGTACGGAGCGCACCCTGGCGGCACGGCGCCCGGTCTCCACGGAACGAGCAAGGAGTTGGCGCCGTCCATAAACTCGAGGTTGCCTGAATAGGCGGTGGCGATGACGGGCTTACCGAGAGCCATGGCTTCGGCCATGGTGAGACCGAATCCTTCACTGCGATGCAGCGAGACGTAGCAGTCGCAGCGGTTCATCAGCGCCGCGTTGTCGTCGTAGCCAAGGTATTGATCGAGGATCACGACATCGCCGCGCTTGGCCGCCGCCGACCGAAGTCGTTCGAGATCGGCCCGGCGCATTTCACCGTTGATCGCCTTGATGACCAGTACCGGACCTTCACCGTCGTCGAACGCCCGGCTGAAGGCGTCCAAGAGAGCGAGCGGGTTCTTTCGTTCGAAGATGCTCAGCATGTCGAAACAAAAGAGAAACGTAAAAGCTTGAGGTAGGCCCAGAATTTGGGAATCCGTGGTCGATGGCACCGTGGGCGGGACGACGGGGAGAGGGAATGAGAAAACGGGCTTCGTCGTTGCACCAGACACTGCTTGCCGTACAAAGTCACTGATGGCCCAGACTTCGTCGACCAAGTCGAACGCGGGCGAAAAAGATGCCGGGAACGTTTCCAGCTCCCATGCCCACAATCCGATCGTGTATTTCCCATGGAAGAACTCGGGCCCGACTGCCGCCGCGAAGCCGGGGAGCTCATCGGCGTTGACGCAGATGAGATTGACGTTGAACTCATCGGAGTCGTTCCCGACAAAAGGGTGCTCCTGTCGGCTCGATGTGCGGTCGTACACGTAAGTGGAACAGGGGATGCCCGTGGCCTCGACTACGGCAGTCGCAAGCCGTCCAAGCTGCCCCACGCCCATCTCGGCTCGTAAGTAACCAGCCACGCGGATTCCTGATCGCAATACGGGGGAACGGCGCTGTACTCCGCCGGTGGCGGCGCCAATACCAATGGCGCTGGAGGGGACGTCGGCAAGTATGGGGTGTATGCGACCGGCACTGACTTCGATAGCAACCCACTCCATGAATCGAGCGAAGTCTCGACCGTGGGGATCCGCAAAGCGAGCGTGCAAGTCGGGGTTCGCCCGGTACAGAGCATCGAGGTTCCTGGTGAGCCGGGCCTTGACGCCTGAGGCATGATCCACTGCATTCAACCAGGCGCAAAACGCTCTTGCGCCCTCGGCGCTGAACACATCACCGAACGGGTCCGTACCGTGCTCCTCCGATCGGACCAGCTCGTCACGGTACAACTGGCGCAAGATCGGGTCGATAAGTACACCGTTGGGCAACCGGTCAAAT
This sequence comes from uncultured Acidimicrobiaceae bacterium, assembly GCA_963793645.1. Classification (GTDB taxonomy): domain Bacteria; phylum Actinomycetota; class Acidimicrobiia; order Acidimicrobiales; family UBA8190; genus CAWCAW01. The sequence goes on along the minus strand of CAWCAW010000009.1, from coordinate 77,671 downwards.
CCGTATTTGGCATCGGTCTCGCTCCAATATCCAGCGTCTTCCAGGGCGACTCTGTACTCGTTACACAGCTTGGCAAGATCGGGTCGATCGGAGAGCAGGATTCGGGGCCGCTCTCCTTGGTGCTTGCTTAGGAGATGCGGCGCCCGAGGGCTGTACCCGCTGAAATGGAAGAACTTGAGTGGTCGGCCGTCCACTTCGTAGTGAGTGCCCGTCCATCGCAGGTCACGGTGATCCAGGTTCCAGTATGCGACGTTGCACGTCGTATCCTGAAGAATGTGGGTCGGGAACATCCCCGGAACGAAATCGATCCATCGCTGATCTACAAAACGCATTCGATTGGGTTCCACAACGCACTCGCGTCGCAAGCGTTCCTTCCAGAATTCGAGGAACGACGACTGGTTCGGGCCTACACCGATGAATCCCAGGTTGTAGATACCGGCCGCCAGGATCGACGTCTCCTCGGTCATAAGTCCATCTCGGGGCATGGGGGAGGTGGCGTGCGGCGTGAGGACGATCCCGTGATCACGGGCGAGAGCGAACACGTCGGAGAGGCTCGAATAGACCTGAATGTCGGGGTCGAGATACAGGACGCCTTCTGACTGGTCTCTGCTCAAACGATCCAGTAACCAAGGCTTGAGCGCGGTTGCCAGTTCCGTACGGTCGTACATCATGGCCATCCGATGGATCTCGTCCTCTGAAATGTCGAGGTCTTTCAACCGGAACACTTCGAACGGCTCGGAGTCCGCATCGACATGGCATTCCACATCGTCGATGACCAGCGTGGTGATGGACCCGCCCGGATGGTGCTCGAGGAACGAGCGTGCCAGTACCCGGGCATACGGCAAGTAGTTGCGAGCAACGATCGTACAGGCGTGGTCTGTCATCGGGCCTTTTGGTATGCCGTTTTTCGGCTTCGAAGCTACCCACAAACAATAGCGTCCCGCTGCCAACGCAACGGCCGTCTTCAGCCTCGCGCTGCCCCCGCCGGCCACGGCGCCGTGGGCGAGTCAGGGTGGTAGCCGTGGGCATATGGCGGCGATTCTTCAGGATCAAGACCGAGTTCCTGGGCCAACGCGCTCAGGCGCGCTCTGGCGATGCGACCGACGGCTACCTCGGAGAAATTCTCGGCGATCGTTACCCTCCCCGCTGCGCCGATGTCGCTTCGAAGCTTCTCGTCGGCGGCCAACAGCTGCATCCACTGGACGGCCTGGTCGACGTTAGGTTCTGCCCACAACGACCCCACCGTGTAGATCTTCTCCATGTGCTGATTGTGCTGCGTGTCCGACGCATCGACGGCTCGGAGGCGGTAGCCGACCGGACAGCTGTTATTCCCTTTCATGAAGTCCACGTTGCCGGAAAAAGAAGTCCCGATGACAGGCTTGCCAATGGCCATCGCCTCGGCCATGCCAAAGCCAAAGCCTTCGGAGCGATGCAGCGAGATGTAGACGTCGCAGGCGTGGAAAAGATCCGCCATGGCGTCCCCATCCATGTGCCCGTCGATGAGCAGTCCACCCACCTTGTCGACAGCAGCATGGAGCGCCGCCTGATAGTCCGGATTTGCGTCGAGATTGATGGCCTTGAGCACGAGCAGCACTTCGTCGTGGCGTTGCTGCGGCGAAAACGCCCGGGAGAACGCGTCAATCACTCCGGCCGGGTTCTTACGCCCGATAGTCGAGTTGAAGTCGAACGTGAAGAGGAACATCACGCGCCCGATCGGGAGTCCGAGGCGTGCCCGTAGGGCGTCGGGATCGGTAGTGGTCGGTACAAACGTCGGCACCACAGAAGGGACGATATGCACCGGTGTGTCGGTGTAGCGAAGAAAGGCTCGTTGGACAAAGTGGGTGGGAGCCCATATTTCATCGACCCGCTCGAGTTGCTTCGGGAGCCAATCGGGAAGCGTCGGCAGTTCCCAATACCAACTGGCAATGTGATAACGCCGCGTTCGTCTCGTGTGGAGAACCTCGTCGGGAACGGCGCCGAATTCGTTGATGTTGAGGATCCACAGGTTGACGGCGCTCGGACCCGTCGACTCGAGGCCGACGAACTCGGCGGGATAGAACGAGCTGTTCTTAGGAGCCGGGGTCGAGATGTTCGACACCGACATGCGCGTTCCAGTGCGCAACAGGGCCAGCGCCAGCCGCCTCCCGGCATGGGCAAGACCCGTGGTCGCCGTCCAGTCGCCGTGCATGGTGAGGTCCGTCGAATACCCGCGCCCGGTGGACGATGCTTCTGTCTCGGACACCAGTGGCGACCCGACGGCCACGGCCCTCTCATGCCCATGGATCAGCTCGGTGAACTGGGCGGCTACGTGTTCCCAGCTGTGGCCGGCTTCCACCAGCCGCACACCCATCTGACCCCGTGCGCCTGCTTCGTCGGGGTGTTCCAGCGCGTTGCGCATGGCGCCGGCGACGGCGTCGAGCTCAGCGGGCCCAACGGGAACACGAGAAACACAGCTTTCGTCGAACTGGGCGAACTGGGGGAGATCACTGACCACGACGGGTCGACCTAGTCCGAGGCAACGGACGACCTCACCGAGCATTCCCCCCGCCGTCGGCCACTCAAGAGCGACGACCAAACGAGCCTCGACAACCGCGCGTTCGATATCGCCGATAGAGGTATCAAGGACGAGACGAACTTTGTCCCGTAGGCCGAGCGTAGCGATCTGGGCGTGTAGCTCATCGCGTCGCGCGTCACTGAACGGTCCGGTGACGCAAAGGCGAGCGTCGGGCCGGTCGACGGCGACGCGATCGAAGGCCGCCAGCGAGACATCGAGCCGTCGGTGCCGGCCGGCGCCGAGGACCGTGATGCGACGACCGCCGGCCGAGGATGCGCCTGGTTGGTGGGGAGGGTGCCAATCGGCGCCGTAGGGGATATAGACAACGCGGGCTCCGGGGTGCATCTTTGTCAGGTGGTCGACTGCCCATGGGGAGTGCACCACGGTGCACACGCTCGACGACACCACCGCGCCCGTAAAGGTGTAGGTGAGCGGGTCTGGGATATCCACGCCGTCCGAGTCAACGGTGCACGTCAAGTGGCGGTCGTAGCCCTGGGCGGCGATCTCGTGCTCCCATAACGCGGGGGAGCCGGAGCAGATTGATCGATACAGCTCGAAGAGGGACAGGTCGTGGAGCACGACGATGCCGGGATGTTGGCGCAGGGGTGCGAGTAACCAGGAGTGCTGACTGCGGTCGGCACCGAGTTGGTAGATGTGCACGTCGGGTTCCCCGATGTGCCCTTGGGTAGCTTCCTCAACGCCTAGGACGTCGACTCCTGCGGGCACGATCGCACGGGCCACGTCACAGTCGCGAACAACAGCCACTAGGGAGAAATGGTGCTGCAGCGCCGCCAGCAATCGGTAGTTGTAGTCCGCGGTATTGCCGGGGGTGGGGGGTAGAGGCCCCCACAGGGCCACCTTGCTGGGGCGTGTCCTCAAGGACTACGCCCGGTGAGCGACGATCGCGTAATCCTCGCCAGCCATGACGCGCTGCTGCACGAGTTCGATCATTGTGGCCAAGGCGGGATCGAGATCATCGAGAGTGCGCCGTGGGACCGTTTCCCGTTGCGGGTGCCGACTGAGCCGACGGATGGACGGATCGGAGAAACCGCGCGCTCCGACTAGGAACGACAGCAAGGGTGGTGGGATTGGCTGGCGGTGCGTGGGGTCGAGGTAGAAGTCCGAGGTCCCCACGAAGAGATTCTCGGGGTTCGGCGTCTCCAGGATCAGTAGGCCCCCTCGCATCAAACAGCGGAACGCCGAATCGAGGAGCGTGATGATGTTGTCGACACCGATGTGCTCGACGACGTGAAAGGCCGTCACTGCCGCCAGAGACCGAGCCGGCAATCCGGCCAGGTGGGCGATGGCGTCGCCGTGGCTCACGTCCAGCTTGCGCTCCAGGGCTTGGGTAATGCTCCGATCGTCAAGATCGATGCCGTAGGCCGGGATTCCGGACTCTTCAAGCAGCTGGAGCCAGTCCCCGCGCCCACAACCGACGTCGAGAAGCTTGCGCTCCCCGAACTCAAGCGCGCCGACATCGCCGAGATACACGGAGAGCCGCTCCTTGATGGTCTCGGACGACCCCCGGAAGACACCCTCGAAGGAGAGATAGAGGTCATCCCACGCCGAGGGACCGGCCTGCAATGCCGATGTTTCGATTGGTTCGGGCAGGGCGCGGCGGAACCGATCGATCAAGACGCTGGCCTCAGCACGTGTCTCGCGGAGCCCAGCGAGTCCACTAATCGTCTCCTCGAGCTGCTCGCTGCACGCGCTGAGTCGCCGATCGAGCAGGTCCACGCGGTTGATGCGACTCGCCACTTGCGTGAGCTCGGTGTGTAGGTCGGCGATTTCGGTTCGAAGTTGAGCCACGTGGTCGCCGACCTCGAGGAACATCTGCCGCTGACCGAGATCGAGCTTCTCGGTCAAGTCGTTGGCGGTGCTTTCAGCCGCTTCGACGAGGGCGTGATTGACCTCCACCTGGTGATGGAGGAAGACCCAGCTCAGCTTGTAGATGAGCCTCTTGACGAACCGGAGCCGGGTTTTGCGGTCTAGTGGCAGGCCCAGGCTGGCATGGTCCATGGCTCTCGTCAGTTGCGGGGCAATGCTTTCGGAGCTCATGGGCAACTCTCAGAAGAAGGGTGGTGCATACGATAGATGCCCTTCGCAGGGTGGCGGCGGAGGACAACGGGCCAGCTGAAACGAGCCGGGGACCGATCGCCGGATGCCGATGGAGGCGACGCTAAGGTTTCCCCCGTGCTCGGTGCCCACGCATCGTCGGGCCGACGACTACAGGGAGTGTATCGACGTTGCTGACCTCGCTCAGCACCGAAGAGTCCGCTTCCCTTGCATCCCAGTCGCCTCGCCACGGTAGGCGGCGAGATGCCAACTTCGCGCTCCACCCGTGGGCCTGGGTGGATTGCACGGTCGTGGCGATCGTCGGCGCCGTCGCCCTCGCTCTTCGCAACTCCTATGTCTTTTCCTACCCAATCCATGAGAACACGGACTACGCGGCTAATTCCATCCTTGTCAACCAGGCGGTCCGCTTCCACCTTCTGATCGGGAACTACTCCCGCGAAGGCTTCAACCATCCCGGTCCCGCGTTCCTCTACGTCCTCGCCTTCGGCCAGGACGTCTTCTATTCGATCCTCCATGTCGTACCCACCCAATTCAATGGGCAGCTGATGGGTATTTACCTCCTCAACGGGCTCATGGTGGCGCTGGCCACGCTCGTGGTCTATCGCCACGTCAGGTCCCGCTGGGTCGCCGTGTTGGGAATCGGTGTCGATCTCATCCTCACTGGCGCCCACGTCGAGTGGGCTTCGGCCTGGATGCCATATCTCTACATCGCGCCATTCCTCTTGCTGACCATCGCCGGCGTATCGGTGGCGGTGGGGGCGCTCGAGGACCTCCCGATCTACACCCTGGCGGGTGCACTGCTCGTCCACGGTCATGTCGCATTCATCGGGTTCGTCGGCTTCTACACCCTTTGCATGGCGGCGGTCTTTGTCTTTCGTCATTTCCGACGGCAATCTCAGCACTCGTCGTTCTCGTCGGCACGACGACCAATTTGGATCTCTGTCTTCATCGTGGGGCTCTTCCTGATTCCGATCATCGTCAACCTCTGCCTCCATTGGCCGGCCCAATGGGGTCAGTACTGGGACTACTTCCACAGCACCGGCCATTCGCATCCGCACACCATCAGACAGGTGATTTCGTACGATGCGTTCTTCTGGGGTGGTGACGCCCTAAGCGAGTCACTTCTTCTGGCCTCAGCGGTGGCGGCTGTATTTCTCACCGCCTTCGATCGCAACAGCAGACGCCGGTCGTTCCTTTTTGGCCTGCTCTTTGCCGTGGCGGTGATGTCGGTCGCGGTATCGCTTTATGCGCTCAAGGGGGTCGACTACCTCTCGTTCACCTATACGGGGTACTTCTACTACGTCATTCCTCCGCTCGTGGTTACCGTCCTGGCTATAGAGCTGGCGACGTATTTTCGCCGTTTCGTGCAACGACTGGGTCGCACTTCGCTTTTGATGGGCGGCGTCGGTTCGGTAGCAATCATCGCGGTGGTGGCATTGGCAGTCATCATTCAGCCGAGCTTTTACTGGACCTATCGAGGCGATCCCCAGTTGCCGGCGGTGGCGTCGAAGATTAAGGATTCGCCGGCGCGTGCCGGTCGTCCCGTCGTCATGGACCTGGGGGTCCCGGGTTCGGTGGGCGCCGACTGGCCGGACACCGTGGGCCTGCTTGTGCAGGCGTCACGCGACGGGTACAGCGAATGCGTGGGCAACTCCGCCTGGACCTTCATGATGACCATTCATGAAATATGCACGTCGCCGGTCGATCGAGCAGGTTGGCACCTGACCGTAGAACCTGTCGCTACAGCTGCTCCGGCTGGTGACCGGATGCTGTGGGAGGACGACGCCTTCAAGGTCTACGAAAGCTGAGCCTTACGAACTGTGGTCGACTGGGATCGCCCTTGTCGGCGCCCGAGTCGTTCAGCTCGCGCAGGACTCCTCGTCGACGAGGCACACCGCACTGAGGGCATCGGCCAGCGCCAGCAGCTGCGGCCGGCTCAACCGGTCGATGAACAGACGGCGCACCTGTTGCACGTGATACGGGGCCGCTTGGTCGAGACGTCTGCGGCCCGACGTCGTCAACACGGCGAAGGTGCCGCGCCGATCGGTGGGACAGCGCGCCCGGTCGACGAGCCCGGAGCTGACCAGACCGTCGAGCCGGCGCGTTAGTCCGCTCGGCGACAGCATGAGGCAGTGGGCCAACTCGCTCATACGCATACGCCCGGACTGGTCCTGGGCCAGTTTGACGAGCACCTCGTAATCGGCCAGGGACATGGCCTGGGCCGCCTGGAGCTCGGCATCAAGGCGCGACATGAGGCGCCAGTGGGCGCTCAACAGAGCTTGCCAAGCACCCATCTCGAGGTCGTCTAGTAACGACATGCTGTCCATACCAGTAGCGTATACGCAGGCTATTGGTTGTGCACGCAAAAATATTTCGGGCACGCCATGGGTAGCCTGATGGCATGCCGGCTCCGCTAAGCCTCTCGGGGCTCATGGAAGACCTCGAGGCCGAGCAGGCCGCGCTGGATTCGATGGTGGCCGGCCTCGACGAAGACGGCTTCGACCGGCCCACCCCCGCCGTGGGTTGGGCAGTGCGAGACCAGCTCAGCCATCTCGCCTATTTCGAGGACTGCGCCCGTGACGCCATCACCGACCCCGATGGCTTCCGGCGCTTTGCCGCCGCTGCCATCGAGAGCGCCGACCCCATGGCTCCGCACCTGGAGCGGGGACGGGCCATGTCCGGGTGCGATGTCCTGACCTGGTGGCGTGACTCCCGCCGCGACGCGGCTGAGGCGGAGCGCACCTTGAGCGCCGCCGATCGCATCCCGTGGTTCGGGCCTGACATGGGTGCGCTTTCCTTCCTGTCCGCCCGTCTCATGGAGACCTGGGCCCATGGCCTGGAAGTGGCTGACGCGCTCGGCGTGATGCCGGCGCCCACCGCACGTCTCCGCCATGTGGCGCACCTCGGCGTCAAAGCCCGGCCCTTCTCCTATGCGGTGCACGGTCTGGACATGCCCGCCTCGACGGTGCTCGTCGATCTCACCGGCCCCTCCGGCGAGCGGTGGACCTGGGATGCGGACGATGCGACCGGTGATGCGGTGCGGGGCAGCGCGCTCGACTTCTGCCTGGTGGTGACGCGGCGCCGCCACCTCGACGACACCACCCTCGTGGTGGAGGGCGCATTAGCCCAGCAGTGGCTGTCCATCGCCCAAGCCTTCGCGGGACCGCCCGGGGCCGGACGGGCGCCGCAGTCGGCGTCGGCTCACGAGTCCTAAGCCATCACCTGACGCTGAGCATCACCCTTCGAGGGTGCCCGGCGTTCCTGTCGACAAGGCATCGAGCAAGGCCGCGGGAGCGGCGTCGTCGACGTCGGGCGATGGGGTGGGGGTGGCGTCTCGGCGGCGCTGGTGGCGTCGCAGCACGGCCATGGCGGCCAGTCCGCCCAGGAACAGGGCGATGCCGGCCCCTTCCACGAGCTTCGAACCCAGATGGTCGTTCTGGCGGAGGAAGAAGAACTCCTCGTAGAAGCGGCCCAGTCCCCACAGCGACGCCGTGGCGGCCAGCACGAACCCGGTGGGCCGGTCGCGATAGCGGCGCTCGATGAGGATCAAGATGGCGAAGATGACAAAGCTGTCGAAGGCCTGGATGAGCGGCACGGGGACTCGGTAGCCGGGCTGGCCGGCGTACTGCAGCCCGTACCAGGCGTTGGTCTGCTTCCCTCCGCCGTCCACCATGAATTGCGGCCCGAGAAGCCGTCCCACCCCCCATGCGGCCATGAGCACGGGGGCTACCACGTCGAGGAGCTTCATGGTGCCGACTTCGGGGCACCGGCGCCGGGCGATGAGGATCCCCACCGGCACCGCGAAGAGCAGGCCGCCAAAGGAGGACAGTCCGCCGTTCCACACGGCGAAGACCTGCCCCGGGTCCGAGGTGTAGGCGGACAGGTTGGCCAGCACGTGAAGGACACGGGCGCCGACGATGGCGGCCACCACGATCCACACGAACGCCCCGGTCAACCACTGCCATGGGTAGCCGTTGTGGCGGAGCCGGCGCTCGAAGTATCGGTACGCGAACCAGAACGTGATGGCCAGCCCGATGCCGTAGGTGTGGACCAGCAGGGGCCCTATGTGAAAGGAGACCGGTACAGGCTTCACGTCACGAATCCTCGAAGCGGCCCGGGGTGGGCCGACCCCACGAGCGTAATGCTCACCTCGGTCGGGACGGCTTCGCTCGCTGGGGGAGCCCACGGTAGCGTCGCTCGCCATGGGAGCGCTCGACAACAAGGTGGCCGTCGTGACGGGGGCGGCATCGGGCATTGGCAAGGCTTCGGCGACCGCATTCGCCGCCCTGGGGGCTGCCGTTGTCGCCGTCGACATCGACGCCGAAGGAGCCCGACGGACCGCACGCCAGCTCGGCGGCGTGGCGGTGTCCGCCGACGTGAGCTCGCCGGCGCACTGGGCGCGGGTCCGAGACGCCGCTCGAGAGCTCGGCCGCATCGACGTCGCCCACTTCAACGCCGGCATGAACACCGGTGAGGCGGACCTGGCGCTGCTCACCGACGACCAATATCGCCGCATCATGGGCGTGAACGTCGACGGCGTGGTGTTCGGCATCAGGGCGCTGCTCCCCGACATGATCGACGGCGGGGGCGGCGCCATGGTGGTGACCTCGTCGATGGCGGGGATCGTCGCCTTTCCCGGTGACCCGATCTACACGTTGACCAAGGCGGGCCTGGTCGGTTTGGTGCGGGCTCTGGCGCCGCGTCTCATCGAAGACGGCGTCACTATTAACGCGGTGTGTCCGGGGCTGGTCGACACCCCGCTCATCGACGGCGAGATTCGTGACGCCCTGGCGGCGGTGGATTTTCCGCTTATCGCCGCCGAGGAAGTGGCCGCCGCCGCGCTGGCCTGCGCCATCGGGGAGGAGACCGGGCAGGCCATCGTGGTTCAGCTGGGCCGCGATGCGGTCGCCTATCGATTCGGGGGCGCCCCGGGGCCTCGCCTCCAAGGTGCGGTCGGGCAGATCCCGCCCGGCTGGCTGGCCGACCGCAGCGCCGCCTCGGACCCGACCCCGCCCACCTGAGCTTTCCCATGATGGGGGGCGGCTGGGCATCGCACCGTGCAAGCATGCGGTTCGTGCACCCCATCGAACGGTTGCGAGCCGTGGCGCGAGCCGGTTGGGCCGGTCCCAGCGATCTCGGCGCCGAGGCCGCCTGGGCGCTGGCCGACTTGGCCGAACACGAGCCGTCGGCCTTGCTGCCGGCATGCCGGCGGCTTCTCGACTTCCACCCCGATTGCGGGCCGCTGTGGTGGGTGGCGGCCCGGGTGCTCACGGCGGGGGACCAGATGGCCGAGGGCGGGTGGTGCGGGGATGCCCTCATGTCCGATCCGACCACCGAGTTGCTCGAGGACATGGAAGAAGGGGGGCGGGTGGTGCGCCACGGCGGGATGGGGGAGGTGGTGGGGGCGTCGTCGGTGGTGGTCGTGGTCACCGCGCTCGGACATGGCGGCATGGTCATCGACGGCGACGACAGGGGCCTCATCGAGGCGGCCCGGGCCGCCGAGGTTCCCTTGTGGATCGAGGGGGGCGTCGGGCGTGTCCTGCCGGCGCGTTTGTGGAACGCCTTGGTGGCGCGCATGGCCGCCTGCGGCGACGCCCGCAGCGGGTCGGTCGTCGACCTGGCCGGCGTGGATCTCGTGGTCGGTCCCGACGGCGGCCATCCCCTGGCCATTGCGCTGGCCTCGACCAATTGCCCGGAGCCGGCCGAGCTCCTGGCCCCCTGGTAGCGGACCCCGGGGAGTTCGGGAGCGGTAGTTTTCTGGCCATGGGTGAGATGATCGAATTCCCGAGCAATGGTTCGACCGGTCAGGGTTACCTGGCGGTGCCAGAGAACGGCATGGGGCCGGGCGTCGTCGTGATCCAGGAATGGTGGGGGCTCGTTCCCCACATCAAAGCGGTCTGTGACCGCTTGGCCGCCGAAGGGTTCGTCGCCCTGGGCCCGGATCTGTACCACGGCAAGGCCACCACCGAGCCCGATGAAGCGGGCAAAGCCGCCATGGCCCTGAAGTTCGACACCGCCGCCCACGATCTGTCAGGCGCCGTGGACGAGCTGAAGCGGCGCTCCTCGAGCGACAAGGTCGGCGTGGTGGGGTTTTGCATGGGCGGCGGTCTCGCCCTCGTCCTGGCCTGCCTCCGCCCTGACGCCGTGGCCGCCTGCGTGCCCTTCTACGGGGTGATCCTGTGGCCCGATGCCCAGCCCGACTACTCCAAGCTGTCGGCGGCGGTACTCGGGCACTACGCCGAGCTCGACGGGTTCTTCACGCCCGCCGCGGTGGGCGAGCTGCAGGACCAGCTGCGCGAGTTGGGCAAGGAAGCCCAGTTCCACATCTACGAGGGCACCGATCACGCCTTCTTCAATGACACCCGGCCCGAGGTCTACAACGCGGCCGCCGCTCAGGCGGCGTGGGAGCGCACCATTCCCTTTTTGCGCGACCGATTGGGTTGAGCGCCTCGGACGGCGCCGCCGCCGGACTCGTCGAGCGCTACCTCGAGCTCGGGCTGGCCATCGGCCAGCACATCGAAGGCTTTGTCGACGCCTACTACGGCCCTCCGGAGCTGGCCGCCCGCGCCACCGCCCAGGCTCTCAGCCCGGCCGAGCTGGTGTCCATGGCCCGGTCCCTGCTGGCCCAGCTCGATGCCGGCACCGATCTCGACGACGAAGAAGTGTCGAGTGCGGACCCCGTTCGGCGGCGTTGGTTGCGGGCGCAGGTGGTTGGGCTGCTCACCACCAGCCGCCGTCTGGTCGGCGAGACCATCGACTTCGCCGACGAGGTGGAGTCTTGCTACGGGGTGCGACCGACCCTTGTGGCCGAGGACACCGTCATCGAAGCTCATCGGCGCATCGACGACGTATTGCCGGGGACCGGACCCCTGGCCGAGCGCTACATCGCCTGGCGCGAAGCGCAAGCGGTGGCGCCCGAGAAACTCGAGGCGGTGATGGGCTCGTTGCTCGAGGATCTCCGGGAACGAACCCAACGCCTCTTCGGACTCCCCGACGGCGAGCACGTCGAACTTCGTTTCGTGACCGGGCAGCCGTGGTCGGGGTTCAACTACTACATGGGCGATCTTCGCAGCCGCGTCGAGATCAATCTCGATCTCCCCGTGCTTTCCACGGCGGTGGCGCACCTGGCTGCGCACGAGGCCTATCCCGGTCACCACACCGAGCACTGCCGCAAGGAGGTCGGACTGGTGCGGCGCCATCGCCATCTGGAGGAGACCATCTTTCTGGTCGGCACGCCGGCGTGTTTGATGGCCGAGGGCCTGGCCGACCTCGGGCTCGAAGTGGTGATGGGAACGCGTCCCGAGCCCACCGTGGCCGCGCATCTGCGCCCCTTTGGCATCACCTATGACGCCGACACGGTGGCGGCGCTGTCCGAGGTCAGCGATGTCATGTCGGCCACACGCCAGAACGCCGCCTGGCGCCTTCATGGCGAGGGAGCCGACCCCGATGTCGTCACCGACGAACTGGCCCGCATGGCCTTGCTGCCCCGGGCCCGGGCGCAGAAACAAGTCGAGTTCCTCATGCATCCGACCTGGCGGGCGTACATGTCGTGCTACGTGGAGGGATTGCCCCTGTGCCGGCGGTTCGTAGCCGGGGACCCCCGCGCTTTTGCCCGGCTGATCAGCGAACAACTCGTCCCCCAGGATCTGATGGTAGGAGGCGAGTCGGCGTAGCATCGGGTCATGTCCGAACGCAGTCGTTACCTGCCGCGCCGATCCTGTTTCTCCACCCCGGGCTCGAGTGAGAAGTTCCTCGAGAAGGCACCCAACGTGCCCGCCGACATGTCGTTCTTCGACCTCGAAGACTCCGTGGCCCCCCTCGAAAAGGAATCGGCGCGCGCCAAGGTGGTCGACGCCATTGCCAAGCAGACCTGGGATGAACGCGTCCTGTGCGTGCGGGTCAACGCCTGGGACACCGAGTGGACCTATGGAGACGTGATCGAGGTCGTGAGCAACGCCGGCGAGCGGCTCGACGAGATCATGTTGCCCAAGGTGCAGAACGCGGCGGAGGTAATCGCCCTCGACCTCCTGCTCACCCAGATCGAGAAGAAGGTGGGGCTGCCCGTCGGACACGTGGGCATCGAGGCGCAGATCGAGACGACCCGGGGCCTGATCAACGTGGACGACATCTGTGCGGCGTCGCCTCGGCTGGAGACCATCATTTTCGGCCCGGCCGACTTCGCGGCGTCGATGGAGATGCCCGTGCTGACCGGTGGGGTGCAGATTCCCGAGTACCCCGGTGATCACTTCAACTACGTCTTCTCCCGCATCCTCATGGCGGGCCGCGCCAACGGGCTGCAGGTCATCGACGGGCCTTACCTCAGGGTGCGGGACTCCGACGGCCTGCGCGACTTCTCCCGGCGCACCAAGATCCTGGGCTACGACGGCAAATGGGCCCTCACGCCCGACCAGGTCACCGTGCTCAACGAGATGTACTCGCCCACCCAGGAGCAATTCGATCGGGCCTGGGACATCCTCGACGCCTACCAGAAGGCCACCGAGGACGAGCACAAAGGTGCGGTGATGTTCGGCGACGAGATGATCGACGAGGCCAGCCGCAAGATGGCCACGAAATTCGTGAGCCGCGGCGAGCGAGCCGGGCTCAGGCGCTCACAGGGCTGATTGGCCTCAGCCGGCCGCGTGCTTCGACCAGCCGGCGGGCGATGACCTTCAGGGCGAGGGTCTCGTCGGCACCCTCGAAGATGGACAGCACCCGGGCGTCGACGAAGTAGCGGCTGACGGCGAATTCCTCGGCGTAGCCCATACCGCCGTGCAGCTGCATGGCCTCACGTGTCACCCACTCGGCGGCCCGGCACACATAGGCCTTGACCATCGAAGCTTCCAGGCTGCCCTCGCCCTTGGCCATAAGCCGGGCCACCTGATACGAGAACTGGCGGGTGGCTTGGATGACGAAGGCCATGCGAGCGAGCTTGACGCGACTGAGCTGGTAGGCGATCACCGGCTGGCCGAAGACGACGCGGTGGTCGCGTATTGGTAGGCCGCCTCGTAGGCGGCTTGCATGACGCCGAGCGCGCGCGCGGCCGTCTGCAAGCGGCCGTTTTCGAAACCTTGCATCTGCAGGTAGAAGCCACGGCCGACGCCACCGGATTCACCGATGAGACAGGAATCGGGGACGAACCAATTCTCGAAGGCGACCTCGTAGGAGTGCATACCTCGGTACCCGAGGGTGTCGATGGGCCGGCCCTCCATGCGGCCCCGGTCCGACCGCCGGGCCCGGTGGCATCTTCCTGGGTGAAGGCAAAGCCGTGACCGTCCCCTCTCGGCTTGGGCACGACGAACAATGACAGCCCCCGATGTCCGAGGCTGCGATCGGGGTTGGTGCGCGCCAGCAGCATCAAGGCAGTCGGCGCGCGCCGCGAAGGTGCACCACGTCTTGGTGCCGTTGATCCGCCAGCCGCCGTCGCCCGGCGTGGCGGCCGTGATCACCGAGGCGACGTCGGAGCCGTAGTCAGGTTCGGTGACCGCCACGGCCCCCATGACTTCGCCCGAGGCCAGTCGAGGAAGCCAGTGCATTTTCTGCTCTTCGGTGCCGCCCGTTGACCAAGGCGCGAGAGAGAATCTCGGGACGGGTGATGAGTGACCCGCCCATACCGAGCGATCCCCACGCCAGTTCCTCGGTGGCGATGACCATGCCCATGTAGTCGCTCTCGCCACCCGACGCGAACCCGCCGTAGGACTCCGGAACCGACAGGCCGAACCCGCCGAGCTCGGCCAGGCCCGAGATGATCTCCTCGGGGATGTCGGCGTTGGTGACGGTGGACATGTTCCGCCCGGGGCCGGATCTGGTCCTCGGCGAAGCGATGGAAGGTTTCGCGCACGAAGGTGAAGTCCTCGTCGAGGTGCCGATCGCCCTCGGTCCCGCACAGCGCGGCGAGATAAGCGGGGTCCCGGTAGCGCTCGACGAATTCGGCTGCGGCTCCATCCAACCGGGCTGGGCCCCCCAGGCGCGGTGACGGCCCGCCATGCGGCTGCCCAGGTCAGCCAGCGCGTCGGCGACGAACGCACACGCCAAAGCAGCTTCGTCGTGGCCTTTGGCGCCGTACTCGAGCACCGCCTCGGCCGTGCGAACTGCAGCCGCGGCGTGGGCCAGGTCGTACGCGAGCACCTGCTCGCTGCCAGTGTCCGGCGACGCCGCCAGACGTGGCCACGACCGCTGTTCGACCACGGCGGATGCCACCGCCACGGCGCCGGCGGCGGCCCCGAGGTCGGCCCTGGGAAGTTCGCTCACATTGCGAGGTTACTGATCACGCCACTTGGGGGTCACGCCACCGGGGGGCGTCGCCCGATGACGGTGACCAGCGGCGGAAGGACGACGGGGTCCTCTCCCGGATCCACGCCGGTCAAGGTGGCCAGGTAATCGGCCACCGGCCCGGTGCCGGCACCGGCGGGTGCCTCGGCCCAGGCGTCGAGGATTTCGAGGCCGACGTCTTCGGACCAGTCCCGGCAGCAGCGCACCGACATCGGGGTGGCGCGCGTCGGGCATCGACAGGGCGACACCGCCGATGCGTCCGGCCGACGTGATGGGCTCCTGGGCCACGACCCATCCACCGGGCCGCACGGCGTCGCTCATGCGGTGCAAGACGATGGACGGGTCGTACGACGTGGAGGAGGAGAAACCGGCAAAAGGCAAGGTCCACGGGCTCGGGGAGAAGGAGGTCCTCGCCGGCCTGGGTGATGGCGATCACCTGGCTGAAGCTGGCGGCGGCCTCGGCCACCTCGTCGCGCGCCAGCGGGTCGCTGTCGACGGCATAGACCCTACCGTCCCTACCGACGATCTCGGCTAGCGCGACTGAGACGTCACCACCGCCGGCACCCACGTCCACACATGTCCACCCGGGTCCGATCCCCAGGCGTTCGAAGGCGACTGCGAGGGGCCGGCGGTATACGTCGTCTCTGAGCTATAGCTCGATCTCGGTCATCGGCGGACGTTCACGTGAGTCATCGACCCAAAGCTAACGAAAGAATTCCATGGCCCCGGGCGGTAGCCTCCTCGGCGTGAAGGTGACGATGCTGCTTTGCGACTCGGCCCAGGTGGCAGACGGGAAGCTCTACGTGTTGGGTGGCGGCTGGTCGATGACCGGACCCGATCCGATGCCATCGGCGATCGCCCTCAAGATCGACGTCGCCTGGAACGAATCCGGCGAACCGCATCATTGGAGCTCTATCTCGAGGATGCAGACGGACGGCCGGTGATGGTCGAAACGCCCGAAGGGAACCACCCCGTCGAGGTGCGCGGCGAGTTCAACGTGGCCCGGCCCACCGCCGTGCCAGAAGGCACGCCCATCGATGTGGCCTTGGCCGTGAACCTCGGCCCGCTGCCGCTGGCGCCCGGGAACCGTTTCACCTGGCGTCTGGCCATCGACGGTGACTCCAACGCCGATTGGGCGCTCGGCTTCACCACTCGGCCCCGCCCGTAGCCGGCGTCGCCCTGGACGCGGCGGCGGCGGGGGAGTACACCACGGGCATGACCACTTACGAGCGTCCCTTCGGACGGTACTTCGAGGACTTCGAGATCGATGACGTCTACCGGCACTGGCCGGGCAAGACCATCACCGAGTACGACGATCATCTCTTTTGCATGATCACCATGAACCACCACCCGTTGCACACCGACGCCTGGTTCGCCGAGCACGAGACGGTGCACGGACGAAACGTCGTGGTGGGCAACCTTGTCTACTCGCTTGTTCTCGGCATGAGTGTCCCCGACGTCAGCGGCTCGTGCATCGCCAACCTCGAGGTGGAGTCTCTCGTGCACCGCTTTCCCACCTTTCACGGTGACACGATCTACGCGGCAAACCCGGGTGCTCGCCAAGGTGCCCTCGTCCTCCAAACCCGATCGAGGTGTGGTGACCGTGGAGTCCAAAGGCTTCAACCAGCGCGGCGAAGAGGTGTGTTATTTCCGGCGCAAGCTGCTGGTGTGGAAGCGAGACTCTGCTCCGGCACGTAGCCGTCCCTACGCGCGACGACGTCTGGGAGTGACGCCGGACACCACTGAGGCTCTCGGCGCGCCCGAGATAGCCGCCATGCGCCGAGGCGTCCTCGGTTTCGGGCGGCGCCAGCTACGAGTGCTTCCCTGGCGCCAGACGCGTGATCCGTGGGCGGTGCTCGTCAGCGAGATGATGTTGCAACAGACCCAGGTGGAGCGCGTCCTGGTTCCCTACCGAGACTTCCTGGCGCGCTTCGGCTCACCACAGGCTTGCGCGGCGGCGCCCTCGAGCGATGTCGTGCGGGCCTGGGCCGGACTCGGGTACAACCGTCGGGCCGTGTATCTGCACCGGGCCGCCCACATGGTGGTCGAGCGCCACGGCGGTGTCGTTCCGGGCGATCTCGACGCGCTGCAAGCGCTGCCTGGCGTAGGTCCCTACACGGCACGAGCCGTGTTGGCCTTTGCCTTCGAGCGCGACGTCGCTGTCGTCGACGTCAACGTCGGTCGGGTGCTCAGCCGCTGCGTGGGGGGACGCCGATTGTCGGCGTCGGAGTGTCAGGCCGTCGCCGACTCGTTGTGCCCCAAGGGCAAAGGATGGCTGTGGAATCAGTCGTTGCTCGAGATCGGGGCGCTGGTGTGTACGGCCCGCGCCCCGTCGTGCTCTCGTTGCCCTCTGGCCACCCGATGCCGGTGGGCCCGACAGGGCCGAAGCGGGCCGGACCCCGGCGAGCCCACCCGTCGGCAGTCCACCTTTGAAGGGTCCGACCGCCAAGGCCGAGGACGGCTGCTGACGGCACTGCGCCAGGGGCCCGTGACGCCGCGCCGGCTGGCTACAGCGGCCGGGTGGCCGGAGGAGGCCGGGCGCGCCCGGCGCATCGCGCTGAGCCTTGTGGCCGATGGGCTGGCCCGGCGAGGACCGGCAGGGGTACTGACGCTCCCCTGAGCTCAGCGGGCCAGGAACTCCGCCACGTGTGCGTTGACGACCTCGGGTTGATCGAGATGAAGGAAATGGCCGGCGTTACGCACTGTGTGCTGCGCCGAACCCTCGGAGAGCAACGCCAGGACATTCTGAGCGCCGTCGATACCCATGCACCCGTCGTCTTGCCCATGGAGGTACAAGGTGGGCTGGGGCGGGACCTGACCGGAGGCGGCCTGAGCGGCGGCGTAGGCGGGGTCATGTCCCGATCCGTCGAACATGGCGCGGTAGTAGCCGATGGCGGCGGCCAGATTCTCGGGCGCCGCCAGAGCCTCTTTCACCTGGGCGACGTCCCAGTGAGCCTCATAGCCGGGCGACCAGTCGGCCCACAGCCGGTCGATGAAGACATGGTCTTCCATGGATACGGCCATGTCGGCCAACGGCGACTGGAAGACGAAGATGTAGAAGCTGCGCTTCAGCTGGTCGTAGGTGAAGAAGGTCGAGGCCACCGCAGCGGTGGGGGGTACCGCCATGGTGACGACGCGTCGCCAGCGTTCGGGTTGATACGGCGCCGCCCCGTACGCGGCGAGAGCACCCCAGTCGTGTCCGATGAGCACGGCGTCGGGGCCACCGCCGAGCGCTTCGTGCAACGCGCACGCGTCGGTCACCAAGGCGCCCAGCTGGTACTGGCCGTCAGGAGGAATCTCGGTGGGGGCGTACCCCCGCGGCCACGGGGCCACGGCGTGGTACCCGGCGTCGGCCAGAACCGGCAGCAGGTGGCGCCACGTGTGGGCGCTGTCGGGAAAGCCGTGTAGGCACAGGGCCAGAGGCCCGTCGGGCGGCCCGTCTTCGAGATAGGCGAAGCGCAGTCCGTTGGCCGTGACCGTTTGTGGTGGCATGAGGGAAGAGTAGTGTCGGCCACAAGAGGTTCTCCTGCTCGTGAGCGCCTTGCGGACGAGGCCGCATCGCGGGGGAGACCGACCAGGGGGTCGTCAGCTGCGAGTCACGTTCTTCGGGGTGAGAGGGTCATGCCCGTGTGCCGGCCCGCAATACCTGCGTTACGGGGGGAACACGGCGTGCATCGCCGTGGAAATCGGCGACGAGCCGCCCATCATCATCGACCTGGGGACAGGCCTGCGGCCCTTCGGCCACGACATCGAAGCGCGCTACGGCCCCGATCGTCCCGTGCAGGTGAGTGCTCTGTTGAGCCACCTGCATTGGGACCACATCATCGGCCTGCCTTTTTGCACACCGTTGCTTCGTCCCGGCGGCAGCATCGATATATACGGACCGCATCAAGACGGCGGTTCGTTGCATGACCTCCTCGACAAGATCGTCAAGCCACCCTTCTTCCCGGTGCAGATGAAGCAGCTCCAAGGTCGTATCGAATTCCACGAGGTCGGCGACGATGATTTCGCCATCGGGTCAGCCAAGATCAAGGTGCGACTGGTCCCTCATGTGGGCACGACACTCGGTTTTCGAATCGAGGCCGACGGACAATCGGTGGCCGTCGTCAGCGACCACCAGGCACCGGAGGATCGCCGGCTCGTCGATGGCAATGTCGTCGAGCTGTGCGACGGGGTCGACGTCCTCATCCATGACGCCCAGTACACCGAAGAAGAGTTCGGACCCAAGGCCACCTGGGGGCACTCCACCATCTCCTATGCGGTGCACGTGGCGGCCACCACCGGCGCCCGGCAACTGGTCATGTTCCACCACGATCCGCAGCACACCGATGCCGACATCGACAATCTGCTCGCCCTGGCCCGCTCTGATCCCGAGGCCTCGCAACTCGACGGGATTCTCGCCGCCGCGGAAGGATTGACGCTCGACCTGGCTCGTCCTTGACGGCCTGACGGTCGTCGACCACGATCCAAGGCCCACAGCGCGAGAGGAGTGACGATGGAGGATGCGGCGGAGATCGACTCGAGCAACGACGCCGTCGAGGTGGCTCAGCGTCACATCGACGGCGGGCGCTACCGGGAGGTGCTCGGGCACTTCGCCACGGGCGTGACCATCGTCACGGCCATGGAGGACGGCCTGCCGGTGGGATTCACCTGCCAGGCCTTCACCTCCTTGTCCCTCGAACCGGCCCTGGTGGCCTTGGCTCCGGCCAAGTCCTCGACGTCGTGGCCGCGCATCGCTCGAGCCGGGGCGTTCTGTATCAACATCCTGGCCGACTCCCAAGAAGCCTTGTCACGAGACTTCGCGGTATCAGGAGCGGACAAGTTCGCCGGCGTGGGTTGGCATCCGGGCGGCAACGGTGCACCGCTCATCGACGGCGTGCTCGCCTGGGTGGAGTGCCGCTTCGTCCAATCGCACGATGCCGGCGACCACGAGATCGTCATCGGCGAGGTGCAGGACATGGGTGTCAGCCGAGGCCGACCATTGCTCTTCTACCGGGGCGGCTTCGGGCGCTTGGAATCCTGACGCGAACGGAGCGGCGTTGACCCCGCAGTAGCGTGGGCAACCGTGCCCAAGATCCTTCCTTCAGACGTCATTGCCGATGTGGTGCTCGTCGAGCCCGATGCCCATGGGGATGAGCGCGGCCGCTTCGTGGAGACATATCGCCGGTCGTGGTTCCCCCTCGGACGTGAGATGGTCCAGGGCAACCGGTCCGAGAAGCAGGCCGGTGCCGTTGTCGGGCTTCACTATCACCTCCACCAAGCGGACTACTGGTATGTGCTGCGCGGCACGGCGCGAGTGGTGCTGCACGACTTGCGCGTGGGCTCGCCCACGGAAAAGGCGACGCTCGTCGTCGATCTCGATGGTGCCGCCGACCGCGGGTTGTTCATTCCTCCCGGCGTCGCCCATGGGTTCGCGTCGCTCACCGACGTGCAGTTGTGGTACCTGGTCGACAACTACTACAGCCCCGCCGACGAGCTCGGCGTGGCGTGGGACGACCCCGAAATCGGTGCCGATTGGGGGGTGGCCGCACCGGTCCTCTCGGCGCGCGACCAGTCCAATCCTCGACGTGGCGACATCGCCGCCGGTGTCCAACCGACCTACCCGATGCGCACGTGATGTCCGTTTTTGTTCAGTCCGCTCGGCCGACGGCATTCAAGATGAAGGCCAGCACCCACGCCTCGTCACGCCAGGCGTCATAGCGCCCTGACGGACCGCCGTGGCCTGAGTCGAGTTCGACTTTGAGCAACACCCGGTTGGAGGGATCAGCGGCGCGCAATTTCTGCACCCACTTGGTCGGTTCCCAGTAGCCCACCCGGGGGTCCTCGAATCCGGCGGTGGCGAGCACATCGGGGTAGCGCCCGGGCCGAACATTGTCATAGGGGCTGTAGTGCTTCATGACTTGGTACACGTCGACGTCGGCTACCGGGTCACCCCACTCTTCTCGTTCAATGACCGACAAGGGCAACGTGTCGTCGAGAATGGTCGTCAGACAATCGACGAAGGGCACCTCGGCCACCACGGCCCGAAAGAGCTCGGGAGCCATGTTGGCCACGGCCCCCATGAGAAGGCCACCGGCCGAGCCGCCCCGGGCTACCAGCTGCGACGGGCTCGTCCAGCCCCGGGCCACCACGTGGTTGGCACAGGCCACAAAGTCGCTGAAGGTATTGGTCTTGGCCAATCCTTTGCCCTCTTCGTACCAGCGGCGACCGAGCTCGCCGCCGCCTCGCACGTGGGCGATGGCGAACACCACCCCTCGGTCGAGCAGGCTGAGGCGGATGGAGGAGAAGACGGCGTCGATGCTGTGTTCGTATGCGCCGTAGCCGTACAACACACATGGTGCCGTTGCATCGCGCGCTGTGTCGCGGTGCCATACCAGCGAAAGGGGAACTTCGGTCCCGTCCGGTGACAGCGCCCATTCGCGCGCCGTGACGTAGTGATCGGGGTTGTAGCCCCCGAGGACGGGCTGGCGCTTGCGCAAGACGGACTGGGCATCATCGAGGTTGAGGTCGTACACCGAGCGCGGCGTGACCAACGACGAGTACTCGTAGCGCAACGTAGTGGCGTCGAATTCCGGGTTGCCCCCTCCCCACGAGGCGGACGGGGTCTCGGGGCTCGCCACCAACCACCCGCCCGGGATGGAGGTGCCCCACGACACGGGCCCGTCGGGCAGCGCGATGACACGGATGCGTGGCTCGCCACCCAGCCGCTCGTAGCACACCAGATGGCGGGCGAAAGGCTCGATGCCGTCGAGGCGGGCGTCGAGGCGATGAGCGATCACTTCCCTCCAGTGGGGGCGGCCGGGGTTGTCCGACGACACGGCCATGAGGCGGAAATTCTCAGCCTCGTCGTTGGTGAGGACCAGCAATGTCCCGGTGTGGTGCTCCACGGCGTATTCGACGCCTTGGCGTCGGGGAGCGACAACCGCCCAAGGCTCTTCGGGGTGATCGGCGGAAACGAAGTGCACTTCGGAAGTGACTTGGGACTGCAGCTCGAGCACGACCAAGGCGCCGTCTTTGGTACGACCCACCCCCAAGTGGAAGCGCTCGTCAGGCTCCTCGAAGACCAGGACGTCTTCGCCCGGCCGTGTCCCCAGGCGGTGGCGCCACAATTGGTACGGACGGTTGGCCGAGTCAGGACGGGCGTAAAAGATGGTGGCGTCGTCATTCGCCCACGCCACGCCGTACGACGTGTTCTCGATGGTGTCGGGCCGGTCGGCGCCGGTGTCGAGATCACGCACCTTCAAGGTGAAGCGTTCGTCCCCGGTGGTGTCGACGGCGTAAGCGAGCAGGTTCTGGCCCGGGCTCACCGACACGTTGACCACCGAGAGGTAGGACTCCCCCTCGGCGATGATGTTCTCGTCGAGCATGACCTGTTCGTCGCTCCAACGGGCCGGCCCCCCGACACCAGCCGCAGAGTCGGCCGGCGCCGATTCGATCTCGGCATCCGCCGTCCCCGGTGGCACGGCGGGGTCACGCCCGGGGCCGTTCACCGGCAGCCGACACCAGGCGGCGTAATCGAGGCCCTCCTCGGTGCGGGCGTAGTACCACCACGGACCCTTGCGCACGGGAACAGACAGGTCGGTTTCGACGATTCGGCTCCGAATCTCGCCGAAGAGGCGGCGCCGAAGATCGGCCAGAGCCTCGGTGGCCCGCTCGGTGAAGGCGTTCTCTTCTTCGAGCAGGGTCCGGACCTCGGGATTTTGCCGGTCACCGAGCCAGTACCAGTCATCCACACGCTGGTCCTCGTGGGCTTCGAGCACGGTGGGCCGGCGCGGGGCCACCGGGGCGGGGGGCACGGGAGAAGCCGGCTGGCCATGGTCGGCCGAGGCGGAGGAGGAAGGAGGGCTCACCACCAGGATCATCTCAGACCTGGGACTTCATGCTCGCCCGGGCGTCCCGGGGTTGTTACTATCTAGGTAGGAGAAATACCCGATTCGAGGGGTGACCGACCGGGCGCCGATCTGACGCCGGCGCTGGTGGGCCACCCAAAAGGTGAATATGACGACGACGGACCTGGATCTCGGCAAGTACAAGCTCGGGTGGAGCGACGCCGGGACCCCCGTCTTCAAGCCCAAAAAGGGCCTCTCGGAGGCGATCGTCCGGGAGATGTCCGAGATGAAGGGCGAGCCCACATGGATGCGTGACTTCCGCCTCCGGGCCTTGAAGCGCTTCTACTCGAAGCCCATGGCGCCCTGGTTCGCGGTCAACATGCCCGACCTCGACTTCGACGACATCTACTACTACATCAAGCCCACCGAGGGTCAGGTAAACGACTGGGACGACCTCCCGGAAGACATCAAGAACACTTACCAGAAGCTCGGAATCCCTGAGGCGGAGCGCAAATACCTGGCCGGGGTGACGGCCCAGTACGAGTCCGAGGTGGTCTTCCACCGCAACCGGGCCGATCTCGAGGCGCTGGGAGTGCTGTTCTGCGACATGGACACGGCCGTGCGCGAGTACCCGGACATCGTGCGGAAGTGGTTCGCTACGGTGATCCCGCCCAACGACAACAAGTTCGCCGCGCTCAACTCGGCGGTGTGGTCAGGCGGATCGTTCATCTACGTCCCTCCCGGGGTGCGTGTCGACATGCCCCTGCAGGCGTACTTCCGGATCAACGCCGAGAACATGGGCCAGTTCGAGCGCACGCTGATCATCGCTGACGAAGGCTCCGAGGTGCACTACATCGAAGGTTGCTCGGCACCGGTGTACTCGACCGACTCGCTGCACTCGGCCGTGGTGGAGCTGGTGGCCCTGCCCGGATCGCGAATTACCTATACGACCATCCAGAACTGGTCGAACAACGTCTACAACCTTGTCACCAAGCGCGCTCGTGCCGAGGCCGAGTCGCACGTGGCGTGGATCGACGGCAACATCGGTTCGCGGCTCACCATGAAGTACCCGTCGGTGTACATGGTGGGGCCGAAGGCGTCGGGAGAGGTACTGTCGGTGGCCTACGCCGGACCCCACCAGCACCAAGACGCCGGCGCCAAGATGATCCACGCAGCGCCGGAGACGACGTCGACCATCGTGTCCAAGTCGATTTCCAAGGGCGGCGGCCTCTCCACCTACCGCGGTCTCGTGCACGTGGACGAGGGGGCCAAGCACGCCAAGAGCTTCGTGCGCTGCGACGCCCTCATCCTCGACGAGGAGTCGACGTCGGAGACCAAGCCCTATATGGAGGTGGCCGAGCGTGACGCGCAGATCGGCCATGAAGCAACCGTGTCAAAGATCGGTGACGACCAGCTCTTCTACCTCATGAGCCGAGGTTTGTCCGAGAGCCAGGCCATGTCCATGATCGTCAACGGTTTCATCGAGCCGGTGACGCGGACCCTCCCCATGGAGTACGCAGTGGAGTGGAGCCGGCTCATCGAGTTGCAAATGGAAGGTGCTGTCGGCTAACCAGCCCGTCGGACACTCCGGGCTCCTCACCGTTTCCTTTGGGTGGCGTGCGGCAGGAGTCGCCGGTGCGTGCAAGGATCTTCACCGTGCCTATGCGCGAGGAGTGCAAGCATTTCCAGAGCCGGACGTACTCCACCGGCGAGGTAGCTCGTTTCTGTGAGCTCGACCTGGCCCCCGAGGCCCCGTGGCGGTGTCCCGATGACTGTGCCTCCTACGTGCGCCGCTTGGCCGACGCGGGTTGGGTCCACGGCACGTTGGTGGAACCTCCCATCGAGGACGAGCCGCATTCCGGCCCCGATGTGATCCAGCTCCTCGAGGACGCTGAGGGCATTGTCAACGCGGCCGTTCCCGAAGTTCTTTCGGATGTCGAGCGTCAGCGGGCCAAGCAGGAGAAAGCCGGCGGGCGGCGGCGCTGGCTCAAGCGCCGGCCCCGCTGAAGGCACCTTCCTTCGCTCTGGCGGGGCCGGGACCATGCAGTTCAGCCAGGAGTTACGTGAGGAGGTCGCTTGCGGTGCCATCACGGTGTCGTACCGGCTGTGGCAACGACCGAAGGTGAAGGCCGGAGGAACGTATTGGGTCGGTCCGGCGCAGATCCAAGTGGACTCGATCGAACTGGTGCCTTTTTCGAGTGTGACCCGCTCCGACATACGGCGATCGGGCGAAAGGGACCGGGAGTCGCTGCGACAACGGGCCGCTCACGCCGGTCCGATCCATGACGACACGCTCGTGTACCGAATCGAATTCCACGTGATCAATTGACAGCACGACTACCTCATCGAGCGGGGCGGGTTCGAAGAGGGTGGCTAGTCAGGTACCCGCGGGCGACCATCGGATGAGCGGGGGCCGCACCGAAGCACACAGCGGCCGACCGTGGTCGTCGGAGAGGCCGAGTCGACCATTGAGAACGCCGCGGGGGCGCGCTTGCTCGACGATCTCCGACGGTATGGCATCGAGCCAGAGCTTGGCCCGGCGAAACATCGTGAAAGCTCCGGCCGTATCGACAACGCCCCACGTGAGATAAATGAATCGCTTGGTAGGCGACCCCTGGATCTGTGGACCTTTGAAGTCGATCGTGGGCGCCTGACCGAAGATCTCACACGCGAGGTCCCAGTGGGCCGACGGCGCGTCGGCCCGAATCAAGCCAAAGAGGTCCTGCTGACCTTTTCGTCCTTGCACGGCCACATGGATGTTGTGGTGACCGTCCGGAAAATCTGGTCCGGGACCGCATTCTCGGCCGGGAAGATTGGTTCCTTCGATACGGATCAGCATGCGTCCATGATCGCGCTCGCCCGCCTCGGTTGAGTCATGGGAACGAACCCCACCTCTGGCGAGCACGTGCGGAGAAGCCCCGTTGAGCATCCGGGGCAGCCTTCTCCTATTGTTCAGATGAGCGATGTCCCGACCGGGCCACGTCTGTTCAATGGTTGACGACGGGATACGACGAGGTCGGTAATCGGTGATCGGATACCTCCCAATGCCAACCCGCCTTCGGGCTGGCGCCGACCCCAGGGCGACGATCACAGACTGGTCGCGCTGCGACGGGCAAGGAACTGGTTCTTGGTCTTGTCTGGGTTGGTCTCGGTGGCTGTGGTGCGCTGCCTTTCGTAACAACGGCGGACGTCTCCGTGCCGCCGTCCTCGTATTTGTCATCGCCATCGTCCTCATTACGGGTACTGCCAAGATGATCTGGTTGATCGACAACCTGCCGTCGCACCACGACAATGTCTACGGCTTGCCTTACTTGTTCATCGGTGCGATCTGCCCGGTGACGGTGGCGATCACAGCATTCTGCGTTCGCAAGGCACGGGTGCCCTTGACCAATAGAGTCGTTCGTGTGGCGGCGGTGGGACTGCTGGTTGGGTTCCTGCCCTGGCTGATCTTGATGCTCTCAGGTGTCGCCGATTAAGACGAAGGCCACAAGTCCTTCATGCTGACGTACTGGGCCACCACGGCAGCGGGATCGGCCATATCTGACCGCATCGGTCGTCCACTGCTTCGGGGCATTGTGGCGCCGTCAGCGCCGGTGTCCATGAAGCTCGCACCTGCGGGTGGGGGCCAGAGTCAGTGAGCGGGCCCGGGACATCTGACATCGAGGAGTGCTGCTCCGGGTTTTCCGCCCCAGCCTCTCGACGGCGTTTTCCGAGTACGACGCCTGGATCAGGCCGGTTGGGGCCTCGCTGTGGAAACCTGGTGGCGTGCCCGATGACACGTCGAACTCGGGTATAACGCTTCGGCCGTCACGTCCCGAAGACGCCGAACGGCGAGGATCTTGGATCCCCACCGGTTCAATGATTGCGACCAGGCTGATTGAGCTGCGCACGCGCCGGGGCCTGATGATCACCCTGACCGTACTGACAATAGGGTTCCCGACGCTTTTCCTCGTCATCAAGCTGTTGCTTCACGCCTTTGCGCCGCATTCCTACGGGCCCGCCGGTGGGTTCGCCGTCTACACCTCCCTCGTGGCCGGCGTGCTCTACATCTTTGGGTTCATCGCCGCCATGACCTTGGGGGTCACCGCCGGGTGTTCCGACCTCGCCGACGGGATGTTCACCCAGCAGGTGGTGACCGGGCGCTCGAGGGTGGCGATCTACCTGGCCCGCATCCCGGCCGGCTTGGCCATCGTCGTCCCTATGGTGGCGGTTGCATTCACCATCATCTGCGTCGTGTGCGTGTTCTCCCCGCAGCTCAGGTTCGACTTTCAGGGCACAACCGTGCCTCTCGGCTTGCCCGTCCATGGATACGAATCCTGGGCCGCCGATCATCCGAATCTGATCATCTGCGACTTCCCTTACAACGGGCCATGCCCGGCGAATGAACCCGAACCAAACACCCCGCTGTCTCGGGCGCTGGCTGAGCGGCAAGCCGTGCAGAACTATCCGACCTACGCGGTGACGTACAACTCGCCGCCCTATAACTTGATGATCAGGACGGGGCTGTGGCTGGAGCTCGAGGTGATCGTCGGCTTCTTGTTCGGTCTCGGGTTTGCCTCGCTCATGGGTCAGCGGATGCTGCCGATTGTCCTGATGATCGTGTACGAGATCATCTTCCGACCGTTTCTGTTGTCGACCAAGCTTCTTCACCTGATCAACCTTCAGCGACCCCTGACCATCGAACTGGCCGTGGCGCATTTCGAACCGGCCGGGATCGGGGTCAATTATGTGATCGTGAATGGACCCGGTGGCCTTAGAGATTCGTCGTACTTGGTGCCGGAGTCGAATGTCATCGCGGTGGCAGTCATTGCAGCCTGGTTGGTGGTGTGGACGGCTTTGGGTGCGTGGAAAATGGCGACCAGGGACGCTTGAGCAGCACGTCCGCTCCTGTTGTGCACGGGCGCATGTCCTGATGCCTACGGCGCTATCGTCCTGGCGTGCCGACGCCTGGTGGAAGTATGACCGGTGGCGATGACAGACGGCTGGAGCGTCGGTCGGGAAGAGGAGCCTTGGAATGACTCGGTATCTGATCTCGTTCGATGACGGCGCCATGTCATTTCCGGACGAGGATCTGCCCGACGTGGCCAAGGCCGCGCATGAGGTAGTCCAGGAGGCGCAGGATGCCGGCGTGTGGGTATTCGGCGGGGGATTGGCCAGTCAGAAGGCGAGCGTCGTGGCCAGCGACGGGACGGTGACCGATGGCCCTTATCCCGAAGTCAAGACGGTCATCGGAGGGTTCGCAATCGTGGACGTGTCTTCACGTGAGCAGGCGCATGAGTGGGCTGCCAAGTTCGCTTCGGCGTGCCGCTGTGCGCAAGAGGTGCGGGAGCTCCTACCCGACCCCTCCGTCTGATCGTCGCACCTCACCGAGGTCATTCGGGGACGACGTCGGGAGTTGCGAGTGACTCCCAAGTTCCCGCCGCCTCGCACACCCGATCACGCCACGGGCTGGATGCTCTGGCGCGGACGCCTGATGATTGCCAATGAACGCGACGCCAGGTACGCAGTCCCGAGGAACAGAGCGAGGACCTCAGCCATGCCCACGTACCGATAGATGGCTCCGCTCGTCAGACCCGTAACGACCAAGTCGATGAGAAGCGAGAGAAAACCGAGGGCCAGAACGGCCGTCACAATCAGCACTACCCACGCCAAGAAGCGCATATGCCCTATTCAACCAGGTCACATGGTGAGGCGCTGGTGCGTTAGTAAGCCCGAGTTACGCGTTGGCGGCTCGGGGTTCAGCTGAAAGCCTCATAGGCGGTGGCGGCTTGCGTCGGTGAGGCGGGTCAGCGCAAAACCATCAAACGGGGCGGCTCCAACGGTGATGCAAGCCAGGTCTACAAAGATGCACCAGAGAAAGCGACGTTCCCGGAAGCCATCGTCAATAGGTGCGATCTCGCCATAGGCGTGGAATACATCGTCGGGCACGGGTTGGAAGTAATCGAGAAGCGTCAGGTCAATCTCGGGATGCCCAAAATACGGTGCCACGTCGGCCACCACAGCACCGTCATCGGTACTGACAAAGTTGTGCTGTTGCGCGTCGCCATGAAGCAGCGTTGGCCTTGGCTCTGGACCGCACAGCGAGGGCAGACGATGGATGAGGCGTTCCACGTAACCCATAAGCTCCAGGGGCAGGTGTCCGGAGTCAACAGCTGCCTTGAGCAGCGGAAGGACACGCCGTTCGATATAGAAGTCCACCCATTGGTCCGAATGGACGGGCCTATTGTCTTGAGGCAAGGGGCCGAAGAACCCGTTGAAGTCTTCGAGCCCGAATCGCCTGCCATGCACTTGATGCACAGCGGCCAGGGTGTGACCGATAGAGCTCCAGTCGGCGGAGGTCCGATCATGAGGAGGACGTTCGGATAGCGCTTCCGTCAAAAGGACAAATCCGTGATCCAAGGCGACAAGACCGGATCCGACCGGCGTAGGGGTCGAGATCCGCGCCCGATCTTGCAAAAGAGCCAAGCCGCGCAGTTCGGCCTGAAATTTCTCGCCCGCATCATCGCCGGCACTGAGCTTTGCGAACACCGAGAAGGGCTCGCCGCGCAGCACGCCGCACGGATGTGATGCCCGGTCGTTCAAGTCGGTGAATCCGACGCCCACCCAAGGTCGTCCGAGATGACGGGACGCCGCGCCCTCTATGGCGCTCTTAACGTTCGATTCCAGGAGTGGGTGGGCAACGGCCACGAACCGAACATAACAGCGGGGGCCACGGGATCGGCAACGTCGCGTATGCAACACTGCGGACATGAGAGTGTCGAATAGCGATTGGCATGGTCATGCCCAAAAGGCAGAAAATGAGACTGAGGATGGACGGGATGGTTGAACGGGAGCCGTCCACCACGCTGTGCGCCTTCAGCAGTCCTGATGCCGTTCCGACACCATGGCAGGAGGCCCGCCGAGGGCTGAGCGATGCGGAGTTGTACTGGTTGTCGACGGTCCGGCCCGATGGGCAGCCGCATGTGACTCCGTTGCTGGGCGTCTGGTTTCAAGGAGCGTTGTACTTCTGCACCGGTCCTGAAGAACGTAAGGCCAAAAATCTCGCTCAGAACCAGGGTTGTGTTTTAACGACGGGCCGAAATGATCTTGAAGGTCTGGACCTCGTGGTGGAAGGAAAGGCTCTTGTTGTCGACCAAGAGGCCGAGCGCCGGAGCGTCGCTGACGCGTTCGAATCGAAATATGGTTCGCATTTCGCCTCGCCTGACGGAACGTGGGAGGGGCTCGGTGATGCCATTCGGGTCGGGGAAGCTCTGTTGTATCGAGTTAATCCCTCGACGGCGTTTGGCTTCGGCAAAGGTGGTCCTTACAGTCAGACGCGATGGAGCTTCTCGTAGGCAACTCACAGAACATCGATCTCTATCGATTGAATGTTGCTCTGGCAACGGGACTGACAGCTTGCACTCATGGTCAAGCACACCAGCTGCGTAGCTCCTGAGGAATTGTGAAATCGCCACGACGCATGAACGAGGTCAATGATGGAAGCGCTCGCCACCGAGAGTCAAGTCCGGCGTTTCATCGACGAGGTCTGGAACGGCAGAAACTGCGATGCCGCGGCTGACCTCTACGACGAGAGCTACGCCAACATGTTCGGGTCAGGGCCCTCGGCCAGAGTCGAGCCGATTCGCCGCTACCACCAGACGTTTCCTGACCTCCACATGGACGTCGAGGAGCTGATCACGGCGGGCGATACGGTCGTCCTCAGAGCGACGTTCCGGGGTACTGACACCGGTGCATATCTCGGTCGGCCCCCGACGGGATGTTCGGTGCAGGAATGGGTGGTTACCGTCATGCACTTCGAGCGCGACAAGGTCGTCAGAGAATGGATCGGAGCCGACAAGCTCGGCCTGTTCATTCAGCTCGGCGTTGTCGATAACCCATGGCCTAGGTAGGCATCCAGTCATCGAAGATGGCTACGAGGGCACCCTGCCGTGGCCCGATTCCGAGGCGTAGGATCCCGATGCGCAGACGGGCGCCCCGTGTGTAAGGCATCAGCAGCCGTGCGTTCGTCATTGAGACGCTATCGCCCCACTCGCGGGTTGGTTGAGTAGCGCACGCATGCCGGGCCCGGGGCGTGACGGTCCCGTTGACACAGTCGGCTATGGGGAGTCTGCGATGGTGGAAGCGTCGGAGTCGTACCGGCTGGTGAGGTGGCGCCCGAACAGCACACCGGTGACAGCAATGGCCAGAACAGCAAGCGTGTTGGCCCCAGTGTCGAAGTCCGATGCCCAGCTCGCAACGCCGCCCGTACCAAAGCGCTCCATGACGGCCCCCACCAATTCAGCGATTGCGCCTGCCGCCGTGATGACGAACATCACCTGCACCCACAGGACGATGCCGCGAGTTCGTAACGTGTGACCGAGAGCCTCAGCGGTGATCTGAGTTGGCTCATCATCCTCTGGACCTCGCTCCCATTCACCGAGGTGCCACCAGCAAACCCCTATCAGGCCCAAGAGGACGACGGCCAAGACGACGGTTGCCCACAATGAACCGAACTCGATGGAGGCGCCCACTGTTTGACGGTTGAAACCAGAAGGTGCCATCCCGGTGCTCAGCGCGCTCCTGGCTATCCCCGTTGCCAGTCCCCGAGAGCCAATAGCCCTACAGCAGCGAGACGACCACGGCGGCAATTTCCGGGAACTCCCATGGCGGGGGTGGTTCAGCATCGTTTGTGAAGGGTTGTGGGTCGTCTACAGGTGGTGCGGGCATGGCCGAAGCGTATGCCACGGGACATCTGAGGGCTCTGACGGCAGCGTCCAAGGCCTGGCGTTGGCCCGTCGAGATGCTCATAGCCCGTTGCTGGTGATCGCTCGCCTTTTCGGCCTGTGTGGTTTGAGGAATTTGCGTAGGGGCCGAGGGACCATTCGACGCGACCGTTTCGAAACCGGCCCTTGGTCGGCGGCGCGTGCCGTGCCACCGATCGATTCCCGATACGCCTTGGTTCGATTCGGTCCGTCTAATCAGAAACGGGAGGGCATACGCCCTCCCGTTTCTAATTGATCTGTCTCTGAAGGCCTCGCGGCCTTCAGCGTACGTTCGTCAGCTGATCTTCAAAGGCTTCGGAGAGCTGACGGTATCCGAATCGCTGATGCAGACCTCGCCCTTGAATCTACCGGGAACCTTCAGGCCCGCATTGTCCATGGTGACAGAACCCGAGATCTTTAGAGCGGACGGCTCGGGCCCTGAGTAGGGAGCCTTTGGCGTCGACTTCATGTATCCGGGGCACTTCTTGGCACTTGTATCTACGAGCGCAAGCTGACCGAAGACGGTGATCGTCCCGTTGTTCCACTGGACAGGTCCACCAGTCGCCAAAGCCGTCTCCGAAAGAACCACCGAGTTGGTGACACCGGTGGCGCTACCCGAATCGGTGCACCCGCTGATTTCGATGCCGATCCCGCTGCTGGCAACCGAGGAACAACTCAACTTGCCATTCGGGCCCTTGGCCCACGCCGAACCCCCATCCAATGCCACCGCGATCCCCGCCACCGGGATAACCAGTGTGGCGACCAACACCAATACCCTTCGCATCCTCCCCTCCAGTTGCTGGTAGAAGGCACCCCAAGGACCCTCTCTTGCGTTTGGGCCTAGATGAAACCCTGATGACATGCATCGCAACCGCTTTTGACCCAGGGTTTGGGCTAGCTCGGCGCGCGAGCCTGAGGTCAACGAGCCAATACCACGGGCAGCCAGCACGCACTCGGTGTAACGCCACCCCCCTTGCGCCAAGCACCTCGAGGACACCGGCTATGTAGAAGGCCTCGGCGTCTTCGAGTCAACGGGGCTGGCGCCGTCAGCGACCGACGTACTGCGAAGCCAGCGAGCCCGCCGGGAGTAGCTGCGACGATCCGCCGGGTGAGCACCCCGACACCGCCCGCGAGGAGACCTCCTCAGCGGAGTCCATCCAGCGGAGATCCCAAGGTCCTGTTCGTGTCACCGATGGACCCGACGCAGACAGCCGAGTTGCGAATCGTCCGACCCACTACGCTGGTACCACTTCGTTGACTTACGAATTCCCGGGACAATATTGAGAGCAGGTCTCATGGCCCGAAGGTCGGAGGTCCAAATTCTTCCCTCGCCGGCAGGAGCCGTTGTCGTGGGTATTCACGGGCCCTCGAACAGATCGACGTATTCGCCACCCCTACGACGGCGGCCCGATGCTGCGTGTTCCTCCTCCGCAGGCTGCTCCGAGGGGAATCGAGGCATACGTGCAAGCTCGCGTCGAGAGTCACGATGCTCCCAGTACGGTCTCGGTACCGTGGCTGACACTCGGGTCCTGCGGTGAGAGCGGTGCGCGGTCGCCGCACTGTCCGGCGTGGTGCCAGAAGGCACCTGCGGCTGTTCGTTGTGGTGGTGGCCTTGATGGCTGCGACGCTCGGCGGGTTCAGCGCCGCAATCGCTAACTCGCGGGCCGTGCCAAGGGCCTCGTCCGGCTTCGGCTCCAACTGGACCACGTACCACGGGGACGCTGAGGCGACCGGAGTCCACGCTTCGTCCACAAAGTTGCTGCCATCGCGGCCAGCTTGGACGTCGCCTGTCCTCGACGGGCAGCTCTACGGCGAACCCCTGGTCGCTGACGGGCGGATCGTCGCCGCCACCGAGAACGACACCCTCTATGCGTTGGCTGCTAACAGCGGACAGGTCCTGTGGTCACGCCACCTCGCCACCCCCGTGCCATCTTCTGACCTACCCTGCGGCGACATCTCGCCCGAGGTCGGCATCACGGGCACCCCCGTGGTCGACTTGAGGCGTCACGAGGTATTCGTTGACGCAGACACTTTGATCAGCGGCCCGGCCGCCTCTGGTGGTGTGGAGGCCTCGCATGTTCTCTTCGGGCTCAACCTTTTCACGGGTGCAGTTGAGTTGGACGAGTCGGCCATGCCAAACGCAGGCGAGGACCAGCTCGCGCAGCTGCAGCGGCCAGGATTGGCGCTCGACAAGGGTTACGTAGTTATCGCCTACGGCCAGAACACAGGCGACTGTCCCGGCCCCAACGGTCCTGCGCACGGATACGTCGTCTCGATTCCGGAGGCCGGAGGCCTTCTCCACTATTTCCAGATCGGCAGTGGCCAAGACCGCGGAGCAGTGTGGATGGGCGGGAGCTCACCGGTTGTCGACCCTCACGGGAACGTCTACGTGGCCAGCGCGGACGGCTACAACCTCGGTACCGGCCAGCCGTACGACGACAGCGACGCAGTGCTCGAGCTGTCGCCGCTCATGAACCTCAAGTCGCTCTTCTATCCCAGCGACTGGCAGACGCTCAGCGCCGACGACTTGGACCTCGGAACTGGGGACCCCGTGCTCGTGAGTGGATTCGTGTTCCAGATCGGCAAGACGGACATCGCCTATCTGCTGCATCAGGGACGCCTCGGCGGCGAGGAGGGCCAAGTCGCCTCGCTTTCGATGTGCAGCGGCAACCCAGACGGCGGGCACGCGGTGGAAGGATCGGTCGTCTACGTGCCGTGCCCAAACGGCGTGACGGCTGTCAAAGTGTCGAGGCGGGCCCCGTACCTCAAACAGCTCTGGACCGACAACGACGGCGCGGCGGGCGGACCGATCATCGCCGACGGGCTGGTCTGGACAATCGGTGGCAGCACCGTGCATGGTCTCAACCCGGCCAATGGTGACGAGGTCATCTCGATACCGTTCGGCGGGCATGCGAACCACTTCCCGACGCCGTCGGTCGGCGATGGACTGCTGCTCCTTCCCGGTACCGACCAAGTCTTCGCCTTCATGGGTCCGGCCGGACTGCCGCCGCCTCCCGCTGACTAGTGACAATAAATCGGCCGGCGTCTCGAGCTTGCTGGTCCGAAGAACTTTGGATGCTGAACAGGGATCGAGCGGCACAGGCGAGTACCCCATGGGCTGCGCTCCTTGTGGGATCAAGGCGACCTGACCCCAGAGTGGCGGCAGCGGTTCCTTCAGGAGTGGGGCGGACTGGAAATTGCCTACGCCGTCGCACTTGACCGATCGCAACCCGTACCGGACGCTAACAACCCGCCTATCCGACAGGCCGTAGACCGGATGATGGAGTTGGTGCGGGGGCGGATATCAAACATGGAATGAGTGCCTGAGCAAGTGATAAGCCCCCAGACGGCGCTCTGTCGGATGTCGGCCTCAAACTGAATGAAGCTGGATCATGTCACGCTTATCTCCCTTGGAACTCGGGTGGCCGCTTCGCCAAAAAGGCCGTCATCGCTTCCACCAGGTCATCAGATTGCAAGAAGCCCGCGTTCCAGGTGGCGACGTAGTCGAGACCATCGGCCACGGAGCGGTCCTCGCAAGCGGCGAGCACTGCCTTGGTTCCTTGCACCGCTACGGGAGAGTTGGCGGCCATGTCATTGGCAAGAGAGCGCGCCGCCTCAAGGACGGCATCGGCGTGTCCAAACACGTCGTTGACGAGACCGATCTCCTTGGCGCGTGCTGCGCTGATATCACGACCGGACAAGGCGAGCTCCGATGTATGACCCTTGCCGATGATCCGGGGGAGGCGCTGCAGGCTGCCGAGATCAGCCACAATGGCCATACGGGTCTCGCGCACGGAGAAGATGGCGTCGGCAGACGCAAGGCGAACGTCACAAGCTGTCGCCACGTCTACCCCTCCCCCCAGGCAGTAGCCGTGGATGGCGGCGATCACCGGTTTCGGGCACAGTGCCACTGACGAAACTGACGCCTGCATGCGGAGGATTCCTTGGCGCGCCGATGCGGCCCGCATGGCCATGGACGCGCCGGGGGCCGATGCGTCATGTTCGCCGCCGTCGGGCTCCTGGGCCCCGCCGGTGAGCAGCGACGCCATGGACTTGAGATCCAGACCCACGCTGAAGTGTGGGCCCCGGGCGGCGATGACCACGACCCGCACGCTGCGATCGGCGGAGAGCTCGGCCATGGCGTTCGGTAGCCCGTCGAAGAACGCCGTTCCCATGGCGTTGCGGGCGTCAGGGCGGTCCAGCCACAACGTGGCCACCGGCCCTTGGCGTTCTATGGACAAGACGTCGTTGTCAGACATGGCCTGCAGCCTAGGGCAGCGACGAGCAATCGGCCCTGGTCAGAACGCACAAGCAGGGCCACTAGGATGGTGGTCGAGGCGGGTGCCCGCCT
Source organism: uncultured Acidimicrobiaceae bacterium (assembly GCA_963793645.1). Lineage (GTDB taxonomy): Bacteria > Actinomycetota > Acidimicrobiia > Acidimicrobiales > UBA8190 > CAWCAW01. The sequence continues at coordinate 41,851 of CAWCAW010000009.1, read as the reverse complement.
CTCGCGCCGCAGCGCTGTCCCAGAGCGAGGAACCGTCCTGACCACCTTTACTGCTGATTCTTCGGTCGCCTTGGTCGGCCCCACCTGGCTGGCTCGTCGTCGCCAGGCGGCATGGGAGCGCTTTAGCGCGTTGGCACTCCCCACCGAGGCGGAGGAGATCTGGCGCTATAGCGGCATCGACAATTTCGACCTCGATGCCTTTGCGCCGGTCGCTGCGGTGGGCGAGCCGGCAGCTGCCGTTCGCTACGCCCATTCGTTGGTCGACCCGCTTGGCCCGCGATCGGGATTGGTCGTCACCCGCCACGGTGCCGTCATCGCCATCGATGTCGATCCTGCTGTCGTCGACCAGGGCTCCATGACGGTCGTCTCGAGTCGTCTGGCGCCGACGGGGGCATTGGGAGAGCCGCCGCCGCACCTGGGCGAGCTTCTCGGCGACATCGACGCCTTTGGCGCCATGCACGATGCATATCTCGCCGATGTCGTCGAGGTGACCGTCGCACCAAAAAAGGTCGTGCCGAGCCCCCTTGTCATCGTCCATCTCATCGAGACCGACCCCCGGGGAGCGGCCACCCGAGCTCCCAGCGTGTTCCCGAGGACGCTCGTACGGGTGGGTATGTCGGGTAGCGGCGAAGTCATTGAAGTTGTGGTGTCGCTGCCGGCCGGCGGTGGGGAAGGAGATGTCCCCATCGAGCGAAGTCCGAGGCCTTCGGCACTCGTCGTGCCCGTGGCAGAGCTTGATATCGCCGACGACGCTCGCCTCTCCTACGCCAACGTGCAGCTTCTTCACCCCGAAACGGTCCACATCGGTACCCAAGCAAGCCGAGTCGGGCGAGATGCCACGCTGCGGTCGTTCACGATTGGCCTGGGTGGGTCTTACGCCCGAGTGAGGACGGACTCAGCCATCGTGGGCCCGGGCGGTAATACCGCGCTGCTGGCGGCATATCTCGGAACCGGTTCGCAAGTACATGACTTCCGCACTTTGCAGGACCACCACGCGCCGCGTACCACCAGCGAGCTGTTGTTCAAAGGTGCGGTGGCGGATCGCTCGAGGTCCGTCTACAGCGGCATGATCCGCATGCGCCACGGCGCTCGTGGCGCCAACGCCTTTCAGACCAATCACAACCTGGTACTCTCCGAAGGGGCCCACGCCGACTCGGTGCCCAACCTCGACATCGAAGAGAACGACGTGCGTTGCAGCCATGCGTCGACGGTGGGACCGGTCGACGAGGCCCAGCGCTACTACCTCGAATCCAGGGGCATCGAACCGGCGGTGGCCGAACGGCTGATCGTGCTCGGGTTCTTTGCCGACCTGGCGGCACGGTCGCCGTTCGCAGGCGTCGGGCGCATGCTCGAGGACGCCGTCGCCCAACGCCTGGCCGGACGTCTTCCCGCTGGCGGCGCCCCGGTGCCCGCGCTCGATGAGGTTGGTTCACATGGCTGACGTCGTGCGCTTGTGTTCCCGCGACGAGCTCGAACCGGGGACGGCGAGGTGCTTTGATGCTGCTGGCCGTCGCATCGCGCTCGGTGCGAATCGGCGACGAGTTCCATGCCCTCGACGACACCTGTAGCCATGAGAACTACTCGTTGTCCGAAGGCGAGGTCCTGGCCGAGGAGTGCGAGATCGAGTGCTGGAAGCACGGGTCGACGTTCGACCTCCTCAGCGGCGAACCCCGCTCCCTGCCCGCCACCAAAGCGGTGTCCGTTTACCCCGTGCGCGTGGACGGCGCCGATGTGTTGGTGGAGCTCCCATGACCGGCGATACGACTCACGAGCTGATCATCGAGGACCTTCACGCCGGGGTAGCCGGGCGCGAGATCCTCACCGGCGTGGACCTCGTCGTGAGAAGCGGTGAGATCCACGCCGCCATGGGTCCCAACGGTTCGGGGAAGAGCACCCTGGCCCATGTACTCATGGGCGCACCTGGCTACGAGGTGCTCGGAGGTCGCGTCACCCTCGACGGCCATGACGTGTTGGCTCTACCCACGTGGCAACGGGCCCGCCTCGGGTTGTTCTTGGCCCCCCAGTACCCCACGGAGGTTCCCGGCGTCATGCTCCATGACGTCTTGGCCGAAGCTCGCGCCGAGATCGACGCCGGCGCATCCGCGCTGGACGGCCACGAATCAACCGCGCACCAGGACATCGCTCGCGAGGTCGAGGTGGCGGCTGACATCGAGGCGACGCGCGTCGGGCTTTCGACGGCGCTGCTGCACCGACCCCTCAACGTGGAGCTGTCGGGAGGGGAGCGCAAGCGCAGTGAAACACTTCAGCTGGCCGTGATGCGGCCCGCCATCGCCATCCTCGATGAGCTCGACTCGGGCCTCGACGTCGACGGTCTGCAGGACGTGGCTCGGCGCGTGCGTGACCAGGTCGACGAATGGGGTCTGGGTGTGCTTGCCATCACGCACTACCGCCGCTTGTTGAAGGTGCTGCGCCCCAACGTCGTACACGTGTTCATCCACGGGCGCATCGTCGCCAGCGGTGGACCTGAGCTGGCCGGAGAGCTCGAGCAGACCGGGTATGCGCCCTATGGCGGGCCCGCCGGCGTTCCCCCCGAAGGTCCGCACCTCTAGGAACGCGGGGCCGACACCGGTCGCGCCCGGCGCGCTGGTACCGTCGACCCCGTGGTGCCGCCTGGTGACGTGCAGCCGGGCTCGGCCCGTGGCGAAGGCATCGACCCTCGAAATGCCGGCGCCCGAAATGCGGACCCCCGCACAGGCGGCGGCTCCGACGCGTTGGCCAAGCTGCAAAAGAGCACCCGTCGGCGCAGTGGCAGTGAACGCATCCTGCGTCTGAGCATCGTGGTCGTCGCCGTTGTGTTGGTGGGTGCCGGCGCGCTGTACGGATACGTCCGCTACCGGTGGGGGCAGGTCAAGACATCGGCATGCCCGTCGTGCGTGGCGGTGGCCAGCGGTCAGCCGTACAACGTGCTCATCGTGGGTTCCGACAGTCGGGCCGACGACAGCGGCGCAAACGCCGAGGCATTCGGCTCGGCCTCGGAGGTCGGTGGTCAGCGCAGTGACACCATCAAGGTGCTTCATGTCGACCCGGCCACCGGATCGGCCACGCTGTTGTCGATCCCGCGCGATACCTATGTCTCGATCACCGGCCTGCCGGCCAGCAGTGGCCTGTCCACCGACAACAAGATCAACTCGTCGTTCAACAACGGGACGGGCCCACTGATTCAGACCATCGAGGACACCTTCGGCATCCCCATCTCGCACTTTGTCGTCGTCGACTTTACGGGCCTCATCAACGCCGTGAACTCGGTGGGTGGGATACATCTCGATTTCACGTACCCGGCGCGCGACAACGACGACGGTGTCAACAACGCCGGGCTGCGCATCACCCAGGCCGGCTGCCAGGCCATCAACGGCACCACGGCCTTGGCCCTGGCCCGGTCGCGCTACTACGAGTACGAGGTGAGACCGGGGGTGTGGGAGTACGACCCGACGGGCGATCTTGGTCGTATCCAGCGTCAAAACGCCATTATCGAGGCACTCATCGACAAGGCGCGCTCCACCTACAACCCCATCACACTGAACTCGTTCCTCGGCTCCATCGTCAATGACGTCACCGTCGACCAGAGCATGAACTTCGGGATGATGCTGTCTTTGGCGCAGCGCTACCACGCCTTTTCGGGGTCGGCCCTGCAGACCTCCACACTGCCCACCACCGGTGGCTATTCAGGCTCGGCCGGCGATGTCCAAGTGGTGCAGGAACCCCAGGCGCAGCAAGTGCTCACCACATTCCTCGACGGCTCGCCCCAGGCTGTGGTGACCCCACCCCTCGACGCTTATGGCGGGGCTATCGCCGTGCCCGATGTTCCCGTCACCACGGCCGCCCCCAGCTCGTCATCCTCAGCCGCTTCGAGCCCGCCCACTTCTGTGGCGCCGGGGTCGGGGCCGTTCGACCCCACGCCGTGTTGAACGCGCCGCCATAAAGCGATTGCTCGCTGGCGAGTTCAGGCGCCTTGTTCGGACAGGGTGCCGGCTTCGACCTCGTCGAGGCCCTGGGCCAATGTGTTCCACGACAACGTGGCGCACTTGATGCGCACCGGGAACTTGACCACGCCTTGGAGGGCAGCCAACTCACCAAGAGAGGTGAGGTCGACGGCCTGACCGTCACCATCCTCACTGTCGCCGAGCCGAGCCTCGTGGATGGACATCATCGCCTTGAAGGTCTGGATCAGCTCGCGCACCTCCGATAGCGACTTGCCTTTGACGGCGGCCGACATCAGCGACGCCGAGGACTGGCTGATCGAGCAGCCCTGACCCTCGATGGAGATGCCCTGGAGCTTGCCCTCCTCGACCTGCACGAACACAACGACTTCGTCGCCGCATAACGGGTTGAAGCCTTCGGCGCGATGCGTGGGGGGTACGGGAAGCTCGCCGCGGTTACGCGGGCTGCGGTAGTGATCGAGGATGATCTCGCGGTAGAGGTCTTCGAGACCGGGCATGGGCTCCTCGTTGCGGTAGGGGTGCAGAACCGGGCGAAACAGCGACCCGATGCGCTACCCGAACAGGGTACCGGCCTCGGCCAGGGAATCGGCCAAGGCGTCGATGTCGGATCGATCGTTGTAGAGGTAGAGCGACGCCCGAGCTGTGGCACTGACACCGAGGCGACGCATCAACGGCTTGGCGCAGTGGTGGCCGGCTCGGATGCAGATACCCGACTGGTCGAGGACCTGGGCCAGGTCATGGGGGTGGATGTCGCGATAGGCGATGGACAGGGCGCCACCTCGGTCGACGGTGCCCTGCGGACCGAAGATGCGAATGTCGTCGCCGAAGCGCTCGAACAAAGAGTCCTCGGCGTACGCGGTGAGCTCTTCCTCGTGGCGATGCATGGCCTCCATCCCCACCGATTCCAGGTAGGCGACGGCGGCGCCCAGGCCGATGGCTTCGGCAATGGGTGGGGTGCCCGCCTCGAACTTCCAGGGCAGCACGTTGGCGGCGAAGCCGTCGTGTCTGACGTCGCGGATCATGCCGCCGCCACCGAGGAACGGGGGCATGGCGTCGAGAAGCTCGTGTCGGGCCCACAGCACGCCGATGCCGGTAGGGCCAAGCATCTTGTGCCCCGAGAAGGTGAGGAAGTCACAGCCCAAGGTGCCCACGTCGGTGGGCAAGTGGGGGACCGACTGCGCGCCGTCGGCGAGTACCAAGGCACCAGCTCGATGGGCTGCCTCGGCGATGTGCGCAAAAGGCGTAATGGTGCCGAGGACGTTCGACATGACGGTGCAGGCCACCAACTTCACCCCGTAGAGCATCCGGTCGAGGTTCGAAAGGTCGAGACGGTAGTCGTCGTCCACCTCCAGCCAGCGCAGCTCGAGGCCGCGTTCCTCGGCCAGCATGAGCCACGGCACCAAGTTGGCGTGGTGCTCCATATCGGTGAGGAGCACGGCGTCGCCGGGATTGAGGTTGTGGCGCCCCCACGCGGAGGCCACCAAGTTGATGGCCTCGGTGCCGTTCTTGGTGAAGATCACCTCTTCTTGCGGACGGGGGGCGCCGATGAAGCGCCCGACTGCCACGCGAGCCGCCTCGTAGCGACGGTCGGCTTCCTCGGCGATGGTGTACACGCCTCGATGGACATTCGCATGGGTGGTCTCGTAGTAATCGTCCATGGCGTCGAGGACCTGACGCGGGTGTTGCGATGACGACGCCGAGTCCAAGTAGACGAGCCGGTGCCCGTGCACGGTGCGCTCGAGCAACGGGAAGTCAGCTTTTATGGCATCGACGTCGAAGGCGGTTGTTGCAGTTACTTTCGCCATGGCTCGAACCCTTCAGTCTCGAGGCGCGTCGCCAGCTCGGCTCCCCCGGTGTCGACGACCTTGCCGTCGACGAGCACGTGCACGACATCGGGTCTCAGATGCTCGAGGATACGGGTGTAGTGGGTGACCAGGAGCACACCCATCTGCGGGCGTTGGGCGCGCACGGCTTGGACGCCGTCGGCCACGAAGCGCAAGGCGTCGATGTCGAGGCCGGAGTCGGTCTCGTCGAGAATGGCGAGCTCGGGCTCGAGCAGGGCCATCTGCAGGATCTCGTTGCGTTTCTTCTCGCCGCCGGAGTACCCGTCGTTGAGGTGGCGCTCGCCGAAGGACGGGTCCATGCCGAGGCGCTCCATCCACTGGAGCATGGCCATGCGCACCTCGAGCACCGAACGCTCGTCACCGGCTCGAGCGGACAGGGCCTGGCGGAGGAACTGCAAGATGGGCACGCCGGCGATCTCCTCGGGGTATTGAAAGGCGAGGAACATGCCGGCCTTGCTCCGGGCGTCGGGGGCCCAGTGGGTGACGTCCTCGCCTCGCAGCCGAATCGACCCGGCGGTGACCTGGTAGGCCGGGTTGCCGAGCAGCGTGTTGGCCAGGGTCGACTTGCCCGACCCGTTGGGGCCCATCAGGGCATGCAGCTCCCCGTCGGCCACGGCCAGGTCGATGCCACGCAAGATTTCGGTGCCACCCACGCTGACGTGCAGTCCCTCTACCTCGATAAGGGGCGTCCCTGCGCTCACGCTTCCAGTGTAATCAGGGCCTGGACCTATTTCCACTACGTAGATAGGGAGAATTACCCTCGCCGTCGTCGGCACCGCTCTCCGGTAGCGTCGCCACGATGAGTGAGCCTTGGACGTTCTCCGGCAAGGTCTCGGCCCTAGCCAAGTCGAGCGCCACGGTGACCTTGGTGGACGAGTCCTCCTTCGCCATCAGCGTCCTCGACGGCGACATCACCACCGGCGCCGCCCAGGGCCTGTTCGTGCGCGACACGCGGATCCTGTCGAAATTCGAGGTCCGCGTGAACGGCGCCCGGCCCGAGCCCCTGGCCGCCATCACCGAGGACCCCTTTACGGCCACGTTCGTGTCGCGCTGTGTGCCGCGCCCGGGGCGCTCCGACTCGACGTTGATGGTGTTCCGAGCTCGCTACGTCGGGCAAGGGATGCGCGAGGACCTGACCATCCGCAACTTCGGAGACGAACCCACCTTCTGCTCGGTCGAACTGCTGGTCGGCTGCGATTTCGCCGACCTGTTCGCCGTGAAAGAGGGACGGGCCACCGACCCCGACGGGGAGATCTCCACGGAACGGCACCGCGACTCTCTCGAGTTCTCCTACCGCCGGGGCACCGTGAGCCGCGGTGCGGTGCTGCAGTTCTCGCCGACACCGTCGTCGGTGGCCGACGACATCGTCAGCTTCGAGGCCATTGTCCCGGCCCACGGTCAGTGGAGCTTTTGCGTCGAGGTCCACCCCGTCATCGAGAGCAAGGTCATCGATCCTCGTTACCTTTGCGGCCAACCCGTCGAGCACGCCGCTCCGGCCGAACGGTTGGCCAAATGGCGCCGCCAGGTTCCCCAGGTCGACACCGACGACGAGACCTTCGCGGCGGTACTGGCCCGTAGTTCCGAAGACCTCGGCGCCCTGCGCATCTTCGACCCCGACTTTCCCGAACGCGTGGTGGTGGCCGCCGGCGCCCCGTGGTTCATGACCGTGTTCGGGCGCGATTCGCTGCTGACGTCGTGGATGGCGCTCATCGTCGACCCCGATCTCGCTCTGGGTGTGTTGCAGACCCTGGCTCGCTTCCAGGGCAAGGACATCGATCCGCGCAACGAGGAACAACCGGGGCGGATCCTCCACGAGATGCGCTTCGGCGAGGCACCGTCGCTGTCACTGGGTGGGGGCAACATCTACTACGGCACCGCCGACGCCACGCCGTTGTTCGTGATGTTGCTCGGCGAGTTGCGCCGATGGGGGCTGGCTCGTGAGGCGGTCGACGAGTTGCTGCCCAACGCGGAGCGAGCACTCGAGTGGATAGAGCACTTCGGGGACGCCGACGGCGACGGGTACGTCGAGTACCACCGGGCCACCGACCGGGGACTGGCCAACCAAGGTTGGAAGGACTCCTGGGACGGGATTCGCTACGCCGATGGCCGCGTCGCCCAGGCCCCCATTGCCTTGTGCGAAGTGCAGGCCTACGTCTACAGCGCCTATCTGGCCCGGGCCCATTTCGCCCGAGAGGCCGGCGACGAAGCGACGTTCGAGCGCTACCGGGCCAAGGCGACGCGCCTCAAGACCGACTTCAACCGCGACTTCTGGCTCGAGGACCGAGGTTGGTTCGCCACCGGGCTCGACGCCGACAAGCTCCCCATCGACTCGCTCACCTCGAACATGGGCCATTGCCTGTGGACCGGGATCGTCGACGCCGACAAGGCCGCCATCGTGGCCGACAAGTTGCTGGCGCCCGACATGTTCAGCGGTTGGGGAGTGCGCACGCTGTCGACGACCATGGGTGGCTACAACCCCATCAGCTACCACTGCGGGTCGGTGTGGCCGCATGACTCCGCCATTGTGGCAGCCGGACTGGCGCGCTACGGCCTGGTCGACCACGCCCAACGGTTGGTGACGGGATTGCTCGATGCGGCGGCCCAGCTGGGTGGTCGGCTACCCGAGCTGTTCAGCGGGCTCGATCGAGGGGAGTTCCCGGCTCCGGTGGGGTACCCGACATCATGCTCGCCCCAGGCGTGGTCGGCGGCCTCACCGCTTCTATGCCTGCGTCTGATGTTGCGACTCGACCCGTGGGTCCCTTACGGCAAGACATGGCTGGCTCCCCATCTCCCGCCCGGCATGCACCGCCTCAAGGTCGAGGGGATCCCACTGGCCGGGGCCCGTGTCACCGTGGAGGTCGAGGGCGACCACGTCGAGGTCACCGGCCTGCCGCCGGAGGTGGAGCTCATGGTCGAGCCCCGCCATCACGCCACCGCCGTCTGAGCGCAGCGCTCGTCCCGCCCCCGCCTTAGGGGGGCGACAAGGAGTGCAAGGCGTCCACGAGTCCCACCGGGGCATGGGCCACCTGCGCGCCTTGGCCGAGAGGCACCACACTCGGGATCGTCTGCGTGGCGGCAGCCGCGTCAGCGCAGCTCATGTCGTAGGGAACGGCCATGACGACCTCGATGGACGAGGCGGTGGCGTTGTCGACGGTGTTCCAGCCGTAGAGCTGCCCGCACGCCGGCACGGTGGCTGTCACCGATGTGCTCGAGGTTCCCACCGGCTGCCATGCCACCGACACCAACTCGTTGGGTAACGACACCGACGGAGCCGTGGCCGGGCCGCCACACGGTGGCTCGCCCCCGCTCGCGTACGCCAGCACGTGACTCGGCGACCCTGCGTCGATGATGACGACCTCGTAGCCGGCGTCGGGTGCGACGTGGGCGGCGCCCGATGCGCTTTGCGGGCAGTTCGTCACCCCGCCCCACACGATCCCCACCCAGGCCAGCAGGTTGGTGACCGGAGAGACGACAGCGGTGTCACCCGAGGCCCCCGTCCCCGACCCAGCCGCTGTCGTGGTCGATGGAGATGACGTCGGTGACGACGTCGTGGTGGTGGGGTCGGTAGTCGGTGTACTCGTTGTGGTGGACGAGTCCGATGGGTCCGATGTGTCCGGCGCATCCGACGACGGTGTGGTCGTCGATGTGGTCGTGGTGGTCGATGTCGTGGATGTGGTCGTGGTGGTGGGCACCGTCGGTGCGGGCACGGTGGTGGGAGGTGCTTCTCCCTGCAGGTTCGACGCCACCGTGACCACTCCTAAACCGAAGATGGTGTAGGTGTGCGTCCCGGCCACCGCATCAGCGGCGTCGAACATGGCTAGTGCCTGAGATTCCTGCACGATGGTTTTGGCGTGCGCCGTCGGCGCCGTCACCAGCAGCTTGCCGCTGTCGAGCGACACGGTGGCGGTGAATCGGCCGTGGCTCACCGACGTAAAGGAAGGGGTCAGGGACCGGGCGCCCCCACTTGTTGTCGATGTTGACGCGTGCTGCGCCGCGCAGGCGGAGACCATCAGCGCCAGCGCCACCAGGGCGAAAGCCCGGGGCACCGTCAGGGTGCGAACCACCCGGTCAGTCTGTCTGCTCGGAGGGCGCGCCAGTAGTCTTTGCCGATGCCGGCCGACGTGCTCGCCGTCGACCTGGGGACCGGCGGGCCCAAGGTGGCAGTCGTCTCCGACACCGGCAGGATCCTCGCCAGCGCTTTTGAGCCCGTGGCCCTGCGCCTGCTCCCGGGCGGCGGCGCCGAGCAGGACCCCGAGGCGTGGTGGCAGGCGGTGGTGGCCGCCACGCGAAACGCGCTCGCCGGCGACGACGTGGATGTGGATCGCATCGTGGGGGTGGGTGCCACGGCCCAGTGGTCGGGCACGGTAGCCACCGCCGAGGACGGCAGTGTCCTGCGCCCAGCCATCATCTGGATGGACTCACGCGGCAGCCAAGCAATCGGGCGTCAGACCGGCGGTGCCCTCAGTGTGCTCGGGTACGACGTCCGCAAGCTGCAGCGCTGGATTCGCTTGACAGGGGGCGCGCCGGGGCGTTCGGGCAAGGATCCCATCGCCCACATCTTGTGGCTGCGCGACGCCGAGCCCGACGTCTATCAGCGGACCTACAAGTTCCTCGAGCCGGTGGACTGGTTGAACCAGCGACTGACCGGCGAGTTCCGGGCCTCCCACGACTCGATCGTGTTGCACTGGGTGACCGACAATCGGCGCATCGGTCACGTCGACTACGACGCCACCTTGCTCGAGATGGCCGGGTTGCCGCGCGCCAAGCTTCCCGATCTGGTGCCGTCGGCCACCGTGATGGGACGGCTCCGGCCCGATGTCGCCGCCCAGCTCGGCTTGCCGGCCGGGCTACCGGTGGCCACCGGCAGCGGCGACGTGCACTCCGCCGCGGTGGGATCGGGAGCGGTGGGGGACCGCGACGGGCACCTCTACGTCGGGACGTCGTCGTGGATCTCGTGCCACGTGCCGGCCAAGAAGACCGACCTCCTGCGCAACGTGGCGTCCATTCCCGCTGCCGTGCCGGGGCGTTACCTGGTGGCCGACGAACACGAAACAGCCGGAGCATGCCTGACGTTCCTGGCCGACAACGTGCTGTTCCCACCGGGTTCCCCCGGGCGTCCGGCGGCGGTCTACCGGTACCTCGACGACATCGCCGAGGGCGTCGTACCCGGAGCACACCAGACTCTGTTCACACCATGGCTCAACGGTGAGCGGTCGCCGGTCGACGATCACACCATCAGGGCCGGCTTCCACAACTTGTCGTTGTCGACGACCCAAGGAGACATGGTGCGGGCCGTGTTCGAAGGGGTGGCTTTCAACAGCCGGTGGCTACTGGGCGCGGTGGAACGGTTCGTGGGCCGTCGCCTCGATTCGCTGGCATTCATCGGCGGGGGAGCCAACTCGTCGGTATGGGCCCAGATCCACGCCGATGTCACCGGCCGGGAGATACGCCAGATGGCCGATCCCGTCCTGGCCAACGTGCGCGGCGCCGGACTGTTGACCCTGCTGGCGCTGGAACGGATCACGGTGGCGTCGATCCCGGCCATGGTCGAGGTGCGGCGTCGATTCACGCCCGACCCCGATCATGCCAAGGTGTACGGCGAGCTCTACGGCGAGTTCGTGGCGCTCTACAAGGCCACCAGGGCCATCCACAGGAGGTTGAACACATGAACTCGTCCGACCTCGATGTGGTGATGGAGGTGCTCGAAGCCGAGCTCCGGCCGTACCGCACCTCGCACCACACCTACGAGGAGCTCCCCAGCCGCGGTCGGGACCGTTCTGAGCTCCTCGCCGAAATGCGCGAGTTGGCCACCATCGAAGCGCCCAAGTGGCGCGACGGGTTCGCCTCGGGGGCGGTGTACCACGGGGGCGAGGAGCACATCGAGTTCCTCAACGAGGTCTACGCCATCAACTCCCAGGCCAACCCGCTTCATCCCGAGTTGTGGCCGAGCGCGGTGAAGTACGAGGCCGAGGTGGTGGCTATGACCGCCGCCATGTTGGGCGGAGGGCGCCACGGTGTCGACACCGTGTGTGGCACCGTCTCCTCGGGTGGGACCGAGAGCATCCTTCTCGCCATGAAGACCTATCGCGACCAGGCCCGAGCCGAACGCGCCGTCACCGACCCCGAGATGCTGGTGCCCCTCAGCGCCCATGCTGCTTTTGACAAGGCGGCGCAGTACTTCGGGATCCGCACCGTGCCCGTGCCCCTCGACGACCAGTGGCGTGCTGACGTCGACGCCGCCCGGGCGCTCGTCACCGACAACACCATCGTCATGGTGGGATCGGCGCCGGGTTTCCCCCACGGTGTCATCGACCCCATCGAGGAACTTTCGGAGATGGCGCGCCAACGCGGCATCGGGTTCCATACCGATTGCTGCCTGGGCGGTTTCGTGTTGCCGTGGGCCGAGAAGCTCGGCTACGAAGTCCCGCCGTTCGACTTCCGGCTGCCGGGCGTCACGTCGATCTCGGCCGATACCCACAAGTTCGGGTTCGCCGCCAAAGGGGCGTCGGTGGTCTTGTACCGCCACCGTGATCTGCGCCACTACCAGTACTACCGGGCCGCCACCTGGATGGGCGGCTTGTATTACTCGCCCACCTTGGCCGGAAGCCGTCCCGGCGCCATATCCGCTGAGTGCTGGGCGGCCATGGTGTCATTCGGCGCCGAGGGATATCTGGCCGCCACCAAAGCGGTCTTGGAGGCAGCCGCCGTCATCCGCAGCGGCATCGAGTCCATCGCAACGCTCCACGTTCTCGGCGACCCGCTGTGGGTGATCGCCTTCGGTGCCGATGAGCTCGACATCTACGCCGTATCGGACCAGATGAGTGCGCGGGGTTGGAGCCTCAACGGCTTGCAGAATCCCGCCGCCGTGCACATCTGTGTGACGTTGCGGCACACCGAACCGGGTGTGGCTGAGCGATTCGTCGCCGACCTGCGTGCCGCCGTGGACGTCGTGGCGGCCGCTCCAGCCGCCCAGGGTGTGATGGCGCCCATCTACGGCATGACCGGGGCCGTGCAGACACGAGGAACCGTGGAGGAGCTGTTGGCGCGCTACGGCGACCTGCAGTTCAAGACGTGAGCGACATCGTCTTTCGGCGGTACTGGTCCGGGGATCGCGCCGCCGTTCGTCACATCTGTTACCTGACGGGATACATGGGTGACCCTGTGGACTGGCAGTGGCGCGACTTCGAGAGCTTCGCCGACATGTTCAGCGCGTATTACACGGACCACGAGCCGCAGCACGCGTGGGTGGCTGAGATCGACGGTGAGGTGCGCGGGTACCTGCTCGGTTGTGTCGACAGCACCCAGGCCATCTCCTCGGCTCGCTATGCCGGTCACCACATCGTGCGCCGGGGTCTCTTGTTTCGTCCCGGCACCGCCGGCGTGTTGTGGCGAGGGTTCGGCGACATCGTCGTGGAGGGGCTCCGGCGCAATCTCCCCACGTCGTCGTTCCACGACCCCCGCTGGCCGGCCCACCTCCACATCGACTTGCTGCCCGAGGCCCGCGGACAGGGGGTGGGGGCGGGCCTGGTGCGGCGCTACTTCGAGGATCTGGTCGCCTTGGGGGTGGCCGGTTGCCATATCGAGACCATCGCCGAGAACACCGGTGCCCTGGCCTTCTTCGAGTCTCAGGGTTTCGAGCGCAAGGGCAGGCAATTCGCCGCTCCCGGGCTGCGCTCACCAACGGGGGGCCATCATCATCTTCAGGTCATGGTGCGGTCCATCGGCCCGGCTCCGGTAACGTCAGTGGCCGTGGCTGACAGCGGCAAGAGCAACATCATCAAGCCCCTGGTGGCGGGGCTCGGCCTGGCCGGCACCGCCGCCAGCATCTGGTGGTTCGCCCTGCGACCACGGCGCAAGCGCTCCAAGGCGAAGTCCTGACCTCGTGAGCACGCGGGCCCAGGCGCCCGCTCCCTAGAGCGGCGACTTACGCCCCGACCAACCTCGGGAGCACGTCGCTGATGGGGGCCCGCACCACCACGTCGGCAATGGCGTCGTACTCCGTGCTCTCGCCGTTCACGATCACGATCTTGGCCCCGGCCCTGTGCGCGGTGGGGACCAGCCCGGCGGCGGGGTAGACCGAGAGACTCGATCCCACCGCCAGCAGGACGTCGCATCGCAGCGCCGCTTGTTCGGCACGCGCCAGGTCGGCGGCCACCAGGTTTTGACCGAAGCTGATGGTGGCCGACTTCAAGATCCCTCCGCACCGTCGCCCGCCGTCGCCCACGGTGACGAGGCACGCCGGGTCTTCCTCGCCGGCACGCACGCGCTCGAGGGTGTCCTCCATGGGCGACCGGGCTCCGCACGCCATGCACTGCACCTCGCGCATGGTGCCGTGGATCTCGATGATAAGGGCCGGATCGTGGCCGGCCCGGTGGTGCAGGCCGTCGATGTTCTGGGTGACGAGCGTGTCGAGCTGGCCGGCGCGCTCCAAGGTGACCAACGCGTAGTGGCCGGCGTTGGGCTGAGCCTGCCAGGTGGGGGAGTGCAACCGGCTGCGCCATGCTCGGCGTCGGATGTCGGGGTCGGCCATGTAGTTCTGCAGCGTCGAGAGCTTCTCGGCCTCGGGGTCCTTGGTCCACACTCCTTGGGGCCCGCGGAAGTCGGGGATCCCCGAGTCCGTCGAGATGCCCGCGCCGCTCAGCACGACGATGCGCTCCCCGGCCTCGACGATGGTGGCGGCCAGCCCCTCGGGTGCGGACGACACGGGCGGCGGCGGCATGAGACCCAGTGTCGCGTAGCCTCGACGCGTGGCGTTCATGTCATCGCTGCGGCCGCTCAAGTCGCGCAATTTCGCCCTGGTGTGGTCCGCCGCGCTGGTGTCCAACGTCGGGTCGTGGATGCAGACGACGGCCTTGGGGGTGGTGATCACCACCCGCACCCACCAGCCCTTGTGGACGGGACTGGTGGCCGCCGCCGCCTTCGTGCCCATGGGCCTGCTGGCCCCGGTGGGCGGCGCCCTGGCCGACCGCCTCGATCGTCGCCGCTGGCTGATCATCACCACCGTGGCCGAAGCCGGTTGCGCCACCGCCCTGGCCGTGGTGTCGGCCACCGGGCACGCCCACGCGCCGTTGCTGGTCGGCCTGGCCTTTTGCGGCGGGTTGGCGGCCGCCATCGGGTTCCCCAGCTATCAGGCCATGCTCCCGGACCTCGTTCCCCGTGATGACTTGCTGGCCGCGGTGTCGTTGTCGTCGGCCCAGTTCAACTTGGGCCGCGTCATCGGTCCCGCCTTGGCCGGTGTCGTGCTGGTGGCCGGATCGCCCACGTGGGCTTTCGCCGTCAACGCGGCGTCGTTCGCCGCCGTGGTGGTGGCCCTGGTGCTGCTGCGCCTGCCGCCACGAGAAACGGTGCCGGCCACCGAGAGCATCGGGAAGCGGATCATCGAGGGCGTCCGCGTCGTGCGCGCCGAGCCGGGGTGCCGGGCGGCCATCTTCCTCATCGCCGTGGTGGCCCTGGTGGGATCGCCGTTTATCGCCCTGGTGCCGGCCATGGCCATCGAAGGCTTGCGAGGCGGTGCGGGCAGCACGTCGGTGCTCCTCACCGGCCAGGGAATCGGTGCCGTGCTCGGCGCCCTGGCGCTCGCACCCGTGGCGCTGGCCTTTGGGCGGCGCCGACTGCTCATGCGGGCGTTGTACGCCTTCCCCGTGGCGCTGTGCTGTTACGGGTTGGCTCCCTCGTTGACGGTGGCGGCCTTTGCCATCGTGGTGGTGGGAGCCACCTACATCGGCGTGTTGTCGGGCCTCAACACCGTCGTGCAGCTGCGCGCCCCGGACCACGCCCGGGGCCGGGTACTGAGTCTCTACATGATGGCGCTGGGCACCATTTATCCCATCGGCGCCATCGTGCAGGGTTCCATCGCCAACGCGGTGGGGATCAAAACCGTCACGGCGTCCTCGGGCCTCGTGTTGGTGCTGGTCATGGTGGCCATCATGGTGGCGCGCCCACGGTTGATGAAGGCGCTCGACGACCCTGTGGTGCCGGCTCCCGCCGCCGATCCGGCTGTGCCGCCCGCGCCGGGAGCCGGGTGAGCCCGACGTCGCCGGGTGCGGTGGAGGTGGTCGACGCCGCCACCGCCGAGGTCGCTCAACGCCGCGCCGCCGGTGCCCTGGCGGGGCGGGGGATCAAGGCCGGTGACCGGGTGGTGTTCTGTTTGCCCTCCTCGGTGGCTCTGCTCACGGGCATTCTCGGGGCGTTGCGCACCGGCATCGTGCCGGTCATCCTCAACCCGTCGTTGTTGGCGCCCGAGCGCCGTCTGCTCGTCGAGGATGCCGACGTCTCGTTGGTCATCGACGACGCCGCCGCCCTCGACGCCCTCGGACAGGGCCCGCCGGCCGAGCTGGCCGCCTACCCGCTGGCCCGTCCCATGCACTACACCTCGGGCACCACCGGTCACCCAAAAGGTGTGTGGAGCGGTGTGCTCGACGACGCCGCCGCGCAGGCCCTGTTCGAAGACGAAGCCGATGTGTGGTCTTTCGATGCGGGCGACACCCATCTGGTGTGCTCGCCCATGCATCACTCGGTGTCCATTCGCTTCGCGGCCGGCACGTTGCTGCGCGGCGGACGGCTGGTGGTGCTGACGCGCTTCGACGCCCCCATCGCCGTCGATGCACTCACCCGCTACGCGCCCACCACGACCTTCATGGCGCCCACCGCTTTGCAACGCGTGCTCGCCCATGGCGTCGATGCCTCGCAACTGGCCGGTCTGCGCCTGCTCGTGCACGCCGGATCGCCGTGCCCCCCGGTGCTCAAGCAGGCCGCCTTGGCGTTGGTGGGTAGCGGCGTGCTGTGGGAGTTCTACGGCTCGACGGAAGGCCAGTTCACGGTGTGCTCACCCGAGGAGTGGCTTGAGCACCCCGGCACAGTGGGCCGGGCGCGGCCTCGTCGCCACCTCGAGGTCATTGACCACATGGTGTGGTGCCGGTGCCCGTCGTTCGCCCGCTTCTCGTACTGGGGTGACCCCGAGGCCACGGAGCGGGCCTGGCGCCACGACGCCTTTACGGTCGGTGACCTCGGGCACATCGACGACGACGGCTATCTCTACCTCGACGCCCGGCGCGACGATCTCATCATCACGGGAGGGGTGAACGTGTACCCCGCTGAGGTCGAAGCGGCCCTGGCCGAGCTCCCTGGTGTTGTCGAGGTGGGTGTCTTCGCCCGGGACGACGAGCACTGGGGCCAGCGCGTGTGCGCGGCGGTGGTGGGCGATGTCGACGAAGCGACCCTGCAGGCGCATGCGGCGGCTCGTCTGGCGCCGTACAAACGTCCCAAGGAGTACTACGGGCTCGACACCTTGCCTCGTACCGACACCGGCAAGCTGCGCCGCCGAGAGATCCCCGGCGCTCTCGGGCTCGACTCCGGCCCCGCTCCCGGCCCCGGTGGGGAATGATCTGAGCATGTCCATCGCCACCGTCAACCCGGCCACCGAGTCCGTCGTCAAGGAGTTCAGCCCTCTTACTGACTCCGAGCTCGAGACCAAGCTGGCCGCCGCCCAGGCGGCCTTTGCCGAATACCGGCACACCACCTTCACCGAGCGTTCCCGGTGGGCGGTGTCGGCCGCCGAACTGCTCGAAGGTGAGATTCCCGATCTCGCTCATCTCCTCACCACCGAGATGGGCAAGACCTTCGCTTCGGCCAAAGGCGAGGTGGCCAAGTGCGCCGCCGCGTTGCGCTATTACGCCGAGCGCGCCGAGGCCATGCTGGCCGACGAGCCGGTCGACACCCCCGCCGCCGACAGCCGGGCCCTGTACCGGCCCATGGGACCGGTCCTGGCTGTCATGCCGTGGAACTTCCCGCTGTGGCAGGTCATGCGCTTCGCCGTCCCTGCGCTCATGGCCGGCAACGTCGGTCTCCTCAAGCACGCCTCCAACGTTCCCCAGACCGCTCTCGCCATCGAGGACCTCTTCCGGCGGGCCGGCTTCCCCGCCGGCGTGTTCCAGTCGCTGCTGGTCGAGTCGGGCCGGGTGGCCGGCATCATCGAGGACCCCCGCGTCCGAGCCGTGACGTTGACGGGTTCAGAAGCGGCCGGGCAGTCGGTGGCCGAGACGGCCGGACGCGTCATCAAGAAGTGTGTGCTCGAGCTGGGCGGCAGCGACCCGTTCATCGTGCTGCCGTCTGCTGATGTGGCGCGTGCCGCCGCAGTGGGGGTCGAGGCGCGCGTCATGAACAACGGTCAGAGCTGTATCGCCGCCAAGCGTTTCATCGTGCATGGCGATGTCTACGCCGACTTCGAGGAAGCCTTCGTGGGTGCCATGGCCCAGCTACGCGTCGGCGATCCCATGGAACCCGGCACCGAGGTAGGACCACTCGCCTTGGCCGCCGGGCGCGACGACATGGTCGCCTTCGTCGCAGACGCCGTGGCCAAAGGTGCCACCGTGCGCTGCGGCGGCCGGGCCCTCGACGGGCCCGGGTACTTCTTCGCCCCCACCGTGCTGACCGGCATCACGCCGGACATGGCGGTGCACCACCAAGAGGTGTTCGGGCCCATCGCCATGGTGTATCGAGCCGATGATGCTCAGGACGCGTTGCGCATCGCCGACGACACGAGCTTCGGGTTGGGGGCGAGCGTGTGGACCAACGATGACGATGAGCGGGTGCGTTTTGTCGAGGGCCTCGACTGCGGCATGGTCTTCGTCAACGCCATGGTGGCCTCCATGGCGCCGCTGCCTTTCGGAGGGACCAAGCATTCGGGCTTCGGCCGCGAGCTCTCAACCCATGGAATCCGCGAGTTCTGCGACGTCAAGAGCGTGTTCGTGGCCTAGTGCCGGCGCACCGGGCCTAAGCCCGTCGCGCCCGCCGGCCGGCACTACGTCAGTCGCGCCAGCCCGGCGTCCAGTCCAACTCGGGTGCCTCGCCGGCCGCCGCGGACAGCGAAGTGAGCGCGTCGACCAGGTAGCGCCTTGCCCCCACGTCAATAGCGGTGAGCAGATTGCCGACGTCCACCCGGCGCCGAGCGATCACGTCGCTCACCACCTTGCGCCCGGAATGGGTGACAGCCAGATTCACCTCGCGGCGGTCAACGGCGTCGCGGTGCGCGTGATCAGACCTTTGCGCACTAGGCGGTCACACATGCGGGTGGCCGTGGACGGGCTCACCGACAAGGACTCGGCCAGATCGGCGAGGCGATGCGCACCGGCGTAGGTGAGGACCACCAAGGTTCGGTACTGCGGCAAGGTCACGTCGTCACATCCGTCGAGTGATCGCGTAGCCACGCCCACCATGGCGCGACTGGCCATGAGGATGGACTCGATTACTTGGTCGTCATTAGGGACGACGGACAGTTGTGTCTCGGTGGGCTTGCTGGGTCCTCGGCGCATTGTCGACGTCATGACGGGCTCCCCCCCGATTTCCACGCTCAGAGTATGACCCACATGGACGCCAAGTGCCCAAGGACGCCGCCTGGCGGGTGTCGTGCGTTACAGGTGTGATTGGTGGGACGACGGTGCAGCGTCTCAGAGGTCCGAGGGTGGACCGATGACGTCGTCGACCACAGCCGTCACCAGCGCACGCGCGTCTTCGAGCCGTCCGTCGGCGACGAGGCTCGGCAGCGGACCGTCGAGCAACGTTTGCCACGCAACGGCATCGGTCGAGATGCCGTGCGACACGAGCCGCGCCCGCGCCTCACCGAGCAGCACGGCGAGATCGCCGGCGCCGACCAACACCGTGGTGCTCACCTGCTGGGCGAGCCACGAGGACAGCGCCGGGCTCGTCCCCCCCGTCGACACAGCGACCGATACGGGCCCGTCGCGGCGCACGGCCGGGAGGATGAATGTGCAGTTGTCGATGTCGTCCGCGCTGTTGACCCAGACACCGGCTGCCTCGGCGTCGTCGTGCACGGCCCCGTCGACAGCCGGGTCGCCCGTGGCCGTGATGACGAGGCGGTAGGCAGCGGCCTCGCCGCGCTCATAGGGGCGGATCTGCACGTCGAGCGGTGACTGGTCGATGGCGGCGATGGCACCGCTGTGGCTCAGCACCGCCATGGCCTCGTGAACCTCAGGGGCCACCACCGTCACCGCCGCACCGCAGGCGAGAAGCGAGGCGATCTTTCGACCGGCTACCGGGCCACCGCCAACGACCAGGCACGGCCGACCGGTTACCAGCAGGCTGACGGCAAAGTGGGGGACGCCGTCGCCGGTGCTCATCGAGACGCGGCGGATACCAGCACCGGCGCACCCACCATGCCGGCGGCCACGGTGGCGTTGGTGGCTTCGTCGATCACCACGAAGCTCCCCGTCACCCGGTTGACGCGGTAGGCATCGGCGGCCAGGGGAGTGGCCACGCTCAGGTGCGCGATGCCGATGTCGTTGTCGCCCAACGCGTCGGAGGGCTCGAGCTCCAAGGTGGCGATGTCCAGACGAGCATCGATCGACACGATCTGGGCGGGCGTGACCCGGGTGGTGTGCTTGATGCGGTAGCGCTGACCGCTTTGCACAGGGCGGGCTGTGAACCAGCACAGCGTGGCCTCGAACTCACGGCGCACCTCGGGCGCGTCCGACACCGGGGCCAACATGTCGCCGCGCGCCACGTCGAGATCGTCCTCGAGCGCAACGGTCACCGACATGCGGGCGGTGGCTTCGTCGAGCGGCCCGTCGAAGGTTTCGACCGAGGCGATGCGGCTGCGCTGTCCGCCCGGCAATACGACCACCTCGTCACCGCGGTGCAGCGCGCCGCCGCTCACCATCCCCGCGTAACTGCGCCCGCCGCCGGGATGACGAACGACCCACTGCACCGGCAGGCGAGCGCCGGCCCCACCTTCGTGTGCCCACGCGCCGGCGGGGGCTCCTTCGAGGGCTTCCAAGATGGTGGGTCCCTCGTACCAAGGCGATCTTGTCGAGGCCTCGACCACGTTGTCGCCATGGAGGGCCGACGCCGGCACGCACGTCACCGTCTCCACGCCCAGGCGCGCCGCCAGCGCACCCATGTCGGCCACGACGGTCTGGTACGCGTCCTGGTCCCAATCGGTGAGGTCCATCTTGTTGGCCGCCACCACCAGATGGCGCACCCCCAGCAAGGCGGCGATGCAGCAGTGGCGGCGCGTCTGCTCGCGCAGCCCAGCGGTGGCGTCGACAACCACCACGGCCAGATCGGCGGTGGAGGCCCCGGTGGCCATGTTGCGGGTGTACTGGACGTGGCCGGGGCAATCGGCGATGACGAACTTGCGATTCGGGGTCGACGCGTAGCGGTATGCCACGTCGATGGTGATGCCTTGTTCTCGTTCGGCCCGCAAACCATCAGTCACAAAGGACAGGTCGACGCCCTCGACGCCCCGGCGGCGGCTGGCGCTCGACAAGGCGTCGAGCTGGTCGTCGAAGAGCTGCTTGGTGTCGTGTAAGAGCCTGCCGATCAGCGTCGATTTGCCGTCATCGACCGAGCCGATGGCTGCGAAGCGCAGCAGATCCGAGCCCGGCGCCGACGGCGTGCCGGGCCCAGTCGCCGCGCTCATCTCAGAAATAGCCCTCGCGCTTGCGGTCCTCCATGGAGGTCTCCGAGAACTTGTCATCGGCGCGCGTGGCGCCGCGCTCGCTGACGTGCGACGTGATGATCTCGGCGATCACCTCGTCGATGGTGCGCGCCTCGGAGCGCACCGCTCCGGTGCAGGTGGCATCGCCCACGGTGCGGAAACGGACGGTGGCCTCCTCGGGGACCTCGCCGGAGCGGGGGCTCACCCACTGCGACAGGGCCAGGAGCATGCCGTCGCGCTGCACCACCGGGCGGCGATGGGTGTAGTAGATCGACGGCAGCTCGATGCCCTCGCGGCGGATGTACTGCCACACGTCGAGCTCGGTCCAGTCCGACAGCGGAAAGGCACGCAGATGCTCGCCGGCGCGGACCTGACCTTGGTAGAGGTGCCATAGCTCGGGGCGTTGGTTGCGTGGGTCCCACTGCCCGAAGGCATCGCGGAAGGACAAGATGCGTTCTTTGGCCCGGGCCTTGTCCTCGTCGCGCCGTGCCCCGCCGATGCAGGCGTCGAAACGGTGGGTGGCGATGGCGTCAAGGAGGGTGACGCTCTGGAGCCGGTTGCGTGAACCTTCGGGACCGGGGTCCGCCACCCGCCCGTTGTCGATGGAGTCCTGGACCGAAGCCACCAGCAGGCCCTCGCCGAGCTCGGCCATGCGTCGGTCACGAAACTCGATCACCTCGGCAAAGTTGTGGCCGGTGTCCACGTGCATGACCGGGAAGGGGAAGCGGCCGGGGCGAAAGGCCTTTTCGGCCAGGCGCAGCAACACGGCGGAGTCCTTGCCCCCGCTGAAGAGCAGCACGGGGCGCTCGGCTTCGGCCGCCACCTCCCGCATGACGAACACGGCGTGGGCCTCGAGGAGGTCGAGGTGGTCGGGCTGCCTCGAAGCGAGCGCAAGCGGCGAACCGGCGTCGATGGCATCGATGGTCGCGGTCATGGCGGGCTGGCTCCGTCCGTCTGGACCTCGGGGCCCTGGCCCCAAAGCCTCAAATCTTGATCTGGTTAGTCATATATAGTAGCGGGCGGCAGACGAGACAAGTCGGTTGGGGTTCCACAGCCCCGATCCCGAACCTCGGGCGACGCCGGGCCCGGGCCGTACGGTGCGCACGGGCCAGGAGAAAGAGGAGCCTTTCCGTGGCTACAGAGGCAGACACCCAGGTCGACGAAGCAGAGCTGGCGGCTCGTTCCGCCGAGTTCGAGACGGCACCCGCCGGCAAGGTCATTGCCTGGGCCGTGGAACGCTTCGAGGGGGCCGTCAGCCTGGCCTGCTCGTTTCAGGACTGCGTGATCGTGGATGTGGCCGTGCGGGCCGATCCGGCCATTGAGGTGCTGTTCCTCGACACCGGGTTCCATTTTCCCGAGACGCTCCAGTTCGTCGAGGACGTGCGCAGTCACTACGACCTCAACTTGAAAGTCGTCACGCCCGGGCCCGAAGCCGACGCCTGGCCGTGCGGGACGGATCGCTGCTGCGAGCTGCGTAAGGTGGCGCCCTTGGACAAAGCACTCGTCGGACGGCGTGCCTGGCTCACCGGTCTCAAGCGCAGTGACGCCCCCACCCGCGCCGCCGCCCCCATCGTGTCGTGGGACGCGCCGCGGGGGCTCGTGAAGGTGAACCCCTTGGCCACCTGGAGCGACGACGACATCGCCTTTTACATCGCCGACCACGACCTCCCCGTGCACTCGCTCATCGCCCAGGGATATCTGTCCATCGGATGTGCCCCCACCACGAGGCCGGTGGCGCCCGGCGAGGACCCCCGGGCCGGTCGGTGGGGTGACTCGGACAAAACCGAGTGCGGCCTGCACTGACATGGCACGCCACCGCAACCAGGACAACCCCTACGGCGTGGAGATGCGCGGCAACGAACGCGCCATGCGTTTCGTCAACCCGTATCGGACCATCGGCGAGCTGAACCAGGTCGAGCACTGGAAGCTCGATCGCCATCCCCTCGACGTGGCCGACGCCGTCATCGAGCGCTATGCGAAAGAGGGCGTCGGCGCCATCGCCAAAGTGGCCGGTGAGGTGGAACGGCTCAAGTGGGTGGGCCTCTACCCGCAACGCCAGGGAGGCGACGCCTTCATGTTGCGGGTCAAGGTCCCCGGCGGCATCCTCACCTCCGATCAGGCCCAGGAGATCGGCGTGGTGGCCGACGCCTTTGGCGAAGGCCCCGTGGACAGCCCGGTGTTCGGCAACCGCTACGCGGATATCACCACCCGCCAGGACATCCAGATCCACTGGCTCCGCATCGCCGATGTGCCGAGGATCTGGCAGCGCTTCGCCGACGTGGGGATCACCACTATTCAGGCCTGCGGTGACTCGGCGCGCAACGTGTTGTGCTGCCCGGTGTCGGGTGTCGACGCGGACGAGGCGTTCGACGCGTTGCCCGTCGCCCTGGCCATCTCCGATTTCTTCACGGGCAACCGCGAGTACGCCAATCTGCCCCGCAAGTTCAAGATCAGCGTGACAGGGTGTCTCGAGGACTGCGCCCAGGCCGAGATCAACGACATCGGGCTGTGGCCGGCTCGTTCGCCCGATGGGGTTCTGGGTTTCAACGTCCTGGCCGGCGGCGGGCTCTCTGACGGCGAGCGCATGGCCTCGGACATCGACGTCTTTGTGCTCCCCGACCAAGCCGTCGAGCTGACCAGGGCGATCGCCCAGCTCTTCGGCGAGCTCGGCAACCGCGAGAGCCGCGGTCTGGCGCGCATGCGCTACCTGGTCCAAGAGCTCGGTGCCGAGGGGTTCCGGGCCGAGCTGGCCGCCCGCGCCCGCTTCGCGCTGCTGCCTGCCGGCGAGGACCTCACCCGGCGCTACCGAGGCGATCATGTCGGGGTGCACGCCCAGCGCCAGCCGGGCCTGTTCTACGTCGGATGCTCGGTGCCGGTCGGCCGGATGTCGGGCATCGAGCTCGTGGAGGCGGCCCGCTTGGCCCGCACCTACGGGGACGGCACCATCCGGTTGGGCACTGACCAGAACTTCGTGCTCACCGGGGTACCCGAGGACCGAGTCGACGACCTGGTGGCCGAAGAGCTGCTCCAGAAGTACACGCCGTTCCCCGGGCCTTTCCAGCGCGGTGTGGTGGCGTGCACGGGCAGCGAGTTCTGCCGGTTCGCGGTAGTGGAGACCAAGGAACGAGCCGTGAAGTGGGCCAAGTGGCTCGACAGCCAGCTCGAGCCCGATCTCCCAGCCACGGTTCCCGACGGCGTGAAGTCGAAGGCGGTGTCGCGTCCTGACGCCGGGATCATCCGGTTGCACTTTTCGGGGTGCTCGGCGTCATGCGCCCAACCGCAGATCGCCGACATAGGGCTGCGCGGCGAGACAGCGCACGTCGGCGAGCGAATCGTCGAGGCCGTGGACATCGGCATGGGCGGGTCCCTCGGGGCCGATGCCGGGTTCATCGACTGGGTGGAGAGCGCCCGACCCGTCGACGACGTCCCCGAGGCGCTTTTGCGCACGGTTCGCCGTTATCGCGACGAGCGTCGGCCCGACGAGCCCTTCTACAACTGGGCGAGACGTACCGGCAACGACGAGTTGCGCGCCGTGCTGACCGGCTTGCCCCGCTACAGCGGCAACGGAGACACTCGATGAAGGGTTTCAAGGTTCGCGACGCCATGAACGGCATCGAGGAGCCACCGGGTAAGACCTGGTTCTGGGAGCTCGAAGCGGGGGTGATCTTCGCCGACCGCTGCATCCAGTGCGGAACGTGCGTGGCCGTCTGCCCATCGAATTCCATCGGCGTCAACGAGGACACCAATCTGCCCGAGCTGGTGAAGATGTGCACAGGCTGCTCGTTGTGCTGGGATTTCTGTCCTCGCGGCGGCTTGCGCTACGAAGCGCTGTGGCCGCCGTCGACGCCAAGCGGTGAAGCGGGCGAGACGCCGGTGGTGGTGAAGTCCGACTCCGCCGACACCTACTGGAAGCTCACGGGCGGGCCGCCCGGAGACGGTCTCGGGGCCGTGGTCGGGAAGTACGCGGTGCGCGCCGGTGTCCAGCGCGACGAGGTGCAAGACGGCGGGGTAGTGACCGCCATGCTGCTGGCGCTGCTTGCCGGTGGCGATATCGACGGGGCGCTGGTGTCGAAACCGAGCGACGATCCCGATGAGCCGTGGAAGGGGATCGCCACGGTCGCCACCACCGCCGCCGAGGTCATCGCCGCCGCCGGCAGCTTCTACAACCAGACGATGGCACTGGCCGAGCTCGACCTGTCCCATTACAACCTGCCGGCCCGACCCCGCCTGGCCGTGGTGGGCACGCCGTGTGAGATTCAGGGCATCCGGGCCATGCAGGCTCGGCGTTGGCCGACCGGCGCCCATCGTCTCGACGCCGTGGTGCTGACGATCGCGTTGCTGTGTACCAAGAGCTTCGACTACGAGGCCCTGATGCTCCAGGAGCTGCGCGCCAAGCGCGGGCTCGATCTCGAGCGTGTCAGCAAGGTGGACGTCATCCACGGGCGCATGATCGTCGAATACCAAGACGGCCATGTGGCGGTGGATGAGCCCGTCAAGGACTTCCACGGTGCTGCGCTGAAGGGGTGCGACGAATGTGCCGACTTCCTTGGTCGTAGCGCCGACCTGTCGATCGGCAGCGTGGGTTCCATGGCCGGATGGTCGAGTGTGCTCGTGCGGACCGAGGCGGGACGACTCGCCTTTGAGCGGTCGCGGGGGCGCTTGGATGTGAGGGACCTCGACGACCCCGCCGCCCTGATCAAGCTGGACAATCTCGACAAGCGGATCGCGGAGCGGACACTGCAGCGCAAACTCGACCCCGACGCGCCGTTGTTCATCGATTACACGGAGCACCTGACCAACTACAGCGGCACCGATCGCGCCCCGGTGGTGAAAGACCGATGACCGTCGTCGAGCCCGGTCAAGGGCTGCGCCTGCCCGTGCCCGATGAGCCCGTCGACATGGGGGCCCGTCTCCGCTCGGCGGTACTCGAGGGAGCTAACTGGCGCGACGGATTTGAAGAGGACATGTGTGTCGGCGTGTGGTTGTGGGACCAGTGGTGTCGGGTCTTGGAGCCCGCCGGCATGGACCGGGAGGCGTTTCTCGACGTCATCATCGGCTATCGCCGCGAGCTGTGGCTGTGGCTCATCGGCGAACGCGGTTGGGACCCTTTCGCGGTGGGGTTGGCCGGTCGGGTGGCGCGTCGCGTGCCTGTTCGCTGACCGGTCTTCATCGATTCGATCGGTGCAGATTCGCTGCCGCGGGCCCGTGTGATGTCGTCGTCGGGCAACGTCGCCGATGGCGTCGCCGTGTCTCTGCGCAATGTGGTGGTGGTGCGCGACGGGCTAGCGGTGATCGACGGGATCGATTGGGACGTGCGCGCTGGCCAGCGTTGGGTGGTCTTGGGCCCGAACGGGTCGGGCAAGACGACGCTGCTGCAACTCGCCGGGATGCGCTTGTTGCCGACGCGTGGGACCGTCGAGGTGCTCGGCCAACGATTCGGACGCAGCGACGCTCGGGAAGTACGGCGCCGGGTGGCCTTCGTGAGTCAGTCGTTGCTCCGCGATTTGCGGCCGACGATGTCGAGCCACGAGGCCGTGCTGACGGGTCGGTATGCCGCCCTCGAAACATGGTGGCACAAGTTCGACGCCGGGGATCATGCGCAAGCTGACGCGTTGCTCGCGGCGTGCGGCTTGGGCGATGCCGGACAGCGGCAGTTCGGTGTGCTGTCAGAAGGGGAGCGCCAAAAGGTTTTGGTGGCCCGGGCCCTCATGGGCGAGCCGGATCTGTTGCTTTTCGACGAGCCGACGGCAGGACTCGATCTCGGCGCGCGCGAACGTCTTTTGATGACGCTTTCAACCATCGTCGCCGAGCGTGCCACGGCGCCGGTCATACTCGTCACCCACCACACCGAAGAGATCCCGCTCGGTTTCACGCACGCGGCCTTGATGCGACGCGGCACCATGGTGGCCCAGGGAGTGATCTCCGGCGTGCTCACTTCGGAGGCCGTTTCTGATTGTTTTGAACTACCTGTCGTGGTGACGTGGGAGGGCGGTCGCGTCGCATCGCGTGCAGTGAACGCGTGACGTCGTGAGGATGGACCTGGGCAAACAACCACAATTTGGCGGGGTTTCGTCATGTCCGCTAAGAAGGTGCCAGCGCAGGGGACTGCGGGGGCTGGCGCGGGCCCCGACCATCCACCCATCGTGCTGGACGCTTCGTTAAGGTCCTCCGTAGCGGAAGGTAGGTCGAGAGGTCGTTGACGATCGTGGTCCTCCTGATCCTCGTGGCGGTATGGGCAGTCGTTCTGGGCCCGGGTCTCATCCGCCGACGAATCGAACGTCGGTCCGGCGATTCCATCGGTGCGTTTCATCGGCAACTGCGCGTCCTCCAACGCACCGGACCGATGCTTATGGAACCGGCCCACCGCCTAGGGTCGCCGTCATCGTCGGACCTGGACGAAGCTTCTGAAGCACCCATCACCCCTATTCGGACTGCTGCCACCCGCGGTGCCACGATGATGGTTGTGCGCCCTGACGCCCTGGGCGTGCCGAGGTCTCCATCGAGTTCTGACCTGGGCGCTCGGCGGCCCGACTCCTACTTCAGTCCCGCCGCATGTAAGCGTCGCCGCGAGGTCCTGGGCGTGGTGTGCAGCAGCCTCCTGTTGAGTGGGTTGCTCGGCAGCGTCCCTGCTCTACGCCCGATCTTGATGGTGACGGCCTTCTGCGGGTTTGTGCTGGTCGCCTATGTGGGGCTCCTGGTGGTGTTGCGGAACCGTGCCCTCGAACGCGAGACCAAGTTGCGGTACTTGCCGGCGCGGCCTGAGGACCATGACGTGTCGGTAGTGGTGCGACGCGTCGCCGCTCGCTGAGCCACTGGCCCGCTGAGCGTTTCAGTGTCAGCGCCCAGGCTGGATCTCAGCGCGCTCGGTGATAGGGCCCGTGGTGAGCTCGAGGCGGTCCACAAGGCTCGCGAGGAAGCACTGGCGCGTTGCCGAGAGACCATCCGTGCGTGCGGACTTTCTATCCGCGCCATCCATCGCCTCGACGCGGTCGGTGCACAAGAGCCGCGTGATCGAGGCGGAGAACGCCCTTCGCCGCGCCCAGGTACTTCTTGGTCCGTTTCCCTCGTTGGCTGCGGCTGGGTTTCTCCACGATGCCGAAAAGGAATATGCCGAGGCCCGGATCACCGCTGCCCTGACCGGCGCCAAGGTGGTCCCCGATAACCATGAGATCGGGGTCGGGCTCGCCGCGTGGCTCAACGGCATGGCGGAGGCGGCATCCGAGCTGCGTCGACACCTTCTCGATCGCCTGCGCCAAGGTGACGTGGCCCGGGGAGAGGAGCTTCTGGCGGTGATGGAGGACGTCTACGAGTTTCTTGTCACCGTCGAATACCCCGATGCCATAACCGGGGGCCTGCGCCGCGCTGTCGATGCGCTGCGGGCCGTGCTCGAGCGAAGTCGTGCCGACGTGACAACGACGGTCTTACAGGCCGCACTGCAACGCACCATCGAAGCGGCTTCCCAAGTCACGGCGTCGTCGAAAGGCCCCGAATAGGGTGTCCACGTGGCCACCAATGGTGATGGCGGGCAGGAATGCAGTCTCAGAGCTGTCTGACCGAGGCGCTATTCTGGCTGACGTACGGGGGTGTAGCTCAGCTGGTAGAGCGCTACGTTCGCAATGTAGAGGCCGTGGGTTCGAATCCCATCACCTCCACCAAAAGCCCAGTTCAGAGGGCCGAAGTGGGATCCCCCAGAAGATCAGCTTCTCCGACGTGTCTTTACGTGTCTTTATCGACGAAGTCGGGTGCTCCCGGAACCGATGAATTCGGGAAGAGTCGAAGGTCGCATTCGCGATAACCGAGCCAGCCGTGGCTGCGTCGATCGACGCCACTCTCGTGGGACCGCAATCCTCCGTCGGTGGCTCGGTCACGACTACTCGTCGCCGAAGTCGTCCATTGTCGGGCGATGTGGTTTGGAGCGCGTGCGGGCATCGTCGTCGCTGGGTTCGTTGAACAGGGTTGGTGGACCGATTTTTTCGGGAGCCCTCCAGGGTGCATCCGGCGGCACTTTCTCGATCCGCGCAGTGAAGTGAGCCTGCAATCGTTGGAATCCTTTGAGGTCGGCACGATAGGAAACGACATCCCAGAGATCGTCAGCGAGCGCCGCAAGGTAGTGGCCCGCCTTTGTCGACCGTTTCGGAAGATCCGACGTGATGAGAATGATGGGAAGAGGTTGGTGTCGGGCAAGCTGCATCGCCATGAAGCCGGCCTTCTCGACCGTGTCCGTCCGACGAAGTGCACCCCGATCCTGTTCGTCGGGAGTTCCCCGAGCCAGGACGAGAAACTTCCGACCATTGCTTCCGGATACTTTGGCATCGACAGGAAACCCCTCGATCCGGAAATTGACCTCATCGATTGTGGCCCCCGCCTCTTTCAGCCGGCCGATTGCCATGGCTTTGAAGTCGGCTCCTGACCGAGGTGCTCGCGACTGGAAATTTCGCGCGTCCTCGGAGAGCAGGCTCCTCAAACGGCTCCCGCCCAGCCCCAACGGGGACCTCAAACAGCCCGTCGAACCCGGAGTTCTTCATTGGGATCACCCGGGAATGGGGGCAAGCCGAGCAGCTTGCGACGTTCGGGGAGTTGGTCGATCACGAGGTGACTACCGGGTGCTTCGAGGAGCCGATAGAGATGAGACCGAGTAGGCACCGTCGAGACGTTCTCTGCATCGGTGACCACGAGGTACCGAGCCGACAGATCACAACTTCGCACCTCAGCGGCTATTGCCTCGATATCGGTTGTCATCCGGTAAATCGAATGAAGCCAATGGGCTCGAACAATCTCATCTGCGCCGTATGAGCGCTCGTGTCCTCGACGCCCAGCGGGAACGATCCACCCGCGCTGGACCCAATCATCGAACTGCTTATACGTGACCTGTGCCGCTTCGGCGGCTTCAGGTTGAGAGCGCAGAGCGGCAGAGCGTGAAGCCTCAAGTGCTTCTTGCCACTGCCCCTCCTCCAACTCCTCGAGGCTGCTCTCGATAAGTAGCGCAGCCACCTGTGCCGGACCTACGCGTCGGCCCGACACGCCGATCTCGCTAGCAAGGTCCTGGAGTCGTGTCCAGTTGTCCTCCTTGAACGGCACGAGTCGGGTCACCGTCCAAGCGGGATCCGTAGGCCGCCCACCGCTCGAACGCAGACGTTGGTTGAACTCCTCACGCAGTGCGAGCAGATCGAGGGGACCCCCAATCGTCTTGGGGCTAACCTCGACGACTCGCGATGCACCAAGGGCTTCAGCGATCCTCGATTTGTCTTCCTTCTTCATGCCTCACCGTCGTAGTCGTAGTCAATGATCCCGAAGTAGGTGCCGCCAATGACGATGCCGACCTCACCTTGGTCTGCCTCTCGTCCCATTCGACATAGGAATGTTCGCAGGCGTTTCAGAACCTCGTGGTCGCCGAGAATCTCTCCAGTCACGTACGACGTCACCATCTGGGTGTCGTCGTACACCAACACGCCGCCTCGCTGATCATCGCGCCAGACCCCGCGTCCGGGCGGGAAGGCCGTTGCCCCCCGGAACAGCTTCCCGAAGGTCGCGAGCGCCTGGTCAGTCCAGTAGGCCTGATCGATCGATTCTTCGTGACGATCGACACTCGGAACGAACAGAGTTACCTGCTCCACACCTGCCGGCGGCCCAGCTCCGAGGGCCTCGTGCAGCGTTTCGCTCATAGACACTTTCTATATTGAAAGAGGACCACTGTCAACGGTCGGCCGGGGACGAAGCGACGGAGCGCTCGCGACAGTTAGCACCAGGCGAAGTCCGGCCCCAGGAGGGTGTCGTTTACCCGGCCGATCTGGACAGTCTCTGTTCCTGCAGATCTTGAGGTTTTGCGACGCCCGACCACCGCCCCAAGATTGCATGCCCCTCACATGCTCCACAGTGCCTGAGTGGGCGACATCCGGGCGGCTCGCAGGGCGGGCCAAAGCCCGGCGACAGCGCCGATGATGATGGCGGCACCGATCCCACCGGCCCAGGCTAGGGCCGGGATGACTACAAGCTCGTGCTTGGAGGAGGCGTAGACGCCGGTGGCAATGACGCCGATCCCGACGCCGACTGCGCCGCCGAGAAGTGCGAGCAATACCGCTTCGGCGAGGAATTGGATGCGGATGTGGCCTTTGGTGGCGCCGAGGGCTCGGCGAAGCCCAATCTCGGAGCGTCGTTCGAGGACCGAGATGATCATGATGTTGGCCACCCCGACCGCTCCGACCAAGAGTGCAACCGCGCCGAGGCCCAAGAAGAGACCGTTGAATGCGCCTTGGGCGTCGGCTTGGGCTACGAGAGCCGACGACGGTTGGGAGACGTCCACCTCGCTCGGGTTCTGCGGATTGGCGGTGGCGCCGAGCAGGCTGTTGACCGCGTTGACGTGGCCGGATTGGGCGCGTACGTAGACCGTGGAGGGGTGTCCGTCGAAGCCGAGATAGTGCTCGGCGGCAGGGAACCCGACCAAGACCGAGGAGTCGACCGCGGGGGCGAGCACGGCGGGTTTCAAGATGCCGGCGACGTAGAACCACATGTTGTCGAGCCAGATGCGCTCACCGGAGAAGACCCGGTC
Source organism: uncultured Acidimicrobiaceae bacterium (assembly GCA_963793645.1). Taxonomy (GTDB): domain Bacteria; phylum Actinomycetota; class Acidimicrobiia; order Acidimicrobiales; family UBA8190; genus CAWCAW01. The sequence goes on along the minus strand of CAWCAW010000009.1, from coordinate 10,048 downwards.
GATGCCCAGCCGTTGGGCGGCCGCTGCTCCGAGGACGGCGACGGGTTCTCGGGCGGTGGCCGCGTTGAGGTAGTTGCCCTGGGAGACTGCCGTGCCCACGGTGTGGAGCAGTCCGAGGCTGGCGGCGTCGATGGACAGGGCATTGGTGTCGATGGTGGGGATAAGCGGACTGCGGTAGACGTCGCCGCTCACCGTGCCTGTCTCTTCCACTTGGGTGACCGCGGTGATGCGGCCGATCATGGCCGGGGCGGTTTTGGGCAGCTCGGCAGTGCCGCCGGCAAGGGTCTGGCCGTTCTCCACGACGAGAAGGTTGGTGCCGAGCGAGGAAATCTCGTTCAAGAGTCCGGCCGAGGCCGAAGAGGAGAGCCCGAGGACGGCCACGATGGCGGCTACGCCGATTGCGATCCCCAGCGCGGACAACCCGGCTCGCAGTTTGCGGGTGCGCAACCCGACCGCGGAGAGGCGTCCGAGGTCCGAAGGATGCAGCTTGTCGACGGCGAGGGTCTCGGTAGTGGTCATGACTTGATGCCTTCGTCGTCTAGGGGGTGCCAGAAGGCGGCGTCGGTAACGCTGGGGCCTTTTCTGCGCTGTCGGAGATGATCTGGCCGTCGCGCATATCGATCCGACGGCCCATGCGGGCCGCGATGTCTCGGTCGTGGGTGATGACCACGATGGTCGCCCCCAGGTCGTGGAGCTCCTCGAAGAGCCCCAAGATGGCTTGTCCGGTGGCCTGGTCCAGGTTGCCAGTGGGTTCGTCGGCTAACACGATGGCCGGGCTGCCCACCAGCGCTCGGGCCACGGCAACCCGCTGGCGCTGCCCGCCCGAGAGCTGGTTGGGCCGGGCCTGGGGCCGGCGATCAAGCCCGACCATGGCTAGGGCGTCGAGGGCTTGGGCGCGCCGTTCGACTTGGGGGACCCCGGCGTAGAGGAGTCCGTCTGCCACGTTGTCCAGCACGCTTTGGTGCTCGGCCAAGAAGAACTGCTGGAACACGAAGCCGATCCGCGTGGCCCGCAAGGCGGCGAGTTCTCGGTCGGAGAGTTGGTCGAGGTCGAAGCCGGTGATCCGAACATGGCCCGAGGTCGGCTGGTCCAGACTGCCCATCAGGTGCAAAAGGGTGGTCTTGCCTGACCCCGACGGCCCAGCGATGCCCACCAACTCGCCTTGGGCGACACTGAAGGAGACGCCCCGCAGGGCGGTGACAGGCGGCTCGCTCGGGTAGACCTTGGTCACCTGGTCCACTTCGAGCACTGGCCGGCCGCCACGGTCGGCGGGGAGCAGAAGAGTGCCGTCGAAGCCGCTGGTGGTCAATGTGGTGGTCACGTCGATGGTCATAGGTTCGGCACCACGATCCTCTGACCGGCGGCCAAACCGGTTCCCGTTACCTGAACCAACCCGTCGGCGTCGTCGAACAGGCCCAAGGTCACCGGGGCGAGTCGGTGGATGCCGTCCGCATGTACGACTTCCACGGCGTAGCCGCCGCCCGCTTGGGCCAACAGGGCGTCCACCGGCACCACCAGGGCGTTGGCCACCGTGCTAGTGGTGATGGTCACGTCCACTGGCGCCTGGTCCCAGGCTCCCGTGGCTGTCGGGTCGGTCGGGTTCACCAGCACGGTGATGGTGTGCGTGTTGCTCGAGTTCCCCGACGCTGGGATCGTCGCAACCGTGCCCACCGAAGAGATGGTCCCCGGCGTGGCCTGATTGTTGGGAAGTGTGATGATCACTTTGTCGCCGACGGCTACTTCGGACTGCTCGCCGGCATCGAGGGCGACGCTGACTTGACGGGTGGTCGAGGTGCCCGAGAGCGCCGGCTGGCCCGGCTGGGCCGGAGCCCCGAGAGTGGCCGACACGGAAGTGACCCGGACCGCAGAAGGTTCGAACACCGCCTGACCCAAAGAGAGCATGCCGTTCTGGGTCACCCCGAGCGCATTTTGCAGCTTCTCTACCCCCACCTGGGTCCAGTGAGTAAACACGTCCGAGGTGGGGCTCAGCGCTGCGCTGGTCACAGAGCCAAGCGCGACCAGATCGGCGTTCAGCTCTTCTACGTCCGCCCCGGTCATGCCCTCCGACAGAGCCCGATACGCGGGGGTCGAACCGTAGAGGAGGACCACCGGTGCACCGCTCACCTCGTAGAGGACCTGGCCCTGGGTGGTGACTTGGCCGACTGCTGGCAGCGATGTCACCGTCCCCTGGGCCTGGTTCACCACGCTGTAGCTGTCGGCGTAACCGAGGATGGCCGACACCTCGGTCTGTGAGGACAAATCCTGGCGGGCCACCGTTTGCAGCGACGTCGGATCGGCGCTGTTGTCAGTGACGCCCGGAGTAGCCGAGTGGCCACCGGCAAACGGATCCATGACCCCAACCACCACCGCGGCGGCGACCACGACCACTGCGGCCACTATCGGCCACCGGTGTCGACGAGATCCTGATGCCGGAACGTGCTCCGGGTTGTCGGGCTGGGAATCGACCGTGATCGGCGCCGAGGTCGTCACGACCCGACTGCCATCGGTCCGCTGAGCCGGACTGATCTTTGAAATTCCAAGTAGTACACCTCGGTGCCGACCGATGTCGCCTCCATTGCTCCCTCAGCGGGGGCGAAGAGTTGCTCAGGCTGTGGCCTGCAGTTGCCGGTCACCCGCCAAGTCCACCGACGGATGGCATCTGCGACTTGCAGGCGTCCATCGCCGACTGCAGCTGCGACGAGTTCGACCCGATGCCGGAGTCACGCACTTCGCGGCCCGAGAATGTCGGGTCGGGGAAGGCCGGCACCCCGTGGGCGCGGATGCACTGGGCCCAGTTCAACCACGCCTGCTGTTGAGCGGGGGTGAGCTCCTGGCCGGTGGAGTTCCACGGCGAGGGCAACGCCTTGCACGCCTGGATGGCCCCTTGAAAGGCGGCCGAGTTCGGGTCAATCCCACTGGTTCTGTACCCGTAGCCCCCGCTGGGGGTCTGCACCGGGTCTGGGAAGTTCGAGACGCCGTGGCTGCGTATGCACTGGGAATAGGCGACAGCGTCAGCAAGCGACGACTTCCCCGACGAAGCTGATCCTCCCGCCGAGGTGGGGGTCGGGACCGTCGATCCGCCCGAACAGCCGGCGACGGTGACTCCCAGGACCACAGCCGCGGCCACCCACAGGTGTGACGGACGCATGATTCCCCTTTTCGACACAACTTGGCCCTCAGGGTGTCGTTTTCGAAGAACTGCCATGTGCTTCCTGTCTGGTTCGCCGTAGGTCATGCCTCCAGTCAAGTCAGCATGAAGTTGCCAACACGTATGCGTTTTTCGATACGCCGAAGATATGTCCCGGTACGTAGGATGAAGCCAATGTGCGTGTGTTGATCGTCGAGGACGAGCCCTACATGGCGCAGGCCATCCGCGATGGCCTGCGTCTGGAAGCGATCGCGGCCGACATTGCCGGTGACGGTGATGCCGCTCTGGAACTGCTGAGGTTGAACGCATACGACATCGCCGTCCTCGACCGCGATGTCCCTGGGCCCTCCGGCGATGAGATCGCCGAACGTATCGTCGCCTCCGGCAGCGGCATGCCCATCCTCATGCTCACCGCGGCCGACCGGCTCGACGACAAGGCCTCCGGGTTCGAACTTGGTGCCGACGACTACCTGACCAAACCATTCGAGTTTCGAGAGCTCGTGCTCCGTCTCAGAGCACTCGACCGGCGGCGCGCTCACAACAGGCCACCCGTGCGCGAGCTCGCAGGTCTGCGACTGGATCCGTTCCGCCGGGAGGTTTATCGAGATGGCCGCTACGTCGCGCTCACCCGCAAGCAGTTCGCTGTACTCGAAGTCCTCGTCGCAGCCGAAGGCGGCATCATCAGCGCCGAGGAACTCTTAGAGCAGGCGTGGGACGAGAACGCTGACCCATTTACCAACGCCGTGCGCATCACCGTCTCGGCACTGCGCAAACGCCTCGGCGAACCCTGGGTCATTACCACAGTGGCCGGCGTCGGCTACCGCATCGATATCCAACCAGACACCGGGCGCGAGGGAAACGACCATGGATAGAGCGCCAGGTCCGAGTGTTCGCCTCAAACTCACCCTTAGCTACGCCGGCTTCCTCATGATCGCTGGCGGCTTGCTGCTTGGCGCCGTGTGGGTGTTCCTTCTTCGATACGTGCCTAGGGGTGAGACGGTCCTCGTCCACGGTACGTCCGTCTTCGTATCGCCCGGTCGTGGCGGTCTCTTGCGCGATTTCGCCCCGGCCGCTGCCATTGCGCTCGTGGCCCTGCTGGTAGTCGGTCTCCTGGGGGGATGGCTTCTCGCCGGCCGGGTGCTCGCACCCCTTACTCGGATCACTGACGCCACGCGCACGGCTGGGACCGGCTCCCTCTCCCACCGAATCGCGTTACCGGGACGCAATGACGAGTTCCGCGAACTCGCCGACGCCTTCGACGCCATGCTTGCCCGGCTTGAAGCGCACGTCGAACAACAGCAGAGATTCGCCGCCAACGCCTCCCACGAACTGCGCACCCCACTCGCGATCACACAGACGCTTCTGGATGTGGCCCGCAACGATCCAAGCCGCGAGAAGAGCGAGCTTGATGAACGACTACGTGCCGTCAACACCCGGGCGATTGACCTGACCGAAGCCTTGCTCCTGCTCAGCCGCACCGACCAGCAGTCCTTCATTCCGGTACCCGTCGACCTCTCCCTCATTGCGGAAGAAGCCACTGAAACGCTCCTCCCCTTCGCCGATAGGCATGGCGTCACCATCGAGACCTCAGGCGACAGGACCACCGCCATCGGCTCAGAGGCGCTCCTGTTGCAGATGGCGATGAATCTCGTGCATAACGCGATCGCCCACAATCTGCCTCAACATGGCACAGTGTGGGTCAAGACGAGCGTTCAGCCTCAGACCGTGGCGTTGGAGGTCGAGAACACCGGCGAGAAACTCACCTCGCAGGTAGTTGCCACGCTTGTCGAGCCGTTTCAGCGAGGCATCGAACGCATACACACCGATCACGCGGGCGTCGGTCTCGGCCTGGCGATCGTCAAAAGCATCACCCAAGCACACGACGGAACCCTCACCCTCACTCCCCGCCCCGCGGGCGGGCTTTGCGTCACGGTGCAACTCCCCGCCGCACCACCACACGCTGGCGAGATGACGGACAGGGGAACTGCCACGCGGTCCTGAGGCCGTGACCAGTGAATATGTGTTCTTAGAACCAAGTCAAGACCGCGCTGAGGTCTGCGTTGAAGGACTCGAACCCTTGCGTGTCAACGGAACTCAGAGCCTGGATCTGAGCTTGGCGCCGATGCCATCGCCACGGTCGTTTCCACGTCGCTCCGGCGAACTCTCCTGAAATGTCATGCCCAGCGTCGCTCCGAGCTATCTCCAGGGGACGGGTCGCCTCACCGCGACACTGCCCCAATCGGGCCGGTTCCCGGCAGGGCACAGTTGCAAGCAACAGGGCCGATGATGTCGGCTGGCTGGTCGAGGAACGTGATCGTCGCTAAGAGAGACGCCGTGCCATTGGCCTCGCGTTGCGAGAACCTGTCGATCGGAGATGAGTACCGATTCGTGAGCTGGCCGGCCAAGAGCCTGCCCGAGCGTGTCTTTACGTGTCTTTACGGGGCGGGAAGGGGAGGGATCGTGAGGGAGCCTGAGGGGATCGCAACGCCGCAATCAGGAAGGACCTAGGAAACAGCTGTCAATGGCTGAGAACCGTACTTTCGCAATGTAGAGGCCGTGGGTTCAAATCCCATCACCTCCACCAAACGCCCAGGTCAAAGGGCCAAAGTGGGATCCCCGTAAGGCCACGAAGCACCGCTGAGCGCTACATCAATCGTCGTAGAGGTCGTTCACGCGAGTCCACCGTCTTCACCAAAGACCCTGCTCACAGGCTGACCGCGGGATGTTCGTTCCGCTCAGAGGCGCAACCGGGCAGCGCGTGTCTTTACGTGTCTTTAAGGCATGTGATGCTGCCCGATGGAGTCTCAACTGGTCGCCAGAATTACCTCAGCCAACTGTTGGACCTTGAGTCGCCGGTGATCTGGTGCAAAGCCACCATCACCCGCTCGGGACTGGCACGTCGAGATCTCTGCTTCCAGACGCCCTTACCGGATCGCGACCACCCAGTCCCACGAGTGCAAACGCAACGGACAAGACGGCGAGAAATATCCAGCCAGCATTGAAGCTCGTGTGCGGGACCAGGTGCCCGAAAATGATTGGAATGAAGAAGCCGCCTATGGCAGCGAGGGTGAGCATGAGACCCGTCGCCGTGCCGATGTACTCGTGCTCGATACGGCTGACCCTTGGCGGCACGGATAGCCACGCGGCGAAGCCAAAGATGAGGAAGAAGCCGATTCCAATGCCAAGTGGCCAAAGCGCGTCATTCGGAGTCACCGGGATCAGTGCCAGTAATGCCGCAACGACAAAGAGCGGTCCGATCACGAACACCCGCAACCGGATACTGCGGTCGGCACAATACCCACCCAGCACACTTCCAGGGATCCCCGCCAAGAGGATCAGTGCGGACAAGAGGCCACCCGAGGATGGCGCGAAATGGCGATCGAGCGTCACGTACACACTGAACAATTGCGACGTGGTGAAGTAGGCGCCATACGCGCCGAGTAGAGCGATGCCGTAGATCCATAGGTCTCTGCTCGTGATCGAAGCGTGCAATGCCGCCCGGTCGAACTTCACGCCCCCGAGTGACCGATTCCCATCGGGGATCCGGAACGCCACGATCGTCACCACCGCGACGAGAAGTTCGAGGACGCCGGCGAGAACCAGTGACCCATGCCAACCGATGGCCCGTTGCAAGAACAGCCAGACGTAGAGGGCAAAGGCCGCTCCCGCACTGAAGGCGGCGCCTCCGGTGACGCCGAGGGCGAGCGTCACCTCCTTGTCGCGGAACCAGACCACCATGGCCGCGGCAGTCATGGCTACGAACACCGAACCACCAATACCGCTGACGACCCGGAAGAAGGCCAGTTCGTCATAGCTGTACGACAGCCCGGACATGATCCCGGCAAGTCCCTGCACCACGAGACCGAGCACCAAGGTCTTTTTCATGCCGATGCTCGTGGAAAGCATTCCGCCTGGGATGTGCGAAAGCCCGTAGCCGACGATGTAGAGCGAGATGAGAAGGCTGAGTGGCCCGAGTCCGACCTTGAACTCAGCGCCGATGAGCGGAAACGCGGTGGCGACGTCGAACCAGTTCAGTGTGAGGGCAAAGATCCCAAGGCTGATGACGGCGAGCATGCCCCAGCGATCGGAGCCCTCCCCAACACTTTGAGCGGAGGTCATCAGCGATCCCTCAATCGGCAGAGTCGCCGGGTTGCCGGAGTTCAATGGATACCGGCCGCCTGCCAGCAGGACGGCTCTCTTCACTAGCTGCCAGGCGTAGCCTACTGACGTGTACTCCCGCTCCGCTCGTCCCTGGCGTCTGACACGCATCGAGCACCAGTGGAACCATCTTGTTCGAGCGGCCAAGGGCAACCGGGGTCGTCCTGGTGGTCATCGAGACGTGGCTGTCACCTTCACGATGGTCCGGAATCCCTGGGACGGGGCTTCAGGAGCACCACGGACCCCACCCCGCTCTGTCGGTCCAAGTCGTAACGAAACCGCCCTCCGAGTCTTCGAAGAGCCAGCGCTTGAGGCCAGAATCGGGCCGATGCCATTGTCGGCCTAGCCGGTGGCCACAGCAACCGGTTTCGTCGGACGCAATGACGAATTAGGCATCCTCGCTGAGCGATTGGCGACGGCAGAGATGGGTCATCCGCAGGTCGTCCACCTCGACGGCGAGGCCGGCTCAGGCAAGTCGACGCTTCTCGCTCAGTTCCTCGGATCCCTCTCGAACCTTGTCCTTCTCCAGGCTGGCGGTGATGAGGACGAGATGCTCCTCTCTTACGGGGTCGTCGACCAACTGGAGTCTGGGACGTCAACAGAGCCTGCGAAAGACCCGATGGCGATCGGGGCAAGGCTGTTGGAGCTGCTCGATCGGCTGCAGTCGGACGGTCGGGCGGTGGTGCTCACAATTGACGATTTGCAGTGGGCTGACCGACAGTCGTCGCGCGCCCTTTTGTTTGCACTACGCCGGCTTCGTGCCGACAAGGTGCTCACAGTCGTCTCGTCTCGGGCAGGTGGGTTGATCGATCCCGGCTGGGCTCGGTTCCTCGGCGGTGATGCGAGGGTCACGCAGATTCACCTCGGGGGCTTCAGTTCCAGCGATCTCACGGAGTTCGCCCGAGCTCTTGGTCTGGGATCGCTCACGCAAAGGGGCGCGTCTCGGTTGGCCGCCCACACGAAAGGGAACGCCCTCTACTGCCGGGCGTTGCTCGACGAGATCGGTGTCGCCGCTTTGAACGAAGGGGATGGGGGGCTGCCTGCGCCTCGGGAGCTGTCCGCGGTCATCCTCGCCCGGGTGGCGGCGCTCCCTTCAGCAGCCCAGTCGTTTCTCGGGGCGGCTTCGGTGCTGGGGCAGCACGCGCCTGCATCAATGATTGCGACGGTCGCCGAGCTGCCGCAGGTGCTCGATGCTGCCGATGCTGCCGTCGAGGCCGGGCTGATGAGCGAGGGCGTCGTCGCATCGGAGCTGTCGTTCACGCATCCGCTCTATCGGGCCGCCATCTACGCCGATCTGAGCCCGACTCATCGCCGGATGCTGCACGCCCGTGCAGCCGATCTTGTTGAAGGCCATGCGCGCCTTGCGCACCGGATTGCGGCGTCCGCAGGTGCAGACGAGTCGCTCGCGGTCGAGCTCGAATCATCAGCTCTAAAAGGTCTAGCGCTCGGTGACCTAGGTATTTCGGTATGGGCGTTCGAGCGTTCGGCCTACCTGTCGCCCGATGCCGGGCAGCGGGAGCGACGGCTGCTCGATGCCGCTGGAGTCCAGCTCATTGCAGCGGACAACGCCGGCGCAGCACGGACGCTAGCGGCCTGCCGTGGCAGCAGCGCCCGCCGTGACGCGCTGTCCGGGCTCTTGGGGGTCTACACCGGATCGCCCGACGCCGAGAACCGCCTGTTAGCGGCATGGGAGAGCCATGATCCGGGAACGGAGTCGGAGATCGGGTCGCGGGCGGCGACATCGCTGGCGAACTGGATGGTCCTCTCCGGTCGCTCGGACCAGGCGCTCATGTGGGCTGATCGAGCCGTCGATGCCACCTTCCTTGAGACGGCGTTGCACACCCGGGCTCGCGTCGCTCAGGCCTACGCCATGTCCTCCGCGGGCCGGAGCCCCGACGGGCTGGCGGTGCTGGCCTTGCTTCCGGCATCTGGGAACGAGGTGGAGGCGGCAGCGACCGATGCTTTGATCATGCGGGGCATGCTGAAGCTCTACGTCGATGATCTAGCCGGTGCCATCGCCGACCTCGGCATTGCCGCCGCCCGGCTTCGCAATGGCCTGCCTGCCAGTTACCCGGGCATGTGCCTGTCGGATCTGAGTGACGCGCACTTCCGCCGCGGCGACTGGGACGCGGCGATGACGTATGCACAGCTGGCGACCTCGCTGGCCCTTGACACTGACCGGCCCGTTGATCTCGCACGGGCGCACGCCCGTGCCGCCCAGGTTCTCGCCTTCCGCGGGCAGTGGTCCGACGCCGATGTGCACGCGAGAGGCGCGGGCGGCCGCTGAGCGATTCCCCCGGGCGGTCACGAGCGCTGCTGCCGCCATGGCAGGTACGTCGTTGGCCTTCGCCCGAGGCGATTGGACGGGCGTGATCGACGCCGCCGAGCCGGTACGCCCCCCCGGAGTACTCGACGTGGGGGGTCTGCCGGGAATGTTCAACTGGAGAGCTCTCGAGGCGGACGCCCTCATCGGGCTGGACCGACTCGACGACGCCAAGATCGCCCTCGACGAATTCGAAGCCGCCATCCCTCCTGGGGGGCTGGCATCGGCAGCGCTTGCCCTTGCTCGTTGTCGGGGAAATCTGGCCGTGGCGACCGGCGATGTGACCCAGGCGAGCTCGATGTTCGAGCGGGCGCACTCACTCGAACCGGCGGTTCGAATGCCATTCGAACTCGCCCTGGTCGCGCTAGACGATGGCCGGCGCCTGCATTGGATCGAGGATGTGTCAGGGGCAGTGGCCG
>CAWCAW010000008.1:0-284853 GCA_963793645.1 uncultured Acidimicrobiaceae bacterium | reverse complement strand
GATCATGGAGTACGGGCCCGTCGAGCGGGCGTGGATCTTGTCGTCGACAAGGTGGGCCAGCTTCAAGATGTAGACGTAACCCACCGAGATGGGGTTGTCGTACACCTCGCCGGTTCGGCCGTTGTACAAGGTGGCCTTGCCGTCGGTGCCGATGAGCCGCACGCCGTCACCCAAAGCCGAGTCCGCGTGCAACCTCTCGAAGAGCTTGCGGATGGTGGGGTGGCGACCGGCATCATCTTCTTCGTCCCAGTGCGCCCCGTCGAAGGCAGGCGTCGACACCCACACGGCCGGGTCGGTGCGAGGACGTGTCTTGGTCTTGGCGCTCGGTCCCTCTTGCTCGTGGTCTTCGGCACCATCCCAGCCCCACCTCGCCGCGTAGCCGAGATGTGACTCGAGGACCTGGCCCACGTTCATCCGGCTGGGCACGCCCAAGGGGTTCAAGATGATGTCGACAGGCGTGCCGTCGGGGAGGAAAGGCATGTCCTCGATCGGCAAGATGCGCGAGATGACGCCCTTATTGCCGTGGCGTCCGGCCAGCTTGTCGCCCTCGGAGATCTTGCGCTTCTGGGCTACGTACACGCGCACCAGCTGATTGACGCCGGGCGGTAGCTCGTGGGCGTCTTCACGCGAGAAGACGCGGACGTCGATGACCTTGCCCGACTCACCGTGGGGCACCTTCAGCGAGGTGTCTCGCACCTCGCGGGCCTTCTCGCCGAAGATGGCCCGCAGGAGGCGCTCTTCGGGAGTCTGCTCGGTCTCGCCCTTGGGAGTGACCTTGCCCACCAGCACGTCGCCGGGCTCGACCTCGGCCCCGATGCGAATGATGCCGCGCTCGTCGAGGTCGGCCAGGATCTCCTCGGACAGGTTCGGGATGTCCCTGGTGATCTCCTCGGCACCCAGCTTGGTGTCGCGGGCGTCGACTTCGTGCTCTTCGATGTGGATGGAGGTGAGCACGTCGTCACGCACGAGGCGCTCGGACAAGATGATGGCGTCCTCGAAGTTGTAGCCCTCCCACGGCATGAAGGCGACGAGCAGGTTCTTGCCCAGCGCCAGCTCGCCGTTGTGGGTGGCGGGACCGTCGGCCAGCACGTCACCGGCCACGACCTTCTGACCCTCTGAGACGAGGACCTTCTGGTTGATCGAGGTGTTCTGGTTGGAACGGTTGAACTTGGCCAGGATGTAGTTGCGTCGGCCGAGCTCGTCGCCGAGGCGGTCGCGCTGACCGGCGCGGTACTCGACGGTGATGCGCTCACCCGATACCTCGGTGACCGTTCCCTCGCCTTGGGCCACCACCACATCGCCGGCGTCCTGGGCGGCCCGGGCCTCGACCCCGGTGCCGATGTACGGCGCCTCGGGGACCACCAACGGCACGGCCTGCTTCTGCATGTTGGCGCCCATCAGGGCCCGGTTGGCGTCGTCGTGCTCGACGAAGGGGATGAGGGCGGTGGACACCGAGACGATCTGCTTGGGAGAGACGTCCATGAGGTCGACCTCGGCGGGGAGCACGTAGTCGATCTCGCTGGTGGTGCCGTAGGAGGTCGACGTGGCGCCGACCCGCACACCCGCGCCTTGCGGCCCGCGACGCACCAGGACGCGCTCGTCCATGAACCCGCCTCGCTCGTCGAGCTTGGCGTTGGCCTGGGCGATGACGTGCTCTTCTTCCTCGTCGGCAGCCAGATAGACGATCTCGTCGGTGACGCGGCCGTCGGTGACCTTGCGATACGGCGTCTCGATGAAGCCGTACTCGTTCACCCGGCCGTACGTTGCCAAAGCACCGATCAGCCCGATGTTGGGACCCTCGGGAGTCTCGATGGGGCACATGCGCCCGTAATGGGAGCTGTGCACGTCTCGGACTTCGAAGCCGGCCCGCTCACGGGACAGGCCGCCGGGGCCCAGAGCAGACAGCCGGCGCTTGTGGGCCAGGCCCGACAGCGGGTTGTTCTGGTCCATGAACTGTGAGAGCTGGCTGGTGCCGAAGAACTCCTTGATGGCGGCGACCACCGGCCTGATGTTTATGAGGGTCTGCGGGGTGATGGCCTCGACGTCTTGAGTGGTCATGCGCTCGCGCACCACCCGCTCCATGCGGCTCAGGCCCACCCGCACCTGGTTCTGGATGAGCTCACCCACCGACCGGATGCGCCGGTTGGCGAAGTGGTCCTGGTCGTCGATGCGGTACCCCGACTCGCCGTCGGCCAGGTGCAGCATGTAGGTCGCCGTGGCCAGGATCTCCGACGGCGACAGGACGCCCTGGTCCGGAGCCGGCCGATCGAGGTTCACGTCCAAGATGCTGGCGATGCGCTCGATTTCGGGGCCGAGCTTGCGATTCAGCTTGTAGCGACCGACTCGCGTCAGGTCGTAGCGCTTGGGGTTGAAGAAGGCGTTCTCGAAGTAGCCCTTGGCGGCCTCGGCCGACAGCGGCTCACCGGGGCGAGCGCGCTTGTAGATCTCGAGGAGGGCCTCTTCGCGGGACGGAGCCAGGTCACGCTCCTTCTCCCACTGCCCCTCGAGGAAGTCGAAGTGGCGAACGAAGCGAGACAGGAACGCCTCGTCTTCGTATCCCAGGGCGCGCAGCAACACGAACAGCGACAGCCGACGCTTGCGGGCCACGCGGGCCCCGGCCGTGACGTCCTTGGACGGCTTGGCCTCGACGTCGAACTCGACCCACTCACCGCGATAGGGGTGAATGGTCCCGGTCACGATGGTCTTGGCGTCCCGGCCGGGCTGGAAGATGACACCAGGCGAACGCACCAGCTGGCTCACCACGACCCGCTCGGTGCCGTTGATGATGAAGGTGCCCTTTTCCGTCATCATCGGGAAGTCGCCCATGAAGACGGTCTGCTCTTTGATCTCGCCGGTGCTGGCGTTCATGAACTGCGCCCGCACGAAAACGGGGGCGGCATAGGTCATGTCCTTTTCCTTGCATTCCTCCTCCTTGAACTTCGGAGGTGGGCGAAGGTCGGGGTCTTGGGGGTCGAACTCGAGGCGCAGGCTCAGCTGGCCGGTGAAGTCCTCGATGGGGCTGATGTCGTTGAAGGCCTCCGCCAATCCCTTTTCGAGGAACCACCGGAACGAGTCACGCTGAATGCTGACCAGATCCGGCAGAGGTAGGACTTCGTTGAGGTTGGCGAAGGAGAAGCGTTCCGGGCTTTTCGAACGTGTAGGCAAGGCCTACTCCTCCCAGGTGAGGTGGCGGACACGACGGCACTGCGGGTGTGGGGACGGGGGGCCCCACGGAAACGACTGGACTACGAGGTGCAAAGTGGGCTCGGACGAGCGTCCGAATGGTGCGAAGCCGGGGCAACGGTTGTCGTCGGGGCGCGCGTCATTCAGGCGACAAAAGCAAAGGTGGCGCGAAGAAGGGGCACGGCAACCGTTAAGCATACGCGGCGGCGCGTCGCGTTGCAACCCCCATTTGGGGGCGCAACGGACAGGGTACGGACGCGCCGGGGTCCCGTCAAGGACTCTGGCGCGTACCGGCCCTTTGCCTACTTGACCTCGACGGTGGCCCCGGCCTCTTCGAGCTGGGCTTTTGCCTTGGCGGCCTCTTCCTTGGGAACCCGCTCCAGCACCGGCTTGGGCGCCGAGTCGACGAGGTCCTTGGCCTCTTTGAGGCCGAGGCTGGTAAGCGCCCGCACCTCTTTGATGACCTGGATCTTCTTGTCGCCCGCCGCCGTCAGCACGACGTCGAACTCACTTTGCTCCTCTTCGCCGCCTCCGGCCGCGTCGCCGCCGGCGGGTGCAGCCGCGGCCACTGCCACAGGGGCGGCGGCGGTCACACCGAACTTCTCCTCGAAGTCCTTCAGGAGCTCGGAGAGCTCGAGGACGGTGAGATTGGCGATCCCGTCGAGGATCTGGTCCTTGGTGAGGGTTTTTTCAGCCATTTCGCTGTGCTCCTTCTGATATCTCGACTCGGTTGACTCGATGATGGGTGGGCTCGACGGAACTCCGTCAGGCCTCAGGTGCCTGATCCGCCTCAGCTACCGGCTCCGTCGCGGGCTCGGCCTCAGCTGCCGGCTCCGCTTCGGTGGCAACTTCGGCCTCAGCCGGCGCCGGATCGGCGGCCTCAGCCGGCGCCTCGGCCGCAACCTCGACCTCAGCCGGGGCCTCGGCCACCTCAGCCGAAGCTTCCGCCTCAGCCGGCGCCTCGACGGCAGCCTCAGCCTCAGCCGGCGCCTCAACCTCGGCCGTAGCCGGCTCCGCCGGGACCCCTCCTCGCTCGTCCACGAGGGCGGACAGCCCATAGGCGAAGTTCCGCAGCACGGCACCGAGAAGGCCGACCATCTGTTGCATGGGAGCGGCGATCCCCCCGGCGATCCGCCCCAGCAGCACCTCCCGCGACGGCAGGTCGGCCAGCAGTCCGAGATCAGAGGCCGACAGGTACCCGTCGGAGTACATGCCACCCTTGACGATCAGATGGGCGTTGGCTCGGGAGAAGTCGCGCAGGGCCTTGGCTACCGCCGTCACCTCGCCCGAAACGAAGGCGATCCCCGTCGGCCCCACCAAAAGGTCAGCCAGCGGTTCGTGCTGCCCCCCGCGATGGCCAGCTTGACCAGGGTGTTCTTGTAGACCTTGTAGTCGCCACCGACCGCCGAAAGCGCTTGGCGCAACTCGGCCAGCTCGGCCACGGTCAGGCCCCGGTACTCGGTCAAGATGGCGGCGGGAGCACCCTCGAGGCGCGCCCGCACCTCGGCGACGACGGCCACCTTCTCCGGCCTGGGGTTCTCCATCTCGACTCCTTGCTCGATCGCTTGCTGCTGCTGAAATACCGTCGCCGCAGCCGTCGAGCAGGGTTGAGGGCCCCACCGTCAGATCTCGTGCGTCGCCTCGTCGGGCGGCCCGTGGGCCCTTCGGCGCCACCAGGGCGCAACCGGAGGTCTATGGCAACGGCGAAAAAGAAGACGTTACTACGCCGTGGAGGCGAGCTCCTCGTCGAGGTCGCGGGCCCGAGCCGGATCGACCCGCACGCCGGGGCCCATGGTCGTCGACAGCGTGACGCCCCGGAGGTAACGGCCCTTGGAGGAGGCGGGCTTGGCCCGCACCAGCTCCTCGATCACGGCATGGACGTTCTCGAGCAACTTCTCCTTGGTGAACGACACCTTGCCCACGCGCACATGGACGTTGCCCACCTTGTCGGTGCGGTACTCGACCCGACCGCCCTTGAACTCGGTGACGGCCTTGCCGACGTCGGTGGTCACGGTGCCGGTCTTCGGGTTGGGCATGAGCCCCCGGGGGCCGAGCACCCGACCCAGCTTGCCCACCTGGCCCATCAAGTCCGGCGTGGCGATGGCCACGTCGAAGTCGAGGAAGCCACCTTCGACTTTGGCCACCAGGTCGTCAGCGCCGACCTCGTCGGCACCGGCGGCCCGCGCCTCGGCAGCCGGCTCACCGTCGGCGAAGACGACCACGCGAGCGGTGCGACCCGTCCCGGCCGGCAGCGACAGCGTGCCGCGCACGATCTGGTCAGCCTTGCGGGGGTCGACGCCTAGACGCACGGCCAGCTCCACCGTCTCGTCGAACGACGCCGGCGCCATGTCCTTGGCCAGCTCCACCGCCTCGACGGGGCTGTAGAGGGTGTCGCGGTCGAAGCGCTCCAGGGCGGAACGATATTTCTTGCCTCTTTGCACGTGATTGTCCTCTCGGTCCGTACGCCGGAGCCGCTCAGCTGGAGACGGCGATGCCCATGGAGCGGGCTGTGCCCGCCACCTGGCGCTTGGCCGCCTCGATGTCGGTGGTGTTGAGGTCGGGCAGCTTGGTCCGGGCGATCTCGGTGAGCTGCGCATCGGAGATGCTCCCGGTGGACTCCCGGCCCGCCGCCGCGGCGCCCTTGTCGACCCCGGCCGCCTGACGGATGAGCACCGGGGTGGGCGTGGTCTTCAGGACGAAGGTGAACGAGCGGTCCTCGTAGATGGTGATGTCCACGGGGATGACCGTCCCCCGCTGGTTCTCGGTCGCCGCGTTGTACTGCTTGCAGAACTCCATGGTCTGCACACCGTGAGGGCCGAGAGCCGTTCCCACCGGGGGAGCCGGCGTGGCTCCGCCCGCGGGGAGCTGGATCTTCACCACGGCGAGAATCTTCTTCTTGGGGGGCATGGGCGGCGGTCCTCCTGGGAACTAGAGCTTGGCGACCTGGCTGAACTCGAGCTCGACAGGCGTCTCACGCCCGAAGATGTTCACGAGCACCTTCAGCTTCAGCTGGTCTTCGTTGATCTCGTCGATCTGGCCCGAGAAGTCGGCGAACGGGCCTTCTTTCACCCGCACCGTCTCGCCCAATTCGTACTCGAGACGCGGCCGGGTCTTCTTGGCGTGGTCAGCCCCGCCTTCCACCTTGACCTGCAGGATCCCCTCCACCTCGCGCCGAGACAGCGGGGTGGGCTTGGTGCCCGGGCCCACGAACCCGGTCACCCCGGGGGTGTTGCGGATCACCGACCACGAGTCGTCGTCGAGGTCGCAGCGGGTGAGCAGATAGCCGGGGAACACCTTCTTCTGGACGACCACCTTCTTGCCGCCCTTGAACTCCACCACGTCCTCCATGGGGATGACCACCTCGAAGATGCGGTCCTCCATGTTCATGGACACGATGCGGCTCTCGAGGTTCGACTTCACCTTGTTCTCGTAGCCGGCGTAGGTGTGCACCACGTACCACCGCCCGGGGCGGTCATAGGGGCTCTCCACCACCAGGTCTTCGATGTCGTCGTCGTCCTCGATGACGCCGTCGCCCGTCCAGCCCGGTTGGTCGACCTCGAGCTCCGCGGCCTCGTCGGTGGCAGTGCCCTCGTCGGTGGTGAGGTCGAGCACGACGTCGGCTTCGACCTCGGCCTCGAGCTCCGCCACGTCTTCGATGATCTCGGCCACTACTTCGGCCACCTCGGCCTCCTCGACGTCCGCCATATCGGTCTCCGCGGAGACGTCGGACGCGTTCTCTTCGGTCTGGGTCTGGAACTCAGTCATGTGCTGAACAGCTTGATGACGGCGTGGGAGAACGCGTAGTTCAGGGCGAAGATCAGCACGGCCAGAATCACCAGCACGATGAAGACGACCGTGGCCGAGTTGGCCACCTCGGAGCGAGTAGGCCAGGCCACCTGGCGCAGCTCCGAGCGCACGTCGCGGAAGAACTCCACGATGCGCGCCCGTCCCGAGACCTCGTTGGCAGCCGGCGGCCGGGGCCGGGGTTGGCCGGCGGTGCGCTTGGATGCTGACGCGGGAGAGCCGTCAGCCTCGAGCTGACCTTGGCGCTGCATCATGCGCTTCATCTCACGGTTCACGGCTACGCACGCCTTTCGACGGACGGGTGGCAGGGCAGGAGGGACTCGAACCCCCAACCGCCGGTTTTGGAGACCGGTGCTCTACCAATTGAGCTACTGCCCTCCGGCGGCCAGGGCAACGGCGACAGACCTGCTGGCCTCCGCGGGCCGAGTGCTCAGGCTATCACCCACTACCCGGCCGACGCCTGGCGCCGACACGTGGGCCGATGCCCGGTTGGTCAGCGGGTCTCCTTGTGGACCGTGTGCTTGCGGTCCCACCGGCAGAACTTGGTGAGCTCGATGCGCTCGCGGTCGTTCTGCTTGTTCTTGGTGGTGATGTAGTTCCGCCGCTTGCAAACCTCGCATGCCAGCGTCACCTGCACTCGCTTCTCGTTCTTGGGCATCGTCGTGCTCCTTCTGCAAGGTCCCCCGGAAGGACCCTGTACCTCTGGGTGGTAGCGGCGGCGGGACTCGAACCCGCGACCCCACGATTATGAGCCGTGTGCTCTGACCGACTGAGCTACGCCGCCCGGGCGAGCCCCCTGTCGGAATCGAACCGACGACACCAGCCTTACCATGGCTGTGCTCTGCCGACTGAGCTAAGGGGGCGGGCGCTTCCACCCGCGCCGAACAAGCATAGTCGGCGAGCAATTGGGCTCGGCGAGACCGCCGCTACCATCTCGCCGGTGGAGATCCGCCTGGCCCGCACCGAGGACGCCGAGGCCATCCGGGCCATCTACAACGTCGAGATCACCGAGTCCACCGTCACCTTCGACTTGGAGCCTCGCACCGCCGCCGAGCAACGGGCGTGGGTGGAGCATCACCAAGGGGCGCATCCGGCGGTGGTCGCCGTGGAGGAAGGCACCGTGGCGGGCTTCGGCTCGCTGTCGCCGTTTCGAGACCGGCCCGCCTATGCCACCACGGTCGAGGACTCCGTCTACGTGGGCGGCGAGTGGCGACGCCGAGGGGTGGGGCGGCTGGTGCTGGCCGAGCTGGTCGGCCTGGCCTCGACCCAGGGATTTCACACCGTCATCGCCCGCTGCTCGGGGGACAACGACCCCTCCATCGCCTTGCACCAGGCCTTCGGCTTCACCGTGGTGGGTGTGGAGCGCGAGGTGGGACGCAAGTTCGGGCGCTGGATCGACGTGGCCGTCTTGCAGCTGATGCTCTAGCCGACAGCGCGCCGGTGGCCCGCTCAGGCGTTGGCGAGGTCCAGTTCGGGAGGCGAGCCCTCTTCGACGTCGGGCCCGCGCCGGCGGCGGTACCACCGGGGGAGAAGCTGCTCGCGGTCCATGGGCGTCAGCGGCACCGTCATGATGGCCAGGCAGGCCAACAGGGCCAATGCCACCGTCAGCGGGTTGGCGCTGACCAGCTCGCCCACCAGTTGGCGGCCACCGGGAAGCCCGATGAACGCCGAGGCGATGGACACGCCGATGATGAGCGAACGGATCCGGCCCGTCGCCACCGGGGCCAAGAGGATCAGCCCCCACGACAGGTACCAGGGTTGGACGACAGGGCCCAGCGCCACCACCAGCAACAGGGTCACCCCCATGGCCCACAGGGCACCCACTTTTTCGGAGCGCAGCAACAACCAGATCCCCACCCCGCACGCCGTGGCCAACCCGGCCAGGCGGGTGATCGACAACATGGTGTGCAGCGGGACCCCGATGCCGACGAGATGGGCGACTTGCGTGAGCAGGATGCCCGCCCCCGTAGCCGGCGCCACCCACGATCGCACCGTCCCCGGCGTGGCCAGGTTCAAGACCCAGCTCCACCCGAGCCCGGTCACGATGGAAAGGCCACCCATGACCCCGAGCGAGATGAGCCCGGCGGTCACCAGCGGCCGCACCCGGTTACGGCGCGGGATGCCCGCGCCCATCCATTCCCAGCCGATGTAGATGATCCCGATGGCGGCGGGCACCTTTACGGCGGCCGCCAACGAGCACAGCAAGATGCCGATGGCCGGTCTCCCCCGCCGGGCCACGGTGATCCCGGCCACCAGTAACCCGAGCATCAAGGCGTCATTGTGCGCCCCACCCACCAAATGCAGGATCGTCACCGGGTTGAGCACGGCCAGGCTGAAGACGTAGGAGGGGCTGCGCCCCATGCTGCGAGCCAGTTCCGGGAGGCACACCGCCATCAAGGCGACGCCGGCCACCGCCAGCAGGCGCAGCAGGACGACGTTGATCAACTCGTGGTGCAACGACAGGCTGGTCAGCGCGCCGTCGAGCCACATGAACAGCGGGCCGTACGGGGCTGGGGTGTTCTTCCACAAATTGTCGACGAATCCCACCGACGGCGCGCCGGCGCCGAGCACGCTCGGTCCGTACTGGTACGGGCTGATGTGGTGGCTCATCATCTCGCCCTGCGCCACGTACGAGTAGACGTCGCGACTGAAAAGCGGCGGGGCGATGAGGAGGGGAACCACCCACAGCCCGCCGATCATCATGAGCTTGCGGACGGGAATCTCCGGCAGCTGGGAGGTGGTGCGGATGATCCCGTACCACGAGCGCATGAGTAGGACGAGACCGCCGTACACGGCCACCAGCCCGAAGAAGAGATCGTGGCTCGACGCGCTCACGCCCGAGGCGGGCACACCGAAGAACCACGCACCGGCTTGTTTCAAGACGAACGGCGAGCGCTGTTGGGAGACGCCGGCGGTGATGGCCACGATGGCCACGAAACCCAGAATGGCGGGACGCAGCAGCAGCCGTGACCCGTCGTCGGTGACGGCCCCCGGTTGGATGTCGGGGCCCACCAAGGCGGAGAAGGGCCAGCGCGACCGCACCGCCTCGTCCCACGCCCCCAGGCGATCAAGGACACGCGTCAGCGTGGGCAGGCCTGCCAAGCCGGCGCGCCTCCGAGCGGCGATGGTGTCCCTCACTCCCATTTCCTCGGCCCTCGTACAGGGTCGTGGGGCCACCCGAATTGACTGGCCAGCGGCCCCTGACCGAATGAACCGTGTCACACGTCGGACACGTTCGTAACGGCATTGTAACGAAAGTTGGGCCCGCGGCAAGTACACCCCAGGGGGCCGATAGGCGGTCCGGTCGGCGCCCCCACCAGCCCCTCAACACCCGCTTAGGCGCGCCGCTGACGGCGCTACGACGTGGTGGTGGGCCGGGAAGGATTCGAACCTTCGTAGGTCTCCCGGCAGATTTACAGTCTGCTCCCTTTGGCCACTCGGGCACCGACCCCGGGGAGTGACGATAGTCCGGCCTCCGGGACGCCTCGGTCGCTTGCGGCATCGGATGCGAGGGCCGCCCGGGCGGTATCGTGTCGGCCATGCCCACGTTCGATGTGGTCTCAGAAGTGGACATGCAAGAAGTCCGCAACGCCGTCGACCAAGCCAACCGCGAGGCGACCACTCGTTTCGACTTCAAGGGCACCGACTCCGAGATCGAGATCGGCACCAACGAGCTCACCTTGCGATCGTCGACCGAGGACCGCCTGCGCGCCTTGCTGCAGGTACTCGAGGAGAAGATGGTGCGCCGTCAGGTGTCACTCAAGGCTTTCGAGAACGGCAAGATCGAGGAGGCCACCAAGAACACCGTCCGCCAGCGCATCGCCATCAATGCGGGCATCTCGTCCGATCACGCCAAGAAGATCAACAAAGCCGTGAAGGACATGAACCTCAAAGGCGTGTCATCTCAGGCCCAAGGGGATCAGCTACGGGTGTCGGGCAAGAAGCGCGATGACCTGCAGGCCGTGATCCAAGCCCTGAAGGAAGCCGACTTCGGCATCCCCCTGCAGTTCACGAACTTTCGGGACTAGCCGCCTTCAACTCGATCTCGGCTTCCGCCTCCGGTGTGACGTGGAACAGCCTGTTGAAGACGATGAACTTCACCACCCACAGCACGGCGAAGGCGGCCACGTTGGAGGCCAACAAGAGCACCGAGCTCGACAGGTGGTGCAGATGGTGGGCGAGACTGACGTGGCGGGCTTCGGCACCTGCCGCCACCCCGAACAAGATGCCGATCACAGAGGCGACCCAAAAAGGCACCACCTCCCGCATCACGTGCGATTTGCCGGACTTTCCCCACGCCCAGTGGCGATTGAGGTAGTACGACGGCAGCACGCCGCTGAGGTTTGACACCAGCGTGCTCGGAACCTGGGTCCACACCTTGAACACGCCGTAGATGAGGATGAGCACGGTGAACGAGACCACCGTCGAGATGACCGACACCATCGTGTAGCGGAACATCCGCTTCCCGCTAGGGGTGTGGTACAAGCGCCAGAGTCGCTCGACGAATTCGCGCATCGAGCCAATCTACCCGCGTCACTGTGCATTGGCCCAGGCCTGCGGCGTTTCAGGGACTGTCCTGTCCCCTTCGGGCACGCCATCGACAATGGCGTCGCCAACCCATGTGAACGACCCACGCGGCGTCGAGGCCCTGCGAAGATGGGGGAGTGAGCGAAGCCCTCGATTTCCTCGTCAAGCTCCTCGACATCGAGCCCATCGAGGTCAACATCTTCCGCGGTGTCAGCCCTGATGAGAATCGCCAGCGGGTCTTCGGCGGTCAGGTGGCCGCCCAGGCGCTGATGGCAGCGGGGCGGACGGTGGAGCGGGGCCATGTCCACTCGTTGCACTCGTACTTCCTCCGGCCCGGCGACCCCAATGTGCCCATCCTCTATGAGGTGGACCGCATCCGCGACGGGCGATCGTTCACGACGCGCCGGGTAGTGGCCATCCAGCACGGGCAAGCGATCTTCAACCTGGCGGCCTCCTTCCACGTCGACGAGGAAGGTGCGTTGGTACACCAGGTGCCCATGCCGGAGGTGCCGTCCCCCGACACGCTGCCCACCTTGGGGGATCGCCTCGAGCCCTACCGGGAGCAGCTCACCGACTGGTTCGCCCGCCCCCATCCCATCGACCAGCGCCACATCGGGGATCTGCCCTGGCTCGTCCACGACAATCTCGAGCCCGTGCAGCGGCTGTGGATACGCGCCGACGGCACCCTCGGGGACGACCCCCTGCTCCACGCCTGCATCGCCGCCTATGCGTCGGACATGTCGCTGTTCGACACCATGCTCGCCCCCCACGACATCGGCTGGAACGACGCCGAGTTCATGGGGGCCAGCCTGGACCACTGCATGTGGTTCCACCGGCCCTTCCGGGCCGACGAGTGGCTGCTCTATGACATGGACAGCCCGAGCGCCTACGGGGCGCGGCGGGCTGGCGCGAGGCTTCTTGTTCACGCAGAGCGGCACCCTGGTCGTGTCGATGGTGCAGGAGGGCTTGATGCGCCTCGTGCCCAAGGCGTCGGCCTAACGCTGGTCCATGGGGACGTACTGGCGCTCGTCGGCGCCGATGTAGAGCTGACGGGGCCGGGCGATCTTGGAGTCCTGGTCCAAGAGCTCCTGCCAGTGAGCCAGCCAGCCCGCCGTGCGGGGGATGGCGAAGAGGACGGGGAACATCTCCAGAGGAAAGCCCATGGCCTGGTAGATGAGCCCGGAATAGAAGTCGACGTTCGGGTACAGCCGCCGCGACGTGAAGTACTCGTCGGACAGGGCGATCTCCTCGAGCTTCAAGGCGATGTCGAGCAGGGGGTTCTTGCCCGTGATGGCAAAGACCTCATCCGCTGTGCGCTTGATGATGGTGGCCCGGGGGTCGTAGCTCTTGTAGACGCGGTGCCCGAATCCCTGGAGGCGCCCGCCTCCGCCTTGTTTGACCGATTCGATGAACGCGGGGACGTTGTCGATGGAACCGATCTCGGTGAGCATCTTGATGACTTCTTCGTTGGCACCACCGTGGCGAGGTCCGTACAGGGCGGCACACGCCGCCGCGCAGCACGAGTAGGGATCGGCGTG
This sequence comes from uncultured Acidimicrobiaceae bacterium, assembly GCA_963793645.1. Classification (GTDB taxonomy): domain Bacteria; phylum Actinomycetota; class Acidimicrobiia; order Acidimicrobiales; family UBA8190; genus CAWCAW01. The sequence goes on along the minus strand of CAWCAW010000008.1, from coordinate 271,801 downwards.
CGACGAGCCCACCACCCGCATGGCCGTCGTCGAGCAGTTCTGCTCGTGATCGGCGTGCAGCATGAACAGCACGTCCAGCGCACGGGCGAGGGTGGGGTCCGCTTCAAAACGGGGTTCGGCGACCTTCCACATCATCGACAGGAAGTTGGAACAGAAGTCGAGCGAGTTGTCGGGGTAGACGAAGGGCATGCCCACCGAGAAGCGATGGGCGGCGGCGGCCAGCGTCGGCATCTTGGCGATGAGCCGGATGATCTGGCGCTGGCGTGCCTCGAGATCGAAGATCTCCTTGGCGTCGAGGTAGAAGGTCGACAAAGCGGCCACGGCGGAGACCAGCATGCCCATGGGATGGGCGTCGTAGTGAAAGCCTTCCAGGAATCGCTTGCGTACATTCTCGTGGATATACGTATGCATGGTGATGTCGTGACGCCACTCGCCGAACTGGTCGCCGGTGGGGAGCTCGCCGTGCAGGAGGAGGTAGGCGACCTCGAGGTAGTTCGACTTCTCGGCCAGCTGCTCGATCGGGTAGCCGCGATAGCGCAGGATCCCTTGGTCGCCGTCGACGAAGGTGATGGTGCTCTCGCACACGGCCGTGCTCATCATGCCGGGGTCGTAGAACCATATGCCGGGCAGCAATTTCTGCCACTCGCTGGCGGCCACACCACCGTGGTTGATGGGGATCTCGAGCTGGTTCCCCGTCCGGTTGTCGATGATCGTGATGCTCTCAGCCACGGTGTTCGAATCCTCTCTGTGCCTTCTCCTGTTTCGATCCTATGGCCTACTCGCGGCATTGATCATGCCGGCCACGCTCTTTAGCCCTTGGAGGTGGCCTTGGACTTGGTCTTCGGTTTCGTCGTGGTGGTCGTCGTCGTCGGGACCGTCGTGGTGGGCGGTGGGGGGTTCGTCGAGATCTCCACGGGAAACGAGATCGTGGCGTTGGTCCCGGCCATGGGCGTACCCGCCAGCGAAGCAGTCACCACCACGGTGTAGGAGCCGCCCGGCTTGACGCGCAACGCCGGCAGCGACAGCGCCACCGCGGCGCCGGCGGCGAGGTTGGCCTTGGCCTGAGACGGCGCCGGACCGGTCCCCACATCGGCGGTGACCACCACGTCGTCCTCGGCCACATTGCCGTTGTCGGCCACCACGACCCGAAGGCTCAGGGATTTGGTGGGCACCACCACTCCGGTTCCGGTGCTTGCGACGACGGTGGGGGGAGCGGTGGTGGTGGCAATGATCGACACGGCGCGCACGGCCGCCAAAGACGGGGATGCCACCAATGCCGTGACGAAGTCGTCGATGGCGGCCGGGCTCCACCGAGAAGGGTCGTGGATCCATTGCGATGCCGGCAAGCGGGCTGAGCCCGGTGCTCGGCGCAAGGCGTGTCGACACCGGACCCACGACGCATCGGCCGCCATCAGCTCGCTACCTCCCGCCGTGACGGCCGCCGTGGCCGATGCCTCGTCGCCCCCGCTCAGACCCTGGCGGCCACCGAGCAGTGACTCCAGTGCGCTGCGCAACGAGGATGTGGCCCGAGCCCGACCGCCCAGGGCGGCCACGCATGGCCGGCCCGCCGAGCCGGCCGGTGAAGGCGGAGCCAGGGCGTCGAACTGGTGGGCCACATCCGAGGTGCCGGCGGCCAGCGTGTCGAGTTGCATGAAGAAGGTGCGGCGTGCAAGCGCCGGGCCGCCGGTGAGCAGGGTGGCCAAGGTCAGCGCTCCGGCGTTCGATTGCGCCGCTAGTGGGGCCGCCAGGGTCACGAAACTCCTGTCCACGGTGCGTCGATACGGCCCCGACGTCGGGCCGATCTGTGCCACCGCCGCGATGGCCACGATCACGACAGCGGCCACCAGCACGACGACAACGACGGTTGTGGCCAGGTTCTTGATGACAACCCGCCGCCGGCGGCGCCGGCGCCATCCCCCGACCATGGCAGGGACCCTAATGGGGCTGTCGCCGGCCTCGGAAGCTCAGCCGGGACGACAGATCCCTGGCGGCCTGAACCCCGTTGTTACGCGGAGCCCTCGTGGGCGGCGTCGACGGACGTAGCGCCGGGTGCGGCTTCCTTGCGCTCGCCGATGAGGGCGGCCGTCGAGTCCAGCGCCGGGCTGGCCGTGCGGCGCCACTGCACCGTCGGCTTGATGGCGCCGGGATCGACCCGGTCCCGGTGGCGGTCCACCACGGCCAGTAGGGCCCTGATGGTGGCCGGCTCCAGCAGGTGAGGAACGAGGCCGAGGTCAAGCAGCTTGGTGTGGGCGGCCCGGTAGTAGTGCTCCTCTTTTTCCACCCGAGGGTCTTCGACGTGGTCGATCTGCACCTTGCCCGGGTAGGCGTCGGCCACCATGTTGGCCAGATCCTGAACCGAGAACGACTCGGTGAACTGGTTGAAGACCCGGAACTCGCCCTCGGCGGCCGGGTTCAACAAGGCCAGCTCGACGCACGACAGGGTGTCTCGAATGTCGAGAATCCCGCGCGTCTGGCCGCCCTTGCCGTAGACGGTGAGGGGGTGCCCCACCACCGCCTGTACGCAGAACCGGTTCAGGACGGTGCCGAACACACTGTCGTAGTCAAAGCGGGTGGCCAGGTCCGGGTGCAGGTCGGTCTCGTCTGTCTGCTGTCCGTACACGACACCCTGGTTGAGGTCGGTGGCACGCAGCCCCCAGATCCGGCAGGCGAACTGCATGTTGTGGCTGTCGTGCACTTTCGACAGGTGGTAGAAGGAGCCCGGCTGCTTCGGGTAGGGCAGCAGGTCGGTGCGGCCCCGGTGGGTGATCTCGATGAACCCTTCTTCGATGTCGATGTTGGGAGTCCCGTATTCCCCCATGGTGCCGAGCTTCACCAGATGGATCGATGGGTCGCGTTCGGCGATCGTGTACAACAGGTTCATGGTGCCGACCACGTTGTTGACTTGGGTGTAGACGGCGTGGTTGCGGTCGATCATGGAGTACGGAGCCGATCGCTGCTCGGCGAAGTGGACCACGGCTTCCGGTCCGAAACGCTCGAAGGTCTGGTCGACGAACTCGGCGTCGGTCAGGTCGCCGACAAAGGCGTCCACCTTCAGCCCCGACACTTCCTCCCACGTCCGCACGCGGTGCTGGAGCTGGCGTACGGGGACCAGGCTGTCGGTCCCCATCTCGAAGTCGTACTGGCGGCGGACGAAGTTGTCCACCACCGCCACCTCGTGTCCTCGCCGCGAAAGATGCAGCGCCGTCGGCCACCCCAGGTAGCCATCTCCGCCCAAGACAAGGATCCTCAACTCCGACACCTCCAGTCGTCGCGTGACCAAGCCCCCCGGCCGGTATCGCGCTCCAAAGCCCGTAATCCCCTGACCGCCCAGTATCCCCCATCAACCTGGGAAAATCCTGGGGACGGTCCCGACCGGGCCTGAGACTATTCCGGAACATGCCACCACGGAGCGTGGCGAACACCCCCGCTGAGCACAGAAAGGGCCCTGGTGCCGACCCAATTACTTAAAATTGGTGAAATTCGTTCCGGTCACCTTTTGGCCGGTCATTTGGTGGCTGCGGCCAACCATTCCGCCGCGCACGGACCTATCAGCATGGTGCAAGCCGCCATTTTGGGGCTCTTGCAAGGCGTGACGGAACTGTTCCCGGTGTCGTCCCTCGGGCACACGGTGCTGTTCCCCACCCTGTTCGGTTGGCACTCGCTGGTCAACGCCCAATCGAAGCCCGAATCGTTCTGGCTGGCCTTTGTCGTCATGTTGCACGTGGGGAGCGCCATCGGCATCCTCGTCTACTTCTGGCGGGACTGGGTGCAGATCATCTCGGCGTGGTTCCGGTCCATCGTCCGCCGCCGCATCGAGACCCCGACCGAACGCCTGGCCTGGCTCATCGTGATCGCCACCATTCCCGCCGCCGTACTGGGGCTCGCCCTCGAGCATCCGCTGCGGGTGGTCCTGGCCAAACCGGGTGCGGCGGCCGGCTTCCTCATGCTCAATGGGGTCATCTTGTTGGGAGCCGAGCGACTGCGCCGCCGCTCGGAGGTGCGGTCCCTGGCGGCACGCCGCGGCGCCAAAGCCGGCGACGACGGCAGGCGCCTCGACACCCTCGATTACAAGGAGGCCGGGCTGATCGGGGTGGCCCAGTCCGCCGCCCTCATCGCCGGTATCAGCCGCGACGGGATGTGCATGACCGCCGGCCTGGCGCGCGGGCTCGACCATGAGGACTCGGCCCGATTCGCGTTTCTCCTGGCCACCCCCATCATCTTGGCCGCCGGGGTGCTCAAGGCGAGCGACATCACCGGTCCCCTTGGAAACGGCGTACGAGGGGAGGCCCTGCTGGCCGCCGGGTGCGCGGCGGTGGCGGCCTTCTTCTCCGTCGCCTTTTTGGTGAAGTACTTCAAGACCAAGACCCTGACGCCCTTCGGGATCTACTGCATCGCGTTCGGGGCCGCCATGGCCATCTACGTGGGCGTGCGCTGAAGCCCCTGGGGCTCGGAGCGCACCGCGGTGGGGTCCTTGTGCACCTCGTCGTAGTACCGCAGGATCCGCAGCCGGTAGAAGATGGCCAAGGTGTCTTGGAGCATGAGCCGCACGCTGTTGAGATGGATGGTGCTCGAGAATCGCTCTTGGATGTGCACGGGCGCCTCGAAAAAGCGCCGGTAGCCCAGGCGGCGGGCGACCACCAGCATCTCCAGATCAAAGGCAAAGCGCTTTTCCAGTGTGCGGGGGAGCACGGCCACCAGCACCTCACGCCGGATGAGCTTGAGCCCGGTCTGGGTGTCGCGCACGTTCAGATGGAACAGGACCCGCACCAGTTGCTGGTATCCCCATGAGTACATCCGGCGCGCCGGGGGATAGTGGACCTCGGAAAGCGGGTGGCGCTTGGAGCCGAGCACGACATCAGGCTCATAGGCCCGCACCAAGTCGACCAGGCTCTTGACCTGCACGGCGGGAATGTCCCCGTCGGCGTCGATGAACCCCAGGTACCGGCCCCGTCCCCGAGACAGCCCCACCCGCAGTGCTTCGCCCTTACCCCTGTTGGTGCCCAGGTCGATGCGCCGGAGCTGACGCGCCTCGTCCTGGCCGAGGTCGTTGAGCGCGCTGTCGGACCCGTCGGTGGAGCCGTCGGAAACCAGGATCACCTCGAAGCTGATGCCTTCTTGCCTGAGGGAGCGGACCAGGTCCTGGACGCTCGGAGCGAAGCGCGGCCCAGGGTTGAAGTACGGCACCACCATGGTCAGGTCCAGGCTCGACTCGCCGGCGAGGACGTTCTCGATGCCGTCGCCACCACCCACCGGGATGCTCGGGATCAGCGGCTGTGGGCGCCACACCGCGGTGGCCATGGCAATGACGAGCACCGTCACCGTCGAGGCCACCATCACTATGCCGATCTCGATACCCGAGCTGTGCGCGCCGGCCACGACGACCAGGGCCACCGCTCCCACTCCTATCCACGAGCACGCGGCCACGATCGAGGAACGGGCTTGGTGGTAGTAGACGAGCAGGCTCAGCACGCCCAGGGCGGCACCGGCCACGGCCAGCACCCGGAGCACGGAGGCGGCCGACCGGTACGCCGAGCCAAACAGCACGTCCACGGCCAGATGCGGCGCGGCCACCAAGACGATGGCCACGCCCACACTGAGGGCCGCCGTCACCGCCAGCGCCTCCACCAGCAGCCGACGCTCGCCCGCTTCTCCGGGCCGCAAGGCCACAAAGCGAGGGAAGACGACGAGCGCCACCGCATTCGGGGCGAAGAAGGCGATGCGCGCTGCGGTGGACGCCGCTACGTAGTGGCCCGCCGCCGAGGGCGACAGGAAGTGACGCGCCAGGATCGAGTCCACCGCGGTAAAGGCAGACAGGCCTGACAACGCCACCAAGGACAGGGCCGCCTTGCGCAGACGGGGGGAAAGGGGGCTCGCATCGGGAGCGTCCCGAAGCTCGTGGCGCAGCGGCCACAGGACCACGAGATAGGCGAAGGACTGTCCCGCCACACTGGCCACCAGGGCTCCCCCCACGCCCAACCCGGCCTTGACGAGGATCAGGCCGACGACGAAACGACCGACGGCCCCGACGACCAACGACGTCCCCACCAGGCCGTAGCGCTGGCGGCCCAGGAGCACGCCAATGGGCACGGTGGCCGCCACCGTGGGGGCGATCATCACGCCGAGGAGCAACACGGGGCCCGGTGAGGAGAGGTGGAGGAACCCTTCGAGGACAGGCGCCAGCGACGCCGTCACCGCCAAGGTGCCCAGGCCCGCCGCAGCGGCGGCGATGGTGGGGCGGCGCAACTGGAGAGGGCCGGCGGCCGTGTCCACCTGCCCGGCCACCGTCTGCGCCACGGCCAACTGGGCCGCCGCCGTGAGCACGGTGATCACGGTCAAAAAGCCGACGATCGAGCCCAGCTCGCCGTAGCGGTCCGCGCCCAACAGGCGGCTCATCACCACCGCAAAGAAGAAGTTGCCCCCGTTGGCCACGGCAGACGCCACGATCAGGACGACGCCCCCACCACCGACAACCCCGGCCGGGAGGAACCTCCGCACGCCCTCCGCCTGGCCAGGAGCCTTCGGTCTCGTCACGTCCCCTCCGCCGCTGGCCGCCGATGGGCCGGCCTTGAACGAAGCGGCGCCCCCTCAAAGCCTACGCGCACGCTGGGAGTTTTCGTAGGCCCCCCGGGGTCCTTTCGTTGCTACAGCCGCGCCGTAGCATGCGCGGAGTGACGACACGGCAGAGCGAGGGCGAGGATTTCGCCCTCGCCGCGCTGGTCGACGCCGTGTCCGCGGCGAAGGCGGGCGACCCATTGGCCCCGATCACGGTGATCGCCCCGTCGCCTTACGCGGCCGCCCACGTGCGGCGCGCTCTGGCCACCGCTCGAGTGGCGGGGCCCGGCGTGGGGTCCGCCAACCTGACCTGCACCACCGTCGGGGGGCTGATGCGCACGCTCGGCCTCGGCGACCTCGCCTCCCGGGGCCAACGCCTGGCTCCGGTGGCGGTGGACCTCGAGGCCATTCGTTCGACGGCGGCTGCTCAGGCCGGCTGGCCCAACCGCCTGTGCACGCACACCGGCGCGCTGGGCGCTCTCCATGCGGCGTTTGCGGATCTGCGCCGCTGCCCTTCTCGGACGCTCGACGCGATGGCGCGCCAACCGGGTCGTGTCGGCGAGCTCGTGACTCTGTTCAACGCCACCCGGGTCCATCTTCACGAACATGGCTTTGCCGATGAGCTCGACCTCATTGCGGCGGCGGGGGCTGCTGCTCGTGGAGGCGGGGCTGAGGCGGCGTTGGGGCCACTGGTGCGCTGGCAGCTCGGGCCCGTCGGTCCGCTGGCCGAGTCCGTGCTGGCCGACCTGGGCGTGCTTTCCTGCGACGTCGATGGTCGCGGCCGCGCTCCTACCCATTTCTCGGAGGTGTGGACGTGCACCGATCCCGACGAGGAGGCCCGGCGCGCCGTTCGCACCGTGATCTCCAACGCCGAGGCGGGGGTTCCGTTGTGGCGCCAGGCCATGTTCCACCCCGCCGGCACGCCGTATGCCCGGGTCCTTCATGAGCAGCTCGCCGCCGCCGGAGTGGCCGCCAATGGTCCGGCCGGGCACCGGCTGGACCGGTCTATGACCGCCATCGCGCTGCTCGGACTGCTGGCGCTGGCCGGCGGCGACTGGCCCCGCGACCAAGTCATGGCGTGGCTGTCGTCGGGCCCCATCACAGCGGGCCCCGGAGGCAGGCCGGTGCCGGCCAGCCGCTGGGACGCCGTGTCGGCCGAAGCCGGAGTGGTCAAAGGCGCACCGCAGTGGCGAACGCGCCTTGACAACGTGGCGACCTCAGGAGGCTGGCGAGGCGACGAGGCCCGAGCACTGGCCGACTTCATCGACGGCCTTCTCTCTCGTGCCCGCGTGCCGGGAACCTCGTGGGAGGCCCTGGCGCGCTGGTCGATCGACCTCCTCGATCACTACGTGACGCCGAACGACGGTGACTGGTGGCCGGCCGAAGAAATCGCCGCCGCCGAGCAAGTGCGGGGCGTGGTCCTTGCCTTCGCCGAGCTGGATCAGGTGTCGACCGGAGCGGATCTGCTCTCTTTTCGCCGCGCACTCCAGAGCCAGCTCGAGGCGACGGACCTCGACTCCCACGAGCTACCCGGTGGCGGCTACGGCGACGGCGTGTTCGTGGCTCCTTTTGCTTTGGCTCGCGGCCTGCACTTCGACTCCGTCGTCCTGAGCGGCTTGGCCGACTCGTTCGTGCCCGGGGCCATGGGCGAAGACGTCCTTGTTCCCGACGAGGCTCGGCGCCTCGATGGTTCGGGCGCGCTGCGACGGCGCGCCCAGCGGCTCGAGGACGTCCACGACAACGTCACCGCCGCGCTCGGCGGCCGGCGCGCAAACCCGCACCGCCACCTTGCCGCGCGCCGAGCCCCGCACGGGCCGCGCCCTGTTCCCGTCGCGGTGGCTGGGGGCGCTGGTGGACTCGGGCACGGCATGGCGCGCCGTGGACTCTTTTACCTCTGCCTTGGCTGGGCCCGGTCCGGCGCTGTCGGCCCACGAGCTCCGACTGCGAGACCTCACCCGATGGGCCCAAGACGGTCACGATCCCGTTGAGGCCCCCGCCGCCGGCGGCGCCGCCCGTCTCGTCACCGGTATCAGGGCCGGCCGTTACCGGTCGGCACCTTCGTTCACGCGCTTTGACGGCCTCGTAGGTCCGGGCGTGATCAGCGCGCTCGATCCGCAGCGCCCGGTGTCGGCCACACGCTTCGAGACCTACGCCAAGTGCCCTCGGCGTTACCTCTTCGAACGCGTGCTGGGCGTGAACAAGCGGCGGCTTCCCGAAGAACTGTGGCGAATCGAACCCATCGAGCGCGGCAGCCTGGTCCATAACATCCTCGAGCAGTTCGTTGTCGAGCGCGTGGCGGGTGAAGAGCGTTGCCTCGAGCGGCTGCTCGATATCGCGGCTGTGTGGTTTGCCGCCGCCGAAGCCGCCGGCATAGTGGGCAAGGCACTGCTGTGGCGCATCGAGCGCGCCGGCATGATCAGGGACCTCCGCCGCTTCTACGACGAAGAAGGCGCCATGGAGCCACTCGCCGCCGAGTTGGGCTTCGGCGGCGACGATCCTGAAGACGATCCTCCCGTGGGCGTGGTGCTCGACGATGGGCGCACCGTGCACTTTCGAGGCCGCGTCGACCGGGTCGACCGCAGTGCCTCGGGGCAGGTGGTCGTGTCGGACTACAAGACCGGAAAACAAGACGGCCTGGCGGACCTCACCAAGGACCCGGTGGCGGCGGGCACGCTCCTGCAGCTCCCCCTCTACGGCCTGGCCGCACGGGCTCGCTTCGGAGGACACGGACCCGTCCATGCGCGCTACTGGCTGATCTCAGGTGAACGCAGCGCTCCGGGCTACACCCTGACGGTCAACGAGGACGTAGAGGATCGCTTCCGCCATGTGATCGGGCTGATTGCGGCGGGAGTGGAGTCGGGCGTCTTCCCGGCTGTACCAGGAGCGGCGAGTTTTTGGGGAGGTTTCGAGAACTGCTCGTGGTGTGACTTCGACTCCCTGTGCCCGACTGATCGCGACCGGCAATGGGGACGCAAGTTCGGGGCTCCCGCACTGAGTCCCGTCACCGACCTTCTGGCTGATCCGGTTCCCGAAGAGCTCGCCGGCGCCGTCGTCCGGCGCCTCGTGGATCCCGAGGTGGACGGGTGGTGACGGACCCCGTCGGGCTGGCAGACCCGGTCGCGCTCGAGGACGACGACGGCCGGCGCCGGATCAACGAGGACCTCGACACGACGCTGGTGGTGGTGGCCGGGGCCGGCACCGGCAAGACGACGGCGCTCGTCGGTCGCATCGTCGAACTCGTGCGCACCGGCGCCGCGTCCATGGGCGACATCGCCGCCATCACGTTCACCGAGGCGGCCGCGGCCGAGCTGCGCGAGCGAGTGCGCGACGCGCTCGTGCTCAGTGCATCCGAAGCGCCCGGTGACCCCGTGATCGCCAAGGCGTGCGCAGAGGTTGACGAAGCGGCCATCTGCACCCTGCACGCATTCGCCCAGAGGCTCTTGGTCGAGCAATCGGTGGCGGCTGAGCTCCCGCCGGGGTTCGAGGTGCTCGACGGCACCGCTGAGGTGGCCGATTTCAAGGCCCGCTGGGCTCGTTTTGCCGACGCGCTGCTCGACGACCCTGACGCCCAGCCCGCCTTGGTACGCGGATTCACCATCGGGCTCCTGCCGCGTCGCCTCGAGGAGGTGGCCTACAGCCTGCATGCGCACTGGGACCGCCTCGAAGACGCGTCGCTCGAGGATCTCTTCGGCTCGATCACGGTGGCCGACGTCACGGCACCGATCGAGCTCGCCCCCATCATCGATGCGCTCGACGGCGCGTTGGCGCTGGCGCCGTGGTGCACATCGGAGGACGACCTCATGCTGCGTCATCTGCGCGACGTGGCCGTCGACGCTCGCTTGCGCCTGGCCGCCGCCGTCGGAGACGAGGAGACGTCGCTGTCCGAGCTCGCCCAACTCCCGCCGCTGCGATGCACCTACGGCCGAAAGGAACACTGGAGCGAGCGGGTCGAGGAAGTGCGCGCCGCCTGCCAAGAAGCCCAGGACGCCCTCAACCTCGTGCTCGAGACCGTGCGCCGAAGCGTGCTCGCCGACGTAGTGCCGCGCTTGGCCGCATTCGTGCTCAAGGCGGCAGACGAACGCCGGATCGAGGGACGGATCACGTTTCATGACCTTTTGGTGCTGGCGCGTCGCGTCCTGCGTCAAGGCGGAGAGGCCACCGAGGCGCTGCGGCGGCGCTACCGACGTCTGCTCGTCGACGAGTTCCAAGACACCGACCCCATCCAGGTGGAGCTGGCGGCTCGGCTCACCGCCGCCGTGGACGGGGACGCCGACGGCTCGAGGGCAGGCCCGGGGGCAGGGCTCGGCTCCACCCGACCCGGTGGATTGTTTTTGGTGGGCGACCCCAAGCAGTCGATCTACCGGTTCCGGCGGGCCGACATCGAGCTGTTCGACCGCGTCGGCAAGGAGGTCGGGGACCAGGTGGTGTTGCGCACCAACTTCCGATCGGTGCCGGGCATCTTGGACTTCGTCAACGTCGTATTCGCTGAGCTGTTCGCCGAACCCGGTGGTCCGGGTCAAGACGTTCACCACGATCTCGTCCCGAGCCGCTTGGGTCTACCCGCCGGCGTCCCCAGTCCGACGTCGGCGGGCGCCGTCTCGAGCGCGCCGTCTCGCCCCGCCGTGCAGCTGACGTTGGCGGGGTTCGACGCCGACGCAGCGGGTGGAGCCGGTGCAGCGGGCATGACCCGCCCCGGGGCGCGCCGCGCCGTGCGCCCAGAGCAGGGACCGATCCCGGTGGTGGTGCTGGGGGGACACCTGGGCACCACCGTTCCCGATGTACGGCGCCAAGCCGCCCGAGACGCCGCTGATGCCATGCGCCGCATTGTCGAAGAACGCTGGCCCGTGCTCGGTCGCGATGGTGAGTTGCGTCCGGCGCGCTGGTCCGACATCGCCGTGCTCATTCCCGCCCGCTCCGCGCTGGCCGCCTTGGAAGAGGCCTTCGACGACGTCGCCGTTCCCTACCGGCTCGAGGGAGCCGCCATGTTGTGGGCCTCACAAGAAGTGCGTGACGTCGTGGCGGTGCTGCGCGCCGTCGATGACCCTGCCGATGGCGTCGCCGTGCTGGCCGCCTTGCGATCTCCGGGTCTTGCCTGCGGGGACGACGACCTTGTCACCTGGTACGACCAAGGCGGCCGCTGGGACCCGCGGGCGCCCATCGCCGAACACCTCGCCGATCACCCGGTGGCGGGCGCCATGACGGTGCTCGAAGCTTTGCACCGCGAGCGTTGGTGGTCGGAGCCGTCGGTCATGGTGTGCCGGGCCCTGGCGGTTCTGCACAGCTTCGAGCTGGCCGTAGGGCATCGCCGGCCGCGTGACCACTGGAACCGGTTGCGATGGTTGTCGGACCAGTCCCGGCTCTTCGACGACACCGTGGGCGGACCGTTGCGCTCTTTTCTGCGCTGGGCCGACATCCAAGCCGAGAACGAGGCCTACAGCGGGGGGGTGGGGCCTCCCGATCCCGACGACGACGCCGTGCGCGTCATGACGATTCACGGCGCCAAGGGGCTCGAGTTCCCGGTCGTGGTGGTAGCCGGGCTGGAGCGTGACGACGCGGCGGCGGGCCGCGGCGACGCCGTGTTGTGGAACGAAGAGGGGCTACCGGAGATCTCAGCCGGGCGATCCTTCGAGACGGCGGGCTACGAAGACGCCAAGAGGCGAGACCGACTCTTCGACGCGCTCGAACGTCAGCGCCTGCTCTATGTGGCCATGACGAGGGCTCGCGACCATCTGCTGTTGTGCTTGCACTACAAGGGACGCCACGACGGACCCGATTCGAGTGCAGCGGCGGCGCTCGACACCATCTGCGCCCGCAACGTCGGGCTATGGCGCCGGCTCCCCGTTGAACCGAGCTCGGTCCGCCTGGACACGGTTCGCCGCAAGCGAGGCGCCTCCAGCACGCGTCGCCGGGCCGCCCAACCCATCGTCAGCTCCGTCACCGCCCCATGGGCGCCAGCGCCAGGGTCGGCGGAAACTGAGAGCGTGGCCGAGCCCGAGGCTTTCGAATCGGCGGAGGACTGGGAGGTGCGCCTCGGCGAATGGCAAGTCGAACGCACCGGGCTGCTCGCTCGTCTGCGACGCCAGCCGGTGGTGACCGCCACCGCTGTCGCGCACGGAACGAGCACGGAGGAGGCCGGCTGGCCCGCGCCTGAGGGCGGCGGATGGCGCAGTGCGGACGTGGCCCTGCAGATCGGTCGAGCCGTCCACGCCGTCATGGCGACACTCGACCTGGCGACGCGACGAGATCCGAGCGGGCGCCCCGCCGCCGAGCTGGCCGCGGCGCGCGCCTTGGCCCATGGCGTGAACGAGCACCGAGAGACGGTTGCGGCCATGGTCGAACTCGCTTTGGCGAGTGACGCGATACGCAGCGCGGCAGCGGCGCGTTACTGGCGTGAGATGTACGTCGGCGCGCCGATTGACGGAGGCGGGGTGATCGAGGGCTACATCGACCTTCTCTATGAAGACGGTGAGGATCTGGTTGTCGTCGATTACAAGACCGACAGGGTGGGCGGACCGGCTGGCCTCGAAGCCGTGGCCCAGCGCTACCGATTGCAGGTCGCCACGTATGCCCTGGCTGTCGAATCCTCGACCGGGCGACGCGTCCGTCGTTGCGTCTTGGTGTTCGTCGGGGACGCCGGGGCCCTCGAGTACGTCCTCGAAGGCCCCGAGTTGGAGTCGGCTCGGCAAGAGGCCCTGGCTGTGGCCGCCGGCCTGATCGCCTCAGCCTGATCGCCTCAGCCTGATCAGCTCAAGCCTGATCGCCTCGAGCTGGTCGGCGCGAGCCGGTCTCCTCGCGGTGCACGTGCTCAGGCGTGAGCGACGCCGGGCAGTTCATCCCCGTCGTCATGGGCGCCTTCGACGAGCTCGAGTGCGAAGGGGACACCGAGCTCAACTGACTGGGGCCGGCGCACGACGGCATCGAGTTGCTCGAGGTCCGGGATTTCCTTGTCCGCCCCTCCGACAACCCCTAGCTCCTTGAAACGACGCGCTTGCGGGAGCACCTTGCGCTCGAGCGAGCCCACCGCTTTGTTGTACGACTCCACGGCACCGGTCAGGCTGCGTCCCGTTCGGGCCAGGTGCTCGCCGAAGTTGGCCAGGCGCGTGTAGAGGTCACGCCCCATGTGCTGCACTTCGCGGGCGTTCTCGGCCAACGACTCCTGCTGCCACCCGTAGGCGACGGTCCGCAACAATGCGATCAGCGTGGTCGGAGTGGCCAGCATGACGCGACTCGCCACCGCGTGCTCGAGGAGTGACGAGTCGTTCTCCAAGGCGGCGGCGAGCAGAGGATCACCGGGAATGAAGGCCACCACGAACTCCGGCGAATTCTCGAATTGCTTCCAGTACGTCTTCTTGGTGAGCGAGTCCACGTGGGCTCGTAACTGCCGAGCGTGGATGACGAGGTGTGCTCGCCGGCTCTCCTCATCGGTGGCGTCGTTGGCATCCAAGAACGCCTGCAGGGGCACCTTGGCATCCACCACCACCTGCTTGGCCCCCGGAAGGTGCACGACCATGTCGGGCCGGAAGCGGCCCCCCTCGCCGTCGATGGTCACCTGCTCCTCGAAGTCGCAGTGTTCGAGCATGCCGGCCATCTCCACGACACGTCGCAACTGCATCTCGCCCCATCGACCCCGCGTGGCCGGAGACCGCAGGGCGGTGACGAGGTTGCGCGTCTCGGCCTGGAGCCGCTGTTGCGAGTCATTGAGCGCCTTCACCTGCTCGCGCAGCCCCACGTACGCCTCCTGACGCGTTTTCTCCACGTCACGAAGCCCCTCCTCGTATTTGCCCAGCACGTCGCGCAGCGGCTCGAGAAGATGTTCGATGGCCACCTTGCGCTGGTCCAGGTCTCCTTGGGCCACTTGGTGGGCCTCTCTGAGCCGGGCATCGGCCAGCTCGAGGAATTGCGCGTTGTTCTGGGCCAGCGCCCGACGAGAGAGCTCGGCGAACTCCCCGACCAACTGCTTGCGCACCTCGTCGCCGGCATCGTCACGTTGCGCCGCCACCGAACGTTCGTGATCCAAGGCGGCCTGTACGCCGGCGAGCTCTGCCTTGGCATCGGCGAGCTCACGGGCCGCCTCGCCGCGGGCTTGAGCGACTCGGGCCGAGCTGGCGAGAGCGGCGACGCACAACCCGGCCAACAACCCCACGGCCAACCCCACCACGAGTCCGACGATCATCGTCTCTCCTTGGTTGCTTCGGCCCGGGTCTCCGCCTCACGGGCGACCCCGTGGCAGGCGTGCAGAATGTCGTTTTTTCGACACCGGGTGAACGCGTCCCAGCGTAGTGAGGGGGTGTAACAGTTTTAGGGTTGCTCGCTACGCTGCGTGTTCTTCACGCCTGATGAGACGCCTCGGGCAGGGCCCAGCACCACACAGAGCAGGGAGTAGCGTCGCTGGCGATGCGCAAAAGCGCGGCGGCGCGTGCCGCGAGCGACAGTGAAGCAACAACTGCCCCCGACGCCGGGGCATCGGCTCCGGGCTCGACGACCCCGGACAATGGCGGGAGCCACGCCCGCGCCGCGGGCAACGGCCGGCACGGGCCATTGCGCAGTTTCGCCACCGACGAGCTACGCGAGGACTTTCGCCTGGCGTGCCTGTCACGCGCGCTGGACGACCGGGAGATCCTGCTGCAGAAGCAGAGCAGGGTCTTCTTCCAGATCTCCGGAGCGGGGCACGAGATCCTCCTGACCGCGCTGGCGCGGTCCATGCGTCCCGCCTACGACTGGTTCTTCCCTTATTACCGTGACCGCGCCCTGGTCCTGGCCCTTGGCGTGACCCCGCGCGACATCCTTCTGGAGGCGGTGGGCTCCTCCGAAGACCCCGCCTCGGGCGGGCGGCAGATGCCGTGCCACTGGGGGGACGCCGGCAGGAACATCGTGACGCAGTCCAGCCCGACCGGAAGCCAGTGCCTGCCGGCGGTGGGATGTGCCGAGGCGGGTCGCTACATCGCCCGTCGTTCCTCGCTGGCCGGGTGCAGCGCGCACGGTGACGAGATCACCTACGTGTCATTGGGCGAGGGCACCACGTCTGAGGGCGAGTTCTGGGAAAGCTTGAACTCGGCATGCAGCTTGCACCTTCCCGTGCTCTTCGTCGTGGCGGACAACGGCTACGCCATTTCGGTGCGGGCCTCGGACCAGTCCCCGGCCCCGGTGTCGGAGTTGGTGCGAGGTTTTCGCGGATTGGCGGTGACCAAGATGGACGGCTGGGACTACGCGTCGTGCCGCACCAAAGGGGCGCGTGCCATCGCTCGTGTCCGGGCCGGGGAAGGGCCCGGCTTGATACACGCACGCGTCACGCGGCCTTACTCGCATTCGTCCGCCGATTCGCAAGCCAAGTACCGCGACGCCGTCGAGCTGGCTGAGGAGGCCGCGCACGATCCCATCGACACGTTGCAGCGCGACCTCGTGGCCGGGGGCGTTCTCACCGTCGAGGAAGCCGACGCCATACGCGCCGAGGCGAAGGAACTGGCCGCCCGCTCCGCCGAGGAGGCGCTGGCAGCACCGCGCCCGGATCCGGCCACGGTCACGCACAATGTGCTCAGGCTGACGACGCCGGCCACGGCGCGTCTCGAAGACGAAAGAGCCGCTACCGCGGCGGGCACCGGCGAGGCTGGGGGTGATGGCGGTGAACCCGTCGTGATGGCTGAAGCCATCCGGCTCACCTTGCACGACCTCATGGCGCACGACGAACGCATCCGCATCTTCGGCGAGGACGTCGCCGACGCCGATGACGAGATCATCGACCAGGTGGAAGGCAAAGGAGGAGTCTTCGGCGTGACGCGCGGCTTGCAGCGGCAATTCGGGTCGGCGCGCGCGTACAACACGCCACTGGCCGAGTCCAACATCATCGGACGCGGCGTCGGCCAGGCCGTGCGCGGCCTTCGACCCTGCGCCGAGATCCAGTTCTTCGACTACATCTGGCCCGCCATGCAACAGCTGCGCAGCGAGGCGGCCACCATCCGGTGGCGATCCAACGGCGCCTTCACGTGCCCGCTGGTGGTACGCGTGGCCATCGGCGGCTACCTGACCGGCGGCGCCATCTGGCACTCCCAAAGCGGCGAGTCGATCTTCGCTCACATCCCGGGCTTGCTCATCGCCTTTCCGTCACGTGCCCGAGACGCCGTAGGCCTGCTGCGGTCTTCGTTCGCGGCCGAGGACCCGGTGCTGTTCTTTGAACACAAGCACCTCTACCGCCAGCGCTACGCGGCCGACCCCCTCCCTCCCAGCGATTGGATGGTGCCCTTCGGTCGGGGCACGGTGGTGCGCCCGGGAACCGACCTCACCATCGTCACCTGGGGTGCCACCGTGCAGAAGTCCTTGGTGGCGGCCGCCGAGTTGGCCGACGAATGTGCCGTGGAGGTGGTGGACCTGCGCAGCATTTCGCCGTGGGACAAGGAGCTGGTGGCCGAGTCGGTGCAACGCACAAGTCGCCTTTTGGTGGTGCACGAGGACACCTTGACGGCCGGCTTCGGCGGCGAAGTGGCGGCCTGGGTGGCCGAACACTGCTTCTGGGCCCTCGACGCGCCTATCGGTCGGGTCGGCGGCCACCGACACCTTCGTGGCTTATGCCCCCGGGCTCGAGGAGGCCATTTTGCCGCAGGTGTCCGGCATCGTCTCCGCCGCCCGGGCGCTGGCCACCTCCTGAAGTGGCGACTCCTCGAGTGGTGGTCGTCGGCGCCGGTTTCGGTGGTCTGCAGGCCGTCAAGGCCTTGGCGGGCCGAGCCGTCGAAGTCACCGTGGTGGATCAGCACAACTTCCACACCTTCCAACCTCTGTTGTACCAAGTCGCCACGGCCGGGCTCGAGCCGTCTGACGTCGCCTATCCGGTGCGGACGATTTTCGGGCGCGATCGCAACGTCACCTTCCGTCACGGACGCGTCACGGGAATCACCCTCAACGCCAAGACCGTGGAGCTCCTCGACGGTTCGGCCCTTGCCTACGACTACCTCGTCGTCGCCACCGGGGCGGCGGCCGGCTTCCTCGGCGTACCGGGAGCGGCCGACCACGCGCTGCCCTCTGTACACACTGGGCGACGCGCGCCGACTGCGCAACCACCTCCTCGGTCGGCTCGAAGACGCCGACGCGCATCCTGAGGCCTACAACAACGGCGCGCCCGTCTTTGTGATCGTGGGAGGTGGCCCCACGGGTGTGGAGACCGCCGGGGCCCTGATGGAGCTCCTCGATGTGTCGGTGCGGCGGGACCGCTTGCGCATCGACCCGCGACGCACCCGCGTGCTGCTGCTCGACGCCGGTCCTCGGTTACTGGCCGGGTTCAACGACAAGTCGGCCGACTACGCCCTGGAGACGTTGCGCCAACGCGGCGTCGAGGTCCGCTTGAACAAGCCGGTGGCCGAAATCGACGAAACCGGAGTACGCCTGAAAAGCGGCGAGGTCATCAACGCCGCCGCCGTGGTGTGGGCCGGCGGCGTGAGCGTCCAGGGAACCTTGGCGTCGACCCTCGGCGCTCCCGCCGGGCCGGGGGGACGGGTGACGGTACGCCACGACCTGGCGCTGGCCGATCATCCCGAGGTGTTCGTAATCGGCGATGCCGCCGCCGTTCCTCTAGCCGGCCACGGCGACGCCCTGTGCGCGCAGCTGGCGCAGGTCGCCATTCAGTCCGGTCGCCATGCCGGAGCGCAGATCATGCGACGAATCGCCGGCCAAGACGGTGTGCCCTTCAAATACAAGGACAAGGGCATCATGGCGACGATCGGACGGCGCGCCGCCGTCGCCCAGTTACATCGCGGCCCGACGCTGCGCGGCACCCTGGGATGGCTGGCCTGGTTGGGCCTCCACATCCTGTATCTCATCGGCTTTCGGAACCGCATCGTGGTCATCATCAACTGGACCTGGCGCTACCTCGACTGGCCGTCGGGCCCTCGGCTCATCGTGGCCGACGTCGAAACCGAGACTTGAGGCTCGCCTTTAGGCGGCGTTACGGCCGGTGCGGCGGAGATCGACGTCGAGGGCGAGGGTGAGACACCGGCAACCACCTCCGGCCTTCAAGAACTCACCGACGGGAGCCACCACCACAGTGAACCCCGCGCCGGCGAGGACCCCACCCAGGCGTTTGGAGCACGACGGCATGATCACGACGTCACCCACCACCACCGAATTGGCGCAGAAGGCTTCGGCTTCGGCGTCCTCCAGCCAGATGGGCTCGGGGACGAGCTCGGTGAGCACCTTGATGCCGTAGCGGTCGAGGCCCAGGGGGGCGATCAGGGCGCGCCGGTCATCGAGGGGGCAGAAGACCAAGTCGAGGTGGTAGTAGCGCCCGTCGACGAGTTCAACGGTGCGCACCGGGACGCTCAACAACTCGGAGAGACTGCGATGGGCGCCGATGGCGGAGCGAGTGCGGTAGCCGGCCACCAGCGCGGTGGGGTGGGCGGAGTCCGGACCACCACCGAAGGGCAAGGCGTCTCCGGCACCCTCGAAAGGCTCCTCTCCGGGCAACGCCATGACGACGAAGCCGTTCGACGCGAACCACGCTTCGTCATGGACGCTCTCGCCTTGGCGCTCGGGATGCAGGAACCGGCTCGGCACGAAGGCGCCGCCGTCCACCACGCCGGCATTGGCGGTGAACACCAGATCGGGAAGGCCGGCCACCGGCGCCAGGAACTCGACCGACGCCCCCGCGTCGCGCAGAGCGGACACGAGCCCGTGGAACTCCTCGGCGGCTCGATCGGGATCGGGGTGCACCTCGGCGTGCATGTACGGATTGATCTCGTAGGCCACCGTGAAGTGGGCCGGCTCGCACATCAAGAATCGACGGCCCCAACCGAGCGCGCTCATGAAGGCGTCACCCCCAGCCGGGCGGCCAGCTCGAGGACGAACAACCCGGCGTCGGTGACGATGCCCAGGGCTTGATGGCTGCCCCGGTCGGCGAGCTTGGTGACCACGGCGGGGTTGATGTCCACGCAGTACGTCTCGACCCCGGCAGGGAGGAGGTTGCCCGTGGCGATGGCGTGCAAGGTCGACGCCAGCATCACCGCCACGTCGACCCCGTCGACCAGCGCGCGCATGGCGTCGGTGGCGGCCACGGTGTCCGAAATGACGTCGGGCAAGGGCCCGTCGTCACGCACCGAGCCGCCCAGGACGAACGGCACTCCCGCCTTGACGCACTCGTAGAGCACGCCAGAGGTGAGCCATCCGCTCTCGACGGCGGCGGCGATGGACCCCAGACGGCGCACCTCGTTGATGACGCGCAGATGATTGGCATGCCCGTGCTCGGCCGCCACCCCTTCGCCGAACGACACCCCCAAGGAGGTCCCGAGCACCGCCGATTCGATGTCGTGGGTGGCGAAACCGTTCCCGGCGAACAGCACGTGTATCCATCCGTCGCGCACCAACCCCGCCAAGGCCGGCGCGGCCCCGGTGTGGACCAGAGCCGGCCCGCACACCGCCAGCACGCGCGCATCGGCGCCGGCGTCTCGGCGGGCGCGCACCTTTCTGAAGGCGTCGGCGACGCGTGTCACGGTCAGCGCCTTGGGCTTCTCGGACGACACCTCGGCGGTCATGAAGCCGAACCCTTCGGTCTCCGCGGTGCGCCGCTGGGTATCGACCCGCACACCCTTCCAGCCGACGACCACCAAGTCACCGGCCTTGACGCGGTGCATGGGGACCATGGTCACTGCGGTGGTGGGGGCGGGGTCGGGGGCGGGGTCGGGGGCGGGGTCGGGTGCGGGGTCGGTCACGACCAGCATGCAGTCCATCTCGACGCGCTCGCTCTCGATCCAGTGACCGTGCAACCGGACCGAAGTCGGCAGGTTCGTCGTCGAGTAGAACCCTTCGGGAAGCACGCCGTCGATGTCGGCGGCGACGAGCTCGGCGTCCGAGTCGTCCTCGCGGTTGACCCCGTGCACCTGCAGTTCGACGAGCAACGCATCGAGCGCGGCCTGCGACGAGGCCCGCACCTGCATCCGCACGTGGCTTTCGTCGAGTGCGGTCGTCCCCACGTCCAAGTCGAGAATCTCGTAGCCGGCTCCCGCATCAAGCACGGCATCGAGCACCTTGGCCAGAACGAGCGAGTCGACGACGTGCCCGTCCAGCCGGACGACCTCGGTCACACCGTCGGCCGAATCCCTGGCGCCGTCCCCGTGCGTCATGCCGTCTCCTTCATTGGGTCCCCTTCATTCGAACGCCTTCATGCCGCTCCTCGATGTCGACGAAGGCGGCGGTGTGGGCCGGGAGTCGGCGGGGCTTGGTGCTCCGAGCCCGAATCCGAGTCCGAGTCCGAGCCTGCCGCGCCCGAGCCCGAACCGGAGTGAGACGAGTCCGGGTGGGACGAGCCCTGGTCCAGACGGTCAGGCGCGAATCCCTGGCGAACGGTGTTCTCGGCGACGACGCTGCGGATCGCAGAACTGCAGCAGGTAGTCGGGGCCGCCCGCTTTGGAGCCCACTCCCGACATGGCGCTGCCACCGAAGGGTTGGCGACCCACCACCGCACCCGTGATGGACCGGTTCACGTAGATGTTGCCCGCCCGCAGCTCGGCGGTGGCGTAGCGGATGTGGTGGGGCGAGCGGGAGAAGATCCCCGCCGTCAGCGCGTAGTCGGTGTCGTTGGCGAGCTCGACCGCGTGTTCCAGGTCGCGTGCCCGGAACGTGGCCAGCACCGGGCCGAAGAGCTCCTCGGTGGCGAGCGACGAACGGGGGTCGACGTCGGTGACGATGGTGGGGCCAACGAAGTAGCCGCGCTCGGGCACGTCGGTACGAGCCAGGGCCACGGTGCCGAACTCGTCGGCGCTCGCCACCACCGCCCGCAACCGGCTCCACGCCTCGGCGTCGATGACGGGCCCCATCTGCGAGCCCGGACGGCGCGGTGCGCCGACTGTCAAGGAGCGAGCGGCGTCGACGACGCGCTCGACTACGGCGTCGTGCACCGAGTCGACGACGATCAGGCGACTGGCCGCCGAACACTTCTGACCGGCGAACCCGAAGGCCGAGGCGACCACGGCCGGAACCACCTCGTCGAGGTCGGCATCGGAGTCGACCACGATGGGGTTCTTGCCGCCGAGCTCGGCGATGACCCTGACGATGGAGCGGCGACCGGGCACAGGGCGAGCCGCGGTCTCGATGATGTGCAGCCCCACCTGACGCGACCCGGTAAAGGCGATGAGGTCCACGCCGCGGTGCCCCACCAAGGCCGCTCCGCACTCCTCCCCCGATCCGGGCAGGAACGACAGCACGCCCGGCGGCAGCCCGCAGTGCTCAAAGGCCGACACCAACTCCGCCGCCGACGCCGGCGTCTGCTCGGCCGGCTTGAGGACCACCGCGTTGCCGGACACGAGGGCGGCCACCGTCATTCCGGTGGCGATGGCCAAGGGGAAGTTCCACGGCGCCACCACGGCGCATACCCCACGGCCCCGGTAAGGAGACGGTTGTCCTCGCCGGGAGGCGACTGCACTCCGGCGCCGGCCGCGATGGCGACATGCGCCGCCCGTAGTACTCGCAGAAGTCGATGGCCTCGCACACATCCGCGTCGGCGTCCGCCCATCCCTTGCCGACCTCACGTACCTGCATGGCGGCCAGCTGAAAGCGACGGCCGGCGCAAGTACTGCGCCACCCTGAACACCAACGCGGCGCGTTCCTCGCGCCGGTCGCGGCCCCACGCCGGCGCCGCCGCCGTGGCCACGTCGACAGCCGCATCAACCTCGGCTTGCCCACAGGCGACGGCTTCGGCGACCACCGCGTCGGCATCGGCGGGATCGACCGATGCAATGGTGCGGCCGGTGGTCACCATGTGGCCGGCGATCTTGGCCGGGACCTGGCGCGGTGCCCACGGCGCCCGAAAGAACTCGGCGTCGACGGCACTCGAAAAGCGTTCCAACAGCTCGGGGCGGTGCCACTGCAGCGGAGGCTCGGGCGCGTAAGGACCGGGGTGATCGGGATCAGTCCGAACGTCGGTGCGCGGCGAGGGGTGGCCCGGCCATGGCCGCCGGATGGCCGCTTCGTCGGGGGGGTTCGCTGACTCTTCGAGCGGTTCCCCTTCGGCGAAGTGACGGACGAAGCTCTCGTTGGAGGTGTTCTCGAGAAGGCGGCGAACGAGATACGCCATGCCCGGCACCAGCTCGCCCATGGGGGCGTAGACACGCAATCGCAGGCCCCGCCGACGCACGGCGTCATGGACCGGCTCGGCCATGCCGTAGAGGAGCTGCACCTCGAAACCGTTGTCGGGTATGCCGGCGCGCCGGCCTTCGACCACGGCGGCCGCCAGCGACCTCACGTTGTGGGTGGCAAAGGCAGCGCGCAACGTGCCGTGATGGGCGTGGAGCATGCCGGCCAAACGCTCGTAGTTGGCGTCGGTCTCGGCTTTGTGCTCGAACACCGGCGATGGCCACCCACGCGCTTGCGCATCGACCGTCTCGGTGTCCCAGTACGCACCTTTGACCAGGCGGACACCTACCGGGTGCTGACGGCCCGTCGCCCACTCGGCCAACGCCGTTAAGTCGTCAGCCGAGTCACGCAGGTACGCCTGGACCACTACGCCGGCATGCAGCTCGGCCAACTCGCGCTCGTCCAAAAGCCGTCTGAAAAGGCGATGGGTGAGGTTCTTGGTCTCGTAACGCTCCATGTCGAACCACACGTAGACGTTGCGCGCCGTGGCCGTGCGAAGAATCGGGAGGAGGCGGCGCTCGGCTTGTTCGAGGCCTTCGACGGCCGACAGCGGGGTGTAGGCGGAGGCCAAGGCGGAGACCTTCACGCTGACACTGGCGCGGGGCACCGGGCCCAGGTCGTCGGCGTCAAGGAGCTCGTCGCGCGGCCATATCGGGGCGGCCTCGGCCAAGGCGTCGACGAGCGCAACCAGGCGGCTCGCGTAGCGGTCGGCCTCGACCTCGCTGTGCGTGTGCTCCCCCAAGAGGTCGACGGTGGCGGCGGTGTGGCGCAACCACAACCCACCGACCGCATCGGCGACCTCGGCGGGGTCGGTGCCCACCACGAACTGGCGCGCCATGCGGTCGATGCCGCGCCGGGCCACGGCCGCCGACATGGACTGTCCCCCGGGCACGTGCTCCGCCAAGCCCAGGCCGGCCCCGAACCAACCGGGCACGTCGACCCCCTCGAACTCGGCCCGCAGGTGGGACTCGACATCGGCGCTGTCGGTGAGGGCCGGGAAGGTGTCGACGAAGCGGAACAGCCGAGCTCTGAACTCGGCGTCCACCATGGCGTGAGAAAGGAGCCGGTCGCTCCACCACGACGGGTGCAGGACGCGGGCACGTTGTCGTCCCGCCAGCTCAGCGATACGCCGGGCTTCCTTGTCGATCTCGAGCTCGCGCT
The DNA here is from genome assembly GCA_963793645.1 of uncultured Acidimicrobiaceae bacterium. Lineage (GTDB taxonomy): Bacteria > Actinomycetota > Acidimicrobiia > Acidimicrobiales > UBA8190 > CAWCAW01. Next base: position 247,981 of record CAWCAW010000008.1, on the reverse strand, counting down.
GCGTTTGCTCGCGCTGCGGTGGCGCGCTCACTACCTCGACGGTACCGCTACCGCGGTCGTTAACGGTGTCCATAGGATCACCCCATGGACAGCAACGCTCAACGCAGTTGGACCGTGACGGCCGTGGGGGTGGTGTCGTCGCCTCGGCGCGAGCTCACCGACGACGGGTGGGGCGCCACCGAGGGCCGAATCACGCTTCTGGCGCCCTTCGACGGGTCGTCGGTGGCCGGGCTCGACGGGTTCAGCCACATCGAGGTCATCTTCCTCTTCGACCAGGTCGACCCGGCCACGCTCTGCACGGGATCCCGCCACCCTCGGGGCAACACCGCCTGGCCCGAGGTCGGGATCTTCGCCCAGCGGGCCAAGGACCGGCCTAACCGCATCGGGCTGTCGGTGTGCGAGCTGCTGGGCGTGGACGGCACCGAGCTTCGGGTCCGGGGCCTCGATGCGGTCGACGGCACCCCGGTCCTGGACATCAAGCCCTACATGGAGGAGTTCGGACCCCGCCCTCCCCAGATCCGCCAGCCTGCCTGGGCTCACGAGCTGATGGAGTCGTATTTTTAGTCTCCTTTTTGGTCCTTTCGCTCTCTTTACTCACATCGGGTGATGGCTCTCACTCGATGAGTGGCAGAACGAGTCCCGCCCTATATCTACTCGGCCCCCCTCGAACTGTTACAGCCTCCTGTCATGCTTTCCCCGTGTTCGACGATCTGCGCCGTGCCACCTCGGTCATCCTCAGCCATCTGGCCGACGCGGATCCTGACCGGGTCAGCACCACGCAGGCCGTCGAGGCGGTGAGGCTCTTCGCAGCGCTCGAGCGGCTGAGCGCGGCGGGGAAGACCTTCTACGCACCTCGAGCGGTCCAGTCGTCCGAGTGGGTCGAGGCTGGCCACCACTCGCCGGCTTCGTGGCTGGCCGAGACGTGCGGGACCGGTCTGGGCGAGGCCACCTCCACTCTGCAGACAGGTGCAGGTCTCAAGGCCCTGCCGGCCGCATCAGAAGCCCTGCGGTCGGGGACCCTGTCAACGCCGCAGGCCAAAGAGATCGTCGCCGCGGCGGGACGTGACCCTCGGGCCGAGCGAGACCTCATCGAAGCGGCCGCCACCAGCTCCCTCAAATCACTGAAGAACCGCTGTCGCAAGATCCGGCCGCTCGACACCAGCGCCGAAGCCGAGCTGGCCCGTCACGAGGCCATCCGGGCCTCGAGATACTTCTCGCACTTCAGCGATGCCGACGGCGCCTTCTGCTTTGCCGGCAAGACGACGGCCGAAGTCGGGGCGAGGATGCTCGCCTCTATCCGGGCCCGAGCCGACGAGCTCTTCGAGGAGGCCCGCCAGGCCGACCGCTTCGAATCTCCTCGGGCCTATGCCCTCGACGCCTTGGTTGATCTCGTCACAAGGTCGGGGACCGGTACGCGCAAGAAGTGCAAGGACCCCGCCACCATCGTCATCCATGTCGATGCCGCCGCCTTGAAGCGAGGACACGCTCGAAGTGGGGAGCGTTGCGACGTGGCCGGAGTGGGGCCCGTGCCGGTGGCGACCATCGAACGCGAGCTGCCTGGGGCCTTCGTCAAGGTGCTGGTCGAAAAAGGTGTCGACATCACGACGGTGTGCCATATGGGTCGCACCATCCCCGCCCACGTCTTCTCGGCGCTTGAGGCCCGCCACGAGACGTGCGTGGTGCCCGGTTGCGACGTCGCCAACAGGCTGGAGGCGCATCACGTCGTGCCCTTCGCCCAGGGCGGCCCCACCTCGCTGGCCAACCTGGTTCTCGTGAGGGTGTCGCACGAATCCTGACTATCCCGCCCGCGTTTCGCGGCGCGGGTGACGATGCGGTATGCCTGTCAACGTGCGAGCCGGCGATCGTGAGCAGCTGTTCCTCATGCCTCCTTCGGTGACCGATTGGCTGCCTGAAGGACATCTAGCCTGGTTCGTCGTGGACGTGGTGGAAGAGCTCGATCTGTCCGGTTTCCATGCGAGCTATCGCGAGGACGGCCGGGGCGGGGCCAGTTACAACCCGGCCTTGATGCTGGCCGTCCTGCTCTATGCCTATTGCACAGGGGAGCGCTCGTCGCGTCGGATCGAGCGCAAACTGGCCGAGGACGTTGCCTATCGGGTGCTGGCAGCCAACCAACATCCCGACCACGCCACCTTGGCGCGCTTTCGTCAACGCCACGAGCTCGCCATCGCCGGGCTCTTCGCCCAGGTGCTCGCCTTGTGCGTGGACGCCGGGCTGGTCGACGCCGGGCTGGTGGCCATCGACGGCACCAAGATGGCCGCCAACGCATCGTTCTTCGCCAACAAGACCAAAGAGCAGCTGGCGGCTGAGATCCTGGCCGAAGCCGAGGCCACCGACGCCGAGGAGGACCGTCGCCTGGGCGACCGCCGGGGTGACGAGCTCCCCGAGGGGTGGGACCGGTCTCCTTCGCGCAAGGCCCGCATCAAAGAGGCACTGCGCCAACTCGAAGAGCAGCCCGCCCGGGACTACGAAACCAAGATGGCCGAGCGGGCCGAGAAGGAGAAGGCCCTTGGCCACAAGCTCACCGGGCCCAAGCCGAGCCCCACGCCGGCGCGCCGGGGCGGGGCTCGCAAGGCCAACACCACCGACCCCGATTCGCGCGTCATCCCTGGCGCCGGCAAAGGCGTGGTGCAGGGCTACAACGCCCAGGCGGCGGTGACTGGTGACCAGGTCATCGTGGCCGCCGAGGTCACCAACAAAACCAACGATGAGGTCAACTTCTTGCCCATGGCCAAAGCCGTGACCGGCACCCTGGCTGAGGCCCGATACGTCGGGCCCCCGGGCACTTTTTTGGCCGACCGCGGCTACTGGTCGACGGCGAATGCCACCACCGATGTGGGCGCCGACGTGCTCATCGCCACTAGAACAAACAACTGGCGCCGAACGCCGCAGCCTGATGACAACAAGCTGGAGGTGCTGCGTCGGGTCAATGCCGGTGAGCTCTCCCAGCGTGCTGCGGGGGAGATCCTGGGCGTCTCCTACACCTGGGTGCGCGACATGACCAAGCGGTATTTCGCCACGACCGACCTTCGTCTCACCGACACCAAAGATCCCGACCCAAAGCAGTGGATCCCGGTCATCGAACAAGTCGACAGCGGGGCGATCTCGCTGCGTGCCGCCGCCGATGCCCTTGGTGTGTCGAACACCCGGGTCAAGACGATGCTCGCTCACGTGCGTGGCGAGCAGCCCGACCCGACAACAGTGCGCCGGGCCATGAACGCCAAGCTCGGACAACCCGACAACGTCGAGCGCTATCGCCGGCGAAAGACCACCGTCGAACCCGTCTTCGGCCACATCAAGGCCAATCGCGGCATCCGGAGCTTCACCCGACGCGGTCTTCCGGCGGTGAACAGCGAATGGCGCCTGATCTGCGCCACCAACAACATCCTCAAACTCTGGCGGGCCGCACCGGCGTGAAAGGGTGATCGGCGCCCGAGCTCCGGTTCACGCTGCGACCAGGACTGATGCCGCTCGCTGAAATTTCTCGGAACAATCGTGCGACACCCTCTCGTTTGTTCGCACCACCACTACCTGATCACGCACAGGGGTTACGAGCTCGCCGGCACCGAGGGCCACCGGTACTTGGTCATCCCCGACGGCTACGACCAAAACGGCGAGCCCGAACGAGCCGGCCCACCGACGATCTTCGGATCGGACGACGATCCCGAAGATCGCCTGGCGCTGTTCGACGGGCTCTGATCTTTCCTACTCAGTCCAGCGCGCGCTCGACACGGCCGAAGAAAACGCTGGCGGGGATTCGATCATCGGGTAATGACCCACACCGCTGAGCAGATGCAACGCGGCATCGGGGCGAGCCGCGCCGTAGCGCTGCGTCATTGACACCACCGCCACAGGATCATCGACGCCCCACACGACGGTGACGGGCGAGGGGTGCGTTTCGATCGCTCCCGTATACCGGGCTTGTCGGACCCGGCGATCCTCGATGTAGCGGATGAGCCGGGGGAGACGGAGATGGCCGTCGTGGTACGACATGAGCTCCCACGCGCCGACCAGGTCTTCGTCATCGACCACCGCCCCCGGACTGAAGGTGGCTCGCAATGCGGCCGCCGTGGAGTCGCCGTCGATGATCCCTGGCGGAAGCAATTCGTCGGGCAACGCCAGCAGCGCCTGCTGGCCCGCCGTCAGCTGCGCATCCTCGATATAAATGCTGCCGTTGGTGAGCACCCGGCGGGAGATCTCGACGTCCCACGATCCTTCGCTCTGGCGGGCGAGCAGTTCGCCTCCCACCGTGTCTCCCATGTCATGGGTGAGCAGGGCCAGCGTCGACACCCCCGCATCGGCGACGAACGCCGCTACGACGTCGGCGTGCATTTCGATCGAGTAACGCATGTCCGGCTTCTCGGACCGCGCCGAAGCCTACGAGATCGAGCAACAGCACCCGGCGGCGGCGGGCCAGAGCTTCGAGCACGTGGCGGAAGTCGAAACTGCAGGTGGGAAAGCCGTGCAGCACCAGCAGCGGCTCGCCGTCCTCGCTCTCGACGGCGGGGGCGTCGATGGTGAACACCTCGTAGCCTGCGAGGTGACGATGCGTGCCCTCGGCCATCCAGTGCGCCACCGGCGCCGACCACGGCTCTGTCAACGAGACCGCCTCCTCCTGTAGCTGTACGCGACCGAGCCTGGCACAGCCCACAACGACCGTACCCCGAGGACTACGGTGAAGCCCATGGCGAGGCGTTTCACACTGCACACCGGCGGCGCCGACGAAGTCGTCGAGGCGCTCGGCCGCATCGACCGCGCCGTCATCCAACTCTTCGCCCTGGTAGGCGAGGGCGTAGCCGGAGCCACCCACTCACTTCTGGCCGGCGATCGCGAAGCGGCGCGCGGACTGGCCGAGAGCGACGAGATGATCGACACGCTGTATCGCGAGGTCGAACAACTCGTCCAACGTCAGCTGGCCCAGCGCGCCACCGGCCCCGAGGAGCTGCGCTATCTCGTCACCGTGCTGCGCATGCTCCCCGACTTGGAACGAAGCGGTGACCTCGCCGAACATGTCTCCCGCCGGGCCGTGCGCGGACTCGGCGTGGAGCTCTCGCCCCGGGCCCGCGGCCTGGTGGAGCAGATGGGTGAGGTCGCCTGCGAGATGTGGCGCGCCACCGCCGATGCCTACGGCGACCGCTCGCATGACGCCGCCGAGCGGGTGGAGGCCTTCGACGACGAAGTCGACGAGCTGCACGTGACACTCACCGCCGAGATCGCCAGTGGTTCAATGGCACTGCCCGTGGCCATCGAAGCCGCCCTGGTGGCTCGGTTCTACGAGCGTTTCGGTGACCACGCCGTGAACCTGGCCCGCCGCATCACCGCCCTGGCCGAGTAGCAGCCCGGGCGCCCCCGGCGCCCCAAGGGAGCACAGCGCGGGGCGAGGCGGCCTTCAGGCGGCCCGATGCCCGATGATGAGCTCGGCGATCTGCACGGCGTTGAGGGCAGCACCCTTACGCAGGTTGTCGCCCGAGACGAACAACACCAACCCGTGCGGCACGCCGGTGTCACGACGCAACCGGCCCACCAAGCTGACATCACCACCAGCAGCCCCGAGCGGCGTGGGGATGTCGACGACCCTCACCCCCGGCGCCACTGCCAGCAACGCCCGGGCGTCCTCCACCGAAAGCTCGCGCTCGAACTCGGCGTTGATGGAATGGCTGTGCCCGCAGAACACCGGCACCCGCACACACGTGCCGGACACATCGAGGTCGGGGATGGACAGGATCTTGCGGCTCTCGAAGCGCAGCTTCTGCTCCTCGTCGGTCTCCCCCGAGCCGTCGTCGACGAGATTGCCGGCAAAGGGCAGCACGTTGTGCGCAATGGGCCCGGCGAATTTCACGGGGGCCGGAAAATCGACGGCACCGCCGTCGAAGGCCAAGGCGGCCGCACCGTCGACGGTCTTGCGGAGCTGCTCGTCGAGCTCGCGCACCCCGGACTCGCCCGCCCCGGACACCGACTGGTAGGTGGACATGACCAGCCGTCGCAGCCCCGCCGCCGCGTGCAGCGGTGCCAGCACCGGCATGGCAACCATGGTGGTGCAGTTCGGATTGGCGATGATGCCCTTCGGGCGGTTGGCCAACGCGGACGGGTTGACCTCGGAGACGACCAGCGGCACGTCCGGATCGCGGCGCCACGCCGAGGAGTTGTCGATGACCACGGCACCAGCCGCCGCCACCAGTGGGGCCAGCGCCCGAGACGCCGTGGCGCCCGCCGACATCAAGGCGATGTCGACGCCGCTGTAGTCGGCCCCTTCGGCCTCTTCCACCTCGACCTCGCCATCGGCCCATGCCAGGCGCCGGCCAGCCGAGCGCGACGACGCGAAGAACCGCACCTCGTCAACCGGAAAGCGGCGCTCTGCCAGCACGGAGCGCATGACCGTCCCCACCTGCCCGGTGGCCCCGATGACGGCGATGCGCATGGCCCAATCCTAGGGGCGCCAGCCCGCTAGGAGCCCGACAGCCCGAAGGCCCGGTGCAGGAGACGCACGGCCTCCTCGACGCGATCGGCGCGCACCACACACGAGATGCGGATGGTGGACGTCGAGATCATGTCGATGTTGATGGCCGCCTCGGCCAGCGTCTCGAACATGGTGGCCGACACCCCGGGATGGCTGCGCATGCCCGCCCCCACGAGCGACACCTTGGCCACGCCGTCATCGGCGAGCACTTCGCCGGCACCGATCTCGGGGGCGAGGGACCGGGTGACCTCCATGGCCACGTCCAGCTCGGTCTTGGGCACGGTGAAGGAGATGTCGGTGGTGCCGTGCTGCGAGACGTTCTGCACGATGGTGTCGACGTTGACGTCGCGGTCGGCCAGGGAGCGGAACACCCGGGCCGCGATGCCGGGCCGGTCGGGCACCCCGGTGATGGTGACCTTGGCCTCCGACGTGTCGTGGCTGACGGCGGTGACGACGGCCTGCTCCATGGACGCATCCTCCTCGACGACCCAGGTGCCGGGCTCCCAGGTGAAGCTGGAACGCACGTGCAGGGGCACGTGGTGCTTGCGGGCGAACTCCACCGACCGAAGCTGCAGGACCCGCCCCCCACTGCCGGCGATGTCGAGCATCTCACCGAAGCTCACCTTGGGCAGGCGGCGCGCCTCGGGCACGATGCGAGGGTCCGCACTGAAGACGCCCGACACGTCGGTGTAGATCTCACACACGTCCGCGTGCAGGGCCGCCGCCAGGGCCACGGCGGTGGTGTCCGAGCCGCCCCGGCCCAAGGTGGTCACGTCGCGGTCGCCGGAGACCCCTTGAAAACCGGCCACCACCGGCACCCGCCCTGCCTCGAGCGCCTCGCGCAACCGGTCTCCTCTGACCTCGACGATCTTGGCGTTGGTGTGCGACGAGTCGGTGATGATGCCGGCCTGGCTGCCTGTGAAAGAAAGGGCGTCGACACCCTGATCGGCCAGCGCCATGCACAACAGGGCCATCGAGACCCGTTCTCCGGAGGTCAGCAGCATGTCGAGCTCTCGAGGCGGGCGCACCGAGCTGACGTCGCCGGCCAGGCGCAACAGGTCGTCGGTGGTCTTGCCCATGGCGCTGACCACCACCACCACGCTGTCGCCGCCCCGCCGGGTGCGGGCCACGTGGTCGGCCACGGCGCGGATGCGCTCGGCGTCTCCCACCGAGGTACCGCCGTATTTCTGGACCACCAGTGCCACGGGGTCGACGCTACTCACCCCGCTGCACCCCCCGTGCCACAGGGCCGATAGGGTGTCGGCCCGTGCCGAGCGACAAGAGAGCCCGTAAACATGCCGCCCGAGATGCCAAACGGGCCGAGGCGGAGCGCCTGCGCAAACGCCGGGCCACGGTGCGCCGTACCGTCATCATCGTCATCGCCATAGGGGTGGCCATCGGCGTCTATGCGCTGGTGCAGTCGTCGCCTTCCAAAAAGGCCGCCGACAAGACCTCCACCACCACCACGACCTCGGCTTCGACCACCACCACCTCGGCTTCGACCACCACCACCTCGGCTTCGACCACCTCGACCACAGCCGCCACCACGGCGTACACGACGTCGGCCGACTGCCCCTCGAGCTTCACGGGGAAGCTGACCAAGCCGTCGTGGTCGAGCCCGCCCGCCATGACCATCAACACCGCCGACACCTACACGGCCACGGTCACCACCGACGTGGGCACCTTCACCATTGCGCTCGACCCTAAGACCGCGCCCACCGCCGTGAACAACTTCGTGTTTCTGGCCGATCACCACTTCTATGACTGCGTGACCTTCCACCGCGTCATCCCGAGCTTCATGGACCAAGGCGGTGACCCCACCGGCACAGGCGAAGGCGGACCGGGGTACCAGTTCACCGAGCACGGTCCGGCCACGGCTAACCCGCAGTACCCCATCGGCTCGGTGGCCATGGCCAACTCGAGCCCGCAAGGCGACGCCGACCCCAGCACCAACGGCAGCCAGTTCTTCATCGTCACCGGTTCCGAGGGCGAGGGCCTTCCGCCCGACTACGTGCTGTTCGGCCAGGTGACATCGGGGTTGTCGGTGGTGCAGAAGATCAACTCGGACGGCAGCGCCAGCGGCGTGCCCCCCGACGTGCTGCACCGCATGATCTCCGTCACCATCGCCGAGTCATAAGCAACCCTCCGCCCACAAGACAGGACGACCGCCACCCATGACCGAACAGGCTCCCGCCACCGACGGATCGAGCGAGAAGCGCCAGAAGTTCTCGGGCGAGCCGTCCATGTTCATCGACCCGTCCAAGCGCTACACGGCCGAGATGGTCACATCGAAGGGCACCTTGACCATCGCCCTCGACCCCATCGCGGCGCCGCGCACGGTGAACAGCTTCGTGTTCCTGGCCCGCTACCACTACTACGAGGGGGTCGTCTTTCACCGCATCATCCCCGGCTTCGTGCTCCAAGGTGGCGACCCCACCGGCCGCGGCACCGGGGGGCCGGGCTACCAATTCGCCGACGAGCTGCCCGCGGCGGGCCGCTACGAGCTCGGGTCCCTGGCCATGGCCAACGCCGGGCCGAACACCAACGGGAGCCAATTCTTCGTCATTTCCGGTCCCGACGGCATGCGCCTGCCCCCCAGCTATTCGCTGTTCGGCAAAGTGGTGTCGGGCCTCGACGTGGTGGCCACCATCGACGCCATCGGCACGTCGTCGGGCAAGCCCAAAGAGACTGTCACCATCGAGTCGGTCACCATCACCGAAGCCGACTGAGCGTCGGCCACTCGGCGGCGGACCAGGGAGCTAGTGCGGCAGGGCGTCGAACCCGGCCGGCTGCCCGCTCACGAACACCTGCACGTCGCCCTGGCCTGACGCCCGCCACGAGCCATCGGGGTCGCGCACCAAGGCGGTGCGCTCGGGCACACCCACCACGGGAAGACCGGGGGCGGCCAGAGCGATGGAACGATGCACCTTTTCGGAGTTCTCGTTGCCGAAATGGGGGATCACGGCCAGCTGCTCCACCATGCCGAGCCCTACCGTCAGCGCCCCGCCGCGGGGGTCGACCATGGGATCGGTGAGCACCATGGCCCCCGCCGATGACCCGGCTACCACCGCCCCGTCGCGCCACGCCTCGAGCAAGGCCTCCCACAGCAACGAGCCCTTGAGCACCGAACGCAGGTGCATGGCCGATCCACCGCCCAGATAGGTGAAACGGCTGGCCCGCACCACCTCGGCGTTGAGGGGATCCTCGGCGTCGCGCCGGGTGAGCACCATGAGTCCCACCGCCTTGCCGCCCAGGCCGGCGAACCAGCTTTCGGCGTTGCGCACGGCCTTCTCGGGATGCTCATAGGCGGCCGCCGTGGGCAGCACGAGCACCTCGTGGGTGCCCGACAAGGCGAGCAGTTCGGCGTCGAACGCGCACCCCGGCTGCCACTCCGCTCCACCCACCAGGGCCAGGGTCCCGTTCATGGCCCTGCACTCTAGGGGGGCGGCCTACGCTCGTCGCCATGCCCATCAAGCCGCGCGCCTCGGGGGTGCCCGCCGGCTACTACGAAGGGAAGACCGGCATCGTGACGGGAGCGGCGTCGGGGATCGGCAAGGCCCTGGCCACCGCCCTCGTGCACCACGGGGCCACGTGTGTCTTCGCCGACGTCGACGAGGCTGGAGCCAAGGCGGCGGCCGATGCGGCCTCGGGGCCGGCGGGAGCCGGGGGACGGGGTGAGGGGGTGGCGGCGGCGCTCGACATCACCGACCTCGACGCCTTCACCGACCTGGTGGCGCGCACGGCCAGGTCCCACCCAAATTCTTCTCTTGACCTGCTCTTTAACAACGCCGGGATCAGCATGGCCGGACCGGCGGCGGCCTTCTCGCTCGTGCACTGGCGCCGGGTCGTCGACGTGAACCTGCTCGGCGTGGTCAACGGCGTGCTGGCCGCCTATCCGCTCATGATCGACCAGGGCCACGGGCACATCGTGCACACGGCCTCGCTGGCCGGGCTCGTGCCCGGGCCGATGCTCGCTCCCTACGCCATGGCCAAGCACGGGGTGGTGGGGCTGTCGACGTCCCTGCGCATGGAGGCCGTCGCCCATGGCGTGCGGGTGAGCGTGGTGTGCCCCGGGGTCATCGACACGCCGCTGCTGGACAAGGGCAACCCGACCGACGTCCCCGAGGTGGCGGAAGTGCCGAACGGGCGGGCCTTGCTCGAGCGGACGGTGGGCAAGGCGGTTCCGGCCGAGGAACTGGCCGAGGACATTTTGGCGGGGGTGGCCCGCAACCGGGCCTTCATCGTCTCTCCCGCCCACGCCCGGCGGGCCTGGCGGCTCTACCGCCTGGCGCCTGCGTTCCTGATGGACAAGGGTGCCGCTCTGGTGCAGCGAAGACTTGGCCGGGACGGGGCGCACACCAGGTGACCGATCAGTAACATTTGCCCATGGCCATAAAGCGCGTGGGAATCGTCGGGTCGGGGATCATGGGAGCGGGCATCGCCGAGACGGCGGCCGTGCACGGTTTCGAGGTGGTGCTGCGGTCCCGGTCGCAGTCCTCGGCCGACGCCATGGTGGCGGGCATGGAGAAGTCGCTCGCCAAGCAGGTCGACAAGGAGAAGATCAGTTCCGGCGACCGCGACGCCGCGCTGGCCCGAGTCAGCGCCGTGTCCGAGCTGGCCGGGTTGGCCGAGTGCGACCTGGTGATCGAGTCGGTGGTGGAAGACCTGGCCGTCAAGAAGCACCTGTTCTCCGAGCTCGACCGCATCTGTGACGAGCACACCATTTTGGCCACCAACACCTCCACCTTGCCGGTGGTCGAGATGGCCATGGAGACAGGCCGGCCCGACAAGGTGTGCGGGATCCACTTCTTCAACCCGGCGCCGGTCATGGCGCTCGTCGAGGTGGTGCGACCGCTGACCGCCTCCGACGACACCGTCGCCGCCGCGCTGGCCTTCGCCGAGGCATGCGAGAAGACCCCCGTGGAGGTGAAGGACCAAGCCGGCTTCATCGTGAACGCACTGCTGTTCCCTTACCTGAACAACGCCGTGCGGCTGCTCGAGGGCGCGGTGGCCACCAAAGAGGGCATCGACGCGGCCATGAAGGGTGGCTGCGGTTTTCCCATGGGACCCTTCGCGCTGTTGGACCTGGTCGGCCTGGACACCTCACTGGCCATCCTCGACGCGCTGTACGACGAGTTCCGCGACCCCAACTACGCGGCCGTGCCGCTGCTGCGGCGCATGGTGGCCGCCGAGCTCTACGGGCGGAAGTCGGGACAGGGCTTCTACGAGTACAAGCGCTGAGCTGAGGTGACCGACGAGGTGCGATCGACCCGGGGGCGCGACAAACCCTGGGTGATGCGTACCTACTCGGGCCACTCATCGGCTCGGGCTTCCAACACCCTCTACCGGACCAACCTGGCCAAGGGCCAGACCGGCCTGTCGATCGCCTTCGACCTGCCCACCCAGACGGGCTATGACCCGGACTCCCCGGAGGCGGCCGGCGAGGTGGGCAAGGTCGGCGTTCCCGTCGCCCATCTCGGCCACATGGCCCAGCTCATGGACGGCATCCCCATGGGGGAGATGAACACGTCCATGACCATCAACGCCACCGCGGCGTGGTTGTTGGGGCTGTACGTGGCGTATGCCGAGGACACCGGCGTAGATCCCCGGGTGCTGCAGGGCACCACCCAGAACGACATCGTCAAGGAATACCTGTCGCGCGGCACTTACATCTTCCCGCCGGCGCCGAGCCGGCGGCTGATCGTCGACACCATCGCCTACACGGTGCGCAACGTGCCCAAGTGGAACCCCATCAACGTGTGCAGCTACCACCTCCAAGAAGCCGGGGCCACGCCCGTGCAGGAGCTGGCCTACGCGCTGGCGACGGCCATCGGCGTGCTCGATGCCGTGCGCGACTCGGGCAAGGTGGAGGCCAGCGAGATCCCCGAGGTGGTGGGGCGCATCTCGTTCTTCGTCAACGCCGGCATTCGCTTCGTCGAAGAGACGTGCAAGATGCGGGCTTTCAACGCCATGTGGACCCGCATCTGCGCGGAGCGCTATGGCGTGACCGACCCCAAGCTGAGCCGCTTCCGCTACGGCGTGCAGGTCAACTCGCTCGGCCTCACCGAGGCCCAGCCCGAGAACAACGTGCCGCGCATCGTCCTCGAGACGCTCGGCGTCACCTTGTCGCGCCACGCGCGCGCCCGTGCCCTGCAGCTGCCGGCGTGGAACGAAGCCTTGGGGCTGCCGCGTCCGTGGGATCAGCAGTGGTCACTGCGGATCCAGCAGATCCTCGCCTTCGAGTCCGACTTGCTCGAGTACGACGACATCTTCGAGGGGTCCAAGGTCATCGAGGCCAAAACGGCCGATCTGGCCGAGGCGGCGTGGGCCGAGCTCAACGACGTGCTCGCCCTGGGCGGTGCCTTCGAGGCTGTCGACGAGCTCAAGGGGCGCCTCGTGGCCAGCCAGTCCGAGCGGGTGCGGCACATCGAAACCGGCGAGCTCGAAGTGGTCGGCGTCAACGCCTTCACCACCACCGAGCCGTCGCCGCTCACCGATGGGAGTGACGGCGCGGCGAGCATCTTGAAGGTCGATCCGGCCGAGGAAGCCGAGCAACGCGCCGAAGTCATCGCCTGGCGATCACAACGCGACAGCGCAGCGGCGGTCAAGGCGCTCGACGCGCTGCGTCGCGCCGCTGAGAACGAATCGGACAACATCATGCCGGCCACCATCGCCCTGGCCCATGCCGGCGGCACGACGGGGGAATGGGCGGGGGCGCTGCGTTCGGTGTTCGGCGAGTACCGGGCCCCGACCGGCGTGGCCGGGGGCGTCGGCCACCGGGGTGCCGAGCTCAACGGCGTGCGGGCCCGCAGCCGGGCCATGGCCGCCGAGGCGGGGGGACCGCCGCGGCTGCTGGTGGCCAAACCCGGGCTCGACGGGCACTCCAACGGCGCCGAGCAGATCGCCGTGGCCGCCCGCGACGCCGGCTTCGAGGTCATTTATCAGGGGATCCGCCTGAGTCCGGCTGAGATCGCCGCCGCCGCTCGAGATGAAGACGTCGATGTGGTGGGCTTGTCGATTCTGTCAGGGAGCCATCTCGAGCTGGTGCCCGAAGTGATCGACCTCCTGCGCGGGGCCGGCGTGGACGTGCCCGTGGTGGTGGGCGGCATCATTCCCCCTGAGGATGCCGAGATACTGCGGGCCAAAGGTGTGGCCGCCGTCTACACACCCAAGGACTTCCAGCTCAGCCACATCGTGGACGATCTCGTCACATTGGCCCAGCAACACCGAGCTGCTGTCGGGCTTGCCGGGGGCTGACGCCCGGCTGTTGCGGCGGGCCGCGTTGGGCTGCGTCGGGGGTTTAGGCGGTCCAGGGTCGGTCGCGACGAGCCGGGCTCGGTCTTGCCCACCACCGCCCGCTGAAGCGCCACGACGCCGAACGCGGCTGGCGTTTAACGACGGGAACCGGTCGGGGCCATGCCTCCTCGACGGCGGCAACGATGGCGGCGAGCACGCCCGGATCCGGCGCCGGCCGCACCGACGCCACGATGGGCGCATCGCGGCGAGTTTCGGCGTCTTGAGCCTCTTCGGTGGTAGTCGCTGCCTCGGTGGTGGCGGCGGTCGGGACAGTCGGGGCGGCGCTTGTCACAGCGGCACGTTCCCGTGCTTGCGCCGGGGGAGTTCCTCGCGTTTGGAGGCCAGCATGCGCAGGCTGCGTACGAGCACGCGCCGAGTCTCGGTGGGATCGATCACGTCGTCGACGTACCCCCGCTCGGCGGCCACATACGGGTTGGCGTAGCGCTCGGTGTACTCCTCGACCAGCTCGGCGCGTCGGGCGGCCGGGTCGGCGGCTTCGGCCAGCTCGCGCCGGTAGACGATCTCGACGGCCCCTTGCGGCCCCATCACGGCCAGCTCGGCCGACGGCCAGGCAAAGGCGAGATCGGCACCGATGGACTTGGAGTTCATGACGACGTAGGCCCCGCCGTAGGCCTTGCGCGTGATCACCTGGATACGCGGCACGGTCGACTCGCAGTAGGCGTACAGGAGCTTGGCGCCGTGACGGATGATCCCCCCGTACTCCTGGTCGGTGCCGGGCATGAAGCCGGGGACGTCGACGAAGGTGACCAGGGGGATGTTGAAGGCGTCGCAGGTGCGCACGAAGCGCGCCGCCTTCTCCGAGGAGTCGATGTCGAGAACCCCGGCGAGCACGGCGGGCTGGTTGCCGACGATCCCCACCACTCGGCCGTCGATGCGGGCAAAACCACAGGTGATGCTCATGGCCCAATGTGAGTGGACCTCGAAGTAGTCGCCGCCGTCGACGACGGAGGTGATCACCTTCTTCATGTCGTACGGCTGGTTGGGCGACCCTGGCATCAGGTCGACGAGCTCAGGCGTGCCGCGGTCGGGGTCGTCGCCGGTGTCGACGATGGGGGGCTCCTCCAAGTTGTTGGAGGGCAAAAAGGACAGCAGGTACCGCACGTCGTCGAGACACGAGCGCTCATCGGGGGCGACAAAGGTGGCCACCCCGGACTTGGTGGCATGGCTCATGGCCCCACCGAGCTCCTCCAAGGTGACGTCCTCGCCGGTGACCGTTTTCACGACGTCGGGGCCGGTGATGAACATATGGCTCGAGCCGTTCACCATGAAGATGAAGTCGGTCATGGCGGGGGAGTAGACCGCACCACCGGCGCACGGGCCCATCACCACGCTGATCTGGGGGATGACCCCGGACGCCTCGACGTTGCGGTGGAAGATGCCACCGTAGGAGTGCAGCGACACCACGCCCTCTTGGATGCGGGCGCCGGCTCCGTCGTTGAGGCCGACCATAGGCACGCCGAGGGAGGCCGCCAGGTCCATGACCTTGTGGATCTTCTCGGCGAACACCTCGCCCAGCGCACCACCGAAGACCGTGAAGTCCTGGCTGAAGACGCACACCCGGCGACCCTCGACGGTCCCGAACCCGGTGATCACGCCGTCGGTGTAGGGGCGCTTGTCCTCCAACCCCATGCCGTGGGCGCGGTGGCGAGCCAGCATGTCGAGCTCTTGGAACGAGCCCTCGTCGAGCAGGTACTCGATGCGCTCGCGCGCCGTCATCTTCCCCTTGGCGTGGTGCTTCTCGACGGCGTGCGGCGCGCCGGCATGGAGGGCTTCCTCCTTGCGCTCTTTGAGCTCGTTGAGGCGCTGGGACATGGGGTGATCCATAGGCCGCGAGGCTACCTGAGCCCTAGCGCCATGAGCTTCGGCTCGATGCTCCGCAAGTTTTTCGTCGTGAGGCCGTTGTCCTTGCCAAACAGGTGATGGCCCTCGCTGGGCCCACCGAACAAACGACGGCGATGGACGCCGGGCGCTGACCAGATGGGGGGAGGTTGGCGGCGATGGCACAACTCGAGGTTCGCGGTGTTTCGGTCCGCTTCGGCGGCGTCACGGCGCTACGCGGCGTCGACCTGACCGTTGCCGAGGGCATGGTGACGGGGCTCATCGGGCCAAACGGCGCCGGCAAGACCACGTTGTTCAACGTCATCACCGGGCTACAACGGCCCCAGAGCGGACGGGTCGTGCTCGACGGCCACGACATCTCCAAGGTGGCTCCCCATCACCGGGCCAGGCTGGGGATCGCCCGCACCTTTCAACGCCTGGAGGTCTTCGGATCGCTGACGGTCCGGGAGAACATCCTCGTGGCAGCCGAGATCCGGCGCCGATGGGCGCGCGACGGGTCCGACGCACGCCGGATCACCGACGAGGTGATCGCCGAGATCGGGCTGCGGGGTATGGCGCAGACTCGCTGCGACACACTCCCCACCGGGCTGGCCCGGTTGGTGGAGGTGGGTCGGACCCTCGCCACAGGCCCGCGCGTGTTGTTGTTGGACGAGCCGTCATCAGGGCTCGACGAGAACGAGACGGACGAACTGGGCGCGCTCATGGGTCGCTTGGCCGCACGGGGCGTCGCCGTCTTGCTGGTGGAGCACGACGTGGAACTCGTCATGTCGGTGAGCCGGCAGATCCACGTACTCGACTTCGGCCGCATCATCGCCACCGGGACGCCGGCTGAGATCTTGGCCAACTCGAATGTGCGAGCCGCCTATCTCGGCACCGACGAGGGGAGCGCCACCCGAGACGGTGCCGGCCGTGGCGACGGTGCCGAGATCGAGGAGGACGCCGGTGCGTTGGTCTGAGAGCCACCGCATGTCGGATCCTCCTGTGCTCGAGATGCACCATGTGCGGGCCGCCTATGGCCGCATCGAGGTGCTACATGGGATCGACTTCGAGTTGCGGGCCGGTACGGTGCTCGCCCTTTTGGGTCCTAACGGAGCGGGAAAGTCCACCACCCTCAAAGTCGCGAGCGGCCTACTGCGACCGACGTCGGGGTGCTTTCACGTCCTCGGGCGTCACCTGAACGGTGTCGCCCCGGATCAGCTGGCCCGGGCGGGCATCTGCACGATCCCTGAAGGCCGCGCCGTGTTCCCCAACCTGACGGTCAGCGACAACCTGCGGATGATGACCTACACCGGCGCCCATCGCCGGGCCGTGGAGGAACGAGCTTTCTCACGCTTTCCTCGCCTCGGCGAACGACGCAAGCAGGTCGCCGGGACCCTGTCGGGTGGCGAGCAGCAGATGCTGGCCATGGCCCGGGCCCTGAGCTCCGATCCCGCCGTGTTGCTCCTCGACGAGATCTCCATGGGGCTGGCGCCGCTCGTCGTCGACGAGCTGTACGCGTTGGTCGCCGCCATCGCTGATGAGGGCGTGGCCATCTTGCTCACCGAACAGTTCGCTCGAGCCGCGTTGGCGGTGGCAACCGAGGTTGCCTTGATGTCCCACGGGCGCATCGTCACCATCGCCACGCCCGACGCCCTTCCTGACGACCTGGCCGCCACCTACCTGGGAACCGCGGCCGACGCCGCCGATGCACCGACTGCGGCTTTGGCCGGAGAGGGAGCCATGGCGGCAGCGGGGGCGGAAGCCATGGCGGAAGCGGCAGCGGGGGCAGGACGATGAGCCCCTCACCACGTCGACGCCGGCGGGCGAGCTCCGCCGTTGGAGCGATGAGCGCACTGCTGGTGTCATCGGCCGGAGGCGCGCTGTTGTGGGCCGGGCCGGCGGGGGCCGACGGAGCGCAAGGCGCAGGCTCCTCGGCTGCAACCTCGCCGGCCTCGCCGACAACGGCGCTCGGTGGCTACACGCTGACCGCGACCGGGTCGGGCATGAGCATCTACTACGAGCAGCCCAACCTGCCAGTGCCGGCCACACCATCCTTGGAGGCCGACGCTGGCTACTCCACGGCCGCCTTCGACTCGGGGCCCATCGGCACCGCCAACGCATCGACGTTGTGGCCCGGAGCCGTCGTGGCCGGGGGAGGAAGCGAGCTGTCCTTGCTCGTGGGCCCCTATCTCGATGAGTACTGCGGCTCGTCGTGCTCGAACGTCACCGTCCCCGACGTCGGCAACTGGCCGATCGATGCCACCACCGCCTACCCCCAGGGCCCCGACACCGATACCAACGACACCGGTCCGTCCACCATGGAGGCGAACTCCAACGACGCGGCCAGCACCGCCACGGCCTCCCTGAGTAGCACCGGTGGGAGCGGCACGTCGGAGCTGTCGTCGGCGATGGTGAATGCGCAGTCGGTGGGTAGCACCGCGCAGGGCACGATCAGCAACGCCGGGGACGCCGTGGCCGAAGCCACCTCCACGGTGCAGGGGATCTCCATCGCCGGCCTCATCGACGTCGGCCAGGTCACCTCGACGGCCACGTCGTCGAGCGACGGCACCCAGGGCACGGTCCAAGGCTCGAGCGCTGTCACCGGCGCCACCGTGGCCGGTCAAGCCGTGACGGTGAACTCCAGTGGCGTACAGGCCGCCGGTCAGGCCAACCAAAACCCGCTGGGCGCCTTGACCCCCACCGTCAGCCAGATCCTGCAGACGGCCGGGATGACCATGACCCTCACCAACCCCACCGACACGGTCAACGGCCCCGCGGCGCAACGCCAGCTCGACGGCCTGCAAGTGACGATCAACCTCTCCACCTACGACAAGAACTTCGCGTCGTTGGTGGCCATGATGCCGAGCCAGCTCAAGTCTGCGATCTTCGAACTTCCGGCTCCGCTGCCCGACGAGCAGATCGTCACCATCGATTTCGGATGGGTGAACGTGAACGCCAATGCGTCGCCGGCGTTCAGCTTCGCCCCGTCGCCAGGGTCGAGCGACTCGTCGAGCTCGTTCGGAGCTCCGGGGACCGACACGACGACACCCGGTGGCGCCACGCCGTCATCGTTCAGCGAGGAGCCGTCGACGACGGCAGGCGGCCTTTCAGACACACCGATCACCGACAGCACCGGCATCGGCGGTGGCACGGGCCTAGGCGGCGACACCGGCGGCTCGGGCAACGGCACCGGCAACGGCGACGGCACCCCCGGAGGTGCCAGCCTCGCCAGCACGACGGCTCCGGTGCAGCTCTTCAAGGGCATCGGGGCGGGATTGATCGCGCTGGGGCTCTTGCTGGGGGCGATCTTGGCGTTCTTCTTGATCCGTACCGAGGCGGCTGCCGGGGCACTCGGAACCGGCCCACCTTGTGTTGGCGAGGACCGCCGACCGGGGGCCTGAACAGAGGCGCAGGCGAGCGACAAGGGGGAGGGTGTCGCACATGACAGACACATCGGTGGCATTGGGCACCAACGGCGATGCGAGCACAGGCCGGTCGGTGGCGAGCCGTTTGAGCGCGCTGGCTCGCGGCGTGGACCGCCTCCGGACGCGCCCCAAGATCGACATGCGCCAGGGCTTGCTCTTCGCCGGCGCCATCGCCATGAGTCTCGGGTTCGTCGCCATCGTGCTGGGTTGGTACGGCGCATCCCACAGTGCGTACCTGTTCCAGGAGATCCCGTACTTGATCTCCGGCGGGCTGCTCGGCGTTGCGCTGGTGGCCGGAGGTGGGTTCCTCTTCTTTTCGGCGTGGTTCGTGCGCATGCTCGAGGACAACCGTCGCTTCGCCGAGCGCGTGGCGCGGAGCCTCGACACCATCGACCGGGCCATGAGCGTCAGTGACGGCGCCGACAGCACCTCCCGCCCCGCGCCGTGGAGTGGCGCGCCCGCCGGCAGCCGGAGCAACGGCGCATGACACGGCGGAGCACCAACCGGACTGTCGCCGTCGTGCTCATCGCACTCGCCCTGATGGTGAGCGCATGCGGCTCACGGCTCGGCGGCGAGGCCCTGTCGGTGGCCAGGGGAGGCAACGGCACAGGCATCGGCACCGGCACGACCGGCAGCGGCGGCCTGGGTAACGGGACCGGAACGGGCCTAGGCGGCTCGGCGGGAGGCGGCGGCGCCACAGGCAGCGGCACCTCCACCCGAACAGGTACGGCGAACGGAACAGGCACCACGGGCACCGACGCCTCCACCGACAGCGCTACCAGCAGTTCCGAAGGCCGCACCGCCAGCGCCACCAGCAGCGGCGGCGGCGCACGCGGCGGTGCGTCGAGCACCAGCGCCACCTGCAACGCGTCGAACGACGGCGGCGCCACCGATGTGGGAGTGACCGCCAACCAGATCACCATCGGCAACATCGCCAGCATCACCGGTGTGGCCCCCGGCCTGACCCAAAGTGCCCAGCAAGCCACCGAAGCGTTCGCCGACTACGTCAACAGCCAAGGGGGCATCTGCGGGCGGGACCTGAAGGTCGAGCCCTTCGACGACGCCAACACCTCCAGTGACAACTACTCCGACGCCGAAGAAGCGTGCTCCAACGCCTTCGCCATGGTGGGCAACGCGTCGGGCTTCGACGACGGCTCCGCCTCGGCGGTGCAGTCGTGCGGCATTCCCGATGTGGCGGCCGAGGTCTCTACTCAGGCGGCGGGCAATGTCGCCGACATCTTCGGAGCCAGCCCCGGCAACGCGCATTATTGGTCCACGGGCCCGGCGCAGTGGCTCAAGTCGCAGTACCCGAACGCCGTGACCCACGCCGCCATGGTGTACCTGAACGTGCCGGCCACCGAACAGCAGGCCACCTCCGAGATGAACACCTACGAGACGGCCGGTTTCAAGTACGTGTACACGGTGTCGGTGTCGCCCACCGAGCCCAACTACACGCCGTACGTCGAAGACATGGAGAACGACGGTGTGCAGTACGTCACCGAGTACTCCGACGACAATTCGGCGGCCCGGTTGGCGCAAGCCATGCAACAGGCGAACTTCACCCCGCCGGTGGTGGACTGGTTCTCCGAGATGTACTCACCCGATTTTCTGCAAGAGACGCAGGGAGACGCCGACGGGAACCTCGTGCTCATGGCCACGGCCGCCTATGAAGAGGCCTCGAGCAATCCCGGCATGGAGACGTTCTTGTCGTGGATGAATAGGGTCGCCCCGGGCTTCACCCACGACATCTTCGCCGAGCTGGCCTGGTCGGCCGGGCTGGCTTTTGTGCAAGCGGCGGAAGCGGTGGGACCGCATCTGACGCGTGCCGCGCTCATCACGCAGCTGCAGAACATCCACCAGTGGAACGGCGACGGCCTCACGCCGCCGCTATCCGACTTCGGGGCCAAGATCCCGAGCAACTGCTTCTCGTACTTCAAGATCAACAGTGCCGGTAGCGGCTTCACCCGCGTGTACCCGGCCGCGCCCAACACCTACGACTGCAGCTCGGGCACGCTGTACCACTACTGACGATGAACGCCTTTCTGGCCTTTACCGTGGTGGGGATCGTCACCGGAGCGGCTTACGCCGTGGCGGCGAGCGGCTTGGTGGTCACCTACGCCACGTCGGGCATCTTCAATATCGCCCACGGCGCCATCGGCATGATCATGGCGTACGTGTTCTGGCAACTGGTGGTGGGATGGCATTGGCCCATGGCGCTGGCCGCCCTCTTCGTGGTGTGCATGCTGGCTCCTCTCTTCGGCGCCGTCATCGAAATGGGCCTCATCCGGCGCGTGCGGGGCCAGCCTCTGGCCACCACGCTGGTGGTCACCATCGCCGTGCTCGTGTTCCTCATCGGCGTGGCCGATTGGGCATGGGGAGGAGAGACCAGGCCGGCGCCGGCCTTCTTCGGCCACAGCGGGTTTCGCCTCACCTCGCGGGTCTTCGTGAGCTGGCACGAGACCATCACGGTGGTACTCGCCATCGCCGTGGCGGTGTTCCTCCGGCTGTTCCTCTATCGCACGCGCGTGGGCATCGCCATGCGCGCCGCGGTGGACAACAGCGACCTGGTGGCGCTCAACGGGGCGCGCCCGCAACGCATCGCCACCTTGTCGTGGGCGTTGGGCGCATCGCTGGCCGCGCTGGCCGGCATCCTCATCGCGCCCATCCTCAACGACCTGTCGGTGCTGCCGCTCACCTTTCTCGTCGTCTACGCATACGGCGCCGCCATGCTGGGACGGCTGCGCAGCTTGCCGTTGACCTTCCTGGGGGCCCTCGTGCTCGGGCTGGCCTACTCGTACTCGGTGGGTTATCTGCCCACCACGGGATGGTGGGCCAGCATTCCCGTGCAAGGGCTCCTGCGCGAGTCGCTGCCGGTGGTCATGTTGTTCGCGGTGTTGCTCGTCATGCGCCCCGACACCATCGAGAGCGGCCGGATGGTGGCCAGGCGCCCGTCGGCGGGAGTCCCCAGCTTCGCCCGCTCGGTGGCCGGTGGCATCGCGTTGGTGGCGGTGGTGGCCGGCGCCGCCTCGTTGCTGTCGCCGCAGTACCTCATCGACCTCGGGCTCACCTTGGCCTACGCGCTCATCATGCTCTCGCTCGTTCCGCTCACCGGGTGGGGTGGCCAGGTGTCGCTGTGCCAGATGACCTTTGCCGGGCTCGGTGCCTTCGCCATGGCGCGCGTCGGAGGCGGGGGGTCGCTGCTCGGGCTGCTGGCCGCCCTCGGCCTAGCCGGGGTGGTGGGGGCGCTGGTCGCCCTGCCGGCGCTGCGGCTACGCGGCTTGTACCTGGCGCTGGGCACCATGGCGTTCGCCATCGCCATGGACAACATGTTCTTCCCCACATCGTTGGCGTTCTCGTACAACGGTTCGCTGCACGTGGGACGGCCCAGCATCTTCGGTCTGCACGTGAGCTCCAACCATTCCTTTGTGATCTTTCTCGCCGTGGTGTTCGCCGTCATGGGCGTGCTGCTGCTCATGGTGCGGCGCGGCCCCTTCGGTCGGCTGCTGTACGCCATGAAGGACTCCGAGCCGGCCTGTGTCACCCTCGGGCTCAGCCTGACGGTGACGAAACTCGCCGTCTTCGCCATGTCGGCGTCGATCGCCGGTCTGGGCGGCGCCCTGCTCGGGGCCATGTCGACACGCGCCGGCGGGACGGACTTCGCGTCGGAGACGAGCCTCCCCATCTTGCTGCTGGTGGTGCTCGGTGGCGTGGCCAGCGTCAGCGGCGCCCTTTACGGCGGACTCGCCTACGGGCTCGGTCTGGCCGTGCTGCAAAAGCTCATGCCCTCGGTGCCCGATCTGGCCTTTCTGGCCACCGGCCTGGCCGGCCTCAGCATTGCCTACGTGCCCGAGGGTGCCGCCGTGCGCATCGCCGAGCGTGTGCGCGGTGCGTTGTCGACCTTCACCCCGACAGCGGATCCGGATCCGGGCCCGGTGGTGGCAAAGACCGCTGTGCTGGCCGGCGGCAGGTGATGGTGCCCACGTCGGTGACGACCTCGACACGACCAGCGACGCGCCGGCACACCGACCCGACGCCATCACCACAACGGCGGCGGCAACGCCAGGTCCCCTCTAGCAGCACGCCCGAAGTGCGAGTCCCTACGTCGGGCTGGCCCCGGAGCATGGTGGTCCTCGCCATCGTCGCCGTGGTGGCGTTGTTGGTGGGGATGGCGCTGGCGAGCGGTTTCCTCGTCCCGCGTCAGAATGCGTCGAGTTCATCGGCACCGGCCGCCACGGTGACAACGGTGGTGCGAGGGGAGTCGGCCTCGGTTGTCCTCGACTCGTCGGGCGGCTGGGTGGCCGACGACTCGGCCGGCACCGTTCGTCGCTTCGACCCCGCGTCCGGCGCGTGGTGGAGCCGCCCCATCCCCGTGGGCCGCGCCGTGGTGGCGTTGGCCGGCGGCGGCGGCCGGGTGTGGGCGGCCAGCGCGCTGTCGAACACCGTGGTGTCCATCGACTCCGCCACCGGCCGGGTGGCCCGCACACCGGTGGGCGTGGCCCCAGAGCCCGTGTCGGTGGCGACCGGCGCCGGCGGCATCTGGGTGGCCAGCCTCGGGGCCGGCACCGTCAGCCTCATCAATCCCGCCACCGGTGAGGTCACGGCGTCGGTGGCCCTCCCCGACGGGGCCGTGCGCTTGGCCGTGGGCGACGGGGCCGTGTGGGTGACGGGACAATCCGACACTCTCACCCGCATCGACCCCAAGCCGGTCGGGCTGACGCTTCGCTGGCGCAGCGTCGTGGTGGGCCAAGGGCCCATCGGCGTGGCCGTCGGCGACGGGGCGGTGTGGGTGGCCAACGCCCTGTCGTCCACGGTGAGCGAGGTGGATCCCGCTCACCTGCGCGTGCTGCGCACCATACCGACGGGCGCGTCGGACCCCGCGTCGGTGGCCGCGTGGCGGGGGCTGGTGTGGGTCGGCGGTGGGCAGTCCCCCGTCGTCACCGCGTTCGATCCCGCCACCGGTGGTCAGGTGGGCGGCCGGGTCACCATCGGCGGCGTGGTCCGCCAGCTGGTCGTTGGCGACGGCTCGCTGTGGGCGGCCACCGCCAACGCCGGGAGCGTGGTGCGCTTCAGCCGCTGACGCGCGTCAGTTCTCCTGAACCAGCTCGATCAACGTGCCCAAGGCGCCCTTGGGATGGACGAAGGCGACCGTCGTGCCTCGCGATCCCGGACGGGGCGCCTCGTCGATGAGCCGACCCCCTGCCTCGCGCACCGCTTGCAACGCCACTGCGCAGTCGCTGACGCGGTAGCCGACGTGGTGCAGGCCCTCGCCGTGACCCTCGAGGAACTTGGCCACCGGTGAGTCGCCGCGGGTGGGGCTCACCAACTGGATGAAGGAGTCAGCCACGGCGATGAGCGCCTCTTCGACGCCGTCGGAATCGATCCGCTCTCGATGGGTCACCTGGGCGCCGAAGGTGCCGGCGTAATAGTCGATGGCGGCGTCGAGATCGGCCACGGCGATGGCGACATGGTCGATCTCCGTCAGGAGCATGGGATGGGCTTCGGCGGCGCTCATGCGTGGTGCCTCCGGAACAACCCGATGCGTTGCGGCCCCACCTTCTCGCGCAATTCGGGACCGTCGATGCCGAGGCCTTCAGTCGGGGCGAGGCACAGTACGCCGATCTTGCCCTCGTGGAGGTTGTGGTGCACTTGAAAGGCGGCCTCCCCCACCTCCTCCAATGGATACAGCGCGGAGAGCGGCGGGAGCACCTTGCCTTCGCAGATGAGCTGGTTGGCGTCCCACGCCTCGCGGTAGTTGGCGAAGTGTGAGCCCTTGATGGTCTTGAGCTTCATCCATAGGTGGCGGTTGTCGTACTCGATCATGTAGCCCGACGTGGCCGCGCAGGTGACGATGGTGCCGGCCCGCTTGCACACGAAGACCGACGCCCCCATGGTCTGACGCCCGGGGTGCTCGAAGACGATGTCGGGATCCTCGCCGATGAGTTTGCGGACGTCCTTGCCGAAGCGGCGCCACTCGGACTCGTCCTGGGTGTGCTCATCGGCCCAGAAGCGATAGTCAGCGGCCCGGCGGTCGATGACCGCCTCCACCCCCAGATCGTGCAGGAGCTCGACCTTGGCCTGCGACGACACCACACCGATGGGCGTGCCTCCGCCATTCAAGACGTGCTGCACGGCGTAGGCACCCAGCCCGCCGGTGGCCCCCCACACCAGCACGCGGTCACCTTGTTCCATGGAGGCGCCGTTGCGCGACACCAGCATCCGGTAGGCCGTCGAGTTGCATAGGGCGTTGACGGCGGCCTCCTCCCAGGTCAGATGGGCCGCCTTGGGCATGATCTGATTGGCCTTCACCACGGCCAGATCGGCGAGGCCCCCGAAGTTCGTCTCGAATCCCCAGATGCGTTCGTTGGCCGCCAGCATGGAGTCGTCATGCGACGACGGGTCCTGGTCGTCGACGTAGTTGCAGTGGATGACGACCTTGTCGCCGGGCCGCCAGTTGCGCACCATGGAGCCCACCTTCAGCACCACACCCGAGGCGTCGGACCCGACCACGTGGTACGGCAGGGCGTGGCGAGCCCCCCAGGCGCTCTCCTTGCCCAGCCGGTCGAGGAAGCCGAAGGTGGGCAGGGGCTCGAAGATCGAGGTCCAGACGGTGTTGAAGTTGATGGCCGACGCCATCACCGCCACGTAGGCCTCGTCGGGGGCGAGCTCGGGGACGGCCACCTCCGCCACGTGCAGCGACTTGCGCGGATCCTTGTCGGCCGACTCGACGCCCTCGAACATGTCGACCTCGTCGCGCCGCACGAAGGCGGCCCGGTAGGACTCGGGGAGGGCCATGGCCGCCAGCTCCTCGCCGCCGACCCCCGCCACGATGGCTTCACCGATCTGCTGCATTGCTCCCCCGCCCGTGGTCTCGCCCGACATCGCCGTGCACGCTACCGCCCGGGGCCTGGGCGCCTCGGCGGAAGGGGCCGCCCCGCCCGTACAATGGGGAAACCAGGCCGCCCGTTGTGGGCGCCGGAGCTTTCGGAGGTCTCCACATGTCCGGTTCGGTCATCGTCGCCGGCGCCCGCACTCCCATCGGCAAGCTGTCGGGAGGCTTGGCCGGGTTCAGCGCCATGGACCTGGGCGGCCTCGCCATTGCCGCCGCCCTCGAGCGCGCCGGGGTCGCCCCTGAGGTCGTGGACTATGTCTTCATGGGCCAGGTGCTCCAGGCCGGCCAAGGGCAGATCACGGCCCGCCAAGCCGCCGTGAAGGCGGGCATCCCCATGAGCGTCCCCGCCACCACCATCAACAAGGTCTGTCTCTCGGGGCTCAACAGCATCTACCTGGCCGACCTGCTCATCGCGGCCGGTGAGGCCGAAGTGGTGGTGGCCGGCGGCATGGAGTCGATGACGCAGGCGCCCTACCTTCTTCCTGGAGCGCGGGCCGGTTATCGCCTCGGCGACGGCACCCTGGTCGACTCGATGATGTACGACGGGCTCTACTGCCAGTTCGACCACTGCGCCATGGGGCTGAGCACCGAGAAGTACAACAAGGTGGCGGGCATATCCCGAGAGGCGCAAGACGCCTTCTCGGCGACGTCGCACGAGCGCGCTGCGGCCGCCATCAAAGACGGGCGCTTCGCCGATGAGATCGCGCCGGTGTCGGTCCCCCAGCGCAAGGGCGACCCCATCGTCGTCGACACCGACGAGGGCGTGCGCCCCGGCACCACGGCCGAATCCCTCGGCGCCCTGAAGCCCGCCTTCGACAAAGAAGGGACGATCACCGCCGGCAACGCCAGCCAGATCTCCGATGGCGGCGCCGCCGTGGTGGTGATGTCCAAGGCCAAGGCCGAGCAGCTCGGGGTCACCCCCCTGGGTGAAATCGTGAGCTACGGCCAGGTGGCCGGCCCCGACGCCTCCTTGTTGCTGCAGCCGGCCAACGCCACCCGGGCCGCCCTGGCCAAGGTGGGCAAGACGACCAAAGACGTGGACCTCTTCGAGATCAACGAGGCCTTCGCCGTGGTGGGCCTGGCCTCCATGGCTGAGCTGGGCATCACCGACGAGGTCACCAACGTCAACGGCGGCGCCATCGCCCTGGGCCACCCCATCGGCATGTCCGGGGCCCGCCTGGCGCTGACCTTGCTCCTCGAACTTCGCCGGCGCGGCGGAGGCCTCGGGGCCGCCAGCCTGTGCGGCGGGGGCGGTCAAGGCGACGCCCTGCTGCTGCGCACCCTGGCCTGACGGGTCCCGCCTGACGGGCCTCGGGAAGTCCCGAGAGCAGCCGTCACACCCCGGTACTATCAATCGATCCCATGATGGTTCGTCGGGGCGCCGAACAGGCGCGCGAGTGGTGGCGTCGATGAGCGGGCGCCGCAAGCCCACCTCCACGTCGGCCTTCGGCGTCGGACGGCGCGAGAGCCACGACGCCAGCACGTTCTACGCCCGCTTCAACGCTCCGGTGCTCTCCGATGACGACGCCGTGGTGCCCTCCCCCGTCACCAACAAGCTGGTGCAGGGCGACTCCCGCAAGATGGACGAAATCGACGACTCTTCCGTGGCGCTCGTGATCACCTCGCCGCCGTACTTCGCCGGCAAGGAATACGAGGAGGCTCTCGGCCAGGGCCATGTGCCGGCCAGCTATCTCGACTACCTGCAGATGCTCACCGACGTGTTCGCCGAGTGCGTGCGCACCCTCGAGCCCGGCGGCCGCATTGCCGTCAACGTGGCCAACTTGGGCCGCAAGCCATATCGCTCGCTGTCGGCCGACGTGATCGGCATCCTCCAGGACAACCTCGGTCTCCTGCTGCGCGGCGAAGTCATCTGGCACAAGGCGCGCGGCGCCAACGGCTCGTGCGCGTGGGGGTCGTTCCTCAGTCCCACCAATCCGGTGCTGCGCGACCTGACCGAGCGGGTCGTCATCGCCAGCAAGGGCCGATTCGACCGGGCCGTTCCCCGCAGCCGGCGCCAGCGTCTCGGGCTCCCCGCCGCTGGATCGATCTCGAAGGACGAGTTCTTCGAGGCCACCACCGACGTGTGGGAGATCCCCGCCGAAAGCGCCCGCCGGGTGGGCCACCCCGCCCCCTTCCCGGTCGAACTGCCGCTGCGGCTCATCGACCTGTACACCTTCGTCGACGACCTGGTCCTCGATCCCTTCATGGGCTCGGGCACCACCGCCGTGGCCGCCGTACGCAGCGGACGGCGTTTTGCCGGCTATGACACCGAATCGTCCTACATCGAGATCGCCGAGCAGCGCATCGAGTCCGAACGCGACCGGCTGCTCGATGCGCCGGCGCCATCCGCACCGCCGGCGGGGGCCAGCGCGCTGCAACTGGCTCGCGACCTCCTCGAAGGCTGCGGCTTCAAAGATGTGCGAGACGACGTCAGCGGGGGCGGCGTCGTGCGGGCCGATCTGTCGGCCGTCGATCGGCGCGGCAAGAGGTGGCTGTTCGACGTGTGGGGAACCATCACCAATGGGGGCAACGGCCTGCGACGCACCGACACGCTGTGGAAGGCCCTCGGCAAGGCCGCCCTCATCCACGCCGCCCAACCCGACGCCCCGCTGGTCCTGCTCACCACCGACGCCCCCACTCCCCGCAGCCCCGGCGAACGGGCATGGCGCTCGCTGGCCGGCGGCGGCTCCGGCGGCGCTGGCGAGAGCGCGCTCGCCGTGCTCACCGACCTCATCGACATGGGCTCCGAGGACGACCGAGCCCGATTGACTGGCTATGCCCGGCGCCGTGTGGGTCGTGGGTGACGTGGCCGTCCACACGCCATCGAGCTGAACGCCCTCGGTCCTCTGGTCGGACCGAAAGCGACTGATGAGCGATCTCGTTGCCTGACGACCGCACCGTGGTCACCGAGTTGGCCACGGCGTTGGGCACTCTGACGCACGACACCGTCGGGGCGGCACTACGCGCCCGGCCCGGCGAGTTGCGCGTGGACGACACCACGTGGCAGAAGCTGGCCGCCCTCCACGATGCGGGTAGCTACGCGGCGGAGTTCGTCGGCGCCTTCGCCAACGGACGCGCCTTTCTCCACGCCGCCGACGGGTTGCGGGGCCGTCCGCCCCGGTTGGTGGAGTGGACCGGAGGACGCCGGCCGCCGGGCGACGAGGTCGCTCCCGTCGATCTGCGTATCGATCACGTCTACCTGGTGAGCTGCAAGTACCTGTCGCGCGTCATCGCCAACCCGTCTCCGGCCCGCTTGTTCGACGGCCTGCTCGTGGCCGCCACCACGCGGGCGCAGACGGACTGGTACGAGGTCATCGCCCCTGTCGAGTACCGGCAGCTCTATGACGCGTGTCGCCGTGTCGCCGATGTCGACGGGCTTCCCGAAGATCCCGCCGCCCTGACGTCCGATCAGCGCAAGCGACTGCGCGACGCCTTGCGAACGCGGTCCTATCCGTCCGACGCCCAAGAGGCCTACCGGCGTTTTTGCGACGCCGTGGCGACCGCTTCGGCGCAGCGCTGGAGAACCAACTCCGAAGGCAGCGCCGCCCAACAGCGTCTGTTGTGGCGCCTGCTGCGCATCGGCAACGCGCCGTACTTCTTGTTGGGTGCCGACGCCCGGCGGCCGCTGCGGCTGCGCATCGCCAGTGCGTGGGACTGGCGCCAGGCGTACCGCTTTGTCGGGCTCGACATCGAGGCGGCTACGGCCGGACAGCCCCAGGTGGATTTTGCCGCGACGTATGTGGAGCGGCACAGCTCGGCGCGCCGCACTGTGCGCGGGCACGTGGAGGTGCGCTGGAGCCATGGGCGTTTTGCCCATCCGCCTGAGGCCAAGGTCTATCTCGATACCCCCACCGATGAGCTTCCGGGGTACTTCCCCCTCGAAGAAGGGACCACGCAGCCCGAGCTTTGGGGCTGAGCTCTGCGGCTGAGCTCAGCGGCTCCTTCGGCCGTTGGCTCAGCTGGGCGGCCGCTCAGGCGTCGACTTGGCGGCGGCCTTCGAGGGCTCGCCCCAGCGTCAGCTCGTCGGCGTACTCGAGGTCTCCCCCCACCGGCAGTCCACTGGCGATTCGGGTGGTGGTGATTTCGAAGGGTTTCAACAGACGGGCCACATACATGGCGGTGGCTTCGCCTTCGAGGTTCGGGTTGGTGCACAAGATGACTTCGGTAACACCTTCAGGCTCGAGTCGTTCCAGGAGCTCACGCAACTTCAGCTGATCAGGCCCGATGCCTTCGATGGGATTGAGCGCACCGTGCAACACGTGGTAGCGGCCCTTGAACTCATGGGTCTTCTCCACCGCCACGATGTCACGGGGATCTTCGACGACGCAGAGGACGGCGGCGTCCCGGCGCGTGTCGCTGCAGATGGCGCACAGCGCGCCTTCGGCCACGTTGAAACATCGGGGGCACAGCGTGACGCGTTCTTTGACGGCGACAATGGCGTCGGCCAGCCGGGTGGCGTCCTCGGGCGCCACCTTCAGAATGTGAAAAGCAATGCGCTGGGCGGACTTGGGGCCGATCCCGGGGAGACGGCCCAGCTCGTCGACCAGCGACTGGAGCGGGCCCGCGAACGCAGTCACACTTCCTCGGCGCCCGGAAAGGCCAGCTTGAGCCGCTGCTCCGGCGTGGGCCCGGCACCGGCCAGCTCGGTCTCGGCGGCCAACACGACGGGGTCGAGGAGATCCGGCTCGGGTTCCGCCACAACAGCGGGCGGGCTCTGGACGGGAGCTGCCGACGCGGCACTTTGCGGCGGATCTTCGGTGCGGGGCTTGCTGTTCTTGTCGGTGCCCGTGGTGCGGCTGCGGGTGGCAGTGGCCTTGTCGGCGGTGGCAGTGGCGGTGGCGGCGGGAACGCCGCGCTGAGCAGATTCACCGACGGCGTCGACATCGTCGCCGCCCTCGCTGCCGGCACCCCGGGCGGCGTCCTCGTCCACCACCAACCGCAGAGGAACGGGCCGGCCGAAATGCGTCCCGAGAGCGCGCTCGACGTCGATACGGACGTCCTCGCAGTAAGAGCGGTGCGTCTCGTTGGGGAGAGCGAACACGGCGGTGCCGTCGTCGACGGCGACGAAGCGCCCGACCCGGAATCGCGCTCGGGCCCGTCCCGGCAGCGATGCCAATAGGCCGTCACCCCAGACCTGCACCAGTTCGTCTCGAGACGGCATGGCCGCCCCGCCCGCTGCCCCCGCCTCCACACTCGTGGTCAGCAGAGGGACGGGCGCCTCGGCTTCGGGCTTCACGTTGGCCGCCCCCGCCTTGGCCTGACGGCGAACAGCGCCGAGCGAACGCCTCGCCATATCCGGGCCCGAGGGAGCGCCACTCTCAGGTGTTGCCGCAACATCGGAGGCAGTGGGCCTGGCGGCGGCAGCAGCAGCGCCCTCGGCGGCGGGGGCCTCGGTCCCAGCCTCGGGCACGGCGCGAGGGCTGGCGGTGGTGACCTCTTTGGGTGGCGGGCTGGGCGCCGCAGGAGCCCCACCGGCGGCCACGCCCCGCTCCAAGCGCTCGATCCTTTCGAGCAGCGCCCCCGCAGAGTCGTCGGCCTCGGGGTGCGTGAGGCGAATGAGGGCGACTTCGAGGTGCACGCGGGGATCGGGCGCATCGCGCATGTCGACCTGGGCCCGGCCCAGCGCCTCCATGGCTCGCACCAGTCCGGGCAGGCCGATCCGAACGCCCACGTCGGCCACTTCGGTGCGCTGCGATCCCGCCAGTTGCACCAGATCGGGAGCCACAGTGGCCAAGAACCCTTGGCGCAGGTAGTCCGACAGCTCGCTGGACAGCCGCTGGGGATCGAGCCCGGCAACGACGGCCCGGGCCACGAACGCCAGCGCTCGGGCGGTATCCCGCCCGGCCAGAGCCTCGCCGAGCTCAGCGAGCTCGAGCTCGTCCTCGCGGGCGCCGCCGGCCGCCGCCACCTGGTCGAGAGCCGACAGGGCGTCGCGTGCCGATCCCCGCCCACGCCGTACCGCCGACTCCACCGCTTCGTCACTGAGCTCGAGGCCTGCGCTGTCGCGTACGCCCCGCAACAGGCCGGCGAGAACCTCCGGACCGAGAAGGTGGAACTCGTATTGCTGGGTCCGGCTCCGAATGGTGGCGAGCACCTTCTGCACGTCGGTGGTGGCCAGCACGAACACGACGTGACCGGGTGGCTCCTCCAAGGTTTTCAGCAACGCGTTGGAGGCCGCTGTCGACAGCATGTGGACCTCGTCAACGATGTAGACCTTCCACCGGCCCGGCGTTCCCAGCGCCGCATGGGAGACGAGGTCGCGCATGGAGTCGACCCCGTTGTTCGAGGCGGCGTCGAGCTCGTGCACGTCGAGCGAGCTCCCCCGGGTGATCTCGACACACGAGTCGCACACTCCGCAGGGCTCGCCGTCGACCGGGTTGGCGCAGTTAAGCGCTTTGGCCAAGATCCGCGCCGTCGACGTTTTGCCGGTGCCGCGCGGGCCGCTGAAGAGATAGGCATGACCGACGTGCCCGCTGCGCACCGCGTTGCGCAGGGCCAGGCTCACGTGGTCCTGGCCGAGGACATCCTCGAAGCGCTGCGGGCGAAAGCGCCGGTACAGCGTCTGGTATGCGGGTTCCCCGCCGGCGCCGTCGGCCACGGGCGCAGCCTACCGGCGGCGGGTCAGCGCTCCCGTCGAGCGGGGGCCCCGGTGATCGGTGCGACGGCCAGGTTGGCTACGGCACACGGACGGATCCGCTGAGAGCTGCTGCCTTCCGGCCCTGACCCGGTTCACGGGAGCCCGTTGCGCAGGACCCGGCCGCCGCACGAACCACCGGCGCCGGCCGTCCGCCCGAGAGACGATAGCCTCCCTGCTCTGCGTAAAGCTCCCGGAGGAGTGCGAGAGCGGCCGAATCGGCACGACTGGAAATCGTGTGACCTGCAAGGGTCCATGGGTTCAAATCCCATCTCCTCCGCCGACGGCCCGGCGACAGACATGGCGCCTTGTCCTACCGTGGCGCCGTGCCTGTGACCACGACCGAGCCACTGGACGACACCTCGGCGATGCGCCTCGCACTGGCCGAGGCCGCCGCCGCGTCCTCCCATGGGGACGTGCCGGTAGGCGCTCTGTGCATCGTGGGCGGACAAATCGTGTCCTCTCGTCACAACGAGCGAGAACAGCGCGGTGACCCCACCGCCCACGCCGAGATCCTCGCGCTGGCTGATGCCTCTCGAGCCCTGGGCACGTGGCGGCTCGGGGAGGTCACCTTGGTGGTGACCCTCGAACCGTGTCCCATGTGCGCAGGTGCGCTCGTGGCGGCTCGGGTCGGGCGGCTCGTCTTCGGTGCCACTGATCCCAAGGCGGGCGCGTGCGGGTCGCTGTATCAGCTGTGCGCCGATCCTCGCCTGAATCACGAGCTCCCGGTGACCAGCGGCGTATTGGAGGACGAGTCGGCGGCGCTGCTGACCGAGTTCTTCGCCGCCCGGCGGGCTCCCCGAGGCGGCGGCGCCGATCAAGACGGGTGAGATCGGGCGGGTCTCAGGCCCTTCGGCGCCGCATGTCAGAATGGTCGATCGGGGTGGCACAGCAAAAACCCTGATGGAGGAGTGCGAGAGCGGACGAATCGGACGGTCTCGAAAACCGTTGTGGTCGCAAGGTCACCGTGGGTTCGAATCCCACCTCCTCCGCTCGTGGTCGAAAATACAACGTTGTGCCTGGTTAGAGGCAATATTTCGAGCCAGCTTCTGTGGGCAGCGGATGATTCTCTTTCAAACACCTGAGGGCTCGCCCGGAACAAGACTTTACGGCTTCTCGGACTGAGGCCGACACAGGAGACATCCTCGACAACTTCTTGATCACCTGGCGACGGCAGCGCCTTGACAGGGCCGGATGTCTTCTCAGAGTCCACAGCTTGCAACAATGTCGGGGCCTTGGATGAACGGAGTCTCGAGTTCTCAAACGTGCCTAGACGACCAGCTGATCCCGCTGGTTACGATCGCTTGCCACCTCTTCCGGGCTGTCGTTGGAAGACGCCAGGAGCGCGGTCGTGACGGGCGGTGACGCGCCGCGGATTGCTGAGCTGCAGCGCAAGGTCGAGGAACTTCAGTCTGAGAACGTTCGGCTCCGGTCGCTGCTTGGCTTGGATAAGCCGGCGAGGCAGCAAGTGGCTGAGCCGTGGGAGCCGACCTTGTTCCCGGCGTCGGAGCGCAATCAGAAGCCCGCGAGGGTCGATAAGGACTCGGCTCCCGAAGCGAAGATCGCCCTGTTCTGTTCTCTATTCGTCGGCCGTGAGGACGTGTACGCGCGGCGATGGGAGAACAGCGGAACTCACAAGGCCGGCTGGAGCCCAGCCGTCGTCGGTGGTTGGGCCAACGCCAAGAAACCGGGGCGCGTATACGAGCCGCTAACTCCTGAAGTCGTCGGCACGCATCTCGCCGGTGGAGTCCACGTCGGTCTCTACCCGCTGCTTCGAGGCGACACCTGTCGGCTCCTCGCCTGTGACTTCGACGGTGCCGGCTGGGCGCTGGACGCACTTGCGTATCTCGACGCCGCCCGGGCAATCGGCATTCCGGTCGTGGTGGAGCGCTCACGATCGGGGGATGGCGCTCACGCCTGGACCTTCTTTTCCGGGCCGGTGCCCGCCGCGTCAGCCCGCCGTGTCGGGATGCACATACTACGCGAGGCGATGACGGCCAGAGCCGAGATCGACCTATCGAGCTACGACCGGCTGTTCCCTACCCAGGACTTTATGCCGAAGGGCTCCTTCGGCAACCTGATTGCCCTCCCGCTTAATGGCGAGTGCCGCCGGCGAACCACCACCGTATTCCTCGACCCCGCAACGCTTGATCCCTACGAAGACCAGTGGGCCTTTCTGTCGTCGGTCCCTTGCATCTCGGCAGATGCAATCGCCACACTGGCCGAAACGCTTACTCCCGTGGCCGCCGGTCCTGATGACACGCGGTACAGGCGTCCCCGGAACCAGGCGCTGCAACCAAAACCGCCGGAAGCGATCCGGGTCGAACTCAGGGCCATGCTCGAGATAGATCGAATCGGGGTTCCACCCGCCCTCCTCGCCGCGCTCAAGCATCTGGCGTCCCTGCACAACCCCGACTACTACGAGAAGGAACGGCTCCGATTCTCGACCTGGAACACTCCGCGCTTTCTTCGCTGCTACAGCGAGACGATGGATCGGCTCCTGCTTCCCCGCGGTTTGCGGGCACAAGCACAGCAGATTGTCGCAGATGCAGGCAGCAGACTCGACGTTGTCGACGTCTGCACCAAGTCAGAGTCCGTTGACGCCACACTTCGATCGGAGCTGACAGACCGCCAACGCGAATCGCTTGCGGCCCTTGTTCCCCACGACCTCGGGGTTCTTGTGGCGCCGCCCGGATCGGGAAAGACCGTCGTCGCGTGCGCCCTCATCGCCCAACGGCATGTGCCCACGCTTGTCATCGTCGACCGCCAACCCCTCGTCGAACAATGGCGCGAACGCCTAACGGAGCACCTCGACATCGACTCCAAGCGCATCGGCCAACTGGGAGGAGGTCGCAACCGCGCCAAGGGCTTCATCGACATCGCCATGGCTCAGAGCCTTACTCGACGCGACGACCTGGAGCAGGTGGCCGAAGGATACGGGCTCGTCATCGTCGATGAGTGTCACCACGTCCCCGCTGTCACCTTCGAACGGTGCGTGCGCCAGATCGCCGTCTCCAACTGGTTGGGGCTCACCGCCACCCCCTACCGCCGCGATGGCCTGCAGAGCCTGATTTCGATGTACTGCGGCCCAATACGCCACCGAGTGGCCATC
This sequence comes from uncultured Acidimicrobiaceae bacterium, assembly GCA_963793645.1. Lineage (GTDB taxonomy): Bacteria > Actinomycetota > Acidimicrobiia > Acidimicrobiales > UBA8190 > CAWCAW01. The sequence continues at coordinate 212,311 of CAWCAW010000008.1, read as the reverse complement.
ACCGAGGAAGAGCAGGCCGCGTTTGACCGTGCTCTGGTAGTGCACCCCACTGCTCATGTCTTTGAGGGAAACGACGCAGCGGGAATCCAGGAGGTCTTTGGGGCGCTTGTCGAAGACGACGAACGGTCTCGTCAGATCTGTGGCGACATTTTGGAGGCCGCGGCAGGCGGCCGCAACTGCCTGATACTGACCCAGCGAAAAGACCACGTCGAGAAGCTGGCTGGCGAGCTAACAGGTCGCGGGTGCGATCCGATCATTCTTCAAGGAGGAATGGGCAAGAAAAGCCGCACCGCGGCCATGGAAGAAATGCACGAGCGAGCGTCCAATGGCGGACTGGTGCTCGTGGCCACCGGGAGTTTCCTCGGGGAGGGTTTCGATTGTCCACCACTCGACACGCTCTTCCTGGCTTTCCCGATGGCTTTCAAGGGCCGCACCGTCCAATACGTCGGCAGGGTGCTGCGCCCCACGGCATCAAAATCGAGGGTCGAGGTGCACGACTACGTCGACGTCGAGGTGCCTGTCCTGGCCCGGATGCACACCAAGAGGCTAGGCGCCTACAGCTCCCTCGGTTTCCGAACGGAGAAGCGCAGAAGCGTCTTAGACGGATCCCTCGACCAGGTCTCGACTATCACCTCGCCCTGACACGGAGGATGGCCACATAGGGAGCTGAGTCGTCCACGAAATAGGTCACTGTGAAGCCCGACCTGACACGATCCTCGAAGAGATCCAATCTCCCGACCAGGCGGCGGTTAGCACGAGGTGGTCCCGTTTCGACCCAATCGAACAGGTCATCGGCCAGGGCAGCACGCTCTTCATCGCTCAACCTGTCGAAATCCGGTTGGGACGCGTCGGTCGCGAAGATCCGCCAGCTCACGCCGTCTGGCGGTGCTCGCGGCCCAGATGCTTCAGGAACTCACCCTTGTTCGAGAAACCCAACGTCTTGCCCTCTACGATGCCTTGCCGGGCCTTCGCCACAGCCTCGGCCACGGCGTCATCTCCGATCTCCGAGCACCACTCATCCAGGAGAGGGGTTTCGCCGATTCGATCCTGAGGTGCCACCGCTTCAGACTACCAACCGGGATTCTCGGGACGCGGCCAAATCGTGTGGGTGTCGAGAACCTGTTGGAGGCCCTTGGGGATGGCGAAAGGACATGAGATAATCAATCTGTCAGACGTATGCCCAGGTCAAGGAGTCGTATGACCTGAGGCGGAGGGTTTGAAAACAGTCCCATGCTCTCCGCTTTTGAGATGTCCCAGGACATCGTGGACACCTGAGCCCACGACCAGGCTGATTCGATCTGTCGGTCTGGTCCTTGGTAGCGGACAGTCCGGCGGACGCCGTCGGGTCGGATCTGTCGTTATAGCGCTTGGCTTCGCAGGCTTTGTGCTCAGGTCGCGGGAACAATCCCAGTGCGATGTGCGGCCCTCGTACGATCGATGGCGACGGCGATCGTGGCGGCGAGTACAGCGACAACGGCGACAATCACGGTGATCTGCCACCCGGCCATGCCACCGGCAACGACCGCGTGGGTGGCCGTCGGACTTGGGCCGGTCGAAACGGCACCCGTCGTTCCACCGGGGGCTGGCAACCTCAAAGCGAACGCGGCCGGCGCGCCAAGGGCAAATCCCAACAACGCGGTGACGAAGGCGACCAGCAAGTGGGCCAGGTGAGGAATGCGGCGAATGCGGTTCATGATGTTCTCCTTTGGCTCGAGGTGTGGCTCATCGACGCCACTATGAGTGGTTCAGGGTCGAATCCGCTATCCGACGATTTACGGATACCCGTTCCCAGACACCCGGCGTAGCGTGGGCTCGTAGGAGAGAGGGAACCGACCATGAGGGCTCCGCTGACGGCAAGCGAACAGGATCTGCGCACGCTCGTAGGGATTGTTTCTGACGAGCGTGACGACCTTCCCTCCCAGGGATTACCGCTCTCGCTGCTGAGCGACCTGAAGGTGCAGATCCCGTGCGATTTCTTGTTGTGCCACGGCTACGACACCACCCTGCAACGACACTGGTTTGCTCAGCAGATCCCCGAGGACGACGACGACGGGGATGTCAATGACATTGAAAATATCCAGCTGTTCTGGGATCACTACTGGGACTGTCAGCCATGCAGCTTCCCCGATCGCGCCAAGGACCTCCGCACGATCGTGAAGATCTCTGACTTCTACTCAGTCCGACAGTGGCACGCCTCGGCCATGTACCGAGACTTCATTCGGCCGCAGGGACTCGACAACCACATCCAGATGTGTCTGTCCGAGCCGCCGGGGCCCGACGCCGGCCCAGGGCGGACCGTTCGGCTCTTCTTTCTCCGCGCATCTGGTCCTGACTTTTCCGAGCGCGATCGGGCCCTTCTCACTCTTTTGCGCCCCCATCTCCAACAGGCGTTCCACGATGCCGAGCGTCGGCGCAGCCCCGTTCCGGATCTCACGCCTCGGCAGTGGGACCTCCTGCACCTGATCGCCCGCGGCCGCACCAACATCCAGATCGCCCGCCAACTCGGGCTGTCCGAGGGAACTGTGCGGACGCATCTGGAGAACATCTACGGCCGACTGCACGTTTCCAACCGCACGGCTGCCGTCGTGCGCGCCTACCCAGACCGCATCGCTTGACGAGTGGGCCCGGTTGGGTCACGCGCACTGATTATTGAGGCTGTCGGGCAAAGTCCGAACTCGAGAAGCCACTCGATCTGAGGCGGAGGACTCGAACGCTGTGGATCGAGTGGCTCTGATTCGCACTCAGGGTGCAAGGATTTCGACACCGTGGGTCCGTGCCGCCGCGGCGAGGAGCCCGGCATCTCGCTCGGGAAGATCGGCCGGTGGCAGGGTCAACGTGGTCGCCGGCGATCCACACGCTCGGGTGAAGTCCTCGAATCCGGCGGGGGTAAGCAACAAAAGGAAGCGGGCCTCGGTCGAGTCGACGCGAAATCGGTGCGCAACCATGCGGGGACCGAACACGAAGGCGCCGGCGGACAGCGCTACGTTGCTCGTCGCCCAGCCAGAAGGTGAGCTCGCCGTCGAGGATGTACCAGGCCTCGTCTTCATGGTGGTGCCGATGGTTGGGCGAGCCCGAGCCCCGTGGCGCACGCACCTCGGCCACCGCCAGGTTTCCAGAGGTCTGGTCGCCGGTCGTCTTGTAGGTGAGAAGGCCTCCGGAAAACCACAACGCCTCCCCCGATCCGGCCTCGAGGATGTGGCCGCCCGGCGCGACGTTCAGAGTCATGGTTAATCGCTCGCCGAGCTCATGGCCTCAGCGGCGGTCTTGAGCTGCTGAAGGGTATGGCGCATACCTTCGAGCAGTTCGCGGTGTCGGTTGGTGGGGACGTCGATAATGCGAGCCCAGACAGGAATCCGTTTGACGTCGTAGGACTCGATCACCTGCGTACCGCCGGCGACGGGCTCGAAACGGTAGCGCCACACCGTGGACTCGTGGCCGCCCTCTTCGGTGACGAAGGCGAACTCACGTCCGGCATCGGCGGCGAGGACGCGACCGCGACGAGACCAGCGCATGAGATTCCCCGGCCCGCCCCGGTTGTGACCGACGAACCGGGCCCCTTCGGCTGGCCCGGTGGTGCCGTCCTCCCATTCGACGGCCTGGCACTCGGGACTCCACTCGCCCATTCGGCTCAGGTCGGCGACCAGCTGGTACAGGCTCTCGGGGCTGGCGTTGATGACGAGCTCCTCGCTGTCTTGGGTCAGCCACCACCTTTGGTTCCTCGGGGCCATCAGGTCCTCCCTAGTCGTTGTCGTTCCACCCATAAGCTATTGCTATTAGCTCTAGCTGTCAAGCGAAGGTCCTGATACGATCTTAACCATGACGGAAGTCACGGCAGATAGCGAGGCGCCGCGATCGCTTGATCGAAGGGCCCGACGTCGCCAGGAGACCATCGAGGAGATCCTCGACCTTGCCGAGAACGTGATGGCCGAGGAAGGCGTCAACGGCCTCAGTCTGGCCGAGGTCGCCCGCCGCCTCGGGGTGCAGCCCCCCTCGCTCTACAAGTACTTCCCTTCCCTCATGGCCGTCTATGACGCCATCTTTCGGCGCGGCCAACTCGAACACCTTGAAGTCATGCGTCGAGCCATGAAGGAGGCAGAACCTGGTCTGGCTGCCTTGACCGCCGGGCTGGAGGCGAGCGGGCGCTGGTTGCTGGCGCACCGGGCCACGGCACAGCTCATGTTCTGGCGCCCGGTCCCGAGCTTCGAGCCCTCGGCCGAGGCGTTCGCCCCGAGCATCGAGATGGTCGCCATGCAGCGCGCCGCCCTGGCGGACGCGGTCGCCGCTGGACAGCTCGGTGTGGGAGCCGGCTCCGATGAAGCCGTCTATCTGCTCTCGACTCTTATCGTCGGGGTGCTCAGCCAAGCCATGGCCAACGAGCCCGACCTCGAATGGGGACAGGGTCGATTCACGTCCACATTCCCGAAGCTGATGACACTCTTCGCGGCCGCCTTTCCCACTTCCACTTCCGGATCAGATCGGGCCTAACGGAGTTAGCCTCGGGTCGGTCGGAGGATCGGTCCCGAATCCGCCAGGAGCGTGTGGAATGGCGTCGCCCACAAGTCACTCGTTGGACGTGCCAGGGGCGCGCCTGTACTACAAGATCCAAGGTTCGGGCCCTGTGCTCATGCTGATCGGTCATCCAATGGGGGTTTCGGGGTTCGCCGCCATCGCACCACTGCTCGCTGATGACTACACCGTCGTGACCTACGACCCCCGGGGCTTCGCCCGCAGCACCATCGACGACAGTGCCCAAGACGGCGAGCCGGAGCTGCTGTCCGACGACGTGCACCGAGTGCTGGAGGTGGTTGGCGACGGGCCCGCTCACGTGTTCGGTAGCAGCGGTGGAGCAGTCACCGGGCTCGCCTTGGTGGCGCGCTACCCGGGCCAGGTGGCAACGCTCGTCGCCCACGAGGCCCCACTCGCATTGCTCCTTCCCGAAGCCGATGAGGCCAGCGCTGAGATGCACGACATCTACGACACCTTTGCCAACGACGGCATCGGGGCAGCGTGGGCGAAGTTCTTTGCCTTCACCGCCATGAATCCACCCCCTCAGAGCAATGACACAACGCCGCCGCCCTCGGCGGAGATTGTGGCCACGAGCGAGCGCTTCTTCGGTCACGGGCTCCTGCCCATCGCGCTCTACCAGCCGGACTTCTCGGCCTTGCAGGACGCAACGTCGCGCGTCGTGGTCGCCGGGGGAACCACATCCAAAGGGGAGTTTCCCCAGCGCACGGCCGCTGCGCTGGCCGAGCGGCTCGGGACTTCGCTCGTCGACTTTCCCGGAGGCCACGCTGGCTTCGTCAGCGATGCCGGGGATTTCGCCGCCGTCCTGCGCCGTACCCTGGCGTAGCGCACGGCTTGGTAGCCACGAACCAAAGGCCCTCCCGATAAGCGGTCTCCCATGTTTTGACACACGCCTGGGCCGGCGGTCTCCTCGGCGGGACTCGGTTGACCCATTGGGTGGATTCGTCACTCCGTGCGCAACACGACCGCGGGTCGAGACCGCACGACCCGGCGCGCCGGCCAGATCGCCACCACCATGGCGACGAGTAAGAAGGCCGGAATAGCGAGCAGGACCACGCTCATCCAGAACGGTGCCACGTAGACCAACGGGACGCGATCGGCGACGCCGGCCCATGCCCACCGGGCCGCCACCACCCCCACGGGAAGACCGACGACCAGGCCCACCGCCGCAATGATGACGGCCTGGGAAAACACGACCAGCCGGGTTCCCCCACTGTCGAGGCCGATGGCCCGCAGCACGGCGAAGTCCCGACGCCGTGAGCGGCCCGACACGACAAGGACGTAGGCCAGGGCCGCGATGGCAAGAGCGCCCAGTGTGATACCGAGCAAGGTGGGTAACAGCTCGACGTTCTGAAGGTTGATCAACTCCAGGGGGATCGTCGGCGGGTTCACGTTCGATCCCAGTGGCGAGTTCATCCCGCCCAGCGCGTTGTCGAAGCGGACATCGGGATTCGAGCCCGGAGGCAGGTTCTCGTACTGCTGCACGTATTCAGCGTCGGCGAGGGCAATCGATTCCTGACCGCCGGACGCTGGGAATCGCACGACCACCAGTTCGTCAGGAGAGGTCGGCGAGTTGGGCGGGATCAGCGCGTTGAACTCACGCGGGGTCAGCCATAGGCCTTCGTCGAATTCCGAATGCACATCGGCCGGCAACAGCGCTTCACCCACGATGTGGACACGGGCTTGGTGGGCGACGGTGATCCAGCTGCCGATGTGCGCATCCAACAGATCGGCCGTGCCCGGCCCGATGTCGGCTTCGTCGGCCGCGTGGGGTGGCCTCCCGCTCAGGGTGGTGAGTGAAACAGGAGGGGACTGCCGTCCGTCATCGACGACCGAGTACGCGGGCACACCTACGCCGTTGACGTCGACCTCGTCGCGTCGAACAACGGCGAGTGCCGATCCCGGCGCGGCGTGGCGTACCTCGGCGAGCAGCTGCGTTGTCACCGAGGTAGGCGTCAGGGCATCAGGTGGCGGCGCCACTGTGATCCCCCAGCTCACGCCCACAAGTTGGGGATTGGCGAGCGTGGTGCGAATGGCGTGGTCCACCGTCAGGGCACTGACGACACCGACCACGCCCACCATCGCACCCACCAGCGCGGGAAGCGTCGGCACACTTCTGCGGCCCGAGCCACGCTCAATGGCCATCTGGGCGCCCAGTGCGACGGGTAAGGGTGCGTTGCGATGCAGCCACGTGGCGACAGCCGAGCTCCGCTGCTCCACCGAGCGGACCTCACGGCGTGCCGTCAGCAATCCCATAACCCACGTCGCCGCCACGAGGACAAGGAGCGTCACCGCCAATCCGATGCCGAGCACGACCCAGTCGCCATGGATGCCGACATCAGGATCGATGTCGCGGGCCTCACCGATAGGGAATAAGGGCGACAGAGCGACGGCACCCACGCCCGCCACCAGGGCCGCTCCCACCACAGCGGGAAGGTGCGACAGCACCGTGGCGGTGGCGATATCACGCCTCGACATTCCCATGGCCCGAAGCGCAGATGCGTCCTGGCCGACGAGCGAAGCGGACCGCAGGAGCACTTGGGCCACCAGCAGGCCACCGGCCAGAGCCACGGCGGCGGCAAGCATGGACAGGGACAGGCGCTCGACGGCCAACGTCGTGGTGACGCGACGGCTGGCGCTATGCAGATCCAGCACGGGCACACCGGGCGCCACCAACGCATTGGCGTCTCGGCGCAGGGCTGCCATGCCCGCCTCACCATGGCGGAGCCGGACCATGGCATTGTCGAGGAGGAACATGTCACTGCGGTAGTGGGCGATGACGCCGGGAGATACCAATGCCCCGGGAGTGAAGAGGAACTCGTCGACGTCGCGCACGATGCCGGTGACGTGCAGGTTCACCTTGGCCCCGAGTGCCGGACCGGAGGTGTCGGGCTGGTCCGGGGCGTAGGCCGAAAAGGGGAGGACGTCGCCCACTTTCACGTGCTCCACCGCCGCCACCTGCTCGTCGACAACCATCTCGTCGTCGGACCTGGGGTCGAACATGCGCCCTGAAATGACAACCGGCCTGTCCACCGTGCCCAGCCACCGGCCATCATCGGACCCGAAGAGGATGGCGGACTGCCCACCGGTAACCCCGAACATGAGGTCCCAGGGTGCGAGCTCGGCCACTTCGGGACGATGTTCGAGCGCGGTCCAGCTCGGGTGGTGATCACCGGCCTGGCTGGCGAACACAACCGCGTCCATGGCGTTCGTGGCCGTGGCGAGGCGGCTGAGCGCCGTGTCCGTGCGTCGGGCGCCGGCGGCCGCTGCCATGGCCAAGGCCGAGGTGAGCCCAGCCAACAGGGCCAGGATGAGCAGCGACCGCCACCGCTGTCGCATATCCGTGCCGGCCCAGACGGCGGCGCCGCGCAATGTACCCACGCAGGCAACGTATGGGAGCAGGGTCCTGGTTACAAGAGTGCAGTCACCTACCGGGCAAGCGTGTCACCACGATCGTCGCCAGGGTGACGGCACAAGGTCTCACGCTCTAGCTCGACCTCAATGACGGTGCCGCACTGCGAATTGCCACGGCATCGCGGCCTGCTCGTTTGACTTCGTAGAGAGCAAAGTCGGCATCGTCGAAGAGCTGCTCGACAGTGGGTACCAACGGGTCGAGCCCGCTCACGCCGACACTGACCGTCACGGGGACTTCGACCGCCACCCGGACACTTTGACGAATGCGCTCCGCCAGCACCACTGCTTGAGGTGGCTCGGTGTCCGGCAGGAGGATGGCGAATTCGTCACCTCCCAGACGACCGACCACGTCAAAGGACCGCACGTTGGCACGCAGGACAGCGCCGACGGCGGCCAGCACTCCATCACCGACGAGGTGTCCGTAGGTGTCATTCACAGCTTTGAATTGATCCACATCGATCATCATGAGACTTACACTGCCGTCGCCTCGCAGCGATCGAGCTATTTCTTCCTCAGTGCGCTGACGAAAGACGCGTCGAACGACACACCCGGTGAGCTCATCGCTATCTGCCAAAAGCGCAATCGTGTCGAGGAGCTGGCGTTCGTGTTGTTCGATGCGGCTTCGATTCACCGACGCCGCCACACAAAGCACCGACGCGCCGACGAGAACGGCAAAGAACATGAAGGACCGCTCTTGGGTGATAGCGCCTTGACTATCGGTCGTGGCTACCAGCGCGGCGGACGCAAGGGCCGAGAGACCGCACAGCGCCGCTGCTTTGGGCGTGAACATGAGCGCCGCATAGATGAGCGGAAGGAAGAGGAGTACGAGAATGGGACTGTTGGGGCCGAGGTCGAGGATCGTGACACCTGCGACTGCGAACGCCGAGAGGACTGTCCACGCCACCGAGTAGGTGGCTCGCCACGGTTTTGAGGCCACGGTCGGCGCCAAGGCGATCCCCAGCAAAGCGATGAAGAGCCACAAGCCGACCACGACCCACAGCACGGGCCGATGCGGGTTGTGAGGTGTCAATCCCAGATAGGCCATGACCACGATCGTCTCGGCCAGAAAGACGCCAAATCCGATCCGCATGTGGGTAAGCCAGAACCGTCGCTTCGCAGCCTCGGGGCTCTGCGCATCAGGGGCCACCCTGGCAAGCGTGTCCGTCTCCTCAGATGCCATGCGCGCCGCAGCCCTCTATGTCTCCCTGCCCGTGTTATCGGCCGAGACGGCTGTGGACCTTTAGGAGCTTTAGGACCTTTCGGTCTTTTTGGGACCGTCAAACAGATCGCCCATGGGCTCCGGGGCGATCACAGGTTGTTTTGGAGGGATTGAGATCTTCGGCACGCCGTCGGGGCGCTTAGGTGCGCAGCGCGGCCGATCGCCAGGACTGGGGCGAGATGCCCGAGATGGCCCGTCAGGCCCCGCATCGGAAGTCGACCAACAGATAGCCGCTGGGTGAGGCGACATTGCGGGTCATGGTCATCCGCATGGGGACACCCCGGTCGAAGAGCTTTCGACCGGTCATCTGAATTGAGGGGGCCACCACCAGGCGGAGCACATCGACCAGGCCTTCCTCGAGAAGCGACTGTGTGAGCACGATGCTGCCGTGGAGTCCGATGTCGCCGCCCGGCTGTTGCTTGAGTTCTCTGACGAACGCGGCGAGTTCCCCCTCCACGACGCTGGCGTGTTCCCAACTGTCCTGCACTGCGCTGGAGGTCGCCACGAACTTCTGGGTGCCATTGATAAAAGTGGCAAACGGCTCGATCTCACTGGTGGGCCAGAATCGCGCCCAGTCGTCATAGGTCCGCCGGCCCAGGAGCACCACGTCTTGGGTGGCGATGACACTTCTGAGGTTCTCGGTCATCACGTCGTCGAAGTCGAGGATAAAAGCGTCGGGCTCCTCGGCCACCCCGTCGAGCGACAGCAGTTCGTAAGCCACCACATCGCGGATCGCCTGATCTCCTTGGTCGGGCCCAAAGATATAGAGCCAGCGGTCGTTGCCCTACTGCGGCTTCTGCCTACTACGGCTTCTGCCAGAGCGACACGTGACTGTCGCTCTCACCGGTGAATGGGGTGCGATGCCAGTCGGCCCAGCGTTCTCGCAGGGTCAACCCGGCCATCTTGGCCATGAGGTCCAGCTCGGATGGCCACACAAAGCGGTGCGGGGAGGCGAAGGCCTTCAGCTCACCGTCGATGAGCCACCAGTGCTTTGATACCGCCAGCTGACCCGTCAGGTCGTACTCCTCGACCCCCACGTGGTCTGCCGTGGCGACGAATACGTGGCGCGTCTCACCCGGAGAGAGGCGATGGAGGCGCGGTATGTAGTTCTCTACGACGAAGTAACCGCCCGACGCGAGATGGGCGGCGGCATTGCCGAAAGCTGCCACCTGCTCATCCTGCGTGGTCAGATTCGTGATCGTGTTGCGCAACAGATACACGAGGTTGAAACCGCCACCTACCGATGTCGTGGCGAAGTCGCCCACGCTCACTGCTACTGAGGAGCCTCCCTGGCGGCATAGCTCTTCGACCATGGCTCGAGATAGCTCGATGCCAGACACCTGGATCCCGCGGCGCGCCAGCGCAAGAGCCACCCCCCGGTGCCGATGCCGAATTCCAAGGCCGAGCCGCTGACGGCCAGCTCGGCTAGAACTTCGACCGCCTGATCCAGCACATCGGGAAGAAAGATCTCTGGCCAGAGCCGGGCGTAGTTCCTTGCGATCCACTCATCGAAGTGCGACTCGGCCACGGCATCAGCCTTGCAACGGGCTGGCGGTCACGCAACAGGACACGATTCGACGTGTCACCTATGCAAGAAAGAGCGCCTCGAACCTCGCCTCGTCACCCTCGTAAGGAGCGTTAGGACGAGGCCAATGAATGCCATAGTCCGTGACGCCCGCCTCTTCGTAACGGCCCACGGCGTCGCGGAATTCCCTCGGCCGAGCCCAGCCCGGGATCGAGCTGCACCCCGGTGAGCACCATGCGAGCTATGTCGGAGGGATCCCGGCCACATTGCGCGCAGGCATCATCGAGTAAACGCATCTGGGACCGTACTAGCGCCACCCCCGCCCCAGCCGGCAGGCGCTCACCACCGGCGGGATCGCCCGTGGTCACCCACATCTGAGCGAATTTCGCGACCGTTTGCATCCCTCGCGCTCCGGTGGCGGCGATGGCGAAAGGGGTCCGAGGTTGTTGTACGCACCCGGGAATGTTCCGGGCACCATCGGCTCGGTAGTACCTCCCTTGGTAGGAAGTGGCCGGTTGGCGTAGCACGAGATCGGTGAGCTCCACGAACTCGGTGAACCGGCCCGCGCGCTCGGCTGGGGTCCACGGGTCATGGCCGAGCACGGCGGCGTCCCAACCTTCTCCTCCGGCCCCGATACCGACGGTCAGCCGTCCACCACAGATGTCGTCGAGCGTCATGAGCTCTTTGGCGAAGGGAACCGGATGGCGAAAGTTCGGCGACGCCACCAGGGTCCCGAGGCGTATCCGGGTCGTCACCATGGCTGCCGCTGTCAATGTGGGTACGGCCGCCATCCAAGTCGTGTCGCGTAACGACCTCCAGGCCAGGTGGTCATACGTCCAGGCATGGTCGAAGCCAAGCTCCTCAGCGCGCGCCCACCGCCGAGCACCTACTGACCAGCGCTCGTCGCCCAAGATGATCGCCCCGAACCTCACAGGGGCATTGTGCCGGGTCGAGACACGTCATGGCACCCACCTTGCCGTCGGGCCTCCATGGGGCCGCGAGAATGGCCCCATGGAGAGCTCGTTCGCGCTGGAGACCAGGGTCGAAGCGGCAGGAGAGGGCCTCTACGCGGCGAACATTTCCGAGGCGTGGAACCTCCGACCCTTACCCCAAGGAGGCCTGGTCACTGCCCTGGCGTTGCGATCCATGGCCGAGGAGCTCGGCGAAACCGACCAAAGGCTGCGGGTTTTGCACACGACGTTCGTGGCCCAGGTCACCCATGGACCGGTGGAGATCCAGGTCGAAGTTCTGCGCCGGGGTCGGTCGGTGTCGCAACTGCGCGCCGAGGTAGCCAACGCAGGGGCGGATCGTGGTCACGTCACCACCGCCGTGTACGGATCTCCGCGTCAGGGTTTCAACTTTGTCGATCTCGACCCGCCGCCGCCCGTGCCTCCTCCCGACGCCTGTCGCTCTTTTCGGGATCCGCTTCCTCCCGGTGTCGAAGGTTTTTCTCCCATGCCGTTTTGGTCGACGCGCGTCGAAGGGCGGTCCGCGCTCGGGCACACGCCATGGGAGACCTACGAGCCGGGCCGGGCCGAGCGGGCCCTGTGGTATCGCTTCGACGAGCCGCCGTTCCTCGACGACGGCACCATCGATCCATTGTCCTTGGTCGTGCTCATCGACACCATGCCGGGGGCAGCCGGCGAGAAGATCGGCCCGCAGCCGCGGCCGTGGTTCGCTCCCAGCATCGACCTGACCGTCCACCTCCTGGACGAATGCCGGTCGCCATGGGTCCTGGGACACAATCGAGCCCGCCACGCCGGAGACGGGTACGCCTCGGCCGACATGGCGCTGTGGGACTGCGGCCCCGACGGCCTGGAGGAGCCCCGGTTGGTCGCCTACGCGACGCAGCTCTTCCTCTTCACGTACCCGAGCTGAGAATTCAACCCGCCTACACTCAGGTCGCGTGCGCCCGGAGGACGAGGTTCGTGTCGGCCGGATCAAGCGAGTCCTGAACGAATTTGTCCGACCTCGACGTCAGGGTCCTTCCGTCCCACTCGACGTGGCCGCCTACCACGTGCTCGGCGAGCCAGTCTCGATTACCGAGGCTTTGGCGGCCGACTTCGAGCCGTTCGCCGTCGGAGATGCGTGGGGCCCACCGTGGGACACCACCTGGTTCCGGCTCAGGGGAACCATCCCCATGCACTGGGCGACAAAGCAGGTTGCCCTGGGCTTCGGCATCGGTGGGGCGGGATCGACGGGTTTCGGCGCCGAAGCACTCCTGTGGCGAGACGGGCAGCCGGTACAGGGGCTCTCCCCCAACCACCGCGAGCACCTCCTCACCTCTACGCAAGCAGGCGCGTCCGGAGGCGAGGAGATCGAGTTCTATGTCGAGGCAGCCGCCAACCCACCCTCGCCGTTCGGGGCCAACCCGTGGCCACTGTTGCTCGCCGAGCCACAAGGTGCACCGCTGTTCACGTTGCGCCAAGCGGACCTTCACGTCGTGGACCCCGAGTTCGAGGAGTTCTGGCACGATTTTCGCGTCCTGGTTGAGTTGCTGACCGAGCTCCCCGACGGCGAAGCGCGATTCGCTCGGCTCTGCGCCGGACTCGACAGGGCGTGCAACCTCCTTGATCTCCCCGACATCTCGGCAAGCTGGCGCCGGGCGCATCCCGTGCTCAAGGAACTTCTGGCGCCCCGGGCGGCGCCGGGCAACCACGCCATAAGCGCAGTGGGCCACGCCCATCTGGACACGGCATGGCTCTGGCCGTTGCGCGAGACCGTCCGCAAGTGCGCGCGCACATTCAGCACCGTCCTCGAGCTCATGGACCGCTACCCCGAATACCGGTTCGTCATCTCCCAAGCGCAGCACCTGGCATGGATGCGCGACCAATGCCCAGATCTGTGGGAGCGCATCAAGGTGAGGATCGAAGAAGGCCGTATCGAGCCGACAGGGAGCATGTGGGTCGAAGCAGACTGCAACCTCCCTTCCGGTGAGTCCCTGATCCGCCAGATCTTCTACGGCAAGCGCTTCTACCGCGACGAGTTCGGGATCGACACCAACGACGTGTGGTTGCCCGACGTCTTCGGGTACTCCGCCAACTTGCCCCAGATCATGAGCCGTAGCGGCATCAGCTGGTTCCTTACTCAAAAGCTGTCATGGAACCAGTACAACGTGCTCCCTCATCACAGCTTTCTGTGGGAAGGCATCGACGGATCGCAGGTCTTCACCCACTTTCCTCCGGCTGACACTTACAACGGCAACATGAGCGTGCGCGAGCTTCGATTCGGTGTTCAGAACTTCAAAGACCACGATCGAGCCACTCGTTCGCTCTATCTCTTCGGTTGGGGCGACGGCGGAGGTGGCCCGACCAGCGAGATGCTCGAGTCCGCCCGACGCCTGGCCGACATCGACGACATGCCGTTGCTGACGATGGAGGGCCCACGGCGGTTCTTCACGGAGGCGCAAGCCGAGATAGCCGATCCGGCCGTGTGGGTCGGCGAGCTCTATCTGGAACTTCACCGGGGCACGTACACGAGCCAGGCGGCGACCAAACTCGGGAATCGCCGGGCCGAGCTGTCGCTGCGTGAGGCGGAGCTGTGGACGTCCCTGGCACCCGACCTCGACTACCCCACCGGTCGCTTCGAGGACCTCTGGAAGCGCCTGCTGCTTCACCAATTCCACGACATCATTCCCGGCTCGGGGATTCACTGGGTCTACGACGACACAGCCCGCGAGCACGCACGCATTTTGCGCGACGCCGATCAACTCATCGACACCGCCCTCGCCGCCCACGTCACGGCCATCGACACGGGCTCAGGCCAAGATCCAATGGTCGTGTTCAACTCGTTGTCCCACGCCCGCACCGAGTTGATCAAGATCGACGCGCCGCAGGACATCACGGCGGCCGTCGATGAATCCGGGCAGGTCAGCTCCATACAACGCGACCCGTCGGGGCAAGCCATTTTCGAAGTCACCGTGCCGGCCTGCGGCTATCGGGTCTATGAGATGGTGGCCGCTGCCCCAGGGCCTCATGGGGCCAACCTCAAGCGAGTGTGGGCCGACACCGGGATTCTTGAGAACGATCATCTGCGCGTCGAGGTCGACGGAGACGGGTTGTTGTCCTCGATCGTCGACAAGTCCGTCGACCGACAGGTCCTGGCCGGCGGCTCTCGTGGCAACCGCTTCCAGCTTCACCCTGACTATCCCAACTTCTACGATGCGTGGGACATCGACCGGTTCGCCTTCGACCAGGTCACCAACATCGATGCCGTTGAATCTGTGGACGTCGTAGAACGCGGCCCCCTGCGCGCCGCTGTGCGCGTCGTCCGCCAATTCGGAGATTCCCGACTGACGCAGGAGATCCGGTTGGACGCCGACTCCGGTGCAATCGATTTCGAGACCGAAGTGCAATGGCACGAGACGAACCGTCTGCTCAAGGTTGCGTTTCCGGTGAACGTGCGCAGCCCTCGGGCCACCTATGAGATTCAACTTGGTCATGTGGAACGCCCGACCCACGACAACACGAGTTGGGATGCCGCCCGCTTCGAGGTGTGCGCCCACAAATGGGCAGATCTTTCTGAACCTGGCTACGGCGTTGCCTTGCTGAACGACTGCAAATACGGATACGACATCTCGGGCAACGTGATACGTCTGTCGCTTCTGCGTGCTCCCACGTGGCCCGATCCGGAAGCCGACCGAGGTCATCACCGCTTTACCTACAGGTTGCTCCCTCACGCCGGCGACCTGCGGGCGGCGGGAGTCATCGACGCGGGCTACAACCTCAACGTGCCACTACGTATCGTCACCGCGGCAGCTCACCAGGGAAATAGACGGTCGGGCACTTCAATGTTGTCTGTCGACGTGCCCAATGTCGTCATCGAGACGGTCAAACGCGCCGAGGACGACGCCGGTGCGCTCATCGTGCGCGTCTACGAGGCGTGGGGCCAAAGAGGCCCCGTGACGATTCACGCCCCCTGGACCATTCGACGGGCCGCGCAGGCCGATCTCCTCGAACAAGACATCAGCGAGATACAGGCGCGCGGGGCGGAGGTGACGATCGATCTGTCACCGTTTGAGATCGCCACCCTCAAGCTCGAGCCAGCCTGAGCACGGCGCGTCGCGCCCTCGTCTTTGGGTGTAAAGTGAATGGAGGCGCCATGCGGGTGACGCCTCATACGGACAGGACGTGTCACCGCCTGTCACCCCGCGCAGACTCGACGCTTTCTCTCAGCATTGTGCGAGGAGCACCATATGAATCTGGTTCCGCTTCGTCCCCACATCGGCGCGCCGCCTCTTGAGTTACCCGACGAGGAACACGACACTGGCGACCTGTCCATGATGAGGTGCGAACGCTGCCGGCTGAGCTTCGTCCGCCATCCGTCCATCAGCGACGAGGATTCCAAGGCGTGGAAGCTGTGCTCGCCGTGCCGTGGTGTCGTTCGGGTCAAAGGACTCACGACGCGTCCTCGGTGGCTTCGCGTCGTGGCCAGCACTCCTTAGCTGCTTAGCCGGGAAGCCCCGGCCACAACCGGTGCCCCATCTTCACCAGCCGTTCCTCAGTTGGAGAACGACACGAAACGCGACGGCGGCGCCGGCAATGCGCGACGACCATCGATGCCGCCGTCGTCGAACAGGGTGAGGCCCGGGCCAACCGGTCGCCACCACGGCGCTCCGGCAAACAGCCGTGCGCCGATCTCCCCTCCGAAAGGTCCGATGACGAGGCGTCGGGGAGCGGGCTGATCGGCGAGCTGCCAGCGGTATTCAGCCGAGAACCGCATGCGTCGCTGTCGGTTCGCAAGGGCAGCATGAGTCGTCAGGCAATGAAAGACAAGCACGTCGCCGGGCTCATAGTCGGTAGTCACCCACCCGGGCTCCACACGGTTAAGGGGCCGATAACGCAATCGGCTGGTCCTCTGGCTCCCTGGTTCAAGGGCGAGGCCCCCAAGCGACGACGGCACGTGACCCAAAGGCACCCAGCACGTGAACATGTCCTGCACGCTGCGATAGTCCTTGTGCACGATGTTGCCCGGTTGACGCGGCGCCAATGAAATCGGGTACACGATGCGGGGCAATCGCAACGGATAGCAAAACCCCGTCGGCCCGAGAATCTGGCTCATCAGGTCGGCGAGCGGGGACACGAACGGGATCGAGTTGAAACCGGGGTCGGCCAGTATCCGGCGATAGCCCCGATCACCAAATGCGTCTCGCATCTTCACGGCCCGCACCGGCGCCTGCGGCACCGCCGACTGCGGATCAACGCCCGGCTCGGTCCATCCGGCTTCTTGGAGATATCCGAGGCCGCGTCGCCCAATGGCACTGAGGACGGAGGGGTCGAGGAGACCCCGCATAAAGACATACCCCTCGGCGGCGATCAGGCCGCGTAGGGCAACGCTGTCGCCGAACAATCCCCTTGAATCCCTGAGCTCGAGGCCCCTCGCCAGCAGCTTCACAGATGTGATTATCGATCTGACCTGTCATCAGAGGGCGCGGGACATGTGAGGAGTCCGTTAGGTGGAGACGGCCGGCCCGGACAGGTGTCGGGGAAGGGTGACGCGAAGGTGACGCCGAAGGTGACGCGAGAGTGACGGCAACGGTGACGAAAGCAGCCGCCTCCCGACCGGGCCGATGCGACGCGGTGCGCTAGCTTGCCAGAACGGCCGTACGCCGATTGTCCCCGAGGCATTTTCGGCCTTAGCCACCCGTATCCCACAGATTCTCGCCGGGATGATCCCCCCGGCGACCAACGACAAGGAGGCCGCCATGGTCGGCGAAAAGGTTGAGCATTTCCAGGGAAAGAGTAAAGACCCGAATGCTGTGCAATCCCACATCGAGGAGTACCTCAAGAACGATGGGTTCACGGTGAGCACGTCAGCTCCAAGTGGCGAAGGCACCGTCATCCAGGCCAAGAAGGGTGGGTTCCTGCGCGGCGTCGTCGACGCTGATCGCGCCCTGACCATCATGATCTCGGGCACCGCCGACGATTTCACCGTGCGCATCGGCATCGGCAAATGGCTCGAGCACCTCGGGGTGGCCGCCGTCGAGACGCTGTTGATCTCAGACCTGTTTCTGGTCGTCGATGTCGCCGAATCGGCGTGGAACCTCGAGATCGAGGACAAGCTGGTCAAGGACCTCAAAGCTTTCGTCGGGTAAGCGTCGCCGCGTTCGGGTGCGCATCTCAGTGCGCCACCACGGCCGGATTTGTAACCTGCAGCTGTGACCGAAGCCCTCCTGGACGCCACCGCGCAAGCAGACCTTGTCCGAAGCGGGGCGACGTCGCCGGCCGAGCTCGTCGACGACGCCATCAGCCGGATCCAGACGCTCAACCCCGCGCTCGAACGCCGTCATCCGCACCCGCTTCGACGAGGCCCGAAGGGAGGCATCGGGGACGCTCCCTGACGGGCCCTTTCGAGGCGTCCCCCTGGTGCTCAAGGATTTGCTGTGCGCCACCGCAGGCGAGCAGATGCACGAGGGCATGCGCGTGTTGAAAGAGGCCCGCTACGTCGCCCCTCTCGACCAGGAGCTGGCCCGGCGACTGCGGGAGGCGGGATTTGTCGTCGTTGGCCGCACCAATACCCCTGAGCTCGGGATTTTACCCACCACCGAACCGCTCGCCTACGGGCCCACCCGTAACCCGTGGGACACGAGTCGGTCAGCGGGTGGTTCGAGCGGCGGGTCTGCGGCGGCGGTGGCATCGGGAATGGTTGCCGTCGGGCACGCCAACGACGGAGGCGGGTCCATACGGATCCCAGCCAGCGAATGTGGCCTGGTGGGGTTGAAACCGTCGCGGGGACGGGTGAGCCTCGGGCCAGAGTGGGGCGACATCATGGGCGGCCTCGTATGCGAGCTAGCCGTCACACGCTCGGTCAGGGACACGGCCGCCATCCTCGACGCCGTGGCCGGCCCCATGCCCGGCGACCCCTTCGCCGCACCTCCGGCGATCGCTCCCTATGTGCACGCGCTCACGACGGATCCGGGCCGGCTGCACATCGGCCTACAAACGGCTGCCCCCGGAGGAGCCGTCACCACGCATCTCGATTGCGTGACAGCGGCGGAATCTGCTGGCCGGTTGCTGGAGTCGCTGGGGCATCACGTCGAGACGTCCGTCGTCGCCGCGCTCGACGATGTTGCTTTCACCGAGAACTTCCTTCTGGTCTGGTCCAGTGGCACCAGCGCGGATATCGACCGTTACTGGCCGGCCAAGTTGGGCCGACCCATTACCGAAGATGACGTCGAACCTCTGTCGTGGGCATTGGCTGAGTTCGCTCGCCAGTCTTCAATCGCTGACCTCGTGATGGCCCGACAGTGGTTGCAGGCCTACTCTCGCCGCGTGGCCGCTTGGTTCGAGAGCTTTGACCTTCTGCTCACGCCAACAATCGCCGAGCCACCACCTTTCCTCGGCGAATTCGACTCACCCAAAGACAACCCTCTGCATGGCTTGCTCCGTGCCGCCGCCCTGGTGCCCTTTACGCCGCCCTTTAACGTGACCGGCCAGCCGGCCATTTCGCTTCCGCTGCACATGAACGACGACGGCTTGCCCATCGGCGTCCAGCTTGTCGCCCCCTATGGACGCGAGGACATCCTCATCTCGGTGGCGGCCCAACTCGAGACGGCGTCGCCCTGGGCCGAGCGGCGCCCCGCCGTCTGTGCTGCATAGCCCCTCCCACAGTCGTCGGAGAGGACCATCCAGCAGCGAAAAGAACTCTCTAGACACGGCGTTTGCCCCGTACACCGTGTACCGCCCACGTAGGCTGGGACGGTGTCCGAGGAGTGCGCCGACGTCGAGGATCATCCAGTACTTGCCGTGCTGGACGGGAGTTCGGATTCGAGCTCGGACCCCGGCTCGCAGTTGGCACCTTCAGATGACCGGCCCGGCGTAGCCAACCGTCTCTACCGAACGGCACGCGGCGCCGCATCCGATCCACGTGCACTTGGCGTGCTGCGTGCCATTCCCCGCACCGCCGTCTTTTTGACACAGGCGAACCGGCGCACCGGAGCGGCCGCGGCCACCGGGGATGACACCGTCATTCCCGTGCGACCGACGGCTGGCCTGGCCGCCCAGGTCCTCCTCGACGAACTCGTCATCGCCATGTTCCGTCATCCGCGTCTGTTGCCTAAAGAAGAGGACTACGCCGTGGCGGCCGCCGACGTGGCCAAAGCGGCCACGTTGTTCGAGGCCCGCGGCTGGATGGACAACCCGTCCAGCTACCACCGGCAACCTCCGGTCCCTTCGGATGTAAAGCGGGTACGGCACCAGGTGGCGGGCCTGCGTTATGAGCAGGTCTCCTATCCCAGTGGATGGAAGCCCCATCCCGGTGAGCCCGGCCGCGACCGGTGGCAGGCGCACGGGCCCAACAAGACGGCGCACGCGTGGATGGCCCGCACCACACCGGGACGTGACTCCGGAACGTGGTTGATCTGCGTGCACGGCTTCGGCATGGGCGGCAACCCACTGCTCGACCTGCATTCGTTTCGGGCGTCTCAGCTCGTCAACCAAGGCGTCAATGTTGCCATCCCCGTGCTTCCTCTGCACGGGCCCAGGGCGGCCGGGCCTGCTCGTGGTGAAGGCCTGATGACTATCAACCTGATCGACAGCATGCACGGCGTGGCTCAAGCGGCATGGGACGTACGTCGTCTGATCGCCTGGTTGCGCCAGAAGCAAGGTGCCCAAAACATCGGCCTCTTCGGCCACTCACTGGGCGGATATGTCGCGTCGTTGGTCGCCGCATTGGAAGACGATCTCGACTGTGTGATCGCCGGCATCCCGGTGGTGGACCTGCCCGATCTTTTCCGCCGGCACAGTCCTCCGAACATCGCCCGTCGAGCCGAGTTGCAACACGCGTTAGGCCCTGAGGCCGACGCCGTGCACCGGGTCGTCTCTCCGCTGGCCATGGAGTGCCGACTCCCGCTCGATCGCCGCTACATCTTCGCCGGACTCGGCGACCGCATGGCAACGTTCGGCCACGCCCGAAGGCTCTGGTTGCACTGGGACCGCCCGGCGCTAGCGACCTACTACGGAGGTCACATCGGCTTCTTCTGGTCGGCCACCGTGCGACGATTCGTCGAGGGAGCTTTGCAGCAAGCGGGATTCGATCTCGACGCGGCCTGACCGGCCACCTTGGCCGCGATCGCCGCAGTTAGGGCAGGACGACGACCCGGCCTGACATGTCGGTGTGAATCGTGCACGCGTACGGATAGACACCGGCCTGATCGAAGGTGTGATCCCAGGTCCCGGTGGCCTGGACGGGGCTGACGAAGTTGGCGAAGGTGACGTTGTGCTCGATCGGGGAGTCTTCCCATTTCCATTCGACGGTCTGCCCGGCGTGGATGGTGACAGTGCCCGGTTCGAAGCTGACGAAATGAAGGGTGACGACCGCGGCCGGCCCACCGGCTGGTGCCGGGGACCCTCCCGAACCAGCGCTATTGAGGGGGACGTTTCCCCCGCCGCTGCACGCTGACGCCCCCAGCGCCAGGGCAACGAGGACCGGGACCACAAGACGAGAGCGCCACGACATGGCCGACATCATGCCAGCCCGGCGGCACCACCTTGGTGAACGGCGCCGTCTCGAGTCTCGATCCACCGCTTGAGCCCAGCCGCATTGGAATGGACGCCGTTGAGGGTCTCGAGCTTCTCACGGTGGCTGGGGTCCACGTCGCTGAGGTCAGCGGCGAAAGCGGCGTCCAGGGCGGCCGCGATGTCATCGCCGTTGCGCCATGCCTTTTCGGCCACGGCCGTCCATCGGCGCAGCGTTTCCTCGGCCTCGGCCAGCACCAACTGCGCATCGGGCACGAGCCCGTAGTGCGCCAGGGCGAGTTGAGAGGGGTTGCGCTGTGAGAAGCGGTGCAGCGAGCCGAGCGCCTGGTCGAGGTCGAAATCCGGCGGGGGCGTCGAGGGCCGCAGAACACCGGCATCGGGAAGACGAACGCCCACGGCGTCGCCGGCGAAGAGGATGCCGCTGTCCGAGTCGTGCAGGGCCAGGTGGTGCTTGGCATGACCCGGCGAGTCGACGGTGGTGAGCGATCGCCCAGGGCTTACGCGGATCTCCTCGCCGTCGGCGAGCACATGAATGCGATCGGCCGGGGTCGGTTCGAGGCGACCGTAGAGAGAGTCGAGCAGTGAGCCGTAGACCCGGGCCGCCGACTCGACCAGACGAGTCGGGTCAGCCAGATGACGGGCTCCCTTTTCGTGCACGTAGACAGTCGCCGAAGGAAAGGCACGTGCCACGTCCCCCACGCCGCCGGCATGATCGAGGTGGATGTGGGTGACCGCCACGCCGGCCAAGTCGTCCGCCTCCACCCCGAGCCCGGCCAGAGCCTCGAGAAGCGCAGGCACCGAGCTCTGGCTGCCGGTCTCCACCAACACGGGGGCGCTGCCCATCAACAGATAACCGGCTGTGACCCGCTCCCAACCGCCGAGCAGGGTGTCGATCTCGATCACCCCGGGGGCGATCTCGTGGGTCACGAGCCCAACTCGATGACGACCTTCACGTCATCGGGGGTGCGATTGAGTGCGTCCTGCCAGTTCTCCAAGGCGACACGTCGGCTCACCACTTTGGCGAGCCAGCCCCGATCGGCCTTGGCCAAGGCGTCGGCGGCCGCTTCGTAGTGACGACGGTTGGCATTGACCGATCCCACCACGGCCTCGTTTTCGAGCACCATCATCTTGTTGAGCGAGCCGGCGTCAACCTCGAGAGTCCGTCCCCCCGAAGACAAGCCGGCGAGACAAATGACGCCGTTGGGGCCGACGTGCTCCATGGCGTCGAACACCAAGGCGCCGACCCCCGTGCACTCGATCACGACGTCGGGATCCTTCACCGCATCTTCAATCGTGCCGGTGTGGTACGTGGCGCCTAAGCCCTTGACCAGATCCGGTTTGGGTCCTGCGGTCACTTGGTCGATGACATGCACGTCCATGCCGCGTTGGACGCCGATAAGGGCGGCCAGGAGTCCGACGGGGCCCGCACCGGTGATGACCGCCGTCTGGGGGGCCCAATGGGCCCGATTGCCGATGCGCTCGACCTGCTCCCACGCTTTGGCTACGACGCTGGTCGGTTCGAGCAGCACTCCCAGGATTCCGAGCGTGGGGTCCACCTTGACAACAAAGTCCGGCGTGATCCGGTAGCGCTCGGAGCAGTAGCCGTCGTGCTCCTTGATGCCGCGCTCGGTGTAGAGACCGTTGCGACAAAAGTCCCACTCGCCCACAGCACAGTTGCTGCAGGGAACGGGATCCGGGCGTCGAACAATGCCCACCACCAGGTCACCAGGCACGACGGGGGCGCCGGCGGGCGCCTCACGAACCCGGCCCAACGATTCATGGCCGAGCACCAGCCGCTCGCGGCCTGGCGGCGGCCAGCCATAGGCACCGGAAATGATTTCGGCATCGGTGCCGCACACCCCCACCGCCAAGGTGTCCACCAGAACCGGACCATCTTCGCCAGGAGGCTCGTCGACATCGTCGAGTCGAGCCGTCCCCGCTTTAAGGGGTACAACGGTCAAAGCCTTCATGTCCTGGCTCTCCTCGCGCGCGATATGACGGCGCTCTTAGTCCACTGGCGATGATGCTGACGCCCGGCGATGCCCGCCGCGCCGTTTTTGGCGGCTTCCGCAATCTCGGGATGACCGCTCAGGTTCAACGCCGAGTTCACGAGCGACACATGTGAAAAGGCCTGAGGGAAGTTCCCTACCTGGCGTTTGGCCACCACGTCGTACTCCTCGGCCAGCAGCCCTAAGTCGTTGCGGAGACCCAAAAGGCGCTCGAACAGCGCCACAGCGTCATCATGCCTGCCGATGAGGTGCAGACAGTCGGCCATCCAGAACGAACAAGCTAAGAAGGCACCTTCTCGACCCTCGAGGCCGTCCACATCATGTGCATCGGTCGCCCGGTAGCGAAGGACGAACCCGTCGTCGGTGAGACCGCGCTCGATCGCCTCCACCGTCGACGTCACTCTCGGGTCCGAGGGAGGCAGGAACCCCACTAGGGGAACCATGAGCAAGCTGGCGTCTAAGGCATCAGCTCCGTAGTACTGCGTGAACGCCCCGACTTTCTTGTTGTAACCCTGCGCGCAGACCTCTTTGTGGATCTGGTCGCGGACCTTGCCCCACCGGTCGACGGGACCGTCCACCCCGCAGTCCTGCGCGGTGCGCACGGCACGGTCCATGGCCAGCCAGGCCATGACTTTGGAATGGGTGAAGTTTCGACGAGGGCCCCGGACCTCCCAGATGCCGTCGTCGGGCTGGGTCCAACTCGTCTCTACGAAGCCGATCAGCGCCTTTTGCAACCCCCAGGCGGCATCGCCGGGCCGATCTACCCGGCTCGAGGTGTAGAGCGCCGACATCACCTCGCCATACACGTCGAGCTGGAACTGACCGGCCGCCGCGTTGCCGACTCGCACCGGCTTGGAGCCTTCGTACCCGTCAAGCCAGTCCACTTCCCACTCATCAAGACGCCGCTCCCCGCCGGGGCCGTACATGATCTGCAACTCCGAAGGAGCGCCGGCCACAGCTCGCATGAGCCAGTCCCGCCAGCGCATGGCCTCGGTGTAATAGCCACCTCTCATAAGTGACTCGAGCGTCAACGTGGCGTCTCGCAACCAGCAATAGCGATAGTCCCAGTTGCGGCTTCCGCCGAGGGTCTCGGGCAGCGATGTGGTGGGGGCTGCCACGATGCCGCCCGTCGGCTCGAACGTCAGCGCCTTCAGGGTGATCAACGAACGCAACACGGCGTCGCGCCACGCTCCATCGACCGTGCAGTGCGATGACCATTCGCGCCACCACATCTCTGTATCGGCGACGGCGAACTGGGCGTCGATGGGTCGGGGCGCAGGCTCATGAGAGGCGAACCAGGTGAACACGAAAGGCACCTGCTCGCCTTCGCGAACGGTGAAGTCCGCCGTGGTCGTCAAGTCTTTTCCGACGGTCTGTACGGGAGTCCACAGAGCTACGGCGTCGGGGCCGGCCACCGCAGTCAGCAGGCCGCCGTTTTCGCTCACCCACGGAACGGCGGATCCGTAGTCAAAGCGAATGACCAGGTCCATGTGCATGTCGACCCGGCCCGATACCCCTTCCACGATGCGCACGACCTGAGGGTGGCTTTCGCGAATGGGCATACAGTCCACTAGACGCACGCGCCCGCCCTCGACTTCGAACTCTGTCTCGAGAACGAGGGTGTCCCCTCGGTAGTGGCGCTTTACCTCGTACTTCTCATCCGACGGCGCTATGCGCCAAAAGCCGTTGTGCGGGCCACCGAGCAACTGCGCAAAGCACGACTCCGAATCAAAGCGAGGGAGACAGAGCCAATCGATCGAGCCGTTTCGCCCAACCAGGGCGGCGGTGTGGGTGTCGCCGATGATGCCGTAGTCCTCGATGGGTTGGGCCACGGTCCTCATTCTTACCTCGGGCGAGCGGGACAGCGGTACGCGGCGCGACTCGTCGTCAGGCCAGGATGCTCACGAGGAGGCGCACTGCCCTGTTCCCGATGGGCTGGTGGAGGATTCACCCCTTTGGATGTCGACGCCGACGGCGTGCATGGCCAGCGCGTAGCCGACGTTGGAGTTCGTGGTCGACCGTGCAAAGACGACGCCGACGACGGTCCCGTCGGGGATGCCCTGACGGCTGTCACCCGAAGCCACCAGGGGTCCGCCGGAGTTCCCCGGCTGCACCAGGGCGTTGAGCTGGTAGACCTCTCGAGTCGTCTGCTGCTGACCGTAGATGTCCAAGCCAGTCGCCTCGAATGCGGCATCCACCGCGGCCGGGCGATACCGGAACGGTCCGCCCTCGGGGAACCCGAGTACCACGCCCGTCGTCCCCCTTCCGACCACGCTGGTGTCGAGGTGCGCAGGCGGGTCGGTGAGCGTGGGCACCTTCAAGACGGCGATGTCGAGCTCGGGATCGAACAGCATGGCAGTAGCCGCGTGACGACCCGTGGCGTCCACGACAAACGGCTGGGCTATGCCCGCCACCACGTGGGCGTTGGTCACTACATACCCTGGCGCCACCACGAACCCTGAACCCTCCTGGATGACGCCGCATCCCGAGCCGACGATCTGCACGGTGGAGGGTTCGGCATCGATCACCGCTTGACGAACGGCTGACGTGCTCGGGGGAATGACCGGCGCCGAGAGCTGAGGGGGCAAGCCATTGAAGACCACCGGAAAGCCTTCTGAAGAAAGCAGCGATTGAATTCGGGCGAACACGGTGGGCAGCGGGGGAAGCAGCCTGTCCATGGCGCGGACGATTCGTGACTTTTCCATCGCCGATGCCAGGGTCGGGAATTGGCTATTGGCCAACAAGCTCGCCGCCAACCACGCCGCGACGAGGGTGGCGAATACCGCCACGGCCACCCCGAAGGCCGAGTCGATAGGACCGAGGCGCACCCGCTGCAAGGCGCTACTCGAGTGCGCTCCCAATAGACGTCCTACGCCTCCCAGGATCACGGCCAAACCGAACACGACCACGACGGCGATCACGGCCCGTTCCTCTTTCGCTTTGGCCAGATCCGCCAGCGGCGGTGCGATAAGCACCCCGACGAACAGACCCAGCCAGAAGCCCCCGAAGGACAGGACCTGCATGGCCGCGCCGAGACGCAGGCCGTGGATGCCGGACAAGGCAACGAGGGCGAGAAGCACGTAGTCGACCCAGTTCACCGCTCCAGATCCTCCCTCACTTGCTGCTCGTCGTGCGAAGATGGCAGGTCCCCTCCGTCGAGCGATCGTGGTGCTACGGCCGACGCAGAGCAAAGGACCGACGCCCATGGCCGACAACGCGGCTCCGGCCGGAGATTCGCACTCGAATGACGACGCATCTGGTTCCGCATCGCCCCAGCAATCGTTCCCGTCGTCATCTGCTCCTCCCGCGTCCGCACCGCCACCGCCGTCAGCCGCAACTGAAACCGATTCCGACCCTTACCCACCTCCCCCGCCGACTGCACCTCCGCCGTCTGCACCTCCGCCGACTGCACCTCCGCCGTCTGCACCTCCGCCGTCTGCACCTCCGCCGTCTGCACCTCCGCCGTCTGCACCTCCGCCGTCTGCACCTCCGCCGTCTGCACCTCCGCCGTCTGCACCTCCTCCGCCTGCGCCCTCGCCGCCCACGCTCCCCCCTCCACCTTCGGACCCTTACGGCGAGGACAGGTGGACGTCACCCTCCTACGAGTCGGGCGCGTGGGCGCCTCAGTGGAGTCCTCATCAGCTTCCTGGAAACGGCGTGGGGTTCGACCCGGGCCCGTTGGATGTGCTCGGGAGGCCTATGGCCCAGTGGTGGCAGCGGTTCCTCGCCTTGTTCGTTGACGGACTCATCCTCCTCGTGCCAACCCTGTTCATCGTGGCTTTCGCGACCGGAGGTTCGACGACTTCGATTTCGGTGAACGGGGGCCGATCGGTGCCTGACAGCGTGTGGTCGGCGCTGGGCGTCGCCTTTGTCATCGCTCTCGGGTACTTCGCCTTTTTGGACGGTGGAAAATCAGGTCAAACCATCGGCAAGCGGGCCGTGGGTATTGCCGTTCGAGACGCCGACTCAGGTGGCCCGATTGGTGCCGGGCGTGCGTTGGCGCGGCGCGTCTTTTTCTTCGCCACGTATCTGGGATTCGGCATCCTCTTTGTCATCAACGGCCTCTCCCCTTTGTGGGACCAACGGCGCCAGGCCTGGCATGACAAGGTGGCCCGCTCCTTTGTGGTGAGCGTGCGCTGACAGCACATATAGGCAGCCCCAAGCGACGCTCGCCATACTGGAGCGATGCCTCGATGCATCGATCTGAACGCCGATGTCGGGGAAGAGGCTGCCCCCGACGGCGACGACGGACCACTTCTCGACGTGGTGACGAGCGCCAGCGTGGCCTGCGGTTTTCACGCCGGGGATCCGGTCGTGATGCATCAGACGGTGCTCGAGGCGCATCGTCGCGGCGTAGCCATCGGCGCGCACCCTTCTTATGCCGATCGCGACGGATTCGGTCGGCGCCCCATCGAGGTGGACGTGACGCGCCTGGCCGACGACATCATCTACCAGGTGGGCGCTCTCGACGCCATTGCGCGCGCGCGTGTGGGACCAAGGTCCGCTTCGTCAAGCCCCATGGCGCGCTCTACAACCGAATCACCGTCGACAGCGAACATGCCCGGGCCGTCGCCCTGGCCGTGCGCGCCTACGGCGACCTCGTGCTCTTGGTGGCGGCGGGCTCCGTGGCGGTGGACGAAGCCGAGCGCCTCGGAGTCACCGTGGTCACCGAAGGCTTCGCTGATCGTGCGTATCGGAGTGACGGCACCCTCGTGCCTCGCGACCTTGCCGGCGCGGTCATCGAGGACCCCGACCATGCCGTGCAACAGGCACTCTCGCTCGCTGCTGACGGTGGCGTCCAAAGCGTTGACGGTGCATGGGTTGATATGCATGCCGCGTCGATCTGCGTCCACGGTGACACCGTGGGCTCGGTGGCGATGGCTCGTCGCCTTCGCCAGGCGCTGGAGGAATCGGGCTTCCGCGTGACGCCATTTGCGGCGTGAACGCGTTTCGCCGCATCCACCGGTTCGGGGACACCGGGCTTCTCATCGACGTACCGGGCGTCGAGGATGCTCACCGGTTAGCGGCCGCGGTGCTCGGCGCCCGGTGGCCGGGTGTGCAGGATGTCGTCGTCGGCTTCAACGCGGTCACCGTGATCGTCGATCCCACCGTGGCGAACACCGCCGAGCTGATGGTGGCGGCGGCCGCTTTGGAGACCGCCGGTTCCGCGTCACCAACGGGGCGAGTGGTGGAGATCGGGGTGCGCTTCGACGGGGAGGACCTCGACGAGGTGGCCGCCATGTGTGCGCTTTCAAGCGCCCAGGTCGTGGCGCTGCTCACTTCTTGTGATCTTCTGGTGGCCTTTCATGGTTTTGCGCCCGGGTTCGCCTATCTCGTCGGGCTTCCCCGCGCCCTCGCCGGGGTCCCACGTCGGCGCACACCTCGGCCGACGGTGCCTTCCGGTGCGGTTGCGCTGGGAGGAGGCTTTGCCGGCATCTACCCTCGCGCCTCGCCAGGAGGATGGCAGCTCCTCGGGTCCAGCGATGTGCGCCTTTTCGATCCACAGACGCCGCCATTCGCATTACTGGCTCCCGGAGACAGAGTCCGTTTCCTGTCGGACCAAGGGGTCGGATCGGCACCGATCGGACGGTGGCGTGAACGCCTCACAACTAGGAACGAACGGCGTGTCACCGTCGAGTCCCCCGGCATGCTGTCCTTGGTCGAGGACCAAGGCAGGATCGGCGCGGCCGCCTTGGGAGTCGCCCGGTCGGGTGGCGCCGATCCCTTCTCCTTACGTATCGCCAACAAGTTGATGGGCAACGACGAGTCTGCCGCCGCCTTGGAGATCACCGGGTCGGGGCCGTCATTGCGTTTTGGTGCCGACGCTCATTGTGGCGTGGTGGGCGACGCAGAAGCCCGGCTCGATGGTCACGCCATCCCCGCGGGATCGGTGGTGCCGGTGACCGCAGGCCAGGTGCTGTCGGTGGGCCGGGTGCGAGGGGGACTGCGCGCCTGACTTAGCTGTCGGCGGCGGTATCGATACCCCCCAGGTGCTCGGTAGCCGCTCATCTGACGTTCTCGGGGGGCTCGGCCCAGGAGCGCTGACCATCGGCGATGTCCTGGGTCTGGGCGCTCGCACCAGGCCACGTGGCCAGCTCGTCGGCTCGACGCCATCAACGCCCTCACCGATACGGCTGCGCGTGCTCCCCGGGCCCGATCTCAACGTCGGGCAGGGGCTCGAAATGCTCACCGACATGGCCTGGGAGGTCCAGACCGACAGCGACCGGGTGGGACTACGCCTGCGTGGTGACGAGCCGCTTTCGATCGACACGATCCCGGCCACCTCACGCGGCATGGTGACGGGGGCCATACAGCTACCGCCGGACGGCGAGCCCGTCGTCCTGTTGTGCGACCACGCCACCGTAGGGGGGTACCCCGTGGTCGCCGTGGTGGTGAGCGCCGATCTGGGGGTGCTCGGGCAGTGTCGGCCCGGTGACGTCGTCAAGATCGACCTGATCGGTGCGGAAGATGCCGCGCGGGCCCGCGCCAGCCGGGAGCTTGCCGTTGACCGCAGCGTCATCGGATGGTTCCCGGTCCGAAGCGATTGAGAACGCCCCGGCAGGGCATCGGCGCCGCCCGGCGTCGGGCATCATTGATTCGATGACTCCGGCCGCTTCCACCGACCCCGACGAGCCCGGCCACCCCGATGGCCCATCTGGCCAGGCGCTGGGCCATACGACGCGAAGCTCATTGCGACGCAAGAAGGAACGCGGGAGTTACGACAGAGCCCTGGCCGAATCGATCCTGGACGAGGGCCTCGTCTGTCATGTTGGCTTCGTCGTCGACGAATCGCCATTCGTGATGCCCATGACCTACGCACGAGTCGGCGATGCCCTCTACCTCCATGGGGCGACCGGCAATCGCATGCTCCGCCATATCAGCGGCGCCGAGCTGTGCGTGACGGTGACGCTCCTCGACGCAATAGTCCTAGCCCGCTCGGCACTCCATCACTCGATGAACTATCGGTCGGTGGTGCTGTTCGGTACGGCCGAAGTCGTGACCGACGAGGACGAGAAACGACGCGCTACCGAATCTCTGCTCGAGCACATGGCCGTCGGGCGGTCCACCGACACGCGTTCACCGACTTTCGAAGAGCTGCGATCCACGCTTTTCGTACGCCTGCACATCGAGGAAGGCTCGGTCAAGGTGCGCACCGGCGGACCAATCGACGATCCCGAGGACATGACTCTGGCCGTGTGGGCCGGGCTCATCCCGATGACCACAGTGGCCGGCGAAGGAGTGGCTGACGATCCCTTGCCCCCGGGGACTCGCGAGCCGCGCTATGTGCGCGCCTACCCGTCGCGCACCGCCAAACGGGCCCAGGTCGACCAGCAGTAGGTCGACCGGCCCATCCAACAGCGCTGATACCGCCGGTGCCGATCGCCGAGCCCGTCAGCTCGGGGACACCGCCGAGCGAGCCGCAGGCGGGCGGGCTTGCTGATCGAACCGCGTCGCTCGTGGGCGACGGATGGCAGCCCAGGCGCGGCCTATCGCGTAACACAAGGCCCCGATCGCTCCGACAAAGAAGCCGATGGGCCAGTTGGTCAGATACGACAAGGCGATGGCGGACCAGACGGTGACCAAGGCGATGGCGACCGATAGGAACATTGCCGCCAACGGTCGATCCGTGAAGGACCGCGCCGCGGCGGGGGGGCCTATCAACAGCGTGAAGATAAGAAATGCCCCGACCACGGGAACGGTCATGGCCGTCGCCACGGCGAGCACGACAAGGAAGCACATCTCCATCCGGTACGCCCTGATCCCTTTGGACTCGCCCACCTCGGGGACCACGGAAGAAAGCAACAACGGTCGGTAAAGAACGACAATGGCACCGACGCAGGCCACGGCCAAGCATGCGACCGGCAGCAACTCGGTAGAGCTCACCCCCAGGACTTCACCAAAGAGGAGTGAGTAAATCTGCGGCTCGTACTGCCCGCTTCTGCTCAAGAACACAGCGCCGAGGGCAAGCATCATCACCAGCGCCAGCGCTGTCGCCACGTCGTGGCGACCTCGCCGACCGAGAGAACCGATGCCGAACGCGGCCAGTAAGGCAAACGCGGCGAGGCCGACGAGGGTGTTGATCCCGAGCACGTTTGCGGCGGCGGCGCCGGCAAATGCCCCGTTGGGGATGGCGTGAGCTGAAAACGCTGAACCACGCAGCACGACGAAGAACCCCACCACGCCGGCGACGACAGCCACGATGGTGGCCGCCGTCCAGGCATTGACCATGAAGCCCGAGAACACGAATCCCTTTCCTCAGCCTGCCGGACGCGGCGTCGCCACGGGAGAGACGTGCGGGCCGGTGGATACCGGCGACCGCCTCCCGTGTTCGGTGCTGGTCCGGAACAACGGCAGTCCCGACACCAGGTAGAACACGAAGACGAGGGCGACGATGAAGAAGCTGACGGGAATGCCCTGATGGCTCGAACCCCAGTAGTAGCTGTCGTAGGCCAACAGCACACCGATCCATGTAGCTCCCACGCCGATCGCGCCGGCGACGAGGATGGCGCGCCCCAGACGCGCCGTGAGCCGCAACGCCGTAGCGGCGGGACCGACCAGCAACGCCGTGGACAAGATGGCCCCGATGGCAAGGGAAGACAGGCCCACGGCAACCGCCAGTGCCACCATGAACAACAAACCGACGAGACGAACAGGAACCCCCCTGACAGCGGCGACGTCCGCGCTCACCGAGCTGAGCAACAAGGGCCGGCCGATGCCGGCCATGATGCCGACGGCAAGGACGCTGAAGGCGCCCACCACAGGCACCGTGGTGCTGCTGATGCTGAAGATCGACCCGAAGAGGATCTGCTGGGTGGCGCCGGTCGTAGCTCCCGAGGTCGTGTCGAGGTACAAAAACAGCGCCGCCAACCCGATGGTGGCACCGAGCACGATCCCCGTGGCCAAGTCTCTGCCCCGCACCCGTTGAACACCGATGGCATCCATAGTGGCGGCGCCGACCACGCTGAAGCCGACAAACCCGAGCACGGGGTTGATGCCGACGAGAAACGCGCCCGAGCCGCCTGCGGTCGAGACCTCAGTCAGGGTATGACCGGCGAATGACTGGCCCCGTATGACTGTGAACACTCCGACGACGGCTGAGACCACGGCGGCCACCGCCCCGATGACAACGGCGACGTGCACGGGCTCGTTGGAAAAGAACCCCGGTTCGACGATCCATGTGAAGATCCGGTGCATGGTGGCCTCGCGCCCTCAATGCGAGTCGACGACGAGATCGGCGGACAGCGTCAAATCGGCATTCTCTTGACTGGCCACCACCAGCACCCGACCATGAACATGAATGACGTCGACGTGGTGCCCGTAGAGTCGACTGAGGACATCGCCTTGGATCACCTCGTCGGTGGTGCCACTGACAGCGTGACCGGCGGCCACATAGACGACTCGGTCCATCACCGGCAACAGCGGATTGATCTCGTGGGCCGACAGAAGCACGGCCACACCTTGCTCCTTGGTGATGCGACCGAGCAGCCCGATGACTTCCTGGCTACTGTGCAGATCGAGATTGGCGAGAGGCTCGTCTAAAAGCAACAGGCGCGGCCGGCTAATGAGTGCGTGCGCGATGAGCACTCGCTGTTGCTCGCCTCCCGACAAGTGCCCAACACGGGCATCGGCGAAATCCTCCGCCTCCACGGCGTGCAGCATTTCCTCGACAGCCGCGGCGCGTACTTTGGACCGAACCGGTATCCCGAAGCGGTGGCCGTCAAACCCCAAGGCCACCAGATCTCGCGCTCGTAACGGCATGTCGGGGTCCAGCGAGACCTTTTGTGGCACGTAGCCGATGGAACGATTCCGCCGGGAATGCTGCGGGCGTCCGAGCACGAGAACTGCTCCCGAGGTCAACGGTTGGAGCCCCAAGATTGCCCGCAAGAGAGTTGTCTTGCCAGCTCCGTTCGTCCCGATCATCCCCGTGAACTCGCCTTGGCGAACGGAGAAACTCACGTCTTCGAGGATCTGGCGGCCCGAAAGTGCCACGCCGATGCCATCGACACTCAGGACCTCGAAAGTGTCACGTTCGTCGGGTCGGTCCGTCACAGGTGCTCCGTCGAAACGCCGCGTGCCACCGCGTCTTGGATGGCACGAACCTCGGCGAGCATCCAGGTCTGGTAGTCGTACCCCGGAGTCGGCATGGTCTCGTATACCCCGACAACGGGGACTCGAGCGTTGTTGGCGTTTGTCCGGATTGACGACGTCAAGGCGTCAACCACTTGTTGGTTGTAGCAAAAGACCTTTACGTCGTGGTTGGCAAAGAAACCGTTCTCGAGCGAAATGTCCTGCGGGGGGGGATCCACGCCGTTCATGATGTCGGCTTGAAACGAGAATGGCGTGACGTTATCGGCTCCCATGGCCTGCAACAGGTAGTCGGCTACCGGCTCGGTCGTGGCCACTTTGGTGCCCGCGTACTTCGCCTTGAAGGCGGCGATTGCCTGGAACCATGGGTTGAGCGAGGCATCAAACTTCTGCACGTTGGCCTGAAAGTAGGGGGCGTGGCTGGGCGAAATGGCCGACAGGGCCGTGGCCATCGCTTTCGCGACCACCGGCATTGTGCGCGGGGAATACCAGAGATGGGGATTAGGGGTGTCGTTGGGCAAGCCCAGGAGCGTTTGCACGACAAGCACCTTGCGACTCGAGTTGGGTGAGGCTGACTCGATCCTGCTCATGAAGTCGTCGTATCCCACGCCGTTTTGGACGATCAGGGATGCCGCGCTCACCTCCTCGGCGACGCTCGGGCTCGACTCGAAGGTATGGGGGTCGGTGTTGGGGTTGCTGAGCACCGAGGACACGTGCAGATACCGACCGCCGATCTGGGCCAGCACGTTGGCGTACTGATTCTCGGCCCCGATGGCATTGATCACACCCGGCGTGGAGGGCGCCGCGGGGCTGGTAGTGCACCCGGCGGCGGCAATCGCCACCAGACCCAGAAGTCCCACGAAGAGGTAGGCCGATCTCCTGCGCGGAAGCGAGGTCCAGGCGGGTGGAACGGTCATGGCGTCGAACATATCTTAAGACTCAGTCTCAATACAAGAAGTTCGAAGCAGGCCGTCGCATCAACACATCCGCATGTGTTTATGTATTGAGGTGTCTACGGCGACACGGTCGTATGAAGCGGCCGGCGAACTCCTCAAGGTGCTCTGCGCCCCTGCCCGCCTGGCCATCGTGACGGAGCTGGCGCAACACCCCCGTGTCGTTCACGAACTCGTCGAACGGCTCGACATGAGCCAGCCACTGGTCTCCCAACACCTGCGCGTCCTGCGTGGAGCGCGCCTCGTCAGCGTCGAGCGCCTCGGGCGAGAAGCGGTGTACTCCCTGGTCGACCAGCACGTGGCCCATATCGTCAAGGACGCCATCCACCACAGCATGGAACAATCGTCATGACTGAACGAGGACAGTCGGTACCCGAGATCAGAGACGACCTCCACGCCGTGGTCGAAAGTCGCCTTCGTCGCATCGACCAGCGCTACACCGGTGGGCGACGAGCCATCGTCGACGTGCTCGTCAGCGCCGGCCACCCCGTGAGCATCGGCGACATCGCCAGCCGTCTCCCCGACCTTCCCCGAAGCTCCGCCTACCGGCACCTGGTCGATCTGCAATCCGCCGGGATCGTCAGGCGCGTCGCCGCCAATGACGAGTTTGCTCGCTTCGAGCTCGCCGAAGACCTGACCGAGCACCACCATCACCTCTTGTGTACAAACTGCGGCAAGGTAAGCGACATCACCCCGAGCACCGCGTTCGAACGAACCATCACCGAGCAACTTGACGTCCTGGCCGCGGCTCAGGGGTTTGCTCCCCACAGCCACCGCGTCGACGTCCTCGGTCTCTGTGCCGCCTGCCAGTGATCCCGAGCCTCTCGACACCCACCCGCAGCTCCGCGACACCAGCGCCGCCGGCTCGAAGCGCGACCTCGCCTGGAGCTAGGGTAGGCGTGAGCGTCCATAGACGAGGAGGAGATCGATGGCCCACGAGGCGCTAGCTGCCCCAACGACCGCCCACCCGAACAGGGAACAGAACATCATGGCGGTGAAGATCGCTATCGGCGTCTTGGTGGGTTTGGTCATGACAGGCGTTGTCGGCCCCATCGTCCTCGCCATCGTCGTTGGGCTTGCCACCGGCCATCGCTGACTCCCGGCCGGGCGCGTGTCGTCCGGGGGCTCAGGATCAGGAGGCCGAACAGTGACTACGCACGGAAGCGATGTTGACCGAAGCAACGAATGGAAGGCCCTGAAATCGCAGTATTTGCGCCCGATGGGCCAGCGCCCCGCCTCGGCGGGCCGTGGTCTCCATCATTTTGCGTTGCTCAGTAGCGACGTCGAACGCACCATCACGTTCTACCAAGACCTCCTCGAGTTCCCGCTCGTCGAACTGTTCGAAAACCGGGACTACCGCGGTTCCACTCACTTCTTTTTTGACGTCGGACATGACAATTATTTGGCCTATTTCGACTTTCCTGGTCTGGATCTCGGGGAATACCGGGAGATTCTCGGCGGCCTTCATCACATCGCCATTTCCGTGGCGCCCGAGCAGTGGGAGCGCCTCGTCGAGAAGCTGAACGCGGCCGGACTCGAGACGCACATCGTCAACGGCTCCTCCGCCTACTTCCTGGGTCCCGACGGAGAGCGACTGGAGCTGCTTTCATACCAACTCAACGACATGTACGGGACCATCGTCGGCTGATCTGGCCGGCCGCCGGCGCTGGCTGGGCTCGCCTGTGTTCTTGGCATAAACGACAAAATCTGGGCGAAATTGTTATTTACGTCCAACTGTCATCTTCGGGTTACCCCTGGAATCCGAGGCTCCATGTGCCTCGGATCGGGCCGCGAGCTTTTGCATCTATCCAGGTCAAAGCCCTAATACCCGAATGAATACATTTGCCCCTCGACAGGGCCTCTGAAGTCACTACAAACTAGTGACCAGTGGTGACGAAGCAGGGACTCGATGGTCGAAACTGACGAGCTCGTAGAGCCCGTGGACGTCATCGGCGAGCTGCTGTTCGGACGGCGCCTGCGTTTGCGGGTCCTCCTGTGGGCGTCGGACCAAGCCCACCCCTTCAACCAGTCCGAAGCGGCTCGGGGAGTGCAGTACAACTCCTCCGGCGAGGTGGCCAAAGAGCTGGAGCGTCTGGCCGAGTTGAAGATGCTCAGGAAGTTCGGGCGCCCTACGAGAGTCGGTCCTCAGAACTACGGGGTCGTGGACAGCCACCCGGGGTGGGCCATTGCCACGGTGGCGCGAACCATGGCCACGGCCTTGGCGTCCGATACCGGTGAGCAGGAGTCGGACCAGCCCTGTGATGTGGTCGACGCCTCAGTGCGTCTTCACAGCACCGGCGGGTCAGGCCACGACCGGCATTTCAACTAATAACCGTCCGCTCGAGCCCACCCACTCGTCATTTCGATGAACGGCGAGCGTTCTCGCCCGCGGCGCGCGAGGCTTCGCCCGCTGGGACGTTGAACGATCTGACTTTGACGTGACAAGGAGGGGCGATGGCCAGTTCTGACAATCCATACCTGATTGGCAATTACGCCCCCGTCAGGACCGAAGTCACTTCCGCCGACCTGAAGGTGACTGGTTTACTGCCCGAAGCCCTATGCGGCCGGTATCTGCGCAACGGACCCAACCCGCTCGGTGCTCCAGAGCCGGCCACGTACCACTGGTTCACCGGCGACGGAATGGTGCACGGGATCAGGATTCGAGACGGTCGCGCCGAATGGTACCGAAATCGATTCGTGCGATCAGCAGCGGTAGCCACGTCATTGGGAGAGCCAGTTCGTGAAGGGCCCGTCCACGGCGACATGGACTTTGCGCCCAATACCAATGTGATCGGGCATGCGGGCCGCACGTACGCCATCGTGGAAGCGGGGTCCCGACCCTACGAGCTCACGTACGACTTGGATACCGTCGGCCCATCGGATTTCGGGGGCACCCTACCCGGAGGGTATACAGCTCACCCCAAGCGCGATCCGGTGAGCGGCGAGCTCCACGCGGTGTCGTACTTCTGGGGGTGGGGCAATGTCGTGCAGTACACGGTCATCGATACGGGCGGCTTGGTCCGCAAAGTAGTCAACATCGATGTCGGCGGGCCCGTCAGCATCCACGACATGTCAATCACCAATCGTTTTGCCGTCATTTACGACCTGCCTGTGGTGTTCGCCATGGAAGCGGCTATGTCGGGGGCCAGCTTTCCGTATCGATGGGATGCCAGCTACCAGCCTCGCGTCGGCCTGCTCGAGCGCGAGGGAAACAATCGGGACATTTTGTGGGTCGACGTGGAACCCTGTTACGTCTTTCACGCCATGAATGCCTACGACGATGGCGACACCGTGGTATTGGACGTCATTCGGCACACTCGGATGTTCGACACGTACACATTGGGCCCCGATGAAGGGCCGCCGACCCTCGAGCGCTGGACCATCGATCTCGCCGCCCGCAAGCTGGTCGAAGAACGCCTCGACGACCGAGCCCAAGAGTTTCCCCGAGTCGACGAACGACTCGTCGGGCGGCGCCACCGATTTGGCTACGCGGGAGCCTTCCTCGACAATGAGAGTGCGCTCATCAAGCACGACATGGACCGAGGTATAAGCGAGGTACGGCGTCTCCCGTCAGGAGGCGGAGGCACAGAAGCAGTCTTCGTTCCGGCCGGCCCGGACGCGTCTGAAAACGACGGGTGGGTCCTCTCCATCGTCTACGACGCCGACACCGACAGCAGTGCTCTTTACGTGTTGAATGCGGCCGACTTCACGGGAGAGCCGGAAGCGATTGTTCACCTGCCCCAGCGAGTGCCGTTTGGCTTCCACGGGAACTGGGTGCCCGACGCCGGCTGACCGTTAGCAGCGGCTTTGCCCCGCCGATTAGAGCGGTGCGCGTGCCGGCCGCGGTGACCGTGAAGATCGACGAGTCCCGTGAACATGGAGTGTCGACGGCTGTGACGACCGTTCGACCACAAGGAGCGTCCCCCACGTACTGGGTGTAGCCACGCCAGCTGGCGCCACAAGCGCCTGGGCCCGTCTACAAGAACGAGCATGCCGAGGCCTACGAGCAACAGGGCTGTCCCGACTACCGCCAGCCAACGGAGCTCAGCGCCGGCGCCGGTGAAGGCCAGGCTGGTGGACGGAGCGGTAACGGGCCCAGTCGGCGCCGTCGTAGCGGTGGCTCCCCCCGCCGCTGATGTGGTCGTTGTCGACGCGCCGGAAGCCACCGTCGTAGATGCACTCGAAGCAGGAGTTGTTGACGTCGATGTGGTCGTCGCGGTCGTGGGGGTCGTCGTAGTGGGCGGAGTCGTCGTCGGTGGCGCCGTTGTGGGCGGCGGCGCGGTGGTTGGAGTTGTCGTTGGCGGCGGTGTGGTGGTGGGGGGAGTCGTGGTCGGTGGCGTCGTGGTCGGTGGCGTCGTCGTCGTCGGTGGGGTGGTCGTGGTGGGAGGGGTGGTAGTCGGGGGCGTCGTCGTAGGAGGAGTGGTGGTCGGTGGCGTCGTTGTGGGCGGAGTGGTGGTCGGTGGCGTCGTTGTGGGCGGAGTGGTGGTGGGCGGCGTAGTGGTGGGAGGGGTGGTCGTCGGAGGCGTCGTGGTGGGAGGGGTGGTGGTGGGCGCCGTCGTGGTTGGAGGGGTGGTTGTCGGAGGCGGGGTCGGCGCCGCTGTCGTAAGCACGACGGTGTATGAGTCGGTCGGATCACTCCCCACCGCTATACAGTCGGTGCTCGACGGGCACGACACACCAGCAAGAGGCCCGGCGGCGCTCGGCACGCTCTGCGCCGTCCACGTGCTTCCGCCATCGGAGGTGGTCACAACAACGCCGTAGGAGTCGGTGGGGTCGCTTCCCACTGCCGTGCAATCCGAGCTCGAGGTGCACGCGACAGCGGCAAGCGGCCCCGTACCGGTAGGCACGCTTTGGGCGGCCCATGAGCTGCCACCATTAGTGGTGGTAACCACCACCCCGTACGTGTCACTCGGGTCGCTACCTACAGCTGTGCAATCTGAGTCCGACGTGCATGACACGCCAGCTAGTGGTCCGGTTCCATTCGGCTGAGCGTGTGGGGTCCAGGTGTTCCCCCCGTTGGTCGTGGTCGTCGTCATGCCGGTGGTATCGGTTGGATCAGAGCCGACGGCTGTGCAGTCCGAAGTCGATGCGCACCACACGCCGGCGAGAGGCCCGAGCTTCTTTGGAGAGATCGTTTGGACGGACCAGGACCCTCCGTCAGTGTCGGTGGCCACTTCGGCATATGTTTCGGTCTGGTCTGTACCGACCGCCATGCAGTCCGAAATCGAGGCGCACGAAATTCCTGCGAGCGGTCCGGAACTAGTCGTCAGGGTCTGCGATCCCCACGCGCTCCCGCCGTCGGTCGTGGCAAGGGCGGTGGCATAGGTGAAGTCCGGGTCAGTCCCGACAGCTGTGCAGTCCGAGGTCGATGCGCAGGAAACTCCCGCCAGGGGCCCGATACCGCTAACGAGATTGGACGCGCTCCACGTACCGCCGCCATCTGCAGTCGACACGATCGCCGCGTCGGTGAAAGAGGGATCGGTTCCGACCGCGACACAGCTCGCAGTCGAGTCGCATGACACCGCCGAAGCCGTTCCGATTCCGGTGCCCTGAATAGTCCACGTGTTTCCACCATCCGCCGTTACTACGAGCATCCCGTAGCTGTGACTGGGATCCGTTCCGGAGGCGGTGCAGTCCGAACTCGACGAGCACGCCAAACCGGCCAGTGGCCCGGCGCCGCTCGCGATGTTCAGCACGCCCCAGGTTCCACCCCCGTCTGTCGTACTGATACCGACGCCATCGCTGTCGGTGGGGTCGCTCCCCACGGCTGTGCAACTCGTCGTCGAGGTGCAGAAGATCGCGTCTAATGCTCCAATGCCGGTAGGCACGCTTTGCGTGGCCCACGTGCTCCCCGCATCGGTGGTGGCGATGACCTCACCGTCGCTGGTAGTGGGGTCGCTCCCCACCGCTGTGCAATCCGTGGTCGACGGACACGAGACGGCTGCTAACGGACCCGTGCCGCTGGGTACGGTCGCCGCGCTAATGGTGCTGCCTCCGTCGCTGATGGTAATCACCACACCATCGGTGAAGGTGGGGTCGCTCCCCACCGCTGTGCAAGCCGTGGTCGAGGTGCAAGAGACCCCCGTCAAGAACCCCACACTGCCTGGGATGCTCTGGACAGTCCACGTGCTCCCTCCATCAGAGGTGGTCAGTACTTCGCCCGTGCCGGCGGTCAAGTCGCTACCCACGGCCGTGCACGTCGAGGTCGACGCACACGAGACCGCCGTCAAGGGCCCGACCCCACTCGGCAGCGTCTGGGCCGTCCAGGTAACCCCTCCGTCGCTCGTGGTTAGCGCCAGACCATCAGTGTCAGTGGGATCACTTCCCACCGCGATGCACGTCGTCGTCGAGAAGCACGAAACGCCGGCCAAAAGCCCAACTCCGGCTGGGAGCACCGGGGCGGTCCAGGTGGCGCCTCCGTCGCTCGTCGTGGCCACGGCGCCCGCCGTCGGCGAGATGGACCCGCCCACTGCGACGCAGTCCGAACTCGACGAACACGACACGGCCTGAAAGTTGGTGGCATCACCGGGAAAGAACAGTTCAGACGACCACGTCTGGGATTGCCCGAACGCAGGGGAGCCGGCCACGATGTCCCCCAACACGATGCCGAGACAGACGCCCCCTACGGCAATGCTGGCCAGACCGATTCGCATCAACTTTTGCGCTAGCGGGCGCCGTTGACGAGAACGTGTGTGATAGCCGGTCCGCCCCGACCTCATTGACATCGTGTGCCCTCCAAAACGTTGTCACCCGCCGGGGTCCAACGCTCTTAATTCTACAAAGCAAGTGCCTAACTTCTCCTCATCACAATTAGGGAAGGTTGTGGCGAGTTGCCCGGGTGCCCGTTGACGTTTTGCCCGATCGGGCCATCCTCAAACAACATTGCGAGGTCCCATAGGCAGGGGGAGCACACTGCGTGTGACTCACGCCATCGTCTGAAGCCCGTCGCCCGATCGGGCAACGACCTAATGTTTCTGCCCATGATGAGCGAGCCAACCTTTGGGCCTGGGCTTCTGCTTCGACCAACCCTCGACCTGTGACGGTCCAGGATCTGCTCGGGCTGGCGCAACGTGATGTGGACAGCGGGTGGCTGCCGGCGTGCCAACTGGCGGTAGCCCGCCACGGCGAAGTCGTGGTGTTCGAGACATTCGGCGAGGCGACCAACGACACGCGCTTTTGCATGTTCTCGGCTACAAAGCCCTTAGTTGCCTCGGCAGCGTGGCTTCTCTTGGGGGAAGGCACCCTGCTCATCGATCAGCCCGTGGCCAGCTACGTACCCGAATTCGATCGAGACGGTTTCCGGGACATCACAGTTGAACATTTGCTCTTGCACACGAGCGGCTTTCCCAATGCCCCGATGTCGCCCCATGAGGGTGCCGATCCCTCCCGCCGGCGCCAGAGGTTTGAGAAGTGGGAGCTTGAGTGGGCACCGGGTACACGCTTCGAGTACCACGGCCAGTCCGCCCACTGGGTGCTGGCTGACATGATCGGCCGGCTCACGGGAACCGACTATCGGGGTTTCATCGAAGCCCGCATCACGACCCCACTCGGGCTTCCAATGTTGCTCGGCCCTCCCGTCGGATCCCAACCAGAAGTGGCTCCTCTCACCTGGGTCGGCAAGGCACGCGAGGCAGGCGAAGCAGACACCCTGGCGTATCGATGGGATGATCCCGCCGTCATTGCCGTCGGCTCGCCGGGCGCGGGGGCCGTGGCCACTGCCGCCGAGATGTGCCGGTTCTACCAAGCACTCCTGCACGACGATGTCGGCATCTGGGACCCGGCGATATTGAAGGACGCTACGAGCCGAATCCGCTCCACCTTTGACGACCCCTTGCTCGGAGCCCCTGTCAATCGCAGCCTCGGTCTGGTCATCGCGGGAGACGACGGCTTGCACACCATGCGCTATGGCGCCTTCGCGGAGGGCAACTCGCCACGGGCCTTCGGTCATGCCGGCGCGCATCTTCAGGTGGCATGGGCCGATCCCGACAGCGGGATCTCTTTCGCGTACCTCACCAATGGACTCGACAACGACACCATGCGAGAAGGCGTGCGCGCGCTCAAACTGTCGAACCTGGCCGCCGCACTTGCGAACTAGCGGTCGCTTCTGAACCTCCCCGCGAGCGCCGGCAAACGAAGACGGCGCCTCCCCGCCTCCGTTTGCCGAACGAGCCTCAAGGTCCCGGGCGCTTCTCGGCTCACGTCGAATGCCACGTGGCCATCAGGCCGCCATGAAGCCTCCGGACTGATGGTGCCAAAGTCGGCCATAAACCCCGGCCTGCCCGGCGCGCAGTAACTCGGCGTGGGTGCCCTGCTCCACCACCCGGCCATGATCCAGGACCACGATCCTGTCGAGACGCGACACCGTCGCCAACCGGTGGGCGACAACCAGCGCGCTGCAATGCTCCATGAGGGTCCATAGCGCTTCTTGCACCAGCACCTCGGACTCGGAGTCGAGCGCCGAGGTTGCCTCGTCAAGAATGAGCACCGGGGCGCCCTTGGCCATGGCTTGGGCGATGGCGACACGTTGGCGCTGCCCGCCGGACAGCTTGAGCCCGCGCTCCCCCACGACCGTGTTGTACCCGTCGGGCAGACGGCGCACGAACTCATCGACGTGGGCGGCTTTGCCGACGGTACGCACCAATTCCATGTCGACTCCGGTCGCGCCCTCGATCCCGTAACAGATGTTCTGCGCGATCGTGCGGTGGAGCATCTGCGGATCTTGGGGTACGTAGGCGATGTGCCGTCTCAGTGAATGCTGGGTGACGGCGGCAATGTCGTGGTCGTCGATCAAAATGGCACCACCGTCGACATCCATGAAGCGCAACAGCAGCCTTGTCAACGTCGTCTTCCCCGATCCCGAAGGCCCCACCAGACCGACGTGCTCACCGGGCGCCACGCACAAATTGAGCCCCTCGAACAGCGGCGCATCGGCGCCGTGACCGAACACCAGGTCGCGGAACTCGACCCGTGCCTGGGCCACCACGAGTTCGGGAGCTCCTTCGGCGTCTCGGATTTCGGGACGACAAGCCGCCACACCGGTGAATTTGGCGCATCGGCCCAAGTCCCGCGATATGGAGCGGACGAACTCGAAGGACTCCTTGAGGCTTTCTCCTACGAAGGTGGCGTAAAAAAGGATCAGGTAGACCGGCCCTGCTGCCACTACGTGATGGAGGGCGAGAACGACCCCCACCACAATGGCAGCCCAGTTGAGGGTGGCCATCGACGACTCCATTTGCAGGCGAGTCGCCGTAAAAACCCGACGGGCCCGGAGATCT
The DNA here is from genome assembly GCA_963793645.1 of uncultured Acidimicrobiaceae bacterium. Lineage (GTDB taxonomy): Bacteria > Actinomycetota > Acidimicrobiia > Acidimicrobiales > UBA8190 > CAWCAW01. Next base: position 168,831 of record CAWCAW010000008.1, on the reverse strand, counting down.
GCCGTCAGGGACTGCGCCACCAATGCGCCGACGTTGTCTTTCTCCTTGTCCTCAGTCGCCTGAGTCCTCACCGTCGTCAGGTTGGCGATGGTGTCGGCAATGACGCCCGTCGCTCGAGAATGCGCGTCGGAGAATTCCTTTTCGGCCGCGATGACCTTGCCCATGCGTCGGTAGAGCACGAAGCCGAAGACGCTCACCAGCGCGGCCATGACGAGCGCCACGGGCCACGCGAAGACGGCGAGCACCACGATGGCTCCGATGAGGGTCACCACGAGCCGCAAAACGCCCCATGTCACGGTGTCGATGAGCTCGACAAAGGCCCATGTGAAGGTCTCGAGCGTCGAGATGACCTCTCCGGAGGGTCGATCAGTGTGCCACCGGTGGCTGAGGCTAATCAGATGGTCGTAACCATTGGTTATCGAGCGGCCGAACGCTCGGAGGGTTGCCCCCCAGTTGAGCCAGCCCGCGATACGCCAGAACAACGTCGACGCCGCCAGGACCACGGCGTAAGCGATGACGAGGGGGCCGAAGGTTCGCCACAGGCCGGGGTGAGCCGGCAAGTTGGCGACCCGTCCCAACAACGTTGCAAATAGCAGGGGCGCGGCGACCGCAGTAGCGAGCGTCCCCGCCACCATTGCCGCCGAGCTCCACGCGAACGCGACTCGATCGGGCTGCATCTGACTCCAGCAGTACTTCAACGTGTCTCGGGTCGATGGGGTGGGGAATTGGGTGTGTTCACCCATGATGGTGCTCCAATAAAGAGGTGGGATCAGCGCGCATGAAAGCGCCACTGACGTGGGATTTCGACGATCTCAACCGCTCGACAAGCGGTGATCTCGTTAGAAGAAGGCCGGGGCTTAGCCCGGTTGGCGATCCTGAGCCTGGCTCAGGATGCGCGAACGCCGGAGATTGGTCCGGTACGCCGGACGCCTCCCCGTGCAACGCCCGAAGTGGGCGACGGGCCGGCTACGGCGGCGCGGACGATTCCCAGCGGGTAGCTGGTCATAAGCATTTCTCTCATCCGGTCACCTCATCTCGCCTGCTAGTCGGACCTAAGGAAACGCTATCAAATCGGAGGGGCCCTGTCAGCGGCTGCGAGACTATGGGCAAGCCCTATGTCGCCACCCCCGCCTGACGGATTCGCGAGCGCTGCTTCGAACGGTCAATCGGGTCAATCCGAGATCGAGGGTGTCGGTCAGCAATTCTCGCCTGAGACGCAATTCGATGTCCGTCAACGCACTTGGGCGGCAGCGTATGAGATCGCCGCCCGCGTGACTCCCGGGATGAGCGAGGAGCACACGTTGAGGATCGCTTCCGAGGTGTTGACGGAGGAGGGTCTCCGTAAGGGTTGGCACAAGATCGTTGTGCGTGTCGGCCCGAACACGCTCAAGCATTTCCACGATCCGTCTGAGCCGGGAATCGTCCTTGGTGATGACGACATCTTCTTCGTGGATATCGGCCCGATTTTCCGTGGCGGTGAGGGTGACGTCGGGTTCACCGTTGCCGTGGGCGACGATCCGGACATGCAGGCTGCGATCACCGACGTGCGCGCGCTGTGGGACGAAGTTCGGCGCAAGTGGGTCGCCGACGGCCTGAGCGGATCTGCCTTGTACGAGTTCGCCGACAGCAGCGCCACCACGATGGGTTGGAATCTAAATCTCGGCCTCGCTGGTCACCGGTTGTCGGATTTCCCTCACAAGGCCCGCTACACCGGCACCTTGTCGAGCGTCGAGTTCCCGCCCACCACCGGCCTATGGGTGCTGGAGATCCATATACGCCACCCCGAGCGGAAATTCGGTGCCTTCTTCGAGGACTTGCTCATCGCCGACGACGAGTTGCAACGACTGCCGGCGACGTAACCGGCGAAGACCCTGCTCAACGAGATCTCGTTCTCGCTCAGCGTCAACGCGCTGATGGGGGTGAGCGTGATTAGATTCGATGAGCCTTAGTAGCAAGCGTGGCCGGATGAGGGTACGGGGACATGCCCTCTCCATGTTTACGATTCTTGGACTCTCTCTGCTGGTGGCCGGGGCTATTGCCTTGTCGATGGGCACCAGCCTCGATCGCAGAAGTCTGGGGACACTCCGTGCATCGTCACCGCCCAAGGCGCCGGTTCCTTTGACAACTCTTCCACCCCCGTCGACGAAGAACACCGGTCCGGCTGAGACCATTGCGAAGGTGGCGTTCTTGAATGGCAATGACGGTTACGGACTGTTTTTCGAAAACGATGCAATGTCGTGTGGACTCGCCGTGGGGCACACCAGCGATGGCGGGAGCCTTTTCTCGCCACGGATACCGGTGACGTCGACGGCGTGTAATAGGCTCCAGCCAGCTGACTCGATCACGTTCAACAACAGTGGGGACGGCTTCGTTTTTCGCCCTGGCAATCTGTGGCGAACCACTGATGGGGGCTCGCACTGGGACGAGGAGTGGGCACAGTCCCGACTACACGTCGCCTCGAACTCAACCGAGAACGGTCAGCTGCGAACCTCAGGTGGAGTGCCTAGGTTCTGAAGCCGCAGCTGACCTCGGGCCACCAACTTGCCATCACTCTCGCTTTCGATCTCGACCAGCCAGAGCTGTTGCGTTCGGCCGGTGAAGATCGGTGTGCCGATGGCCTGCACCCGGCCACCGCGAAAGGGGCGCAGAAAGTCGGTCAAGTTCGAGACCCCGACCACCGCCATTTGACCAGTGATCTCATGAGCTGCCATGGCCGCCCCGTGGCTGGCGACTGACTCCACGACCGATGCCCAGACACCGCCGTGAACGATGCCGTAGGGCTGCTGGTGGCGCTCGTCGATATCGACATAGGCCACAACCCTGGACGAAGTGAGTTCTTCGACTCGTATGCCCAGCGAGCTATCCCATCCTGGTTGCGGTTCCATTTGTCCTTCCGGCTGGGCGTTGAGATCGTCGCCATAAGGCTAAGGGGTCCCAAGGACGGCTTGGTACCCGAAACCCCTGCACGTATCGGCGATACGGGGATGGCACCAGTCTCGAGGGCTGGTGGACCGGGTCGCTCCCCGCAGGAGTAAGGCGACAACGTTGTTGCACAATGAAAGAGCCGACACCTTTGGGGGAAAGGTGTCGGCTCTCTCGTGCTGTCGCTACCGACAGGGTAGGGAAGCGAAGTGAACTGCACGGGTCGGCCGCATGACGTCACTGTGAACACTGAGAGATCGTCCATGCCCGACGGCAACCACGTGATCACGACACTTCGGCTCGGTTCCCGAATCGCTCCTCCACGTTTGGAGGGCTCGTTTTTGATCACGGGCAGGCTGAATGTTGAGTGCGACAAGGCCACAATTGGGCGGAGTGGAGTCAAAAGATCTCAGCGACGCCAGGCTTGATCGTCAGCGACCCATGGCGAAATGGGCCGTTGAACGATGGGCGGAGTTCCCTGTCGACGAAGACCCTCGGCCGATCGTCGTCACGGGGTCAACCATCTGCATGGAAAGGATTTCAAGACGGGGCACGCAAAGCGCGCCTTCCTTAGTGGCGCCATCGAGGTGCAGGGTCCCGTTCCCGAGACTGTCCTCGGTCTTCTGCGTCGTGCGCAGTGACGCGAGCGGGATCCGGGCCGATCTGTCACTCCACTGGTCCTGAGCGGTGGCAAGCAGGGCGAGGCCATGTTCTCCACCGACAGAGGTCCACGCCTTCTTCCGGCGTGGCGCTTCGAGGGTGAGGAGCTGCTCGGAACGATCTCAGTCGTTGATCCCGACACCGGTACCCGGAGTTGGAAGCCTGCGGAGCCGCCGGAGCGCGCCGCACCGAGTGGTGTCGGTGTCTACAGGTCGTCGCAGTCGAGGATCGAGGTCGATGACCACACCATCCACTTCACATTCATTGGTGGCGATCCCCGGTGGGTGGACTATTCGGATGGGCAGGTCATCGAGTCCGATCAGGCCGTCGCCGTGATTCCTACCGAGATTGACCACGGGCCGCCGGGACCTCGTCGGTTGGTCGGACATCAACGGGAGGTTGCGGTGCAGCTGGGGCGTCGCTTCGGCAATGGGGTCCTCGTCAACCTTGACGCCGGACCAGTTGAAGTCGTGCTCTGACTCAGATCGGGCCGTATCTGAGCACCGCTGCTGACGCGTTCTGACCGTGAGAACAGAAACAGGCGAAGCCGCCGCCCAACCATTCACTTTGGCCAGCTGACCTGGACTTTCTAAGCGCACTCGAAGGGACTCGAACCCCCAACCTTCTGATCCGTAGTCAGATGCTCTATCCAGATTGAGCTACGAGCGCAGGGCCGGTTCATCCTATAGGAGCGTGCCGCCGGGCTCGAAGCGACTCCGCCAGTCATGAGCCCTCGGCCTTGTCGCTGGCATGCAGAGCAGCCAGATAGTCGTTGTAGGCGGCCAGCTCCTCGTCCTCGGTCGCCCGGGTGAGGGCCGCCTTGGTGTCCTCGGCGGGGGTGGTGTCGTGGTCGGGCCCCTCGTCATGGGTCAGCTTCCACCACATGTAGATGGCATACCCCGCAAAGATCGGCCACTCGAATACGTACGCCCAGCTCAGGGAGTTCCCCGACAGGGCACGGTCGAGCTGCCACCAGCCCAGCGCAAGAAACGTCGGTACCAACACGACGATGGTGACGTGCAGCCGGAGGTTCCGATGTGCTCCTTGCCCGCCGGCCACGACGTCAGGCTACCGATCCCTCGGCACCACGACCTTTTCGGCCCGAGGCCCCGGGGCGCCATCTCCGTACCCCGAAATTAGACTTACCCGATGCCCGCCGCCAAGAGCACCGTTGCCGCCGTTGAGGGCTGGTTCACCCTTGATGAGTCCGAGCCCGCCCTGCTGGGCAGCCAATGCCGCACGTGCGGGACCTACGCCTTCCCCAAAGAGGCCTTCTACTGCCGTAACCCGCGATGCGACGGCACGGAGTTCGACGAAGTGCCCCTCAGCCGGCGCGGCAAGGTGTGGTCGTACACCGACGCTTGTTACAAGCCCCCGCCGCCTTATGTGGCGGCCGACCCCTACCAGCCGTTTTGTATTGCGGCCGTTGAACTGGCCACCGAGAAGATGGTGGTGATGGGCCAGGTGGTGCCCGAGGTCGCCGTTGGCGATCTGGCCGTGGGTGACGAGGTTGAACTCGTCTTGGACACGCTCTACGAGGACGACGACAACCGGTACCTGGTGTGGAAGTGGCGCCCCCTCGACGGCCGGGACCGGTCGCGGGGAGGCCGCAATGCCTGACAACGAACGGGTCGCCGTGCTCGGGGTCGGGCATGCACCCCTGGGGCAAATGGGGACGCAACTTCGTCGAGTACGGCGTGGCCGCCGCCAAGGCCGCCTTGGCCGACGCCGGCGTGGCGTGGCGCCGACGTCCAGTTCGTCTCGGGCGCCGACACGATCCGAAACGGCTACCCCGGCTTCGTCGCCGGTGCCACCTTCGCCCAGGCGCTCGGGTGGACCGGCGCCCGGGTCTCGAGTTGTTACGCGGCGTGCGCCTCGGGTGCCACCGCCATCGCGGCGGCCCGGGCGCAGATCCTCGCCGGCCTCTGCGACGTCGCCCTGGTGGTCGGCGCCGACACCACCCCGAAGGGCTTCTTCGCCCCGGTCGGAGGCGACCGCAAGGACGACCCGGACTGGCTGCGCTTCCACCTGCTCGGGTGCCACCAACCCCACCTACTTCGCCCTCTACGCGCGGCGGCGCATGGAGCTGTTCGGCGCCACCGAGCACGACTTCGCCGCCGTCAAGGTCAAGAACGCCCGCCACGGCCTGGCCAACCCCAATGCCCGTTACCGCAAGGAAGTCACCATCGAGGAGGTGCTGGCGTCGCCCATGGTGGCCGACCCCCTGCGCCTGCTGGAGATCTGCGCCACCTCTGACGGCGGCGCCGCCGTGGTGCTCTGCAGCGCCGAGTACGCCCGCCGCCATGGCGGAAGTCAGAGCCCGTCGACGATCGCCGCCGTGTCGACGGTGACACCGCGCTTTCCGCAAACCGTGATCGAGATGCCCAACTTCTCGACCGATTCGGCCGTCGCCGCCGACGCACGCTCGGGACTCCGGGCTTTCGCCACTCCATCGCGCACAGCGCCTACGAGGAAGCCGGGATCGGTCCCGAGGACGTCGACGTGGCCGAGGTCTACGACTTGTCCTCGGCCCTGGAGCTCGACTGGTACGAGGACATCGGGCTGTGCAAAGAGGGCGAAGCCGAGACGCTGCTCCGCGACGGCGACACCGCCATTGGCGGCCGCATCCCGGTCAACCCGAGTGGGGGCCTGTCGTGTTTCGGCGAGGCCATTCCCGCCCAGGCCATCGCCCAGGTCTGCGAGCTCGTGTGGCAGCTGCGGGGACAGGCCGACGGCCGCCAAGTCGAAGGGGCCCGGGTCGGCGTGACCGCCAACCAGGGACTCTTCGGCCACGGCTCGAGCGTCCTGCTCAGCCGCTAACCGCGGCAGCGAGGGCCACCGTGGCGAACGCGTCCGAAGGACCTGAAGTCGTATTGCTCGATGTCGCCGACGGCATCGCGGCAATTACCTTGAACCGGCCTCAAGCCCGAAACGCTTTGTCCTCGGCCATACGACGACGGCTGCCCAAGGTCATGGCCGAGGCCGAGGCCAACGACGACGTGGCCGTGATCGTCTTGACGGGTGCCGATCCCGCCTTCTGTGCGGGCTTGGATCTCAAGGAGCTGGCTACCGACGGCGGACCATTGGGATCGACCAGTCAAACTCCACCCCCACCGCCCCCACCGGGCGCGGCGGGCGCGGCGGGCGCGGCGGGCGCGGCGGGCGCGGCGTCTAGCAAGCGAACCATGCTCCCGACGAGCAAGCCGCTCATCGGCGCCATCAACGGCGTCGCTGTCACCGGCGGTCTCGAACTGGCGCTCAACTGCGACTTTCTGGTGGCATCCGAGCGGGCGCGCTTTGCCGACACCCACGCCCGCATGGGCGTCCAGCCGTTGTGGGGATTGTCCGTGCTGCTGCCCGAGGCCGTCGGGGTGCGCCGCGCCCGGGAGATGAGCGCCACGGGGAACTTCGTGGACGCCGCCACCGCCCTGGCCTGGGGCTTGGTCAACCACGTCGTTGCGCACGACGAGCTCTTGGATTTCGTGCGGCGTCTGGCCGCCGACATCGTCACCAGCGACAAGCGGGCCCTGAAGCGGCTCTTCGCTACGTATCGCGAAGGGAGTCTGGTGACGGGAGCCGACGCCTGGGAGATCGAGGCCCAGGCGGCCGCTCAATATCAAGGTGAAGGGGTCGACGTCGCCGAGATGGAGCGCCGCCGCCATGTGGTGGTCGAGCGAGGCCGCACCCAGGCCTGACGGGCGCTGACGGCGCGGGTGATTGCTAGTGACGAGAGGCGCGCGCCCGCGGCGCGGCGACCCGACTTATGCCCCGACCGGCGACCCGCGAAAAATCCGATCAAGATCCCGAGCACCAGTGCGCCTCCCATCAACCACACGACACGGGGATGGAAGGTAAATGACGCGAAGCGCAGTTTGATCTTCCTCGTCCTGTTCTCCAGGGCGAACAGGGTGGCGGCGGCCACCAGCGCGATGGCGATGATCGAACGCGACACCAGGCCACCGCCGCCCCCGGGGGCCGAGGCGTGATCGTCGCCGCCTCTCCTAAACGGCAAGGCCCTGCTGTCCCCACAACTTGATCCCGCCGAGAATGCCGGCGGAATTGTCCACCACGGTGATGTCGGGCGGGAGCTCCTCAGTCAGCCGTTTGGCGTTGCCGCCGCCGATGTAGAGGTGGTCGAAGAAGGTGAGGTCCCGCAGCGTTTCTATGGCGATACGCACTCGCCGGTTCCACCGCTTGTCGCCGACCACCCGGCGCACCGGTTCACCTAGTTGCTCGTTATAGGTATCGCCCTTGCGGAACGGATGGTGGGCGAACTCGAGGTGTGGGAGGAGCTTGCCGTCGTAGAACATGGCCGTGCCGACCCCGGTGCCGAGCGTGATGACAAGCTCGAGCCCCTGGCCGGCCACCACGGCCGCACCTTGCAGGTCGGCGTCGTTGGCGACTTTGGTCGGCTTGCCCAGCCGCGTCGAGAGCGTCCCGGCCAGGTCGAAACCCGTCCACTGCTTCAGCAGCGATTTGTCCACGGCGGTATCGGGGCCGGCCACGGTGACGAAGTGGGACGCCGTGAGCACGTGGCCCAGGCGCACCATCCCCGGGAACCCCGCTGAAGCCCGATCGAAGGCCGGCAACGGTGCGACGAGCGCCACCAGGTCGTCCACCAGCTTCGACGGTGGGCACGGGTAGGTGGTGGGGACGCGCACTCGATCGGCCACCATGGCGCCGTTGGCGTCGAGCACCGAGGCCTTGAGCCCGGTTCCACCGATGTCGATGGCGAGTGTCAAGGGACTGACCGGTTTTGACGTGGGTGATGCGGGTGCCGACGGCGGCGACTCGGGTAGCGACACGGGCCCTCCTAGCTTCGTGGGCGCAGGTGGCTGGCTGCTCCCATGCACAACCATGCCACCGGACCGGTCGCTAGTGGGCTATCCCGGGTCGCTACCCTGCACCCATGGACGACCAACCTTGGGCGGGGGACGCCTGCTCCCTTGTCGACGCCTTTCGCGCCGGGACGATCACGCCCCCTGAGGCCTTGGCCCTGTCGTTGGCCGCCATGGAGACCTCCCAGCTCAACGCGTTCAGCTACGTCGACGCTGATGCCGCTCGGCGTGACGCCGAGGCGGCCGATGTATCGCTGCCTTTCGGTGGTGTTCCCGTTGGCATCAAGGAACTCGAGTCGGTGCAAGGGTGGCCCTTCACCGAAGCGTCCTTGGTCTTCGCCGATCGCTTGGCGAGCTACACCACCACCCACGTGGATCGTCTGCGGGCCGGCGGCGCCGTGTTGGCGGGCCAGACCACCGCCAGTGAGTTCGGCGGGATCAACGTCACCCACACCAAGCTGCACGGCACCACCCGCAACCCGTGGAACCTCGAGCGCACGCCCGGCGGCTCCTCAGGAGGCTCGGCGGCGGCGGTAGCCGGTGGGTTGCTCCCCATCGCGTCAGGAGCCGACGGCGGAGGATCGATCCGTATTCCGGCCGGCTTCACGGGCATGTTCGGGCTCAAGACGACCTATGGCCGGATCCCCAAGGGCCCCTACGCACACCAGATTCCCCACACGGTCACCATGGGGTGCATCAGCCGATCAGTGCGGGACACGGCCCGATGGCTCGACGTATGCAACGGGTACGACCCCCATGACACGTTGAGCCTGCCTCGGGTGGAGGGATGGGAGGCCGCCCTCGGAAGTCATCGCCAAGACCTACGGGGACAGCGCGCCGTCATCGCTGTTGACCTCGGCGTCGCCGTCGTCCACCCGAAAGTCGTCCAGAGCGTGACGGCGGCCGCCGAAGCTCTCATCGCCGACGCCGGCCTGACACGCGTGGACATTTCGGTCAGCTTTCCTCCTGCCCTCTTCGAATGGGCCATGTCGAACCTGGTGACGCTGCGCGCCGATTTGGGCGACGTCTACCCGGCCTGCGAACAGGACCTGACCTTGGAGATCATGTTCGGGCTCAACATCGCCGCCCGCCACTACGACCTCGACATGGCGGCAGACGCCGAGACGTTTCGGATCACCATGCACGAAGCCATGGCCGGACTGCTCGAGCAGGCCGACTTCGTGTTCGCCGCCACCAATCCTGATGTTGCTTTCGCCGCCGAAGGGCCCGTGCCCATGGCCGTCGGAGATGTCGACCTCATGGCGCTCTACGACAACGACATCGTGCGCGCCGGGGCCAACAACGGCGTCCTCACGTTTCCCGCCAACTTCGCGGGAAATCCGGCGATGTCTGTTCCCGTGGGCGAGATCGACGGCCTTCCGGTGGGGATGCAGGTCATCGGTCGTCATCACGAGGATGCCCTGCTGCTCGATCTGGCCGCCGTGGCCGAGGCGAACCGGCCGTGGCCCCTGGTCGCACCCGGTAGCCCTCGCTGATTCCGAAGGCTCCCGAAAGCGGCTAGGCGGCCACCGACACCGGCAAGGCGGCCAGGCCCCGCAAGATGATGTTGTCCTTGTAGGACAGCTCGCCTCCGAGGCGCTCGATGCGGTCAGCGCGTCCGAACAACGCCGACAGGGCGATCTGCGCTTCGAGGCGCGCCAACGGGGCACCGATGCAATGGTGGATGCCGAACCCGAACCCGAGGTGATTGTTCTCGGCGCGCGTCACGTCCAGGACGTCAGGACGATCGAACACGGCAGGATCACGATTGGCCGAGCCGATGAGGAGCATGGAGAACTCACCTTTCTCCACCGTGACACCGCCGACCTCCATGTCCTCCAGCGCGTTGCGGCCTGTGAGTTGCACAGGCGGCACATAACGCAGGAGCTCCTCGACACCGGTACGCACCGCGTGGGGGGCGCTGACGAACTTGGCGGCCTCCTCGGGATGTTCCAGCAGGGCGAGGGCCCCGCCGGAGATCAAGTTCACGGTCGTTTCGTGGCCGGCCACCAACAACAAGATGCAGGTGGACACGAGCTCGCCGGGGGTGAGCGCGTCGCCCTGCTCCTCGGCCTCGATCAGCCGCGTCAGCAGATCGTCGCCGGGACGGGCCCGGCGTCGCTCGATCAGCGAGATGAAGTACTGGGCGAACGACAGCACGGCCGCCAAGCGCTGTTGGGCGGCCTCCGGCGGCAACAGGAAATCGGGATCGAGCCCACGGGCCAAGGCGTTGGACCACACTCGAAACTGCTCGTGGTCCTCGGCGGGCACGCCCAGCATCTCCACGATGATCTGCACCGGCAACGGATAGGCGTAGTCGGCGACGAGGTCCACCTCGCCTTTGTCGAGAGCGGCGTCGAGGAGCTGCCCACAGATCTGTTCGATGCGCGGCCGCAATCCTTCGATCACGCGCGGCGTAAAGGCCTTTTGCACCAGTCCTCGGAGCCTGGTGTGGTCGGGCGGATCACGGAACAAGAACGGTGCCATCTCCTCGAGCACCTGACCGGCTCCCGACGAGGCGGCATCGATGTCGCGCAACCGATTGAAGCGCTGCGGGTCGACGTTGCGCCCGTCACTACTCGAGCGCTTGTCGCGCAAGATCTGGAAGCAATCGGCGTGGCGGGTGAACACCCAGAAGCCCAGAGGGCTGCGGTGCACTGGATTCTGGGCGCGCAACTCGGCATAGACGGCATAGGGATCGGTCGCCCACGCCGGGTCGAAGGGATCCCACACCAAGGTGCCGGCCGCGGCCGCCTCGTCGCGCACGGTGCGCACCGAGTGGGTGATCTCCGCGTTGCGACGGGCCGCCAGCTCTCCCAGCGCGTCGTCGCTCATCGGGGCCACGCGGCCCACGCTATCGATCGGGCTCGGCGGGCACCACACCCGATGGCACCACCATGGCCGGAGACGTCTCGGCCTTGGCCCGCAAGACCCGGTCTTTTTGCCACGGGCGCAATGACACAACGACGGGCGGCAGGTGGCCGGAGATCACCACCGCCTTACCCGGGGCCAACCGTCGCAGCGCGTCGGCGGGAGCGAGCCTCTTGTACGTCGGCGTGTGTGTCGTCGATACCCGACCTGAGCCATCGACGGTGGTGGCTCGTGCACCGATCTCGGCGTCACCGATGAGGGTGCTCACATGGTCAAGAGTGCCGGGATCAGCCAGTCCGGACAGAAACACCTTGGCCCGGTGATTGTTGACGACGCTGCCGGCCCGGCCGCCATAGCGAGTGCTCACCTGGGCCAGATCTTGAAAGACGGTCACGAGCTGCACGCCATGGCTCGCCGCCGTCGACGCCAAGGTGTCGAGCTCGGCCAGCGGAGCCACATTGGCCGCCTCGTCCAAGACCACCAGCAGCGGTGGATCAAGCGGTGCGCCTTGGCGACCCGCACGCTCGTAGGCCGCCTCGATGACGACCGAGACCAGCGTGGCGAACAGCGGGCGCAGGCGCCGCTGATCGTGAGCGGGAGCACAGAGGTACAGCGTGTGGCGACCGTCGAGCATCCCAGCCGGATCGATGGCCGACATGCCGGGGGCGGGCGCGTCGGCTGAGATGGCCACGTCGGGATCGGCGAAAGCCTCCACTACCGTTTCGGCGGTGGTGTACACGGCGCTGCGCTGCCGCTCGTCGCGGCCCCAGCTGGCTCGCGCCGACTGCGCCGCCTCCCAGGCGCCGGCGCTGTGGAGGATGTCGGCTACCTCGTCGACTACTTGATCGTCGATCCAACGCACGACATCGGCCATCGACCGACCCGACAAGGCGGCCGCCAGGAGTAGGGGGGCTAGAAGCTTGGCGGCGGTGGCGTACCAGAAGTCACCGTCGCTAAGGGCACCCGCCGAGGATCGGGCCACCTCCGACAGCGAGCGAGCCACTCGACGCGCCCCTGGCCACGTCGACGCCTCGGCCAGGGGCGACCAATGATCCGAGGGGAGGCCCGAGGACGCCGAGGGGTCGTAGACCCACACCTGTCCGCAGGATTGTCGGAAGCCCAACGTGTGCACGGCGAGATCCGACTTGACCGACGCCGCCACCACGGGCCCTTCCCACTCCAAAATGGCCGGTACGGCCAGCCCACTGGTCTTGCCGCTCTGGGTCGGACCGACGACGAGGACGGAATGACCGGCTTCGGCGTACACACGGCGGCGCCCCACCGTGCCCAGCGCCAGGCGGCCGGCCGTGTCCTTCGGCGCCAGCAGCGGGCGAAGCTCGCGCCCGGCCGCCCACGTGGCGGGCATATCCACCGAACCGCGCCCCCGGCTCGCCGCACCGGGGACGAGTGACCGCAGACCACTTCTGTGAGCGCCGAACCGAGGGCGGCCTGGTCCAGTCGACCTCCCCGCTCCGGCCGGACCACCAGAACCCGAAGGACCCGAAAGACGCGAACCGGAACCCCCGGCCGGGCGCGCCGCTGTCATGTCGCCGTCGCCCGAGCGCGTCGAGATCCCCCACGCGGCCGCCAGCGCGGCGACCGCCGCGGCTGTGACCGGAGCGATCACGACATCGACGCCGTGACGGGAGCCTCGCGCTCGTGTCGCATGCGGGCGTCGGTGTCGACGAGGTCGGCCTCGTAAGGCGAGAGGCGATGCTGCACCAAAAATGAGCGATTGCCAACCTTCCACAGGCCCACGCCACGTTGCAGGTGCGGGATCAGCTCCGCCTCGGTATCGGACAGGCCGAGCAGCTCCCGGGTCCGCTCGACCTCACCGGGAGGCTGGGCATAGACGACCCGGGTCTCCGAATCCGACAGCAAACCGTGCGCCAGACCCACCTGCTCTGAGTGCGCGCTGCCCACGGCGGCCAGATCCGAGAGCCGGTGGAGCACGGCGACGTTGGACACGCCGCGGGCGCGCGACAGCTTCCACGACGACTGCAGCCATCGAGCAACCCCCAGGTTGGCGAGGATGGCCCACGCCTCGTCCACGACCACCACGACACCGTGGCGCTGGCGCCCGAGCCCGGCTTGCAACCACGCCGTGGCGCACGTCATCAACACACCCAAAGCGGCCGAGTGATAGACGGACGACAGGTCGAGCACCACCAGCGGACCGTCGAGCGACACATTTGACGTGGTGGGACCGTCGAACATCCCCCGCAAGTCCCCGGCCACCAATCGGCGCAGCTCCAGGGCCACCTGACGTCCGTCGGCCGCCAACGAGGTCGGATCACTGCGTATCACGGCCGCGGCGCGCGGGGTCGGTGCCAGCAAGGCATCGACGACGCCGGGCAACGTCGGCACCTGCGTATCGGTCACCTCGGCTACTGCCAGCTCCACTGCAGTGCGCTCAGTGGGAAGGATGTCGCGACCGAGACTGGCGGACGCCAAAGAGGCCAGGAGTTCGGCACGGCGGCGAAACACCTCGTCCCTGTCTCCACCGACGGGAGCGTCCAAGGGGTTGAGGCGGACCGATCCGCCCGGGCGCAGCGACACCGGAGCAATTCCCCACGCCCGAGCGAGGGCGTGATACTCACCTTTGGGATCCACCACCCAGGCCCGGCGGCCGAAAACCGCCTGACGCCACAAATACGTCTTGACGAGCGCGCTCTTTCCTCTGCCGATCTGACCGATCACCACCATGTTGGGATTGGTGAGCAGCCCGTGCGAGTACAGCTCGAAGGGGTCATAGGTGAACGCGCCGCCCAACAAGTCCCGCCCGATGAGCACACCGCCGCCACCGAGACCGGGCTCGGCCACGAACGGGAAGGCGGACCCGAGATGTCGCGTGGTGGCGTGATGCGCGGGCGTGGACATCGGACCGGGACCGTGACCTCAGACCAGACCGCGACAAAGCGGCAACGTGCTCGTGAAGGCCATGGCTTGGTCCCCGTAACAGCGGCGTATCTCGAGGCCGGCCTGCCCCGCGGCTTGCTCGACTTGCCCGCACGCTTCTTCGAGGCTTTCGGGGTCCTCGGTCGACACCGTCACGTACCCGGTGAACCGGTACTCGGCGTGACCGTCAGCGAGCTCAACCTCGCGCCGAGCCAGGACCTCTTCTTCACGCCGGCGTCGCGCCGTGGCGAGAAACCCTCCCCTACGGCGTAGCTCGGCATCGGCGATGTCGGCCGTGCGCGCCTGCTCGATGCGCCTCGCGGCGGCCAACGGCCCCACCGGCTCCATGACCACGGTCACCGAGCGGCGCACCGAGGACCACAGCAACAACGGCCCTAAGAAGTCCGGACCGACGTCGGTGCGCGGCCACTGCGAAATCCAGAAGGTGGCGTGCCATGTCCCATCGGCGTGGACCCGACCCCACTCAGCCGACAGCCCCATCGGCCACGGCCACGTCGACGCGGGAGCGGGAGCAACCGCACCATGACGCGGCGCCAGGCGTGCGCCCGCTTCCTCGGTCGTGTTCGTGGTCCCCGACGCCACGTCGAACGACGCCCGCACCACACGGGCCAGCTCGTCGGCGTCGAGAACGGAACCGACATCGAGCGAAGCGTCACTGAGCCGGCGGCGCAACGACGCCACTTCGCGCATGAGCACCGTGCACGCGCCCCGGTCTCCACCTCCTGCTGTCTTCACGGCCCGCGCCGCCCGACCGGCGTGGATGGCAATCGCCACGAAGACCTCGTGGCGGCACGTGGCGGGGAACTCGGAGTCCACCAACGCGCCGTACGAGGCTCGAGGTGCACAACTGTCATCGAGCGTCGCCGCCGATCGGAGATGATGGCGGATGGCGGCACCATCGTCCGAAAGACTGCGCTCGATCCACTGCACGCGATGGATGACCGATCCCTGTAGCGCCAACGACGACAGTGCGGCGCTCCACCCGCCCACGCGGCGCGCCTTGTCCTCGGGGCCGAGGAGAACAAAGCCTCGTCCGGCCACCCGAAGCACGGCGCTGTAGGTGCGAGAGGCGGCGTCGAAAACAACGGCTGCCCTGTGAGAATCACCAGGCCCGAGCTCGACATCGAGGACGCGCAACGTGGTGAAGGGGTTGGAGCTTCGTCGCCGACCCGGGGCACCGGCGGCATGGCGCAAGGCGTCCGGTGCCCACTCCTCAGCGGTGCGCCCGGCGATGGGCCACGTGGCGGCACCAACGGCTAGGCCGACGATGGCCAGCGCCACCACCGCGCCCGACACGGAGGGACGAGCGCGTAAGACCACAACGGCCAGCACCAGGGAGACGGCCACGGCGGCGATCTGCCCACCACGCCAGCCGGCCACCAGCCCGCGACGTTGCAACGGGCCGAAGCGGTAACGCGGCACGTCGGACTCAGTCGGCATCGTCGTCCTCCAAAGATGGCCTGGGCAGCGAGCGCCGCTCTGGATCCAGACGCACGTCGCCCCCGCCCCCGCCCCCGCCGCCGACTTCGGCACCGGCACCGGCACCGTCACCGTCACCGTCGACGCTGCCCTCGGCCCTATTGGTAACCGAACCAACCGGCCTGAACACGCCCCGGTTCATTAGGTCGTTCAAGCCGTTGACACCGCCGCTGCCCCCACTGTCGCGGCCGCCGGCGTCACCACTTGCGGTTCCGGCTTCACCGCTTTCTCGCCCTGCGACTCCCTGCGTAAGCATCGGGATCGCCGCCGCCGCCGACTCCGACTCTGATCCTCCCGAAGACAGGGCGCTCATGGCGACCTGGGCGGCCGGTCCGGCTCCGCCCTGTGTCAAGGCCTCCAAGGCAAGGTTGCCATTGCGCGCCAGTCCCATGGGGCCGCTTTGCATGCGGTGCCGAGCCGATTCCAAATGGGCGGCCGCCCCCGCCTCAAAGGCCGGCACCAACCGCAGCAGCGTGAACGGAGATATGGCGGCAATGATCAACAAGGCGCCACCCGTCACCACTGCCGAGAAGCCGCCCGAATTCCCTCCCGGTGACGATGCCACTCCGAAGCCGGCCGCCAGCGCGGCGGTCGCCAACGACAACACGGCGGCGATGACGAGTTTGGAAAGAATCAGCGCCACCAAGGTGTCGACCAAGCGCCGGCACCAATGCGAGATGGCCGGCCACGCCAACGCGGCCAACGAAAGGGGGAGGAACAACACCGCCACAGACGTCGCCGCGGCACGCACCACGAGTTCGAGCCACACCACCAGTGTTCCGATGGCGATCACCAATGCCCCCAAGAACAAGGCGAAAGGCGGAGCGGTCCCCGCCACCAACAAATAGTCGCCCGTCGAGGAAAGGAGGTTGTCGGGACCCACGCCGGCGACTGACAGCATTTGCGCAGAGAGCGCGTCGGTGAGGGCCAGAGCGAGGCTGACAAGCTCGACCGCCACGCCGGTGAGGAGCAACGCCAGCGGCAGGTAGACCAAGAACGTCCGCATGAGCGCCGATGCGCTTTGGCGGTAGATCGCCTGTATGGCCGCGCAACAC
Organism: uncultured Acidimicrobiaceae bacterium; assembly: GCA_963793645.1. Classification (GTDB taxonomy): domain Bacteria; phylum Actinomycetota; class Acidimicrobiia; order Acidimicrobiales; family UBA8190; genus CAWCAW01. The sequence continues at coordinate 152,087 of CAWCAW010000008.1, read as the reverse complement.
GCCATGGGCACGATGACCGCCGCCGCCAGTGCGGCCATGACGGACTCGTGACGGGTGAACCAGCTCGACGACAGGTCCACGGTGGTGGAAGCCGACAACACGTGGCCGACTTGTCCGAGCAGCCACGCCGCGCCGGCCGCCACCCAGTTGCCGGCTGCACCCAGCACCGCCGATGCGCCGGCACTGGCGACGCCACCGACAAGTCCACCGGCAGCCTTGGTCACCAGACCACCGGTGAGGCTGGTCGCCGATGTGAGCAAGCCCATGATCAGTGCACGCCGGTGCCGGCGTGAAAGAAGAAGTTGACGATGGCGGGAGCCGCCCCGATCAGCAGGGCGGCCAGCGCAGATACCAGCACCGTGCGCCGACCGGAATACGACTGGTTGTAGTTCTGCGAGTGCGCGCCCAGGGCCCACGTGGCGGCGCCGATGATCAAACCGACCAGGGCCGCCACCAGGGCCCAGCCCCCGAGCCCATCGGTGAGCCGCTGCAAGATCTCGCTGCCCGGCAGGTTGGCGGGATCGGGATTGAGCTGCACGTCAGTCAGGACCACACCTGCCAACCACGTCATGAGACCTCCCTCGATGGATGGCGGAGAACGCTCGCTCCGGTTCTGGAGCCCGCCGCCGGGCCGCCGCCGCACGTTAGAAGAGCCCGTCATGAGGTTTCAAGTCATTTCATGATTTTTCACCCAGAACGCACCAGCCTCCGTCAAAGAGATGACGAGCCCCTGGGACACACGCCGGACACGGGTCGGACCCGACCCACCATGGCCCTGTCATGCTGGAGTCGATGTTCGCCACCTCCGGGCTCTCTGAGCACGCCGCCGTGGTGGGATTCGTGGTGCTCGTCGCCTTGGCCGTGGTCGGCATCGTGATTGCCACCATCGTCGGTCGGCGCAGTGGTCGGCACTCTCTCGAGCAACGCTTGTCGGCGCTGGCATCGCGCCTTGGCGTCGACGAGCCCGGCGGTGAGCCGGCCGGAGTGGAACCAGCACTGCAGCACCTCGAGCAGGTCACCGATCAGGCCGCCGAAGCCGTGGCCGAATCGTCTGCAGACGCCATCCGTCTGAGGCGCGCCATCGACACGTTGCCCCAGGGCGTCATCGTCTGCGACGAGCACCATCACGTCGTGTTCCGCAACGCGCGAGCGGTGGGCCTCATGGGAGGACGCCACGGCGACGCCCTCGCCGCGCAAGCGGTTGAGGACCTTCTCGGTGACGCGTGGCAGCAGGGCATGGCCGAGCGCACCCTCGATCTGTATGGTCCGCCGCGCCGTACGCTGGCGGTCAGCGCGCAAATCATCGACGACGGGCGCCGCACACTGGGCGTGATCGCCGTCATCGACGACGTATCGGAGCGGCGCCGCCTCGAAGAGGTCCGGCGCGATTTCGTCGCCAACGTGAGCCATGAGCTCAAGACCCCCATGGGCGCCTTGGGCCTCTTGGCTGAGACCCTGGTGGTGGAGACCGACGCGGCGGTGGCTCAGCGACTGGCCAACCGCATCCACCTCGAGGCGTTTCGGGTGTCGAGGATCATCGACGACCTCTTGGACCTGTCGCGTATCGAGGCGGAGGAAGCCCCGCCGCGAGAGCCCGTGCTCGTCAACCTGGTGATGGCCGAGGCGGTCGAGCGCGTCAAGGCCGCCGCCGAGCAACGCAACGTCAAGATCCAAATGGAGGAGCCCACCCCGGCGGTGACCGTTCTCGGCGATCGCCGTCAGCTCGTCTCGGCGCTGTACAACCTCCTCGAAAACGGCGTGAAGTTCTCCTATGACGGTGGCACCGTCCGCTTCGCCGGTTCCGTTCACGGCGAGGACGTCCATTTGGAGGTGGAGGACCACGGCCAGGGCATTCCGGCCCGCGACCTCGACCGCATATTCGAGCGCTTCTACCGGGTCGACCAGGGCCGCAGCCGCAACACCGGGGGTACGGGCCTCGGACTGTCTATCGTGCGTCACGTGGCCGCCAACCACCAGGGTCACGTCGAAGTCGACTCGCGCGAGGGCGAGGGCTCGACGTTCCGGCTCATCCTGGCTTGGCACTCCGAGATCGGGTGACCATGGCTCGAGGTTCTGAAGCACGTGCCGTGCGCGGTGCCGGTGAAGATCCCGACGACCAGCGCATCAGCGTGCTGGTGGCCGAGGACGAGGAGTCCTTCGTCGAGGCGCTGGCGTTGGGACTGGCGCGTGAAGGATTCGACGTCACCGTGGCGCGCGACGGCACGGAGGCTCTAGAGATGTTCGAGAGGAAGCCGCCCGATCTCGTCTGCTTGACATCATGCTGCCCAAGCTGTCAGGGATCGACGTCTGCCGTGCCATCCGGTCGCGCTCTTCGGTGCCCATCATCATGGTGACGGCCAAGGGGACCGAGATCGACACGGTGGTCGGGCTCGAAGTGGGCGCCGACGATTACGTGACCAAGCCCTATCGCCTGCGCGAGCTGGTGGCCCGCATGCGAGCCGTGCTGCGCCGCGCCCCGAACCAAGGCCCCGAACAGGCCGCCGGGGTCGTCGATGACAGTGGGGTGCTCGAAGTCGGGGACGTCAGCGTGGACCCCGACCGGCACCGTGTCTTCGTGCGCGGCACCGAGGTGCACCTCAGGCGCAAGGAGTTCGAGCTCCTCGAGCTCCTCATCGAGAACGCCGGACGCGTGCTGACACGAGACACCCTGATCGACCGCGTGTGGGGCACCGACTACGTCGGTGACACCAAGACGCTCGACGTGCACATCAAGCGCCTCCGCAATCACATCGAGAACAGCCCCTCCGCGCCCGCCATCATCACCACCGTGCGCGGCGTGGGCTACCGCTTCGAGGTCGGCTCGAGTACCTGAGCCAGCGCCTCGCTCAGGAGGCGGACGGAGCAAACGGAGCGGCGATCACCGTTGCACCGCCCAGGTACGCGCTGAGCACGCCAGGAAGGCGCACCGATCCATCCGGGGCGCGGCCCACCTCGAGGAGCGTGGGCCAGATACGTGACCATGCCAGCGCGGAACCGTTCAACGTGTGGACGAAACGCGGCGCACCACCCCCCGTGGGGCGGTAGCGGATGTTGGCCCGACGGGCTTGGTAGTCGCCGAACCACGACACCGAGGACACCTCCAACCACTGATCGGCACCCGGTGCATACACCTCGAAGTCGAAGGTGCGCGCCGCCGAGTTGCCGAGATCTCCGGTACACAGGTCGAGGACCCGGTACTCGAGGTTCAGGGCCTGCAGCAAAACATCGACGCGCGCCAACATGTCGCTGTGCACGGCGGCCGCCTGCTCGGCGGTGGCGTAGGCGAACAGCTCCACCTTGTCGAACTCATGGGTGCGCAAGACCCCTCTGGTGTCACGCCCGGCCGCCCCCGCCTCTCGGCGGAAACATGCGCTGGCGGCGGTGAGGCGCATGGGGAGGTTGGCCTCCTCCAAGACGTCGCCGCGGTGCATGGAGGTGAGCGGGACCTCGGCAGTGGGAATGGCCCACATGTCGTCGCGCTCGACGTGGTAGGCCTCGTCGGCGAACTTGGGCAAATGCCCTGTCGACACCATGGTCTCGGTGCGCACCAGTGTCGGCGGCCGGATCTCCTCGAAAGCATCGGCGTGACGATCGAGGGCGAAGGCGGTCAGCGCTCTGATGAGCCGGGCGCCGGCCCCCCGATACAGCGGGAACATCGACCCCGACAGCTTCGCGCCTCGCTCCATATCCAAGATTCCGAGCTCGGCGCCGATGTCCCAGTGCGGGACGCGCTGATGCTCGGCGTAGGTGCGCGGATGCTCCGGCCAGCGCCGCACGACGGGATTGTCCGGGGGCCCGGCTCCGTCAGGAGCCTCGGCGGCGGGCAGGTTGGGCAACCACAAAAGAATCCGGCGCACGTCCGACGCGGCCTCTTCCGTCTCGACGTCGGCGGCCTTCTCGAGATCGCCGAGGTCCCTGGACTCGTCGGCGAGCCGCGTCGAGGTGGCGTCGTCACCACTGCGGCGCGCCTCGCCCACGCTGCCGTGACAGGTCTTTGATCTGACCGCGCACATCGTCGCGCTCGAGACGAGGCCGAGCGGGCGCGGTTGTCCGCTTCGATCAGCGCGTCGATTTCGGCGGGGTCCACGGCGCGCCGGGCCAGCGCGGCTTTGACGAAGGCGGGATCGTCGCGCACCAGCCGGATGTCGATCATGGTGGGTCAACGGTAGCCTCGCCCGGTGACCGACCGGCCCGGGCGCGCTGTCGCCGTCGAGTGCCGCGACCTCGTCGTCCGCTACGGGCCGCGCATAGCGGTGGACGGGCTGTCGTTCCAGGCGCACGCCGGAGAGGTCCTGGCCCTGCTGGGTCCCAATGGGGCCGGCAAGACCACCACTGTCGAGACCCTCGAGGGCTACCGGCGCCCCGACGGCGGTACGGCGCGCGTCCTCGGCCTCGACCCGCGCCGGCACCACCGCGACCTGGTGGCACGTGTCGGCGTCATGCTCCAACGCGGCGGGGTGTACCCGACCATGGGGCCGGGCCGCGCCCTCGAGTTGTTCGCCTCCTACTACCGAGACCCCGAGGATCCCGGCGCCCTGCTCGAGCGACTCGGGCTCAGCGCCGTGGCGCGCACGCCGTGGCGGCGGCTGTCGGGGGGCGAACAACAGCGCCTCGGCCTGGCCCTGGCCCTGGTGGGCCGTCCCGAGGTGGTCTTCTTGGACGAGCCCACCGCCGGGGTGGATCCCGAGGGCCGCCTCAGCGTGCGCAGCGTCATCACCGAGCTGCGCGACCGGGGCGTGTGCGTCGTGCTCACCACCCATGAGTTGCCCGAGGCCGAACGCCTCGCCGACGAGGTCGTCATCATGGCGGCGGGCCGGGCCGTGCGCCGCGGCACCGTGGCCGAGCTGTCGGCCGGCACCGGCGGCGGCATCGAGTTCGCGGCGCCGAGCGGCCTCGACCTCGGCGAATTGGCGGCCGCCATCGGCGTCGATGCGGGTGCGGTCACCGAACCCTCCACCGGTCACTACGCCGTGGCCGGCCCCGCCACGGCCACACGTCTGGCCGCAGTGGCCGCCTGGCTGACGGCGCACGACCTCCCCCTGGCCGACTTCCGGGCCGGGACTCGCTCCTTGGAGGACGCCTATTTGTCGGCCACGCGTCTCGTGCCGGCACCCGGTGATGACCAACCCGGCGCTGAGGGGCCCGGGTGAACGGCGGCCGGCCGGCGGCGGCCCGGCTCGTCACCCAAGCGCGCGCCGAGGTGGGCATGACGCTGCGCCGCGGCGAGTCCTTGTTGTTGACGGTGGCCATCCCCGTGGTGCTGCTGGTGTTCTTCTCCAAGGTCCATCTCTTGCCCACGGGCACCAGACATCCGGTGACCTTCCTCGCCCCCGGCGTGCTGGCCCTGGCCGTGATGAGCACGGCCATGGTCAACCTCTCCATCGCCACCGGCTTCGAGCGCGGCTACGGCGTGCTCAAGCGCCTCCACGCCACGCCACTGGGCCGGCCGTCGCTGCTCGGGGCCAAGATCGCCGCCGTGCTGGTCGTCGAGATCCTCCAGGGTGCCGTGCTGGTACCGGTGGCCTTCGGGCTCGGCTGGCGCCCGTCGGCGGCGGGGGCGGGGGCGGCACTGGCCGTGGTGCTGGTGGCCACCATCGGCTTCGGTGGCATCGGACTGCTCCTGGCGGGCGTGTTGCGGCCCGAGGTGAACCTGGCCGCCGCCAACGGCTTATGGGTCGTCTTGTTACTGGTCAGCGGCATCCTGGCGCCGCTGTCCAAGTTGCCCTCCTGGATGGCCAGCGCCTCCAAAACCTTGCCCGCGGCGGCGTTGTCCGATGCCTTGCACGGAGCCATCGGTGCGGGCACGGGCGTGCCGACGCGCGCCTGGGTGGTGCTGATCGTGTGGGCCGTGGCGGCTCCACTGGCGGCGGCGGCGACGTTCAAATGGGAGTGAACGTAGGCTCGGCCCGTGCCCACCAGCGAGGAACGAAGTCTGCTGTTGATCCTGGCTCGACAGCTGGCCTCGCACGTCGCCACCCCCATGTTCGTGGTGGACGTCAGGGGCGTGCTGGCCTTCTACAACGAGGCCGCCGAAGCCATCTTGGGCCAGAGCTTCGCCTCCACCGGGCCGCTGGCGCCTGACGTGTGGGGCGGGGAGATGTTCTCCCCCGAGGACATGGAGGGCAACCCCATCACCGTGGCCGCCCTCCCCCTGGGCCGGACGCTGCGCGACCGTGTCCCCGCCCACGCCAGCTTCCGCATCACCGGCCTTGACGGGGTCAAGCACACGTTGCACGCCACGTCGGTCCCTCTGTTCGCCAAGGTGGACGATCTGGCCGGAGCGTTGGCGGTGTTCTGGGAGGACGCGTGATCCTTCGCTTCTGGGGCACTCGAGGATCGCTCGCCTCGCCGGGCCCGGCCACGGTGCGCTACGGGGGGAACACGTCGTGCGTGGAGGTACGCACCGACGGCGGCACGCTCGTCATCCTCGATGCCGGCTCGGGCATCCGGGATCTGGGCGACCGGTTGATGACCGAAGAGCTCGGCCCCATCCACATCGTCCTCAGCCACCTGCACCTCGACCACCTCCAAGGACTGGCGTTCTTCGCTCCGTTTTGGAGACCTGACGTCGAGCTGCACATCTGGGGGCCGTCGTCGCCCAACCGCAGCCTGGCCGACAGGGTGGCCTCGTATGTGTCCCCACCGTTGTTCCCCGTGCATCTGTCGGACGTGCCTTCTCGGCCGCAGTTCCACGACGTCCCCAAGCGTCGGTGGAAGGTGGGCGACGCCGTCATGGCCGGTAGCCCGGTGTGCCATCAAGGTCCCACCGTCGGTATTCGGGTCGAGGCCGACGGGGCGGCGCTCGCCTACATCCCCGACCACGAGCCCGCGCTCGGGGTGGACCTGAGGACACTCGAAGCGGACTGGATCTCGGGGTGCCATCTGGCCACCGATGTCGACGTCTTGCTCCACGACGCGCAGTACAGCGACGACGAGTACATGACGCGTGTGGGATGGGGACATTCGAGCGTCGCCCACGCGGTGGACTTTGCCCACGCGGCGCGTGCCCGCCAGCTGGTGCTGTTCCACCACGATCCCGGCCATTCCGACGCGCTGCTCGAGAAGCTGTGCGCGCAGGCGGCGGCGCGCTGGGGCTCGGCCGGCCCCGCACCGGTCCTGGCCGCCGAAGGGGACTCCATCAGCCTCGACAGCACCGGAATAGTGATGACGGCGGCAGCGGCCGGACTCCCTGAGCGGCCACTGTCGATGGCTTAGCAACCGCCGTAGATGGCATAGGGCAATTGGTGTGACGCCAACGATGGGCCTGGCGCCAGTAGATTTTCCCCGTGCCCGACGCCCCGGCTGCCGAGTCGCGCACGGCGCGCCAAGCTGATCGGCGAGCCCAGCGCAACCGTCACCGCAAGCGCATCGCCCTGTTCACCAGCGGCGGCCTCGTCCTTGTCGTCATCTTGATCATCGCCGCCGCGGCCGGTTTCCTGCTCTACGAGAACGGGCGCATCCATCGTGTTCATGTCACGCACCTGGCCGGAGTGCAGACGACCGGTGACCAGAAGGACGCCGAGAACATCCTCCTCATCGGATCGACGACGCGTTGCGGACTGACCCAGCAGAAATCGGCCTACGGCTTGTGCGACGAGGGCGTCACCGGTGTCAACAGCGACGTCGTCATGATCCTGCACCTCGACCCCGACCACCATCGCGCCGCCATCTTGTCGATCCCGCGCGACACCTTCGTACCCAACGCCCATCCGGGCGGCGTCAACAAGATCGATGCCGCTCTGGGTGCCCCCCAAGGCCCCGGACAACTCATCGCGGCGATCACCGACGACTTCGGCATCCCCATCCAGCACTACGTGGAGCTGAACTTCGACAGCTTCCAAGGGGTCGTCAACGCGTTGGGGGGAATCAAGATGTATTTCCCCATGCCCGTCTACGACCAGCAGTCCAATCTGCACATCACGGCCACCGGATGCCAGGCGCTGACGGGCAACGTGGCCCTGCAGGTGGTCCGGGCCCGCCACCTCCAATACCAGCCGCCCGATGACGTCAGGGTCCCCGACTACGACTGGCCCTATGACCCCCAAAGTGACTTGAGCCGCATTCGACGCGACCACGAGTTCCTGCGCGTGCTCGCCGCCGCCGTGGCCAAACGAGGATTGGGGGACCCCGTCACCGACGGGCAGCTCATCAACTCACTGGCCGGGAACCTCGAAGTCGACCAAGGGTTCTCGAGCTCCAACATGGCCGGACTGGTCGGCGAGTTCCACAGCGTCCATCCGTATGCCATCCCGCAGTACACCCTGCCGGTCGTCGAGGACGGCCAGACGTATTACTACGGCGGCGGGGACTACGGCGACGTGGTCTTCCCGGTCCAACCCGAAGACAGCCAGGTGGTCGCCAAGTTCCTGGGGGCCAAATCCAATGAGGACACCACCGGCAAAGTTCTGCCGGCACCGGGGTCGTTCACGCTGGCGGTGGAGAACGGCACGGGCCTCGCCGAACAGGGGGCCAAGACGGCCACCGCACTAGAAGCCCTCGGCTACGACGTGACGTCGGTGGGTAACACGGTGGCCCCGGCCACGACCACCGAGGCCACCGTGCTGTATTCGAACCGCTCCCAGCTCGATGACGCCCTGGCCGTGCAATCGGCGCTGTCGGGGCTGGCCGTGGTCGGATACGACCCCGGTGTGACCTCGGCCTCTTCCACCGCCAGCACCACCGCCTCCACCATCGACGTCGGCTCTCCCCCGTCCCAAAGCGCCGACGTGATCCTGGTGACGGGGTCGAACTTCTCGGTCAACGCACCGGCCGCTTCGCCGACGACGTCGAGCACCTCGGCGCCCACCACGACCGCCACCGGGGCGGCGGGCACCACCGGCCAGACGGGGCCCGGCGCCACGGCCCTGAACGACAACCCCAACTTGGCGGCGCCATCGAGTTCGACCGAGAACCTCGAGCCCTGGGACCCCAGGTCGTGCACCGCTTCAGGCGGCGAGGGCCCCTGACCGACTCCGCAACAGCACCGTCAGCCAGCGCTGCAACGTGGCCTTGGTGATGGGGCCGCGGACGGTGGCCACGACGTGTCCGGTGGCACTGATGAACACCGTGTCGGGAAGGCCGTCGAGGCGGTACTGGCCCCCCACCTCGGTATAGAAGTCCTTCCCCACCGGAAACATCACGCCGCTGCGCTGGGCAAAGGCGAGACCGCTGGCGGCGGCGTCGTTGTCGTCGATACCGAGGAACACGACGGGGGCGCCTGCCGCTTTCTCGTGATGCGCCACGGCGGCCACCACAGGCAGCTCGCTATGACACGACGAGCACCACGAAGCAAAGAACGTGAGCACCACGGGGGCGTGGGCACCAACACCGACGACCGGCAGCGACACGGGAGGTCCGCCTCCCAGTCGTGGCACGGAGAACGACGGTGCCGCTGTGGTCGTGGTGGGGTTGCCGGCACCGAGGGTCAGCGCCACCACCAGTACGGCGGCGACGACCACCACCATGGCGACTGCCAGCCCGACCGACCGCCATTGGCGACGCACGGGTCGGGGGCCGTCCGCCTCGATCAGCGGAATCGGATGAGGACGTCGCCGGCCATGGCGACGAACAGCAGCGTCAGGTACGTGATGGAGTACCGAAACAACGCCATGGCCGCTTCGGGGGTCCTTTGTCTTCCGAGGCGCAGTGCGTAGAAAAGGAAACCCACCCCGAGAATGATGGCGGCGGCCACGTAGATCGAGCCCATGTGCCCGACGGCGGCGAACACCAGGGTCAGGGCCACCAGCAACACCGTGTACAGGAGTATGAGGCGCGCCGTGCGGGCGAAGGTGGCCACCACCGGCATCATGGGGACGTTGGCGGCCTTGTAGTCGTCGCGGTATCTGATGGCGAGCGCCCAGAAGTGCGGTGGCGTCCAGATGAAGATGATGGCGAAAAGCACGACCGGCGCCCATCCGAGGCGGTCGGTGACCGCCGCCCAACCCACGAGCACCGGCACCGCACCGGCGGCGCCGCCGATCACGATGTTCTGCGACGACGTGCGCTTGAGCCACATCGAGTAGACGAAGACGTAGAAGGCGGTGGCCGACAGGGCCAATATGGCGGAGAGCAGGTTGACGAACTGGGCCAGCTCGGCGAACGCAGCCGCTTCGAGGGCCAGGGCGAAGACGAGGGCCGCCGCCGGGCTGACCTCGCCGGTGACCAGAGGACGGTTGCGGGTGCGCTGCATGACCGTGTCGATGTCGCGGTCGATCACCATGTTGATGGCGTTGGCACCTCCCGCCGCCAGCGCCCCGCCGGCCAAGGTGGCCACCATGAGCCCCAGTGACGGCACCCCGCGCCGGGCCACCACCATGGTCGGCAAGGTGGTCACCAGCAGCAGCTCGATGATGCGCGGCTTGGTGAGCGCCACGTAGCTGCGGACGCGACTCGTCCTCAGGTTCGGAGACGTGGCCATGGTGCGAGCCTACGGCGCCGTCTGGAAGACCGACAATGCAGGGGTAGGCACCCTGCTCGTCGATGGGAGCCGTGGCGCACCCACCAGTACCATGGCACCTCGGTGCGCCCTCTCCACATCTCCGCCGGCGCCTTTCTCCGCCTCTGCCAGATCACCCTGGGACTGGTGGCGCTCAACCTCGTCGCCGGGGCCGCCGTGCGCCTGACGGACTCGGGCCTGGGCTGCCCGGACTGGCCCACGTGCTCAAAGACGAGCATCACCCCGGCGCTGTCGCTGCACCCGCTCATCGAGTTCGGCAACCGCATGGTCGTGGTGGTCGTGTGCGCGGCCGCCGTGGTCACAGCCCTGGGCGCGCTGGCCCGGACCCCGCGGCGAGCGGACCTGACCTGGCTCTCGAGCGGGCTGGTGGCGGGCATCGTGGGCGAGGCCGTGTTGGGGGCGGTGGTCGTCTATTCGAAGCTCAACCCCTACGCCGTGATGGCCCACTTCATGGTCGGCATCGTGTTGTTGACCGACGCCATCGTCCTCGCCCTGCGGGCGGGGCGGGCTCGTGGTCCGGGCACGCTCGAGGTGTCGCCCCGCCAGCGCGTCATGGGCCGGTTCCTGATCGGCGTCCTGGCCGTGGCCATCGTGGCGGGGACGGCCACCACCGGGGCCGGGCCCCATGCCGGAGGGCCAGGGGCCAAGCGCCTGCCCGTGGCGCTGTCGGACATGGCGCGCGTCCACTCCTCCATCGTGATCGTGCTGGCCGTGCTCACCTTGGTCCTGCTGTTGTCCTTGCACCGAAGCGCGGCGCCGGTAGCCGTACAGGAACGGGGCCGCCTTCTTTTGGTGGCCATGGTGGGCCAAGGCGTCATCGGCTACACGCAATACGTGAGCCACCTTCCCGCTTTTTTGGTGGGCGTGCACGTGTTCGGCGCCATCGTGGTGTGGACCACCATGGTGTGGTTCTACGACGGCCTGTGTCACCACCGTGGCGAGATGGCCGCCGTCGCCACCGTGGCGCCATCGTCGGCGACGGCCGTGGGCGCGCCATGAGCGGGCCTATGGCCCAACCCGTCGAGGTCGACCTGCCGAGCAGCGGTGAGGACGTAACCGCCGATCGCCCCTGGCTCGTCATCGTGTGGAACGACCCCATCAACTTGATGTCCTACGTCACCTACGTGTTCCAGAAGCTCTTCGGCTACAGCCGTGACAAGGCCACCAAGTTGATGCTCGACGTCCATCACAAAGGCCGCGCCGTGGTGTCCTCGGGGCCGCGCGAGCGGGCCGAGCTCGATGTGTTCCGCCTCCATGAATACGGGCTGTGGGCCACCATGGAACGATCGCAGTGACGCCGCCGTGAGTATCCGGGGCCGCTTCCGCCGCGACCGCCACGGGCGCTACCGACCGGGCTTGAGTGATGTCGAGCAGGAGCTGCTGCGCGCCCTGCCGGGTCAGGCCCAGGAGCTCCTCGAGCACGACGACCCCACCGTGGCCCGCGTCTTCCCCGTCGCCTACCCCGGCGACGCCCAAGCGGAATCGGACTATCGAGAGATGATGGGGAGCGGGCTACTGCGGCGCCATCAGCTGTCGCTCGACACGCTGGCGTCCACCGCCGGCGCCGAGAGCATCGACGAGGACGAGCTGCACGAGTGGCTCGACGCTCTGGAGGTGCTGCGCCTGGTGCTCGGCACGCAGCTCGACGTGTCCGAGGACATGACCGAAATCGAGACCGACGCCTACGCCGATGATGCGCAAGCGCAGCAGTACTTCGTCTACGGCTATCTCAGCATGTTGCAAGGAGAGATCATCGACACGCTGGCTCAGGGGTTGCCGGTGGCGGGGACCCGGGGGGACGAGGACACGTGACGCTTCCCCGCCTCCTCACCGTCATGGGGTCTGGCGAGACGGCTCCCACCATGGCGAAAGTCCACCGGCTCGTGGTGGAACGACTCGGGCCCGAACATGCCCATGGGCTCCTACTCGACACCCCCTTCGGGTTCCAGACCAACGCCGATGACATCGCGGCGCGGGCCGTGACGTATTTCCGCGACAGCGTGGGGACGTCCTTGGAGGTGGCCGGGCTGCGCTCGGCTGCCGATCTCGAGGGGCCCGGCGGCGACGGCATCGTGGCTCGGCTGGCCGCCGCCCCCTTCGTCTTTTCCGGACCGGGGAGCCCCACGTACGCGCTGCGCCAGTGGCACGACACGTTGGTGCCGGCCGTACTGGCCGAAAAGCTGGCCCTGGGCGGGGCCGTGACCTTTGCCTCGGCGGCGGCCATGGCGCTCGGCGCCGTGGCAGTACCGGTCTATGAGGTGTACAAAGTCGGCGAGGACCCCCACTGGCTGGCGGGCCTCGACCTTCTCGGTCCCCTCGGTCTCGATGTCGCCGTCATCCCTCATTACGACAACGCCGAGGGCGGCACGCACGACACGCGCTTTGCCTACCTCGGTGAGGAGCGCCTCGCTTTTCTCGAGACTGAGCTGCCCGAAGGAACCTTCGTGCTCGGCGTCGACGAACACACCGGACTGGTCATCGACCTCGACGCCCGCACGGCGCAGGTCCTCGGGCGCGGCGGCGTGACCGTCAGGGCGCGTGGCCGTTCGGCGCGCCTCGAGTCCGGCGACACGGTGACGTTGTCGTACCTCACTGATCTGGCCGCCGACCTGGAGTCCGGTGGCGGCTCCGGTAAGGCTGCGGGGAAGTCCACCGGATCCTCAATCGGCGCCGACTCGGATGCCGACGTACCCGATGACGCCGCACTGATGGCGCTCGAGACGGCCATGCCGCTGCTCGAGGCCATCCGGGCCCGCGAAGCCGACTTCGCGGCGGCCCGTCGCCGTGGAGATGCCACGGCCATGGTGGAGGCGGCGTTAGCCCTCGACGACGAGCTGTGGTCGTGGCGAGCCGACACGTTGCAGTCCGACGAGTTCGACCGGGGCCGGGCCAGCGTGCGAGCCATGGTGGGGGAACTGGGACGCCTGGCCCAACAGGCCATGCGCGACCCGTCCGAGGTGGTGGGCCCGTATGTCGAACTCTCGCTGTCGTTGCGCGACAGCGCCCGCGCCGATGGCCGTTTCGCCGACGCTGATGCCATCCGAGACGGGCTCAAGGCCCTCGGCGTCGAGGTCCGCGACGGTGCCGGAGCCTCCACGTGGGAACTCACCGAACCAGCTGACCGTCCGACGGGAGCTGGTAACCTGCCTCCGCCCTGATCGCTCGAGCCCCCATCGTCTAGCGGCCGAGGACGCCGCCCTTTCAAGGCGGTAACACGGGTTCGAATCCCGTTGGGGGTGCCAAAATTTCGCCTGGACCCATTCGGGTGAACAGGTTGACTTCGGCGCTCAATCGGCGACGGCGATTCGAATCGAAGATGTTGTGGTCGGGGTCGACTGCGTGCCGTCGGGGAACAATTTGGCCCATCCAGAGCTGGCCGCACGACATCCCGAGCCGGAGCGCCCATGGGCAGCAAAACCCGGAATGGTCTGGTTAGCGGGGCCCCGACGTACCGGGCCCCGGCCGAAGCGACGATTCACCCAGCATGGTGGCCTCCTCCTTATCGGCTTCGGGCCCGCCTTGTTCGTCCCCGTCGTGACGACGAGCAAAGTACCGGTTGAACGCGATCGACAAGGCGCCGAATACGACGAAGAGCACAATCGTCGTCACGAATGGCGCATCACCGATCCGGCTGCCCCGCGCCGAGGGCAACAACATGACCTGCACCATGAGAAACAGGGCGGCCGAGAAGATGGCCGCCCATACCCCCTTGTGCCAACGGGCGATGGCCGACCCGGGGAGGAATTCGAGCGGCAGCAGATTTATGACGGTTCCCACCACGCCGGAGACAAATAGCCCGGCCAGGAACGTGTCAACAACCAACACGACAGGATTGGGGTGCGAGCCTGTGGCGGCGTGGTTCACGGGCGTCAACAACGTCCACGCCAAAACGGCGCCCGCCAGTACGGCCAGGGATCCGAGCGCCACGTCATGGCCCTCCGCCGTCGCCGCCAACTCGGAGGTGAACGCGACGCCGGCGATGACGCCGTACAGGTAGCCGGGTTCGAAATGGGTCAGTCTGGACACGACCACGCACACGATGGCGACCAGGAGCCCGTCGGGTACGGCGTGGAATTTCCACTCTGTCCCCAGGTCTCGGGCCCGTCGATACCAAAGCGAGGCACCCGCCCACAGCGCGACGCCGGCGACAAAGGAGCACATGACGGCAATCAGGGTTTCGACACCATTGCCGTTGAGACCGAAATGCGGATCGTTCAGCCCTCCGATCACTGACCCCAAGGCGAGAACCACTACGAACCCCGCCGTCCCGGAACCTGTCTTCATGCGGCGAAGGACGCGCTTGAAAGTGACGAGAAACGGAGCCCGACGTATGGCGATGGCCCGAATCTCACCGCGGTTCTCGTCCAATGTCCGATTGAACAACTGCGCGGGAAACGTGACGAGCACCATGGCGACGATGGTGATCAGCGCATCGAGCAACGTGTGACGATCGAGCGGAAAGGCCTTGTTGATGGGCGCCAGCGCCGATGCAATTGTCGATTGCTGGGAGGTCGCCACCGGTACCCGAGGTGGAGCCGGCGTCGACGTAAGAGCCGAACCGGTGGACGCGATATACCCAGATCCCTCGGGGTCTGAGCCGACCACCACACATCGGCTCGGGCTCAAGCAGGCCACCGCATTGAGGGTGACGCCCAGGGCTTGTGCGTCCTGCCAGCCAGTGCCGTCAGACGTCGTCAGGATGTCCGTGTCGTGAAACGTCTGGGCCACCGCCGTGCAGGAAACATCAGTCGTACAGGCGATGTCGTCCACGAAGGGATAGTGCGCGAGCGCATAGCTATCCCACTGGGTCCACGTCGCACCCCCGTCGGTAGTGTGGAAAATCACGCCGGAGCACTGGGTGACGTGCTCCCCACCGCATTGATCGCCTCCCGCCGTCCAACCGTCGAGTGGGCTCACAAAGGTGACCGCGTCGAGCACGCTGTAGGTCGGGGCGCACAGGGTGCCGCCCGTCTCGCACCCGTTGGATGGGTCCCTGGTCTGCCATGTCGAGCCACCGTCGTGGGTCACATACGCACCGCTCCCGGCCACCCAGCAGTGTGTGGCGTCGATGCAGTCGACGGCATACGCCTCGGAGCGCGCTTGCGGCAATGGACGGTTGGACCACGATGTCCCTCCGTCCGATGTTCCGATGACGCTCGTCTCGTAGGCGTCTTGGACGAGTACTGATCCCACCGCCACACAGGTGTTGGCGGAGCAACTGATCGAGTTCAACGAGACGGTCCCGGCGGGTACGGCCACCGGAGCCCATGTCGATCCGTTGGTGGTGGCGACGACAACGCCTTGATTGTTGGAGCCGGACCCCACCGCCACACAGCGGCGCGCGCTGAGACACGACACCCACAGCAGCCCTGTCGCCGCCGGTATGGACAAGCTCACCCAGTCGGACCCATTGGTGGACGACAGCACCACGCCCTGGCGACGGCCCTGGCCGGCTTCTTCCTGTCCGACGGCGAAACAGACTTGGCTGTGCCAGCACGCCACATCGGCCAGGTTGGTGACTACACCTTGGAGTTCAACCTGGGTGAAAGTCCCGGAAGGAGACGCCGCGGCTGCCGTCGAAAGCGACAACAGGGCAACGATCACGAACACGCCCGCCACCAGTGTGGGCCTAGACCACCGAGATCCTGGTCGCTTCATGGACGGCAATTTACGATTTCGAAGCGCCCGAAGCTTGGGAGGGCCCCACCACCCCCCACATGGCGGCTAATCGTCGTCCGGGACGAACTACGTGTCAGTCGGTCGAGTCCCCATCAGCGTCGTCATCACGCGCTACGGGTGCGTCGAGATCCCAGCCCTCGCTGTCCTCACGGCGAGACCGGGCCCGTGTGGTGGGCCCTCCGAGACCATCGGGGTCGTCCATGCCTCCTTCGAGGGTGACGAGATCTTCGGGGTCGTCGAATTCTGCCCCTGCCTCTTCGATCTCACGCTCGTCCACTTGAAGGGTGCGATCGAGGGAGGGGTCCTGCTCGACCTCTTCGATGAAAGCCGGATCGATCCGGGAGTCCTCGTCGAGCGCCTCGTCACCTTGTTCGAAGGCTTCGGTGCCCAGGGGCTCGTCTGGTGACCAATCGTCGTTCTCGCTCATGGTTTCGTTCTCCGCAACGTTCTGGGCTGGGCCCGATCAGACGGCGGCACTGTTGCGCCGGGGCAACACCCAGCCGGGACGCGGGAAATGACAGGTGTAGCCATTGGGATAGTTCTCCAGGTAGTCCTGGTGCTCGGGCTCAGCCTCCCAGAACGGACCGGCGGGGGCGACTTCGGTGACGACCTTGCCGGGCCACAGCCCGGATGCCTCCACGTCCGCGATGGTGTCCTCGGCGACGCGGCGTTGTTCGTCGTCGAGGTAAAAGATGGCCGAGCGGTAGCTCGTCCCTTTGTCGTTGCCCTGACGGTTGACCGTGGTCGGGTCATGAATCTGGAAGAAGAACTCGAGCAGGTCTCGGTAGGAGGTCTGGTTCGGGTCGAACGTGATCTCGATGGCCTCGGCGTGAGAGCCGTGGTTGCGATACGTGGCATTGGCGACGTCCCCTCCGCTGTAGCCCACGCGGGTGGCGATGACGCCCGGGCGTTTGCGGATCAGGTCCTGCATGCCCCAGAAACATCCCCCGGCGAGGATCGCCCTCTCGGTCTGCTCACTCATGGATTACCTCCTGGCGTTGTCGGGTCGTTCGAAGAGCTCGGCGCCATTGTCCCAGCCCCACTTCAATCTCCACCGTCGGTCACCGGCCGTGACCGGTCACCGGGGCCCACCTGCATTCTAGTAACCGGAGCGGAACCTCCACTCCGGTTTGATATCCTCACCACGTCCCCGCCCCACCCCGATTGGAGCTACCTCGTGCCAGAGACGCCGCGAAGCGGCCGTTACTCGGTGACCTTCGCCGTGGTGCTCGTGTCGGTTTTCTCCTACGCCCTGATGCAATCGATGGCGATACCGGTGCTGCCCACCATCCAGCATGCGTTGCACACCTCGCAAGACACCGTGACCTGGGTACTTACCATTTTCCTCCTCACATCCTCGGTCGCCACGCCGATCCTCGGTCGCTACGGCGACATCGTGGGGAAGAAGAAGGTGCTCGTCGGCGTGCTCCTCGTCCTGGCTCTGGGATCGGTACTGGCCGCGCTGGCCACCACGATCGCCGTCATGATCGTGGCCCGCGCCATCCAGGGGGTAGCCGGCGCTGTGCTCCCCCTGTCGTTCGGGATCATCCGAGACGAAGCCCCCAGTCACAAAGTGCGCTCGAGTATCAGCATCGCGGCGGCCCTCCTGGCGGTGGGCGCCGGGGCGGGCATCGTCCTGGCCGGTCCGATCGTCAAGGCGCTCAGCTTCCACTGGCTGTTCTGGATCCCCGCCGGCGTCGTGGTCGTGGCGGCCATCACCGCCATGGTGGCCGTCCCCGAGTCTCCGACGCGTTCCCCGGGGCGTCTTGCCATCGGTCCGGCCGCGCTTCTCTCGGTGTGGCTGGTCGCCCTCATCCTCGCTCTCTCCTACGGCCAACAGTGGGGTTGGGCGTCGGGGAGGATCTTGGGACTGTTGGCGGCGAGCATTGTCGTCGGCGCGCTGTGGGTCCGAGTCGAACTGACGGTGACCCAGCCTTTGATCGACATGCGCATGATGCGGGTACCCGCGGTGTGGACGACCAATCTGGTGGCCATGCTGTTCGGTATCGGGATGTACGCCGCCATTGCCTTCATCCCTGAGTTCGTCCAGACACCACGCAGTGTCGGCTACGGGTTCGGCGCCAGTGCCACGGCATCCGGACTCTTCCTGGTGCCCATGACGGTGACGATGTTCGTCTGCGGTCTGTTGTCCTCCCGGCTGGCGGCGCGCTTCGGATCCAAGCTCGTACTCTTGGTCGGGTCAATGGCGGCGATCGCACCCTACGGTCTGCTCGCGTTCGCAAACCGCCAGCAATGGGTCATCTATATCTCCCTCGCACTGCTGGGTGTATCGCTCGGCTTCGCCTACGCCGCCATGTCCAACCTGATCGTCGAGTCGGTGCCCGCGCACCAGGTCGGAGTGGCCAGTGGCATGAACGCCAACATCCGTACCATCGGAGGGTCGATCGGCACGGCGGTAATGGCGACCATCGTCACCTCCCACCTTGGCTTCCACGGGTTCCCCGCCTTGAGCGGCTACCGCAACGGCTTCGCCTTTCTCACCATCTCCGCTGTGCTCGCCACCGCGGCCTGCGTGATCATCCCCTCGGCCCGGCGCAACGAAATGGCGCTGCTCGACAGCGCCCACGTTGTTGAGCATGGGGAGAGCGCCATCGTGGCGGCCGCCGGCTTGGTAGATGCCGAGTAGGCCCGTGGGCATGCGGACCGTTACATCACTGCCTAGCGCGCCAAGCGCCGACGGGGACGACACCGGCCGACCTCTACGCCGAGACGCCGAAGAAAACCGGCGGCGGGTGCTCGAAGCAGCCGCCGAACTGTTTGCCACTCACGGGCTCGACACGTCAGTGGAAGAGATCGCGCAGAGCGCCGGCGTGGGTATGGGCACGCTCTACCGACGCTTCCCCACCAAAGAGGCTCTTATCGAGCAGCTGGTGAACGACCTGCTCGAGCAGATCCTGGCGGCGGGCCGCCGGGCACTCGAGACCAGCGACGGAGCCGGACTCGAAAGATTCTTGCGTGACAGTGCGACCCTTTATGGCACCCATCGGGGTTGCGTGTCGCGCATGTGGACTCGGCCCTTGCCCAAGGAATTTTTCGTCGAGTTCGATCACACCGTGGCCGAACTCGTCCGCTCGGCGCAGAATGCCGGGCGCATACGATCCGATTGCGCGGCGAGCGACATCATCGTGCTCTTCTGGGCCATCCGCGGCATCATCGAATCCACCGGCGGGGCTGCTCCCGAAGCGTGGCAGCGCCACGTGGACATCGTGCTGGCGGGGCTCGACCCTCACGCCGCCGCGATCGCTGCCTTGAGCGGCGAGATACGACGGGAGACCACCCGAGCGCACCGCCCGCGCCCCTAGGCCGGCGAATTCGCCTGCGCCCACTCAGCGGGGATCGGGTCTGTCCAGATTCCAGTGCCGGGCCGCCTGGCAGTACCAGGCGTCCTCACCGGCCGGCAGCACGATGAATCGGCTGATCGTGCGCTGTCCCCCCTGCTGGTCACCGTAGAGGAGGTCGAAGCGCACGGGCTGGCGTTCACGCAGCGCGCCCAGAAGCTCGGGGTGCAGAGCGTCATTCGGGTCTCTGACGGCGGCTTCCCAATATCCGGTGCCGCCGGCGGGGACATAGAGGTCGATGCCGAGTCGCCGAAAGGCCGCCACACCCGCGTGAGGCGAGTCCTCCATGGGATCAGCCGGCTTTGGGTCCCACCCGTGGAGGAGGGCGATCCCAGCGCCGACGTTGCGCAGGCCCATGGCGAGATAGATGACTCCGTTCTCCTCCTCGAAGATGGCCCTGCCTCCCTCGACGCGCGCCGTATGGCGGTCTTGCCATAGGGCCTTGTGGACCGGAGCGTCGTGCAGCGACGGTATGAGCAGTGGCCGCATGGCGGTGCGAAGCGACTCTTCGGCGACGCGGGCCGTGCGGCTCGATGAGCGCACCGACGAGAACGTGGCCAGTGCCAACACAAGGGTGCCGCCCGCCGTTGCGAATGAGGCGATCGCCGTCCAGTCAGCCACGAGACGGCACCCTATCTACATCGCGACGGGCAGGTCGAGTACCTCCGCTGGACCGTCATCAGGCCCAAGCCCGTCAGGCTCGAGAGGAGTTCGAGCTCGAGCCAGCGACGCCGACGCTCGGCCAATTGGGCGCGGTGCGCGCCAGCGGTGCACCATGAGATGATTCGAGATCGGGAGGCGATGTGCGCAACGACATTCGTGAAGGTCAGCAGTTCCCCGACTACGAGCTCGACGACCAAGCCGGTAAGCGACGATCTCTATCGGAGCTTCAAGGTGGCAATGCCATGGTCCTGCACCTCTCGCGCGGCAGCTTTGATCCAAAAGAGCACACGTTTCTTCGCCAACTGGTGGAGGCGTACCCCCAATTTCGCAACGCCTACACGCGTCTGGTTGTCGTCTCCACCGATAACCAGTTGAACATCAACGAATTCCGCGATGCTCTCGGTGCCACCTGGCCGTTCCTTTCGGATCCGGATCGGATGGTCCAGGGAGATCTCGATATCAAGGAGTTCACCGACGAACCGCACGATCCGATGATCCCGCACACGTTCGTCTTGGAACCGGGGCTCAAGATCTTCAAGATCTACAACGGCTACTGGTATTGGGGCCGCCCCACCGTGACGGAGCTGCACATGGATCTCCGGGCCCTGTTTCAGAAGATCCGCCCCGACTTCGACCTGGCTGCCCCCGGGCTCCGCGAAGCGTGGGATCGAGGGGATCGAGACCAGTTCCTCGTCGACACCCTCGAAGAGCCGATCCGTTACACCGAGGGCAAGAACATCGGCATCAAGCGCTGAGGAGGGCCCGCCGGAATCATTTCTTCTGGGCCGATCGTTGGGCGAGGACCTCTGCGTTGGCCGCCACCGCGGCGCGGACGAGTTGCTTGAAGGCAGCTTCGTTGATCTTCTCTCCTTCACGAAAGTCGATGGCACGACGCGTGTTGCCTTCGAGGCTCGAGTTGAAGAGTCTCTTCGGGTCTTTGATGGAGGCTCCCCGAAAAAAGGTCAACTTCACGACCTCTTTGTACGACTCCCCGGTGCATACGCCCCCATCATGAGCCCACACCGGCACTCCCGGCGAACTCGGCTTCTGCCACTTCCACTCCTCTTGAATGTCAGGGTCGGCGTCGTGAATGAGCCGGCGGAGGCGAGTGAGGGTGTCACCTCTCCAGTCACCCAACTCTTGAATTCTGTTGGTGATACTTGCGGCGGCGTCCTGCTCAGCCGACGGTCCGGTTGGCGTCATCCTTGTTCTCCTCACCGTCAGGATCTCTGAATCACGCACCCGCGTGCCGACCTGGCACAAAGCTACCGAATCGAACCCGCAGACAGTCGCGCCCGATTCGAAACCGCCTCGGCGCGGTACCCTCCATGGCATGCCGACCCAGCTCGAGCTCGCCACCCGCTTTCGGACCCTCCACGTGCCGGGGCAGCCGTTGCTCATGCCCAACGCCTGGGACATCGGATCCGCCGTGTTGTTCGCCTCGTTGGGATTCGAGGCGCTCGCCACGACGAGCGGGGGCTTCGCCGCCTCGCAGGGACGCCTCGACGGCTCCATGACCAAGGCGGAAGTGTTCGAGCACGCCGAAGAGTTGGTGGGCGTGCTGGACATCCCGCTGTCGGCCGACTTGGAGAACTGCTTTGCACACGATCCTGAAGGCGTCGCCACCACCATCATCGACGCCATCGGTGTCGGCCTGGCCGGAGGTTCCGTCGAGGACTTCACCGGCGACAGCGACAATCCGATCTACGAGCTCGCCCATGCCACCGATCGAGTCCGGGCGGCGGCCGAAGCGGCGCACTCGGGGAACGAATCCATCGTCTTGACGGCGCGAGCCGAGAACTACCTCCATGGTCGACCCGATCTGGCCGACACCATCGCCCGTCTGCAGGCGTACCAAGAGGCGGGTGCCGACGTGCTCTTCGCTCCTCGGGTCGTCGATCCCGTCGATCTCCGACAGCTCATGAGCGCAGTCGACCTGCCTGTCAGCGTATTGGCGTTGCCCGGAGCGCCGACAGTGGACGAGCTGGCCGCGTTGGGAGTGAGTCGTATCTCAGTCGGCGGGGCCGTAGCGGCCACTGCCTATGGAGCGGCCATCAACGCGGTGAACGAACTGCGCCAACAGGGAACCACGGGGTACTGGGAACTTGCCGGTGTGGGTCGCTCGGCCATGCAATCCGCCTTCACCCGCTGACCACAGACGGCCACCCCGCAACGTCAGCGGACGGGATCGGAGCCGTCCCAGTCGACCGATGCATCTCGGATGGCGTCCATGAACGTACGCGTGATGTCGTTCAGCTCCATCAGCTCCACCACCACCCCGGGCAGCTCGGGCCGCTCGAAATAGCTGAACTGGGCCAGACCGCCGCTGTCTCCTGACGTCACCGTGTACCAACCGGCGTCAGTGACGCGTTGCGCCGCTGGTCCGTAATCATCTACCCACCACGCATGGTGGTGCAGACCTTGATGGCCGGCATCGAGGAACTCGCGGTACACGCTCGGGGTGTCGTCGTGCTGTTGGATCAGCTCGATCTGGAGTTCACCGGAGTTGGCGAAGGCGATGGTGATCTCAGGGGCGCCCATCGTTCCCCGAAACGACATGTCCCGGCGAGCGGTGGGCAAGATGAACCACGGCCCCACGTCCATGGCCAACCACGTGGCCATGGCCGCATCGAGATCGGGCACGACGTGGCCGACTTGGCGGACGTTGCCGGGCAGCGATCGATGCGAGGGGCTCATGGCATTCACCCTTGTATAGAAAAGCCGCCGTCGACGACCAGCGTATGACCGGTCACGAAGCGGGCGGCGGGACTGGCCAGGAAGAGCACCGCCGGGGCCACATCGTTCGGCGTGCCGATGCGGCCCAGGGGCGTTCGCTCGAGCATGGGTCGAGTCTGCTCCTCGAAGGGAAGCATGGGTGCGGTCATGTTGGTCTCGATCAACCCCGGTGCCACCGCGTTGACCCGGATCCCCCGGCGGGCCCACGCCACCGCCAGCGACTTGGTGAGCTGCACGACCGCCGCCTTGGCGGCGCCGTATCCGGGGACGATGGCGTGACCGAAGAACGAGGTCATCGAGCCGGTGTTCACCACCGCCGCCCCTCCGTCGTGGTCACTGGCGGCGAGAAGACGCCGACAGGCGACGGTCAAGCGAAAGGGACCGGTCAGATTGGCGGCGATGACTCGGTCGAATACTTCAGGTGTCCACTCGTCTCCGCCATCGGGGAGGTTGACCCCGGCCATGTTCACCAGCACGTCGAGATGCTCCAGGGACGACACGAGGGCGTCGATCGACCCCGGATCGCCCAGCTCGAGCTGACGGTAGGTCACAGCACCAAGGACAGAGCCGCCATATGCAGCTGCATCGGACCTCGTGCCGGTGACGATGACATTGGCGCCGGCATCGGTAAAGGCGCCCGCTACGGCACTGCCTATGCCCCCCGTTCCTCCCGTCACGAGCACGGCCTTGTCGGCAAAATCGAATGTCACCGCGCCCAGCGTCTTCGTCATTGGCTCTCCCCCAGCCGTTGGGTGGCGTCGGCGATCTGAAGCCGAAGCCATTTGGTCTCCCAGAAATTCTCGTGCTGGCAACGGACCAGCAACTGCTCGTGAGCGCCCCGATAGACACGCAGCGCGCCGTGGTGAGCGGGATCGGCGGCGAGGACCATTTCGGTGAGGTGGATGGCCTGTTCGGGCTGCTGCGCCGTCAACGCCGCCTCCGCGGCGGTGACCAGATGATCGGCCCCGGCCAGATGCACGACGGTCTCATAGGTGTCGACCACCGGCACCGCGTAGAGCTCGGTCGTCGAGCGGGCATGGAACCAGCCGGCGTAGCCCTCCCAGATGGCGCGTACGTCCCACGCCACCTTGCCGTATCCCTCGCCGACGTCGAGCTCGTCGGGAAGCTGGATCTCGGCCATCAGCGTTTCCACGCTCTGGCCGGCGTTCATCCCCGACACGACGGCGTCATGGACGAAAGCAACGGCATCTCGGACCCTGGTGATCTCCGCCCTGATCAGATCGGCCCCGACGATCGGCTCGAAATGGC
Source organism: uncultured Acidimicrobiaceae bacterium (assembly GCA_963793645.1). Taxonomy (GTDB): domain Bacteria; phylum Actinomycetota; class Acidimicrobiia; order Acidimicrobiales; family UBA8190; genus CAWCAW01. The sequence goes on along the minus strand of CAWCAW010000008.1, from coordinate 127,925 downwards.
CGGTGCACAACACCTCGGGCCCAAGGGCGAGCACCCGATCGGCGGATTCGATGAACGGCAGGGCGAAGCGAAGCCGGTCGCCTCGCACGGTAACCAGATTGGGGATGTGCCCGAACAAAGCGCTGAAGAGGTTGCCCACAAACGCCACCCGCTGCTGGGGAAGCCAAACCACCGCCGAATCCACCGTCTCGCCCCCAGGGGTGGCGTAGAGCTCGAACCGGGTTCCGCCCACATCAAAGGTGTAGCTGTCGTCAAAGGTGACGTCCGGTGTCGGCGTCGATTGCACCGGGGGCGCCGTGGCGGCGGTGGCCGGCCACGCTCGCAGGTAGGTGTTGGCCTTGGCGATGGCGTCGGACCAAAAAGGCCAGCTCCTCCGGATACGGAAACCTGCGATGCGGGCATCGTCGGCTTGGCAGGCGGCGTTGGCGCTTTCCGCGATGAGTCGGGTGCCCGGTTCGCGAAAGAGGTCGACCCCGCCGACATGGTCCACGTGGCCTTGGGTCACCACCACGTAGCGCACCGGGCTGTCGTCCACGGCGTCGAAGAGCTCCTTGTGCACCGGAGCTTCGTGGCCCATGCCCGTGTTGATGACGACCCTTCCCTCAGCAGTGACGACCAGGTAGCTGTTCGACAGCCCTTCTGACAGCCACACGCCGGGGGCAACGGCGATGGCGGAGGAACCATGGGCCGACTCGATGTCGAAACCGGAACGCCGGGAACGAACGAGCTGACTCTTCATTGGACCTCCGGCTGAACGGGAAACTCGTCGAAGTAGAAACCGAAGCGCTCCCGCAAGGACTCTGGCTCCACGCCAAAGTCGCCACGCAGATCGTAGGCCACTTGGCCATGTCTCCCCCGGGGGTGATCGTCGATATACCGACGCATGGCGGCGCGCCCCTCGTGGGTCAACGGTCGGTCGGCGGTGGTATAGATCCGTTCGACGGTACCCATGTCGTCGGCCATGAAGTCGTGATAGAGCACGTCGACGGTCCGGCCCGCGGGAAGAAGGTGGCGATCCCTGACGCTTGAGCGCAGCAGCCGCTCGACACGGTCGGCCCAGTACTCAAGGACGAAGTCGACATCGATGTGGCGGTACTGCAACCGGGCGGCATACGCCATCATCGTGGCCGCCGACTGGATCACCGACACGGGATCGCGGTGGGTGACGACAACAGTGGCGTCGGGGAACGTCGTCATGAGCGGCCCGATCTGCTCGAGGTGCTGGGGGGATTTGAGTACCCACCGGTCGGGCCCTCGCTGGAATTGCAGAGCTTTCAAGGCGCTGCGCATGTACGTGTAATGGCGGGTCTGGTCCGTGGCCAGGTAGTGATCGCGCCAGCCCGGAACCCGAGCCACCCATTCGAGGATGTAGCTGGCGAAATCAGGACCCTGTAGTTCGATCTCCTCGTTGATGTGGTCGGGGTTCATGGGATGCATGGCCGCCTGATACGGCAATACCGATTGCATGCTCTCCCACTCCTGCGCGCATCGCCGGTAACGGGCATCGGCCTCGTCATAGGTGGCCGGCTCACCAGGCGCAGGTACGGGCTCGTAGCTCTCCCACAGGGGCAGCGAGCGCAAGCCCGCATCGGCGGAGATGAGGTTGAGGAGATGGGTGGTGCCCGAGCGAGGCAGGCCGATCACGATGATGGGTTCGACCACGTCGAGGTCATGAATCTCGGGATGCCGGGTCAAGAAGTCGTGAAGCCGGAGACGAGCGGTGGCGTAACGCACGCACAGTGAAAAGGTCATGGCCCGACCGAGACCGTTTCGATTGTCATCGGCGTTCACCTCGTCGAGCCACATCTGCAGACGATCGACGAAGTCCTCCGGGCCGAAATCATCGAGGCCAGCGCGCTGGCGAGCGGACCGCAGGACGCCGTCGACCGTCATCTCGACCGCACGTGACTCGCCATAACTGAGAGCCAGGCGTTGCACCTCACCGAGGACCGGGGCCCGCAGGTCCTCGATTCGGATCGGATCGTCTCGTGGCGCCATGGCCGCTCTCACCCACCGGGGTCAACTACGTCGGGAAGCCGCAGACATCCACGGGTCCGCCAGCCGAGGGCCGACGCTATCGCCTCGAGCGGCTGGGGTCTTCTGACGTCGTTTCAGACTGGTGGCTACGTCCGCGCATATCGACGGGCCGCGAGCGGTGGAAAGGCGACAACGAGAACGGCTGACCACGCCAAGGCGAGGGTGAGATCGCTCGTCGACCCGAGCAGCGCCGAACGAACGGCGTCGACCATGGGAGTGATCGGTTGGTACTTGGCGAACTCTTGCAGCCACCCCGGCATCGTGCTGGCCGGCACGTAGGTGCTGGATATAAAGGCGAGCACGAACGCAGCCATCGAGAAACCTTGGGCGGCCTGGGCGTTGGGAGCCCACAATCCCAGGACGATGAACACCATGGTGAAGGCGACACCATAAAGAAGACACAGGCCCAACGCCACGAGCCCGTCGACCAGCGTTCCGCCCAGGCGGAAGCCGAAGAGAAACCCGAACGCCGAGGTGGCCACAATCGACCATGCGTTGGTGAGCGAGTCGGCCAAGGTGCGCCCGGCGACGATGGAGTATCTCGAGATGGGCAGCGACAGCAACCGATCGGTGAACCCCTGGGCCCGGTCTTCCGCCACGGCCACGGCAATGCCGCCCCCGGTGAACAGCACGATGGTGGCGACGTACCCCGGAACCAGATATTCGACGTAGCTGGTGTGCCCGGTCGAGATGGCCCCGCCGAACACGAATCGGAAACAGAACAAGAACAACGCGGCCTGCACCAGGCCCATGAAGATCAGATCGGGAGTGCGAAAGTACTTGCGCAGCACTCGGCGAGCCACCTCCACAGCCGCTCGAGTGGCCGAGGGCGCGGCGGCGGGCGGTGACACCGTTGTCACAGCGAGCTCCCTTCATGCACGCCGTCAGCCGCCGGTGCGTCATCCGGGCGTCCGCCGGTCAGCGTCGCAAAGACATCGTCGAGGGTCGGGCGGCGCACGCCGATCTCGTCCACGGCGATAGAAGCATCGTCCAAGGCGCATATGACGGCGGCAAGCCGGCCCCCTCCACCGGTGGCCGGGACGCTGACGCGCCTGGCTGTCTGATCGACAGCCGGCCGGGCGCGGCAGACGTCCTGCACGAGTCGCCCGACGGCTTCGAGCATGTTCGGGTCGGTGACCGAGACCTCGATGACGTCTCGGCCGACACTCGCCTTCAACTCGCCGAGGGTTCCTGAGGCAATGGCACGACCTCGATCGATCACCACCACGTTGTGAGCGAGCTCATTGGCCTCGTCGAGGTAGTGCGTGGTGAGAATGACGTCGGTGCCGCTCTCCACCAAGGTGCGCACGCCGTCCCACACTTCACGCCGGCTGGTCGGGTCGAGCCCCGTGGTGGGCTCATCGAGGAGCAACAGCTTCGGTGCTCCGACGAGACTGGCACCGAGATCGAGCCGGCGACGCTGTCCGCCCGACAGCGTGCGGCAACGGCGATCGGCTACCTCCTCCAAGCTGAGCTGCTCGATCACCATGGAAGCGGCCCGTCTCGCTTCGGATCGAGGGTGTCCGAAGAGACGCGGCTGTCATCTCGAGGTTTTCTCGGCCCGTCATGGCTGGCTCCACCGCGGCAAACTGCCCGGCCAACCCGATGCTGCGCCGAACCCCCTTCGTGTCGGCCACCACGTCTCGTCCCCGCACGCGCAATACCCCGCTCGTCGGCCGCACCAAGGTGGCGATGGTTCGCACCAGCGTGGTCTTGCCGGCACCGTTGGGCCCGAGAATGGCGAGCACCCGGCCCACAGGAGCAGTCAGGTCGAGCTTGTCGAGAGCAGCCACCTTGCCGAAGCGGACCGATAGCTGGCGAGCCTCGATGAGCGGCGCCACCCCAGCCCCACCAGGGTCATATTCGGCGGTCGGCCGGCTGCGGGCGCCGGAGGCCATTAGTCGCATGGTATATAGTTTCCTTGCGACTAGTCATTTGTCAACGTATTTCTCGGAGACTATGGGGCGTGCCTCGGCAGGGGACGACTGGCAGGCGACAGATAGTGCGCAACACACTAGTAAGATGGGCGTTATGGGCTCCCAACTCCAACCATCACCACTCGCCCTGACCATTCTCGGCCTGCTGGCCTTTGAACCTCTCCACCCGTATGGCATGCAGCGCCTCATCAAGCAGTGGGGCAAGGACCAGGTCGTCAACGTGGGACACCGGGCCAACCTCTACAAGACGATCAAGCGGCTGCACGACGCCGGGCTCATCGCCGTCCGAAACACCGAACGGGACCAGCAGTATCCGGAGCGGACGGTCTACGAGTTGACGGAGAAGGGTCGACAGGTGCCCCTGGAGTGGCTCGACGACATGATCTCCAAGCCACGCAGCGAGTTCCCTGAGTTTCCCGCCGCGCTTTCATTCGCCATGATGCTCGGCCCCCAGGGGACCCTCGATGCATTAGAGCGCCGCGCCGTCGCTGCTCAGTGACACAGTCACCGCTCTCGAGCACGATCTCGAGGCGTACTCACCGTCGCTGCCGCGGGTGACCTTGATCGAGAGTGAATACCTACTCGCCGTGGCCGCCGCCGAGTTGAGCTGGACACGCGGCATCATCGACGATCTGCGCTCCGGTGCGTTGAGTTGGACCTACGAGGAACTCGGCGAAACGGCGATCGCATCGACCTAGCGCTCCTGTCGTTGTGTCGGCAATTGGTGGGCGCGCCACAACCCCGAGCCAAATCCCTAATAAACCGGTTGCAGCGACACCTCCCGAGCTATCGTGCCGGGCGCCTTCAAAGGAGGCCCCAATGGCTCGCAAGTTCGCCGCAGAACTGCTCGGAACAGCAATCCTCGTCTTCTTCGGTGTGGGAGTGGCCACACTCTCGTTCGGCTTCGGTGTGGCCGGAGGCAGCTTCGCGGCCGGGGTAGTGGCCACCGCCCTGGCCTTTGGTCTGACACTGATGGCTCTGGCCTACGTGCTCGGGCCCATTTCCGGCTGTCACGTCAATCCGGCCGTCACCATCGGCGCCTTGCTCGCCGGGCGCATCAGTCTCACTGACGCGGTGGTCTACTGGGTCGCCCAGTTCATCGGCGGCATCGTCGGTGCCCTGGTGCTGTGGGGGATCGTCAGCTCATCACCGATCTACAGCCGAAGCGCCACCGGTTTGGGCACCGACGGATGGGGGACGGCCAGCCACATCCACATCAGCGCCGGGGGGGCCTTCGGGGCCGAGGTAGTGCTCACCGCCGTTTTCGTCTGCGTCATCTTGGGCGTCACCACCAAAGCCGCCAACGCGGCGACGGCGGGCATGGTCATCGGCCTGACCCTTACCGCCGTTCACCTCGTCGGGATCTCCATCACGGGAACCTCGGTGAACCCGGCGCGCAGCCTCGGCCCCGCCCTCATCGTCGGTGGCCTCGCCCTGCACCAGGTCTGGCTGTTCATCGTCGCCCCACTGGTGGGTGGAGCGTTGGCGGCCGGGATCCACTTGCTTTTGTTCCCGTCCAAAGAAGCCGCAACGGCTGACGCGTGAGCCGTCCGGGCGTCGGGCCCGTGACGGCGCTTTCCTCTTAGCTCGTCGGTCCCTCCGAGCCGCCGGTGGCGTCGCCGGGCGTGTAGGAATGCGCACCGGTGCCGGCCAACGTTCCACCCGCCACGATGAGGTATTCGTCCCGGATGGGCCGGCCTTCGAAGAAACATTCGAGGATCTCCCGTGTGCCCGCCGCGTAGCGTGCCTGCGCCGAAAGCGACGAGCCGGATATGTGTGGCGTCATCCCGTGATGGGGCATGGCACGCCACGGATGATCGACGGGCGGGGGCTGCGGGAACCAGACGTCTCCGGCGTACCCGGCCAGCTGACCGCTCTCGAGTGCACGGACGACCGCATCGCGGTCGCAGATCTTGGCGTGTGCCGTGTTGACGAGGTAGGCGCCCCGCTTCATCTTCGAGATCATGTCGTCGTTGAAAAGCCCTTCTGTTTCGGGGTGCAGGGGAGCATTGATCGTCACCACGTCGCACACCTCCACCAGTGATTCGGCGTTGGGGTGGAACACGAGGCCGAGCTCGCGCTCGACACTTTCGTCGAGACGGTGGCGGTCGGTGTAGTGCAAGTGGACGTCGAACGGCTTCAAACGCCGCAGGACGGCCAACCCGATGCGACCGGAGGCCACCGTGCCCACCGTCATGCCCTCCAAGTCGTAGGAACGTTCCACGCAGTCGGCGATGTTCCACCCGCCGCGCACCACCCAGCCGTATGACGGGATGTAGTTGCGGACCAAGGCCAAGATCATCATCACCACGTGCTCAGCCACACTGATGCTGTTGGAGTAAGTCACCTCGGCCACGGTGATCCCGTGATCGATGGCCGCCTGCAGGTCGACGTGGTCGGACCCGATGCCGGCGGTGATGGCCAGCTTGAGATTGGGCGCCGCCGCCATGCGCTCGGCCGTCAAGTACGCGGGCCAGAACGGCTGAGAGATGACCACGTCGGCGTCGACAAGCTCTCGCTCGAAGACCGAATCGTGACCCTCTTTATCGGACGTGACGACAAAGGTGTGCCCCAGGCCTTCGAGATACGCGTGCAGTCCCAACCCGCCCGACACGCTGCCCAGCAGCTGTCCGGGCATGAAGTCCACCGCGTGGGGGGACGGTGCGCTCTGGCCCCCGGGATAACTCTCGATCTTCGGAATGCCGTGGCGCGGATAGGTCTGGGGATACCCGTCGACGGGGTCCTCGTAGAGCACGCATACGACTTTTGCCATCTCCTGCTCCTCCCATCGGTGACGTAACCCGATGAGTCTTGCGCACGGCGGGCGGCGCCACGCCATCGGTTGAGCGTCGAGGAGCGACGAAAGACGAAGAGACGAAGAGACGAAGGTGGCTATACGCCGAGCACGCCGTGGACGGCGTGCTTCATCTCGGCGACAAGCTCTTCGGAGGACAGCCCCGTGAAGGCCTCGCCGGCGAAGACCATGGTTCCCATCATTCCGGAGAAGGCGAAGGCCATGCGGAGCCGCTGCTGCACGGGGATGGACGGATCGGCCATGGCGCTACGGAGGACCTCCTCGAGGTCCTCGTGATCTCGATTGTGGTTTTCACTGTGCAGGGCCTCAAAGGCGCCCCGATTGCGTTCGTGCATGGCGATGAGCTTGCGGTTGGCGGGGACCATGTCGATGAACCCGTCGAGCAGCGCCACCCAGGACTCCAGGCTCGGACCCTGTCTGTCGAGGTCGACCAGACCCTCGTAGGCCAGATCATGGAGGCGCTGGTGCAAGGCCAGGAAGATGTCGGCCTTCGAAGCGAAGTGGTAATAGAGCGCCGCTTTGGAGAACCCCAGCTTCTCGGCGATCTCGCGCAGAGACGTCTTGTCAAAGCCCTTGTCCACGAAGAGATCGAGGGCGACATCGAGGATGCGTTCCCGGGTGCTCTTGACCTCCTCGTCCCCGCCGGGGGTGCCCGATGGCGTGCCCGTGGCCGGGATCGAGGCTGACCGTGCCGTACTCACTCGTAGAATTCGTACTTGACGACCGGTCAGTATGCACTTACCATGCGGCAAGTAAGCTCTGCTCTTTCCAGTGGTCCGGGACTCCGTCCGAGGCAAGAAGTCTCCTGTCCTCCGGTTCCCCATCGGTGACGCGGCAGCCGGGGCCCAGGCCAGGACAACCCACGACGGCGCACGACAGCAAGGTGAGGCGATGACCGACACTCCCATGATCGAAGCTCACGGGCTGACCAAGCGATACGGAAAGGTCGAGGCGCTGGGCGGCATCGACCTGCAAGTGCCCACCGGGTCCATCCTGGGCGTGCTCGGACCCAACGGAGCGGGCAAGACCACGGCGGTACGCATTCTCACCACACTGGCCAAGCCCGACGAAGGGCGGGCCACCGTGGCCGGGTTCGACGTCGTGTCCCAAGCCGCCATGGTGCGGCGCCATATCGGGGTCACCGCCCAGAACGCCACCCTCGACGATCTTTTGACCGGCCGCCAGAACCTCGTCATGGTGGGCGAGCTCAGCGGGCTGCGCCGATCGCAGGCCAAGGTCCGGGCTTCGGAGTTACTCGAGCAGTTCAGCCTCACCGACGCCGCCGACCGTGTGCTCAAGACTTACTCCGGTGGGATGCGGCGCCGACTCGACCTCGCCGCCGGGCTCACCACCCGTCCTCCGGTGCTCTTCCTCGACGAACCCACCACGGGTCTCGATCCCACCAGCCGGTTGAACGTGTGGGGCGTCGTCCGGGAACTCGTGGCCGCGGGTCTCACGCTGCTGCTCACCACGCAGTACCTCGACGAGGCGGACTACCTCGCCGATCGCATCGTGGTGATCGATCACGGACATGTCATCGCCGAGGGCAGCTCACAAGAGCTCAAGGAACAAACCGGTGGAGCCACTTTGGAGGTGACGCTCACGTCGCCGCAGGTGCAAGCCGTCGATGCGCTGACGCCCTATGTCGAGGGGCAAGTCCATGTGAGCCACGACGGCCGGCGGTTGCGAGCGCCGGTGCGCAAGGCGGCCGGGTTGGCCACGACGGTGGTGCGCGCCCTGGACGCCGCCGAAGTTCTCGTCGACGACGTCGAGGTCCACCAACCGTCTCTCGACGACGTGTTCTTCGCCTTGACGGGCCGAGGTGCCGAAGAACCGTCGGGAGCCGACGCCGAAGGACCCGCTGTACACGAGCTGCAAGGAGCGTCCCGATGACGATGTCCGCCACCTTGACGACGACCCTGCCGAAGCCGGCCGGCACGTCCCCCTGGACCCGGCTGCGCTCGGTGCTGCACGACATCGTCGTGCTCACCCGACGCAATCTGGTCCACGTCCGGCGTGAGCCGTTGCAGCTTTCCGACGTCACGGTCCAGCCCGTGCTCTTCACCTTGTTGTTCATCTACGTGTTCGGTTCGGGCGTGCCCATCAATGGCGGCTCGTACAAGGAGTTCGCCCTGGCGGGTCTGCTGTTGTTGAACCTCACCACGTCCGCCATGGGCACCGCCGTCGGCATCAGCACCGACCTCACCACCGGCGTGATCGACCGGTTCCGCGCCCTGCCCATGTGGCGCCCGGCTGTGCTGGTGGGTCGGTCCCTGGCCGACTTGTTGTCGGCCACGTTGTGCGTCTTCATCGTGGCCTTCACCGGGTTGGCCATCGGCTGGCGGCCCCATGGCAGCGTCGTATCGGTGATCGGTGCCTTGGGGGTGGCGCTGTTGTTCAGCTACTCGTTGTCGTGGGCGTGTGGGTGCCTGGGCATCGTGTCGAAGGGACCCGAGAGCGCCCAGTCGATGGGGCTCATCGTGTTCTTCCCGCTGGCCATCGTGTCCAACGCTATGGTCCCTACCCAGGGCATGCCCGCCTGGCTGCGCCAGATCGCCGACTGGAACCCCGTCAGTGCGGTGACATCGACTGTCCGCAACCTCCTCGGCAATCCCAATCCGTCCGCCGCCATCCACGTGTGGCCCATGGAGCACCCGTTGCTGGCCGCCTTGGCATGGTCACTGGCGATATTGGCCGTTTCCGCCCCGCTGGCCGCCCACCTCTACCGTCGGCGGACCACCGAATAGCCACCAAAAGCCGCCGCGCATTGGGGCGACGACCCGCCCGTCAATCTTCGCTGGGTCCTGGTCGGCGAGAGCTCGTCGACGGGAGCACGGGACGCTGACCGGGGCGCTGGGCCGCTCGATCGACCAGCACCGCCCGGTTCGTCCGAGATGGCCACCTGCTACCGTGGCATGTTCCCGAGCCCCTCGAATGTCGTGGTCAGGCTCGCAACGCAGCGGCGTGGATGCGATGGGCCGCTCGGGTTGCAAACCGATGGGGCACAACAACGGGGTCCTGTGGTGCAGCTTGGAGTGCACGCCGGCCTGTCAAGCCGGAGGTCGCGGGTTCAAATCCCGTCAGGACCGCTGGCCCGCGACACATGGGGCGCCGGGTCGGGTAGCTCAGTTGGTAGAGCGCGCGCCTGAAAAGCGTGAGGTCGCCGGATCGATGCCGGCCCCGACCACCACTTCGCCGTTGGGTGACAGCCCGTAAGCTCACCTCTTACGCGCACCCTCGAGTTCGTGAGCCCCCCGATCACCAGGGGCCCCCAGCAGACACCGCGCCGGATTTCTCCCCGGTTCCCTCCGGCAAGCCCTGTCCCGGACCTTTCCTCGCGTCGTGTTCGGCGTCGGCGCGTCATTTGGGCCGTCGGCGTCGTCGTGGTGGGCGCGGTGGTGGGGTTGGCGGTCACCGGCGGCGGAGGCACCCACCGGCCGACCAAGAAGCCCGGTCACCCCGGCGCCCATAGATCCGCCGCCTCTCCTCCTGGCATCACCCCTCGCCTCGACCCCGATTGGGACGGTGACGGAAAGGCCGTGACGTTCGCCTTCGGCGGTGATGTGCACTTCCCCGCCGGCACCAACCTCGGCAACCGGCTGGCCGCCGACCCGGCCACGGCCCTCGACCCCACCGTCCCGCAGTTGCTGTCGGGCGCCAGCCTGACCATGGCCAACTTCGAGTCGGCCATTTCGAACTTCGGTTGCCCCGGTGCACCGTCCAAGCAGTTCACGTTCTTCGCCCCCTCCACCGCCCTGGCGGCCTTCCACGGAGCCGGCGTCAGCCTCATCACAGAAGCCAACAACCACGGCGAGGATTGCGGGATGGATGGCCTGGCGGCGGCGCTGAGAGCAGGGCAGGAGGCGGTCTACCCGATCCTCGGGATCGGCCAGGACGTCGCTGACGCCTTCACCCCGTATCGGGCCACCATCGACGGCGAGAAGATCGCCGTCATCGCCGCCACCCAGGTGATCGACGCCGATCTGCAGACAGCCTGGACGGCCACCGCCTCCCAACCCGGCTTGGCCTCCGCCTACGACGTCAACGATCTGGTCTCAGCGGTGGAAACAGCCCGCCTCGTCTCCGACACCGTCATCGTCTACCTGCATTGGGGAACCCAGCTCGACGCCTGTCCCAACCCGCTGCAAGAGCCCTTGGCGCAGGTGCTGGTGGCCGCCGGGGCCGACATCGTGGTCGGCACCCACGCCCACGTCCTGCTCGGCGGTGGGTACCTGGGCTCGGCCTACGTCGACTACGGACTGGGCAACTTCGCCTTTTACGACAACTCTCCGCCCGAGAACCAGAGCGGCTCGCTCGTCATCACGGCCACCGGCCGGCACATCGACGGCGTGACGTGGCGACCGGCCGTGATCGTCAACGACCTGCCTCGACCCCTGACCGGCACGGCGAGAGCGGCCGCCTTGGCCAGCTGGAACGGCGCTCGAGCCTGCACCAACGTGTCGGCCACCCCTACGGCGCCCATTGCCACCGAAAGCACCGAAACGTCGCCGGCGCCGGCGGCAGCCGTCGCCATGTTGTCGATGGACAACTGACCGGCACCACGCCGATGCGGCGCCAGGCGCAAGCCAGGCTCAGGAGATGGCGCGCCGATCGCGCCGCCACATCGGGGCGCGTGACCGGCTCCCAGGCACCGCATACGACGTCGAGCTTGACCCCGACGAAACCGAAGCGGTCGGCGCCTCTTGCACCCGGCCCAGATGGCGACGTACCTCGGACCAACCTCCGAAGCCCGACACCGTCTGCTTGGTCCAACCGCATGAGCAGCTCGCCATCCACAGCCCGCGCCGGCGCTTGACCTTGGTGTTGTGGGGTCGCTTGCCCCTGGCCGTGCTCATCGCCGCTCATTGTGCCCACACACCGGCCGTTGACACCATTCCTCGGAGGCGGCGGTGGCTTCTGCAGGCCGGCAACCCCCTCGAGATACGAGCGCCCTTGTCGTGAGAGGGTGTGAACTCGTCGTGCAGAGGCGCGACCGGAAAGGGGCGGGCCATGAGCGAGCGCGCTGAAGTCGTGGTCATCGGTATGGGCCCGGGCGGCGAAGACGTCGCCGAGCGACTGGCTCAGTCCGGGCTCGACGTGGTCGGGATCGACCAACGTCTGGTCGGCGGCGAATGCCCCTACTTCGGGTGCGTGCCCTCCAAGATGATGATCAGGGCGGCCGATCTCCTGGCCGAGGCCCGACGCGTCCCCGCCATGGCCGGAACCTCGACGGTGACGCCGGACTGGACGCCGGTCGCCACGCGTATCAGGGACGAGGCCACCGACAACTGGGATGACAAGGCGGCGGTGGACCGTTTCGAAGGCAAAGGAGGGCGCTTCGTCCGGGGTCACGCCCGCCTCGACGGCGCGCACCGCGTCGTGGTCGACGACGGAGCGACCTTCGACGTCAGCAAGGCGATTGTCCTGAACCCGGGCACCGAACCGTCCATCCCCCCCGTTCCCGGGTTGGCGGGCACGCCGTTTTGGACCAACCGCGATGCCGTGAAGCTCGAATCGCTGCCCTCGTCAGTGGCGGTGCTCGGCGGTGGGGCCGTCGGCCTCGAACTGGCCCAGGCCTGGGCGCGCTTTGGGACCAACGTCACCGTGGTCGAAGCCGGGCCCCGGCTCATGGCACCCGCCGAGCCCGAGGCCAGCGCCCTGATCGCCGAGGTCTTCGAGCGCGAAGGAATCGCCGTCAAGACCAACGCCAAGGTGCTCGGGATCGAGCACTCCGGCACCGGCTTCGTGCTGTCGCTCGACGGGGGTGATGCCGTCAATGCCGAAAACCTGCTCGTGTCCACCGGGCGGCACGTCAACATGACGGCTGTCGGACTGCACACCGTCGGCGTCGACGAAAGCGCTCGGGTCGTTCCCGTCGACGACCGCCTCCGGGTGGTCGACGGTGTGTGGGCGATAGGTGACTGCACCGGCAAGGGGGCCTTCACCCACATTTCGATGTACCAAGCCGGTATCTGCGTGGCCGACATCCTGGGCCAAGACGGCCCGCCCGCCAACTACCGGGCCGTACCGGCGGTGACGTTCACCGACCCCGAAGTGGGCCAGGTGGGACTGACCGAGTCTGGGGCACGCGCCGCCGGATTGACGGTGCGAACAGGATCGGCGAAGACGTCGGTGTCGGTACGGGGATGGATCCACAAGGCGGGCAACGACGGGTTCATCAAGCTTGTGGAGGACACCAACCGCGGCGTGCTGGTGGGGGCGACCTCAGCGGGACCCGTGGGCGGCGAGGTGCTCGGGCTGCTCACCTTGGCCGTGCACACCGAGGTAACCACCGAAACGTTGCGCCACATGATCTACGCGTATCCCACCTTCCACCGAGGCATCGAGGACGCCCTGCGGGACTTGGCCGCTCAGCAGTAGGGGGCCGCCAACGTCAGCAGGAAGCCGTCGGCTTCCCACATGGCGTCGACGACAAAACCCGAGTCCCACAACTCGCCTTGAATGCCTGAAGGCGTGAACTTGGTGCTGATCTCGGTGCGCAGGTCCTCGCCGGCGGCGAAGTGCACCTCCATGCCCAGCTCGGCGATCAAGACCGTCTGCTCGTCGATGCTGCGCAGCCGCATCTCCATCCATGACGCCTCTTCGTCCCACCGCGCCACGTGCTCGAAGCGATCGGGATCGAAGTCGGCCTTGAGCTCACGATTGAGCACGTGCAGCACATTGCGGTTGAAGGCGGCGGTGACCCCGGCGCTGTCGTCGTAGGCCGCCACCAGCACGGCGGGGTCCTTGACGAGGTCGACGCCGAGCAACAACTTGTCGTTGTGCTCCATGACGCAATCGAGGTCGAACAAAAAGCGCCGGCGCTGCTCGGGACCGAGGTTGCCGATCGTGCTGCCCAGAAAGGCCACCAGCCGGCGGCCCTCGGACGGCAGCCGGTCCAGCTGTCGGTGGAAGTCGCCCACCACGGCGTGCACGGACAGACCGGGGTACTCCGCTGTCAGCGCGTTGGCCGCGCTCCACAAGGTGCCGTCGCTGACATCGAGAGGCACGTAGCGCTCGAGGGTCCCCGTGGCACGCAGCGCATCGAGGAGCACCCGTGATTTGTCACACGTCCCCGCCCCCAGCTCGACAAGCGTGTCGGCCCCGGTCCGAGCGGCGATTTCCGCGGCGTGGGCTTCGAGCAGGCCGCGCTCGGCGCGCGTCGGGTAGTACTCGGGGAGCCTGGTGATCTGGTCGAACAGCTCGCTGCCGCGGTCGTCGTAGAACCACACCGGGGGAAGCGACTTCTCTTCGGCGCTGAGCCCGGCGCGCACATCTTCGATGAGAGCGGCGCGCAGGTCGTCGCCGGTCAGGTGTATGTCGATAGTGGGCGCGTCGGTGGTGGCCATGTCTCAGCAGTCCCGAGCCAGGCGCACGCCGCTGAAGGCCCAGCGCGCCGACGGTGGAAAGAAGTTGCGGTACGTGGCCCGCATGTGGCCGGGTGCAGTGACGGCGGATCCTCCTCGCAACACGTACTGGTTGACCATGAACTTCCCGTTGTACTCGCCCACCGCACCAGCCGCCGGACGAAAGCCGGGATAGGGGCTGTAGGCACTCGAGGTCCACTGCCACACATCGCCGAACCAGGACGGGTGGTCACCGGTGCGCCGGGGGTGCAGCACGTCGAGATCGAGGAAGTTGCCCACGGGTCCAGCACCAGCGGCCACGCCCGCGGCGGCAACGGCCTCCCACTCTGCTTCGGTGGGCAGGCGCGCCCCGGCCCAGCGGGCATAGGCGTCAGCCTCGTAGTAGCTCACGTGACAGACCGGCTCGGTACCGTCGACAACTCGGGCGCCGCCAAGGGTGAACACGGACCATGCATCATCGGCGCCATCGGATCGACGCCAGTACAGCGGCGCTTCCCATCCCTCGTTCTGCACGGCGGCCCAACCATCCGACAGCCACAGCTCGGGGCGTCGGTAGCCGTCGTCGGCCATGAACTCCTGCCATTGGCCACACGTCACCAGCTCGGTGGCCAATGCGAAGGGCTCGACCAACACGCCGTGACGCGGTGACTCGTTGTCGAAGGCAAACCCGCTGCCGTCGTGCCCGATCTCGACCACTGCGCCGCCGTGCTCGACCCACCCATCGGGGGCGGGCGATGACGCCGGCGACGGCGGCGGCGACAACTCGGCGTAGGCCGGCTCGAGCGCATTGCACCAAAGCACGTGCTTGATGTCCATGAGCAAGAGCTCCTGATGCTGTTGCTCGTGATGCAACCCGACCTCGACGAGATCGGCCCCCTCGCCTCGCAGGCTCCCGTCGAAGAGGCGACCCATGGCCTCGTCCACATAGGCCCGGTACTCGCCGACCTCGCTGGCCCCCGGACGCGAGATGACGCCGCGGGTGGCGCGCGGGTGACGGGTCCCCAACCCTTCGTAGTACGAGTTGAAGAGATAGGGATACGACGGGTGGAACAAGCGGTAACCGGGCAGACACGTCTCGAGAAGGAAGGTCTCGAAGAACCACGACGTATGGGCCCGATGCCACTTCGTCGGGCTCACGTCCGCCATCGATTGCACCGTCTGGTCTTCGGGCGACAGCGGCGCGGCCAGTGTCTCGGTGAGCTCACGGACACGGCGATACCGAGAGGCGAGCGCCTCGGGGCGATGCGCCGTCGCACGCAACTCGGTCATGGCCGTGTCAGGCATGGTGGCCTCGGGGGGTGCCGGCGGGCACCGGGGGGAGCCGTCTCGGATCGGCGGGTTGCCCACAGACTATGGGGGCCGTAGGGACTTCGTTCATCGGCTGGTTCCCTACCCCCGCCGGCACCTCAGGTCACATCCCGGTGTGGGGACCTCAACACCCTCAGCGCTCGTCGTAGTCAAAGCCGAGATCGGGAGCCCCGAGCAGGGCCCGAAAGCTGACACCTTCGGCGCCCAGCAAAGCGGTGGCGGTGCCACCCCGATCGACGACGGCCACGGCCAGGATCACCTCGGCCCCGGCGGCGCGCACGGCCAGCACCGCCTCGAGCAGCGACGTGCCGCGGGTAACGGTGTCCTCGGTGACGACGACCTTGTCCCCGGCATCGAGGGCGCCGGCGATGCGACCGCCCCCGCCATGATCTTTGGCCTCCTTGCGCACGCTGAACGCCTTCAACGCCACGCCCCGTTCGGCGGCCACGCCGGCGGTGACAAAGGCCACCGGGTCCGCACCCATGGTGAGCCCACCGATGGCCGTGGCCTCCCCGGGAAGCACCGACAACATGGCGTCGGCCACGAGCAACATGCCCCCGGGTCGGCACACCGTCTGCTTGGAGTCGATGAACCAATTCGATCGACGTCCTGATTTCAAGACGAAGTCGCCGGTCTTGACCGAGTGTTCGAGGATGTGGGCGCGCAGCGCATCGAACGACGCACCGCCGGCGCCGGACCCACCATCGCCGGACCCGGCCGTCACGGCGCGTCCCCCGTAGTGCCCACACCGTCGATACGGACATGTCCGTGCCCGGCGACGACGGACCCGATCACCGTGGCGGCAACGCCCGCCTCGCCGACACTCGCCATGACGGCATCGACGACGGATGGTGCGACGACCAGCACCATGCCGATGCCGAGGTTGAACACGTGCGTCATCTCCGCCGGGGCGACGTCACCGAGGCGACGGATCTCTTCGAAGATGCGAGGGACTTCCCACGAGCCGGCATCGACGACGGCGTCGAGGTCGGCGGGCAGCACACGGGCGAGGTTGCCGGGGATCCCACCGCCGGTGATGTGGGCGGCGGCGTGGAGGCCACCACCGGCCCCGCGCACCGCCCCCAGTACGGCCGGCGCGTAGAGCACCGAGGGCCGCAACAACTCGTCGGCGAGGCTGTGATCGGCGCCATCGAAGGCGGGCTCGTCGAGGCGGCGCCCGGCGCGTTCGAGCAGGACGTGGCGGGCGAGGGTGTAACCGTTTGATCGCAATCCCGCAGAGGCCAATCCGATGAGCACGTCACCGGCGTCGACGCGTGGCGCGCCGAGCATGGAAGCTTTGTCGACCACCCCCACGGCGAAGCCGGCCAGGTCGAACTCGCCGGGGGCCATGGCCCCGTGATGCTCGGCCATCTCACCGCCGAGCAGCGCGCAGCCCACCTGGCGGCAGGCGCCGGCCACGCCGGCCACGAGTTGCTCCATTTGCTGCGGATCGAGCTTGCCTGTCGAGATGTAGTCGAGGAAGAACAGTGGCTCGGCCCCCACGCACACCAGGTCGTCGACACACATGGCCACCAAGTCGATGCCGATGGTGTCGTAACGACCGGCGCCCTGGGCGACGAGCACCTTCGTCCCCACGCCGTCGGTCGAGGCCACCAACACGGGCTCGGCGAAGCGGCCGTTGTCGAAGGCGAACGCACCGGCAAAGCCGCCGATACCGCCGAGCACCTCGGGGCGCGCCGTTGAGGCCACTACGTCACGGATCCGTCGCACCGCCTCTTCGCCCGCCGCGATGTCGACGCCGGACGACAGATAGCTCGACACGTCAGGCGGGAGCGGCGGTGGGCACGGGCGCGGCCCCCACCAAGGTCCCCAGTTGGACGGGTACCGCCACGGGATACGTGCCGGTCAGACAGGCGCTGCAGAAACCGGCCCCCGGCGTGTCGATGGCGGCCACCAGGTTGTCGAGCGACAGATACGCCAGGGAGTCCACTCCCAAGAACGCCTCCATCTCGGCGACGGTGCTGTGGGCGGCGATCAGTTCGTCTCGACTGGGGATATCGATACCGAAGAAACACGGCCACATGAGCGGCGGAGAAGAGATGCGCAAGTGGACCTCGGTGGCGCCCGCCTCTCGCAACATCCGCGCCACGGCGCGCTGGGTGGTGCCGCGCACGATGGAGTCGTCCACCACCACGATGCGCCGTCCCGCGATGTTGTCGCGCAGCGGGTTGAGCTTGCGCCGCACCCCGGCGTCACGGGCCGCTTGCCCCGGTGTGATGAACGTACGGCCGATGTAGCGGTTCTTCACCAGCCCTTGACCGTGGGGGATGCCGCTGGCGCAGCGCAAAGCCCTCGGCGGCGGGCACCCCGGATTCGGGCACGCCCATGACGAGGTCGGCCTCGACGGGCGCCTGCGCAGCGAGGAGCTCGCCCATGCGACGGCGCGCCGCGTGCACTTCGCGCCCGTAGAGCATGCTGTCGGGCCGGGCGAAATACACGAACTCAAAGATGCACAGGTGGGGGTCGATGCGGTCGCCGGAGAACAGCTGCTCGGAGTGCACGCCGGTGGCATCGATCACCACCATCTCGCCGGGCTCTATTTCGCGCACGAAGGTGGCCCCCACGATGTCGAGGGCCGGCGTCTCCGACGCCAGCACCCACCCTTCGGGGTGTTCGGCGGAATCAAGGCGTCCTAAGCACAGCGGTCGCAGGCCGGTGGGGTCGCGCACCCCGATCACGTGGGTGGCATCGAGGACGACAAACGAGAACGCCCCTTCGACCGAGGGCAGCACCTGACGCAAGGCGTCGGCCAGCACGTCGTCGGGCAAGGCGGCGGCCGGGTCGGCAACGTCGTGGCCCTCGGAGCCCGACCCGCCGGCGGCATCACCCAGGTACACCGCATCGGGTGGAAATGCCAAGGAGACGAGTTCGGCCACGAGGTCGCTGTCTGACGCCACCACGCCGGGCAACATGCCGGCCCGCTCGGCCAGGGCGGCGGTGTTGGTGAGGTTGCCGTTGTGACCAAGGGCAAACCCGGCCCCGCCGACGGCCCGGTAGACCGGTTGCGCGTTGCGCCATGTGGAGGCACCGGTGGTGGAGTAGCGGGTATGGCCAATGGCGAGATCGCCGGGCAGACACGAAATGGTGCGTTCGTTGAAGACGGCGGTGACGAGTCCCATGTCCTTGACGGCGGTGATGGTCTCACCGTCACTGACGGCCATCCCGGCCGATTCCTGACCACGGTGTTGCAAGGCGTGGAGCCCGTCGAAGGTGAGTTGTGCCACCGCCCGGCCGGGCGCGTAGACACCGAATACACCGCAGGATTCCTTCATCGGGGCTTCCCTGTCACCTCGGCCGGAGCCTACCGTCTCACCTCCCGGTACTCGTCAACCCCGCACGAACCGGGGACGAGCCGTCCGGAGCCCGAAGGAGCTCGAAGGAGCCGGGGGGCGAAGGCGGTGCAGGTAGCCTGCGGCTCGTGATCGACCTGCACACCCATTCCAACGTGTCGGATGGTTCGGAGACACCGACGCGCGTCGCCGAGCTGGCCGCCGCGGCCGGGTGCTCGGCCTTCGCGCTGACCGATCACGACAGCCTGCTGGGCTTGGCCGAAGCCCGCCGCGCCGCCGAGCAGGCCGGCATCACCCTCATCCCCGGGTGCGAGGTGTCGTGCGTGAAGCCGACCGTGCCCGGCGCATCCATCACCGGGTCGGTCCACGTCCTCGTCTACTTCGTCGACGAAGGAGAGGGCCCGTTGCAAGACGAGCTGCTGGCCTTGCGCCGGGACCGCCGCCGCCGCAACGACGCCCTCATCGAGCGCCTGCGAGATCTCGGTGTGGACATCGAATGGGAGACGGTGGTGACCCAAGCCGGCGGCGAAGGCGGCGTGGGGCGCCCCCATTTCGCCCAGGTCCTGGTGCACATGGGCGTCGCGGAGGACATTCAAGACGCCTTTGACCGCTACCTGGCCGACGGCAAGAGCGCCTATGTGCCCAAAGCTCGAATCACGCCCACCGAAGTGGTGAAGCTGGCCACCGCCTCGGGCGGGGTGGCTGTCCTCGCCCATCCGCTCACTTTGGGACTGGGCCCCGGCCCCCTGGAGAACCTGGTCTCGGACCTGGCCCGCCAGGGGCTGGGGGGAATCGAGGCCGTCTATGGCCGTTACAGCCCCCAGGAACGCAAACAGCTGCGCCGCTTGTCGGAGCGGACCGGCGTGGTGGCCACGGGCGGATCCGACTTCCATGGGACCTTCAAGCCCGATCTCGAGGTGGGCACCGGGCTCGGTGACCTGAACGTCCCCGACGACGTCCTCGACGCTCTAATGGCGCGGCGTCCCTGAAGCCGTCAGGCGGCGGGGGGTTCTCCCAGCGCCGCCCCCAGGGAGTTGCTCCACAACTCGGTGGCTTCGGCCAGCCCGAGGTCCACCAGCCCGGCCACGGCAATGCGACTGCCGCCGGCTTCCCCGATGACGGCGGCGGGCACTCCCGCCTGTTTCGCCGCGGCCAGGACTTCATCGACCCGGCTGGTGCAGCAGATGACCCGACTGGGTGACTCCGAGAACAGCTCGGCTCCGTCGGCCACACCTGACACGGTGACACCCACACCGGAGCGCACGGCGCACTCGGCCAACGCCAACGCCAAGCCCCCGCCCGACACGTCGGTCAGGCCGCCGACGAGATCGCGTGTCACCACTTGGATCACCAAACCCAGCACGTCACCGTGGCGGGCCAGGTCGAGGGCGGGCAACGGGCCGGCCACCCCACCCAGGCGCTCCACGGCCAGGCGGGTCCCGGCCAAGACGGGGTCGGTGGTGCCCAGCAGCACGATGGAGGTGCCATCGGTGAACTGTTTTCCGGGCGGGCGGCGCTGCAACTCGTCGATGACACCGAGAACGGCGATGACCGGGGTGGGGTCGATGTCGGCGCCGGCGCTCTCGTTGTAGAAGCTGACGTTGCCGCCCACCACCGGGAGCCCGAGACCCCGGCAGGATTCGGCCATGCCGTCGATGGATTCCGATAGCTGCCACATGACCTCGGGATGCTCGGGATTTCCGAAGTTGAGGCAGTTGACGACGGCGACGGGGCGGGCTCCCGCACACGCCACGTTCAGCGCCGATTCGGCCACCGTCATGGCCGTGCCGGCGCGGGGATCGACGGCGCACCACCGAGGATTGGCGTCGGTGGACAACGCCAGACCGCGGCGGCTCGGGGGCAGGCCGGGGGCGGCCAGGCGCAGGACAGCGGCGTCGGACCCCGGGCCCTCGACGGTGTTGAGGAAGAGCTGGTGGTCGTACTGGCGATAGACCCACGAGGCATCGGCCAGCATGGACAGGACCGCGGCGCTGCAGTCATCGGCGCTGAGCGCGGGGAACCGGTCGGCGTTGGTTGCGGCGTCGGCACCGACGGCACCCAGCCGGCCTGCGGGGGGCGCCATGGGGCGGTCGTACAGCGGGGCGTCGTCGGACAACGAGGCAGCGGGGACATCGGCCAGTACGGCGGCCCCGAGGCCGGGGCCATCGAGGATGCGCAGGCGTCCCACCCCGGTGACGGGGTCAGGAGCGGTGACGGTACCCACCACCGCGGCGCGTACCTCCCAGCGCCGGCACACCTCTTGCACATCGGCCAGGTCGCTGGGCGTGACGATGGCCAACATGCGCTCTTGGCTTTCTGACGTCATCACCTCGAAGGGCTCCATGGCCTTCTCGCGGCGGGGCACCGCGGAGACATCGACGTCCATGCCCATACCCCCGCGGGCCGCCGTCTCGGAGGTGGCGCACGTCAGGCCCGCCCCGCCCAGATCCTGGATGCCCACCACCAGGCCGCCACTGAGGAGCTCGAGACAGGCCTCGATGAGCCGCTTCTCCTCGAAGGGGTCGCCCACCTGGACGCTGGGGCGCTTGGAGGAGTCCTCGGCGTCGCCCTCGCTGAACCCGGCCGAGGCGAGCACGCTCACGCCGCCGATGCCGTCGCGCCCGGTGGCCGAGCCGAGCAGCACGGCCACGTTGCCCTGGCCGGTGGCCTGGGCCAGCACCAGGTGCTCCTTGCGCATAACGCCCAGGCACAGCACGTTGACGAGCGGGTTGCGGGAGTAGCTGGGCGAAAAGGTGAGCTCGCCGCCCACAGTGGGCACGCCCACGGCGTTGCCGTAGCCGGAGATGCCCGCCACCACCCCTTCGACCAGGAAGCGGTTGCGGGCGTCGTCCAAGGGACCGAAGAACAGCGGGTCCATCAAGGCAATGGGCCGGGCCCCCATGGTGAAGATGTCACGCAGGATGCCGCCCACGCCGGTGGCCGCCCCTTGATAGGGCTCCACCGCCGATGGGTGGTTGTGGCTCTCGATGCGGATGGCGGCCGCGATGCCGTCACCGACATCGATGACACCGGCATTCTCGCCGGGGCCGACCAGGACATCGGGCCCCTCGGTGGGGAGGCGCCGCAGGTGCAGGCGCGAGGACTTGTAGGAACAGTGCTCGCTCCACATCACCGCGTACATGGCCAGCTCGAGATGGTTGGGGGGCCGTCCCAAAATGGCCTCGATACGACCGAATTCGTCGTCGGTCAGGCCCAGGGACCGGTGCAAGGAGGAGTCTGTGGCGTCGCCGGGGGCCATGACGCCCTTACCGTACCCGGCAGGCCCGGGGCGCCTGACGCTGGGCCCGAAGGACCCGAGGCAAAGGCTCAATACGAGCCTCGAAGAGGTGCCCAAATGGGCACAAAAGCAACTCCCGTTGCAAATGGCATATGGGTGCCGGCTATTTCCGGGTGTGGCGCTACCCCGTAAATGCCCCGTAAATGCCGCAATGCCGCATAATGACCGCATGTCGCCGTCCGCAGAGCGCCCCCGTCCACCCATGTCGGCCGACCACAAGGCGGCGCTGGCCCGCGGGCGCGACGAGGGCCGGGCCGTGCGCCGCTACCTCGAGGCCATCGAGCACCAGCGCCCCCGGCGGGGACGGCGCCGCACCCCCGAATCGATCAGGCGACGCCTGGCCATCGTCAACGAGCGGCTGCACGATGCCGACGCGCTGGACGCGCCTGCACCTCCTGCAAGAACGGGCCGATCTCGAGGCCGAGTTGGCCCGCATCGAAGGTGCCCATGACGTGGCCGCCTTGGAACAGGGCTTCGTCCACGTGGCCAAGACCTACGGCGAGCGCAAGGGCATCGGCTACAACGCCTGGAGGGCGGCCGGCGTCACCTCCGTCGTGCTGCAGCGCGCCGGCATCGGGCGCACCACCACGGGTCGCGCCGGGCCCGCCTCGGGCGCGAGCTCCGACTCAGGCGAGTAGTGAGGCGCGCCGCGCCCCGGCGCGCGCCAGCGACCGCAACAAGGCGACCCCGTCGGTCGACCCCAACATGGCGTCGCTGGCCCGTTCGGGATGCGGCATGAGCCCGACCACGTTCCCCTCGGCGTTGCACACACCGGCGATGTCGGCCACCGATCCATTGGGATTGTCCCGGTAGCGCAAGACGATGCAGTCCTCGTCGGTAAGCCGGGACAATGTGATGGCGTCACAGGTGTAGTTGCCCTCGAAGTGATTGATGGGAATGCGCAACTCGGTGCCCACCGCCAACGCCCCCGTCAGCACGCTGCGATTGGTGACCACCTCGACCGTGGTAGTGGTGCACAAAAAGCGCAAGGCAGCGTTCTTCTGCAGCGCCCCCGGCAAAAGCCCGGCCTCGGTCAGCACCTGAAAGCCGTTGCAGATCCCCACCACCGGTCCGCCATCGGCGGCGAAGCGGGTCACGGCATCCATCACCGGGGAGAAGCGGGCGATGGCGCCGGGCCTCAGGTAGTCCCCATGGGCGAACCCCCCGGGAATGACCACGGCGTCGTACCCGTCGAGCGACGTCGACCCGTGCCACACCAGCTCCGCATCGACCTTGGGCTCGTCGGGCTCGCCGGGGTCGTCGGCGAGCTGCGACATCGCCTTGACCACGTCGTGTTCGCAGTTGGTGCCGGGGAAGACGACCACTCCTACCCGTGTCGTCACGGCGTGCTCCCCGACAACGTGCCCGCCCCGACCGGGGCCACGCTGATGCCGGCCTCCTCGATCACCGGGTTGGCCAGCAGCCGGTCGACCATGTCGGCGGCCTGACCCCGGGCGCCGTCCTCGTCGGCCGCCTCCACGGTGAAACGAATGGCTTTGCCCACCCGCACCTGCTCGACGCCCTCGAACCCCAACGCCGGCAGCGCCCGCTCGATGGTCGCCCCTTGAGGGTCGGCGATGCCCGGCCGCAGCCGCACCTCGACCAGAAGCTCGAATCTCACCCGGCCGCCCCGTACCAGTCGGCCAAGCGCCGCCCG
The DNA here is from genome assembly GCA_963793645.1 of uncultured Acidimicrobiaceae bacterium. GTDB lineage: Bacteria > Actinomycetota > Acidimicrobiia > Acidimicrobiales > UBA8190 > CAWCAW01. Next base: position 104,195 of record CAWCAW010000008.1, on the reverse strand, counting down.
GTGATGCGCTCATAAGCGGTGATGTAACGGGCGCTCGTCTCCGCCACTACGGCGTTGGGGAGATCGGGCGGGGGCGGCTTCTTGTCCCAGCCGCTGTCTTCGAGCCAGTCGCGCAGGGGCTGCTTGTCGAACGACGGGGGGTTCGTCCCCGGCTCCCAGGCGTCGACAGGCCAAAAGCGAGACGAGTCCGGCGTGAGCACCTCGTCACACATGGCCAGCTTCCCGTCGATGAAGCCGAGCTCGAACTTGGTGTCGGCCACGATGATGCCGTGGCGCTCGGCGGCCACCGCGGCGCGCGAGTAGGCCTCCACGCACATGTGTTGCGCCTCGGCGGCCACCTCCGCGCCCACCAGCTCGGCGGCCTGCCCGAACGAGATGTTCTCGTCGTGTCCTTCGGTGGCCTTGGTCGAAGGGGTGAACAGCGGCTCGGGAAGCTTGTCGGCCTGGCGCAGTCCGTCGGGCAGGGCGGTGCCGTGCAGCGTGCCCGAGGCCTGGTATTCCTTCCAACCCGATCCGGCCAGATAGCCGCGCACGATGCACTCGATGGGCAGCATGTCGGCCCGGCGCACGAGCACGGCCCGGCCCGCCATGTCGAGATCCTGCGCCTCGGCGGGGAAGTCGGCGGGGTCGGCCGACACCAGGTGGCTGGGGGCGAGATCGGACAGCTCGTCGAGCCATGCCACGGTCATGGCCGTGAGCACCCGGCCCTTGTCGGGCACGGGCTCGGCCATGATCACGTCGAAGGCCGAGATGCGGTCGGAGGCCACCATCAACAGCCGGTCGTCACCGACGTCGTAGAGCTCACGGACCTTGCCGCTGTGGACGAGCTTCATGCTCATGGATCAACCTCCTGAAGGGCGTCGAGGAACCGGTGCACGTGCTGCAGCGAGCGGGTCAAGTCAAAGGCCTCATCCAACGCGGCTGTCCCGAGCGGCATGTCGTCGTCCTCCTCGAGCACGGCTCGAAAAGAACGGCGCTCTTCGGAGGACCGCCGGGCGTCACGCTGCACCACACGATAGGCATCGTCGCGCCCCATGCCCGCGGCCACCAATGCCAGCAGCACGGGCTGGCTGAAGACCAGGCCGTAGGAGGTGTCGGTCACGTTGGCGCGCATGCGGTCGACGTTGACGACCAGGTTCTCGACGAGACCGGCGCACTTGCGCAACACGTAGTACGTGACCATGCAGGCGTCGGGCAGGATGACCCGCTCCACCGAGCTGTGCGAGATGTCGCGCTCGTGCCACAGGGCCACATCTTCGATCCCCGCCCCCAGATAGCCGCGCAGCACCCGGGCCAGTCCGCTCAGGCGCTCGGACAAGATGGGGTTGCGCTTGTGCGGCATGGAGGAGCTTCCCTTTTGCCCGGCGCCGAAGGCCTCTTCGGCCTCGCCCACCTCGGTGCGCGCCAGATGGCGGATCTCGGTGCCGATCATCTCGATGGTGGCACCCACCGAGGCGCACGCCCACAGCAGCTCGGCGTGGCGATCGCGGGCGATCACCTGCGTGGCGGGGACCGGCGTCAGCCCCAGGGCGGCGCACACGTGGTCTTCGACGCGAGGGTCGATGTTCGAGTAGGTCCCCACCGCTCCCGATAGCTTGCCCACGGCCACGCCCTGGCGAGCGTTACGCAGGCGACGCCGATCACGGTCAGCCTGCAAGCACCACAGGGCCAGCTTGGCCCCGAAGGTGGTGGGCTCGGCGTGCATGCCGTGGGTCCGGCCCGCCATGGGCGTGTCGATGAACTCGATGGCCCGGGCCTTGAGCACGGCCACCAACGCGTCGGAGGCCGACAGCAACAGATCAGCAGCGCGGGTGAGCGTCACGCATAAGGCGGTGTCCACCACGTCGGAGGACGTGAGCCCGTAATGGACCCACGACCCTTCCGGGAATCCGATGGCCTGTTGCACGACGTCGACGAAGGCGGCCACGTCGTGATCGGTGACCTTCTCCCGGTCGTCCACGGCGGCCACCAGCTCCGGGGTGACCTTGGGCGCCCGAGCCCGCACGGCGGCGGCATCGGCGGCCGGAATGTCGCCCACCTCGGCCCATGCCTCCACCGCCAGCAGCTCGACCTCGAGCCACAGCTCGAAGCGCGCCTCGTCGGTGAGCAACGCCGCCATCTCCGGCAACGAGTAGCGCGGGATCACGATGCGCCTCCCCCCGTGCCTGCCCCCGCCCCCGCTCCGGCAGGCACACCGCTCACGCCGGCGCCTGCGGCGATGTCGCTTCGGTACTGCATCCCCGGCCACGAGATGCGCTCCACGCCTCGATAGGCGCGGGCGCGGGCTTCGGCCTGGTCGACACCCTGCCCGATCACCCCGAGGACGCGTCCTCCGGCGGTGACGATGCGCCCCTCCTCGTCGAGGGCGGTGCCGGCATGCAGGACCGTCACCCCAGGGAGCGCTCCCGCCAGGGACAGTCCCTCGATGCGGTCCCCGAGGCGCGGGGTGGTCGGATAACCCTGCGACGCCATCACCACGCATACCGCCGCGTCCGACGTGAAACGCGGCTCGGTGCGCAGCCGCCCCTCGGCCGCCTGGGCCAACATGGCGGTCAAGTCCTCGTTCAGACGGGCCAGGACGACCTGGGTTTCGGGGTCACCGAAGCGCACGTTGTATTCGAGAACCATGGGCCCGTCGGCGGTGAGCATGAGACCGGCGTAGAGCACGCCGCGATAGTCGATGCCGGCGTGGCGCATGGTGCCCACCAAGGGCTCCACCGCTTCATCGAGGACACGGTCGACCAGACGGTCATCGACGCCGGGGACGGCCGAGAACGCACCCATTCCTCCCGTGTTGGGGCCGACGTCACCATCCTCGAGGCGCTTGGCGTCCTGGGCCGGGGCGAGGGCGGCGATGCGGCGGCCGTCGCACAACACCAGGAGCGAGAACTCCTGTCCGATCAAGCCCTCTTCCACCACCACCCGCCGGCCGGCATCTCCGAAGGCTTCCCCCGACAACTTGGCGGTGATGTCGGCGCGCGCCTCGTCGATGGAGTCGGTGACGAGCACGCCCTTGCCCGACGCCAGCCCGTCGGTCTTCACCACCCACGGGCCGGGCAGGTCTTTGAGAAAGGCGGTGGCGGCGGCCAGATCGTCGAAGGTGCCCGACCGAGCCGTGGGGACGCCCGCTTTGACGAGCATCTCCTTCATGTAGGCCTTCGATCCTTCGAGACGCGCCCCGTCGGCACCGGGGCCGAACACCAACCGGTCCATGGCGCGCAACTTGTCGGCCAGCCCGTCGACGAGCGGCTGCTCGGGACCGATGACGTAGAGGTCGGCCTCGATGGCCTCGGGGGCGGCGTCGGACACGGTGATGGTGCCCGTTCCCCACGCCGGGGTCCCGTCCGGCGCGTCGGGCGCAAGCTCCATGCCCGGGTTGCCCGGTGTCACCACCACGTCCGCACTGCGGGCCAGGGCCAGCGCCAGCGCGTGCTCGCGCCCGCCCGATCCGACGACGCAGACCTTCATGCCGCCAGCCGCACGAACTGCTCGCGTCCCGGTCCCACCCCCACCAGCTTGATGGGAACCCCGATGTGCTCGGACAGCACGGCGATGTAGTGACGCGCCGCGGCGGGCAGATCGGCGAGCTCGGTGGCTCCCGACAGATCCGCTCCCCAACCCGGGAGCTCCTCGTAGACGGGCGTCACCTGGTGCAGCACGGACTGGTGATAGGGCGGGTACTCGAAGCGCTCGCCGCCGGCCTCGTAGGCCACGCACACCTTGACGGTGTCGAAGGTGTCGAGCACGTCGAGCTTGGTGAGGGCCACCTCGCTCAACGAGTTGAGCCGCACGGCCTGGCGCGCCATGACGGCGTCGAACCACCCGCAGCGCCGGCGCCGGCCCGTGTTGGTGCCGAACTCGTGACCCCGCTCCACCAAGATGTCGCCCGTCTCGTCCAACGCTTCGGTGGGAAAGGGCCCCGCCCCCACGCGGGTCACGTACGCCTTGGCGATACCGATGACTTCGCCGATGTCGAGCGGGCCCACACCCGACCCCGTGCAAGCCCCGCCGGCGACGGGGTTGGACGACGTGACGAACGGATAGGTGCCGTGGTCGAGGTCCAAAAAGGTGGCCTGGGCGCCTTCGAGCAGCACGTTGCTGCCGGCCCGCAAGGCGTCGTGCACCATGGCCACGGTGTCGGCCACCATGGGCTCGATGCGAGGCGCGTACTCACCGAGGTAGCGCTCGCAGATCGTCTCGGCATCGAGGGGGAGGCGGTTGTACACCTTGGCCAAGATGGCGTTTTTCTCCTTCAGTACCACGTCGAGCTTCTGGCGGAAAATCTTGGCATCGAGGAGATCCTGCACGCGCAGCCCCACCCGGGCCGCTTTGTCGGCGTAGGCGGGGCCGATGCCGCGCCGGGTCGTACCCAGCGCGTTCTTGCCCAGATAGCGCTCGGTGACGCGATCGAGCTCGAGGTGATACGGCATGATCAGATGGGCGTTGCCGCTGACGACCACGCGGCTCGTCTCCACGCCGCGAGCCGCCAGCGTGTCGAGCTCGGTCAGGAGCACACCGGGGTCGACGACCACACCGTTGCCGATGACGGGCGTGATGTGGGGATAGAGGACGCCGCTCGGCACCAGCTGCAGTGCGAAGGAGTCCCCCTCCACGACCACGGTGTGCCCGGCGTTGTGGCCGCCTTGGTAGCGGACGACCATGTGCATGTCTTTGGCAAGCAGGTCGGTGAGCTTGCCCTTGCCCTCGTCGCCCCACTGGGTCCCGACGACCACGGTTGCGGGCACGCGCATTCCTCCGTCTGGTAGCGGATTACATGGCATCCTAACGCGCCCACAGCGGGGCCCCGGCGGCCCGGGGCGGACCCTGAAAACCCGCTGTGGCCTGGACCTACGATCGGCCGATGACGAGCGAGCCGGTCCCGCCCGATTCCTGGTTCGCCACGTCGACCACCACGGTGTCACCTTCGCCATAGACGCCTTCGAGAAGAGCCAGGGCCAAGGGGTCTTCGACGGCGCGCTGCACCACTCGGCGCAAGGGCCGGGCCCCCAGGTCGGGGTCGTAGCCGGCCGCGGCCAGCCACGCTTTGGCGCCGTCGGTGATATCGAGGGTGAGGCGGCGCTGGGCCAGGCGGCCCGCCAGGGAGTCGAGCTGGATGTCGACGATGCGACGGAGATCGGCTTCGTCGAGCCGGCGGAAACGCACCACGTCGTCGATGCGATTGAAGAACTCCGGCTTGAAGAAGTCCTGCGGATCGCCGGGCAGGTTGGAGGTCATGATGAGCACGGTGTTGGTGAAGTCCACCGTGCGGCCCTGACCATCGGTGAGCCGTCCGTCCTCGAGCACCTGCAGCAATGTGTTGAAGACATCGGGATGGGCTTTTTCGATCTCGTCGAGAAGCACCACCGCGTAGGGACGCCGGCGCACGGCTTCGGACAGCTGGCCGCCCTCCTCGTAGCCGACATATCCTGGCGGGGCGCCCACCAGCCGTGACACGGTGTGCTTCTCCTGGTACTCACCCATGTCGATGCGCACCATGGCGCGGTCGTCGTCGAAGAGGAACTCGGCCAGGGCCCGGGCCAGCTCGGTCTTGCCCACTCCGGTGGGGCCGAGGAACAGCAGCGAGCCGATGGGCCGGTTGGGGTTGGACAGCCCGGCCCGGCTACGCCTGATGGCGTTGGCCACGGCGGTGACGGCCTCGGCCTGGCCCACCACGCGCGACCGCAGGGCGTCTTCCATGTGGACCAGCTTCTGCAGCTCGGACTCCATGAGCCGGGTGAGGGGGATGCCCGTCCACCGGCTGACCACCTCGCCGACGTCTTCGGCGTCGACTTCCTCTTTGAGCATGGCCCCGTCACTTTGCAACTCCGCCAAGGTCTTGGTGGCGTCATCGATGCGGTGCTCCAAGTCGGGGACGATGCCGTAGCGAATCTCGGCCGCGCCGGTGAGGTCCCCGTCGCGAGCCAGGCGTTCGGCCTCTCCCTTGCGCACCTCGAGCTCCTCCTTGCGAGCCCGGATGGCGGAGATGGCGTCCTTCTCCGCTTGCCAGCGCGCCATCATGGCGTCAGCTTGTTCTTGGAGGTTGGCCAGTTCCTCCTCGAGGCGGTTGAGTCGTTCGACCGACGCGCTGTCGCGTTCTTTGGCCAGCGCCACGCGCTCGATCTCGAGCTGGCGCATGCGCCGGGTGACCACGTCGATCTCGGTGGGCATGGAGTCGATCTCGATGCGCAGGCGGCTGGCCGCCTCGTCGACGAGGTCGATGGCCTTGTCGGGCAGGAAGCGTCCCGACACGTAGCGGTCCGACAACACCGCGGCGGCCACCAAGGCGGCGTCTTGGATGCGCACGCCGTGGTGCACCTCGTAGCGCTCCTTGAGCCCCCGCAAGATGGCGATGGTGTCCTCGACCGACGGTTGGCCCACGAACACGGGCTGGAAGCGCCGCTCCAAGGCGGCGTCTTTTTCGATGTAGCGGCGGTACTCATCGAGGGTGGTGGCGCCGATGAGGCGCAGTTCCCCGCGCGCCAGCATGGGCTTGATCATCTGCCCGGCGTCCATGGCACCTTCCGCCGCGCCCGCCCCCACGATGGTGTGCAACTCGTCGATGAAGGTGATCACCTGGCCCTCGGCATCGGTGATCTCTTTGAGCACGGCCTTGAGCCGCTCCTCGAATTCGCCTCGGTACTTGGCGCCCGCCACCATCGACCCCAAGTCGAGGGCGACCACGCGTTTGTCCTTGAGCGATTCGGGGATGTCGCCCTCCACAATGCGATTGGCCAATCCCTCCACGATGGCCGTCTTGCCCACACCCGGTTCGCCGATGAGCACGGGATTGTTCTTGGTGCGACGCGACAGCACCTGGATGACGCGGCGAATCTCCTCGTCGCGCCCGATGACGGGGTCGAGCTTTCCGGCCCGGGCCAGATCGGTGAGGTCGCGGCCGTAGCGCTCCAAGGCCTGGTACTGCTCTTCGGGGTTCTGCGATGTCACGCGGTGACTGCCGCGCACCTGACGCAGGGCGGCCAGGAGTTGGTCGCGTCCCACCCCGATCCGATCGGCCATGGCCAACAGGAGGTGCTCGACCGACAGGTACTCGTCGCCCATGTCCTGGCGGGCGCCGTCGGCGGCGTCAAAGACGTCGCGCGTCTCTCGTGACAACGTGGCCTCGGCACCCCCATAGGCCTTGGGCAGCGCCGCGAGCCGTTCGGCCATGCGGTTCGACAACGCGGCGGGCTCCACACCGGCGCGCGCCAGCAGCGGCAGGGCCACCCCGTCGGCCTGGCCCACCAGGGCGGCCAGCAGGTGGTCGGGGGTGACTTCGGGATGATCGTCGGCGCGGGCGCGTTGCGCCGCATTGGAGAACGCCTCTTGGGTCTTCAAGGTCCAGCGGTTGGGATCGACGGCCATGTCGGTTACCTCCTTCGACCTGACTGCCCGGACGGGGACGATGCATGGGGGACGAGGCTGCGGCGCACGGGCACGAGGTCACGCCGGTAGTGCCGGTGGGCGGCTTCGACGGCCTCGCGCGCCTCGGCGCGCAGGCGATCGAGCTCATCGTGCAGGCGGGCCACTTCGGTCTCGAGTTCGAGAACGCGCCGCACCCCTTCGAGGTTGAGGCCGGCCGTGGTCAATTCCGAGATGCGCTGCAGCCGCAACAGGTCGCGCTCGGAGTAGCGGCGGTTCCCGCCGCCGGTGCGCCCGGGATCCACGAGGCCGCGACGCTCATAGACCCGCAGCGTCTGCGGGTGCATGCCGGCCAGCTCGGCGGCCACCGAGATCACATAGACCGCCCTTCCGGCCGAATCAGCCGCGTCTTTCATCGTCACTTCACCCCCAAATGGTCACGAGGCGCGGCGTCAGAGACGCGGGCCAGTTCTTCGACGGCGGCTCGTTGTTCGTCGGTGAGGGCCTTGGGCACGATCACATCGGCAGAGACGAGTAGGTCGCCGGTGGCGGTGCGCCCGGAGCCGGGCACGCCGCGCCCTTTGACGCGAAACGTCTGTCCCGACGAGGTGCCGGCCGGGATGCGCAGCGTCACCGGGTCGTCCAACGTCGGCACCGTCACCGTGGTTCCGAGCGCCGCCTCAGCGAAGGTGACCGGCACCGTCAGGGTGAGGTTGCGCCCCCGCCGTCCGAACAGGTCGTGGCGTCCCACCCGCACGTTCACATACAGGTCTCCGGCCGGCCCGTTGTTACGACCGGGCGATCCCCTGCCTTTGACGCGGATGCGCTGACCGTCTTCGACGCCGGCCGGGATGCGCACCTTGACCTCGCGGCTGCGGTTGGTGACGCCGGTGCCGTGGCAGGTGGGACACGGGGTCTCCACCACCGTGCCGCGTCCCGCACAACGCGGGCACACGGTGGACAACGAGAACAGACCCTGGTTGTCCTCGAGCACGCCCTTACCGTGGCATTGCGGACAGGTCACGGGCTTGGTGCCCGGCGCCGCCCCGCTTCCCTTGCACGTCTCGCAGCGACCTTCGCCGGCCAGGTGCACCGACGTCGTCACGCCGCGGACGGCATCCTCGAACGAGAGATGCAGTTCTGTCTCGAGATCGGTGCCCCGTCGCGAGGCGGTGCGCGCGTTGCGCCGGCCACCACCGAACCCGCCCAGTCCCCCGAACAGGTCGCCGAGGTCTCCGAGGTCCTCCATGCGAAAGGTGGAGCCGCCCGATCCCCCGAAACCACCGGGAAACCCGCCGCCGAATTGACCGGCGCCCGATGCGCCCAAGCGGCGGGTCTCGTCGTACTCCTTGCGCTTGTCGGCGTCGCCGACCACGTCATAAGCAGCCGAGATCTCCTTGAAGCGGTCCTCAGACCCCGGGTTGGCATCGGGGTGGTACTGCTTGGCGAGCTTGCGATAAGCGCGCGTGATCTCCTTGTCGGTGGCCGTCTTGGCCACGCCGAGGATCTCGTAATAGTCCTTGTCCAACCACTCGCGCTGGGGCGGCATCAGCCACGCACCCGAACCATGGCCGGACGGATCACCCGGCCTTTCCACCGGTAGCCGGCACGCAACACTGCAGACACCGTGCCGTCTTCGCCACCAACGGCTGCCTCGTGGTCCACGGCATCGTGGGTGGTGGGGTCGAAGGCGACGTCGGCCTCGTCGATGGGCTCGAGCCCTTCGCGGGCCAAGGTGTCGCTCAGCAATGAGGACGCCTGCAACAGTGCCTTGCCTTCGGCCGAGACGTCCGCACCCGCACCCATGTGGGCGCGCGCCAGGTCCAAGGCATCGAGCACGGGCAGGACCTTGGCCACCAACGACTCGGCGGCACGTTCGACGAGCTCGGTCTGCTGGCGCATCATGCGCTTCTTGTAGTTCTCGAAGTCGGCCTGGACGCGCTGGACCATGCCGAGGTACTCGTCGCGCTCGCGACGGGTCACCGCCAGCACGGCGTCGAGGTCGTCTTCGACCACCGACGCCGCGTCGAGGGCGTCATCACTGACGGCGTCGCCGGTGCGGGCGGCACTGCCGGCCGATGCGTCGCCATAGTCCCCCGTCGCGTCGTCGGCGGCGGGGTCTACGGCTTCGTCACGCGGGTGCGGGGTCATGCCCCCGGTTCGTCGACGATCTCCGCGTCGACCACCTCGTCATCCGATCCGCTCGAAGCGTCCGAGGTGCCATCGGGCCCGGTGGACGGACCACCTGATCCCGACGCCGAGGCCTCCTCATACAACCGCTGGGTGAAGCTTTGGCTGGCGGTCATGAGCACCTCGGTGGCGTCCTTGATCTTCTCCACGTCGGTGCCGGCCAGCGCCTCCTTCACGCCTTTGATGGCGTTCTCCACGCTGTCCTTCTCGTCGCCCTGGAACTTCTCGCCCTGCTCCCGCAGGATCTTCTCGGTCTGGTACACGAGGGTGTCGGCGTTGTTACGGATCTCCGCTTCCTCACGCCGGCGACGATCGTCCTCGGCGTGCGCTTCGGCGTCGCGCACCATGCGGTCGATCTCGTCCTTGTTGAGCGAGGACTGACCGGTGATGGTCATGGACTGCTCCTTGGACGTGGCCAGGTCCTTGGCGGCCACGTGCACGATGCCGTTGGCGTCGATGTCGAAGGTCACCTCGATCTGGGGCAAGCCCCGGGGGGCGGGCGGCAGGTCGACGAGCTGGAACTTGCCCAATGTCTTGTTGTACATGGCCATCTCGCGCTCACCTTGCAGCACGTGGATCTCCACCGACGGCTGGTTGTCCTCAGCCGTGGTGAACACCTCGGAGCGCTTGGTGGGGATGGTGGTGTTGCGCTCGATGAGCCGGTGCATGACGCTGCCCTTGGTCTCGATGCCGAGCGACAGTGGGGTGACGTCCAGCAACAAGACGTCTTTGACCTCGCCTTTGAGCACGCCGGCCTGAACAGCGGCGCCGATCGCCACCACTTCGTCGGGGTTCACACCTTTGTGGGCTTCCTTGCCCGACAGGCTCTGCACGAGGTCGGACACGGCGGGCATGCGGGTCGATCCACCCACGAGCACCACGTGGTCGATATCGGACGTCTTCAGGCCCGCGTCGGAGATGGCCTGCTCGAAGGGACCCTTGCAGGCATCGACGAGATCGGCGGTGAGCTCGTTGAACTTCGAGCGCGTCAGCTTCATGTCGAGGTGCTTGGGGCCTTCGGCGGTGGCGGTGACGAAGGGCAGGTTGATCTGGGTCTCTTGCACCGAGGACAGCTCGATCTTCGCCTTTTCGGCTGCTTCTTTGAGCCGTTGCGTGGCCATCTTGTCGATGGAGAGGTCCACGCCTTCGGTGTTCTTGAACTCGGTCACCAGCCAGTCGATGACGCGTTGGTCCCAGTCGTCGCCACCGAGGTGCGTATTGCCCGAGGTGGACTTGACCTCGAAGACGCCGTCGCCGATGTCGAGGACCGACACGTCGAAGGTGCCGCCGCCGAGGTCGAAGACGAGGACGGTCTGGTCCTTGCCCTCTTTGTCGAGCCCGTAGGCCAAGGCGGCCGCGGTGGGCTCGTTGATGATGCGCAGTACCTCGAGCCCGGCCACCGCGCCCGCCTCTTTGGTGGCGGTGCGCTGGGCGTCGTCGAAGTACGCCGGCACGGTGATCACGGCCTGGTTGACGGTGTCACCGAGGTACGCCTCGGCATCCCTCTTGAGCTTCTGCAGGATCCGGGCCGAGATCTCCTGGGCCGTGTATTTCTTCCCGTCGATGTCGATCGTCCACGACGTCCCCATCTGACGCTTCACCGAGCGGATGGTGCGGTCGGGGTTGGTGATCGCCTGGCGCTTGGCGACTTCGCCTACCAGGACTTCGCCCGTCTTGGAGAAGCCCACCACCGACGGGGTGGTACGCCCCCCTTCAGCGTTGGGGATCACGACGGGCTCGCCGGCCTCCAGCACGCTCACAACCGAGTTCGTAGTGCCGAGGTCGATTCCGACGGCCTTGGGCATTGGACTTGCCTCCGAGTTTTGATCTGACCGGCGACCCTCGCCGGATTCCTGATGTCCTGAAGTATATCAATGCTGAGTGTCCTTGAGTCAAGATTTCTTCCTTGCCATGGCTCAAGAAGCACTAAAGGGGTTAGCCCGCCGCTGAAAAGGAGGTACAGGCGCGCCACGAGCCCAGGGGGGACCTGGGTTCGGGGCGCTGCTACCTGGTTGGGGTTGGCGAGGGCCCCGGCCTATGGCTCAGGGATCCGCCGGGGTTCATGTTCACCGAGTTTGGGGCTCGTGGGAAGCGAGAACCCACCCGTCCGAGCCCCGGTGATCTCACCTGGGACGCACCTGAGACGTCCCCGGGACGCGCAACGACCCCCCAGATAGGCCGTCGGGGGGGTCGTTGCTGGGGCCACCTGGTCCCAGACAACAATCGACACGCAGGGCGCATCCCTTAACTCGGAGGGGAGGCGGGGTGGTCCCTCGACCTGGACCCCGCCCACCTCTCCTTGTCTGGGTACCGCCAAGGGCTGCAGCAGGAATTCCCTGGTGAGGGTCCCGCCGGCTGCCCCTTGTCACCCGGGGCGCGGGCGACATCCATCACGATATTCCTGGTCAGGAGGCTGCCGCATCGTCTGAATTGGCCATTTTTGCCAGGCCGGCGGCGCCAGGAGCGGGGGTTCATTGCCCTTATCGGCATCTCAGGCGTCGAACTTGAGCGATTTCTCGAAGAAAATTCTGGAAGGTCCAATGTTCGAACCGATCTCGGGTCACCTACGCTCGGTGTCGTGCCTGAGCTGGTCCTCCTTCGCCACGGCGAGTCCACCTGGAACGCCTTAAACCTCTTCACCGGGTGGGTCGACGTCGACCTGTCACCCCAAGGTGAGGCCGAGGCGGCCGAAGCCGGTGACCTGCTCGCCTTGGAACAAGCCCGAGGCCTCGACCTGCGGGTCGTGCATACGTCGGTCCTCAAACGGGCCATCCGCACCGCCAATGTGGCCCTTGACCACGCTGATCGGGCTTGGCTCCCGGTGCGGCGCTCGTGGCGGCTCAACGAACGCCACTACGGAGCGCTGCAGGGAAAGAACAAGAAGGAGACGGCCGAGCTGTTCGGCGCCGACCAGGTCAAGGCGTGGCGGCGCAGCTACGACGAGCCGCCGCCGGTCCTGGAAACCACCGACGAGAGCCATCCCCGCCACGACACCCGGTACCGGGAGGTACCCCCCGAGCTCCTACCGGGTTCGGAGTGCCTGGCCGATGTGGTGGCTCGCATGGTGCCTTACTTCCACGAAGCCATCGCTCCCGACCTCACCACCGTCGGCGATGTGCTGGTGGTCGCTCACGGCAATTCGATCCGGGCGCTGGCCAAGCATTTGAAGCACATCTCCGATGACGACGTCGTCAACCTCGAGGTGCCCACCGGCGTGCCCTGGGTGTTCCACCTGGACGCAGCAGATCTGTCGGTCACCGCCGACGGGTTCCTCGGTGACCCTGAGGCGGTGGCGAGAGCGGCCCAGAAGGTCGCCCGTCAGGCGGGCTGAATCGCCAGGGGGGCGCGCAAAGGCCCGGGCCGGAGGGGTGACCGGCCCGGGCCCTTTGCTTGTTTAGAGGGCGTCTTTCCCTCGCTCGCCGGTGCGTACCCGCACCACGGCGTCGACAGGAACCACCCACACCTTGCCGTCTCCGATCTTGCCGGTGACGGCGTTTGTGACAATGGCCTCGACGACTTCGTCGACTTGGGAGTCGTCGACGAGCACCTCGACCTTGAGCTTGGGAACGAAGTCCACTTCGTACTCGGCACCTCGGTAGACCTCGGTGTGACCGCGCTGACGGCCAAACCCTTGAGCTTCGCTGAGGGTCATGCCTTGTACGCCGAGTGTCTTGAGTGCCTCCTTGACTTCGTCAAGCTTGAAGGGCTTCAGGACTGCCACGATCAGTTTCATGATTGAGCTCCTTTCGTCCTGGTTGCCCTAGGACCGGTCACTGGGTGGTGGCAGGTCCGACGCTAATGGAGGTGCGGTGGCGCTCTCGAGACCGGCCATGGCAAAGGCACCGGTCCGAGTGGCGATCTGCTCGGCGGGGAAGGCGTCCTCGTCGTGAATGGCGACGTCGCCGATCTCGAGAATCTCGTCCTTGTAGCGAGCACCGCCCAGCACCAGGCCGATGAGCTTCATCAAGATGAAGGTGATGAGCGCCGACCAGAATATGACGAACAGGGCAGCTCGGAACTGTTCCCAGAGCTGGTGGGCGGAACCCGTGTACATCAGGCCGCTCACCGAGAACGGGGTGCAGGTCTTGGTGGTGCTCGCGTAGGCCACGGCGCTGGTGTTGACGACCTGACCGGCTGAGTTCAAGTGGCCGCAGCCGTACTCGATCATGTTCGGGTCTCCGAAGATCCCCAGCATGAGGCCACCGAAGAAGCCGGCGATGCCGTGGGTGTAGATGACTCCCAAGGCGTCGTCCACCTTGCTGAACGGCCTTACCTTGGTCAGGTAGTTCCAGGCCATCCATACGATGATGGTGTCGATCACACCGACGGCTATGGCGCCCCATCCGTTGACCCAGCCGGCGCACGGCGTGATCCCGACCAGTCCGCAGATCATGCCGTTCACACCGCCCATGAACGTCGGTTTCTTGGCCTTGGAAAGCCAGGCGTCCATCGCCATCCAGGTGAGCACACCCGCGGCGGTGGCCACGTTGGTGTTGACCACCGCCGACGCCATGTCCGTACCGGCGTAGTAGGGGTCTCCACCGTTGAAGCCGTTCCAACCCAGCCACAAGATGCCGGCTCCAACAGCAGCCATCACCAGGTTGTTGGGCAAGAAGTTTTGTCGATCTCGAAGCAGACGAGGTCCGAGACACCATGCCGCTACGAAACCGGACACACCGGCTGACATGTGGATGACGAACCCGCCGGAGTAGTCCAGCGCACCTTCCTGGGCGAAGTACCCGCCGCCCCACAGCAAGAAGGCGTCGATGCCGTAGACGAAGGTCGACCAGAACACCACCAGCAGGCACCACGCACTGAACTTGATTCGTCCCAGAACGCTGCCGAGGAACAGCAGCGGCGTGATGGCGCCGAAGACGAACTGGAAGTAGGCCAGCGAGTCGGTGGAGAAGTGGAAGGGCACCGCCGTGTTGGCCGCCGAACTCGCCTGACTTAATTCGTTGTTGGCGTTGGTGATCTGGCCCGGCTTGCCCACGAAGTTCTCGAAGAAGTGCTTGACCCAGCCCACTCCCGTTAACTGCGTCTGGACCCCGTTATGTACACCCCCTCCGAGCGACGTGGCGCCAAAGCCCATCTTGTAGGTCCACAACACCCAAGCGATGAGGACCAAAGAGAACCCGGCGAACATCATGGCCAGCACGTTGACCGCCCACTTTTTCGGGACGATCGACGCATAGAGCACGGCCAAGGCGGGGAGGCTCATCAGGCCGACGAACGTGGCTGCAGTGACCTGCCACGTGTTGTCGCCCGTATTGAGCCAACTGGGATACGGAACTGGAACAGCTCCGGCTAAGAAATGCACGGCCCCAGAACTCCTCTCATAGATCGATGCCTTCGTGGCGCACCGCTCCATGGACACGACGCCATAAAAAAGCAAGTGCGCCGATGCCATGGCGGGCGGCTTGCCCTGCCGCCCCAAGAATGCAAGCCGGTCATTTCGGCTCGGTCACGCCCGTGTTACCAGCGCGTGAACTGGCGACGGGGCTCAGGCACCAGCGGCAGCAAAACGCCCGCGCCGACGCCACCGCGGCGGCCGAGGCGGATTCGGGAGCTTCGAGCTACGAGGTGGGAGGCGGCTTGGGGGGCGACGACCACTTGGGGGGTGGCGCCCCGTAGCGCTTGGTGGGCCGTGGCTGGGCCGGGGCACGAGCACTTCGCCCCTCGGGACTGAAGCGCGAGGGAGCGCCTCCACCGGCGGCCTTCACGGCCTGCTGGGCTCGGTAGGCCCGCACGAGCAACCAGGCCCCGCCCATCAGGAACGGGATCCCGAATCCCCAGTAGTGGAGATTGAAAACGGCCAGGCCGTACAGGGCCATCACCATGCCCAGATACAGGCGTTTGCGGGCCCAGCCGGTGACGATCATCAGGACCGACAACACCAGGAGCACGACTTCGAGCTCGTGGTACAGCGAAATACTGACGTGCAGCTTGTTGACAGCACCTGTGCTGGTCGTGGCAGAAGGGTCGTGGTTGATCAGGTCGTTGATGATGAGCAGCCCGATGATGCCCCCCAGAGGGGCTCCCAGGAGGCCGACAAGTCGCTCCTTGTCGGTGGCGTAGCGGTTTTCGTCCTCCAGCTCCTCCAAGGTGGCCGGCTTCGTCGCCGCCACCTTGGCCGCGGCCACCTCGGGGTCTTCAGGCTTGAGCATGGCCTTCTTCATGCGGTCGCCGACAGAAGGCTTGCCACTGCGGCGGAAACTCGGCAGAGCCAGGAGCAGGCGCTGCGAGAGGCTCATTTTGGGCCGGTCGCCACCGTCCATGTCGTCGGCGTCGCGACCTGCGGGCATCGAGTGAGGCTAGCGCGCTCCGTTGCCGGCCCCGATGAGCGCTCGCCCAAGAGTCTGATCAGCCTTGGCGAACCAGCACATCGGGCGGGCGGCTGAGTAGCCTTCGGTGAGTGGCAGACAAGGGTCGATTCGACGTCAGTGACATCTGGCTCTTCTCGGCATGCTCGGGAAGCCAGCTCCGTACCATCCGCCGTTCCATCGACGAGATCACTGTCGAGGGCGGCAAGGTGTTATGCGACGAAGGCTCGGTCGGCCGCGAGTTTTTCTACATCGTCGAGGGCAACGCCACGGTGCGCCGCGCCGGCAAGAAGCTGGCCACCTTGGGCCCGGGCAGCTACTTCGGCGAGCTGTCCCTGCTGGACAGAAAACCTCGCTCCGCCACCGTCGTGTCCGATTCGGACATGGTGCTTCTGGTGCTGGACCAACGTCGCTTTAACGTCCTTTTGGCCGAGATGCCGGCGCTAGCCCACAAACTTCTGATCGCCATGGCTCAGCGTCTGCGCGACGCCGACGCCAAAGCCATCAACTAGTGCCGTAAGCAACGTTTGCGCGCTTTACCAGCTCACGCAGTGTTTTGTCCTGAGCGTTGCGGTTGCGCCAGATGATGTAGCGACGGATCATCGAGTTCTGCTCTTCGTGTGAGCGGTGGTCGGTGCCGTCGAGGGTGAAGTAGCGCAGCGCCTGGAACTGCGCCTCGATCCGGTTCATCCAGCTGGTGTTGGTGGGCACGTAGGCCAGCTCGACGTTGTTGGCCGCCGCCCAGTCACCGACCCGGGTGTCGTTCTTGGTGGAGAGGTGCGGGCTGAAGTTGTCCAACACGATGGCCATGCGGATGTGCGCCGGATAAAGCGTCCGCAGGTAGCGGCAGAACTCCAAGAAGGTGGTGCGGTCCTTCTTCACCTTGATGTGGCCGTAGATCTTGTCCTGATGGTCGTAGGCGGCCATGAGGTGACGGACTCCGCCAAAGCGGGTGAAGGTGGCGCGGCGCCGGCGACGTCGGGGTGCTGCGGCGCCGGCTTCCTTCTTGATGGCGATCGGTGCCCACTGCTTGCCGGGCCGAGGAAACAAGTTGAGCGGCCCGAACTCGTCGAAGCAAAGCACGACCGCGGGGTCGCTTTTGCCCGGGCGTACCTTGCCATCAGCGATTTCGTAGAGGTGCAGCACCCGGTTCTTCTTGGCCTCGAAGTCGGGGTCGCTCGACGCTTTGTAGGTCTTGATCACTTGAAACGAGACGCCCTCCTCTCGGAGTACCAGGCGCAGGCCTTCGTGGCTGATGTCGTCGACCACCCCCCCAGCCACCAAGAACTCGGCCAGTTTGGACGGGCTCCAGGTCGAAAAGGGCAGGTCGTGATCGACCGGACAGCGACAAGGCGATCTTTTTGATCTCCCGGCGTTGGGGCAATGTGAAGGTGGGCGGCCGCCCGCCTGCGTAGCGGGGTACCAAGGAGTCGAACCCGTCGTCGTTGAAGTTGTGCAAAACGGCCCGCACCCGGTCAGGCGAGGTGAAGGCCACCTGAGCAATCTGGGCCACGTCCATGCCCTGCGCCGACAAGAGGACCATCTGGGCCCGGCGCCAGGTCACCACCGATCCCGACGAGCGCCGCACAATGCGCAGAAGACGATTGCCCTCGTCACTCGTGATATCTCGAACACGTATTCCTTCGCGCACGTGACCTCCTTGTTGGGAGGTCCAAATTCTGCGCGACCGGGGACTCAAAGTGGTGGACGCGCCCCACCAACGTTGCCGGTCAGGGCACTAGTAACGAGCAACTCCGCCGGTCAGCTGGTCAGCTAGGGCGCGGCGGGGCCGTCGTCGGTTGCGGTGGCGTCCGACGCCGTCACTGTGGCCGGGCTCAAAGACGCTTCGAACACCTGGGAAAGATCGAGCACGCGCACGTCGTCTTCTCTGGCGCGCGCCCGAACGGCGTCGTCCAGCATGATCAGGCAGTACGGGCACGCCGTGGACACTACGTCCGCGCCGGTGCCGAGAGCCTCGTCGGTGCGTTCGAGGTTGATGCGCCGACCCAGGGACTCCTCCATCCACATGCGGGCCCCGCCGGCGCCGCAGCAAAAGCTCTTCTCCCGGCAGCGGTGCATCTCGATCTGACTCACACCGGGAATCGCATCGAGAACCGAGCGGGGTTCGTCGAACACCCGGTTGTGACGGCCCAGATAACAAGGGTCGTGGTACGTCACCTTGGCGCTCATCGCACCTGGGGTGAGCCGACCTTCAGCCACCAGATGAGCCAGGAGCTGCGAGTGGTGAATCACCTGGAAGTTGCCACCGAGGTCCGGGTACTCCCGAGACAGTGAATTGAAACAGTGCGGGCAGGAGGCCACGACTTTCTTGGCGCCGACCTCCTCCAAGGTGGCGATGTTGGCCCTCCCCATCTCCTGGTAGAGGTACTCGTTCCCGAGGCGGCGAGCGGGGTCTCCGGTACAGGACTCGCGAGGCCCGAGGATGGCGAATTTCACACCGGCGCGATGCAGCAACCGGGCCGTGGCCTGGGTGGACTTGCGGGCCCGCTCGTCGAGGGCACCGGCGCAGCCCACCCAGTACAGGTACTCGATCTCGTCGGGGATGGTCCCGGTGATGACGGGAACCTCGAAGTCAAGGGCGGCGGTCCACTCGGTGCGCTTGGCGCTCCCGAGCCCCCAGGGGTCTCCCTGGTTCTCGATGTTGCGCAACATGAGGCCGGCCTCGCTCGGGAAGTCCGACTCCATCAGCACCTGGTACCGGCGCATCTCGATGATGGTGTCGACGTGCTCGATGTCCACGGGACATTGCTCGACACACGCGCCGCAGGTGACACACGACCACAGCACATCGGGATCGATGGTGGCGGGGACGAGAGTGGGAGCGTCACCGGACGAGCCTTTTTCAGCGCCGATGAGGCGGGGCGCCGATGCGAAGAGGTTGTCCCGCAACGCCATCACGAGCAGCTTGGGCGACAGCGGCTTGTCGGTGGTCCATGCCGGGCAGGCGTCCTGGCACCGGCCGCACTCGGTGCACGTCAACGTGTCGAGCAGCTGCTTCCAGCTCAAGTCCTCGATGTGGCCGGCCCCGAACACGGTGTCCTCGGAGACGTTCTCCATGTCCATGTCGGGGGTGTTGTAGAGCGGGCCGAGGGCACGAGGACGGCGCGAGGCGGCCACGTTGATGGGCGCCAGGAAGATGTGCAGGTGTTTGGAGTACGACAGGAACACCAGGAAACCGACGATGACGGCCACATTGAGAATGAGGAACACCGTCTCGAGGTCCGCGTTGGTGCCCGCTCCGAGGTGAGAAAACAGCCGGCCGATCCCATGGGAGGCAAACGGCCACCACGACGACCCGTAGGGGAAGTCGCCGGTGTTGGTCTGGGCCGCCCTGTAGAGGAGCAAGGTGACCATGACGCTGGCGATCATGGCCAGGGTCACCCAGGCGGCATCGAGGTGCGATCCGTAGAAACGTGACTTGCGTTCCTTGCGGGCCGGAGAGTTGACCAACCGGATGATGGCGAAGACGCTCAGAGACACGAGAACAGCCACAGCGAAGAAGTCCTCGATGAACCCCAGGGCCCGGCCCCGACCGATCAAGGGCACGACGAATCGCTTGTCGAAAAGGTCCCCGTAGGCCTCGAGGATGGTGAACATCAATATGGTGAAGCCCCAGAAGGTAAAGGCGTGAGCGAGGCCGGGAATGGTGCGCTTGAACAGCTTCTTCTGCCCGCCCACCTCCACCAGCTCGGCTTGGACCTGGGCGGAGACGTTCTTGAAACGACCCTTGTCGGCGCGCCCGGAGCGAATCAGGCGAAAGAGGTACGCGAAACGCCTACCGGCGATGGCCGCGGCAAGGACGGTGACGGCCAAGCCGATGGCTATCCGTACTGGCAAGTGTCTCCTCCTGGTGGGGGGTCAGGGGCGAAAGTTCTCGAAGTACCGGCTGGGGGTCGGCCCCCACTGATTCTGGTACTTCGAGCCCAGACCCGAGGACCCATAAGGGTTATCCGCGGGCGTGGTCATGCGCAGGAAGCTGATCTGGCCGATCTTCATACCGGGGTAGATGGTGATGGGCAGGTTGGCCACGTTGGAGAGCTCCAACGTGAGGTGCCCGTCCCAGCCGGCGTCCACGAACCCGGCCGTGGAATGGATGAGGAGTCCCAGACGCCCGAGAGACGACTTGCCCTCGAGGCGGGCCACCAGGTCGTCGGGAAGGGCTACCCGCTCGAGGGTCGATCCCAGGATGAACTCACCGGGATGAAGCACGAGCGCCTGTCCGGCGGGGATCTCGACGAGCTCGGTCAGGTCTTCGAGGTCTTCCTTCACGTCGATTACGCGCATGGAGTGGTTGCGGAACAACCGAAAGTGCTTATCGACATGAAGGTCGACCGAGGATGGCTGGATGCACTGCTCCCCCAACGGATCGATGACGATCCGTTTGGCCAGGAGTTCTTCGCGGATGGTCCGATCGGAGAGCACCACGGGCAGCACGATAGTGTGACGCCTGCTCGCGGGCGTAGTTCAGCGGCAGAACATCAGCTTCCCAAGCTGAGAACGAGGGTTCGATTCCCTTCGCCCGCTCTCATCGAAGTCCTGGTCAGCGGCATACGTTCGCTGCGGTCGCTTCAAATCGGATCTCGTTGCGGTGCCATTCGGTGCCATTCAGAGGGGCGATAGTGAACTGACGCGCCTTCCGACGTGGCTCGACGCGACGGATATCGCGTGCCATGCGCGTGCCATTGGACGAGCAGGCGGATCGTGGTCGATGACTAAACCACGAACAGGCACGATGATCGACTGCGGGGCAGGCCGCTGGCGGCTTCAGGTGGCCGTCGACCCCGACCTCGTCACGGGGGAGCGGCGCCGCTTATCTCGCACGATGCGCGGTACCAGATCCGAGGCCAAGCAGGCGCTCCAGCGCATGGTCGTCGAAGCCGGTGCCGGCCTCTATGGCGGCGGTCGGGTGACGGTTGGAGACCTGTTGGACCAGTTCATGGTGTGCGCAACTCTCGGGCCCTCCACCCGCGAAGACTGGCAGAGCATGGTGATCCGCCACCTGAAGCCAGCACTCGGCACCATCCCCTTGTGGAAACTCACGGCTCGTCACTGCGACCAGCTCTATGCCCGCTTGGCGGCGGACGGGCTCGGCCCGTCGCGAGTCCGGTGCGCCCACGTCGTGCTGCACCGCGCCGTCGCGCAGGCGGTGCGATGGGGATGGCTGGTCCGCAACCCGGTCTCGGCGGCGACGCGACCGGGGGTTCCCAGGGTCACAATCACCCCTCCCGGGATCGACGCGGTCCGGTCGGCGCTCGCCGCCGCTCGCAAGGCTGACCCGGCACTGTGGTGCTGGCTGCACGTGGCGGTGGCTACCGGAGCCCGGCGTGGCGAAGTATGCCGCGCTGCGCTGGTGCGATATCGACCTCGCAGAGCGGACCCTCCGCATCGAGCGCTCCGTGTCCGCAACGGCCAGCGCGGGGGTGGTCATCAAGTCGACCAAGACTGGTCGGTCCCGGCTGGTGTCGCTCACCACCCAGGCGGCTCTGGCGCTGTCCGAACGTCGAGTCGACGCCAACCGAGCGGCCAGGGAAGCGGGGCGGGAGCTCGGAAGTGCCGAGCTCGTCTTCGCCAGCGATCCGAGTGGCCAGCGGCCGTGGCGGCCCGAGATGGTGACACAGCGTTGGGGCCGGCTCCGTGCGACCATCGGGCTCCGGCATGTCCGCCTCCATGACCTCCGCCACTTTGTCGCCACCGAACTCCTCACAGCGGGAATCGACCTCCGCACGATTGCCATCCGCCTGGGGCACGCACGCACCTCGACGACGCTCGACATCTACTGGGGGTGGGTACCGGCCCGTGATCGGGACGCCGCCGACCACCTGGGGGCGCTGCTCGCGACGGACGACGGCTTCTGACGAGTCCTCGACGACCCTTGCGAAACCCACGGGACCATCGGGCGAGGGCGAGAACGTGCTCAGCCAATCCCAAGCAACCGGCGAAGACGCTCGGGGTGCTGAGGGACCACCTCGGGGTCGTCCTGCGGATCGACGTGCGATCCGTACTCGAGCAGGAGCCGTTCGAGTCCTTCACGACCCGCCGGATCGGCGGCGGCCTGACGGGGTGTGAGCCCGCCAAGGGCGGGAATCGGCTCGTCGCACCAGCTTCGTTCCCGCTCGGCGATGAACTTCCCGAACATCTTCCTGACGGCGGGGTCTTCCAGAGACATCGCCGGCTGCCGCGGACCACGGGGCGGATCTGTGGGGTCGAACTCGCGCCGAACGTCGGAGACCACCCTGGCCCCGGCGATCTCGGCGAGCAATGTCGCCACTACACGCTCGACGCGAGGCTCGCTCAAGGTTTCGACACTGACACGGTTCCCCTCGAGCTCGATCGTTGCCCGCAAGATCGACTCCCCCGTGGCGAGCTCGTGGTGCTCGGTCCACTGATCTGCCCCATGCGGGTCGTGCAAGCGGTCGAGGATCACCCGAGCGACCTCGGGATCGGGCACCTCGAGGACCACCCGGCACACGCGCATGTCCTCGCCCTCGCGGGTCGTCATCCGCGGTGGCCGCTCCTTGGCCGCCAGCCACGCGAGCAGCTCGTGGCCATCGCCTTCGTCGAGCATGTCGAGAATGTGCTTCTCCTCGCCGGTGGGCACTTGGAAGATGCCGCCGATGAACTGGTTCGTCTCCCCGTCGGGTACCGCTCGACCACAGAAGACCTGGCCGACCCGAGCCTCATGACTGAACGTCCGCTCGCGCACCTGGACGACCTCCGCGCTTCGCAGGTCCCGGACGGACATCGACGTTCCCGGGTCGGTCCCGACTACCTCGTACAGGGTGCGGTCGACCAGCGTCCAGGCCTGGGCCAGCATGGCTTCGTCGTCGGGGAGCAACGCGCCTCGCTCTTCGATGAAGCGGTCGAACCACCCGCCTTCGTGCAGGGCCACGTCCAGGACGATCGGGTCAGAGAAGGCCCCGTCGAGTGCTTCGTCGGAATCGTCTCCGTCCGCCCTGGTCACGGCCAGCTCGTAGACGTCGGCGGGCGCCGCTCCGCCCCGGCGCTCCAGGTAGGCGACCGCCTTGCGGCAGAGCCACCCGACTCGCTCGGGGAGCGGGAACGCCGCGGGCTGGCCGAGATGGCAGTGCTTGAACTTCCGCCCCGATCCGCACCAGCACGGCTCGTTGCGCCCCAGGCTGCTCGGCGCCGGCTCGGCGAACTGGGTGACCTCGCGCAGGTCCTGGTTGCGCTCCTCGGATACGCCCAGCCGCCGCCACAGGCGCAGGGCTCCCGATGCATCACCGCGATCGGAGAGGTACCAGGCCAGGCGGTCGACGGCGGGCAGGAAGCCTGGGTTCGCCTCCAGCGCGAACTCGAGCTGCGCCTGACCTGCCAGGGGATCGCGACGGCGCTCGCACACGACCGCCAACAGCCAGCGGGCCGCGGCGGCCTCGCGGGGTCGCCGGACGGCACCGAGAAGGGCCTCGGCGAAGCCGGCGACCTCGTCGAGCTGCTCGTCGTCGTCATCGAGGTCGAGGAGCTCATCGGTCACGACCGAGAGGATGCGATGGTCACCCAGCGCTACGAGGGCGACGTGGAGGGCAGCGGAGTCCTGTTCGGGCGCATCCAGGAGGTCGAGGACTCGGACCGCCCGCCGGCGCTGGTCGCCGTCGGGCAATCGATCGAACAGGCGGCGCATACGCGAGAACTTGTGAGCCTCTCTCCAGACCGATTCGTCATGCGCGAACTCGACGCCGCGCCGTTCGAGCCCAGCCTCGGCCAGAAGCTCGGAGAGCGGCAATGTCGGTACCTCGAGGATCCTTGGCTGCTCGTAGAGCATGCCGACGACGATCTCGTCGGCTGCAACGGGCAGCCAAGGCTCGCGGACCTCGCGGTCGTATGCAGCTCGAGCGGCATCAACGAGGTGCCGCTTCGGCGGCCCGGGTTCGGTCACCGATCGAAGTGACACCACGTCTCCGTCGAGCCTGAAGCCGAGCAGCGTTCCGGGCTCGAAGCACTCGAGCCAGTCCTCGGGCCCGGTGAGCACGCGGTCGCCCTCACACAACGTCTGCACCTCAATCTCGCCACCCTCATCCAAGCGAAGGGGGCCTGACCGACGGCCGAAGACCGCGAGATCCGCGCTGAGCTCGATCCATCCCGTCGTGCGCTCGTCGCCGCTCAGACGATGGGTGAGCACCGACTCCTCGAGGAGCGTGGGGACGTGCACGATCAGGTCGGGCGAGATCATCATCAGCGAGAACTCGTCATCGAGCAGCCTGTCGAGCGCAAGCTCGACCCAATGTTGCACTTTGCTGTCATCGCCCTCGTCTCCACGGAGCCGATGGACGACGGTGGCGACGAGCTCGCCCGAGGGCGCCGCTCGGCGTTGCCGGACGACTTCCAGGAGCACATCGAATACGTCGCGCACCGGAGGGAGGGGCAGGCGCGCGAGCTCGAGCACGTACTCCGCATGGTCAATCGCTTCACCGCGTCGCAACGCACCGGCGAACGCGGAGTTCAGGGCCAGGAAGAGGTTCGACCTGACGAACCTCGGGCTGAGCCCGCCATCGAGCAGTCGGCGTGCCGTCTGCCACACCTCGGGCGGGTCCTCGTCAGCGATCTGGTCCGCGAACAACTGGTACATGAGGACGACGAACGCGCTGGCCGGCGAGCCGTCGTCGAGGGCGGGATAGTCGCGGCGGAGTCGCTCCTTCACCAGGCGATGTCGCACCTCGGTGTCGTCCGGGTCGTCACCGGGCCCCAGTTCGCCGAAGAGCAATGTCACCTTGCTGGCGTTCACCGATCGGACCCTATCCGGGGCTTTGAGAGAATGCCGGACTGTGCAGCTCGAGTCGAATCAGACCTGCTCAGGTCGCCCGGCGGGCTCGACGCTGCCACGGGGGGCCGCCAGCAGGTAGGGGGGTCGGTCCACGGCGGGGCTGAACCGGTGCCCACCACTCGGTCCGGATTCGATCCCTACGACTGGCTGGCCCGAAATACCAATTGTGATACACTGCATCACATGAGGTCAAACCATGGGTCGGTCCAGCGGTCATTCCGACTTTCGTCGCGGACGCTGGACCTCCTCGACGCAGCTGCGGCCGGCGGCGAGGAGTCCCGCAACGCGTTGGCCGACAGGCTGCTGGGCGAGGCGCTTCGGCTCGAGCAGTACCCGCTCATCCGGTTCCACCGAGGCGCTGCAGGACGTCGCCAGCCGCTCGTCATGGGGACCCGTCTGTACGTGTACCAGGTCATGTCCACGGTCCGGACCAGTAACGGCGACATCGCCGGGGCGGCCGACTACTTGGGTATTTCGCCGAGACTCGTGCGTGCGGCCGTGGAGTACTACGCCGAGTTCAGCGACGAGGTCGACGAGGATGCCGCCGCCGCTGAACTGGTTGAGCGGTCCGAGCAGGACCGATGGGAGCGCCAGCAGCGCGCCCTGGCGTGAAACTGGCTCTGGACCATCACTACTCCTCGACGATTGCCGAGGCGCTCCGGAGCCGCGGGCACGACGTGGTCAGCGCCCTGGAAAGGGGCTGGGAAATGGAAGAGGACGAACCCCTCCTGACGGCGTGCGACAGCGAGCGACGGGCGCTTCTCACCAATAACGTCGGCGACTTCACCGTGATCGTCCGGCGCTGGGCCGTCGAGGGCCGCCGTCATTCCGGTTTGATCTTCACCGCCGATCGAAGCCTGCCCAGAGGTCGATCGACGATCGGCAAGTACGTCGAGCTCCTTGACGACCTGCTCAGTTCGAACCGGAAGGATGACGCCTTCGCGGACCACGTGCACTGGCTCACCGATCCGCGCTTCCGAGACTGACTGATCGGAGAGGCGAGCACGTCGGCGTCATGGGCTTTCCACGCCATGGCGCACTCATGGCGCATCCGGGTCCGTTCGCGGTGGGTCGCCGAGGTCCGCCGGCTCGCTGACCTGCCGCTCAGGTTCGCCGGAGTTCGTCGGATCAGGCTGGGTGATTTTCCCAAGCTGAGAACGGGAGTTCGATTCTCCTCGCCCGCTCCAATCCGACAGCAATCGATCGCCCCGCCAACCACCCGGCGGCGACGGCGGCGCCTGCCAAATCTCCGAGCTGCTCTCGGTCGATCCGAGGATTCCCCGCGAACCCGGAGAGCCGTGCCCCCGCCTAGACCGACCGACAAGCGAGTCAGTGGCGACGGGAGTGCCCGCAAGGGCGCCATCCGGGCCCGCCAGGATGACCTTGGTGTCATTCCCGGCTCAATGGAAACATCCACGTTCATCGTTCGAGGCCTCGGGAACCCCGCCAGCTATGAATCGTGCCGCATGGCGCGGGGCGGCGGATGAGCCCGCTCACGGGCCCGGCGGGAGATTCCTCTTGAAGCATTTGTCGCCTCCATGGGCGCCCGGGATTGGCAGCTGGGTAAAGCGGACCAACTGCTCGACGAGGCTCCTCAGGCGTACAAGGACATCAACCAGGTCATGGCCGACCAGGCCGACCTTGTCCCGGTGGTGCACACGTTGAAACAGATCCTCAACTACAAGGGCACGACCTGAGGCCCGGACCGATACCGAACGGCAGCGGCCTCCGCCGTCGTTACCAGGGTCCATGGCGCAGCTATAGGAGATACAGCCTCCTTCCGGCCAGACCGTTACAGCGACCGCGTACGGTCTCCCGCATCGGATCACAGCGGTGATCCCTCGTACCGCACGTTCCAGGTCGAGTCGCTGCGGTCGCTCGCCTCACCACGAGGCCTTTGCACTGTGTCGCTCGCAACAATGGCCTGTGGCCGCGCCCCACGGCGAACTGCGGAGCCAACCGCTTCGCGCAGTTCAGCTCGGTGCGGCGGCATGCCTCAGGGTGCACCGAATCCGCACCATTTGGAGGAACCAGAACATGACCGCATTGACCAACCGTCAGGAGCTCCTGACCCAGCTGGCGGACGGGGTCAGCAACCTCACGACATCCGACAAGTGGCAGCGATACCTGGACTTCCAGGGTCGTTTCCACCACTACAGCTACAGCAACGTCCTCCTCATCGCAGCCCAGAACGGCGAAGCAACCCGGGTGGCGGGCTTCAATACCTGGCGGAAACTCCAACGTTTTGTCCGCAAAGGAGAAAAGGCAGTCTGGATTCTCGCCCCGATGGTCTTCAAGGACGCCGACGCTCAGAGCGGCGAAAAGACCAGCGTTATTCGAGGTTTCAAGTTCGTTCCTGTCTTCGACGTTTCCCAAACAGACGGTGCCGAACTCCCGTCCATTTGCGACCGGCTCGAGGGCGACGATCCCAGGGGTCTCTACGACGAGCTGCTGACTGTCGCTCAATGCGCGGGCTTTACGGTCGAGGACTACGAGTTTGCGGGAAACACAAACGGTGATTGCTCTCACGCCGGTCGCCGCATCCGGATCAAGACGAACAACTCCCCGGCTCAGCGCGTGAAGACACTCGCACACGAGATCGCTCACGCCGTACTCCACGCAGAGTTTCAGGATAGAGCCGTCGCCGAACTGGAGGCGGAATCGGTGGCGTACATCGTCTGCCAGGCTCGTGGCTTTGACACCGGCGGTTACTCCTTCGGATACGTCGCAACGTGGGCCGGGGGAGGCGAGCACGCCATGGCCGGAATCAAGATGTCGTGCGAGCGGATACAGAGGTGCGCGGCCACGATCCTCCAAGCCGTCGAACCCGTGCCCCAGGAGACGGCGGCGGCATAACCGCTGCCCGTCACCCGCCAACGAGCACATACAAAGCAGCCTCAATTGGGTAGCCGAAGACCCGATGGCCCAACTCGGGACATCCGCGACCTCATTCCCATTTGGAGGGCATCTCTCCGAGCTCAGAACCGCAGCCCCAGGACGATCAAATCGTACGAGGAGACGGTCCGCCTACTGGCGGACTTTCTGGACGCGCACGGCCTCTCCGTCACAGTGGGCGACCTCAAGCAGGACCATGTTGAGCTTTTCATCAGCGACCAGCTGGAACGCTGGCGGCCTGGAACAGCGGCTGTTCGATATCGCTCGCTCAAGCCATTCTTCAAATGGCTTGGTGACAGGGGACTCATCTCCGCCTCTCCGATGGCCAATATGAAGGCTCCTCGTATACCGGACCGTCCGGTGCCCGTTGTGGATGACGAGGATCTCCGGTCCCTGCTCAGAGCCTGCGAGGGCTGCGAGTTCGAAGACGTCCGAGATCGAGCGCTTCTTCGCGTCATGATCGACACGGGGGCCAGATTGTCTGAAGTCACCAATATTGGCGTCGCCGACCTCGACCTTGATGCTTCGACAGTCGCCGTGGTCGGCAAAGGACGTCGGCGGCGGACGGTTCCTTTCGGCCCCAAGACCACATCGGCGCGGGCTGACTACGTGCAAGAGCGCCGCAACCACCACTATGGCGAGATGGCGGCACTTTGGCTCGGCGCAAAAGGTGCGCTCACGACGTCGGGTGTAGCGCAGTTGCTTCGTCGCCGGTGTGCCCAAGCCGGCATCGGCCGTGTTCACCCCCATCAGTTCCGGCACACCGCCGCGCACAACTGGCTCGCCCTCGGTGGCAGCGAGGGGGACGCCATGCGTCTATTCGGATGGCGCTCGCGCGACATGCTCAGCCGATATGGGGCTTCGTTGGCTGACGAACGGGCGCTGGTGGCGTATAGGCGCCTCAGTCCAGGCGACCGTCTCTAGGGCGATATGCGCTGGCGCTACGTCGTGGAGGAGGCCCTCAATGAGAGAGCGCTGACGTTCTATCTGCACAACGGCCTAGCGCCAGTCGAAGGGCGTCCGGATCGGTTCGTGATTCGAATCAAGGATCTGACGCAACACTAAGTGACGCTGAGCGCAAGCCGTCACGACCGAAAGGGTCGTTCTGTCGGCCCGAGCAAGGCAGGTTCTACGGCCGACGTCCGGTGAGATCCAGAAGCCGCGTCTGCATATCCGCATCGGCCCCGAGAGTCCCCGAGGGGCCCGAGCCAAACACGCCGATGCTTGCGATGACGGCTTCCATGGGCTCCAGGGCGCCGTAGACGCGAGCGACGAGATCTTCTGGCAAGTGTTCGTCGCCCCCGATGCCCCGAGCGAGGTCCCAGCTGTGCAGGAGGAGATCTCCGATGCGGAACTCAACGAGTTGCGCCGCCGGCATCTCGCCCATCGGGTGATGAACCATCATGGCCGTATCGAGACCTGAGCCCAAAGCAGACAGCTGTGCATCGAGGGTTGTTTCGCAGGTGCCAAGCAGGTCGTCGTAAGCCGACGCCCGAGAAAAGAAATTCCGGGCCTCATCGGTCGAGCAGCCTCCAACCAGAGCGACCGCCATGTCGTTCCCGCCAATCACGTGGGCGACAACGTCCCCGACCGTCCATCCCTCGCAAGGCGAAGCCGTGTCGAGCCCGGAGTCCTGGACGGCCCCCAGCCGGGAACGAAAGGCCTCAGTGGATTTGGCCAAAGCGGCGTCAGCGTCCATGCCAAACACCATAACGAGATCTGGTTCTGTCGGCTTGGCTGACCATCTGACAACACTTAGATGCCTTGACGAGCAGCCGGTTCTGTTAGTCGCTCAAAGCCCCTCCTTGTCAGAGACCGATTCGCATCTCAAGGCGTCCCGGACGGCGAGGAGTCAGGCACGATTCGTAAGAAGTATCCCGAGTTCTTTAGGGTTGGTGTATGGAAATCTCGGGGAAAAAGGCAGTCGTTGTTGGTGGAGCTTCCGGCATGGCTCGGGCATCGGCCGAGATGCTGCGGGAAAGAGGGGCATCGGTGGCCATTTTGGACCTCCCTACTTCGGCCGGCGAAGAAGTGGCTACCCAGTTGGGCGGAACGTTCCATCCGGTGAACGTGATGGACGAGGACGCTGTCGAGTCGGCGATTGACGCTGCCGTCGAGGCGCTCGGTGGGCTGCAAATCGCTGTCAACACAGCCGGCGGAGGAGCAGCCAAGCGGACACTTACAAAAGAGGGGCCCCACCCGTTGGGTGAATTTCGACGGGTCGTCGAACTGAACCTGATAGCCAGTTTCAATCTGAACCGCCTACAGGCTCAAGCGATGTCGAGAAACGAGCCGGAGGACGGCGAGCGGGGCGTGATCATTGACACGTCGTCCATCGCTGCGTTCGAGGGCCAGATCGGCCAAGTCGCCTACGCGGCTGCGAAGGCGGGTATCGCCGGGATGGTCTTCACGATGGCGCGGGATCTGGGCAGCCTGGGGATACGGGCACTCGCAATTGCACCGAGCCTGTTCTCGACCGGCATCACGGCCGGAATACCGGATGATTTCGCAACGATGTTGACGAAGGATGCCGCCTTCCCCAAGCGGATGGGTCGTCCAGACGAGTACGCGCGGCTGGTTTGCGCAATCGTCGAGAACCCGATGCTCAACGGCTCCACCATCCGCCTTGACGGCGGTCAGCGTTTCGCCCCCAAGTAGAACCGGCGTCGTTCACGCGATTTACTCAACGTTCGGCGTGAGCGCCGGGGGAGACGACCGCGAGAACCGC
The DNA here is from genome assembly GCA_963793645.1 of uncultured Acidimicrobiaceae bacterium. GTDB lineage: Bacteria > Actinomycetota > Acidimicrobiia > Acidimicrobiales > UBA8190 > CAWCAW01. The sequence continues at coordinate 73,900 of CAWCAW010000008.1, read as the reverse complement.
GATCACCACTCTTGTGTATGCCCACGCGGCTGCAGGCAACGGATCTCGTGGAGTTAGGCTGATGCGGTGAGCAGGGTTCGGATTTACCACAACCCGTCGTGCAGCAAGTCGCGAGGCGCACTGCAGATTCTCCAGGAGAGTGGGGCTGAGTTCGAGGTCGTGCTGTACCTGGAGACCCCACCCTCGAAAGCTGAGCTCGAACGATTTCTCGATCTGCTACGGGAGCCTCCAGCGGACGTTGTCCGCAAGGACAAGCGTTTTACGGAGCTAGGTCTGGCCGAGTCCGATTATGAATCTCCGGAGCAGGTAATCAACATTCTGTTGAAGCACCCCGAACTGATGCAACGACCAATCATCGTCAAGGACGATCGGGCTGTCGTGGCGCGACCCTTCGAAAAGGTAGTAAGTCTGCTTGAAGGTTAAGGACCCATTACTCGCTCAGGCTGGCACCGCTTAGCTTAGATACCCGGCATCCCGACACGGCGGCATCGCGCTATCCGCTCGGTATAACCGACACTGAGTCACCCCGACCTGCTGCGGTTGCCCTGGCCCCGACCCAACCATCGAAAGTGCCAAAGGATCTGACGAACACTCAGCTGCTCACCTTGGACATCAGCTGGCTCGGCGACGTGGTCGGTTCCGTACTTCGAAGTCCACCTCTGCTCCAAGGACATACAGAAGGGAAAGCAGCTGCCGGAGCGACTTGGCGTAATTCGTCGGATCGAGCAGCCGATAGAGCTGGGTCGGCGAAGTGTCGAGCAAGCGGGCGGCCTCGCGGACAGAAAGACCGGAAGATTCGTAGCGCTCCTTGGCCTCGACAGTGAGCCGGTACAGGGTGAGCTCGGCCATATACGAGGGGTCTTCGTTGTACTCGAGCACTGCATCGAGATGCACACTGCCTTCAGCCCCCGAGGCGAGCCGGTAGGTGAAACCCTCCCGCCCGAGCTCGGGATCCACGTCCACCTCGACGATTCGGTCGTCGGCTGAGGGGATGGGCGACGACCTTGTTGTACGGAAGGACAAAGGCATCCCGTCGGGTATGCACCTCGAAGGCCCGCCTGCGGTTGTTGGCGACGACGCTCTGGATCTTCATAACTTCCCCTCTTCGACCCGATCCTTGATGAGCCGGCGGAGCCAGACAGTAATTTTGCTTTTATTACCTCGTGTGCTCGAGGTCCCACTTCACGACCAAGTTCCCGTCCCGTTAGATGTGGACGTGGCGCGGGCTGTGGTCGCCCACCCAAGAAAGGAATACGTACCCGCCACGACGAATCTTGGGCAGCTCTAGATGTTACCGCTTCCGGTAACAGTTCACAACCCGGCGAAGCCGCTGCCTTGCGGGGAAGGACGGCGAACCCGATCGTCCTTATTCCCATTAGGCAATGATTGCGCTGTCCTCATGCTGACCTCCGGCTTAGGCAAACGGCACGGCGAAGTCGCAGTAGGGAGCGCTCGTCTCGGTTATCGGCTCGCTCGAGAAGTAAGTAATTCGCGGGCCGAGATCCTCGGGCTTGAGGGCCAGATTTTCAGAGTCGATGCCGTGCTCGGCCGCCCACGCCCGCAATGCCTCCGACGCGAGCTGCCAATGCGCGCCGGGTTCCCCACCCGGCCCAGCCGGTAGTGCGTCGTTCGGGAGCGCGACGTACGCCTCGCGATGAGCGGGTTCGGTCCGCAAGTTCAACTCCGGATAATGCGATGCCAGCGCCTTGGCCTCCGACTCCGGGACCGGCTTGCACCATTCAACGGGGCCGTCGCTATCGGCGCTCACCTCACCCCAGTAGATGGAGAACATCGCGCCTTCGCGCCCGTCCATCTTCGGTAGCGGTCGCTCGCGCAAGATGGCGATGAATTCCTTGCCGAGCGCCCACGCGCCTTGTTCGTCGACATTGCGCTTCAGGCACAGCAAGCTCCGCTCGGGTATCTCTCGAGTAGCCACCTCGTACATGACGGACCTCTTTCCCAACAGTTGGTTGACGAGGTAGTCGGCGAGCGCGCGGCGCGCGTCGTGGACAGACTCAACCTCCCGCCAATGCGCCGCTATCTGCTCTGCGGCGTCAGCCGGATCGCGTGATAGCAGTCCCTTGATGGCCGCAAGCGGCAATCCAAGCTGACGCAACATGGCGACGAAGCGCGCCGTTTCGAGCTGCGCGGCGTCGTAGTAGCGATAGCCGGAGGCTTCATCGACACGGGCGGGAACGAGCACTCCACGTTCGTCGTAGAGACGCAGCGCCTTGACCGACAGACGTGAACGCCTTGCGAACTCGCCAATGCTGACTTCTTGCACGCCTCATACTCCCTCGTCATCGAGCTGAACAGCTCGACACGTCGAGTGTGCGGCCTCCCCAAGGGGGAAAGTCAAGTTCACCGTCTGAATCGGTTCAGCGACGTCCGCTCCCCGCGCCCCGCGGGATCGACGAATCAGGGTTCGACTCGACGCAGCGGGTCTTTCCGACCAATCGACCCATCGAATGGGATGACTTCAACATCGGCCAATCCGGGCAACGGCCATGAAGATGATCGAGCACGCTGGTGGTAGATGGTGGACCGAGGAGCACCGGTGAGCCGGCACACCGTGGCCAGGGGAATGTTCATCTCAGTGCTCACCTGGGCCGCTTCTGTGGCGGCATCTGAAGCCCCAATTTTTCGGCCACCTTCTTCCAGATCTCGTTCTCGAGGGTGAGCTCACCGATCTTGCGCTCGGCGTCACGCAGACGCCGGTCGTCCTCGGTGGTGGCCTGTTTGCCTTTCAGGCCCTGCTTGCCGGCGTCCAGGAACTCGTCGCGCCACGCCGCGATCCGATGCGCTTCGATTCTCACTTCACGGCTCAGCTCTTCGAGCTTCTCGCCTCGCAGGAGACGCAACACCACGTCCAGTTTCTTGCCTGCGGACCACCGCGCCTTGGTGCGGAAGTCCTCAGTGTCGTCGTTGTTCACCGTCATGAGAGCCATTTTGGCCCCTCTCTATTCGGTGTCCAACAATGCCGGGTGGGCGAGACCACCTTCACGTTGCCACCAGAACTGCTGGTGGAAATGGCGGCGCTTACGCGCAGAATGTGGGAGCGAGAGGATCTGATTGGGACTCAGACGCTCTGGCTCCCAAACGTAACTTTCGAACGGAGAATCTCTCTCAATGTCTCCGTTGATCATGAGCGCACATTTGATTCCGTTCTATTAGGGGTCCAACGAACCTGGGACGCGAGTGACAAGCGAGGTGCCAGGTTGTCCTGAGGCATCAGGAGGTTGGGCATCGGGCGGCGCTTGCGTTCAAAACCGGTGGCGGCGGGTTTGGGCTTCTGTTAAACATCCGTTGACACAACAATGGAACAACTGCCTTATGAGGCAAACCGGGGCGCCATCAAACATCCATCCATGCGAGCAAGCAGACGCCAGCTCGTGTGGAAGCACAAAGGAATCTCCGAGAAGGGACGATAACGATGAGGAAGATCTCTCTGGGTCGAAAGGTTCTGATGGGCACGGTAGTTGTGTCCGTTATGGCCATCATGGGTGTGGCGGTGTCACCGAGCGCCTTCGCCAAGTCTCATGCTGTGGCCAGTGCGAGCTCCAAGTACACCGTCTGTTCGACTGGGTGTCCGTACCAAAGTATCCAGGCTGCGATCACCGCTGCGGAGTACCCCGGAGAAATCATCACGATCGGGCCCGGCCACTACGCCGAGAACGTCACGGTCAGCGCGCCTGTCACCCTCGATGGAGCGGGCAAGCGCACGGTCTTGTACCCTGCCATCTCCAACCCGACCCCCGCCGGTTGTGGAGGCTCCCTGTGCGACGGCGCCGCCAGCAACATCATCCTGGTCGCGGCGAGCAACGTGACCATTGAGAACATGACCCTCGAAGGGGCGAACCCGGCGCTGGCTGGGAGTGGGGTCGTCGTTGATGGCGCCTCCATCAATGCCCGAAACGGCATTATCGACGACTATCTCCTTGGCGACTTCAACAACCTCACCGTTTCCAAGGTGAATATCCAGGACATCTACCTTCGAGGGATCGAAGTGACATACGACAACGACCCCGGCCAGACCTTCACGCTTACTCACAACACGGTCAACAACGTGCAAGGCGATTCGAGTTCCATCGCGATCTTCAACTTCGGTGATTCGGGCGTGATCTCCAACAACACCGTCACGAACGCAGGGGACGCGATCTCGGCCAACTGGTCAACGGGAACGCAGTTTCTGGACAACCGCATCAGTAAGTCGGGAAGCGGTATCCACACCGACAACAACGGCGGCTCCGGTGGCATCGCCGACACGATCGAAGGCAACTCGGTGAGCGCCTGTACTGTCGATGGGTACGGCATTTATGTCTTCGTGCCGTACGTCTCTGCCACTGTCGAGAACAACAAGGTTGAAGGTTGCTACGTTGGCCTCGCCGCGTACGGAAGCGCAGTATCCGGCCAGGGCCCCACGTTCTCGGACAACCTTGTCAGCGGAACCGGGGCGACGACAACTGACCCGAACGGTACGTACGGTGCCTACATCACGACCGATCAGCTTGGGTACGGACCTGCGGACGTGAATGCCAACCTGATCGGGAACAGGTTCCAGTACTTCACGACAGGCCTCTTCGTCACCCAAACGACGCCAACCAACGGTGACACAGTTGGTGGCCAGGCGACGGTCTCGGTTTCACCGAACAACTCGTTCCTCCACGACACCGCGGGCGCAAACGGTGACACCGGCACCGTGGTGAGCGCCACAGACGATTGGTGGGGATGCACCAAGGGTCCCAACACATCCCACTGTTCCACCGCCACCGGCACCGTCTCCTACACGCCCTGGTTGACAAAGAGTCCGCCAAAGTCGTAGCGGGGAGTGCGGGAGGTCGGGGTGGACCTCGACCTCCCGCTGCTCACCCCGGTGGCGATCAATACGACGCCGACCGTGTGCCCTGTTGCACCATCTAATGGGAAATCAGACGCTCTTTGGACGGAGCCGCTCGCTCGGGGTTTGAGTCTGCCCTGGCGGGTGGACACTGGGTGACAGAACACGAACTGCTCCGCCGAAATCGTCGGCCCACCCATCGGTCGAGGGCGGCCCCATGGTCTGGCACGAGCCCAAGGATCTGGAATAAAGCATCGGTGGCCAATGCTGTAGCACATGGTGCTACAATGACCCCATGGCTAGAGACATCACCCAACGTCAGCTCAGGAACGACAGCGGCGAGATCATGAGGGGACTGGACCGGGGTGAGACGTTCGTCGTCACCCGGCACGGCGTGCCGGTCGGGGAGTTGACCCCACTTCGACGCCACCGGTTCGTGAGTGCCGACACGGCCATCGCAATTTTCCGTGGCGCTCCGAGCGTCGACCTGGCCCGGCTTCGTGCCGACCTCGACAGCGTTGCATCCCAGGATCCCAGCCCTCGTGTCTGAATCCTCACGCGCCCCGCGGGGAGTCATCGACACCTCAGTGGTCGTCGACCTCGAACGGATTGAAGCCGACCAACTTCCTCTCGAGTTGGCCGTCAGTGCGATCACGATGGCAGAGCTCGCCGCTGGACCCCACGCAACGGGCGACGCCGACGAGCGGGCGCGCCGGCAGGACCGATTACAACGGGCGGAAGCGGCGTTCGATCCTCTTCCCTTCGACGGAGAGGCGGCTCGCGCCTACGGGCGAATCTACGCCGCCGAATTGGCGAAAGGACGTAAGGCCCGTGGCACTCGGGCATTGGATCTCCTGATTGCGGCAACTGCTTGCGCCGCAAAGCTGCCGATCTACACCCGCAACCCGGAAGACTTCCAAAGTCTCGAGGGGCTCGTCGATGTGGTCGGAGTTTGAACGATCCGTCAACTACCACGCGGTTCGCGCCACTCGAATTTGTAGAGCAGCGATTCTGACAACCAGGCGGACCTTGGCGGACTCGAAGCCCCTGCCCTTGACCCTCAATTCTCACGCTGTGTCGTTCACAATCTCGCCACTCTCGAGTTCCCACCTGAGCATCTGACATCGAGTCAGTTGCTGTGAGGTCCAAGCACAAAGCTCGAAAGCGTATCCGATTGGGACGGCCATCGCGCCCTACGTCGACCTGTGTCTGCCTTGGCGGCCTACGTCTTGGGAAACGCGCAATCGATCAGAGCCTTCAACTCCTGGACACGGGCGGCATCAAGTTGGGTCCGACTGACTGACCTTGCCTGGGATTGCACGGTCTTCGGTGCCATAAGTGTCGAGCTGTAGGACCCTGTGGCCGTTCAAATCGAACCACCTATAGCCACAAGTGACGGCGGCGTGGATCTTGGATCCTTCGATTGGCCGGGGTTCAAATTTTTGAATGAGAGCCACCTTTACATCCTCGATCCATTCACACGGTCTTCGGCCACGCCAACGCGCTGGCGCCAGCGGCAGTCTCCATACTTATCCCCGATTCATATGGCTCATCGGTCGTCAGTCTCCTCCATTCCTCCTGAAGACGACGCTGCTGCTCCTTGGGATGCTCGATCGTTCCAGAATCGGAAAGGCCCGAATCTCTGCCAACAATGCTTTTTACGGCACGCTCCGCCGTGGCCAACGCTCCCTCGATGAACCCTTGGTCGGCTGAGTAGGTATCGCCGCAAATGTGAACATTCTTCGCTGAACCAGTGCGTTCTCGAAGACTGAACGCGACAAGCGGGTCATCAGTCTCGTCTTCCTCCCAGATGGACCCGGGTCTCCAAAGATGTACGGCGCCCCCGTATGGCTCTGCAGACCAGTCACGGATGCCGTATGCCACGACGTACTCAGCTTCTGCCTGGACCTCTTTGTGGTCTATGCCTCCCTCCTTTCGGCGGAAGTCAAGGGCGATCTTGAGGGCCCGACCCCAACCCCTGAGATGCTCCGGCTTCATGTCCAACTCATCTGCGAGAGCTCTTAGGATTGCTTTCTCGTCTTGCGCTCTGGAGGAACGGTTCTCCTTTAACATCATTACGAAATTCCTCGGCTAAGCCGAGGTGGCGGATGGCACCATTATTTTTCGTATCTTGACTCGACAGTCGCTTGTGAGTCGCCGGGGCATTAGCTTCAAGGTGATTCCTGATCTCTGTGGAACGTCGGTCTATTAGCCCTGGCAGCCCAGGATGCGGAAGGACGAGCAGCCGCCTAATCAACATCGCAAGAAGCCCTGAAGGCTCTTGATCAACCTCCATCTTGGCAGTCTTGGATTCTGAAAACACCCTCCAGAAAACACCTGCCCGCTCGGCTGGGGGGATGAGGACGTCCCAATATCGTAGACCGGGTTCGTCCGTATAGAGCATTACCATGCCTTTGCGACCAGATGATTTCCCATCCTGGGGATAAAAGTGCAACTCACGGGTTGGTACTCGCCACGCATACGTTTGTGGCGGGAAGTTAACTGACCACCACCGCTTCTTCGTGACAACAAACGCTTTCAACAGTGGTACTGGCTCGACGCTCGCAATGCGGCTCCGAACCTCGACGGGGAAGTGCTCCGCAAGTCGTTGGAGCGGCATCTGGGGAAGGGCCAGGACCACGTGATCCGTCCGAAGGTTAAACGAATGATTCACCTCTCCCTCTTCGCCAAGCTCATGTACCCGCACCACAACTTCGCTCGGTCGCTTGCCAGGTTCGACCTGCGTGACTCTATGGCGCTTCCTGATCATGACCCGATCGCCATAATCATTCTTAAGCTTGGACTCCAGTCCAGCCGTGATCGCAGACACTCCCTTGGGGTCGTCGATCGTCCACAGCTTCCCAGCCAGCGAGATGACGCGCATCCAGAAGATCGCTTGCTCGGCCGCATTAGGGTTCAGCGAGATGCAGTGGTAGAAGGTCCCGCCGTCGCGAATACGCGCAACGGCCCCCGGTGTGAGCACTTCCGACAAGCCGTGCCAAAGCCCGATCTCCCGCAAAAGCGGAACTTGCTTCTCGTTACTTCCGCCCAAACGTCGAGTACGTCGGAGCTCGTTCAGTATCCCGTCGCGCTCCTTTGGAGGCCGGATCTTGATCGCTCCGTCGCCAGCCACACAACAAAACACTCGCTGCGCAAGGATCGCCTTGAGGTAGCGGAGCTGTAGCTCCCCTATTAATGCGGCGGTCACCTCTCTTGCTTTTCCGCCGGTCGTATTTATCGCCGATTCCTGAATTCGATCCAGCGCCTCCTTTACCGCCGGCTCGCGACCGAACACCATTAGCAGGATCGCCCAGAAGTGAAGATCGGCAGCTCGCTCAAACCCGGCTTCGACGTCGGTCATTTCGTAGTCGCTGGGTGTCACGGGAGAAGTCGGATCATCGAAAAATTTGCCTCGCAACCCGAGATGTGTGCAGAGGCGCTGCAGTCGGAACTGAAGGTCGAACTCAAAACGCATCGGCCCGAACTCCGCCAAGAACTCGGGATTTCTCTCCGGGTAGCCGCGGGTGGCAATCTTCCCCCCAGTGTGCTTATTCAACTCGAATAGCTCGATGGTGCAACCGTGCCGCGCTAACAGATAGGCGGTGTACAACCCCGCGATGCCGCCGCCGACAATCGTGACGTGTTGAGATTCGTCCCGGCTCACCATTCACAGCCTCCTGGGCACTCACGACTCAAGGTGCCCTGTCCCATCCCCGAGGACAGGGAAGTCTTTTGTAGGTTATCGATAGCGGAATTGATCTGCCCTGTTGCGGTCCCGGTCCGTTGGACAGATTCATTGACTATCACGCTGCTGCCTGAGCTGTCGCTTCGTTAACGCCTCTCGTGGTGTGCGGTGGCCCAGGCGCTCGATGAGCCATTCGTTGTTGTAGGTCTCGACGAACGAGAAAACCGCCTGGCGCAGGCCGTCAACGTCGTCGGCGAGTTCGGCCCACTGGCACTGCTCTTTGAGGGTCCGGATGTAGCGTTCGGCCACGCAGTTGCCCTGGGGCTCACCGACGAAGGCGGCGTCGCCTTCGATCCCGAGCGTGTGACCCTTCTGAAGAGGTTCCGTTCGGGCAAGGTCGGGCTCGTGGCCATAGCTCAGCAGATTGACTTGGCCACCCCCACGGGCGTGCCGTGTTCAACGAGTTGGAGCGAGCCCTGATTGCCGAGCGTACGACCGAAGCCCTCGCCCAGCTCAGGTCCCAGGGCAAAGCCTGGAACCATGCGCCGTTTGGTTGGAGAGCCGTGAACAGACAGTTGGAGCCCGATCCCGATGAGCAAGAGACCCTCGTCCGTGCAACCAAGCTTCGGGAAGCGATGCTGGGTTTTTTGAAAATCGCCCGAGTGCTCAACCAAGAGGAGCGGCCTACAAAACGGGGGGCCCATGGCAGGCGGCCAGCGTGCGCTCGGTATTGCTCAGTAGGGACAAGATGAGGGCGCCCTGATTCAAGCCTCAGCTAAAGGAGCGAATCGAAGAGACCAGCAGTCGAGGACGAGACCTCTCGAACTCCCCGCAGCGTCTGTTGGTCAACATCGCCATGACGATCATATTTTATGTGGGCCGTTCCCTTGCTATTGATAAATTCGATTTGCTCGAGCATCGTTTTTGGAACGACAACGTCGAATCGACATGTTGACGCTGGGGGCTTCGCAATCAAATGATCAGACGCTTCCCAAATGTCGGTACCTAGTCTCCGTTGTGCCTCGCTCTCGTCGAGCACTTCACCTACGACCATTCTTCCAATCAGGTTGATCTCCTTGTTGATCCGGCAAACCACATAGACGACATCACCGGTTGTTATGCCACGGTCACGAAATAGGTTGCTGGCCGTGTGGTTGAACTCGTCTGACTCTCCAGCATCGATAATGCCTTGCTGTTCTCTAACGGTCTGATTCGTCCAGTAGTGCGTCCAGTAACTCACGATCATCCTCCTCGGATCGCTGTCATCCTCTTTTCATATTGTCCTAGCATCCCCATCGTTATCCGTTCCCCCGGCCGTGGGTCCCATCACAGGCGACATTTAGATCTACGGTTTCCATTTGACTGGATAGCACCCCGAGCTGAACATCGTTATATGGCTGCCCTAATGGGCAAGAGCGGCCCGCTTACTTACTGACCCAACGTCTCAGAACATACGTAATACCCTGCCTCTACGCTGGTGACCGTGGCGGAACTTATCTTCGACCGTGTTGTTTCCGATGCCCTACTAACTGAGCTCAGAGAGGGAGGTCGATTCCACGATCTGCTGCTTCGGCGGAAGTCGAGGCCCGACGTTGCCGATATCGAGCTGCGTCGAGAACAACGTGGAAAGAGGTCATGGGTCTCGCTTTATGTTGGCTTGACCTCGGTACTCGACCTTGACGAGCTAGGCGGACGTTTTCGTCTCCGAGCACATGCCACCCATAAGAAGGCCGGGACTTTTCTCGCCGATTGGGGCGTTTGGCAGGAAGCTGACTCTCTTGCGTCTCAGTGGACCGAAGTCGCCGCCTACCTCGATCGGCTTCTCGCCGACGAAGGGGTTTCGTCCCGGTGGTGGCGCCGGGAAGGAATAGTGCAAGCCTCGCTCACATCGAATCAGTCTTCGGCTTATGGAGCAGTCCAACGTGATGCGGTCGTGTCGTTCCCTTCCACATCCATTGAACTTTCGGTGACTTCACCCATTCGGGAACGGATCTGGAAATCGATGGAGTTGGCGGGAAGGACCGATCCATGGTGGCCGGGCGTTCGGGACAGGGGACGGCGACCCATACTCGGGACCGAGGCGGACCTGGTCGCGGTGGATGCCAAGGGACGGCTCCTCGTTATCGAAGCGAAACCTGCCGAAGAGTTGAAGGGGATCACGTGGGCGCCAGCCCAAGTTCGACTGTACGCCGAAGTCTTTGGCGCACTTGTGGAAGACAATCCAGCCACCTCGGACCTCCTGAACACGATGGTGTCTCAACGGGCATCGCTCTCGCTGCTGGATCCAACATGGGAGTTTGGGCCCACATGGGATTTGCGTGTCGTTCCGGTCGTCGCCATCGGTGGATGGCCACTTAGCCCGGTTGCACTGGACCGAGTCTCTGCCATTGTAAGTGCGCTCGATGCGTGGCCACCGTCAAGTGATCGGCTTGACCCACTAGAGATCTGGTTTCTCGATCAAAAGGGCCAACCCGACGTGATCTGGCGGCCTTCCCTAGAACCACCACCCGAGCGCCAGGAGGCAGTGTTCGTTCCCACGCCCGCTCTCGACGGATCATCCTTTGTCGCCGTGGCTCGCAGAAATGCGACCGATTGGAAAATGAGCACACGGAGTCTCCCAGAGGTAGCACGGCAGGCTGGCACTTACGGAGGAGGGGCCCCGTTGCCATTTTGCTTGCCAACGGGGAGTGAGCACCTCAACCTGCTGCCCGACGCCCGAGAGGTTGCGCTTTCTCGATTCAAGGCAGCTGACATTCGCTGGCATGGTGGCATTGACGATGGCCCCAGCAATCACCTGCTCGACTCCCAAGTTCAGTGTGTCAATGCTCTAGCTCCGTTCGTGGATCGACCCGAGGCTTTGGCCGAGATATTTCGCTCGGTACTCCCGATCTCAAAGGTGTTGCCGTTCGGTGCACCAACACATTCTCCGTACGACGCGACCGACACGTCGTTTTCGAATGGGAAGGTCTTTCTAACTATCTCAACGAGTGGCTTGAGCTCCAGCCTATACGTGGCGCATACAGCACCTCTGTTGATGCGGCTTTGAGGTACGAGACTGCCGAAGGACGCATTGAGATAGCCCTGATTGAATGGAAGTACACCGAGAGATACCCGAGCGGTCAACTATCTGGCGGTGAGGCAAAGATGAAGATCAGGCGTGCTCGATACCTCGAAGCGTTCCAAGACCCCGAAGGTCCCATTCGGGCCGATCTCGTTCCGTATTCTGAGTTCTTCTTCGAGCCTATATATCAGCAGATGCGTCAGCAGCTCCTCGCTTGGCGCATGGAACAAGCGAATGAACTCGGTGCAGATGCCGTTCGGGTGGTGCTTGTAGCGCCACATGGCAACTTAGCGTTGTGGAACTCACTCCCGACTCCTACCTGGGTGGAACTGGCTCGTCAAAGTCAGCTGGGTGTCGCCGATGCATTCGGGGCAGTCTTGAGGCGTCCCGAACGTCTCGTTTGGCTGGATAGTGGCTCCCTAGTCGACCCTGAAAGTCCTCTAAGCGACGAATTCAAGCGACGCTATACGCACCTCGGCGAAGGTCCTCCGGTGCGACGACTTAAGGAACCTGATGGCGAAGACGTCGAGGGTGCGCTGAAAAATGCTCAGGCAACCTTGGAACGAGTAGGTGGTGATGGCAGTGTGCTTCGTCGCTTGCTGGGCGCCGGTTCGATTCGACTCGGTCAGTTAGATAGAACAACACGGGCAGAACTCGTCGCAAATGCGAACGAGTTGGCCGAGCTTGCCCGGTTGTTTCGTTCTGGCCCATTGTCTGAAGCAGATGACGCAATGCGGTTGTCAAGTGACTAAAGGTCCGGTCGAAGGTCAAGAGGCAGCGCTCACGGCACCGGGGCGGGAGTGGAACGGGGTACGGATCGTTTCTTGGGTTCTGTTCCTCGTGGTGGCGGTATTCATTGCCTTCATTGGGCTATCAAGTGGGTTCGAGTACATCCACATTGGGAGTCTTGGCTGCGTTTATGAACACACGGGTTTCAGAAATCTGCACGCATCGTGTGGCTCTAACCAGGATGACTTAAGCGATTCCGATGCGCCGGGAATACCGACAGCGCTACAATCGGGGCTCGTGCAGGGTCTGACTTCTCCGACAACGGCGCCCGTCGTCCCTCAAACAAGCGAACCGACGGAAGAGCCCACCGTCACGCTTCCGGTTGGAATGCCCAAGAGCTTTATCATGCCGTCGAGCCTCACTCTTACGAGCGCAGTTAGTGTTGGTACTGGACCCAACCTTCAACTTGCGTACACGTGGGCCGGCATGACGGTTGATCAGGCGTCTACAGGAATCAACCAGTCACTCACGTCGAGGGGCTGGCGGATGGAGCAGGTGGGAGCCGCCTTAGACTCAGTCGTTGAGAGCGTGACTGGCTTCGGTTGGACAGGCAGCATCACGGTTAGTGGAGCTTTTGGACCCCAGGTGGAAGTGAATCTGAATCCAACTGCCTGAATGTGTAGCGGTTTTGTGTTCACATACTGGGGAACACCAAAGTGGACATCGCCGTTGTGCAGAGATTCGTCGGACACGCCAACGTCACCACCACAGCTCGTTATGACCGCCGTGGCGAACAGGCCAAGAAGAGAGCAGCGAAGTCGTCGCACGTGCCATTCGTGGCCTCGGAACCCAAAGATGACGAAATAGACGACGTGGCACGCCAATGAGCGTGGGTCCGTGCTGCGCACCTACAACGGGTTCCCCAGATTTCGTGTCAACTCACTTCACCCTTGTCTTCATGACAATCTAGGTAGGTGGCAGCGCACGACTATTTGGGGCAGCATGACTTTGCCCGCGATTCTTGAATCTCCCCACCCGCCATCACTGAACTTCCCCCCCCGTGGTCCGGTGAGCTGAACCATCCACCAGCGGTGTTGGGGCCCCCTTCGATGCTGACAAGCGACCAAGCAATCCAGCTCGAAGGAGGACCCGCTCCGCATGCTCACACATGGGGAAGACGTGGAAGCACATGCACTGCGAAGCAGGGGCTGGATGGACGATCTCGGCCATCGCCCGCCACCTCGGCCGGGACCGCAAGACAGTCCAGTCCTACATCAACGGGACGACCGTCCCCGGCATCCGGGCCCGATCGGCCCCCGATCCACTGGAGCCGTTCACCAAGTACCTGGCGGCGCGTTTCGTGGACGATCCGCACGTCTGGGCGTCGGCCATCTATGACGAGGTCAGGCGGCTCGGCTATTCGTTGAGCTACCCCTCCTTCGTGCGCCAGGTGAGGGCGGCCGGACTCCGGCCTCACTGCGAAGCCTGTGTCGGCGTCAAAGGACGCGACACCATCGAGATCGACCACCCGCCGGGCGAGGAGATCCAGTGGGACTGGTGCTGAAGCTGGCTGAAGGCACGTGTAGGGCGGAGTCCGCCAGATCGAGTTTCGTGGCGTCCGAGAGCGTCTTGAGATCGACACCCGTTACGGCTGCGGCGATGGCGAGGTAGTCGGCAAGTGCGGATTCCGACTGATTCCGTACACCCATTCCGATCGAATCCGTACACCTGTTCCGATGTTTTCGGACACCCCGGGGGCCACTGACGTAGCACTGGCGTGAGGTGAGGTAGCCCGGCCACCCTGCCCCGAACTGTTGTTCGAGGAGGAGCCGGTGCCGAGACCCCGTGTCGCCATGCGAAAGATCCGAGATGTTCTGCGCCTGACCTTCGGGGAGAGCCTGAGTCGGCGTCAGGTGAGCGCCTCGCTCGGGATCCCGGTCACGACGGTGTCGGACCACGTCGTCCGGGCCAAGCTGGCCGGGTTGTCGTGGCCACTGCCCGAGGATCTCGACGACACCGCCTTGGAGCGCGCCCTGTTCCCACCGACAGCACCGTCGCGCACCCCTCGGCCGCTCCCGGACTGGGGCTATGTCCACACCGAGCTGCGCAAGAAGTCGGTGACGCTGCAGCTGTTGTGGCTCGAGTACCGCGAGGTCCATCCCGACGGCTACGGATATAGCCAGTTCGCCAACCTCTACAAAGCCTGGCGCCGCCACGTCGACGTCGTCATGCGTCAGGTGCACCGGGCGGGCGAGAAGCTCTTCGTCGACTTCCCGGGCCAGACCATCCCCATCTATGACCGGTCGAGCGGTGCGGTGTCGATGCGGGCCGAGCTCTTTGTGGCCGTGCTCGGGGCGTCGAACTACCTCTATGCCGAGGCGTTCGCGTCCCAGGAGCTTCTCTACTGGGTGACGGGCCATATCCATGCCTTTGAGTACATGGGCGGCTGCCCCGAGATCGTGGTGTGCGACAACCTGCGCTCGGGGGTGAACCGCCCGCACCGCTACGAGCCCGACGTCAACGCCACCTACGCCGAGATGGCCGCCCACTACGGCGTGGCCGTCATCCCGACGAGGCCCTATCGGCCTCGCGACAAAGCCAAGGTCGAAGCAGGGGTGCTGCTGGCCGAGCGCTGGATCATCGCCCGGTTGCGCAAGGAGCGGTTCTTCTCGCTCACCGAAGCCAACGCGCACATCGGGCGGTGCGTGCAGGAGATCAACAACCGGCCCTTTAAGAAGATGGAGGGCTCGCGCGCAAGCCTCTTTAAGTCCGTGGACCTTCCCGCCCTCGCGCCGTTGCCCCCGAGTCCTTATCAGTTCGCCCTGTGGAGGCGCATGACGGTGAACATCGACTACCACGTCGAAGCCGACCGTCACTACTACTCGGTGCCCTACGGGCTCGTCGGACAGAAGGTAGACGTCCGCCTGTCGGCGGTGACCGTCGAGATCTTCTCCTCATCGCGGCGGGTGGCCAGCCACGTGCGCAGCTTCGTGCGCTTCGCCCACAGCACCGATGAGGCCCACATGCCCGAGTCCCATCGCCGTCATGCCCAGTGGACGCCGTCTCGCATCGTGGCCTGGGCGCACAAGACAGGGCCCAACGCGGCGCAGTTGGTCGAAGAGATCCTGGCGGCTCGCCCTCATCCCGAACAGGGGTTCCGCTCGGCCCTGGGCATCATCCGCCTGGCCGACCGCTACGGCACCGAGCGGGCCGAGGCTGCGTGTGGGCGGGCCCTTGCGTTGCGGTCATTCTCCTACCGCTCGGTGGAGTCGATCCTGAAGCACTCCCTCGACCGCCAGCCCTTGCCCGAGGTCGCATCGGCGCCCCCCCATCCCCGTCACCGCAATGTGCGGGGCGCGCACTACTACCGCTGAAAAAGGAGAGAACCATGCTGCAGAACCCCACCATCGAGGGTCTTCGGACCCTGAAGCTCGACGTCATGGCGCAGGGCCTGGTCGAGCAACGTGAACACTCTGATTACCAGGGGCTCGGCTTCGAGGAGCGTCTCGGGCTGCTGGTCGACCGCGAGGTGGCCGAACGCGAGAACCGACGACTGCAGCGCTATCTCAAGTTGGCCAAGCTGCGCTTGCCGGCCACTATCGAGGACATCGACTTCCGACGCCGCAGGGGGCTTGAGAAGTCCCAGGTCCTCACCTTGGCCGAGGGACACTGGGTGACCAACAACCACGCCGTGGTCATCGTGGGGCCCACCGGAGTGGGCAAGACCTATCTCGCCTGTGCGCTCGCCCACTCGGCCATCCGCCACGGACACACCGCTGTGTACGTGCGCGCCCCGCGTCTGTTCGATGACTTGGCCATCGCCCGCGCCGACGGGCGCCTGGCCCGGCTCATGGCCAGCTGGGCCCGAGTGGAGGTCCTGGTGGTCGATGACTTCCTGCTTCGCCCACTCACGCCCGACCAGGCCGCCGATCTGCTCGAGGTCATCGAAGACCGGGCCCAGATCCGTTCGACCATCATCACGTCGCAGTTGCCGGTGTCCATGTGGCACGAGGCTCTGGGCGACGCCACCATCGCCGACGCGGTGCTCGACCGTGTTCTTCAAAACGCCCACCGCATCGAGCTCTCGGGTGAGTCCATGCGCCGGCCCTCTGACCCACCGAACCGGTCCGAGGCCGCCAAATGAAAGACTGTCGACTTCAAGTGGAGGAGGTGATTGTCAGGGGATAACCGAACCCCAACGTCGGCCGCTACGCGGCCTCCGACCAGTGTCCGAAAACTCCGGACTGAGTGTACGGAATCGCCGGAATGTGCAGGCAAGATCTGGATACTCGACGCTCACTTGGCCAGACGTTCGAGCAACTCGCGGTCCTCCTTGATGATCTTCGCCAGGCGCGCCTTGAACTTGGGGTTGTTTCGCCGCCGCTCTACAGCCTCGATCAGCGATTGCTTCACCGTCTCATTCAGGCTCTTGCCCTCGACTCGTGCGAGAGCCTCAGCATCAGCGGCCAGTTCGTCGGGGAGGCGGATAGTGAGGTTCTTTGTCATTGGTAGTCAGGGGCGCGGTGCTCTTGCGAGCCCGGTTCCCCATTCCCCTTTCAATCCGTGCGTGCGGTTTTCCCGCACACGGCTTTCCGACGATCTTCTGGACATGGTTACGCTGCCTTCGGGTAACGGATAGTTCCGTGCAAGTGGTACAGGCCCTGGTCCTGGAACCAGGCGGGCGTCCACCGATCGGCTTGACCGGCACGCAGGTTGCGGCCCCGCTTCTTGACCAGCAAGCGAAACAACCGCCACCCCACATACTTGTCGATCTCGCAGAACTTGATGGACGCATTCCCGGTGCGGAAGTAGTTGCCCCAACCCCGGAGGAACTGGTTAAGCCGCACGATGACGACCGGCAACTCCTGTCCGACCTGGCTTCGATCGGTCATGGCCTTGATCTTCGCTCGGGCACGCTTCATCGAACGCACAGACGGCCAGCGCTGAAGGTAGTAGCGGACGATCTTCCGCTGTTCCCAGAGCTTGCCGGACATGCGGGCCCGAAGATGACACCCGAGGAAATCGAAGCCCTCTTTGCCCTCCCGGAGGTCGACCGCTCGGGTCTTGTCCGGGTGGAGAGTGAGGCCGAGGTCTCCCAGAATGGCGGCGGACCGCCGTTGGGCTTCCTCAGCCTGCTCCCGGGACGAACACAACACGACGAAGTCGTCCGCATAGCGGACGACTTCTCCCACGCCCCGTTCGGCCCAGGCCCGGTCGAAGGCGTGCAGGTAGATGTTGGCCAGGAGAGGTGAGATCACCCCGCCCTGAGGCGTGCCCGTGACCGTCTCGGACACCACCCCATCGACCAGCACCCCGGCACGCAACCACTGCCGCAACAGCTTGAGCACCCTCCGGTCCGACACCCGCAGACCGACCAGCGAGAGAAGCCTCTCGTGGTCGATTGAGCCGAAGAAGTCCCGAATATCGGCTTCGAAGACGAAGTGGCTGCCTTCGATGAAGCCTTTCCGGAGCCTCTCCAGAGCGTCGTCGGCCTTTCGTCTGGGCCGAAACCCGAACGAGCAGGGCAGAAAGTCGGCCTCGAAAATAGGTTCGAGGACGATCTTCGTGGCCTGCTGGGCCACTCTGTCCATCACGGTGGGAATGCCCAACGGGCGTTTCGACCCGTCGGGCTTCGGAATCTCCACCCGGCGTACTGCTTTCGGGCGGTAGATGCCTGCACGGAGGCTTTCCTGGAGCTCACCGAGCAGGCGCTCGACTCCGTAATCCTCCACTGACGCCAGGGTCAGACCATCAACCCCGGCGGCACCACGATTAGCACGGACCCGCTTCCACGCCTCCCACAGAACGTCACTTCTGTAGATGCGGTCATACAGGGCGTGGAAACGCCGACCCTCAGACTGCTTGGCCGCAGCCCATAGCCGGTTCTGCAGTTGTCGCACTTTGGCGGGAGGAAGATGCTTCCCCTCGGGGTAGATGGACGGGGCGGTCCCCGTCATGCCCTCGCGCTTACCCGCTCGACCGGCGTGACCGAAGTCGGGGTCCTTCCCTCCCGCCGGGTTCATCCCGGCGATCAGCGGTACTACGACCCCGTCGGACTCCCGCTTGCCTCCGTTGAGTTTCACCACTGGCTTATCCCGACGGTCTTTGCTGACGAGGCTGGCAAGACGGGCCTCTCCTGTCCCGAACCAAACCGTGCGTACGTGCCGCTCCCCATACCCCGAGGGAACCCGACCATGGGCATCTCCGGAACTGGCCAGTCGGTCGGACATGGGCCTTCGCCGTGACATGAGCGGCTCGGCTCCCCTGTTGTAAATGTGACGAGGCTGCAGGACTCGCGCCTGGTGGCACCACGGCCCGCACGCTTGCTCCCTCCAAAGAGGCTTTTGACACCCCGCTCAGCCCGCCGCCTCTCGACGACGAACCGGGGCCTGCTACCGGGCTCTCCGGCGATTACCCGGACGGGACTCTCACCTGCTGGCTTGGTCCAGTTTTCAGGACGCAACATGGTGTCATGGTAGCATAGCACCATGATTCCCGATCGCCGTCCGCTCGGGGCGTCCACGGCGACATCCCCGGCACGCTCTTCCTTCGCTACCTCGAACCAGTAAACGTCTGACGGATCAGACCCTCTCCGACGTAAGCCGCTCGGCACGGGTTCGAGTCTGCTCTGCAAGGTGGGCCTTGGGGACACAAGACGAACCATTCCGTCGTGATCGCCGGATTGCCCATCGATCTGGCATGGCCCCCTGGTCCGGCACGAGCCCAGCTCGAACTGCCGGCAACTTCCGCGCGGCTTGCAGCACCCTGGCGTCGTGAAAGTCGATCTTGAGGGAAGATACAGCGGATGGGTCTTCGCGGACTCACCCTCAACCTTTTGATCCACAAATCAGACGCTGTGCCATTTAGAACAGCACCACGCTCCACCTGAGCATCTGATTAGCAGTCAGAGGCTATTGGCCCCTTGGAGCTGAACCAGCCGCGATTGCCCAGGACCACCGCAGCCAGCCGAGCCGCCGTTTTCCCCGCGCGTTAACGGATAGCCTGTCGAGGATTCTCCAAGTCGACTTTGGGTGGGGACGATGCCGCTCTTTGAGCTTTCGGGCAAGAAACTTAACCTGATTCAACCGCTACTGGCCGGGCCTGATCTATATGAAAAAGAGATCGAGAACCTCCTGTGGGAAAACCTTGAGGTCCTTCTGGGCGAGCCACTGTTTCCTCTAGCTCGCCAACCGAAGATCGACGGCGGAGGCATTCCGGACATTGTCGCCCTGGACGCTTCGGGAAGAGTGGTCGTCGTTGAAGTAAAGCGTGACGTCGACCGATCCCAACTCGCTCAGTGCCTGGAATATGCAGGGTGGGCTCGCTCCACAAACCTCGATGAACTCTCGTGTCTCTACTCGAATGGTGTCGACAAGTTCTTTGAGGATTGGCAAGACTTCACGCAGTCCACGTCTCCTGTCATTGTCAATTCCTCAGCGCGATTGGTCCTCGTCGCTGGAGATGTTCATGGGCGGACAAGATCCGCTGTCGATTTCCTTGTCGAACATGGACTTCCGGTCCAACTTGTGATCGTAAACCTCTACGCAGACGGGGAGCACCACAGGTTTGTCGATCTTAAGTTCCAGAATTCGACGATCACAAAGCAGCAAACGCAGGGCGGATCCCAAGTGAGCGGGGTTGGTCAGCTCTATTACCAATTCTGGGCGAGGTATCTTGAGCGTCTTCGCGTCGAACATCCGGACTGGAGCAACCGAAGGGCTCCACTTACCCAGAACTGGATGAACCAACCTTCGGCACTTAAAGGAACCTCGATCGACTTAAGCTTTGCGGCGGGTGGGCGCTTGAGACATGAGTTGTATATCGACACGGGGGACGAGCAAGCCAATTTAGCGATGCTGAAGGCTTTTGAGAATCAGAGGGCAAGCATGGAGTCGACTTATGGACGCGTCCTTACCTTCGAGGAGCTGCAGGGGAAGCGAGCGTGCCGCGTCGCCGAGTATCGAGATGGCGTAACGGTGTCGGACTCTGATCGCTATGACGAGTACATCAATTGGTTCTTCGACGCCGGCGAACGCCTTCGCAAGGCTCTCAATACAATCAAGCTTTGAGGCAGACGCCATGATCGTGAGTTTTCTCGACGATGATCCCGGGTACGAGGGTTGGCTTCTGAACCACCCCAGGGGCTACGTCCTAAATGCATATCGGGTGCCAAGTGCTAAATACCTGATGCTCCACCGTGCTGGCTGCTACACAATCAGCGGCCGGCCAGCTCGAGGATTAACCTGGACCTGCAGCGAATACTCCAAGGTCTGTGCTGATGCTCGGGACGAACTCGAGCATTGGACCAGAGCTAAGACTGGTCACCAAATGCAATTCTGCAGACGCTGCCACCCCTGAGGTTGGGAGGCCGTTGCAATGTGGACAGCGGATAACCGGTGATCAGCTGCTGTTCGATCCAGGCCATCCGACTCTGTTGAACGTGCTTTCAGGGTTCGAGCGAGCGAAGGAACGGCGGGTCCACAGACCGTTGGGCGACAAGACCGGAGACGGGGTCGGGGGCGATCTTGCGGAACTGCGGCCGACGATCCGATCGGTAGCAGTGGAGGCAAAACACCTCGTTCCAACGTATCGACTGATCCTGCGATCTGCACCTAGCTCTCGGCTCGAAATCGAAGCTTAGAACTGAGCTTCTGGATCTGCCCGCCGGACGCCCTGGCTACTCGCCGCCATCGCCGAGGAACCAACCCTCAAATCACCCCAAGAAAAGACCCGCTGATAAGGAGCTTGATACCGGTAGCGCCCGAAATTTCGACAGAGATGTTCACACCTACGTCCCGACGTGGTCGGGCATGGTCTACGTGGCTTTCGTCATCGACGTCTTCTCACGCATGATCGTCGGCTGGCGGGTGGCCTCGTCCATGACAACTGACCTCGTCCTCGACACATTGGAGATGGCCATCTGGCGTCGCAACGACACGGTCGACGGTGTGATTTGTCACAGCGACGCGGGAAGTCAGTACACCTCAATTCGCTATACCGAGCGTTTGGCCGAAGTCGGTGCCGCCCCGTCGATCGGTAGCGTCGGCGACTCGTACGACTGCCATGGCCGAGACAACGATCGGGCTGTTCAAGACCGAACTGATCGCACCCCAGGGCCCGTGGCGGACAGCAGACGACGTCGAGGTGGCGACCCTGGCGTACGTCGACTGGTTCAACACCGCACGCCTTCACACAGAGATCGGGGACATCCCGCCGGCAGAGCTCGAAGCAAACCACTACCGTCAAGAAAGCGAAGCCAATCAGGCCGCATAAATCAAAGCGCCAGAGCCTCCATCAAAACCAGGGTGATTCATCACTAGAGTTGCCTGTCGTCGTTACATACACATCACAGT
This sequence comes from uncultured Acidimicrobiaceae bacterium, assembly GCA_963793645.1. Lineage (GTDB taxonomy): Bacteria > Actinomycetota > Acidimicrobiia > Acidimicrobiales > UBA8190 > CAWCAW01. The sequence continues at coordinate 52,235 of CAWCAW010000008.1, read as the reverse complement.
CCTATTTCCCATTTCGTGGGAACCTCGTGGGTCTCTCGGAATCGAGCTGCCCTTCCTTCGCATGTTTTTCTCGCTTCCATGATGACCACCCAGCTACCTGTTCTATGCAAGCCGCGTCACTCCGCAGCGAACTAGCCCGTCAAGGTGCTCCGGCTGCAACGCCACAGGCGTTGCGTTTGACGTTAGACTCAGGTCGTGCGAGAGCACGAGGGCGATATGTTGGAAGTGCTTCTAAGGGAGCATGCCGAGGCGCGGGATGACGACCGCATCAACTTTGCCGCGTATGCCACGATCCTGACAGTCGCTCTCGCGGCGCTCGTTGGGTTGGGCTCGCTGCTTTTCCAGACATGTCAGCAAGGATTTTGTGGGGGCTCGAAGCTCACACCCGTACCCTACTTGGTTTACATCGCGGCTCCCATCGTTCCCGCTGGTCTCCTCGCGTTTGGGACGATCATGGCAGTACGTCAGAATCTTCGTTCCTATTATCTTCGGGAGATCGAGAGACGAATTCATCTATTGACAAGCCAGTATGGCCGTTTTCCTTTACCCAGTTGGACTCACCTAAATCTCTCAGTTGACGGGCAACATGATGCGATAGGAACATTTCGCGCCCTCTGGAACTTCATCCTCCTTGTCTTGACGCTTGCGGGTCTTGGGGTCGTAATAGTGACGGCTTCTCGCATCCATGATGCTCGTCTCGAAGCTTTCTCTGTCGTTTTCGACATAATTATTTTTTCAATACCGGTAACGGCAGCCGTCAAAGCCTACGAAGGGCAGAAGCTGTGGCATAAGGCCGAGGAGGGGTTGCCTTCGCGTTTTAGCCGAACCGATCAACATTTCCCGTCACGAAAGATAGATCGGAACGGCGAACGGGGAATCATAAGCTGGCTCTTGCTTCCGAGACGAGAGGAGGAACTACTCAAGGCTCTCTTTATTCCCCTCGTGGCATTGTTCATTTGGATTGTAAGCTCAAGCCACTGGAAGGGTAGCTGGCTCCTTGTTCTTGGCTCACTCATCGTCTTCGAGTATCTTCTCTATCAGGCTCGGTACATGGTCAACGATATGCGTGACCGGAACGTCGACCATAAGCAAGGGCTAAATAAACGGCGCTTTCCTTCCTCGGCTAACCCTGAGGAAGAAGGCAAGTGGCTCCATTGGGCCTACTGCGTTTTTTTGGGAAGGATACTCGTCGCTTTCTTCCTGATCGCAACCTTGATGCCTTTGTCGCACCATAACTGGGAGTGGATTCTGGGTTTTATCGTCTCGTTCGTCTTGTACTCGACCATCTACGAAACTGTGCGAACTCGAATTGATAGAGACACGCGCGACGTCGAGAGCAAGCCGAGTGCTTCGGGTTCAAGCCACTGGAAACAGAAATCCTGGGTGTGGTTTTTGATCCTTGTTTCAGGCTGCGGTTATGCCTACCGAGCCGTCATCGGCCTGTGGGCGGCTGGAGTGAGGAGTAGCGACTCCTTTATTCTCGCTGGAGTTGCTGCTTTTGCCTTTGGTGCAATGTTTGTAGGTCTCGCCTGGGCAATAGAGTCAACGAAGATGGCGCGGCTCTTGATGCCAGCGAATAACCTGGAGGGTCCGGCCAACGCCAACGTGCACGCCAACAAGATGCATCTCGACGAATGTTTACGTTGGGCAGGTGTCGGTCCGGAAGGCTCGAAGATTCTGGCGGATCAAGTCACGACGGAGACGGTACTGTTGGACGCGAGCCAATCGTTTCAGGCTCCATGGTCAGTGCTATTGATAGCTTGCACTGCTGCTCTCGCCGAGTTTTGCACTGATGCCAGCCAGCATATTGTCCACACATCCGCATGGAGTAAGTTCGCATTCGGCGCAGTCCTGACTCTCTTGGCAGCGATCACAGTCAAGCTAGGCAAGTTAGCTCTCTGGATCGTTACGATGACAGGCTTCGCCGGCGCTGCCGGTTGGTTTATTTGGCTACTCAGGAACGAGAGTTGGTGCGTCGGTAAGATCCTGATGCTCACGATCTTCGCAACGTTAGGACTCTTGACTTCCGCTTCGTTCCGCTCCCAGAGCTACACCGATTTGAGAAAGCCATTCGAGGAGTGGCCGCACGATGCCAAGGATCAATGGCTCCGGGGCTTTCAGTGGTTTATTCGGCGACGTGACGACGCGTTCTGACCTTCCTAGCCCTCGAGCCAATGACAAGAGAACTGCTTTGCCTGCTGATTCATGACCGAGGACCTTGAGAAGGGGACCAATGCCAACGGTCTCTATCGTCAGTGAGCATCCGATGTTCAATAGGATGAAAGCGAGGAGAATTCTTCGGTGGCGAATCTCCAAGCCCGATCATGTCGAATTCCTGCCTATCAAGCTAGGTTTGGTCATCGCTGACCTTGAGAACACGTTGGTTGGCTATGAGAGGGATGCCGACACGTTGGAGTCTGGACGCCGGACTGTCCTGAGCTTCCTCGCAGCCACGCCTCGTGGGAGCAGTGTTGTCTTCGCCACCAACTCACGAAGGCCATTCGGTGCCGCTGTTCCTTCTCTTGAGATGGATCGCTTGGTATCTTCTGCACACAAGCCTTTCACCCGCCGGAACCGTTTGGTTCTCGTAGGTGAGACTCCGAGCGCCGTTGTGGGTGACCAGATACTCACTGACGGTCTCTTGGCTTGGCGATTTCGGGTGCCTTTTGTTCAGGTGGTCGGAATTGCACCGGCTGAACCATGGTGGCCGACCGTGCTTCGTCGAGTAGGCGACCTCGTGGCCAAACACTTCTTTGAGGAGCCCGACGACCAAACATGAGGCATCTCGTTTCGGAACAGCTAAGTGAACCCAACAATGTCCGCGCTCAGCACGGACGCCGGGGAAAAGCGCTTTCGATCAGAAGTCGAGAGGAACCGTCCGACTCACTCGATCACACAGCATCTGAGTGCAGGTCAGATGGTGTCAGCCGTACTTAGATGGCGGTACCACCGCTAAGCGCCCAGGAGAACTCCTGCAATCTCGACAATGCCACCGAGCGCCACGAGAACGATCGCGATTCGAATACGTGGTTCCCGTCGCGCGCTTGACCTTCTGATCGCGTCTAGCTTTTTCTCCAAGTTCTCGCGGTTCCTTTCAATTGCGATTTCCTGGGCCGCCCCAAGTATCGCGAGATCATCAGCAATCTTTTGCTTTCGCTTAAGGGCTTCCTCGAGCTTTGAAGTGTCGGCCGCGCTTCGTTCTCCAGCGGCTTTCGCAAGGACTACCCGAATTTCCATTTCGAGATCCTCTGCCTTCACGTAGGCGGTCCGATCGACCTCCAAATGCGTCACCCCCTCGAGGAAATCGATGGAATCCCGGACCTCGCGTTGGGATCCAAGTGCGTCAACCGAAATCAGAAAGGTACCGGCGACTTCGATCGCGAGCCCGGAAGCGGCTATGGCTTGTGCAAGCATGATCTACCAGCGCGCATTGAGCCGTGCCAGAGAGGCGAGAAATGCTCGTTCCTCGTCGGTCTGAGCGATGAACTCGGCGCCCACTCGCACACGATCAGATCCCATCTCCTCGGTGTGTCGTACCGCGCCGACGAGTTGCAGGCCGAGCACAATGCGGTGACCTTCTACTTCGGCGACGGTCGTGTCAACTAGCTCAAGGCCGGCACCCGCTCCTGAGATGTCGATGACACGACATTCGCGCCATCGCTGATCTATGTCGTCCTCAATTAGGTACCTTCCCTTCCAATCGGCGAACTGGCGGGGAAGCAGCCTGCGACGCTCGGGTTCCATTTGTGAGGACCCACTCATCGATCGTTAGTCCTTTCTCAAGTCCGGGCTTCGTGCTCGCACGTAAGGCGGGGTGGGGGTTACAACGACACCGTGCAGGCGCCGGTCAGGGTAAGTGAAACTCCTAGGCTTGCAACGGCCCGAAGTCCCTGATCATCTCGGCGTCATCACGCGGATTCGAGCCATCAAGCCCGTGTGCCACCGCACTTGTGAGAGGCCGTATGGGGCGAGGTTGAGTGAGCCTGTAGACGATGATCCCAAGGCCGATGAGCATGAGTACATCGCCGAAACTCATCACCTCCCTGAGCACGGGGACCGGCAAGCGGTCTGCGAGCCACGAAAGCGACGTGTGGGAAGTCATCGTCGTGTGCTTGAAGAGGAATCCTCGGGCGACGTTGGTGGCGGCTGAGCGTCCCGAGATAACGAGCGCGTGCATATCCACCGGCATGCCTTTGTTGGCGGCGATGACGACGGTGTTGGCGAAGATCCCCCCGAGCAACAACGTTAGGCCGAGCTTCGTGCCGAGAACCCTGAAGTTGGCGTGGGTCCACGTCAGCACGAGGCCGCAACACAGAAGGACCAAGGTCCACCTGGTCGCCGTGGGCAACCATCCGAGCGAGAGCTGGATGCCGATCGCGACAACCAGCAGGGACCACCACCGCAACTGCAGGTCGGCGGCGGCGCTAAGACGTCCACCGCGCCACAGGCCGACGGCTGCCCCCAACGCCACAGTCATCACGAATGTCTCCGTCGTGCCCCCCGGGTCCTCGTTCCTCCTTACAAGAGTGCCTGGATGAGCTTTTGATACGCGGTCCGCGTATCAAAAGCGGTTTTCCACGCTCTGGTTACCCGTCGGCGGCAACTGACCACCGAGTGAGGAGCACAGTCATGGCAAGAACCCGTTTCGCAAAGATCGGCGCCATTGTTTTGGGCTTGGCCGGAGTTTGGCTGGTCGCGGGCGCCCCCGTGTACTCACCTTTTTGACCTCTTTGAGGGCGGGACCGGCGGTTTTCGGGAGCATTGCCTCCCAGGACCGCCGGTCCTACAATCCTGAGCGGTGGAGGAGACCGAGGGGCTGGTTCTACGTGCCACGCAGGGTGACGCCACAGCATGGTCAGACCTCGTCGAGCGCTTCGGGGGACTGATATGGCACATCGCCCGGTGTGCCGGTCTGGATGCCTCCGACGCAGCAGATGTGAGTCAGACGACGTGGCTGCGCTTTGCCGAAAACCTCGGATCGCTGCGGGAACCAGAGCGAGTTGGGGCATGGCTTGCGACGACAGCAAGACGCGAGGCGTCCAAGGTGGCGCGGCTAGCAGGGCGTCAGGTGGTCGTAGACCCCTGGTCCGAGCTACGCCGGATGGAGGACCGGGAACCGGCAGCTGATACCGCCATGATCGAGCACGAGAAAAGCATTGCCGTGCAGCTCGCGCTGGCCGAGCTGCCGACCGCGCTGTCGTGAGCTCCTTCTTGGCCTCGTCGGCGATCCGCCTTGCTCCTACCAGGAGTTGAGTTCGAAGTTGGGGCTCCCCGTGGGGAGCATCGGGCCGACCCGCGGGCGTTGTCTGGACAGGCTCCGGGAATTGTTGGGACATGCGGGAATACGGGTCGACGAACTGGCGATTGGACAGACTTCGCGATGAATGAAGGACGCGACAACGAGCTTCTGGCCCAAGTCGGCCGGGCCATGAGGCTTTCGGAACCTGCCCCCGCTCAGGTGCTGCGCCAAGCCGTTGACGCCTTTGCGTGGAGGGACATTTCCCTGAGCCTCGCCGCCTTGGAGAGCGACTCGCTCGTCGACGACGACGGTTTGGCACGGGTACGTGCTGGAAGGCCTGACCGACGGCTGAGCTTTCACTGCTCAGGGGGCGGCATGGTGGTTTCCCTAATCGACGGTGGGAGCCGTTTGGTGGGCCAGATCGAGCCGGCCGGGCGGGGTGTCGTGGAGCTCCGACGCCCTGCCGACATACGGACCACGGACGTCGATCAGTTCGGACTCTTCCTGTTCGAGCAGATCGAGGGGGGTCCCGTAAGCATCCGTTGGCACCCCGAAGACTCCTCGACTGGCTTCGACACCGAGTGGGTGACGATTTAGACGCGGCGCTGGCGGCGGTAGGCCATGCCTTTGCCATAGCCGAGGAGGACGCCACCAGAGCCCTTGAAGTCGCTAATGATGACGTACTCGATGCGCTACAGCATGCGGAACTCGTCAATCCCGAGGCAAGGGGATGGTGGGCTCGCGGTCTTGCCTTTCGCAAGCTCGGACGGCGGCAGGAGGCATTCGATGCTCTGAACAGAGCTGAGTTGCTCTTTCTGCGTTCGGGAGACACCGATGAGGCTCAGCGCGTCGCCATTCCTCTCGCTTTCGAGAAGGCGCTTCGAGGCCAGGTGGATATCGCAGTTTCCGCCCTCGAGTCGGCCGCCCAGCAGCTGACGGGGATCGACTCTGCGACGGCCTCTGCACAACTGGCCTTGGTCCTGCACCGCGCCGGGCGCGACAGCGCCTCCTTGGTTGCTTGGGATAAGGCCATCGACGCATTTCGAGCCGCGCCGTCGCCTCGATTCGAAGCAAGGGCCTACTTCAATCGTGGCATCATCCGCGCCGAATGGGGTGATTTTGACGCTGCTGAATCTGATCTTTCGGAAGCCGCCAGGATAAACGAGAGCATCGGCGACGAGTTTGAAATGGTGGGTATTGCTCACAACAGTGGCTACATCGCAGCACGGCAAGGAAATCTTGCCTTGGCGTTGCAACGGTTCGACGACTCTCAGCGCAGGGCTACGTCACTGGGCATACAAAGACCCGAGATCCTCCTGGACCGCGCTGAGACACTGGCCGAAGCGGGTCTTTTCGCCGAGGCGCGAGCAGTGGTTGAAAGAGCAATCGGCCTTCTTGAAACGCTCGAGCAGAGGGCGGATTTGGCCGAGGCTTGCCTCGCTGCGGCCAGAATTTGCCTGGCCCAAGGACAGGCGCCTCGAGCACGAGATTGGGCGAGTCGAGCTCGCACGGAACTCGAAAGCCAAGGTCGTCTCAGGTGGGTATCGGTGGCGCGGTACTACGAGATCTTGAGCGAATCGGGTTGGTCACCCGAGGAACGAGCCAACGCGCTCCTCGAGGTGAGCGAGGCTCTGAGCTCGGCGGGCTGGACGTCATGCTCCTTTGGTGCCGACGCATCCGCCGTCGACCTGCTCCTACAAGCCGGACAACACGATGCAGCACGTGTTCCGCTTGCTCGGCTCCGACGACTCCACAAGGGGGGCGCCAACCTGGATCGCCTTTTGGCCTGGATCGCCGAGACGCGGTTTCGTACTTCCGAAGGAAGAGACGCCGCGGCAGGGCGATCCATGGATGCCGCGGTGAATGCCCTATTGGCGCACCAGGCTGCCAATGGCTCGACCGAGCTCCGGGTGCAAGGGGCGGGCCGAGCCGATGAGGCCGTCGCGCTGGCCATGTCGCTGGGGCAAGCTCGGCACTCGCCAATCCGAACGCTGGGGTGGATCGAGAGGATCCGATTCTCCCAGGAACCACGCGGCATGAACGATGACCCGGAGATGGCTCGCCGACTCGAAGAGCTCCGAAAGATCACCCATGCCATGGACAGTTCCCCCCTGGAACCGTTCGAACAGCGGCGGCTGAGAACAACCCAACGTGCGCTGGAGGAGCTGGTGCGACGGCGCGCGCGCCACGCCGTTTCCAGAGAGAACCAGCGTGTCAGCTCGCCACTCAACCTCATCAACAGGTTGGACCATCGTGTGTTGATCGAATACATCCCGTCCGGCGATCGGCTCTGTGCCATCGTCTTTGAGGATGGACGCGGCCGTTGCGTAGATTTGGCTTCTGTCGCTGAGGTACGGCGTGCCGCCGCGGGCCTTCGGATGACGATGATCGGCATGGTTGCAGGACACACCGACGGCGCCGCGTCCCGCTCAATGCAACTGGATGACCGACTCCGAGGGTTGTCCTCTCTGTTGATCGATCCACTCTGCCTGGCGGACTCAAAAGCAGAAACCGTCGTCGTCCCGTGGGGGGCCGTGGGGTCGGTACCCTGGGGCGCGCTGCCGGCCTTCGAGTCTCGCCCTGTCGTGGTGGCGCCGTCCGCCACAGCGTGGGCGAGAGCCGCCCAATACACAAACGGCACCGACGGCGTTGCTCAACCGAACGTCGTGGTCGTGTGTGGACCCGGGCTCCTTCATTCAGCGCAGGAAGCCGAGGCTGTGATGGCAATCTGGGGGCCAGACACCAGGGTGCTGGCGGGGGACGACGCCACGGTTGAGGCGGTGATGGCCACCCTGGCGTCGGCGGATCTGGTCCATTTCGCTACACACGGCTCGTTCCGCAGCGATTCCCCACTGCTATCCTCACTTCAACTCGCGAACGGCCCCTTGACCGGCTACGACGTTTCTCGTTTGAACCGTGTACCGACCACAGTGGTGCTTTCTTGCTGTGAGACCGGCATGACCGATGCGGACAGCCCCGGCACCTTCGGCCTGAGCGGACTTCTCCTGGCATCCGGAGCTCGCAGCATCGTCGCCAGCGTGATCCCGGTCGTCGACGAATGCGCGTTCCACTTCACCATTCCGTTCCATCGGGAGCTCAAAGCCCATGGCCGAGCGGCGGATGCTCTTATCTACGCCAGAAAAGAGTCAATCTCCCCCGACTACTCAGGACTTGGCTTCTGCTGCTTCGGCGCTAGCTAGTTCTCTGCGCCACCGTCTGTTGCACTCACCCTCGAGATTCTGCGTAAAGCGAGCGTGCTCGCATAACCTTGCTACATGGCTCCGAATGGCCCCCAACCTCCCGGCCAGAGCGTCTTCCGGCTCCGGATCCAGCTCAAGGGTGTGAATCCCGTGGTCTGGCGGAGGCTCCTGGTTCCCGGCAGCATCCGCATGGCCAAGCTCAGCTCGATCCTGTTGGCCGCCATGGGGTGGAACAACTCACATATGCATGCCTTTTTGATCGGCGACAGACGTATTGGCATGTGCTTCGACGATTACCCCGAAGACGAGATTGACGAAAAGGGCGTGACCGTCCTGCAGGCTCTTCGAGAAGAGCGACGCTTCATTTTTGCATTTTTGAATACGACTTTGGCGACGGTTGGGAGCACGACGTGGTCGTCGAGGACCTGACGTGGTCCTATTTCGGCTTGAAGTTCGGCGTCTGCCTCGACGGCGAGAATGCTTGCCCTCCCGACGATGTCGGTGGCACCCATCGTTACACCGCGTTCCTAAATGCCGTGACTGACCCTGAACACGAAGATCACGACGGGATGCTCGAATGGGTCGGCGGTCCCTTCGACCCGGCCGACTTCGACGTGGCCAACGTCAACGCCGTGATGCAGAGTGTGCGCTGAGTCACTCGCCTTCTGACCAGTTGGCCCTGACCCAGGCGACCTGTGGGGGCAGGGCAACGCCAAGCTGCGCCAGCCATCCGCCAAGATCCCAGAAGTCCCTATGTACCTTGATCTTGTCGCCTTCGGTCAAGCCAACCGAAGCCCCATGGATCTTCCAGATGCGACCCGAGGCGGGGAGGCCTCTGGCGATCGGCCCGTCATTGGTACCGACCATCTCCCACTCCGTTGCGTATTGGTCGCCGCTTCTCAACGTCGTCAGATATCTCACAGAGAGATCAGATGAGTTGCGATGACCCAGGTCCACCTGTTCAGCGATGGTGGCCGGGACAAGGACTCGGCCCCACGGCACGTCCTCGTAAGTCCCGTCATCGGTCATCACTGCCGCGAGGATGCCGCCCTCGTTGTTGTTCCAGGCGCTCAGCCACACATCGAACAGGTCGGTCACCGTGGTCCACCTCCGAAGGTGCGTCGACGGCGGGATATTAGCCCCGTGTCCGCGGTGATCATTCGGCTCGATGCAGAGAGCTCGGCCCATGGGGCCGGCTCGCCTATCCAGATCGGGAAGAGTCAATCTCGCCCGAAAATGCGGATCGTCATCGGCGTGTGGCCTACGTTCGATAGGCGCGAACGCGCGCCGATCACTCGCCTTGGGGGCCGTTGCGGTTTACGACTTCCGGACCACGTGTTCGCGTCGTGTCAGACCTCGGAGTCGTCCTCCAACACCGCACACAGGATGCAGTCATGGCCGCAAGCCTCGATATCGCGGTGCTTGGCAAACCACTCGTCCGGGGACCCATCTGGACGGCAGTTGGGCTCGGAACACTCGACGCTCAGATCGGCGTGGACAATGACGCCACCTGGGCAGCTCGCGGTGTCCCCTACGATCCCACCGGGCTCTGCCCCTGCCGTTGCACTCCCATGACACACGGTGCACAGGCTTCCGAGCAGGCCACGGCAGTTCACCACGAAGCCGTGACGTCGGACCCCCTCCCCCACACTGAGGCTGTTGAGGCAACCGGGTACGAAGCAGGTCGCGGTTCCATTGTCGTGAATGAGCAATGGCTGGCTACAGGGCCTGAGCACGTGTTCCTCGCCGTTCGAAAGAGCCAGGTTGACCGCGTTGACCGGTCGCTTGGCGCTATGTAGTGTCTTAAGAGACACCAAGCAATGTCTATATTGACATCTTTTAGTGTCTCATATGACACTCTAGAGTGTCAAGTCTCCAAGGGATATGGCGACGGGGGGTTCGAAAAGTGGCGACCCGAGACGACGGTGACACCCCCCGGGACAGGCCCACGCTCGGGGAGGAGACCCGTGCCGTGGTCCAGGCTCGCATCGTCGACGGAGCCGTGGCTGCCCTGGCTGCGGGCGGCTTCGATGTCACCATCGAGGAAATAGCCGCCGCCGCCGGCGTCAGCCGAAGGACGGTGTTCCGACACTTCTCGACCCACAACGAGGTCATGGCCGCCGCCATGAACGAGATGATTGTCCGATACGACGACCTCATGCCCGGGCCGCCGGCCCCTGACGCTGACCTCGAGACCTGGCTCGAAAAGACGGCCGCGACCTTGCATGAGCTCAACGCCCGACTGATGGGAAAGGCCTTTTGGGACATGCATGTTGATCGTCCGGGAATCTCCCCGGACATGCGAGAGGCCCAGCGGATGGGCTATGCCACACGCATCTCCCAATACGCCTGGAGCGCGGCAAATGGCCAGGGTGATCCACCGCAATGGGTGGTCGACGCTTTTGAGCTTCAGTTATCCGGCTTTGCCACAAATTGCTTGGCCCGCTACGACGCGGACAAAGCCGGCCAAGTGAGCGCATCTGTCCTCGGTGCCGTGCTGTCGGCCGCGTTGGCGCAGGAACAGCGTTAATTATCCTCTAGGCCGGGGCGGGAATCTCCTTAGCGACGGTCCACAACCAGAGCATGGTGGCCGCTTCGATGACAACAAAGAGCAGGACCAGCACAACGAGAGGGATGGGCGGGCTCCAGTGCCCGGCCACATGGGCAAACGGATTCGACGGTCCATCTTCTCCGACCATGTACCGCCGCAGCACCCACGCAAATGCCGCCACGTTGGCCAGCGCCACAAAAACCAGCAACACGCCAACACCACGCAACCACCTACGGATTGATTCGGGGGCCAGCATCGATCCCACCACGGCCACGCCAACCGCTACCGGAAGCGTGTACCGCCCGTTGAAGAGATACCCCGAGGTGCGCGCCGTGGCCACGTTGTACAGCACCGGTGCCGCCACCGTCACCGTCGCGGCGACGACGACTGCGCACATCGGGCGCACACCGGTGGCCCGCAGCGAGCTCAGCGCCATCACCGCAATGAACACCAGTCCCGTGTACCAAATCACCGTCGTGAACAAAGGAACCGGAGCGTTGTTCCAACCGAGAACACCGATCATCTCCCGAAGCAATGTGTTCGACTGGCCAAGCGCCGTCTTGGCGATCGTCACCAAGGGAACTCCAGCCTCGGTCTGGCCGGCGGGAAGAACGATCGACGAATGCAACGCCTCGATCGAGCCCACGGCGACAACCCCCACCACGGCGACAACGGCCGTCCACCAACGCACGGCGCGGGAACGGACCAACGTCACCCACATGCTCTGGCGAGAGGCCAACGCCAGTATCACGACGATCACCGCCGCCCACACCGGCGACGAGGCCCGGGCCAAGAGCAGCAGCGACATGCTGACGCCGACTATGGCGACCAGAAGCACGGGGGGCTCTTCCCAATGCCCCCTCACGAGAACCATGCCGGTGACCCACACGCTGATGGCGGCGGCAATTTCGAAGCCATTCGGATTGATCACGGCCATGAGGTACGCCGCCGAAGGTGTCAGGGCAAGTGCCAGGCCTCCCACGATCAATGGGGTCGTCGACCAGCGCCGAACGGCATACAACGCCACGGCGATCAGCAGTCCACTTAACAAGACGCTGAGCAAGCGCATGACATAGACGACACCCGACGAGGTCCACACCAGAGACGGGCTCCCGACAAAGAGGTAGTAAAGCGGGGGGTACCTCCCTGTGTACGTGGTGGCGGTCTCGATTGCGCCGCCGGACTTGGCGGGCAAACCACAGCGCACCTCTGAGCTGGTGAGGCTTTTGCACTGCGTCGGAGGGAGTCGGCAGTTGGCCGGCCCTGTGCTGAGCTCGAGGCAGAGCGACTCGCTCTGCATGTCGGCAAAAGTGAGGGGAAGCCGGGCGCTCTGAATCGCCTTGGGCTCGTGGAGAACTTCGGGCTTGAACAGGTGGCCGCGCACGTCGGCAGCCGCCGTGATGATGTGAGACGGCTCGTCGGGACCGGCCAGAAGCGGAGTCGCGAACGCCCACGCTGCCCCTTGCGCACAGATCAGCAACAGGGGGACCAGGAACTTGCCGGCCTTGGTACTAAACACATAACGCCAGGACCTCGCCATCCCCTTGAGCACCGTCACACGCCAAGAGTACGTTGCGGGGCTATGGGCTTCGAGATGGGTCCGGCGTTCCAGGGTGCTCGACTGGCCGACGTTGACTTCTCCCGGGCGCGACTGCACAGTCCCGTCTTCGAAGGCGCCAAGATCACCGACGGCGAGTTCTGGGATGCCGACATTTCCGGACGCATGGAACGACTGCACATCAACGGGGTGGAGATCGCTCCGCTCGTCGAAGCCGAGCTCAACCGTCGATTTCCCGGCCGCGCCAGGTTGCGCGCCACCGATCCGGAAGGCCTGGCCGAAGCGTGGGTCATGATCGAACAACTGTGGGATACCACCGTGCAACGGGCCCAAATGCTTCCCGAGTCGATCCTCCACGAGCGGGTCGACGCCGACTGGAGCTTTGTGGAGACGCTCCGTCACCTGATCCTCGCCACCGACGCCTGGCTGGGGCACATGATTCGCCACGAGTCGTTCCCGTTCCACCCGTGGGGACTGGCCGGTTCGTGGCTGTCCGATCCGCGTGCGATCGGACTCGATCCGGAGGCGGTGCCATCGTGGGGCGCCGTGCTCGAAGTGCGCCGGGCCCGCATGGACATGGTGGGCGAGACCATCGACGCACTCACGCCGCACGAGCTCGAGCGTGTCTGCATTCCCCCCGACCCGCCCGCGCACCCCGGGGAGCCGTACTCGGTGCTCCACTGCGTGGGCGTGATCCTCAACGAGGAATGGCAACACAACCAGTGCGCCAATCGCGACCTCTCCATCCTGGAAGCCGGCCGGTAAGAACCCGCGCCAACGGACCCAGCTCCCCCCTCGCCCACCTGAACGTCGCGTGCTCAAGTAATCTCGACAGTCGAACACTCTCTGTTTGGGGGCAACCATGTCCGACACTGTCGAAACCTTGGTTCTCGACCTTCTGGAATGGTTGGGTCCCGGTCCTCGGCCCTATGGGGAGGTGCTCGAGGCGTGGCGAACGTCGTGTCCTCGGCTGCCGGTGTGGGAGGACGCCAATGACCAGGGATTCGTGGCCTGTCATCACGACACCAAAAAGGGCCGACTTGTCTCCGTCACTGCCGCGGGCCGGGAACATCTGCTCGAATGTCGTCCCGCTCGCTCTGTGGCGTCGTAGCTCGTGGCCGACGCCAGGCTCGAGACGCTCACCGACGGTGGTGCACCCTTCGTAGCCGGGACCAGCTTCGACCTGGCTGACGTCGGTTACGTCCAAGGCGAGTACTCCTGTTCGGGGACGGCCCGCGCTTTTACTCACACACCGACAGGGGCGGCTCCTCACGAGGAGGCCGACTTCACCACCAGGTTGCTCGTCTACCGGCCCGTCCGTGACGCCGACTTCGACGGCACGGTGTGGGTCGAATGGCTCAACGTCACCAGCGGTTTCGACGCGGCGACGTCATGGCTCATCGCCCATCGAGAGATCATCCGCCGGGGAGCAGCCTGGGTCGGAGTCTCGGCCCAGCACATCGGGGTGATGGGCGGATCGAGCGTCATGGGCTTTGAAAGTGCCGGTCTGCGCGGCATTGACGTAGCCCGCTACGGAGAACTGCGGCACCCCGGCGACCGGTTCTCCTATGACATCTACGCGCAGGTGAGCGAGGTGCTGCGTCACGCTCGGGGCACGATCCTGGACACACTTCCCGTCGAGCGCGTCATCGCTGTCGGCGAGTCGCAGTCCGCAGCCCGCCTCACCACCTACGTCAACGATGTCGATCCGGTGCTCCAGGTTCACGACGGCTTTCTCCTTCTGGCCCGGGGAGGTGGGGCCGCCGCGCTAGAGGGCGACGGCGATGTGCACTCATCGATGCGCGGCGAGCCGGTGCTCTTCGACACCCCGCGCGTCCCGATGCTTTGTGTGGAGTCCGAGACCGACCTCATCGAACTCACCTACCTGGCCGCCCGCCAGGACGACAGCGACACCTTGGTGACCTGGGAGATGGCGGCCACGGCGCATGCCGACGTGTACACCTTCGCGGTCGGATTCACAGACGACGGAGCGCGCCCCATCGATGAGCTGGCCGCCGCGTGGCAACCGAAGGCCGAGCTCTTCGGCCTGCCCCTGGATCTGCCCATGAACGCCGGGCCGAAGCATTTCATCGTCAATGCCGCTGCCTTTGCCTTGGACGGTTGGGTCCGCCACGGCACGCCGCCGGCCCCGGCAGCGCGCCTGGCCGTGCGAGATGGCGCGCTCCTCGCTGACGATCACGGCAACACACTCGGAGGCGTCCGCACCCCGCACGTCGACGTGCCCGTGGCCCAGCTCTCGGGACTCGGAAACAGTGGCCATCCCACGCCGCTCATCGCATTGCTGTGCGGCACCACGGTGGCCTTTGATGAGGCCAAGCTCGGCTCCCTCTACCAATCGAGAGCGGATTACCTCGACCGCTTCGCGGCGGCCGCGGCGCGCGCGGTGGCGGCGGGATTCCTCCTGGCGGACGACGTCGCCGAGATCGCCGCCATCGCCGAGGTCAATTCGCCGCTGTAACGAGAGTGCGCCAACGATGATGCCGGCGTCCTACAGATCGTTCAGGCAGGAGTTCGCGTCATTGGCGCTGTCGGTCATGTCGGGGCAGATCGCGTAACGCCACGTGGTGCCCGTCAGCAGCGCACCGGTGAGGTTGGCGCCGCTCAGGTTGGCGCCGCGGAAATGCGCATTGGCCAGCCCCGCCCCCGCCAGGTCGGAATCGACGAGGGTGGCGTGGTCGAAGATGACACCGGTGAGATTGGCACCGGTGACATTGGCTCTGGTGAGGTTGGCCGAGGTGAGGTGGGAGTGTTCCACGTCGGAGCCGGCCAGATCCGCTCCCACCAGATCGGCGCCGATGAGGTACGCCTGCTTGGGTCGGGCATCGACGAGATCGGCGCCGGCTAGATCGGCGTTGGTGAGATACGCACCACGGAGGTGCACCCCGGCGAGGTCGGCTCCGGCCAGGTCTGCATATTCCAGATCGGCGGTGGGCCCGACGAGATACCCATCGACAAGCGTCCAATACGCCGGCAGAGAACCCAGGGTGCCCGCGTCTCCACCTGACGAGGTGTCGTAAAGGATGGCGTGCACCAGGCTGGCGTGAGCGAGGCTGGCGTCTTTGAGACGCGCACCAGTGAGGTTGGCAAAGCTGAGGTCGGCACCGCTGAGGTCGGCACCCGTGAGATTGGCGTCCCTCAGGTGGGTGGCGGTGAGATTCCCACCGGCCAGATCGGCGTCTTTGAGGAAGGCGGCCACGAGGTCGTCACCGGCCACATCCCCACCGGCCAGCTCGGCCCCTTCGAGGTTGGCGGCGGGGCCGAGCAGATAGCCGTCGAGCAGCCGCCAATTCGAAGGCAGCGACGCCGGCGAACCAGTCAGCACGCCCGACGACACATTGAAGAGCCGTACTCCCGACAGGTCCGCTGCGGAGAGGTTGGCACCACCGAGTCTGACACTCGTCAGATCGGCTCCCGTGAAGTTGGCGTCGGTGAGGTTGGCGGCGCCGAGATCGGCGTACTCGAGATGAGCCCCGACCAGCGTGGCACCCGTGAGGTTGGCACCACTCAGGTCGATGGCCCTGAGGTTGGCACCGCTCAAGTCCGCGCCGCTCAAGTTGCATCCGGTCAGATCAGCGTGAGGAGCCGGCACACAACTCGCCGCCGCGCCAGCCGGCGCGCCGTTGGCGACGGTGCCGAAGCCGACAACCACGCAGAGCACGATCCCCACCACCTCAAGACGAGCTCGGCGGTGCGTCCGGTGCCCGCGCCAGGCACTGTGTTCGCTAACGGCACTGTGTTCGCTAACGGCACTGTGTTCACCAATGGCACTGTGCCCGCGGAAAGCAATGCGATCGGTTGCAGTCATGTTCTTCTACCCCCGTTGCCGAAACGGCGACGTCAGTGCAATGGCGGTGGCGGACAGATCCATGATCTGGCAACGGTGATCCGTCGTACGCCCCTGATCACAACAAGGCATACCCAGATGTCAACGACGCAAAACTCCTCGTGAACAGCGCCTTCGCGTTTTGATCGGTAGATTGCCGGGCTGTGGGAGACGACGAGGGGCCGCCGAAGTGGCTGCCGGCATCGGTGGGACGCGCCGGCCGCAAGGCGCAACCGTCCGATGCCCAGGCTTTACGCGACGGTTCGGCTTGGGAAGCACTCGCCGCGTCCCTAGACACAGCCGTCGAACACCTCCACTCCGACAAGCTCCCCGAGGAGCTGCGTGGGGACGGCACCGGTTATCGCCACGTCCTCATGCTCATGGCTCTCGGTATCGACGAGGCCCTGCGCTCGAGTGATCCGTATGACCCGTCCATCACCCCCGGCAACGTCGACGCCGTCATGCGCTGGGGTATGGATTGTCCCGACGCCGCCTACTCCGGGGCGACCATCCGAGGTGATGCCACCTATGTGGTGCGCGGCACCCGCGGTTCGGCGCGCTATGTCGGACTCCAAGTCATGTCGGGCATCGAAGCCACCGCCAATGCCGTCGTCGACGAGCTCGAAGTCGCCGCCGACGGGTCCTTCGAGATCGTGCTGTCAGCCGACGAGCACGCCGGCAACTGGATGCCGCTGCACGAGGCGACTTCGGCGCTCGTGGTGAGACAGTTCTTCTACGACTGGGAAAACGAAGAGCCGGCTCGGCTCTCCATTTCATGCACGTCGTCGCCGCCACGAGATGACACATCGCCGAGCTCCAGAGCCGGCGCCGATGCCCAGGTGGGTGCCCAGCTCGTCGCCTTGGGGGAGTTCGTCGAAGAGAGCCTGCGCTTCTGGTGGGACATCGAAGAGGCGGGCCGGTCCCAAGGGCTCAACGTCTTTCGCCCTCCGCAGGCGCGCACCGAGATGGGGGGTGCCGCCGAGAACGTGACCGTATGGGGATCATGGGAGCTCGCCGACGACGAGGCCATGATCATCGAGGTCACTCCACCTGAGGCCATGTACTGGTCGATTTCGTTCGGTGACCATTGGTGGAAGACGATCGACTACGCCGAACACCAGTCGAGCTTGAATGGCTTCCAGGCCTCCCTGGACGACGACGGGGTGATGCGGGCCGTGGTGGCGCATCGCGACCCGGGGGTGGCGAACTGGTTGGACACCGCCGGTCATCGACGCGGTCCGGCCATTGTGCGTTACGTCCGCGCCGCCGACGCCCCGGTGCCGCGCACCGAGATCGTCCCTTTTGTTCGCATCGACGACGTCGTGCCGGCCACCACCCGCCGGATCACCGCGCCCGAGCGTGCCGCCGTGCTGGCTGGGCGCCGGGCCGGGGTGCGGCGGCGCTTCGGTCGATGACCCCGGCGCGGCGGCACCCAGAACCAACCAGAGCGGAGAGGATGTCAGCATGGACCTAGGACTGGCGGGCGCCACCGTTGCCGTCACCGGCGGCACCAAAGGCATGGGACGCGCCGTCGCCGAGGCCTACGCGGCCGAAGGGGCCAGGGTAGCTGTGCTGGCCCGCGGGAGCGAGGGGCTCGACACCACGGCGGCGGCCCTGATGGCAGCCGGTGCCCCCGACGCGGTGGGACTGACCGCGGACGTGACCAACCTGGCCCAGGTGAACGCGGCGTTCGCCGCCATCGACGCGCGCTGGGGTTCGCTCAACGTGCTCGTCAACACCGTGGGCCCCGCCGCCGCCCGTTTCGAACAGCTCGACGATGACGCCTGGCACGGCGTGATCGACTTGGGCACATTGGGCGCCGTGCGCTGCGTACGCGCCGCCTTGCCGTTGCTGGGCGACGCGCCGTGGGCGCGCATCGTGAATCTGTCGGCGCACTCCACCCAACGCCAGAGCGAGATGCTGGTCGCCTACACGGCGGCCAAGGCCGCGCTCACGAGCGTGTCGAAGAACCTGGCGCGTTCGCTTGCCCCCCAGGGGATCCTGGTGAACACCGTGAGCCCGGGCTCGATCGTCACGGCCAGTTTCAGCGAGGGGTTGCGCCCCATGTTCGAAGCCGAAGACCTCGATCCCACCGACCCGCATGACGTCATGACATGGATCACCAGGCATTTCCACCAGCCGGCCGACCTGGGCCGAGCCGGGCTGCCCGAGGAGGTGGCCGCTGTGGTCGTCTTCCTCGGCTCGCGTCGCAACGGATATTGCACCGGTGCCAATGTCAATGTCGACGGCGGATCGGATTTCGTATGAGCGAGGGCCCCGGACGGACGCCGGATATCGGCATCGACGCCGAGGGCCTCATGGCCGGTGCCATGGAAGTCACCGGGCTCGAAGACTTCGGCCCCGGTGACATGGACGAAGCCTTGGGCCGGCTCACCGAGGCCCTGGCGTCGGAGGCCGAGCTCACCGAGCTCGGGGGGCAGATCATGAAAATGCGGTTGGAGATGCTGCTCTCCAACCGGTTGCTGATCACCGATGTCCACAAGAAGCACCCCGAGATCGCCGACGAGACCATCGGCGCCCCGGACCCTCCGCTGTTCATCATCGGCCTGCCGCGCACAGGCACGACGGCGCTGTCCAACTTGCTCGCCGCCGATCCTGCCATCCGCTCGTTGCGTCTGTGGGAATCGAGCGCTCCCGTCCCCCCACCGGAGTCCGCCACCGAGCACGACGATTCCCGCATCGCCGACGCCGCGGTGGGCCTGGAGGCGATGTACAGCACCTTTCCGAAGATGCGTTCTCTTTACTTTCAGACGGCGACGGGGCCCACAGAGTGTCAGGACCTCCTGGGCATGGCCTTTCGCACCACCCACTTCGACGGCATGGCTCGGGTACCGAGTTACGTGCGGTGGGCGCTCGACTGCGACATGACGCCCGCCTACGACATGCACCGGCGCACCTTGCAGCTCCTGCAGTGGCATTGTGGGCCCCGGCGCTGGCACCTGAAGACGCCCGTGCACATGCTGTCGCTGGACGCGCTCAATGCCGCCTACCCTGACGCCTCCTTCTTGTGGACCCATCGCGACCCGGGCGCCGTGCTGGGGTCGGTGTGCAGCTTGGTGCAGTACACGCGCAGCTGGGTGGGGGATCCCGGCGATCCCGGCGATCTTGGTGCCGAGCAGTTGCATCTGTGGGCCGAGGCGATTCGCCGCGCCATGGACTTCCGGGCCCGACACGGCGAAGCACGTTTCGCCGATGTCTCTTTCGACGTGCTCAATGCCGATCCGGTCCGTGCCGTGGAGACGGCCTATGGCCGCCTTGGCCTCGAGCTCGACGGACCCCGCCGCGACGCCATCGCGGCCTGGGCGCTCCAGCACCCGCCGGGCAGCCACGGCACTCACGAGTACGCCCTGGATGACTTCGGCCTCGACCCCGGAGCCGTGGCCGCCGCCTTCGAGCAGTACACGGAGCGTTTTCACCCCTCGGCCTGACGGCGGGCCGGGCGGCGCGCGTTGACCTGGCACAACGTGGCCTTGTGCGGCTCCGGAGGCCGGTGCCACGATGAGCCTTAGCGGAGGGGGACACAATCGCCATGCCTGACACTGACGTTCGAGAGATCCGGCTTCTGGACGGCCATTTCTATGCCGGTGATCCCTATCCGACCTTTGCGTGGATGCGCCAGCATGCGCCCGCCTACCTCGACGAGGAGAGCGGCATCTGGGGAATCAGCCGCTACGAGGACGTGCGCGCCATCGGACAAGATCCGCAGAACTTCTCCAGCGCGGGCGGGGTCCGCCCCGACATCGTGCTGCCGTACATGATCGACATGGACGCCCCCGATCACCGCAAGCGACGCCGCATAGTCAGTGCGGGGTTCACGCCCGAAGCGGTGCGCATCCGCCAGCCCCGTGTCGCCGAGGTATGCAATCAGATCATCGACGCCGTGTCCGAAAAAGGCAGTTGTGACCTGGTAGCGGACATCGCCGCTCCCCTGCCGCTGATCATGATCGCCGACATGCTGGGCTTCGCCGAGGAGGACTGGTCCACGCTGCTGCAGTGGTCCGAAACCTTGTTGGGATCCCAGGGCTCGCCTGATGCCGATGCGATGGAGAGAGCGGCCGCCGCCTACGGCGAGTGGGACGGATACATCCGCGCCCTGATCGCCGAGCGCCGGGAATCCGGGGCCACCGACGACCTGCTCGGTGTCTTGGTACAAGGCGAGGTGGACGGGGAGCGCCTCGACGACGACTCGCTGGCGCACGAGTCTCTGCTCATCCTCATCGGTGGCGACGAGACCACTCGCCACGTCATCAGCGGAGGTATGGAGGCACTGATGCGGCGTCCCGAGCAGTTCGAAGCATTGCGCAACGATCGCAGTCTGGTGCCGAGCGCAGGCGAGGAAATGCTGCGGTGGGTAACGCCCATCAAGAACTTCAAGCGCACCACCACTCGAGACATCGAACTGCACGGCAAGACCATCGGCGCCGGTGAGAGCGTCTTTTTGCTCTACCCTTCGGCCAATCGCGACGAGACGGTCTTCGCCGACCCCGAGTCATTCGACATCGCCCGCCAACCCAACGATCATCTGGCCTTCGGCTTCGGCGCCCACATGTGTCTCGGCAACCGTCTGGCGCGCGCCGAGCTGGTGGGCATGGTCGACTGCATTGCCGAACGACTCCCTGATCTACAACTCGCCGGCGACGAGCCCCCGCCGCTCCGGGTCTCGAACTTCATAGTCGGTCACGAGACGATGCCGGTGACCTTTACGCCGACCCCTCGGCTGGGGAGCTGACCCACCGCACGACGCGCCCGTGGCAACGATGCCGGAGGACTTAGTGGTGGCCCATGGGCGTGGCTTCGAGCGGACACGACATCGGCGTCGCCGGCGCCCGCGCCGGGGTTGACGCGCTGCCATTGCGCACCGGGTTTCTGATGAAGCCCGCCGCGATGCACCCACCCACCACGGCGGCCGCGGCGGAGAGATCCACGGCGGTGTGAAATCCCGCTTCGAGCTCGGCGGGATGGAGATAGGCGACCGTGGTGATCCCCGCCAGCGCCGGAAGCACGGCTACCGCCACCAGCTGGGCCGTGCGAGCGACGCCGTTGTTCACCGCCGAGGCCATGGCCGAGTGCTCGGTGGGGGCCGACGCCAAAGCGGTGGCGGTGAGGGGGGCCACCGTCGTGGCCAACCCGATCGACAGAAGGACGACGCCGGGAAGGACCTCGGTCAGGTAGTCGCCCGAGCCCCCCACCAGCCGCAAGAGCAGCATGCCCGCGCCCACGAGCACGGGTCCCACCGACATCTGCAGCCGCGGCCCGATGCGGGCCGCCAACGCGCCCGAACGAGCCGAGAACACCAGCATGATGGCTGTCAGCGGGAGCAGCGAGATCCCTGCTTGCAACGGTGAGTAGTGCGCCACGCGCTGCAGCACCACCGGCAAGAGGAACAAGGCGCCGCCCAGGGCGCCGTAGACGACGAAGGTCACCACATTGGTGGCGCTGAACTGGCGCGACGCGAAGATCCCCATGGCCAACAGCGGATGCTTCTCGTGGCGCTCCACGACCACAAAGGCGACCATGCACGCCAACCCGGCCATGACACCTCCGAGGACCACCGGTGCCGCCCAGCCGCGGCCGGATTCCTCGATCAAACCCATGGTGATGCCCAGGAGCCCGGCTGTCACGAGCACCGCTCCCGCGACGTCGATCCGACCCGTGACAGTGGGGTCTTTCGTCTCGGGGACATGGCGCGTGGCGAGCACCGCCACCACCGCCGCCAGGGGGACATTGATCAAGAACACCAGGCGCCATGACACCGCTTCGATCAAGAACCCGCCCAGAAACGGCCCGACGGCCGTGCCCACCCCGCCCAGGCCCGACCACAACCCGATGGCGCGGGAGCGGTCGTCGGGAACGAACGACGCTTGCAAGATGGCCAACGATCCGGGGGTGAGCAACGCCCCTCCGATGCCCTGCAGCCCTCGCGCCACGATGAGGGTGCCGACGTCGGGCGCTCCCGCACACACAAGCGACGCCAGCGCGAACCAGATGACCCCGATCACAAAGACGCGCCGGCGCCCGAAACGATCGCTCAGCGCCCCGCCCAGCAACAGCAGGCCGGCCAGGCTCAACAGGTAGGCGCTGACCACCCACTGCAGGCTGGTGATGGAAACCCCGAAGCTGCGACCGATGGCCGGCAGCGCGATGCCCACCACGGTGGAGTCGATGGCGACGACACTCGAGCCGAGCACGGTGGCCACCAGCACCCACCGCCCCGCCGCGCTTCGGAGTCGCAGTGTCAGGGCGCCGTCACCCGACGCCGGAGACGACATCACTGACTACACCAGGAGGTGGAACAACGGGCTGTCAGGGGGGACTTCTTGCACGTCGAGCCCCGAGGTGGCGATGCGCCCCAGAAGTGGTGCCAGATCGCCACGCTCGGCCAGTTCCACACCGACCAGAGCGGGGCCGAATTCCCGGTCGTTTTTCTTGATGTACTCGAACAGCACGATGTCATCGCTCGGACCCAGGCACTCATCCAAAAAACGACGAAGCGCACCGGGCTGTTGGGGAAAGCTCACCAAGAAGTAATGCTTGAGCCCCTGGTGCACGAGACTGCGCTCGATGATCTCGTCGTAGCGAGCCACGTCGTTGTTGCCCCCGCTCAATATGGCCACCACGTTGCGACCGGCGATATCCGCCGCCACATCGTCGAGCGCGGCAATGGCGAGGGCGCCGGCGGGCTCGGCCACGATGCCGTCGTCCTGATACAGCGCCAGCTGCTCGGTACAGATGCGGCCTTCGGAGACGACGACGATCTCGCTCACCAGCTCGCGCGCGATGGCGAAGGTGAGCGAGCCCGGTGTGCGCACCACGGCGCCGTCGACGAAGTCGTCCTCGATGTCGATGGTGACGGGATGGCCCGCCTCGAATGAGCGCAGCATGGCCGGCGCCCCGGCGGGCTGCGCACCGACGATGCGGGTCGCAGCGCCCAGCCCGTCGAGGGCAACGGCGATGCCGGCGATGAGCCCGCCACCGCCGATGGGCACCACACAGACGTCAGGAGCCGCCCCCAGTTCCTCGACCAGCTCGAGGCCGACGGTCCCCTGCCCCGCCACGGTATCGGGATGGTCGAAGGTGGGCACCACCGTCGCCCCCGTGTCGGTCGAGTATGCGGCCGCCGCGGCCTGGGCGTCGTCGAAGCTGTCGCCGGCAAAGCGCACCTCGACGAGGGAGCCGGCCAAAGCCTTGATGCGGGCCACCTTCTGGCGCGGGGCGCGCCGGGGGAGAAACACCGCCCCGCGCACACCGAGGTGGCGACAGCTCCACGCCACCCCCTGCGCGTGGTTGCCCGCGCTGGCGCATACGACGCCCGCATCCAAGGCGGCGGCGGGAAGCCGGGAGATGAAGTTGAAGGCTCCCCGGATCTTGTAGGACCGCACCACCTGCAGGTCTTCGCGCTTGAGGTAGATCGACGCTCCGTAATGCTCTGACAGGCGTTCCGACAGCTGCAGAGGGGTGCGCCCCACCACCGGTGCCAGTCGGGCGCCGGCCGCCTTGACGTCATCGATCCCCACCCGGTCGCGCCAGTCCGACACGGGCGTACCAGGGATACTCACGACACAGAGACTACGGCGATGGAGCCGGAGATCCGGGCGCCTCGAGCCCGACGCGCTCGGCCACGCCGGACAGTTCCTCTTTGGCTTCGTCGAGATCCGGCCGCATGCACGTCACCACGAGCCGGTCGATCCCCATCTGGGCCACCTTTTCGATCGTCTCCGCCGTGGTGGTCGACGCCACCCCGGTGACCGTCACCTCCAGCGCCTCGGGATCGCGTCCGGCCGCCCGGGTCTCGCTGTGGAGCTGCGCGATGGCCGCCACCAACTCGTCACCTTGCAGCCCGAGCGGATGCCAGCCGTCGCCGAGCCGGGCGGCCCGGCGGATCGATCCCGGGCTGTGTCCGCCTATGTGGATGGGGATGCCCGAGGAGCGGGCCGGCTTGGGATAGCTATGGGCTCCGGCAAAGCGGAAGAACTCCCCCGCAAACGACACCCCTTGGGGTCCGCACGGTTCCCACAAGGTGCGCATAACGGCGATTGATTCGTCAGCGCGCCGGGCTCGGCTGTCGAAGTCGGTGCCGCATGCTTCGATCTCTTCGCGCATCCACCCCAGCCCGACACCGAGGCGCAACCGTCCCTTGGACAACACGTCGATGGTGGCCAGTCGTTTGGCGAGCACGACGGGATGATGCACGGGCAAGACCACCACACCGGTGGCCAGCCCCAAGGTGGTCGTGGCACCGGCGACGAAGGCCAACGTGTCCAGGGGATCGGGAATGGCACAGTGGTCGGGAAGCGGCATGCGCCCCGACGCCGCATACGGATACGTGCTCGTGTAGTCGGAGATCACCACGGCGTGCTCGACGGTGACGATCGACTCGAAACCACAGGCCTCAGCGTGCCGGGCGAAACCCACCATCCACTCCGGGTCGGCGCATACCCCGGCCCGCACGGGTGGCAGGGCGGCCACGGCCACCTTCGACGCCACCTTGGACATGCTCGAAGACTGTAGTGGCGACCGTGGCTCTGTCAGCACCACGGTGAGTGGTTGAAATCGTCACTCGTCCGGGTGGAGCGCGGTAGCCAAACATTGTTCCTTCAGCGTGGCGGGCGAGGTCCCGATGCCTAGGTCGACGAGGGAGGGGTTATGACGCTGGGTGAACGCTGCGACGAGATCGTCAGGCTGATCGACGAGACCCTGGCGTCCTTCGGAACCGAGTCGGCCTCGGGCTCTGGCCCTGAAACCACCGACGTTACGACCACCACCGCAACGCGCCTCACGTCGCGCACCACAGCGTCAGTTGCTTCGACTCGACGCATGGCGCGCCCGCTCTGATTCCGTGCCGGCCGCCGCGGCCGGTGAAACCGTTCAGGCCTCGGTGTCGCTGGCCACCAAGCCGTCGCGCAGGCGCAGACGGCGTCGGGCCTTGCCGGCGACTTCGGGGTCGTGGGTGGCCACCACCACGGTGACGGTGCTGGCGGCCTGCAAGTCGGCCAGCAGGCTCATCACCTCACCGGCACTTTCCGAGTCGAGGTTCCCCGTGGGCTCGTCGGCCATGATGACGCGGGGACGGTTGGCCAGCGCCCGGGCGATGGCCACACGTTGCTGCTCCCCACCCGACAGGCGCGACGGCAGGTGCTCGAGGCGATGGCCGAGCCCCACCTGCGTCAACAATTCTGTGGCCCGCTCGTGGCGTTCGGCGCGCGACGGGTGGTGCGGCGCCATGGCGATGGCCACGTTTTCCGATGCGGTCAAGGTAGGGATGAGGTTGAACTGTTGGAAGACGAAGCCGATTTGGCGGCTGCGGATGGAGGTGAGCTCCTTGTCGGGCGCCTTACCCAACTCCTTGCCGTCGAAACGGATGGTGCCGCCCGTGGGGGTGTCGAGTGCACCCAGGAGTTGCAGGAGCGTGCTCTTGCCCGAGCCACTGGGCCCTTCAAGGGAAAGGAACGACCCCGCCGCGATGTCGAGATCGATCGACTTCAGCGCCAGAACGTCGACACCACCGCGCGAGTAGCGGCGCTCCACGTTGCGCAGCTCGTACAGGGTGTCCTGATCACTCACCTTGCCGTTGGCCTTGTCATCGTTGCGCGCCTCAGGCGCGTCATCGGTGCTCGGTTCTTGCTCTTCGTCGGTCATCCGAGGTCCCTTAGTGCCGATGCCGGCGCCATCCGTGCGGCCCGCCACCCACCGGCTATCCCGGCGACAAGACCCCCCACCACAGAAAACACGATTCCCAGCAGGATCGTCGTCCCGGTAATGGGCGCCCGCAAGTGTATCTTTTGCACCCCGACGGCGCTGGTGGCCTGGTGGAACAGCGACCCGACGGTGGACGCCCCCACGGCCGTGCCCGACGCCGTGGACGTCAGCGTGGGCCCGAGCGCATCGATGAGGGCACAGACTCCTAACCCCGACCCCCACCCCGACGATGGCTCCGACGACGCCGATGCCCACCGTCTCCGCCATGATCTGGCGCACGACCCGACCACGCGACCAACCCACGGCGCGCAACGTTCCGATCTCGCGCACGCGCTTGGAGATGCTCGACATGGTGAGCAGGGCGGCGATGACGAACGCGGCCAGCAAGATGATGACGGCCAGCGCGCCTCCCAAGTTCTTGGCCAGCGTGTTGGCGTCGGACAGGCTGCCGGTCACCTGGTTGGCGAGGTCTTTGGACGTCAGCACCTGCGCTCCGGGGAGATCCGCCTTGAGCAAAGAGGCCACGCGGTTGACGTCGGAGGATTTGTTCACCTGCACGAGGATTTCGTTGACGCGGTCGGATTCCGACGCCGCCGATTGCAAGGTGGCCAAGTCGAAGTAGATGTCTGAGGTGTCACCGGTCAAGGTGGGGTTCACCAACCCGATGACGCTGTAGCTGGCCTTGTCGATGGTGAGCGTCTGGCCCACCTTGATGGACTTGGTGCTGGCGTAGGCCGAGCTGACGAGCACCTCATTGGCCGGGTGCGCCCCGAACCAGGCTCCCTTCACCAGCTGGGCCTTGGTGATCAGCCCGGTGTTGGGATTGGAGGGGTCGACGCCGGCCACGGTGTAGCTGCTCGTCTGCGTGTTGGTCGAAGGCGGGTTGATCACCTGGTTGATGGTTTGCTCGGGCACCGTCACCTGGGCGTTGTACTGCTGGTAGCTGGCCGGCAGGCAGTTCTGCAGCTCGGATCGGAAGTCGGAGGCGCCCTGTGAGAACGAGGTACCGCCACCACCCCCGAGACCACCGCCGCCACCACCACCGAACCCGCCGGAACCCCCTCCGCCGCCACCGCCGGGAAGGCTGGTGATGGTGCCGCTGTTGCCGGTTGGGGCCGTTGTCGGCGTCGTCGTGGCCGAAGACGTCGAGAACGCCCCTGAGGACTCCAAGCATGTCCGCACCGCCGCCGACTGTGCCGGGGTGAGCGGGGGCGGCTTGACCACCTGCGTCAACGTTTGTCCCCCGGTTTGGAACGTGGCTGTGATCTTGGGCACCGTTCCCGTCTCGTGCAGGGCCTGCAGCGACAGAGCGGGCACCGCCGATTCGACACCTTTGACCTGGCTGGCCACTTGGACGGCTTGCTGTGGAAAGGTGATCAGGGTGCCCGGGACGAAGAAGTCGTAGGTGAACTGCGTGCCCGCCGGACCGAGCTTGGACAGGTCCGTGAGCACCGACGAGTTGGCATTCAACAGCGACGTCTGGTCACTCGAGTCAAGCTGGCTCAGCGCCGCCGCGCTTTCGCCGCGGAGGGCGCCTGAGCGGATGAAGCCGCCGCCCCCACCACCGCCACCGGGTCCCCCGCCTAAGCCGACGCCGGGCAACGTGGTCGTCGTTGTAGCCGCCGCCGAAGCCGTGGTCGCCCCCACCGTGCGCGTGATGATGATGTCGGTCCCCACTGACGACAAGGGCGACAACACCTTGTTCTGCGCGTCAGTCAGTCCGTTGGAGACGCTGATGATGCCGACCACGAGACCGACGCCCGCAGCCAAGCCCAACGCGGTGACCAAAGTCCGGCTCCAGCGGCGCCGAAGCTCGTCTCTGACATAACTCCATGAGATCATTCGAATGCACCCCTGACCCGCCCGCGGCCACGAATGGTAGGGCTCGATCCTGTCAATTGGCTGAGAAGCTTGGCGAGTCTACGCTTATCACAGAAAACTCACAGGAACGCCCCCGAGGATACGTGGGGGAGGCCTCGAGGACCATGTCCACCATTGCGCCGGCACCACCGTCACGGATCCTCGTCGTCGACGACGAGAACAGCATCACCGACTTGCTCTCGATGGCCCTGCGTTATGAGGGCCTCGAAGTCGAAGTGGCCCATCTGGGGCGCCAGGCGCTCGACGCCATCACCACGTTTCGACCTCATCTGTTGGTCCTCGACGTCATGCTCCCGGACTTGAACGGGTTCGAGGTCCTGCAGCGCATCGGCCGGGACCGGGTGGGGGGACGGCTCCCCGTCCTCTTCTTGACCGCCCGCGACACGCTCGACGACAAGCTGCGCGGCTTCACCTTGGGCGGCGACGACTACATGACCAAACCGTTCAGCATCGAGGAGCTCATCGTGCGCGTGCGCGCCATCTTGCGCCGGGTGCACGGAGAGGGTGACAGCAGCCGCCTCGGGGTGGCCGACCTCATCCTCGACGAGGAGAGCCACGAGGTGTTTCGGGGGTCGACGTCCATCGAGCTCACACCGACGGAGTTCAAGCTTCTGCATTACCTCTTGCTCAACGCCGGCCGCGTGGTGTCGAAGTCGCAGATTCTCGACCGCGTGTGGAACTACGACTTTGACGGCAACGCCAATGTCGTGGAGATCTACATCAGCTATCTGCGCAAGAAGATCGACAGCCTCGGACCCCGCTTGATTCACACCGTGCGCGGTGTCGGGTACACCGTCCGGCCGGCTCACCCGTCGCCATGACGCTGCGCCTGCGCCTGTTGCTCGTCCTCATGGGCATCGTGGCCGTAGGCCTCGTGACGTCGGACATCGCCACCTACTCGTTCCTCGACTCGTTTCTCACCTCCCAGGTGGACCAACAACTGTCCCAAGCCGTGCTGCCCGTGGGCCGCGACCTGCTGACAGAGTCCTCCATTGGTGGGGGCGGGATCGGAGCCCTGCACGCGGGGGCGGGGAGTTTCGTACCCCCAGGCACCTACGGGATCCTGCGCGATCAGAGCGGCACGGTGCTGGCCGAGAGCCCGTTCATCTACTGCACCAACAACTGCGGGGCCATACCCACGGCCCCCGCCCTTCCCGTGCAGCTGCCGGGGTCGGGGAACGCGTCGACCAACGGCAGCTTCTTCAACGCATCGAGCCCGGGCTCGCAGTCGATCGACTACCGCGTGCTGGCCGAGCCGGTCGAAGGCGGGGGCACCGTGGTGGTCGCCATACCGCTCACCGACGCCCATGACACGTTGGGGCGGTTGCTCATCATCGAGGTTTTGGTCAGCGTGGTGGTGCTCGGAGCCCTCGGCGTGCTGGCGTGGTGGATGGTGCGGCGCGGTTTGCGACCCCTCGACGAAATGGCCACCACCGCCGGTGCCATCGCGGCGGGCGACCTCACCCAACGCGTCGCCCACGCCGATGCCGACACCGAGGTCGGTCGTCTCGGCTCCGCGCTCAACACCATGATGGGCGAGATCGAAGGGGCCTTCGCGGCGCGCGCCGCGTCGGAGGAGCACCTGCGGCGCTTTCTGGCCGATGCCTCCCACGAGCTGCGTACCCCACTCACGTCGATCCGGGGCTATGCCGAGATCTTCGACCGGGGGCGCGCGACCGACCTGAGGACCTGGCCACGTCCATGCGCCACATCCGCTCCGAGGCCGATCGCATGAGCGTGCTCGTCGACGACCTCTTGCTCTTGGCTCGCCTCGATCGCGAACGCCCCTTTGCCCACGACGCCGTCGACCTGGCTGCCGTTGTGCTCGCCTCCGCCGACGCGGCACGGGTGAGCGCGCCGCTGCGCTCCATCACCACCGAGGTCAGCGGACCGGTGACCGTCGTCGGCGACGCCAGCCGTCTGCGCCAAGTGGTCGACAACCTCGTTTCCAACGCGGTCACCCACACTGCCGACGGCACACCCATCGAGATCCGGGTTACCACCGTCGACAACCAGGCCGTCGTGGAGGTCCAGGATCACGGGCCGGGTATCGCCGCTGACGAGCAGGTCAAGATCTTTGAGCCCTTTCACCGCAGTGATCCGTCTCGAGCCCGGTCCTCCGGCGGCGTCGGGCTCGGGCTCGCCATCGTGTCGGCCATTGCCAACGCGCACCAGGGTGATGTGGGTGTGGTTTCGAATGGGAGCGGGGGCGCCACCTTTTGGGTGCGGCTGCCGGTGGCCACAACGATGCAGGAAGCCTGAGCGGCTGCTCGGTCGCGCCTCAACAACAGGTCGCGATGCGGTCTGCCGGCCGCGTCTCTTGCACGTCGTCGAGCACGCCTCCCAGCTCCGTCAGTTCCTTCGCGCCTCGGGCGTCACGGAGCGCCCCATGCCGGGCGACCACGGGTATGCGGGCTGACTCGTGCGCATACGACAACGCCGCCGCTAAGCCAGGGGACGATTCAGCCGGCCCGACGGGAGAACCCGCCTCCCCCAGCGCCGCCGAATCCCCCGCCGCCGGTGCCGGTGAGCGCACCCACGCCGGCGAAGCTGCTCGGACCCGACGACGTGTTCGTCGGCACCGGCTCCGACAAGTTGGCGAGGACGACATCGTCACCGACTTTTACTCCCGAGATCACCTGCGTGCTCGTCTCGCCCATGGCACCGACGATGACGCGCACCTCATCGAGTGCGCCGTTGCGCACCTCATCGACGTAGCTGAGTTGGCCGAGCTCGTGCACGGCCGAGGTGGGTACCGTCACCACGTCGGAAGCCTGGCCCACCACGATCGCCACGCTGGCAGAAGCCCCGTCATAGAGACCCTGCGCACCGGCGGGCAGCGAGATCACCACCGGATAGTCCGTCGACGTCGAGCTCACCGGCGGCGGGCCCACTTCGGACACCGTGCCCGACAGCTCGCCGCCTTGGCCGTCGAGGGTGACCGAGGCCTTCTCACCCACCTTGACTTCGGAGACGTCGCTGACCGCGACTGTCGTCGACACTTCGAAGGACTGCGGGCCGATCACCACGATGTCCTGTGACGACGAATCAGCCGAGACGTTCTCGCCGCTGGTGACCGACACCGATGCCACCACCCCGCTCATGGGAGAGGTCAACTGGGCTTCGTCGAGGGCGCCCTGCGCCTCGCTCAACACGACATCGTCGGCATCGAGATCGGCCTGGTCGGCGGCCACTTGGTAGGGGGTGGCGGCGGCGGACTCGGAACTGAGCGCCGCACCCGACCCGGTGCCCGTGCTCGTGTCACCGAGCTTTTCGGACGAACTCGACCCTGAGGCCGATCGATCGGTGTTGGTGCTGCTGGACCCGGTGGACGACGAGTTGGTGCCCGCGGCGGAGGAACTGTTGCTCAGCAACTCGGCCAGGCCCGACTCGTCTTGGGCGACGGTCGACTCGTCTTGGGCGACGGTCTGCTGGTCGGTCAGCTCGGTTTGCAGCGCCGACGTGCATGGCGAACCGGTGGAGGATCCGCACGTGGACGTGGCCATGCTCAGATCGGACTTTGCCTGGGCACTGTCGGTGTCCAGCTTGTGCTGGTCCGACGTGACCGCGCCCTGCGCGGCGGTGAGAGAACCGGATGAGCCGGAGGGGCTTGAGCTGCCCGTCGGTGTCGTGGTGGTGGTGGTCGGTGTCGTCGTCGTGGTGGTTGTGGTGGTCGTGGCGCTGACCTCACTGGCTTCGTCCTCGGTCAGCTTCGTCTGCGCCGACGTCACCGTCGATTGGTCGGCGGCCACAGTGGACTGCAGCGACGACGTGTCCAAGGTGGCGAGTACCTCGCCGTCGGTCACGTTCTCTCCCACTGTGGCCGCTACGCCCGCCACTACGCCGGCCACCTGAAAGGAAAGCTGCGCCGTATTCACGGGTTCGAGGGTCCCGGTGGCATCGAGCGTCTCCTCGACATTGCCCGCTGTGGCCGTGGTGGTGCGGTAATCCGCACCGGATCCCGTCGTCAGCGCCCATGCCGATGCGCCGGCCGTCACCGCCACCACAACGATGACCACCAAAGTCACAAGGGAGCGCCTGGTCAGGCGGTGCCATAGTGACGCGGTTCGTTGACGCATCACTGCTCTCCTATGCCCCGGCGGTGCCAGGTCCGGCGCCCCCCGGGCCGCCGAAGCCGCCCCGGCCGCCGAAGCCCGCCACACAACCGTTCGCGCCAGCCGCATGGATGCTGATCGAGGTGGCCGTGATGGCGCCCGTATCCCCGGCCGATCCCCGGGCCGTGACGCACTTGCCGACGGCCAGGTCCGACGAGCTCGCCGTCGAGACCTGCGAGTAGGTGGTCGTCGAGGTGGTGGTGATGTCCACCGACTCGGTTGCCGGTGTGGTCGTCGGTGTCGAGGACGCCGAGCCAGCCCCACGACCCCCGCTGCGCACGGTGCCTTTGATGGTGAATCCGCCGCCCGAAACCTGGGTGACCTGTCCGCTGGCGAAGGCGAAGTCAGCAAAACCAGCGCCGCCGAAGCCACCGCCACCGCCGCCGCCGCCGCCTGACTCTCCGCCTTCTGCTCCCGCGCCTCCCGCGCCTCCGAAACCGCCACCGCCTCGTCCTCCGAAACCGCCACCGCCGCCGAATCCGCCGGTGCCGCCGGCCGCCGCGCTGCATTCACCGCTGGAGGGGGCCGGGCTGACCGTGACGGAGGTAGCCGCGACAGGGCCGGTGGTACTCCCACTGGCGGCGGGCGTGCCCGTGACGGTCACGCAATCACCGCTGGCGACCGCCGATGTGGTCGACGTCACCGTTTGCGAAAAGGTGGTGGCCGAGGTCCAGCTGACGGTGACCTGTCCGCTTTCGGGGTTCTGCACCTCCATCGACGTCCCCGTGATGCTGGCCACCTCCCCCGACGCCCCCGGTGTCGTGGGGCGTTTCGGCAGGGTGGTGGTGGAGCCGGACGCGGCCGAGGGCGAGCTACTCGAGCTGCACGCCGCGGCCACCAGGGCGACGGCACCAAGCAGCACGACGACTCCGGTTCGGGTGGCGTGACGCCGGTCACGGCGCCGGCCGACGAGGGCAGGCGATTCGAAGACGGACGAGTTCATGATTTCTCCTTGTGTCCGAAGGACGGCGCCGCCATGGGCGGCGTCGTCTTCACTCATTTCGCAACGCATCGATGGGAGCCAGGCGGGCGGCCCGGGAGGCCGGATAGACACCGAAACCCACCCCGATGGCAATGGCTACGACTATGGCGCCCACCGTGGCGGTTGGCGAAACGGCGATGTGGTTGGAGATGAGGTGCGGCAAGGCGGCCGCACCGATCAGACCCAGCGCGGCGCCCAGAAGACCGCCTGACAGCCCGAGCACCGACGCTTCGACGAGGAACTGGCGGCGGATGAGGGCCGGGGCCGCCCCCAGGGCTTTGCGCAACCCGATCTCCCTGATGCGCTCGGTGACCGAGACCAACATGATGTTCATGACGCCGATCCCGCCCACCAACAGCGAGATGCCGGCGATGCCGGCCAACAAAACGGTGAGGGTCTTGTCCACCGACGTCGCCGTCGACAGCAGGGACTGCTGGGTGGTGATGGTGAAGTCGGCGTCGGCCGGGGTGGTGATGTGGTGCAAGGCGAGGAGTTCGTCATCGGCCTCCTGGTACGCCGCCCCCAAGGTGTTCGACGACGTGGCCTCCACCAATATGGACTGCACCGACGTCCGCGAAGTGCCGCCGAAAATCCTTTCGGCCGCCGTGGTGATGGGCACCACGGCCTGATCATCCTCACTGGACGCCGTGGAAGAAGAGGACGACGACGCATTGCCCGCCGAGGTGAGCACCCCGATGACCGTCATGGGGATGCCGTCGACGTTGACACTTTGACCAACCGGATCAGTGGCGCCGAAGAGCTCTTCGGCCGTGGTCGGAGCGAGCACTGTGACCGCGGCGTCCTGGGCAACTTCCTGGTTGTCGAAGAACCGACCCTCGGCCAGGCTGCGGCCCCGGACCGACAGCCACGGGACCGTGCTTCCCACCACCGTGGTGGTCCAGTTGGTGTTGCCCGCCGAAAGAGTCTCCGACGACGACGTGGTGGGTGCCACCGCCTCGATGTCGGGAGCGACGGCATGTGAGGACAGCGCATTGGCGTCAGCCATGGTCAAGGTGGATGCCGAGCCCAGGCCGCCCCGGATCCCGGTGCTCGAGGTCGAGCTCCCCGGGGTGACGGTGAGCAGGTTGGTGCCCAAGGCCGAGATCTCGGAGGTGACTTGGCCTTGGGCTCCCTCACCGAGCCCGACGGTGAGGATCACCGCCGCGATGCCGATCAGGATGCCGAGCACGGTGAGGCTCGATCGCATCCGGTGCATGCGCACGGCGTCGAGACCGGTGCGCATGGTTTCGAGCCAACTCATGGCGAGGCTCCGACCTCGACGCGCCCGTGGTCGACGAGGAGCCCGTCACGAATGCGCATGATGCGCTGAGCGCCGGCGGCCACCTCGGGCTCGTGGGTGATGAGGAGAATGGTGCGTCCCGATCCGTTGAGCTCCTGCAACAACGCCAGGACCTCGGCCGCCGATGACGAGTCGAGAGCCCCGGTGGGCTCGTCGCACAGGATCAAGGCCGGATCGTTGACCAAGGCACGCGCCACGGCCACGCGCTGCTGCTGACCGCCCGACATCTCGCCGGGCCGGTGTTCCGCATAGGCGGCCACGCCCACGCGCTCCAAGGCGGCCATGGCGCGGGCCCGGCGCTGCGAACGTTCCACGCCGGCGTAGGTGAGCGGTAGCTCGACGTTGCGCCACGCCGTCATGAGCGGCAAAAGGTTGTACTGCTGGAACACGAAGCCGATGCGGTGATTGCGAACATGGGCCAGCTCGACCTCCGACATGTCAGTGACGTCCTGGCCCGCCAGCCGGTAAACGCCTGACGTAGGCACGTCCAAGCAGCCGATGATGTGCATCAGCGTGGACTTGCCCGACCCCGACGGGCCCATCAGGGCGACGAACTCTCCTTCTTCGATGGTGGCGGATATGCCCCGGACGGCGGGCACTTCGAGAGTCCCGTTCTTGTACACCTTGCGGACGTCGTCCAGCTCGATGACGGCACTGGTCAACGGGTCACCCCCGGCCGCCAAAACCGCCGCCGCCCGCGCCGGCGCCGCCGTTGAAACCACTTCCGCCCAAACCACTTCCGCCGAAACCGGTTCCCCCCAGTCCGTTCCCCCCGAAGCGGCTCCGGGTGGTGGCGCCGCCGGTGGCACCCGTGGTGGTGACGATGCGTTCGACCACCTGGTCGCCGGCCTGGAGCCCGCTCACCACCTGGGTGTCGCCGCCCGACGCGGTGCCCAATGTCACGGCGCGGGTGACCTGCTTCCCGTCTTCGTCGACCACAACGGCGGTGCTGCCGCCCACGAAGCGAACCGCGGCGGTGGGCACGACGAGGACGTTCTGGAGTTCTTTGACCGTGATGGTGATGTCAGCGGTGGCGCCTGAGTACAGGCCCGACGGCGACCCGGTGACATCGATGACAACGGGGAAACTGGCCACGCCGGAGCTGTCGCTGGCCACGATGCCCACCGAGGCGACCTGACCGTAGACGGCGGTGGTGGCGCCTTCGGGTGTGATGGTGGCTTGGTCCCCGCTTTGCAGCTCGCCGATCTCGGTGTCGTCAACGGTGGCATTGACGACGTAGGAACCCGATCCGACCACGACAACTTGCGCCGAGCTGTTCGACGAGCTCGAGTCGCTGCTGGCGTCGTCGTTCGCCGCAGACGAAAAGGCCGACGCCGACGCGTTGTTGGCCGACGAAGATGAGGACGGCGACGAGCTCGACGACGATGAGGACGTGCCCGACACCTGCTGGCCCACGGTCAGGTCCAGGCTGGCCACGGTGCCGGCGATCGGAGATGTCAAGGTGGCGTCGCCCAGGGAATCTTGGGCGGCTGTCAACGACGCCTGGGCGGCTGTCACCTCAGCGTCGTCGGCCACCAGTTGCTCCGATGATGTCGAAGACGAGCTCTTGTCCGCCGACACCTTGGCATCCGCTGAGTCAAGGGACGCCTGGGCTTCGTCGACTTGCGCCTGCAGCGCGGCGGAGTCGACGGTGGCCAGTGCCTGGCCTGCCGTCACCGTCTGTCCCACGGCGACGTCCACCTCAGTGACGCGCCCGGATACCGAAAAATCGACGTCGGACGTATTGGCCGCCGCGATCGTCCCGGTCGCCGACGCGCTCTGGCTGATGGTGCCGTAGCCGACTGAGACGATGCGGGTCGTCACTGCCGAGGCCGAAGCCGGCCTGGTGGCGAACCATGCGCCCAAGGCGCCGCCCACCAACACCACCACCGCGACGACGGCGGTGATCCGCCGCCGACTAAAGAAGGGCCGTCGTCGCCACGGCGGCCCCGTGGTGGGATCCGGCGCCGCGGAACCGATAGGTGGACCGCTTCGAGTGATCGTTTCGGACGTGGTCATCGCCACGCCATTGAAACGAGACTTCCTTTGAGGCCGCTGTGGCCCTCATGAGAGAAGGCTGTCGGTTTGCCGTGCGATCAGACGTGAGCCATGTTGGCAAAGCGCGTGTAGTGGTCGACGAAGGCCAGACGCGACACGCCGGTGGGACCGTTTCGGTGCTTGGCCACGATGATCTCAGCGGTGCCGCGGTCTTGGGAGTCCGGGCTGTAGATCTCGTCGCGGTAGATGAACAGCACCACATCGGCATCCTGTTCGATCGAGCCGGACTCGCGCAGGTCGGCCAGCACCGGTCGCTTGTCCTGGCGCATCTCGAGGTTTCTCGACAGCTGTGACAAAGCCACCACGGGGATATCCAACTCACGGGCCAACACCTTGAGCCCTCGGCTGATCTCCGCCACCTCGACCTGGCGGTTCTCGGATCGGCTCTTCGAATGGCCGCTCATGAGCTGGAGGTAGTCCACCACCACCAAGCCGAGCCCTTCGCGCGCCTTGAGGCGGCGCGACTTGGCCCTGATGTCCATGACGGTGATGTTGGGGTTGTCGTCGATGTAGATAGGGGCGTCACCGAGGCGCCCGATGGCGTCGGAGATCTTGGGCCAGTCCGACTCGAGAAGGCGCCCATTGCGCATGCGTGTGGCGTCGACGCGCGCCTCGGAACACAGCATGCGCTGGGTCAGCTCGAGATGGCTCATCTCCAAGCTGAACAGCAGGACCGGCACACGGGCATGCACGGCGGCATGGTTGACGATGCCCAGGGCGAAACTGGTCTTGCCCATAGCGGGACGGGCCCCCACCACCACCAGGTTCGACTTCTGCAGCCCGGCCAGGCGATCGTCGAGATCCGAGTAGCCGGTGGCCACGCCGGTGATGGTGTCGCCTCGCTCGAAGAGGTTCTCCAAGTGGTCAAGGCTCTGGGCCAGAAGCTCGCGCAGCGGTGACATGGTGTCGACCACTCGTCGTTGGGCCACCTCGAAGACCATGGACTCGGCGCGGTCGATGACATCGGCGACGTCCCCGGGGAGGCTGTAGCCGAGCTCGGCGATCTCGCCTGCCACCGTGACCAACCGGCGCAGCAGCGCGTGCTCCTCGACGATGCGGGCATAGTGCAACGCATTGGCCGTCGACGCCGTGTTGACCTGTAGCGAGATGAGGACCGACGCGTCGCCGACCGCCTCGAGAATCCCGTTGCGTCGCAACTCGTCGGCGACGGTGACGGGGTCGGCGGGCTCACCACGGGTGTAGAGCGCGCAGATGGCCGAGTAGATGTGGGCGTGGGCCGGCTTGTAGAAGTCCTCGGCCCCGCAGCACTCGACGGCATCGGCAATGGCGTCGCGCGACAACAGCATGGCGCCCAGCAAGGACTCTTCAGCATCCAGATCATGGGGCGGGACGCGCCCACCCACACTTTGGAGGCGATGGATGCGCGCCCCTTCAACAGCCTGCGTCATGATCCTCTACCCTCGCCCATCTGCCCTGCGGACAACGAGAGGGCAAAGGTGTGGAAATGCGGTCTTCTTACGGGGATGACGCTGTGGACGGGGCAGGGACATGTCGCACGCGCTGGGGAAAACTTCGCGACGCGGTGTCGGAGCAGGTGTCGACCCATTACGTACCAGGGTCCCAGGTGGGTGTGTCAGCCGGTTGTGATGCTCCGACTGGGCCCGACAATCAGCTGGTGGCCACGACCTCGATGGTGAGAGTCGCTTCGACCTCGCCGAGCAGGTGCACCGGCACCACATGAGCGCCCACCGTCTTGATGGGCTCCTCGAGGAGGATCTTGCGCCGGTCGATCACCGCACCCGTCTGGGCCTCGACGGCCTCGGCGAGATCGGCACTGGTGACGGATCCGAACAGGCGTCCTTCGGTGCCGGCCCGAGCCTTCACGGTGACAGTGGCCTGAGCGAGCACAGCCGCCACGGCTTCCGCCGACTCTCGGTCATGCGCATCGCGCAGCGCCCGGTTCCGGCGCATGGCCGTGGCCTGCGCCTCGATACCCGGTGAGGCCACCAGGGCGCGTCCCGTCGGAAACAGAAAGTTGCGGGCAAAGCCCCGAGCCACATCGACGATGTCGCCCCGCTTGCCCACGCCATTGACGTCGTCTCGCAGCAATACCCGCATCAGAAGGGTTCCTCGTCAAAGCCGTACCCGCCTCCGCCGCCGCCTGAGGCGTCGGCCGGGGCGCGACCGGGCGCCGTGCGGGCCGGGATACCGGCACCGTCGCCGGGGCCGCGGCGCTCGTTCTTGGTGACTTGCGCGGTGGCCCAGCGGAGGCTCGGACCGATCTCGTCCGCCGTGACCTCCACTTTGGAGCGTTTGTCGCCGTCGGCGGTCTCCCACGAACGCTGGTCGAGACGGCCGGTGACGATGATGCGCGAACCGCGCACCAGGCTCTCTGCGGCGTTCTCCGCCATCTCACGCCAGCACACCACGTCGAAGAAAGATGTGGCCTCTTCCCACTCCTGGGTCTGGCGGTTCTGCCAGCGACGGTTGACGGCCAGGCCGAAGGTAGCCGTGGCCTGGCCCGTAGGGGTGAAACGCAGCTCAGGATCCCGGGTGACGTTGCCCACCAGGGTCACGTTGTTGCCGTTGGCCATCTCTGTCCTCCTCCGCTTTACCCGTCAGCGCCCCGACGGCGCCTTGACACGGCGTCGTCCGGCGGCGTTCTCAGGTA
Organism: uncultured Acidimicrobiaceae bacterium; assembly: GCA_963793645.1. Lineage (GTDB taxonomy): Bacteria > Actinomycetota > Acidimicrobiia > Acidimicrobiales > UBA8190 > CAWCAW01. The sequence goes on along the minus strand of CAWCAW010000008.1, from coordinate 13,158 downwards.
CCCGCATGATCTTGTGGCGAACCACTTCGTCGGCCAGGGTCAAAAAGCGATCGAGCTCGGCCGACGCCTTGGGCTCTGACACGAACTCTGCCACGACGTAGTAACCGTCACGCCGGTGGTTCAACTCATAGGCCAGGGAGCGCTTGCCCCACCGGTCGACGTTGCCGGGGGTGCCCCCGTTGGTCTTGATGATCTCGAGGCCGCGGTCGATCACCGCCCCAATGGCTGGTTCGTCCAGCTCGGCGTCGAAGATGACCATTACTTCATAGGGCCGCACGGAGCAGCCTCCTCCCTCCGGACCCGACGCGGCGCGCCGGGGCCCCGCTCAAGCGGAGCAGGGTGTGTACTCGACCAGCGCCGGGGCGACCCCCGGCTCGGCCGACGTGCATGTTAGCCCGCCGCCGCGCAGGCCAACACCGGCACGCCATAACCTGATGGCGTGAGGATTCCTACGGCCCAGCCTGGGCAACGCCACAGCCCCGGATCCGCCGGGAGCAGGCGACCCGAGGTCACGTGGCGATTGCGCCGCTCGCCTGTGCTCCGACAGGTCTTGTTCTCGATTGCCCGCATCTGTGCGGTGCTCGTGGCGGTGGTCGTCCTCATCACCGCCGCCTTGGTGGAGATCTCGGGCCACCCGGTGGCCTGGAGCGTGATCGGGTTCCTCTTCGCCGCCGCTCCCCTGGCCGGGCTGGCCGGCGCGCTGGCCGTCGCCCTGCGAGCGGCTATGGCGGCCGGTCCCGGATGGATCGGCGTGCGCTTCGTGCGGCGCTGGCGGGTGATCGACCTCGGCCAGGTCCGCACCGTGCGATTCGTGGACACGGCCGGCTTCGGGAGATTCGGGGGCTTCGGCGGGGGATTCGCAGCACCGCGTGTCGTGCTCGAAGACGCCGGCGGCGCCACCGTGGAGATCGGGCTCGACGCCCTCGATGCCCCGATCGGCGACATGCTGCGCCACGGCCTCGGCCCCGACGCCCAGATCGACCCCGACGCGGCCCGGGCCCTGGCCCCGCCCGAGGACCCCGACTCCTGAGGTCAGGACGGCGGACGGTTCCCCGGTCCGGCGTGGTAGGTCTCGGCGTCGGAGGGAAACGTCCCCGATCGCACATCGGCCGCCCAGGCGGCGGCGGCTTCGGTGGCGATGGTATGCAGCTCCGCGTAGCGGCGCACGAATTTGGGCGCCGCGCCGGTGCGCATACCGAGCAGATCGTGGAACACGAGCACCTGGCCGTCACACGAGGACCCGGCGCCGATCCCGATGGTGGGCACGTCAACCTCGTCGGTGACGCGGGCGGCCACCACGTCGGGCACGCCCTCGAGGACCATGGCGAAGCAGCCCACCGCGGCCAGCGCCTTGGCGTTGTGCACCAGGGCGTCGGCGGCGGCATCGTCGCGGGCTTGGACCTTGTAGCCACCCATGGCGTGCACCGACTGGGGGGTCAGACCCAGGTGGCCCATGACGGGGATCTCGGCGGCCAGCAGGGCTTCGATGACAGGCAGCCGGACCGTGCCGCCCTCGAGCTTCACGGCCCCGGCGCCGGCGCGCACCAGGGTGGCCGCGTTGCGCACGGTGTCCTCGACCGACACGTGGTAGCTGAGCCATGGCATGTCGCCCACCACCAGGGCCCGGGGGGTGGCCCTGGCCACGGCGCCGATGTGGTGCGCCATGATCGCCACGTCCACCTGCAAGGTGTCGCGCAGACCGAGGGCGGCGTTGGCCACGGAGTCGCCGACCAGAATCACGTCGACGCCGGCCGCATCGGCGATGGCGGCCGTGGGGGTGTCGTAGGCGGTGAGCATGACCAGCGGCTCGGAGCCTCTGTTCACCTTGCGGGCGCGCACCTGGGGAACGGTGACGTTTTCAGCCATGGCATTGCCTCCTTGCCGTCCAGCGCTCGAAGGCTGCCGGCGGCGGTGGAGTGATGTGACTCCAGTGTACCTTCGGACCCGATGACTGAGAAGGGCGCTGCCTGTGAGAATTGCGGCTCGCCCGACGCGGACCTGGCCACCGTTCGGCGGGTCTACCTCGAGTTCGACGACGGCCAGGTGACCGGCTCCACCACCGTGGAAGAGACCGAGCGTTGGTGCCTGGCGTGCCGCACCACCTACCCCAACGAGCCCACTTCGTCCTGAGGGCGTGACCACTGCAGGCGGCGCACGGCGGGGACTGTCAGCACCGCCACCGTGGTGACGCCGATCCACACGGCGCCGAGAACGAGGGCGCCGGTCACCCCCAGCAGGGCCGCCACCGTGCCTTCGAGGCCGTAGCCGATGGGAAGAAAGACGAAGGAGCCGAACCAGTCATAGGCGCTGGCCCGTGACAGGACGTCGGGCGGAAGCTCGCGCTGCATGGTGGTGTCCCACAGGGGCCCGAAGACCCCGAAGCTGACCCCGGCCACAAAGGCGGCCCCGGCGGTGACGCCGGTGGGGGCCCGGGCCGCTAGAGACGCCAGCGGCAGCGCCCAGCCGAACATCGACAATTCGGCCACCAGCAGCGGCCGTTTCGGCTTGATGCGCAACATGGCCAGGTTGCCGATCACCGACCCGGCTCCCTGGGCCGCCAAGATGGCCCCCCAGGCGGCCGCCCCCCCGAGTGAATTCCTGGCCACCACGGCGCCGAGCACGAAGAAGGCCGGAAAGACGAAGAGGCCGTACGTGCTGAACTGCGATACGACCACCCACAGCCAGGTGCGGGACCGAAAGGCGTCCCACCCCGTGCGTAACTGGGCCAGGAACGAGTCGTCGCCCGTGCCTTCTTGCCACTGGGCCCGGAGCCCGATGAGGAAGAGGGCGCTGGCCAGATAGGTGATGGCGTCGGCGGCCACCGCCCAACCGGCTCCGGCCGAGGCCACCACGATGCCGCCGATAGCCGGGCCCACCAGGAAACCGCTCCACTGGGCCATGGAACTGAAGACGTTGGCGTCCTGGAGCCGCTCGGCGCTGGCCACCTCGGGGATGAGTCCCGTCAGGGCGGGCGTGAAGAAGGCAGTGCCGGTCCCCACCACCGCCTCACAGACCAGGAAACCCCACAGCGGTGGGTGCCCGACGAGGATCCACACGGCCAGACCGCCTTGGGCGGCGGCGCGCAGGACGTCGGAGCCCACCATGACCAGGCGCCGTTGCAGGCGGTCGGCCAGGACCCCGCCGACGAGGAGGAACACCGCCAGGGGGGCCCACTCCGCCCCGAGCACGAATCCCACCTGCGACGTCGACCCGCCCCGGCCGAAGACGGCGAAGGCCAGGGCCACCGGCAGCATGCCGGTGCCGATGAACGACGTGAGGCGGCTCAGAAACAGCAGGCGGAAGTTGCGCTCGGCCATGACGCCGAGCCAACGGGGAGCGGGCACAACGGCTCAGGATAAGAGAAGCCGTACCATGCCCCGCAGTGCCGTCGCCTTGTGTCATCGAGTACTTCGGCACGTTTCGCTTCGCCCTGTCCCCCGACGAGATGTGGGACGCCTTGGAGCACACCGAACGCTTCGAGGCGTGGTGGGGGTGGCTGCGGGAGTTCCGCCTCGAGGGCAACCGACTGGCCCCGGGATCGGTGCTCCACGGGCTCGTGTCGCCACCGGTCCCCTACCAGATGAAGGTGCAGGTCCTCATCGACGAGGCCGTCCGGCCGTCACTGGTCGAGGCCACCGTGCACGGCGACCTGGAGGGCACGGCGCGCTTGGATCTGCGCGCCGAGGGACCGGGCACGCAGGTGGAGGCGCGCTGGAGCGTCGAGATGATGCAGCGGCCCATGCGGGTGGCGGCCCGCCTCGCCCATCCCCTGCTGCGCTGGGGTCACGACCGGGTGGTGGACGCCACCGTGGCCGGCTTCCGGTCACATGTCAGTGGAGACGGGCGATAGCCAAGGCGGCGGCCAGGACGACGAGCCCCCAGGACATGGCCCGCAGCGCCTTTTCGAGCGGAGCCAACAGGGTGCGTTCGGTGAGTGGCTGGTGGGTGCCGTCGGCCATGGTGAGCGTCCCCTCCACGGCGCTGACCCGGCGGCGCACCATCCGAGCGGGGGTGGACAGGCTGCGCTGGGCCGCCGACAAAGCCACGGCGGCCACCGCGGCGAGCACCGGGGCGAGGGCCAAGGTGCCGGTCTCGGCCGCATAGGCCGTGAGAACGGGGAAGGCCCCCCATGACAAGGCGAACCCGGTATCGCTGTGGACGACCCCACCGAACAGCTCGGCGTTGTACCCGACCACCAGCAGGGGGCCGAGCACCATGAAGGGCACCAGGGCGGGTCCCACCGTGATCACCCCGGCCACCCCCAGAGCCACCGCACCGACCAGGCCGACGACGGCCACGGCCACCAGCGCCCCCGAGGCGATGCCCGTGCGCAACGGGCGCCCGTGGAGCTCGTCGAGCGCATGCGCGGCCACCCCCACGGCCAAGAAGAAGCCCAGCAGGGCTCCCACCATGCGGCTGATGCTCACGTGCGGCGCCAGGGACGCCCCGATGACCACGTAGGAGAGGTGCCACGCCGTGTACGGCGGGTGCAGCAGCGTCCACCAGTCGCGCCATCCGCCCCGAGAAGCGGCGTAAAAGGCGGGGCGCTTGGTGGTGTCAGCCACCGGCCTTGCGCCCCCACATGACGAGTCCACCGCCGAGGCTCATGGCGCGTACCTGCACGTCGACCAACCCGGCGTCGTGCCAGGCGTCCACCGTCCAGTCGACGGGATAGCGCCGGTAGTGGGCGGAGATGTTGGGACCCAAGAATCGCCCCACCCGAAACCACTCGGCCCCTCCGGTGATGGCACCGCCGAGGGGCAGCACCAGGCGCGTGAAGCCCCACCACCAGGCCCGCCAGAAGCGGGTGGGGGGGACGAGGAACTCCAGGTTGGCGACGGTTCCCCCGGGGCGCACCACTCGGGCCAGCTCGGCCATGGTAGCGGCCGGATCCTCGACGTAGCGCAGCAGATAGGTGAAGGTCAGGGCGTCGAAGGTGCCGTCCTCGAAGGGGAGCTGTTCGCCTCGACCCACGCATAGGGTGATCCGATCGGCCCACGATGACGCGTGGACGTTGGCTTGGCCTCGGGCCACCATTTGGGTGGTGAGATCGACGCCCACCACCTTTGCGGTGGTACGTCGGGCCAGGGCGAGGGCCACGCCGGCGGTTCCCGTGGCCACGTCGAGGATGGGGCCGGTCGTGTGCTGCGTGTCAATCCCGGCCACCACGGCGTCCACCATGGCGCGCCGCCACCGACGGTTCTGCCCCATGGAGAGCACCTCGGCCAACCGGTCATAGCGGTCGGGCAGCCCGTCGAACAGGGCGCGGGCAAAGGTGTTCGGCGGCGGCTCGTCGAGGTGCGTGGCTTTTGCCTATACCTCGGCCGGCGCGTCGTCGTCTTCCCAGTACTCCTCGACATAGGCGTCCCGGTGCAGCATCTTCGGGAACGACCCCATGATCAGCACGAAGAGCAAGAACGTGACGACGTGCACGCTCGTGCACCACAAGCAGATGGCACCGATGCTGAACAGCTCAGCCGACAGGAGGTAGACCACCATTCCGATGCCGGTGATGGCCATGGCCAGGCGCAGCCAGGCCACCCGCACGTCGCGCATCCTCCACACCGGCGGCAGGTTCACGACCGTAAAGGCCGTGAAGAAAGCCAGACCGAGCACGGCCACGGGGAAGATCCCGAACACCATCGACTGCGGGCTCGTGGTGACCTTGAGGCAGTCGACGACCGCACCGGTAGCCGGGCACACCAGGTTGTGGTTGCCCGTGTAGTGCTCGATGGTCAGGTAGATCGAGACGCCCAGCCCAAAGATGCACAGGAAGAAGCACGTCCACGGGATCCAGCGCGGGGCGCCGTCGGAGACAACCCACTCCTCGTCGATCTCTTCGACCTCGTATTCCTCGTCAGTGACGTCGTCGGAGTCGAGGCCTTGGGCGTCGGTGTCGAGGTCGGGGGTCATGGCGCCGGACTCAGCTACTCAGCCCTAAGGCCTTGTCCGCCTTGGTCACCGCCGAGATCGAGCACACCGCGGAGGGCTGCTGTTTGGTCATCGAGCAGATGCCCGCCGTCAGGTAGTTGGCCGTGCCCACGATGCCCTGGGTCACCGGGCTGCTGGCGTTCTTCAGCAGGGCGGCCACGGCGCCCTGATCCAATCCGGCCAGCACGCCGGGGTTGTAGCTCGGTGTGATGATGAACACCTTGTTGCCGAAGTCGGCGAAGGGGAAGCCCTGGCCCTGGCCGAAATGCGTCTCGTACTTCGTCCACAGGCCCTGCTGCTGTGAGTTGAGCGGGGTCAGGACGTGGCGGGTACCGAGGCCGTTGACGTCGTTGCTTTCGTACTCGACGGGCTGAAACGTGAGCAGCGAGCTCGTATAGGTGGCCCCGTAGAACGAGAAGGTGGGTGTGTCGGGATCGGAGTCCCACGGTGAGGACGTCGTTTCCTTCAAGCCCGAGAACGTCCCGAAGTGGCTGAAGGCCAGGATCAATGCCCAGCGTTCAGCGCCACACAGCGGGCAGAACTCCCCGCCGATGAAGACCACCCCCGGTTTGCCGTTGAGGACGAGGGGAGGTTGACCGGTGTCCACGGAAGGTGTGGTGATCCCGGAAGGGAGACCCACCGCGTTCTCCACCGACACGGGGACGCTCTCGAGGGCGGCCACCGTCGACGCATTGGCGGGGACATCGACGGGGGCGATGCGAGTGTTCGTCGAGCTATTCGACGAGGAGGAGCCCGTGATCTTCACGACGACGAGCACCACCACCAGCACCACCACTACGGCGACGGCCGCCATGGCCATGGTCGAGGCCGAAAAGCGGCGCGGGGGCTTGGCGTCGACCTTGTAGCTCGAGGGGCGAGGCGTGCCTCGGCGTTGGCCACCGGGGGACCCGGCCGGCCGGCTACCGGGCTTTTTGGCCTGGCTGGAGCCGGCCGATCCATTGGAGGCCGGGCGCCCGCCCTGGGCTGTTTTGGCCGGTGGTCGTCGTGGCGTCTGGCCGGGCGGACGGCCCGAGGACCCGCCGGACCCGCCGGGCGCGCCCGAGCCGCGGGGCTTCTCACCTGACTCTTGACCGCCGCTTACCTGCCCTGGGCTCATTCACCGTTCCCTTTGTCGCACCCGCGTGGACGGGTCTGACCATGGTGCCTCATACAAGCACTGTCATGTTCGCGCACCACCCTGTGCCATCTCTCAGCTTGGACGCTGGTGGCTCGCCGGTCCTCAGCGCGACGGCTCACCCATTTCGCCGGGCCCCGACGGCGAGACGCTGGCGATGACGGCCGCCAGCGGGGTACATGCGGGTGAGGTGGTTCCACGCACACTGCGGGCACACTTCGACCACGTAGCAGGCCACTTCGTCGGCCCGTCGGCACAACTTGGCCAGCTGGGCGGGCGTGGTCGGGCACGTCCCGTTGGCAGGGAGACGGGGGCCGAAAACGTAGGTCACGTGAACCAGTGCGGTCTCTTCGCAGATCGGGCAGTCCTCGGCGTCGGGAACTCCGACGTTGCGCGCCGCGCGCAGCAGCTCGGGATGGGCGTCGCACACGTCGAGACGTGACAGGCGACCTTTGCGGAATTCGCTCACCACCGCGTTGCGGGCCAACCGGTACTCGACGCGTCCACCGGACCCGGTAATAGGGAACCCACGCAACGTCGAGGGGCCGAAGCTCATCCGTCCCAGGGTACCGCTGCGCGCCCCGAAAAGACCCAAAAAAGGGGAGGGACGAATCGAGTTTTGACTGACGACGACCAGTCCCTCGCCGGTGGCGGCGGCGTCGGCCTGGCCCAATGGCTTGAATCGCCGTCGATATATCGGTACGATACATCTCGACGATGTATCGACTGCATGCAACCTACCGCCGCCGCGGAGAACGCTTCTGATGCTCGAGCTGGCCATTTTGGGTCTCCTCGGGGACCAGGAGCTGCACGGATACGAGATCCGCAAGCGTCTGTGTGACGAGCTCGGGTTCGTTTCCAACGTCTCGTTCGGCTCCCTCTACCCGGCCCTGTCGCGCCTCGAGCGCTCCGGGGCCGTGACCGCCGTCGAGGTGGCCGGGCGGCCGGCGGCGACCCGGGTGCCCATGACGGGATCGCTCAGCGGCGAAATCGCCGCCCTGCGCGAACGGAGGGCCACCTCGGGCCGGGGACGGCGGGGCCGCAAGGTGTACCGGATCACCGACGAAGGTCGGCGCCAATTCGCCGAGCTCCTCGACAACGACAAGGGCAACGCCACCGACGACGCCCGCAGCTTCGGGCTTCGGCTGGCCTTCGCTCGCTACATGCCCCCCCACGCCCGCCTCCGGCTGCTCGAGCGGCGGCGCACCCAACTCGCCCACCGGCTCGCCGACGCCCGCTCGTCGGCGGCCAGCGCCGATGAGCGCCTCGACCCCTACGCCCGGTCGGTGCTGGAGCACTCGGCCGAATCGACTGAACGTGACATCTCGTGGCTCGACCGGCTGATCGACGCCGAAAAGGGCCAGAACGACGCCATTGCGATGGCTCAGAGCAAGGGAGAAATGCCATGAAGACCGTCCGTGTGGCCATCGCCGGGGTGGGGAACTGCGCCAGCTCGTTGGTCCAAGGAGTGGAGTACTACCACGACGCCGACCCCGAGGTCATCGTGCCCGGCCTGATGCACGTGGAGCTGGGTGGGTACCACGTGCGTGACGTCGAGTTCGTGGCCGCCTTCGACGTCGACGCCACCAAGGTGGGCATGGACCTCTCCAAGGCCATCTTCGCCGGCCACAACAACACGGTGCGCTTCGCCACCGTCGGCCACAGCGACGTCACCGTGCAGCGCGGCCCGACTTTCGACGGGCTGGGGACCTACTACCGCGACGCCGTGGAGGAGTCGCCGGCCGAACCCGTCGACATCGCCCAGGCGCTGCGCGACACGCAGGCCGATGTGCTGGTGAGCTACCTGCCGGTGGGGTCGGAGGAGGCCCAACGCCACTACGCCCAGGCCGCTTTGGACGCCAAGGTGGCATTCGTCAACGCCATTCCTGTCTTCATCGCCTCGGACCCGGAGTGGGCGGCGCGTTTCGCCAACGCCGGGGTGCCCATCGTGGGCGACGACATCAAGAGCCAGGTGGGTTCGACCATCGTCCACCGGGTCTTGACCCGCCTCTTCGAAGACCGTGGTCTCGCCCTCGACCGCACGTACCAGCTCAACGTGGGCGGCAACATGGACTTCAAGAACATGCTCGAGCGCAAGCGCCTCGAGTCCAAGAAGATCTCCAAGACCCAGGCCGTCACCAGCCAGGTCGAGAACTCCGTCCTCAACGCCGACGACGTGCACATCGGGCCGTCGGACCACGTGCCGTGGCTGGAAGACCGTAAGTGGGCCTACATCCGCATGGAAGGGCGCAACTTCGGCGACGTCCCCCTCAACTTGGAGCTCAAGCTCGAGGTGTGGGACTCGCCCAACTCCGCCGGCGTGATCATCGACGCCGTGCGCTGTGCCAAGTTGGCCCTCGACCGCGGCATCGGCGGCCCCCTACTGGGCCCGTCGGCCTACTTCATGAAGTCCCCGCCGGTGCAGTACCACGACGACGAAGCCCTGCGCATGGTCGAAGCCTTCGCCGCCGGTGACGTCGACTCCAAGCAAGTCGCCAGCTAACTCTGGCGCTGCGCCCACCAGGCGTCGAGGCGCGCCGTGGCCTCCTGTTCGCCCAAGGGGCCTTCCTCGAGGCGCAGCTCCATGAGGAAATCGAGCGCGTCTCCCACGTCGCGACCCGGCGTGATGCCGAGGTGATCCATCACCTGACGGCCGTCGAGATCGGGGCGCAGGGCGTCGAGCTCCTCTTGTGAACGCAACTCCTCGATGCGTGCCTCGAGCTCGTCCATCCGTTGCCCGAGCGCCCGGGCTCGTGCCGCGTTACGCGTGGTGCAGTCACAACGCGTCAGCTCGTTGAGGGCATCGAGCAACGGCCCCGCATCGCGCACGTAGCGGCGCACCGCTTTATCGGTCCACCCCAGCCGGTAGGTGTGAAAGCGCAGGTGCAGCTCCACGAGCCGCGTGATGGTCTCGACGTCGTCTTTCGAATAGCGAAGGGCGGTCAGGCGCTCGCGCGCCATGCGGGCGCCCACCACCTCGTGGTGGTGGAAGGTGACGCCGCCGGGGCCGAAGGCCCGCGTGCGGGGCTTGCCGATGTCGTGCAATAAGGCGGCCACGCGCAGCTGCATGTCGGGATGGGTCTTGTCCACCACCGCCAGCGTGTGGCCGAGGACGTCCTTGTGACGATGGATGGGGTCCTGCTCGAGGGCCAGCCCGGGCAACTCGGGAAGGAACTGAGCGGCCAGCCCGGTGTCGACCACGAACCACAAGCCCAGTGATGGCTTGTCGACCACCATCAACTTGTTGAGCTCGTCGCGAATGCGTTCCGACGACACGATGGCGAGGCGATCGGCCATGGCGCGCACGGCGTCGATGAGCTCCGGGTCGGGTTTGAGCGCCATGCCGGCGATGAAGCGCGCCGCGCGCAACATCCGCAACGGGTCGTCGGAGAAGGCCGTTTCGGGATCGAGCGGCGTGCGCAGCCGGGCCGCGGCCAGGTCCTCGAGGCCCCCGAAGGGGTCGATGAGGTCGAACGTCGGCAACGCCAGGGCCATGGCGTTGACGGTGAAATCGCGTCGCGACAAATCGATCTCGATGGAGTCCCCGAACTTCACGTCGGGCTTGCGGGAGTCGAGGTGATACGCCTCGGCCCGATGGGTGGTGATCTCGTAGCGGCCCTGGCCGTCGGCGCGCCCCGATGGTGCCGAACTTCTTTCCCTGCAGCCACAGGTCGTCGGCCCAGCCCGACACGAGACGCTCGATCTCGTCGGGCAGCGCATCGGTGGTGAGGTCGTAGTCGCCGGTCGACGCTTTGCCGGCCACGGCGGGGACAATGGCGTCACGAACCGAGCCACCCACCAGATACAGACGGTGGCCGGCCGCCTCGAAGCGCGCCCCCAACTCGGCGGTGGCGTCGACCAAGGGCTGAAGTCGCTCGGGAATCATCGCCGCCGAGGGTAGTGCCGAGCGGCCGGGCCACCCGCGGCGGCGATGCCGGGTGCGTGGGCCTATAGGCTGCCTCGCCGAGGTGGACCACCGCCCAAAGACCCTTGTCGTCGGCGCGCTGTGCGCACTGGTGGCCCTCACCTACGTCGGGTTGTCACCCGAACCGGTCGCGGGTGCGTCAGGAGCGCCCTCTTCGGGCGCGTCGGCAAACACCAAGGGCCAGCCGGCGCTCCACCTTCTGTCGCAATCCCCGTGGGTGGGCGTCAACCAACCTTTTACGGCCCAATTGTCGATATCGGGCGTGGCCGCATCCTCGACGCCGGCATTGCAGGTGACCGTCTATCCCTATCTGACGACGCGCTCCGCCTTCGATCAGACCCTCACCACCACGCCCAACAGCACGCCGCTGTCGGAGTCCTCCGCCATGGCGGTGTCGTCCTTGGCCGCCGATCCGACCGGGGGCTTCGACGTCAGTGTTCCCGTCAGCACTGGGGCCGGGGGCCTGCCCAGCGCCACGTCGACCACGACGCCGATCGCGGCCGATCTCGACTGCGCCCTCGGGTCCTGTGGCGGCGTGTATCCCGTGGTGTTCACCCTCACCGACGCGTCGAGCCCGAACGCGCTGGCCGAGCTCACCACGTACCTTGTCTACGACGCCCCTGCCGCTGACACGCAGCGATTGCGCCTGGCCCTGGTCATCCCCCTCGCCCTGCCGGCGGCCGCGTCCGACCGCAGCGGGCATCTGGCTCCGCCCAGTGAGACCGCTTTGGGGAGGCTCAACAGCCTCGTCACGGGACTGGCGTCGCATCCTGACGTCCCTTTGACCGTCGTACCCGACCCCGCCAGCGCTCAGGCCATGGCCATCGACGCCCGGAGCCGCGCTCGTCAGACGCTGGCTGGCTTGGGCCTGGTTGCCAACGGCGCGGCCCGACAGGCGGTGTGTGAGGGGTTCACCACCGTGAATCCGAACGCGCTGGTGGCCGACGGTCTGAGTTCGGAACTGGCCGACCAGGTGCAACGGGCCCCGGCCGTGCTGGCCGGCGCCGGGGTACACAGCGCCCAGTGCACCGGGGTGGGCGAGACGTGGGTGGCCGGCGGGGACGTGGATTCCTCGGCCCTGACGGCACTGCAGGGAGTCGGCTACCAGAACATCGTGGTGCCGCCCAGTGCGGTGTCCGGTCCGACGACCTCCACCACCTTTACGCGGCTGTTCTCCTTCAGCCCTTCTCGGGAGTCGGGGGCGGGCAACGGGCTCACCGCCGCGCTCGAGCGACCCCGGCCTCGGCGCCCACCTCCAAGAGGCAACGGGACCCGACGCCGCGCTGGCCGCGTATCAACTCCTGGCCGACCTGTCGTTGATCTACTACGAGGAGCCCAACACGCCCGAACCTCGGGGGGTGGTGGCGCTTTCCCCCCCGGGATGGACGCCCAACCCCCGATTCCTTGCCGACGCCCTGGGTGGCCTCGAGCAGAACCCCGTGATCGAGCCGGTCACCTTGGAGAACTTCTTCACCGACGTTCCCGTGGGCGGCAGTGTGGGCGGTTTTGCCCAACCTCTCCTGCGACGTCCGGGAGTGGGCACCATCGCGGCGTCGTCAGGGTTGCCGGTCAAGGCCATCCGCACCACGCGCCTCGAGCTCGAGGGCTTCGCCGCCGCCGTGGGCCCGTCGGGCGCCTCGAGGGCGCGCTCGTTACAGGACCTGCTGCTGCGAACGGAGTCCGACGAGCTCAAGGGTTCCCAGCAACAAAGCGCGGTGGCCGGCATCCGGGCCCAGCTCGAAGCCCAGCTGGCGGACATCTCCATCCGCACCGACACCATCCGGCTGACCTCGATTTCCGCCACCGTTCCCATCACGGTGCTGCGCAGCACCCGCTACGGCGTAACCGGCACGCTGTGTCTCACCAGCGACAAGCTCCTGTTCCCGGCGGGCCGGTGCCGGCGGCTGGTGACCCTGCGCAACCCCACCAACTCGTTCTCCTCTGCCATTCGGGCGCGCGCCTCGGGCGACTTTCGCATGACGGTCACCTTCTCCAGCCCTGACGGTCACCTGGTGCTCGCCGAGCGGGCAACTCAGCGTGCGTTCCATGTCCACCTCGGCGGTGGCCATCGCCTTGTCGGTGGCGGCGGTGGCCGTGCTGCTGCTGTGGTGGAGACGGACCTTGTGGCGAGGGCGCCGATCAGGGCGCGGCGCTCATAGCAAATCAT
>CAWCAW010000007.1:0-457926 GCA_963793645.1 uncultured Acidimicrobiaceae bacterium | reverse complement strand
ACACAGGGGCTCACCGTTGTGCAGACGTTGGGATCGATTCGCTAAAGGTGCGGGGTCCGCTGTCGATAATCACGGTGGAACGAACTTCGTTCCAAACCCCAAAACACTCCGAACATCCCCAGTTCGAAAGCCCCCACCGCAAGGTGGGGGCTTTCGCGTGCGCCCACTGGCCGCTCAGTCCGGCGGCGACACGCCGATGGGGTTGAGCAAAGGCACCACACCGGACGAGACCACCGCTCGAGTCAGAGGTCGCAGCGCCTGGGCCAGCTCGTCGGTCCTGGTGGGGCCCAACTGGAGCCACGGTTGGGCCGCCAACCGATCGGTGAGGTTTTCGATGTCGGCCCGGGCGGCGGCACCTTGTGGGGTCAGGGCCCCGGCGTCATCGAGCCACCCCCGCTCGACGAGGCGACGCTCGGCGTCTTCCCACTGCGCATCGGACCAACCCCGGCTGGGCTGAAGGATCTGGCGAGACACCGCCCCGGTGGCGGCGAACGAGACGTGCGCTTCGCATCCGTCGAGGCCGGCGGTCACCAGTGCGGCTACGTGCCCATCACCACGGTGCTCGCGCAAGATGGTGGCCGCCTGCCACAGCACCATCAGGGGAGAGTCCGGCCACACAAGCGCGGCGTTGGCGGCGGCCAGGGGCCGTCCTGCCGTTGACAGGTCGACCGTCGCCTGTTGGGCCAGCGCGGCGGCGCGCGCCACGGCGGCGTGGGCGTCGGCATCGGCGTCGAAGATGCGAGCCAGGATCCGCTCCACACCTTGGAGTCGAGCGTCGAGGACGCGCCCCGGGGAGGCGAAGGCCCAGGCGTCGGGCAGCGACCGAGCCGGCCACGACGGGGCGAAGTTGAAGAACGTGGCGGTGACCACGGCGGGCTCGACGGCACCCATGGGGGCGGCACGCCCGGCGAAATACCCCATCCAGAAGCCCTTCAATCCCGCCGCGCCGAACTCCTGGCGCGACTCGGGGGCGAAGTACGTGACGGCATGGACTGGATCGAACAGACGCCACAATCGCCGTGCTTGCGCGGATGCCCAGTCCTCCTCGTCAACCGTCTCAGTCATCGACCGAGGTGAGATGGCGTCGACGCGGGCCGCGACCGCTCAGCCGTGGACCGACTTGTCCGCTTCACGCAGCCGGCGCGCCATCGAGACCAGCATCTTCCAGGCAATCGTCGGCGAGGCGTCCACCAATCCTTTGAACTCCCGTCGGTCGAGGACGAGCGCTTCGAGCGCCGAGTCGGCGACGACCGTCGCACTTCGAGGGCTGTTGTCGATCAGGGACATCTCACCGAAGAAGTCGCCGGGGCCGAACTGCGACACCTCGACGCCGTCGATGATGCAGCGGGCGTTGCCGGCCACGATGACGATCAGCTCGGCTCCTCGGGCCCCTTCTCGGGTCACCTCGGTGCCCTGGGCGATGTTCAACTGGGTCCCGAGCCCGGCGATGTCGGCGAGCTCCTTGTCGTCGCAGTCCGAGAACAGTGAGATCGCTTTCAGAGCGCTGATGACCTGGGGGGGCACGCCTTTGGCCACGGTGGCCTCCTTGTCGGAGCGGGGTTGTCCTGCGCCGGAGATCATACGTCGACGGCCCTGTTCGCCAGCGTCCCGGCGCCCGTACCATGACCCCGTGCGTGGCGACACCCCTCTGATGACGGGCACGCTCGATCCTGATGCCGCCCTCCCGTACGGACGGCACAGCGTCATGCGCACGGTGGTGGCCGAACCGGTCACCGCCCTCCTCATCCAGCGGGCGCTGGTCATGGAGGTCGCCCACCCCAAGGTGGGCGCCGCCGTGGCGGACCACAGCAGCTTTCGCACCCGGCCCAACCGGCGCGCCTGGGCCACCGCCGACACTGCGGTTCGGCTCGTGTTCGGCGATGCGGAGACAGCCCGCCACGCGGCGCGACACATCTACGGCGTCCACGACCGCATCAACGGCAGTTGGGCCGGTGCGCACGGTTCCGCGGAAACGCGCCATGCCGCCGGTGGGCCCGATTCCTACAGTGCGCACGACGCCACCTTGCTCACCTGGGTGTGGGCCACGCTCGTCGACACCGCCGAGGTCGCCTACACCCGGTGGGTCCGGCCCTTTACCGACCAGGAAGCCGCCGCGTACTACGCGGAGATGGTGGGCTTCGGACGGTTCTTCGGCATTCCGGCTGAGTTGCTTCCCCCCGATCGGGCCGGCTTCGCCGCCTACCTCGACGGCATGCTCGATGGCGGTTTCGAGATCACCGAACACAGCCGTGATGTTGCTCGTCAGATCCTTTGGTTCCGCCACCGCTTGGTGCCGCCGCCAGCGGTGCGCATGGAGCGGGTCCTCGCACTGCTGACCCTCGATCCCCGACTCCTCGAGCGCCTCGATCTCGAGATGACGGCCAGCGACCAACGACTGGCCCGTCACCTCGACGACTGGCTCTCTGCCTACTACCGACGGCTGCCGGGGGCCCGGCGATGGGGCCCGGAGTTCTATCTGTGGCTGCGGCGGCCCACCATCGGGCTGTTGGACCGCCGACGGTAGAAGCCGTTTCTACGAACAGACCTCGAGGAGCTCGGTCATGCCGAGCTCGATCCCGTTGCGCAGGACGTCGAGGTCGGCGGTGGTGTCAAGGTCTCCGGTGATGCCGAAGTTCACCTGGCCGTCGTAGGAGAAGATGGCCACACCAATGCGCACTTGGCCGGCCAGCGGCACATAGGGGTAGGCGCGCACCATCTTCCGACCCGCCACGTACAGGGGGAGCTGCGGCCCGGGCACGTTGGTGGTGACGGTGTTCACATTGCGCTGGGCCACTCTGGTGGCCAGGCGCATCCCCAGAGCCAGGAGCATGGGCGGGGCGAATCCCGACAGCGACGTGAGCGCCTCGCCGGCGACAGCTTCTTTGGATTCCTTCAAGCCTTCCATCTGCATCGAAATCGCCCGCAGCCGCGCCGCCGGGTCCTCGATGCCCACCGGGAGCTCGGCGAACATGGCCGACACCTTGTTCTCCATGGTCCCGTCGCCGACAGCCATGCCGGTTGAGGATCGGGCTCGCACCGAAACCGGGACCAGCGCCCGCACGACGCGATCGACGGACTCGCCTCGCGACAGCAGCAGGGTGCGAAACCCGTGGGAGATGACGGCCAGAACCACGTCGTTGAACGTTCCCCCCAAGCTCTTGCGCACCATCTTGATGTCGTCGACGGAGGTCGACGTCCACTCGTAGCGTCGGTGCGGCCCCAGGGGGCCGTTGAGGCTGGAAGCCGCCGTGGGCTTCACCAGTCCCGCGATCGAGGTCAACCCGCGGGCCACCTCGCCCACCTGGCGCAGCGCCTGACGGGGAACCCGCGTGCTCGCTCGCACAGCCTGGAGTTGTTCGTAGGGGCTACGGGCCAGGTCGGCCATGGCGTTGATGGCCAAGCGCGGCCGGGAGCGGCCCGGGATGGGGCTCCAGTGATCGAGCACGGCTGGGGACGGGTGCGGAGAGGCGTCCATGATGGCGGCCAGGAGGTCGGTGCCGGCCACGCCGTCGACCAGCGCGTGATGCGTCTTGGCGATCATGGCCCAGCGCCCGCCTTCGAGGCCCTCGACGACCCAGATCTCCCACAGGGGCTTGGCCCGGTCGAGCTGTTGCGCCATGACCCGGCCCACCAGTGCCCGCAGCTCGACATCGCCGCCGGGAGCGGGAAGGGCGCTGTGGCGCAGGTGGTACTCGATGTTGAAGTGCGGGTCGTCGACCCACACGGGCCGTCCCAACTCGAGGGGGACGAAACGCACCACCTGGCGATAACGGGGCACCAGCGGCAACTTCCCCTGGATCATGGACATCACGCTCGAAAAGGGCGGCGGCGGCCCTTCGAAGATGCTGATGGCGCCGATGTGCATGTGGCTCACATCGTCCTCAACGTGCAAGAACGACGCATCGAGCGGGCTGAGCCGATCAGTGCTCATGACGTGTCCCCTCCGTGGCTGGCGTCTGTATTGATAGTCCCTTCCCACCCTGTGGTGCAGACTTCTGCTGCGATGGACGTCAGCCCCGTGTCCGTGCCGGACGTGCTCGGTGCCCTGGGTCGCGACGGCTACGCCATGGTCGAGGGCCTCTGGCCTGCGGGCGAGCTGGCCGTGGCCCGCCAAGAGCTCAGCGCCGCGCTGGCCGGTGCACCGACGGGTCGAAACCCGTTCGAAGGGGCTCGCACGCGGCGGCTCTACGCCCTATTTGCCAAGACCCGCTCCCTCGACGGTGCCGCCACCCATCCACTGGTGCTCGGAGTCCTCGACGAGGTCCTCGAGCATTACCAGTTGAGCGGGCCGACGGCCATCGAGATCGGGCCTGGTGAGGTGGCCCAAGTCCTGCATTATGACGATGCCATCTATCCGCTGGCGCGGCCGCATCCCGAGGTAGTGGTCAACACCATGTGGGCGCTCGACGACTTCACCGAGGCCAACGGTGCTACTCGAATGATCCCCGGCAGCCATCGCTGGACCTCTGAGCAACCATCGGCGCGTACTTCGACCATCCCTATGGAGATGGCCGCGGGGTCGGTGCTCTTCTATCTGGGATCGGTCTGGCACGGCGGCGGGGCCAATCGCACCGACCGGCCCCGGCTGGGAGTGGCGCTCGAGTATGCGGCGTCGTGGGTACGACCCCAGGAGAACCACGTGCTCGCCGTGGCGCCGTCCACGGTCCGCACGCTGGCGCCCCGGCTCCAGGAACTGCTCGGCTACAACGTGCGTCCTCCCTTCCTCGGTTACGTGGATGGACGCCACCCGGGCCGGCTCTTGTAATGCCGCCGCGGCAATGCCGCGGGCCCCGAGGTGGCGCTCGTAGACTCCGGCCGTGTCAAAGGTGCGTAGTGCCATAGGGCCGATGTGTGCCTTGGTCCTGGGTGTGACGGTCCTGGGTGGTTGTGCGGAGGTCAGCGCCATCAAAAAGGCCGTGCACACGTTTCAGGCCAACAAGTCCACCATCGACGCCTTCACGAACAAGGTGCAGTCGGCCGCGGCGTCCCCGTTCGAGGCGAAGTACGTGACGACGGGCGCGTCGCCGACCTCGATCGTCTACGCCGTCGACTCGCCCACGGGCCTGTCCTTTCAGGAGACCCCGTCGGGCAGTGCCAGCCCGTCGGCGGACGTCATCGTGAATGCGTCAGGCGAGTACTCGTGCGCCCCGCCGTCGGCCACGGGCGCCGTGTCATGCCAGATGCTGGGCACCGCCACCGCCACCCAGGAGAACAAGATCTTCGACTTTTACACGCCGTCACACTGGGTGGCGTTCCTCAAGGAATTCTCCTTGGCGGCGGGCTTCGCGGGCGACAAGGTCATGTCGTCAACCATGACCGTCAACGGCTTTGCCTTGCAGTGCGTCGATTTCGTCGCCCCCGGGGTCACCGGCACGAGCACCATCTGCACCACGACCCAAGGCATTCTCGGATTTGTTCAGGTGGCGTCCGATTCCACCAGCTTCGAGATCGTGAGTTACTCGGCGTCTCCGGCGGCGTCCCTCTTCGCACTGCCGCCCGGGGCGACGGTCACCACCGTGCCGGCCGGGGCGCCCGCACCTACGAGCACGTAGATCGCCGCCGCCAGCTCGTCCTCGAAGGTTTGGTAGGCCGCGCTCGACACGAGCAACCGGCACCGAGAGAAGGCGACGGCCAGGGCAGGCCCGAGCTGGGCCACAAACTCGGGGTTGTGACGAGCGATGTCGAGCTCGTTGGCGAAGGTGAGCTCGAAGAAGTCGGCGAGCGACGACGCCGTCATGGTGGTGACGGTGCCGTCGAAGCGGTCGCGAAACACCACTTGGTCAGACGGTTCGATGCGAGGGGAGGGTCCCCACTGGGCGTCGAGGTAGCCACGGTCGCAGCTGGCGTAGCGGTAGACGAGCGCTTCGGCGGCCGGGCCGATGAGATCGACGAGGACGTGGCGCCGGTGAAGGGCCAACAGTGACGGCGCGTAGCCGTCGGTCCCATAGGCGGCGTGGCACAACCCCGCCAACGCCACCTCGTCGGGCGCACCCCAGCCACGCAGCATCGCTTCGGTGCGCACGAGGTGATCGAGCAGCGTCCCGCCGGGGTGCGGATGCGCACGCGCCCCCCACTTGTCGAGCGTCTCGACCGTGCTCAGGAGTGCCCCGGCGTGCGGGCGCGGCTGTGCGCCGAGGGCGCCGAAGTGGCCAACCATCGACCGAGTCGTGCTCCTGTGGCCGTGAGCACAAGGCAGGCCACGACGCCCGCGCACCAGAGCTCGAGCACGGCCCTAGGCACGTTCTCGTGGGCGACGAAGAGCCGGCGACCCAGCGCGGCGACCACGAGCACCCCCAGGGCGAGGCCGGCTCCGGCCGTGGCGTGGCGGAAGCCCGTGGCCGGATGGTGGTAGGCGGTGACCATGCCGGCCGCCAAAAAGGCCCCCGCCACGAGGAACACCGCCACGATCCACAAATGCGTCGACTGATCGATCATGGGATGGCCGTGCCAGTCCTCTTCGACCACCATGGTGGGCACCGAGATGACCAGTGCCAGTGAAGCGGACGTGATGACGTCGGTCCACAGGGTGCGGAGCCGGGGCCGAGCACCGTCGCGTCGGGCTCCCGGCGGCTGTCCATAGAGGTCCAAAGCACTCATGGTTGCAAATCTCTACCACGATGCTCGAAAGGCAAGGGGTCGCGCCCGGCGGGCGATCATCTTCCCTGCTGAACGGTTATTCCTGGTCAACAGGGTCATTTTGTTTGCCATCACCAACCCTTCATCTCACTCATGGCCACTTCAGAGGAATCTCAAAGCTGCCGTACAGGTTGGCCAGCGAAGGTAAATGCATCACAACGACGTGTCGATGGAAGATGGTCGACCGATTCGGAGGCGACGAGGACCGTGAGTAACGACGCTGAGAACAACGAGGGAGGGCCGGCGGACCTCTGGGGTCACTGGGCCGCCGAGCGCGAGCCCGCCCCGGCCACGCCTCCCGAGCCCACTGGGCGGACCGAGCCGACCGAGCCGGTCTGGCACGCCGAGCCGATGGGGCAGACCGAGGCGACGTTCGGTGGATGGCCGCCCCCATCGGCCCCCACAGCACAGTTCCCGGCGGTACCCGCCCCGAGCGGGGCCGACCCACCCCAGTTCCCCCCACCCCCACCCCCGTGGGTGCCCTCGAGCCCCGGGGGCGCCATCCCGGGGGGAGGATGGGGATCGGGCCAGGTGCCCCCGCCGCCGCTCGGGACCACGTACTCCCCGTACTCCGCTCCTCCCCAGCCCTACGCGGCGGCCACGCGCCCGGCGCTCGGGAGCCGGACATTCGCCACCATCGCCGCCGTTCTCGCCATCGCGGCGGCCGGGGTGGTGGGTGCGGGTGCCGAGTACGCCGTCAACCACCACTCGAGCAACCTGCAGGGCCTCGGCAACTCCCCGTCGACGGGGACGGGCAACACCGGGGAGGGATCAGGAAACACCGGAACCGGTAACACCGGAATCGGATCCGGTAACACCGGGACCGGCAACACGGGGACGGGGTCAGGAAACACGGGCACGGGTTCGGCCAACGACGCGCCCGTCGACGTGAACACGGCGGCCATCGCCGCCAAGGTCGACCCTGGAATCCTCGACATAGACACCACGCTGGCGGGCGGGGGAGCGGCAGCGGGCACCGGCATGGTGCTGACGTCCTCGGGTCTGGTGCTCACCAACAACCACGTCATCGAGAACGCCACCACCATCACAGCGGAGATCGTCGGGACGCAACGCCGGTTCACCGCCAACGTCATCGGCTATTCCGTCACCGATGACGTGGCCCTGCTCCAGTTGCAAAATGCCTCGGGCCTCAAGACCATCGCGACGGCCAATTCCTCGGGTGTTACAGCCGGCCAGGCCATAGTGGCCATCGGCAACGCCGGCGGCACCGGCGGCCTTCCGTCGGCGGTGGCGGGCCGGATCACCGCCATTGACCAGACCATCACGGCCGGCGATTCGGGCACCTTGCCCGAGACGCTGCACGGGATGTTCGAAACCGACGCCGACATCCAGCCCGGAGACTCGGGCGGTCCCATGGTGAACGTCTCGGGTGAGGTGATCGGGATGGACACCGCGGCAGCCGTGCAAAGTGGTTTCGGCAACACCGAGACCGACGAGGGGTACGCCATCACCATCAACCAGGCGCTGACTCTGGTCAACGAGATCAAGAGTGGCAAGTCGAGCTCAACGATCTCCATCGGCGCCCGCGCCGTGCTGGGCGTCGAGGTACAAGACGGGTCGGATTCCTCAAACGGGTTCGGCGCTGCGGGCGGCGGTTCGGGGGTGGCGGGGGCCTACGTGCAGTCCGTCGAGTCGGGCAGCGCGGCTGACAACGCCGGGATCGGTGCCGGCGACACCATCGAGTCGGTCAACGGCTCGACCATCTCGTCGGCCGAAGACCTCAGCAACGCCCTGATCCATTTCTCTCCGGGCGCGTCTGTCACCGTCGGATGGGTCGACGAGGCCGGGACATCACACACCGCCACCGTCCAGCTCACGGCGGGTCCACCGCTCTGATTCGACTCTGATCTCTCTCCCCCACGACTCTGGGGCCGCCGAGGCGCACCCTGCCTGGCGCCTCGGCGATCTCGGAGTCGGACCCTTGTGATTGCCCCCCCAGGTCCTGTTGACAAAGCGTTGAGAAGGACATGACTCGACGTTGATCCCCCGGGCGCACGATCCGGACAGCGATCAGGGGGAAACATGAAGCCACGGACGCATTTGCCGAAGCTGCACATCATCACCAACCCGAAGCAACGCGATGTGCTCATTGGAGAGTCCGACTCCTCTACCGAGACCGAGTCGGCGCAGGTCATTCCCATCTCGCTGCATAGCTCGTATCTGGCGCATCCATCGCAGACCTAGCTCCACCGACGGCGGGCCGGGCGGCGCCTCGACATCCTCGCCGTCGCGGTTGCATCTCGTGTCGGCACCGAGTGCAATGGGTCGCGTGTCATTGGCGATCAACAGCATCACGTTCGACTGCGTAGGGGATCCCTACCAGCTCGGCATGTTCTGGGCCGGGCGCGGCGGGGTTCCCCCGGCTCCTGTTCATTCGCGTTGACGAGGGCAAGGCCGTCAAGAACCGCGTACACCTCGACCTGCAACCTCCCCCGGGGAGCTCACGCAAGAGGAGGTCCAGCGGGCGCGGCGCCTCGGTGCGCAGATGATCGACGATCGTCGCCAGGACACCACCGGCTGGGTGGTGCTGGCCGACCCCGAGGGCAACGAATTCTGCATCGAACACTGCGACGACTAGTGCCTTGACCGGTAACCCTTGCCTGGTTGGCTCCGACCGCCCGGTAGCGGGTGATCCCGCCTGGGGTGGGTGCCCAAGGGACTGGGCGCGGGGGCCGACCTGTACCCGGCAATCTCGATCGGTTGAAACCACGTGCCTGCACCCACTGTGGGCGGTGTTATCGGTCGGCGCTTCAGACTATGGATCTGACGTCGTCTCGCCGAGGCGTGGCATTCAGACGTGACCCATTGCCGGCGTTGGGGGACAATCTTGGTGACGGTGGCTCTTCTACTTAGTTGATGGTGGAGCCTGGGGATGGACGGCCTCACCTCGGGCCAACATCTCGACAAACTGGGCGATGCGCCTGGAACGAGTTTCAGGTTTCTTTGCGGTCCCGATCCTATAGAGAATGGAGTACCGATTCGCACTTGTGAGCACCTGAAACGTCGCCTTCGCACGTGGATTGGCGCTCAGAGCAGTCGCAAGATCTTCGGGAACCTCGATGCTCGCTTGTCCGGCGTAGGCGGCCCGCCATCGTCCGTCCACCTTCGCCTGCCGCACCTCGTCTTCGCCGGATTGATGCATTCGGCCGGAGGTGGCCAGCCTCTCAGCGATGGCGGCGTTCCGTTGAGACCACGGGCTGCGAACTTTGCGGGGCGTGAAACGTCGTCGGAACGTGGCGGGATCACGACGCCCTAGTTGACCATCAATCCAGCCAAAGCAGATCGCCTCGTCAAGCGCCTCGTCGTACGAGAGCGTTGTCGGATCAATCGTTCCCTTCCTAGCCAGGATTAGCCAGACACCTTGTGAATCGGCGTGATGGGCACTCAACCATCTTCGCCATTCGCCAGCGTCCGCGACCAATAGCTCTGGGACATCCACGGCATTTATGGTATCCCCCATGTGCCGTTCGGGGCACGGCGAACAGAAGTCGATGCCACCGAGAATTGTTGATACCGGGCGTGACGTGTATCGATCTGGAGCGGGCGAGAAGTGCCGGTACCGGGCGGGTCTCGCCGCATCGAGGGCCGACATTCCTGCATCCGGTAATCGGGGATACCGGCTGTGCCGAATGAGCCCGAACCAGGCAAACGTTGCCTGATGCGGCACTCTAGTCGCCGTGGCGTGGCTGCGGCTTGCTGGGATGGGCTCAGGCTGCGGCGTGCGTTCAGCCGCCGGTAGTAGTGGTGGAGCTCGATGCCGGAGGCGACAGGAATTGCTCGACGGCAGATGCGATGCCCTGTGCCATGACCGTCTGACCCGACGAGCTGTTGGCGATCGATCCCTCGAAGGGGTCGGTGAGATACAGCGGCTCGATGATGGCACCGGGCATGGTGCTCGGCGTCGTGAAGAAGCCCGACGCGGCCGGACCGATCAACAACAGGTGGTGGTAGCTGGCCGCGGCGCCGGCAATCCCGCCTGACGAGGGGTCGCCGACGTAGGAGCCCAGTTGGTTGTCGGGCAGCACGCCGTCGTTGGGTATGGCCCAGCCTTGCGCGTTCATGTCGTGCAGGACGTCGTTTTGGAGCAGGTTGGCGAAGGAGAGGTTCTGGCTCGAGAAGGAACGATCGGCGTCATAAGCCGTCAGGCTTCCGGCGTTCTGCGCAGTGCCGGCGTCGAAGTAGATGCCCACCAACACGTTTGCCTTGGCATCATTGGCGCAGGTGTCACGGGCGGCCACGTCATCATGCGCACCCTGCAGCGTGAGCGCCCCGTTGGACTCGTCCCCCGGTTCCAGCTTCAACACGGTGGAGTTCTCCGTGCGCGACACGACGACGCGATAGCCGTTGGCGCGCAACAACGTCATGGCGTCGAACTCCACCGCCAGGGTCTCCCTGGCTTCGTAGACGGTCTCACCGCTATCGGTGCTGCCTACGCCCCCGGGGTCGATCCCGCCGTGGCCGGCGTCGAGGAACACCGTCTTGCCCCGATCGCCGATTGTCGGTGCAAAGGCCATGCACGCGCCGGACGCGAAGGCACGGGCGTCGATGGGCGTGCCCCGGCTCTGGCTACCCGACGACGCAAAAGCAGGGGACTGTTTGGTGGGCGCATGCGCATTCGATGACGCCGCGGTGTTGTGTCTTTTTGACGCCACGTTGTCCCAGCCGAGCGCCATGGCCACCAGGATCATGAGCACCACGAAGACGAGGGCCAGCCCCGGGCGCGGACCGTGGCCTAATCGCGCTGTCCGTGCGCCGGACGTCAGTCGTTGGTCCATGGCTCCGCCTGTCGATGGTACCGACCTCGCCCCGCCCCGAGGAGTCGGCCCGAAAAGAGTAACCCTCCGGCCTGATGCGACTGATGCGTTTGGCCCGATGCGTTGGCCCGATGTGTGTGCCGGTGTGGCGACTACCGTGGCGGCCATGACGGAGGCGACACCTGACGCGATGCGGTTTCCCGACGGTTTTTGCTGGGGGACAGCGACGTCGGCCCATCAGATCGAAGGGGGCAACGTCAACAACGACTGGTGGGCGTGGGAGCACAACCCGGACTCGGGGTGTGTCGAGCCCAGTGGTGATGCGTGTGACTCCTTCAACCGCTGGGACCAAGACCTCGCCTTGGTGGCCGGCATGGGACTCCAGGCGTATCGGTTCTCTCTCGAGTGGAGCCGCATCGAGCCGGCTGAGGGAGAGTTCTCGCTGGCCGCCTTGGAGCACTACCGGCGCATCTGCATGGCATGTCACGAGCTTGGTATCGAGCCCGTGGTCACCTTCCATCACTTCACCATCCCGCTGTGGCTGTCGGTTCGTGGTGGCTTCGAGTCACCCGACGCGCCGGAGTGCTTCGCCCGTTTCGTGGCACGCACCACCGCCCATCTCGGCGATGTCATCGGGCGGGCCTGCACCATCAACGAGCCCAACGTCATCGGCGTGATGGGGTACACCATCGGCACGTACCCTCCGGGCGTCAAGGACGACCTCGTACGTCATCTCGCCGTCAACGAAGCCATGGTGCGGTCGCATCGTTTGGCCGTCGATGCCCTGCGCTCGGGACCGGGGACATTTCCGGTGGGGCTGACCCTGTCGATGGCGGAGCTGGTGGCCGACGAGGGCGGGGAAGGTGTGCGCGACGCCGCCGAGGAGATTCTCGAGAACACCTTTCTGCGGGCCACCGAAGGTGACGACTACATGGGCGTGCAGTGCTACACGCGGCTGCACTTCGGGCCCGAGGGTCAGGCGGGCGACGACCCCACTGTGGCGCAGACGTTGATGGGGTACGAGTACTGGCCGCAGGTGGCCGAGTACACCGTGCGCCGTGCCGCTGCCTTTACCGGCATTCCCGTTCTCGTCACCGAGAACGGCATCGCCACCGAGGACGACTCGCTGCGCATCGCGTACATGACCGAGGCCTTGGCCGGGGTGCGGCGCTGTCTGGACGACGGGGTTGACGTCCGGGGGTACTTCGCATGGAGCCTGCTCGACAACTTCGAGTGGGACTCCGGCTACCGGCCCAAGTTCGGGTTGTGCACCGTCGATCGCGTCACCTTTGCACGCCGTCCGAAGGCGAGTGCCTTGTGGTTCGGCGGCGTGGCTCGAGCCAACGCCGTGGTGTAGGCACCGGCGCCAGGCTGACGGTCAACCCTCGTCGAGCACCCACGACAGGCCCCCCGAGAGGTGGCGGAGGTAGGTCGGGTTTTCCCACGCTCCCGGGAAGTGGCCCAGCGCGCTGTAGAAGACGC
Source organism: uncultured Acidimicrobiaceae bacterium (assembly GCA_963793645.1). Classification (GTDB taxonomy): domain Bacteria; phylum Actinomycetota; class Acidimicrobiia; order Acidimicrobiales; family UBA8190; genus CAWCAW01. Next base: position 445,033 of record CAWCAW010000007.1, on the reverse strand, counting down.
GCCCGGCACCCTCGGTGAAGCACCAGCACAGGGGCAGACCGAACGAAGGGACCCGGGCCCCGGGGGCGTCCATGTCGAGCTCGCCGTCGGCCACCCGCAGCAGCACCTCGGCGTCGGGGCGCAGAGCGCGAAACAAGTAAACCTCGTCGTGACATGCCCACGTGTCGCCGAGGTGCGCGGTGGCGGGATGCGACGTCGAGGTGACGTCCACGCTGAAGGTCTGGGTCCAGGGGTGGCCGTCGAAGCGGGCACCGAGCAGGGTTCCGTAGTCATCCCAGCCGGCACAGGCATCGGTGGCGGCATGCACGCCGAGGAGGCCGAGGCGCCCTGATCGCACACCGTCGGTGATGGCCGATCGTTGCGACGCCGACCACGGGGTTTCGCCGATGGTGAACAGCGCCAGCACGCCCCCGTCGGCGAGCTCGGCGGCATCGATCTCCGCCACGTCGCGCACGGCCACCGGCGCCAGCCCGGCCAGCCCGGCCAGTTCCCCCAAGGCGGTGGCCGCCTGGGGGAGCACGCCGTGGACGCCCGCCGGACCGTGTTGGTAGGGGGCCACCTGGGTGACGATGAACATCGGCTTGCCCGTTTCCACAGTCACGAGATCGTACCGGTGCGGCGTGTCCGTGCTCAGTAGGCGGCGGTGATGGCGTTGATGCGCGCCAGCACGTCGCCGTCGAGGCGGTCGCGCACGTCCAGGGCCGCCATGTTCTCCTCGACCTGACGGACGCTCGTCGCCCCGGTCATGACCGTCGACACGTGCGGGTTGAGCGCGCACCAGGCGATGGCCAGCTGGGCGGTGGTGCAGCCCAGGTCCTCGGCCACCTTGCCGAGCTCGACGACGATGCCGTTGACCCTGGGGTCGACGAGCACGTCGCGCAACCACTCATAGCCCTCCAACGACGCCCGGCTGCCGGCGGGGATACCGCTGGCGTACTTGCCCGACAGCAACCCCGATGCCAGGGGGCTGTAGATGGTGAGGCCCAGTCCGATGTCCTCGTAGAGCGAGGCGTATTCCTTTTCGACGCGATGTCGCCAGAACAAGTTGTACTGGGGCTGCTCGAAGGCGGGCTTGTGCAGGTGATGCTTGTCGGCGATGTCCCAGGCCGTGCGGATCTCCTCGGCCGACCACTCCGAGGTCCCCCAGTACAGGGCCTTGCCGTCGCTGATCATGTCGGACATGGCCCACACGGTCTCTTCGATCGGTGTCTCGGGATCGGGACGGTGGCAGAAGACGAGGTCCACATAGTCGAGCCCGAAGCGCTCCAGCGACCCGTCGATGGCCTGCATCAGGTACTTGCGGTTCAGCGTGTCCTTCATGTTGATGGCGTCGTGGATGCCCCAGAACAGCTTGGTGGACACCACGTAGCTCCAGCGGGGCCAGCCCAGCTCGGTGAGCGCCTCGCCCATGATGCGTTCGGACTCGCCCCCCGAGTACGCCTCGGCGTTGTCGAAGAAGTTCACGCCGGCGTCGCGGGCCGCCGCCATGCACTGGGCGGCCAAGCCGGTGTCCACTTGTGGGCCGAAGGTGACCCACGACCCCAGGGAGAGCACGCTCACCTTGAGACCGGTCTTCCCCAATCGACGGTATTCCATGTCCACGCCTGCCCCCTTCGCTTTGCCTCTGGTCCCCGGTACTGTGGCACGCGAACGAGGCCACCATCGTCGCTGCCTGCTGCCGCAGGCAGTCAACGACGGGCCAGGACGCGGGGAGTCGAGGTCTATGCAGGTCACCATCATCGGCGGAGGCAGCTACCAGTGGGGCCCGAAGCTCGTCACCGACTTGCTTCGAGTGCCGGCGCTGGCGGACATGCACCTGGTCCTCGAGGACATCGACCCGGCTCCCCTCGAGAAGTTGGGCGCCTATGCCCGCATGGCCAATGAGGTCATGGGCACCAAGGCGACGGTCACCACCACCACGGACCAGCGCGCCGCCCTGACGGGTGCGGACTTCGTGGTGGTGACCATCTCCACGGGCGGGTTCGACTCCATGGCCATAGACCTCGACGTCCCCGCTCGCCACGGCATCTTCCAGTCCGTGGGTGACAGCGTCGGTCCGGGTGGGGTCAACCGCGCCCTGCGCAACATCCCGGTGCTGGTGGGCATCGGGCACGACATGGAGGAGTGCTGCCCCGACGCCTGGATGCTCAACATCACCAACCCCATGACGTCCTTGACGCGGTCGGTGTGCCGGGAGACGAGCATCAAGACCGTGGGCCTGTGCCACGAGGTGGGCCACTTCTGCATGGACCTGGCCATCGCGGCGGGCAAACCGCACGAGGCCGTGCGACCGACGGTGTCGGGGGTCAACCACTTTCCGGTGGTGACCGCGCTCGATGTCGACGGTGTGGACGGCCTGGAGCTGGTGGCTTCGATGATCGCCGAGGCGGGCGGCATCGGGGCTCTCGGCCCCGACCCCAGCCGGCCGGAGCCCGAGCCGTTCTCGGTGCTCGACTTCCTGCTGCGCCATTACCTCAAGCTCACGCTCTTCGACCGCTACGGCGCCCTGGTGGCGGCGGGTGACCGCCACGTGGCCGAGTTCCTGCCGTCGGTACTGACCGAGGAGTCCGGGTTCGGCGCCGGGTGGGGGATCGAGCTCACGTCCATCGAGCGCCGCAACGGGCACCAGATCGAGTACATCGAAGATGTCGACGCCGTGCTGTCGGGTGCCACCAAGATGCAGACGTGGGACTCGGGCGAGCTGGTGGCCCCCGTCATCGACTCGCTTCTCACCGGCACCCATCGGGAGGTGCCGATCAACATTCCCAATACCGGGCAGTGCCCCGACCTCCCCCTCGATGCCGTGGTGGAGTCCATCTGCGTCGTCGACGGCGACGGCATGCGCGGCCGCGACCAGGCGCGCCTGCCCGCGCCCCTGGCGGAGCTGCTGCGTCGCCATTCGGCTGTCCAAGAGCTGACCGTCAGTGCTGCCGTCAGCGGGGACAGGGAGCTGGCTCGGGCCGCCTTCGCCCTTGACCCGTTGGCCGGGCGCGGCGACATGCACGACACCGACGCCATGGTGGCCGAGCTCATGGAGCAGACGGCGCAGTGGCTGCCCCAGTTCGCCTCGTGACAGCAGGGCACCGGACATGAACATCGGATTCGTCGGGCTCGGCGCCATGGGCCTGCCCATGACGCGCAACCTGGTCGACGCCGGTCACCACGTCACTGTGACGTCGCGAAGTCGCGGCCCCATCGACGAGGCGGTGTCCTTCGGCGCCATCGACGGTGGCACCATCGCCGACGTCGTCACGGCCGGCGAGGTCATCATCATGTGCGTCCCCAACTCTCCGGACGTGGTCGTCGTGGTGCAGGCCATGCTCGACGCACTGGGGCCCGGGAAGATCGTCGTCGACTGCTCGACCATCGACCCCGCCGTGGAGCGAGCCCAACACGAGGTGGTGGCCGCCACCGGGGCGCGCTATCTCGACGCGCCAGTGTCGGGGGGGACAGCCGGAGCTCGCGCCGGCACGCTCACGCTCATGGTGGGCGGGGACGCCGGCTCCTTGGCCGACGCCCGCCTCGCCCTGGAGCCCATGGCCGGGCTCATCGTGCCCGTGGGCGGACCCGGCATGGGCCAGGTCGTCAAACTCTGCAACAACCTCATCTACGCGGCGCAGATGGTGGCCACGGCTGAAGCCACCGCCATGGCCGTGGCTTCAGGGGTGGACATGGCCAAGCTCTACGAGGTGCTCACCCACTCGACCGGCGACTGTGTGGCGGTGCGCACCCGGCTCCCCGTGGCCGGCGTCGTGCCCGACAGCCCGGCGTCCAATGACTGGAAGCCGGGCTTCATGACCGACCTCATGGCCAAGGACCTCGACCTGGCCCTCGCTTACGGGGCCAAGGCGGGCGTGCCGCTCACGTCGACGGCGACGGCGCGCCAGGTGCTCACCGCGGCGTCGAGCGCAGGGTACGGGCGAGAGGACTTTTCGGCGCTGGCCAAGGTGATCCTCGACTTGGCCGGGCTGGGGTGAGCGCGCCGGGTGCCTCGGCCCCCCTCAAGGGGCCGGTGCTGATCCTGGCCGCCGACCACCGCGCTCGGGGTGTCCTCACCATCGAGCGCTACGCCGACTACGTCGCCGCCTTGCGTGGCGCCATGGAGCATTGCGACGGCATTCTGGCCACCGCTCAACCTCTGGCGGACCTGGCCGAGAACCGGTCGGTTTCCAAGCATCACCGCACGTACCTGTCGATCAACCGCACCGGGCTGGCGGGGTCGTCTTTCGAACTCGATGACCGTCTGGTGGCGAGCGTGGGGCGGGCCGCGTCCGAGGGTTGGACGGGAATCAAGCACATGACCCGTATCGACATGACCAACGACCACACCGCCGGTGCCTTGGAGCTGCTGGGCCGGGTTCTCGAGGAGTCGAAGGCAGCCGGACTCGAGGCGCTGATCGAATCGGTGCCGTGGCGCGACGGGCACATGGCCAAGGACGTCGAGTCGGTGATCATGGCGGCGGTGATCGCGCACGACATGGGGGCGCCGCTGCTCAAGGTGCCCGTGCCTGAGGGTGCCGCGGGCTCGGCCCGGCGTGAGGCGGTGGCCAGGGTGGTGGGATCGGTGGGAGTTCCGGTGCTCTTTCTCGGTGGGCCGCGGCCTGGTGCTGCTGTGGGTGGCGCGGTGGGTGGTGCTGTGGATGGCGCTGTGGATGGCGCGGCCCACGGTGCCTCGGTGCGCGGCAACGTGCTCGACGAAGTGACCGACGTCATGGCCGGGGGCGCCGCCGGTTTGGCGCTCGGACGCGTGCTGTACCAGGACCCCGATCCGAGCGACATGGCGCGCCTGGTGGCCGACGTCGTTCACGGCCGGTGATCCTGACAATCGACCTGGGCACGTCGACCACCAAGGCCGCCTTGTGGGACGAGGACGGCCTGCGCGCCATCGGCCGGGCGTCGTTGACGACGGTGCACGACGGCCCGGGCCGAGCCGAGCAGAATCCGTCGACGTGGTGGCCGGCATTGGTTGACGCCGTTGCGGCCGCGGTGGCCGGTGCGGGAGCGGGAGCGGGAGCGGGGGCGGGGGCCGGGGCCGGGGCCTCGGCCTCGGCCGTTGACGCTGTCGTCTTCGCCGCCGCGCGCCAGACCTTCGTCCCCGTCACGGAGACCGGTGCTGCTCTCGGAGCGGCTCTGGTGTGGTCCGATCGCCGCGCCAGCGCAGAAGCCGATGCCCTGGCGCTCGCGTGCGGGGGTGGTGAAGCCGTTCGGCAATCCACGGGCATCGTGCTCGACGGTGCATCGGTGGCCGCCAAAATGTCGTGGTTGGCGCGTCACGAGCCCGAGCGCCTCGAGCGCGCCGCTTGGATCGTCTCCCCCCGGGACCTTTTGGTATGGGAGATCACCGGCGTGGTGCACACCGACGTGACTCTGGCTTCGGCCACCGGCCTTTATGACACCGACGGTCGAGAGGTCCCCGAGCTGGTGAAAACGGTGGCGGGCAAGCTGCCCGAGGTGGTCTCCTCTGACACCGTGGTGGGGGAGTTGCGCTCCGAGGCGGCCGCCGCTCTCGGTCTGCGCGCCGGCGTGCCGGTGATCATCGGGGCCGGCGACCGCGCCTGCGAGGTGCTCGGTACGGCGGCGAGTGCGTCGGCCCCCATGGTGGCGTGGGGCACCACCGCCAACGTGTCAATGCCGGTGGCGGACTTTCCGATTCCCGCCCCCGCCGCCGTGGTGGTGACGAGGGGAGCGCTCGGGGGGTGGTTGCTCGAGGGTGGGTTGTCGGCGGCGGGCTCGCTGCTCGCCTGGATGGCCGATCTCATGGGCGTCGGGGTCGACGAGCTCATGGCGGCGGCCGTGGCGAGCCCGGCGGGGGCGCGTGGGGTTGTGGCCCAGCCCTGGATGGGCGGGGCCCGGGCCCCGTGGTGGTGTGACGACGCCACGGCCGGATTTGGTGGGCTCGGGTTCGAGCACAACCGGGGCGATCTGGCCCGTGCCGCCATGGAGGCGGTGGCCTTTGACGTAGCTCGATGCCTCGAGGCCATGACCGGCGACGTTTCCGCGCAAACGCTGCGGCGGGCGGCGGGCGGGGCACCCGGGGAGCCGCATGCGGCCGCCAAGGCGGTGGCGTTGTCGATCGCCACCGGAGCCGGGCCGGTGGGCAGCGCCACGCCGTGGCTCGAGGTGCTCACCGGGGTGACCGGGCTCGGCGCCCGCCAGCGCCGATCGGGAGAGGCCGCCATGGCCGGCGCCGCCCTCGTCGCCTCGGCCGCGCTCGACATCGGGCTCGAACTGGACCGTTTCGATCCGGTGGTGATCGACAAGGCCGCGGACCCCGATCTCGTTCGCCGCTACGGCGAGCTGCGGCTCATCGCCGACGCCGCCGCGGCCACCGCCATGGGCCTGGCCTGACTGCCATGAAGGACGTCACCCTCGCCTACGGACAGCACGGGCTCGTGGCCCGAGTTCCCGATGACGCCGTGGTGGTGGCGCCCACCGACCTCGTCGCCCTGGCCGACGAACAGGCGGCGGTCACCGACGCTTTGCGCGGCCAGCCGGCGCGGGGCGTTCTCGCCGGCGCCCTGGGGGCTGTGGTCGGCCGCGCCCCTCGCCGGGGCCAGGTGGTCGTGGTGTTTCCCGATCTGACCCGACCGATGCCCAACCGCACCGTGCTGCCGCCACTGTTGGCCGAGCTCGAGCGCCTGGGTGCCACGCCCGATCGCGTCGAGCTGCTGTGCGCCACCGGGACCCATCGCCAGGCCACCCCGACGGAGATGGCGGAGCTCATTGGTCCCGAGTTGGTCCGTCGTTACGCCGTGCATGACCACCGGGCCGATGACGGTGAGCACGTGGAGGTGGGGCAGGTCGACGGCGTGGCCGTGCGGCTCGACCGGCACTATGTCGACGCCGACGTGCGCATCGTGACCGGGTTCGTGGAGCCGCACTTCTTCGCCGGCTTCAGCGGCGGTCCGAAGGCGGTGTGCCCGGGGTTGGCCGCCACCGAGACGATCCTCGAAGCCCACAGCCCGGCGCGCATTGCTGACCTGCGGGCCACCTGGCTCGTCACCGAGGGGAACCCGGTACATGACTTCGTCCGGGCCGCCACCGCCTTGGCCCCGCCCACACTGTCGCTCGACGTCGCCATCAACAACGCCCGCCGGCTCACCGCCGTCTTCGCGGCGCCTCTTCCGCACGGCCATGACGCCGCCTGCGAGTTCGTGACGCGCACCGCCGTCCAGTGTGTCGAGAAGCGCTTCGACGTGGTGCTCTCCACCAACGCCGGCTACCCGCTCGATCGGAACCTCTATCAAGCCGTCAAAGGAATGGCCGCCGCCGAGCGCGTCGTGGCCGATGGCGGCGTCATCGTGATGGCCGCCGCCTGCCGCGACGGGATGCCGGAGGGTGCCTTCGCCGGGCTCCTGCGGGGCGCCGCGGACACCGCCGCGCTAGCCGACGCCGGCGGGCCGTCCGCGCTCGATCGGTGGCAGGTCCAGGTGCTCGGCCGGGTGCTGCGTCGCGCCGAGATCTGGCTGCATGCCGACGGGCTGGGTTCCGAAGACATCGCCGCCGCGCACCTTCGGCCCGTGGCCGACGTCACCGATGCGGTGGCCGAAGCGCTGAGGCGGCCGGGGCGGCGCGCCCGGTTGTGCGTCTTGCCGTACGGACCCATGACCGTGGTTTCACCCCAAGCGGGCCTCTAGCGTCTTTAGGGGTCGATATGACACCGGCGTCAGCATTAGGGTGACCCGGCGATGAGCGATACCACCGTGGGGGAGGGGGCGATCGTCGGGGACGAGCAGGCGCTCTTCGCCTTTGCCGTACCTGACGAGCTGCTCAAAGAAGCCCTGTCGAAGAGCCGCGACCAGGACGCCGTCGCCGACATTGCCCTCATGCCCGGGACCGGCGAGGGAAAGCCCCCACCGCTACGCGCCATCCTGCAGAAGGCGGGTTACAAGCCCCTCGTCCTGCTCACGGTGGCGGCCATCGTCCCCTCCACCTTCGGCCAGGGCATCAACCTGATTGGAAACAACCTCGAACACTCCTTCCGCCTGCACGACGCCGGCCTGGGGGCACTCGCCTTTGTGGTGTCGGTATCGCAGCTCTTCTGGGCCGTGCCCTTATCGCTGTGGGCCGACCGCGGCAGCCGCAAGAAGGTCGCCGCCGTGAGCCTCCTCGTCTTCTCGGTGGTAGGGCCGTTCATGGCGCTGGCACCCAACGTGTGGTGGTTCACCTTCTTGTATCTCATTGCCTCGGTGGGAAGTGCCGTGAACCTCACCGTGCACAACTCGTATCTCTCGGACGCCTATCCGACCGAAGCACGAAGTCGGGTCTTCAGCTGGCACTACCTGTCCGACCCCATCGCTCAGACCATCGGCATCCTCCTCTTCGGACACATCGTGTCGTATACCGGCGACTGGCGGTGGGGCTTGGTGGTCGGCTTCGCCGGTATCCCCGTCAGCCTCCGCCTCTTCACGTTGAAGGAGCCCGACAAGGGCACCAACGAATCGAGTCACATCCTCAAGGCGGCCGGCATGGACGCCCACGCCCAGCAAGAGCAGGCGCCGCGCGTCCTGCTCGGCTCGGCCGTCACCCGACTGCTGCGTATCCGGTCGCTGTACTACGAGCTCGTGGCGGTGGCCGTCCTCGGCTTCGTGGCCATCAGCTCGTCGCTGTTCGGGAACCTGTACTTCGTCCGGGTGTGGCACCTGGGCACCGCCAGTCGCAGCGACGTCTACTCCATCATCGGACTGGCCGCCTTCCTTGGGCTGCCCTTGGCCTACACGGTGGGCGACCGACTGTTCCGTCGCGCCCCCCAAGCACCGTTGGTGCTGGCCGGGGTCAGCATCGCTGTCTACGGCTCGCTGTTCACCATCTCGCTGTACATGCCCAAGTTGTGGTTGGTGGTCACCTTGCAGTTGCTGGCCAACGCGGCGGTGGCCCCCATCGCGGTGGCCATCTTCCAGACCCTGGCCGCCACCGCTCCCCCCGAGATGCGCACCATCTGCTTCGCCATGTTCGGCGTCTACTCGGCCATCTTCGGCGGGTTTGCCGGCGGCATCATTCTGGGCGCCGTCAGCGACGCCACCAACGTGACCACGGCCCTGACCACCATCGGGCCGGTGTGCCTTTTGGGCGGAGCTCTGCTGATCGTGGGCTCGCGCTACGTCCGGCGTGACATCACCCTCGTGATCGAAGACGTGCTCGAGCGTTACGCCGAAGGCAAGCGCCGTCAGGCCGGCGGTGATCTTCCCGCCTTGCAGGTCCACAACCTCGACTTCTTCTACGGAACCCAACAGGTGCTCTTCGACATCAACATGGAGGTCGCCGACGGCGAGATCGTGGCGCTGCTCGGCACCAACGGGGCGGGCAAGAGCACCCTGCTGCGTGCCGTGGCCGGCCTGGATCATCCGCATCGCGGTGTCATCCGCATCTTCGGCGTCAGCTGCACCTACCTCGAGTCCGAGCAGATCATCAACCAGAGCGCGGCGCTGCTGGTGGGCGGCAAGATGACGTTTCCCGGTCTCACCGTGCGCGACAACCTCAAGGTGGGCCATCACTCGATGCGTCGCGACGACGCCCGGGCCAAGACGGCCATGGACGACGCCATCGGGATGTTCCCCGAGCTCGAGGCGCGCCTCGAGCAGCCCGCCGGGACGCTGTCGGGCGGTGAGCAACAGATGCTGGCCCTGGCCCGCGTGATGATGACCAAGCCGCGCCTGTTGATGATCGACGAGCTCGCCTTGGGGCTCGCCCCCATGACCGTAGAGCGCCTGCTCGAGATCGTGCGCCGGGTGAATGCGGCGGGCTCGACAGTGATCCTGGTCGAACAAAGCGTGAACCGCGCCATGAGCCTGGCCCAGCGCGCCTTCTTCCTCGAGCGCGGCGAGATTCGTTTTGACGGCCCCACCGCCGATCTCCTCGAGCGCCCTGATTTGCTGCGCCCGGTGTTCCTGGGCGGCCCGGTGGCCGGCGAAAGCTGAACGGTGTCGCTTCCCCCCGCGGTCCTCCTCGAGGGGGCCATCTTGGGTCTCAACTACGGGATGCTGGCGGTGGGGCTCGTCCTCATCTACCGCACCAGCCGGCTGTTGAACTTCGCCCAGGGACAACTGGGCGTGGTGGCAGCCGTCTTTCTCGTCAAGTGCTATTACGACTTCGGGCTCAACTACTGGTTCGCGTTGACCCTGGCCGTGGCGCTGGCCGCCGCCGCCGGTGCGCTGTCCGAGCTGTTGTTGCGCCGGCTCTTCGGCCGTCCCCGGGTGATTCTCATGGTGGCCACCATCGGGCTCTCGCAGGTGCTGTACCTCTTCACCGTGCTGCCTTTCGTTCGCCCCAAGCAGCTCTACCGCTCGTTTCCCATCCCCATCCACTGGACTTTTTCCATCGGCACGTTCCTGTTCTCACCCGGTGACGTGCTGACGCTGATCGTCGCTCCCATCGTGGTGGCCGCCCTGGCCATCTTCATCCGCCTGTCGCCGTGGGGACTGGCCATGCGGGCCACCGCCGAAAACGCCGAGTCGGCCCGGCTGTCGGGGGTGTGGGTGCGGCGGACCTCGACGGTGGCATGGACCATCGCCGGCATCTTGTCGGCTGTCACCGCCGTGTTGGCCTCCCCGGGCCAGACCAGCGCGCTCACCGATGTGCTCAGCCCGGGACTGCTGCTGCTGGCTTTGCTGGCCGCCATTCTCGGCGCCATGTTCAGCCTGCCGGCGGCCTTTATCGCGGGCATCGGCATCGGCGTGGTGCAAGAAGCCCTGGAATGGAATATCACCAACCCGACGTCGGGCTCGGCCACCATCGAGCTCATCTTGTTCCTCTTGTTACTGGGGGCGCTGCTCGTGCGGGCGGCCTCCCTGCAAAAGGGATCCAGGACCTTCGAGCGATCGTCGTGGGCCATGGGTACCTCGTCGTTTCGCCGCTTGTCGCACGGCCTGCGCAAAAAGGTGGGTACCACGTCGGTGGTGGGGATCTTCGTGCTGGCCGCCCTACTCCCCACGTTCATCGGCGTCGGGCATTCGTTTTTGATGTCGCAGATCTGCATCTATGGCGTTGTCGCCCTGTCGCTCACCGTGCTCACCGGGTGGTCGGGGCAGGTGTCCCTGGGCCAGTTCGGATTGGTGGCGGTGGGGGCGGACCTGGCTGCGCACGTGGGCACGAGCGTGCCGTTGATCTTGTTGCTGCCCCTGGCCGGTGTGATCACCGCCATCGTGTCCGTGCTGGTCGGGCTTACTGCCCTGCGTATCCGAGGTCTGTACCTGGCCGTGAGCACGCTCGGATTCGGGTTGTTCATGGAGACTTCGGTGCTGGCCACCCCGTGCTGGACGGTGCCCTTCTTGCACAAGGTGGTGTGCACCGGCCTGCCCAACCCGCAATCCACCTTGATCGCCCGCCCGTCGCTTTTCGGGATCAGCTTGTTCTCCGAGCAACGCTTTGCCTGGTTCTCCCTCGGCGTGTTGGTGCTGTCGGTGCTCATGGTGCGGACATGGCGCGATCGCGGTATCGGCCGCCGGCTCATCGCGGTGCGCGACAACGAGATCGCCGCCGCCGCCACGGGCATCCGTGTCGTGCGGACCAAGTTGCTGGCTTTCGCGCTGTCGGGCTTCATCGCCGGCTATGCCGGCGTGTGCCTGGCCTTTTGGCTGGAGCGCTTCAGCACCAGCACCTTCGACCCCACCGTGTCCATCCTGGTCATCTCCATGGTCGTCATCGGAGGGATCGACTCGATCAGTGGCGCCTTGCTCGGCGCGCTCTACCTGGTCGGGTTGCCCGCCATCTTCGGCACCACCACCACCACGGAGTTCCTTACCAGTGGGGTGGGCCTCCTGGCCTTCATCTTGTACCTCCCCGGTGGCATGGCTGAGCTGATGCACCGGTTGGGTGACGCCATCGCGGCGACGTTGCAATCGGCGGCCAACCGGCGAAACGGCGTCGGTCTTCGTCCGCCTCCGGCGTCCGCAGTGCCCGCCGGCGGCCCCGGCGGCGCCGGCGGCGGCAAGGGCGGGGCGGACGAGCCATTGGCCGAGGCGGTGCCGTGACCCACTCGCTGGATCCCGACGACTTCGTGAAGCCGCCCGACGTGGCCATGTCGGCTGACACCGTGAAACGTGGCGACATCGACGACATGGACCTTGACGACGACGAGATGCCCAAGGGCCCAGCCACCTTGGAGGCTCGCGACCTGTCGGTGGCCTTCGGCGGGGTGCAGGCCGTCGACGCGGTGTCCATCACCGTCGAGCCCGGGGCCATCGTGGGATTGATCGGTGCCAACGGTTCGGGCAAGACCACCTTTTTGGACGCCGTGTCGGGGTTGGTCCACCCGGCGTCCGGCGTGATCCTCCTCGACGGCAAGGACCTCAGCGATTACCTCCCCGACGAGCGGGCCAGTCTCGGCGTGATCCGATCGTTTCAGGAGTGCCGGCTGTTTCCCGAGCTTTCGGTCGAGGACACCTTGCTTCTGACCGAGGATGCCCGCCACAGCAGTGACGTCGTGTCCACGACCATCCAGTTGCCGTGGGCCCGCAAGGCCGAACGAGCCAAGCGACGCAATGTCGACAACGCCATCGCCGCCTTCGGCCTCGAGCGCTTCCGCAATCACCAGACCGGACATCTCTCCACCGGCACACGTCGCGTCGTCGACTTGGCGTCGGTCCTTCTGGCCAAGCCCCGGCTGCTGTTGCTCGACGAGCCCACCGCCGGCATCGCCCAGCGCGAGGCGGAGGCGTTCATCCCCCTGTTGCGGCGGCTCCAGGAGGTCACCGGCTCCACGGTGTTGCTCGTCGAGCACGACGTGCCCCTGGTTTTCGAGCTCTGCTCCACGGTGGTGGTCATGCAGAGCGGGCAAGTGGTGGCCGCCGGGTCACCCGATGCCGTCAAGCGTGACCCGAAGGCCCTGGCCGCGTACTTGGGCGCCAGCGAAGAAGCGCTGCGCGTCTCGGGTCCCCTCGGCTAGGGGTCTGGGGCGAAAACGGACTCAGGCCAGCGGTCGAGCCGGCCCGTAGGGCTTGGGGCCGCGCAGGGTGACCCGATGAGCCACGCGCACGGCGTCGCCGTAGTCGTCCAGGGCGTAATGCCAAGTGGCCCGGTTGTCCCAAAAGGCGACCGCCCCCACCTGCCACCGAAAACGGCAGCTGAATTCCGGCTTCTGGCAGTGGCGGTAGAGCATGTCCAAGATGGCATCGCTCTCGGACTGGGACATCCCTTGGATGAACCGGGTGAACTGCGGGTTCACGAACAGGCCGTTGCGTCCGGTGTCGGGATGGGTGCGAACCACCGGGTGCGAAGCGGGGCGCAGGACGTCGTGGTGCTTCCCGTCCCACTCGTAACCCCCGTTGGCGGCCACCTCGTCGGCGAACCACGGGTCGTGGTGCCAGGCGATCAGCGCGTCGCACATGGTGCGCACCGGCTCCGACAGCCCGTCATAGGCGGCTTGGAGGCTCACCCACACGGTGTCGCCGCCGACGGCGGGCAACTCGCGCATGTGGAGGATCGAGCCCAAAGGAGGCGTGCTCAAGAAGGTTACGTCGGTGTGCCACCACGACGCCCGGTCTATACGGCCATCGATGGAGAGGACCTCGGGGTTCCCGTCGAGGGGTTTGATCACGGGATGGGCGGGGGTGACCTCACCGAACTGGCGGGCGAAGGTGGCCTGCTGGTCGGGGGACAGGTCCTGGTCCATGAAGAACAACACCAGATGCCGTCCGAGCGCGGCTCGCACCTCTTCAACCACGTGCTCGCCCAACGGCTTCGACAAATCCAGGCCCACGATCTCGGCGCCGACGTTGGGCGCCAGCGGCCTGATCTCAAGTTTTGTCGCCACGCTCACAGCTCCCATGGTGCCCCAAGAGATGGGCTGCCACAACAGGAGACGCCGCCACGCCATATCGTGTGCCCCCGACAAGGTCATCCGGAAGTCGTCCGGGCGTGGCGCCGGGAGGGACAGCATGGCTAGCGGGGGAGCAGGATCGGCTCTGAAGCGTTCGTGGCGTCGTCTGCGCCGGCGGCCGCTCGGGACGCAAGTGGGCGTGCTGGTGGTCGTGCTGGCGGTGATCGGCGGCGTCGTCTATGGCGTGGCCGGCACCGGGAGTACCAAGGCGAGCAACAACAAAGGCAATTCGTCACTGGCGGCGTTGCCCGGGCTGAGCACCGCCAGTGGGGTCGGCGTCGACCAGGCGTCGCTGAGCAGCCGGGGCGTGACGGCCACCACCATCAACGTGGCATTCCCAGTGTCGAACCTGGCGTCGCTGGCGTCGAACTTCGGCTTCCAAGGTGACGCCGAATACGGGGCTCAGAAGGCGGCCATCCATACCTTTGTCAACGCCATCAACGACTCGGGCGGTATTTACGGGCGCAAGATCAATCCCATCATCGTGAACTACGACCCCACCAACGAGGCGAACATGCGCGCCTTATGCAAGCAGTGGACCGAAGGCAGCCCCGCCGTGTTCGCCGTGATCGACGGGGTGGGGGCATGGACGGGCGATGACGAGTTGTGCATCACGCAAGAGGGCCACACGCCGTTCATCGGTGAGTGGACGACGACGTCGACGTGGACCAACGAGGGGTCGCCGTATCTGTGGTGGACCGGTCCCGACCAGTCCGACATTCTCGCCACCTTGGTGCAGTGGGGTGCGAGCAGCGGGCTGCTCGGCGGCGACCGCAAGGTGGCCATCGTCGCCGGTGACCGCACCAGTGACCAGGTCGCGCTGAACGACTACCTGTTGCCTGACATGGCCCGGGCCGGGTTGCCCAAGCCCTTGATCGAGACCATGCCCTCGAACCCCGACGACGGCGCCGCCACCCAGAGCGCGGCGCCTCTCGTGGTGGAGCGTCTCAAGGCAGCCGGCGTGGACTCGGTGATCCCGCTTATGCCCTTCAACGCCTTCTTCCCGTTCTTGTCCCAGGAGAACGGGCAGAACTACTTCCCCAAGTTGCTGCTGTCGGACTACGAGTCGTCCATCGAAGTGGCCTTGGGACTCATCCCGCTGCCCTACGAGCAAGGCCTCGACAACCAACAGGGCATCACCGCCGAGACTCTCGGGGGCACCGACGCTCCCTCTTCGGTGGTGTCGGCCGGTGGCTATGACCCCGGCGTGCAGGCCTGCTACAACGAATGGAAGGTGAAGAACAAGCCGGTGTCGAACGTGTCTCCGTATATCGAGGAGCAGGGCCCCATTTCCGGCTGGTGCCAGTCCATCAAGCTGTTCGCCACGGCGGTCACCAACGCCGGGCGCGATCTCAACCGGCGCAGCTTCGTCGAGGGCATGTCCCGCATCACCGACTTTGCCGGGACGTACTCCCCGATCTTGTCCTACGGGCCGAACAAGTTCGCCGGGCCCACGCAGTATCAAGTGGTGTCCTTGCACAACAACGAGCCACCATCGCCCTTGTGCGTCCCCACCTACACCGGCAAACCGCAAGGGACGTGCTGGCACATCATCCAGAGTTGGGAGCCCCTTGCTACCGGCTGATACCGACAAACGGGTACGCAACTTCTCGCCTTGGTACGCATGGATGGTGCAGCTCGCAGAGCTTCGCCAAGCCGAGCCCATCACCGCTGAGGACCTCGACGACGTCGATGCGGTCAACGCCTGGCGTGGGCACGTCGCCGATCGGCTCCAGAGCCTGCTCGGTCGCGTGCCCGAGCGGGTCCCGCTCAACACCGAAGTGCTCGACGAGGTGCAGTGCGACGGGTTCCGCCGCCTCAGCATCGTCTTCGACACCGAGACGACGATGTCGGTGCCCGCCTATCTCCTCATTCCCGATGATCGCCGTGATCCGGGGCCCGCTGTCCTGGCCGTGCACGGACATGGACCGGGCAAAGCGACGGTGGTAGGTCTCGAGCCCACCGAGGCCCCCAACGGCGACTACGCCCGGCAACTGGCCCAGCGCGGCTTCGTGGTGCTGGCGCCGGACCTGCGGTGCTTCGGCCAACGAGCCGATTGGAACCCACCGGACCACTACGGGTGCGACACCAACCTCGTGCACGCCGTGATGGCGGGATGGAACCCACTGACCCAGAACCTGTGGGACATGGCACGCGCCCTCGACGTGCTCGAGGCCCATGACCTTGTCGATGGCGGTCGTATGGGGGTGGTCGGTCTCTCCTACGGCGGCACCATCACGCTGTTCCTGGCCGCCTGGGACCGGCGCGTGGCCGCCGCGGTGGTCAGTTGCTATTTCTCGTCCTGGGCCGAGGCCCACAAGATGCCGTGGAACATGTGTGGGTCACAGGTGTTGCCCGGCATGCTCGGCGTGCTCGAGCACGTGGATCTCGCCGGGTTGATTGCCCCGCGGCCTCTGTTGATCGAAAACGGCCGCCACGACGACTTGTTCCCGGCTGTGGTGGCGGCCCAGGAGGTGTCCAAACTTCGGCATCTCTACAAGACCTTGGGCGCCTCTGATGATCACCTCGTTCATGACATCTTCGAAGGCGGGCACCAGTGGCATGGCCAAGAGGCATACCCGTTCCTGCAACGGTGGCTGTAGATCGTCAGCCGGCCGCGGTGGCCATGACCGCCCGCGTCGGCGTCCCGATGTCAGGTCAACCGCAGCAGCCCGGCCGACTCCCCGTCGAGATGCAAGGTCACGTTCGTCTGGCGGCGAAGCACCGAAGCGGGACACGCCGTAGTCACCGGCCCTTCCAGCGCGTCGCGCACGGGCACCGCCTTGCGGGCTTCGGGGACGATGGCCAGCACGCGCCGAGCCCGCAGCAGCGCCGGAATGGTCACCGTAAGGGCCCGCCGAGGAACCGCCTCGATGGTGGGAAAGTGCCCTTCGTTGACCTGCTGGCGCCGGCAGGACTCCTCGAGCTCGACGACCTTCACGTCGAGGGGGTCGTCGAAGTCGGCCACGGGGGGGTCGTTGAATGCCAAGTGACCGTTCTCCCCGATGCCCAGACAGCACAGGTCGAGCGGATAGTCCCGGAGCAACCCGGCATAGCGCCGGCACTCGCCCTCAGGATCGGCCAGCCCATCGACGTAGTAGGCCGCCTGGGGGTGGGCCGGCTCCACGATGCGCTCTCTGATCCAGCGCTGGAACCCGGCCGGGTCGTCGGGGCCGGTGCCCACGTACTCGTCCATGTGGAAGACGACCATTTGGGCCCACGGCACCTCGGCGGTCGACGCCACCAGCGTCTCGACGAATCGCAACTGGGAGTTGCCGGTGGCGAACATGGCATGAGCGACGCCGCGACTGGCCACGGCGTCGCGCAGGCACGCGGCGGCCTCGTCGGCCGCGGCGCGCGCCATGGCGTCCACATCGGTGTGCACCTGCACCCGAAGGTTGTCGACGACGTGCTCGCGTGGGGTATCCATAAACAGTGGCCTCCGGCGTGCACTGTAGGCAGACGGCGGCCATGGTGTGCCGAGGTTGATCGGTGAAGGATCCCCATCAGCTTCAGCAGATGGTCCAGCGCAAGGTCCGACGGCGACGCCTGTGGCGCCGCACCCGGCTGACCACCATGATCACCGGCGGCGTGATCGTGGTGCTGGCCCTCGCCTTCGGGATCGATCGGATGGTGGTCTCGCTCTATCGCTATTACGGCGGCGACAAGGTGGGCGCGGCGCCCACCACCACGCCCATCATCACCACTCCCACCTCGTCAACGACCACCACCGCCCCGGGACCCCCGGGCTGCACGAGCTCGGGGTTGAGCGCGCAGGTGGAGAACTGGCAGGAGACGGCGGGGTCTCAGTACGAGACGGTGGTGCTGACCAATATCGCGCCGGCCTCGTGCACCTTGGCGGGCTATCCGGGGCTGGGGGTGACAGCCTCCGACGGAACACCGCTTCTCGCTACCAGCACCAACGCGGCGGGGCTGGGCTCGTCGGCCGCCGGAGCCACGGCCGGCTCATCACCGACTCCGGCTCCTGTGGTGCTGGCCACGCGTGGCCAGGCGTGGTTCGAGCTCTCCTATCTGGCCACCTGCTACCAGATCCTCGCCGAGGGAGAAGCGCCCACGGGAGCCCCTGATCAGTGTTTTTCGGGGTCGACCTTGGAGGTCACGCCCCCGCACGCCACTAGCCCGTTGATCGTGAGCGAGCCGGTCCGACTGGCGTATCAAACGTCGGGGTTCATGGTGGGGCCGTTCGAGGCCGTGCCCATCCCGTCGACCCCGCCGGTGCCCACCGAGCCCGCTACCCAACCGGCCTCGTCGACCACCTCGAGCGCCCCGCCCACCTCGATGCCTGACCCCACCACGGCACCTATCTCCGCGACCACCGCCCTCACCACGGCCGGGGCGCCGACCTCGCCCACCACGCAGCCGGCCGCGTCGAGCACCACCACTGCCCCGGCCACGGCGACAACGACGGTGCCGGGCTGACCCATGCGGCTGGGCGGTCCCCGGCCCCGTGCCGCGGCCCTGACCTAGGGTGGAGGGCGTCGTTCGCAAGGGGGAATGTCGGCGGGTTCCATCGTCGGCATCGAGGGCGAGGGGGAGCGCGGTGTCGACCGTGTTGCGCAACAAAAGTCGTCGAGCCTGGCGCGCCGCGCTCGGGATCAGCTGCGTGGCGGTGCTGGCGGTGGGCCTGAGCGCGACCACTGCCAACGCGTCACCAGCGCGGCCGCGTGCGCCGCGGGGTCGTCGCTGAGCGTGACGTGGATGCCCGGGTACGACGACCCCAGCACGCCGGCGCAGTACAACATGGTCGGCGTCATCAAAGTCGGCCCCAAAAGTGCCAAGAACGTCCTCGTGCTCGAACCGGGCACCTCGGCCGCCGCTTCGTATTTCGTCCCCTTGGCCAAGTGGATCGTGGCCAAGGACAAGGGCTGGCAGGTGTGGTCGGTCGAACGTCGTGAGAACCTGCTCAAAGACGAATCCGAGCTGAACGCCTTCAAGGCGCATCAAGCCAGTGCCAGTCAGCTCTTCGACTACTACCTCGGGTACATCACCGATCCCAGCATCACGCCGCATTACGAGCCGGTAGCCACCTCCGCCGTCGAGTTCGCCAAGGACTGGGGCATGGCCGTGGCGGTGGGGGACCTGCACCAGGTCATCGAGGCGGCGTCGGCTCTGGGAGGCAAGGTGGTCCTCGGCGGCCATTCCCTCGGCGGATCGGTGGTCACCGCCTACGCCACGTGGGACTTCAATGGGAGCCCCGGGGCTGCCGGTCTGGCCGGGTTGGTCTACATCGACGGGGGAAGCTCGACTACAGCCGAGAGCTCGACGGCGGCATCCGACCAGTTGAGTGCTCTCGACGTGTCGACGGCGACGCCATGGCTGTCGTTCGGCGGCATCCCCGCCCCCTATGCCGGGCTGTTCATCGCCACCGGATCAGCCGCCGCCCTGCTTGATCCCAATACGCAATCGCTGGGCCAGAAGTCGGGGCTCCTGCCGTCGGACCTGGTCCCCTCGGTGCCCGTTACCAACCGCGGCCAGCTCGGTTATGCCGTCAACGTGGCCACCTCGCCGGCTGACCTGGCGGCCGCTCAGGCCCATGTCGGAGAGGGGCTCAATACGCATGGGACGGTGCGCGGATGGGATTCCAAAGGGGCTCTGACGCCTCTCACCCGCTACGCGGAGATGTTCGTGGGTAAGGGCGTGACGAACGCCGACGGTAGCGAGTGGTACTTCCCGCAGCGCTTGACCGACGACACCGGAGCCGTCGGCGACGGCCTCGCCAACCCGGCCCAGAGTGTCCTCGGCGTGGATTCCACCATGGGGGCAGACCTGCCCAGCAACCTGTTGATCTACGCCTTTTGTACCAGCCTCGGTGGCGACGGCGTGCTCCAAGACGCGCAGGATTTGGCCCAGCAGTCCGACATCTCTGATGCGAACCTCACATTGATCAACGAGTCGAGCACCTACGCGCACAACGATCCGGCTGGGGCGTATCCGAACAACATCTTCTTCCAGAATCTCCAAACCTTCCTGGGCAAGGTGACGTCGGAAGGGTAAGAGGTGCTCGGCTACACGGGAGTGTGCGAAAGAGCCCACGCCGTGCCGTCCCACCATCGCATCGTGCTCGGGTTGGCGGGGTCGGGATACCACCCCGGTGGGGGAAGAGGTGGAGTCCCGGCGTCCTGCGCAGACTGTTCGGCGACGAGCTCGGCTGCTTGCTCCTTGGTGACGCGACCCAAGGCCCACGGAAGGCCGAGGCCCACCAATAGTGCCCCCACCAGCACCGAGCCGGACACCACCATGCGCCTGTCGGTGGCTGACTCACAGTCGCTCACAAAGGCCTTCCATTGGGCTCGGTCTCCCGACGCGGCGGAGGGCTCACGCCCGGCCCCGATCGATTTCGCGTTGAAGAACGCCGCCAAGGCCGATTCCGAACCCTTCCCGGGGCCGCACGTTCCGCCCGCGGCGGGAACTGGCAGGGCGGCGAGAGCCACGGCGAACGCCGCTGCCACCAGAGCCACCGCCACGACCACACAGGCGCTGCGAAGGGCCGCTATGCCCATGGCCGGATGTTAGATGCGGGCGAGCGCAGGACCTGGGCACCCCGAGCCGCCGGTGCGTGTGCCCTGGGCGCCGTCCACGGAGGCCCGGCGGCGCCGTTCAAGGGCGACCACGCCGGTGCCGATCCAACTGTGGGAGCGAAAGTCGACTCCGCCGACTGCGGGAGCGGTCGCATGTCGGCGCGGGAGGGCTGCCGGTGGGCGACAAGGTGGGCGAGAGCGGTCGCTGGCGAGCCCGTCCCAAGGTGGCCGCCGCCGTCGGGGTTGGTGTGGTGGTCGCCCCTATCGCCTGCTCTGTCCTGGCCGCCGAGGGGTTTCGCCACCTGGTGGCTCTGCCGAGCTCCACGACAGACCGCATCGGGTGGTGGCTGGCGCTCGTTGTGGTCTCCACGGCGGTATTCGTCGTGTGTGAGCGTTTGGCTCGTCGGGCCGCTCCCCTGACCGTCCTCCTCAAGATGGGTATGGCCTTCCCGGGCCGAGCACCCAAGCGGCTATCGGTGGCGCGTCGATCATGGACGACGCGGGACCTGGACCGGCGGGTGCACGAGGCACAGGCGCTCGGGGTGTCCGACGAGCCCACCAAGGCGGCCGAACACATCGTGGCGTTGGCGGCGACCTTGAGCGCGCACGACCGGATGACGCGCGGTCATGCCGAGCGGGTTCGCGCTGTCACCGACTTGATCGCCGAGGAGCTTCGCCTATCAGAGGACGACCGAGACAAGTTGCGCTGGTCGGCACTTCTCCATGACATCGGCAAGCTCGCCGTGCACGCGGATGTGCTCAACAAGAACGGCCAACTGACCGACGCCGAATGGGAGATCATGCGGCGCCACCCCCTCGAGGGGGCCAAGTTGACAGCTCCGCTGGCCGGCTGGCTTGGCCCGTGGGCCAACACCGTCGCCGAGCACCACGAGCGCTTCGACGGCGCCGGCTACCCCTATGGGCTGTCGCGCCAGGAGATCTCCTTGGGGGGGCGCATCGTGGCGGTGGCGGACACCTTCGACACCATGACGAGTTTGCGCAGCTACAAGAAGCCGATGGCACCCGAAGTGGCGCGCCGCGAGCTCGCCAAGTGTGCGGGTACGCAATTCGACCCCGTTATCGTGCGCGCCTTTTTGGGCGTATCGGTGCGGCGCCTACGCGCCATCGCACCGCTGACGTGGGCGGGGGCGCTCCCGAGCGGCAACGTCGGGACCGCCGTGGGCCGGGCCGCCATGGCCGGTGGGCGTTTCGGTCTGGCCGGTTTCACCATGGCCGCCGGTGTCGTCGGTCTCGGTCTGGCCTCCCACAGCGCCGGTCCGTCCCAGACCACACCTCTGGCTGCTTCGGTGCACGGTTCGCCCGGCGCTGCTCCCGCCGGCAGTGGTTCGACGGACCCCGGCGCCAGCGCGGGCGCGTCGCCGGCGTCGGGCGCGTCGCCGGTCTCGACGCACGCCGGCCACCGCAACGGCACCAGTGATTCGGGGGCACTTCCCGCCCTGCCCGGCGTCGGCGACAACTCGCCGGACGAAACGACGACCACAGATGGCACCAGCGGCGCCGATCCGGGATCCGGGGGCGGTGACGACTCGAGTGTGACGACCATTGCCAGCGGGGACTCCGGTCCTTCTGCCACCACGACCACGGTGGCGGGCACCAGTCCGGTGAGTACAACCACGACCACCACCAAGGGGTCCTCGCCCACGACCACCACCACCACGACGGCACCGCCCCCGCTTCTGCCTCCCACCGGGCTCAGTGCGTCAGCCAGTTGCCCGGGCTTGATTATCGATCCGCAGATCGCGCTGACGTGGACGGCGAGCTCGAGTACGGCGGCGACGGGTTATCAGATCTTGCGAGACACCAACGGCGGTGCCTACAGCGTCCTGACCACCGTGTCGGGACGAACGACTACCACGTACACCGACAAGAGCGTGGGCACGGGGACAACCTACGGCTACGAGTTGAAGGCCACCGACGCCACCACGTCATCGGTTGCGAGCGCATCGGCCTCGGCGTCGACCGCCAGCCTGTGTCTCTCTCTTTGAGGGGCCCTCTGTCGTATTGAGACAGCCCGTGACTCCGTCGAGGCCGAGGCGGTTGGCGATGCGGTCAAATTTCGAGAACACTCCAGCGGCATCGGAGTTTCGAAGGGGGAGTGATCGTGAAGCTTCGCATGGGATTGGTCACGCCGGTGGTCCACATCAATCCACGCTTCGACCCGCCCGCATGGGAGGAGACGGGCACGATCGACGACATCGTGTTCGTGGCCAAGGAGGCTGAGCGGCTCGGATACGACTGGGTGGCGTGCTCGGAGCACATCGCCATCCCCGATTCGGCCACCGGAGTCCGCGGTCCGCGCTACTGGGACCCCATCACCACGCTCAGTTTTGTGGCGGCCAACACCGACCGTATCGGTCTGTTGAGCCACATGGTCGTGCTCCCGTATCACCACCCCCTGGAGCTGGTGAAGCGCTGGGGCACGCTCGATGTGGCCAGCCACGGTCGAGTGTTGCTCGGCGTCGGCGTGGGATCGCTGGAACCGGAGTTCAATCTTCTCGGGCACCAATTCGAGGGCCGCGGGGACCGGTCCGACGACGCCATCCGAGCTATTCGCGCTTCGTGGGGCGTCCGCACCCCGTCGTATCAGGGCGAGCATTACCAGTTCTCCGGCTTCATCGTGGATCCGTCGGGACTCACGCGTCCGCTCGAGATTTGGATCGGAGGCCGCACGCGTCGGTCGCTTCGTCGAGCCATCGAGCTGGGCGACACGTGGATACCTTTTCAGCTGAATGTCGACAAGCTCATGCCCATGTTGAGCGATCCCGAAATCGCCGACGCACTGGCCGCTCGCGACGTTCCCCTGGCGTTGGTGTTCCCACCCGATCCGCCCGTCGACCCCATCGGTGCCCCCGATGTGACAGCGGACGTGGTGCGATCGTTCGTCGATATCGGGGCCTCCGGGCTCAGCCTCAGGTTCCGTCATCACTCCCGTACGCACTATGTCGAGCAAATGCAAGCGATGCAGGAGCTGGTGGCGACTCTCTGACCTGTATCACGCGCCAACGGGTCATCGTCGGGTCCTTTGGTCTTCCACTGCCCTTGTTAGCATTGAGTGATGGTTGTCGCCGATATTTATCAGCCTGCGCAGTGGACTGATTTCTTCATTCTCGTGGGTACAGGTGCAGTCACGCTTACCGGCTTGGTTTTTGTGGCGATGTCGCTCAATCTCAAGGTCATCGCTATCGACGCCACCCATCGCTATCGAGCCATAAACACGTTGACAGGACTGGCACTGGTGTTCATGCGTTGCGCGCTTGTCCTGATGGGAGCACAAAACCACAAGTCGATAGGCGCTGAGCTCTTCGTAGTCGCCGGCATTTCGGCAGCCGTTTTTGTAAAGGGCTACAGCAACGCCATGAAGTTGAGTAGTGGTCTTAGACTCTCTCGCATAGTGGGCGGAAGTCTCGTGCACATGGCCGAGATGATAGGTGCAGCGCTCTTTTTCCTTGGGCACCTGCCCGGTCTCTACATTGCCGCCGTCGCCATGCTGGCCAACACTTGTTACATGATCACGGCCGCTTGGTTACTCGTTATTGGCGTTTTCGAACAAAAGACAGCGTCCTAGGAGTTGCCGCACCGCACCGAACCGATGAGTATGGCCAGGTTGTAAGCGGGCATGAGCCCCCACGAGTGGAGGTCCAATGGCTGAACCCACGCAGGCCACCGATCGGATGATCGTGGGCCACTTCATCGTTTCCGACGACGTCGAACGTTCTCGGCGTTTCTACACCGAGGTACTTGGTGGCACCGTCGTCTTCGGCCCGGTGCCAACCAACGTCCAACTCGCCAACACCTTCGTCATCATCAACGGCGCCGGAGGCCCTACCGACGACAAGCCCACGGTCACCCTGGAGACGCCACCGGACCCCGATCGGGTCAGCAGCTTCCTCAATATCAGGGTCACCGACATCCACGCTGTCTACGCCGAATTGAGCGCCCGGGGCGCCCAGTTTCTGACACCCCCGAAGCAGCACCAGTACGAGATCCGTTGCTACATCCGAGATCCCGACGGTTACATCATCGAGATTGGGCAGACCACTGACCCACAGGGAGACTGGTGGCCCGCCGATTGGGCAGACACCCCCGCCGGAGGGCAATCAGACTGAGCGATAACTATTCGGCGCGCAGCGAATAGTCGATCCACTCGGAGCGGATCCCGCCCACTTGTTCGTAGAGCGCCTGGGCGGTGAAATTGTCCTTTGCCGTTTGCCAGACGATTTCAGTGGCGCCGCCTTCTCCCGCACGGTGTTTGCATGCCTCGATCAAGCCAGCACCGACACCGCCGCGGCGCGCATCGTCCTGCACGAATAGATCGTTCATTACGCCGATGCGAGAGGCGCTCAGCGTCGACCAAGACCAGTAGACGGTGGCAAACCCCACGGCTCGCTGGTTCTCGTGACGGGCCAGGAGCTGAAAGCCATGGGCCTGTGGGTTGCTTATGAGCGCACGGCAAAGCAAAAGAAGTGCTTCGTCGGATGGCGCCACACGGTAAAAATCGCAATAACCCCGCATGAGTGGGAGCAAAGCATCCAAGTCCGCCTCGGTCACGACTGAGATCTTCACGAGCCGAGCCTCCCACGCACCCGATCACACTCGCTCGGTTGGAGTCACGGCGACGTAGGCCACGGCGGCCGAAGGACGGCGTTACGGCCTAGCCGCCAGGGCCCAGGCCATTTTTCTGGTGGAGGCGATGGGACTTGAACCCACGAACCTCTTGACTGCCAGTCAAGCGCTCTACCAACTGAGCTACGCCCCCAGGGAACGACGCAACGACGTTAGCAGTCACCGTGTTGCCGCCTTCGCTTCTCGGACCGGCAATCGTCGGGCGCACCGGTCGTCCCAGGGCTGGTGGCCCGCTCCGTAGACTCTCTGGGATGGCCCGCGCCTATGACGTCCAGGGAATCGAGCGAAAGTGGCAGGGCCTCTGGGCCGAGGAGCACACCTACGAGGTCGAGAGCGACGATCCTCGGCCTCCTCACTACGTGCTGTCGATGTACCCATACCCGAGCGGTGCGGCCCACCAGGGGCATGTGCGGAATTACACCATCGGCGACCTGCTGGTCCGCTACCGGACCATGCAGGGCCACGCGGTGCTTTCGCCCTTTGGGTTTGACTCGTTCGGGCTTCCGGCCGAGAACGCCGCCATTCGCACCGGCGAGCACCCGCGGACCTTCACCGAGAAGCGGATCGCCGAGCTGAAGGCCAGCGTGGTGGCCCTCGGCGCCGTGTATGACTGGCGCCGAGAGGTTCGGAGCCACGACCCCAGCTACATCCGCTGGAACCAGGTCATCTTCTTGCGCTTCCTTGAACACGACCTCGCCTATCGCTCCATGGCCCCGGTCAACTGGTGCCCGGGGTGCCAGACAGTTCTCGCCAACGAGCAGGTGCTCGGCGACGGAACGTGCGAGCGCTCTGGCGACTTGGTGATCCAACGCAATCTCGAACAGTGGTTCTTCCGCATCACCACGTACGCGGAGGAGCTATTGGCGGCGCTGGACGATCTGCAGTGGCCCGAGCGGGTCAAGACCATGCAACGCAACTGGATCGGGCGATCGGAGGGGGCGGAGCTCGACCTGGTCGTGGCGGGGCGGCCCGATGTCTCCATGCGGGTGTTCACGACGCGGCCCGACACCAGCTTCGGCATGACCTACGCCGTGGTGGCTCCCGAGCATCCCTTGGTGGACGTGCTGATCACCGACGAGCAGCGTCCGGCCGTGGAAGCGCTGCGGGCCGCGGCGGCGGCCACCAGCGAGATCGACCGTACCTCCACCGACGCCGATGGGCGCGCCCTCGACAAGCGCGGGGCGTTCACCGGGGGCCATGTCATCAACCCCTTCAACGGCCAGGAAATCCCCGTCTATGTGGCCGACTACGTCCTCGTGGCCTACGGCACCGGGGCGATCATGGCCGTACCGGCCGAGGACCAGCGTGACTGGGACTTCGCCCATGCCCACGGCTTGCCGGTGGTGCGCACCACCCAGCCTCCGGCCGGCTTCGAAGGCGGGCCCTACAGCGGTGCGGGGGTGAAGGTGAACTCGGGATTCCTCGATGGTCTCGACATTGACGAGGCCAAGGCCCAGTCGATCGCGTGGCTCGAGGAGCAAGGCATCGGGCACGGGCACGTGAACTACCGGATGCGCGACTGGTTGGTGTCGCGTCAGCGGTACTGGGGTTGTCCCATTCCCGTCGTGTACTGCCCGGTGGATGGCATTGTCGGCGTGCCCGAGGACCAGCTCCCGGTGTTGGCCCCCGACGACGTCGAGTTTCTCCCCACCGGAGAGTCGCCGCTGGCCAGTCACCCCACCTTTCGGCACACCCGTTGTCCTCGTTGTGGTGGCCCCGGTGAGCGGGAAACCGACACCATGGACACGTTCGTCGACTCGTCGTGGTACTTCCTGCGATTTTGCGATCCATGGTCCGAGGATCGCCCCTTCGATCCCGCCGCCGCGGCCCGTTTCATGCCGGTCGATCAG
This sequence comes from uncultured Acidimicrobiaceae bacterium, assembly GCA_963793645.1. Classification (GTDB taxonomy): domain Bacteria; phylum Actinomycetota; class Acidimicrobiia; order Acidimicrobiales; family UBA8190; genus CAWCAW01. The sequence continues at coordinate 418,184 of CAWCAW010000007.1, read as the reverse complement.
TACATCGGGGGCATCGAGCACGCCATCTTGCACCTCTTGTACGCGCGCTTTTACACCCGCGCCCTCATCGACACCGGGTTGGCTCCCGGTCTCGAGCGAGAGCCGTTTCGGAGACTGTTCACCCAGGGCATGATCCGCATGGACGGGAAGAAGATGTCGAAGTCCAAAGGCAACCTGATCACCCCGGCGCGCTACTTCGAGACCGTTGGTGCCGACGCCTTGCGGGTCTTTCATCTGGGGGAAGGACCACCCACCGATGATCTCGACTGGACCGAGCAGACTGAGGAAGTCATCGAAGGGTGCGGACGGTTCCTCGACCGTGTGTGGCGTCTCGTCGTGGACGAGGACGAAGACGACACCATCCTGAGACACGGTGAGCTGACCGCCGCCGACACGGAGTTGGCTCGTGGCACCCACCGGTTCATCGCCAAGGTCACCGAGGACATCGAACGGTGGTCCTTCAACACTGCCGTGGCCGAATGCCGGAAGTTCGCCAATGCGCTGCTGCGGTACCGGCGCGACGTCGAAGGCGGCCCCCATGATCAGACCGAGGCCGCCGCCGCCGACGCGTTGTTGCTCATGCTCGCCCCCTTCGCCCCTCACGTCACCGCGGAGGCGTGGGAGCGCCGCCATGGAGCCGGCGCTCGGCTGCACAGCCAGTCCTGGCCGACCTTCGACACGGAGCTGGTGCGTCCCGAGCGTGTGACGTTGGTGGTACAGGTCGACGGCAAGGTGCGCGATCGCATCGAGGTCGCGCCTGATGTGTCTGAAGAAGACGCCGTGCGCCTGGCCATGGCATCCGAACGTGTGCTCGGGATGCTCGACGGCGCCGCGCCGACGCGTATCATCGCCCGGCCGCCGCGTCTGGTGAACGTCGTTCGCTGATCGCCCCCGACCCGCACTCGGGCCGGGTTACAGCGCCTAGAGCGCTCGGAATCCGTCGAGGACCTCGCGCCAGCGCTCGCGGTCGACGCGGTAGGGGGCGTAGAAGCTCACCCTGGTGACGAGGTCCCCGTAGCGAGCAGCGACCTCGGCGGCGACGTCGTCGAGTGGCGCCACCACGGCGAAGGTGTCGACCATGGTGTCGTCGATGACTTCGGCCATGGTGTCCCACTCACCTCGCTTGGAGAGCTTGTTCAGCTCGCGGTGGGCGTCCTCCCAACCGTGCAGGGCCAGCACGGGGGCGTAGGCGGGAGTGGATCCGTAAAAGGCGAGCTGGGCCTTGACCGCCTTGGTGGCCGCTGCGATGGCGGCGTCGTCCTCACCGGTGACGATCATGGCCGGATACGAGATCTCGAAATCGCTGCGGTCGCGTCCTGAGCGGGCCAAGCCTCGTTCCAACGCGGGGATGGTGACTTCGCGCATGTAGCGCTCGGTGGTGAACCCATGGGCGAGGAGCCCATCGGCGACCTCTCCGGCCACCTCGGTCATGTGCCCGCCCACCGCCGCCAGGAACACCTTGGGTCGGCCGTAGGGGTTCGGACCGGGATCGAACATCGGCGTCATCAGGGTGTGGGTGTAGAAGTCACCGCGAAACGCCAGCTTGGTGCCCTCGTTCCACGTCGACCAGATGGCGTGCATGGCGGCGATGAACTCGCGCATGCGGGCCGCGGGGTGCGACCAGGGCATCGAGAACCGCTTTTCGATGTGCGGTTTTATCTGCGACCCCAACCCGAGAAGGAACCTGCCCTTGGAGAACAACTGAAGGTCGTTGGCGATCCCCGCCGTGCTCATCGGGTTGCGGGCGAAGGCCACCGCAATGCCCGTGCCCAGCTGGATTCGTTCGGTGTGCTCAGCGGCAAGCAACAACGGCAGAAAGGGATCGTGGCTGGCTTCGGCACACCAGAGCCCGTCGAAGCCGTCATCCTCGGCGTGCCGAGCGGTCTCTATGGCGTCACTCGGATTGAGGCCGAGACCACCGTCGACGAGCATGGCGGCACCCTACCCGAGTGGCATGCTCAGCGATCCCCGTCCGAAGGTGAGCCGTCGCCGCGCTCATCGCGCAGGTAGCGCTCGAGCTCGGCCGCCAGTTCGTCCCCGGTGGGAAGGTTGCCGACATCGAGAGGGTTCCCCTCCACGGCATCCACGTTGTGCTCGAGCTGGCGCACCAAGGCAGTGTGCTCGTCGCTCTTGATGATGAGCTCATCAACCTGGCGCAAGGAGGTGTCCGCCGCGGTGCGCAAGGTGGAGGCGTCGATGGACAGCCCGCCGATGGTGGCCAGTCCGTCGAGGAGCGCCGCGCTGGCTCCGGGGAACGACATGCCGGCCACGTAGTGCGGGACGCGCGCCCACAGTCCGATGGTGGGCACCCCCGCCTCTCCAAAGGCGATCTCGAGCGCGCCCCACACGCCCGACGGCACTTCAATGGCGCCTTGCACGATCCCCACCTTGACAATCAGCTCGGCCGACTGCGGGGGGGCGGTGGCGGCCAGCTTCACCGGACGGGTGTGCGGCGCCGGCGCCGGAAAGGCCCCCAACCCCACCACGAGGCGGACACCGAGCTCACCGGCCAGTCCCACCACGGCGCGCACGAAGCTGGGCCAACGAAAGTCGGGCTCGGGGCCCACCAGATAACAGATATCGGCGCCGGCCAAGTCGGTACCGATGCGCATCTGGATGACGGGCCAGGTGAGCCCTTCGTTCACGCCGTCGTCGATGTGGACGACCGGCCGCCGGGCCCGCTGGTCAATGAGCGATTCACCGTCGAAAGTGGCCACCAAGTCCGTCGGTCCAGCCCCGAGCAGCGTGGTGATGGCGCCGTCGGCACCGAGACCGGCGTCCACCCATCCCTCGAGTGCGACCACGAGGACGGGTTTGTCGACAAGACGGTTGAGGTGGCGCTCGTAAATGGTCACGAAGCGGCATCCGTCGTCACGACGCCTCCAGCGTTTCGAGGGCCCTCTCCGCCAGCCGGACCACGCTGTGGGCGAAGCCGTCGACACTGGAGCGATCTCCGGCCGCAGCACCTCCGGCGTAACGGGCGTACACGCCTTGCAATATGCAGGCCAGCTTCCAATATCCGAAGGCTTCGTAGAAGTCGAGGCGCGACAGGTCTCGCTCCGATGCGCGTTGGTAGCGGGCCCGCACCTCGCTACGGCTCGAGAATCCCGGGGCGGCGGTGGGGCTGACGCCGATCAGCGCCGCCTCGTCGCCGGGCTCGGTCCAGTACACCATCAGCAGGCCGAGATCGGCGAGGGGATCGCCCAAGGTGCAGATCTCCCAATCGAGCACGGCCCGCACGGTCCCGTCGTCGCCGAGGACGGTGTTGTCGAGCCGGTAATCGCCGTGCACGATGGCGGTGCCTTGTTGGGCGGGCACATCCGAGCTGAGTCGTTCGGCGACCGTGCTCACGATCCCCGACGTGTCGATGCCATCGACCTGGGAGTTGCGGAACTGCTCGTTCCATCGCCGGAGCTGGCGCTCGATGTACCCGTCGCGCTTGGCGAAGTCCCCGAGGCCGACGGAGTCGACGTCCACGGCGTGCAACCGCGCCAGGGTGTCCGCCAAAGACATCCCGGCCTCGGCGCGAGCCGGCATGTCCAGCAGCTCTTCGGCCGAGTGGGGGTCACGCACGATGTGGCCGTCGACGAACTCCATGACGTAGAAGGAGCTGGTGTTGACCGCCGCGTTTTCGCACAGGCCATAGGTGTGGGGCACCGGCACGTCGGTGGGCCCGAGGGCGGTGATCACCCGGTACTCACGCGTCATGTCGTGGGCGGTAGGAAGGACGTGGCTCAGCGGCGGGCGTCGCAGGGCGAAGACACGTCCGGCGCCGTCGGTCACCCGGTAGGTCAGGTTGGAGCGACCCCCGGCGATCAGGGCGAATTTGGTAGGGAGCGGTAGCCCCGACCACATGGTCGGTTATCCATGCGCTGACTCGTTCGGAGTCGATGCCTTCGAGGGCGTCGTGGGCCAGCGCCTCCGGGCGGCTGCTCATGAAGGCACGCTACCGCGGCATGCCTGGCCGCCGACCCCCGGTATCGTCTCAGGCGTGATCGACGTCACCGACGCCACATTCGAACAAGACGTGCTGGCGCGCTCCGACGAGGTTCCCGTCGTGGTGGACCTGTGGGCGCCGTGGTGCGGTCCGTGCCGCACCCTCGGGCCCATTTTGGAAAAGGCCGTGGAGGCCACCGAGGGGGCCGTCGAGCTCGTCAAGGTGAACGTCGACGACAACCCCCGCGTCTCGGCCAGCTTTCAGGTGCAGTCGATTCCCGCCGTCTACGCGCTGCGAGGCCGGCAGGTCGTCGACGGGTTCGTGGGAGCCGTGCCCGAGCAACAAGTGACTGAGTTCATCAGTCGCCTGGCGCCGGCCCCATCAGAGGCCGACACCCTGGTGGCACTGGGGGACGAGGCCTCGTTGCGAGCTGCGTTGGACCTCCAACCCGACCACCCCGGTGCCATCGTCGGCCTGGCCCGACTTCTCGTCAGTGGTGGCGACCCGGCCCAGGCGCTCGAGCTCCTGGCTCGCATCCCGGAGACTCCGGATTCTCGCCAGGTGGCGGCCGAGGCCCGGCTGGCCACCCAGAACGTGCAGATTCCTGCCGATGGAGTCGACGGACTCCTCGACGATTTGTTGGTGCGGGTGAAGGCCGATGATGCCGCCCGCCAGGAGTTCGTCGATCTGCTCGAGACCCTCGGCCCCGACGATCCTCGCAAGGCCCACTATCGCAAGGCTCTGTCCGCCGCTTTGTACTGATCGATGAGGCGCGGGCCGGCGAGGCCCCCCCGACTGAAGCGGACGCGCCCGGCCATTAGGGTCCGCTGCGTGCAGCTGCGCCTGGGCGACCACTGCTTCGATCTGACCAATACCGCGTTGGTGATGGGCGTGCTCAACCGGACTCCTGACTCGTTCTATGACCGGGGTGCCACCTACGAGCTGTCGAAACTCCTGTTCCGGGCCGAGGAGCTCGTGGCCGAAGGTGCGGACATCCTCGACGTGGGCGGGGTCAAGGCGGGCCCCGGGCCAGAGGTGAGTGAGGCTGAGGAACTCGACCGGGTGGCGCCGGCCATCGCCGCTTTGCGCCAGCGTTTTGACGTCCCCATCTCGGTCGACACCTGGAGCGCGGTGGTCGCGCACGAGGCCTACCGGGCCGGGGCAGTGCTCGGCAACGACATCAGCGGATTCGCTGACCCCGACTACTTGCCGCGTGCCGCCGCGGCGGGAGCCAGTGTGGTGGCCACGCACATCCGACTGGCGCCCCGGGTACGGGACCCCGAGCCCCACTACGACGACGTCGTCAAAGACGTGGCCGCCTTCCTCCTCGATCGAGCGGGTCGCGCCCTGGGCGCGGGGATCCCGGCTGACAAGGTGATCCTCGATGCCGGCTTGGACCTCGGAAAAACGGCTGAGCAATCGTTGACGCTGTTGCGCGCCTCGGACACCTTGGCCGAGCTGGGCTACCCACTGTTGCTGTCAGCCTCGAACAAGACGTTTCTGGGCATGGTGCTCGACTTGGACATCGACGGGCGCGGTCCCGCCTCGTTGGCCGCCGCCGCCCTGGGCGTGTCGTTGGGATGCCGCATCGTGCGAGCCCACGACGTCGCCGGGACGAGAGCGGTGTGCCGGACGTTGGCGGCCGTCATGAGCGCCCAGTGACGCCGGCCAAGAAAGGCGCCACCGGTTCGGGATCTGGAGCCGAGGAATCTCGCCCTGAGGTCTCGGCGCCGGCCTTTGTGGTGCGCGGCGACGACCCCTCGTTGGTGGCTCAGGCCGTGCGTGACCTGTTGGCCCGTCTCGTCGGTGACGAGGACCCCTCCATGATCGTGGAGGAGCACGGCACCGCCGGTGGCGACGACGTGGAGGTTGGTGCCGTCATCGACGCGCTGACCACGCCGCCATTTCTGACCTCGCGTCGAGTGGTGGTGCTGCGCGAGGCGGGCCGACTGAATGCGGCGGACGGCGCCCGCCTGGCCGACACGTTGAAGGACCCTCTTCCCGGCGTCACCTTGGTGGTCGTCGCTGGAGGGGGAACCATCCCGGCATCGCTGGTCAAAGCGGTCACCGCCGGCACTGGTGGTGCCATCGACACGTCGGTGGGGACGGGCCGGGCTCGCACCCAGTGGCTGACCGAGCAGCTCCATGCCTCTGCGGTGCGCTTCGACGCCCGGGCCGGCGCCCGCCTCGGTGCGCATCTGGGCGGCGACGTCAGCCGCTTGCGAGGCATCGTCGAGACATTGGTGGCCGCCTATGGCGAAGGGGCGGCCATCGACGAGGAGCGCCTGGAGCCGTTCTTAGGCGAAGCCGGTTCACTTGCCCCGTGGGACCTCACCGATGCCATCGACACCGGCGAAGATGCCGCTGCACTCGCTGCTCTGCGCCGGCTGGTAGGGGCGGGGTCGATGCATCCTCTAGCCGTCATGGCGGTGTTGCATCGCCACTACCAGTCCATGCTCCGTCTCGACGGATCCGGAGTCACCTCGGGCGAGGAGGCGGCTGCCCTGCTCGGGGCGCGCAGCGTGTTCCCCGCAAAAAAGGCGCTCGAGCAGGGCCGGCGGCTGGGGGCCGGACGTATCGGCAGGGCGGTGACGCTCCTCGCCGACGCCGATCTCGACTTTCGGGGCCGCAGTGCCCTCCCCGCCGGGACCATCCTCGAGGTGCTTGTCGCTCGGTTGAGCCGCCTGGGGGCGACCCCGGGCCAGCGTCGCCCTGCGGCGCGGGGGCGGGGAGCAGTCAGCGGGCGGCGCTGAGCCCGGTCTCGCTCTGCCGGCCCCAGGCCAAAGTCACGAGCCACAGGACCACGGTGGCCAGGGCGAAACCCTCGCCGGCCACGCACAGCGCACTCCAGCCGGCTCGCTCGTAGACGGTGGCCGCAATGGCGGAACCGATGGCCCCGCCCACGAAGAAGATCACCATGTAGGCGGCGGTCAACCGGCTTCTGGCCTCGGGATGGAGTTTGTAGATCTCGCCCTGATTGGTGATGTGCAGGCCCTGGGCGCCGATGTCGAGGACCACGATCCCGACCACGAGCCAGACGACGTGTTTGCCACCGGCCCACAGCGCCACCCACGACATCGCCAGCAGAATCGTGGTCACGCCCGTCGCTCTCTTGGCCTCTCCTTTGTCCGACAAGCGTCCGGCCACCGTGGCCGTGAAGGCACCGGCCGCACCGGCCAGGCCGAAGAGTCCGATGATCACCGACGAGTAGTGGTAGTGCCGTGACAGCTCGAAGGCGAGCGACGTCCACAAGACGCTGAAGGTCCCGAACGACAGGAGGCCGTACAGCGCTCGCAGCCGAAGAACTGGCTCCTGCATGAGCAGTGCGAGGACCGATCGCAACACGGCGCCGTAGGTGAGCCCGCGGGGCTCTTTGTAGGCGGGCAGACGCCAGCGCAATACGGCCGCCTCGGTGATCATCACCCCGGCCGCCACGAAGTACACGACCCTCCATGAGCCCGCCGCCTGGGCCAGAGCTCCGGAGATGGTGCGGGCCAAAAGGATGCCGATGAGCAGACCGCTCATGACGATGCCGACCACGCGGCCCCGTTCGTTGTCCGCCGCCAGCGAGGCCGAGAACGGCACCAGCACCTGAGCGAGCACGCTGGTGGCGCCCAACACGAATGCAGCCGGCAGGAGCACGGCCGCCGACGGCGAGCTTCCCAACCACAACAGGGCGAATGCGCTGGCAACCGCCAAGGTGGCCGCCAGGCGGCGCCGTTCCACCACGTCGCCGAGCGGCAGCACGAAGAGCAAGCTCGCCGCATAGCCGGCCTGGGCCACGGTGACGATGGCGCCTGACAGTCCCGAGGACATGTGCAGCTGCTTGCCGATCACCGGCAGCAACGGTTGCGCGTAATAGAGGTTGGCCACCGCCAAGCCGGTGGACAGCGCCATGACGAGCACCAAGCTGCGCTCGATCGTGCCCGTAGAACTCTCCGGCGCGCCCATCACAATGGGTATACCCGAGTTCGAGTCAGGTGAGCCCTCACCGGGCCAGGCGCACCCGTGTCCTCGATGCCGTCCTCCCCGGCACCGGAAGTCCGGTCCCGAAGATCAGCGTCGGTGCGTCTTAAGCGTCGGTGTCAGAACCAGCGGTGGCCGTCAACGCACGAGCCCGGCGCATGATGCGGGACTTGCGGTTGGCAGCCTGGTTCTTGTGGATCACGCCGGAGGCGGCGGCCTTGTCGATCCGCTTGACGGCCAGCCGCAGCAGCTCGTCGGCGTCATCGGCGCCACCCTCGAGCGCGCCGAGGGCCTTCTTCGAGCGCGTGCGCATCTCCGAGCGGACCGCCTTGTTGCGAAGGCGACGGTCCTCGTTCTGCCGGTTGCGCTTGATTTGGCTTTTGATATTGGCCATGAAGGGGAAATGCTATCAGGCAGCCGCACCGGCCTCACCCGGGGGTCCCGTGGCCCCCGGTACGCTCGCAGGACCGTGCTCGAACGCCGCCTGATCCGCAATTTCTCCATCATCAGCCATGTCGACCATGGCAAGTCCACCCTGTCCGACCGCATCTTGGAGCTGACCCACGCCGTGGACCCCCGGATGATGCGGGAGCAGTACCTGGACTCCATGGACATCGAGCGGGAGCGGGGCATCACCATCAAGGCCCAAAACGTGCGGGTGCACTTCAAGGAGCACGTGCTGCACCTCATCGACACCCCTGGCCACGTCGACTTCGGCTACGAGGTGAGCCGCTCTCTGGCTGCCTGCGAAGGGGCCGTGCTGCTGGTGGACGCGTCCCAGGGCATCCAGGCCCAGACGTTGGCCACCTGTTATCAGGCCATCGAGCACGACCTCGAGATCGTGGCCGCCTTGAACAAGATCGACCTGCCTGCCGCCGACCCGGACCGCTACACGGCGGAGATCGAAGGGGTCCTCGGCATCGACGCGGCGTCCATCTTGCACATCTCGGCCAAGACGGGCGAAGGGGTGCCCGAGCTTCTCGACGCCATCGTGGAGCGGGTGCCGGCTCCCGGTGGAGACGAAGACAGCCCGCTGCGCGCCCTGATCTTCGACTCTTCCTACGACCAGTACCGCGGCGTGGTCAGCTCGGTGCGGGTGATGGACGGCGTGCTGCACAGCCGCCATCGCATTCGCTACATGCAAGCGGGGTCCGTGTACGAGGTGGAGGAGATCGGGGTGCGGGCCCCGGTGCCGACGCCCACCGACGAACTCGGCCCCGGCGAGGTGGGCTATCTGATCTCGGGCATCAAGGACGTGGGCCAGGCGCGCTCGGGCGAGACCGTCACCGACGCCCATCACCCGGCCGCGGCGCCACTGGCGGGGTATCGCGATCCCAAGCCCATGGTGTTCTGCGGGCTCTATCCCATCGACGGTGACGAGCTCACCGAGTTACGCGAATCGCTCGAGAAGCTGCGGCTCAACGACTCGAGTTTCACCTTCGAGCCCGAATCCTCCGGCGCCCTCGGCTTCGGCTTCCGGTGCGGGTTCTTGGGCCTGTTGCACATGGAGATCGTCCGAGAACGCCTCGAGCGCGAGTTCAGGCTCTCGCTTATCGCCACCGCTCCTTCGGTGGCCTACGTTGCGCATCTGGTGGGCGGGGGAGAGTTGCGCTTCGACAACCCCAGCGAGATGCCCGAGCCGACGTCGCTCGATCACATCGACGAGCCGATGCTGAAGGCCACTTTGATCATCCCCGCTGAGTACACCGGCACCGCCATGGAGCTGTGCCAGGCGCGTCGAGGGGAGCTCGAGCGTATGGAGTACCTCTCGCCTGAACGCCTCGAGCTCGTGTACCGCATCCCCTTGGCCGAGGTCGTTGTCGACTTCTTCGATCAGCTCAAGAGCAGAACCAAGGGGTACGCCAGCCTCGACTACGAGCCCGACGGGTATGAGCCCGGCAACTTGGTCAAGGTGGACCTCCTCATCAACCACGTGCCGGTGGACGCCTTTTCGACGGTGGTGCACCGTTCGCAGGCCGATGTCTATGGCCGCAAGATGACCGAAAAACTGCGCACACTCATTCCCCGCCAGATGTTTGACATCCCCATTCAAGCTGCCGTCGGCGGCCGCGTCATCGCCAGGGAAACGGTCAAGGCCAAGCGCAAGGACGTGCTGGCCAAGTGCTACGGCGGGGATATCACCCGTAAGCGCAAGCTGCTCGAGAAGCAGAAGGAGGGAAAGAAGAAGATGAAGTCGATCGGTCGGGTCGAGGTCCCCCAGGAAGCTTTCGTGGCGGCGCTGCGTCTGGAGGACTGACGCGTCGGCCTGCTCCCGGTTACCGTGGGCCCGTGGATGGGTCCCAGGAGCAGGACCTTCGCCGGTGTGACGTCGTGGTGGTGGGCGGCGGCTACTCCGGGCTCAACGCGGCCCGCTACTTGCGGCGTGGTGGTGTCGACGTGATCGTGGCCGAAGCCCGTGATCGAGTGGGCGGCCGGGTGTGGACTGAACAGACCGAGTCAGGCGCGCTCGTCGACCACGGCGGCCAGTGGGTCGGCCCCGGCCAGCGCCATCTCTTGGCCCTCGCCGATGAGTTCGGCGCCCGCACCTTTGCGACCTACAGCGTCGGGGAAGCGGTCGAGCTGCGCGCCGGGGAGCGCTACCGCTACGGCGGTCTCATCCCCACCTCCGATCCGAAGGCGGCCGCCGACGGCGTCGAAGCCCTCTTCGAGCTGGACCTGGCGGCTCGCCAGGTTCCCCTCGACGCCCCCTACCAGGCGCCCGACGCCGTTGCCCTCGACGAGCAGACTCTCGGCTCATACCTCGTCGACCACGTACCGTCGGCCTCGGCGCGCCAGCTCATCGCCACCGCCACCAAGGCCATCTTCGGCGCCGAGCCCGCCGAGTTGTCGTTGCTCTTCACACTGTTCTATTTGCACTCGGGGGGAGGGTTCACCAACCTGGCCCGTACCACGGGCGGCGCCCAGGAGCTTCGCTTTGTGGGTGGCGCCCAACAGTTCGCACTGGCCATGGCCGCGGAGCTGGGCGACCGAGTCCTGTTGTCCTCGCCGGTGGTCGCCGTCGAGCACGGGCCCGATGGCGTGGTGGCGACAACCCCCTCGCTACGGATTGCGGCGCGCCGAGCCATCGTGGCCATGGCTCCCGTGCTGGGCGCGCAGGTGCGGTGGACCCCGGCGTTGCCCGCGGCGCGCGACCAGCTCGCCATGCGCGCTCCCATGGGAGCGGTCACCAAGATCCACGCCGTCTACGAGCGTCCGTTCTGGCGTGACGACGGCCTCAGTGGCCAGTCGGTGTCTGACGACGGCGCCGTGCGTTCCACCTTCGACGACTCTCCCGAGGACGCCTCGCACGGGGTGCTGGTGGGTTTCATCGCCGGCCACGAGTGTCGCCTCCTGAGTGACGCCGGGCCCGCCGCCCGGCGCCAGGCGGCGCTGCACGATCTCCAGCGCGCCTTTGGCCAGGCCGCCGCCGAGCCCCTCGAGGTCATCGAGCAGCACTGGCCAGCGGAGCCCTATACGCGCGGCGGTCCCGTCACGGTGTTCTCACCGGGAGCACTGAGCAGCGTCGGCCACGCTTTGCGCGCCCCGGTGGGTCCGGTGCATTGGGCTGGCACGGAGACCGCCTTCGAGTGGTGCGGCTACATCGACGGCGCCCTGTCATCAGGTGAGCGTGCCGCCGGCGAAGTGCTGGCCGCCTTGGGCCGCTAGCGCGCCGACGTCATGGCCACCCACGATGAGATCGTCGAGGCCTACGCGCGAGTGGCGCCAACGCTGCAACGACAACGAGCGCTTGGCGCGCATGCTGCGCGGTTGGGACCGCGTCGTGCACTTCGTGGTGACCGACACCGGCGAGACGTTCACCATGGAGGTGCGTGAGCGCCTTCTGTCGACGCTCGCCGAAGGGCACGTGGGTGTACCCGACGTGGTGGTGAGCGCGACGAGCGAGGACTTCGCCGACATGTTCTGGGGTGACCTCAACCCGTCGGAGAAGTACATGTCCGGTGAGATCACCTTGGCCGGCTCCCCTGACGACGTGATGCGCATCGACGCCATGTCGATGGTGGTGTTCCTCGACCAATGACGACCTCGAGCGGTGCCACCGTGCCCGGTGCCACGTTGCGCAGGGCCATGGGACTGCGCACCGTGGCATCGACGTCGACGGGGCTCGCTTTTGCCGCCTTGGAGTATCTGGCGGCGGCGGGGCTGGTGGCGTACGTGGCCGGAGACTCGGCATGGATCGCGGTGGGCACGGCCGGGATCCTGGCCCTGGTGGCGTGGGCCTTCTTCGGCGAGCTCAACGGCATGTTCCCCACCGCCGCGGCCATCCGGCTCTACATGAAGCAATCCATGGACGACCGCATCGCCCTCACCATCACCTTCTCCTACATGACCACCATCGTTCTCGTCATCGCCGCGGACGCCTTCATCGTCGGATCGGCGCTGGCTCATGTGTTCTCCGAGTCCTCGTGGCTGGCCGGCATCTGGATCGCTGTACTTCTCGCTGTGGCCGTGGCGTCCAATCTGCGCGGCATCAAAGTGGCCGGTGCCGTGCAGGACGTGGCCACCTCTGTGGTCCTCGCCGTCACGGGCATCGTGGGGGTGATGGCTCTCGTCAAGAGCCACCGGGCCCTTCGCTTCCCGGTGAGCCCGCTGCACGGGCACCATCCGACCGACTTCATCGAGGCCATCGCCCTCGGCGTCTTCCTCTACAGCGCCTTCGAATGGGTGACCACCAACGCCGAAGAGGTCCGTCGTCCCGCCCACATCCACCGGGGCATGTTCATCGCCGTCATCGTCTTGTGGTTGGTGTGCTCGCTCATCACCGTGGCCATGAGCCACGTGCTCGATCATCATCAGTTGGGCTCTGCCTATCCGCAGCTGTACCTCGGACAGGCGGCCTTGGGGAGGGCCGGGCTCTGGTTGATGGCGGCGGTCACCGCCGTGACTGCCCTCAACACCTTCAACGGCGGATTCATCACCGTGTCTCGCTTCATCTATGCCACGGCGCGCGAAGGCAGCCTGCCGCGGGGGCTGGCTCGACTGAACGACCGGGCCGTGCCGTGGGTGCCCGTGGTCGGCCTGGGCGTGGTGTCACTCACCGTCGGATTGGTGGTGACGGCCACCGGGTCCTGGCAGGTGCTGGTGGCGGTGGGGGCCGCCCTCGAGGCCATGATCTACGCGGTGGCCGCTTTCTGTGTGGGGCGGCTGCGCCGGCGCCGCCCCGATGACGACCGGCCCTTTCGTATCGCCGGCGGCCGGTTGCTCAGCGGTGCGGGTGTGGTGGTGTTCGGGGTGCTGGCTGTTTCCGCCAGCATCACGGTAGGCACCCGCACCAACTTCGTGCCGCTCGTCATCATCGCCCTGTCGGCGCTGGTGTCTGGCCTTTACGTCACCTTTGGCCTGCCCAAGGTGCGTGCCGCCGATGCCGCCCGGCGCGCCGCGGTTCCTCGTCGGCGCCCGCCGCGGCCGACCGACCAAGGTGCACCAGGTAGCACTCGGTAGAATCGAGTGCCAGGACCCCGATGACCGTCAAACGCCCCGCGGCCAAGAGCCGCCCTTCCAAGTCCCCGACTTCGTCGGCCGAGACATCCTCGGCCGAGCCTGTCGCGGCCGACTTCGACTACGGCGACCTCGACAGCCGCAAGGCGGCCATCTTGAACGCGGTTGTGGCCGAGTACATCGAGACGGCCCAGCCGGTGGGTTCGGCCCATATCAATGGCGCCCCCGGGGTCGAGGTCTCCTCGGCCACCGTGCGCAGCGAAATGGCCGCGCTCGAACGCGAGGGGTACCTCGTCCAACCCCACACCGAGCGCGGGGCGGATCCCCACCGACCGGGGCTATCGCTTCTTCGTGGACCACTTGGCCCGTCCCGGCACCCTGGGTCCCGAGCAGCGTCACGAGGTGCGGCGATTCTTCGCCCATGTCCACGGCGAGGTCGAGGACCTTCTCGGGCGCACCAGTGGACTGCTCGCCAACCTGACCGACTACGCGGCGGTGGTCATCGGCCCCGGCCACGACACCGCCACCGTGCGCTCTGTCCAGCTCGTCGGACTCGCCCCTACCTTGACGTTGGTGGTGGTGGTGCTCTCCGACGGGGCCATCGAGAAGCGGACGGTAGAGCACTCCGCCGAGTACGCCGACGCCGTGCTCGCCGATGCCGCCACCCAGCTCACCGCTCAGCTGCGGGGCCACCATCTGGCCGCCCCCGGGGCCGTGGGCCTGACCGGTGACGAAGCCGTCGACGGCGCGCTGCGCATGGGCGCCGCGGCGGTGTCGGACATGCTGGCCACCGCCGAGCCCGAGCACGTCTTTGTGGGCGGTTCGTCGCGCATGGCCGCTGCCTTCGACGCCGTGGAGACGGTGCGCTCGGTGCTGTCGATTCTGGAGCAGCAGCTGGTGGTGGTGGAGCTCATCGAAGAGATCTTGGATCGCGGCCTGTCGGTGGCCATCGGGGCCGAGCACGGCTTCGAACCGCTGGCATCGTGCGCGCTGGTGGTGGCCCCCGTGTCGATCGACGGCGAGGACGCCGGGATCGTGGGGGTGCTCGGCCCCACCCGCATGCACTACCCCCAGGCGCTGGCCGCCGTGCGAATCGTGGGCGAGCAACTCGGCGTGCATCTGGGTCGCTCGGTGCATGCCGACGGCGCCGTCGACGCCGGGGGATCCCCAGGAGGCCGACGTCGTGGCCGCTGATTACTACGCGCTGCTCGGCGTGCGCCCCGACGCCACCGAAGACGAGCTGAAACGTGCGTACCGACGCACGGCTCGGGAGCTGCACCCTGACACCAATGGCGACCCCGAAGCCGAAGCGCGTTTCAAGGAGGTGTCACGGGCCTATGAGGTTTTGCGTGACCCGGCCCGGCGCGCCCGCTATGACCGCTTCGGACCCGACGCCGAGGCCGGCGCGGCCGGCGGTGCCGCCGATCCGTTCTTCGGCGCATCGGGTGGACTCGGCGACCTCTTCGACGCCTTTTTCGGCGGGGCGGGCGGCGGCGCCCGACGACGCAGCGGCCCGGTGCGCGGTGCGGATGCCGAAGTCGTCATCGAACTCGCCTTTCGTGACGCCGTGTTCGGGATGAGCCGAGACGTCACTGTCGACGTGCTGGTGGCGTGTGACGCCTGTCAGGGATCCGGGGCGCGGCCCGGCACGACCGCCGTGCGCTGCCCCGAATGTAACGGGGCCGGCGAGACGCATCGCGTGCGCCAGTCCATCTTGGGACAGGTGGTGACCGCCGCGCCGTGTCGGCGCTGCAATGGGCTCGGGGAGACCATCGCCAGCCCCTGCCCCGAGTGTCGCAGTGACGGCCGGCGCCTCGAGAGCCGGAGCTTCAGTGTGGACGTGCCGGCCGGTGTCGATCACGGCTCCACGTTGCGCCTCAGTGGCCGGGGACCGGCCGGTTTGCGCGGTGGTCCTCCCGGTGACCTGTACGTGCATCTGTCAGTGCAAGCCCACGAACGCTTCATACGCGCCGGCAGTGACCTCGAGGCGGCGCTGAACGTGTCCATGGCGCAGGCGGCCCTGGGGACGACGGTGATCTTCGAGACCCTCGACGGTGACGAATCGCTGACCATCGCACCCGGCGCGCAAAGCGGGGACATCCTGCGCGTGCGCGGCCGCGGCGTGCCGCATGTGCGTGGGCGCGGTCGCGGCGACCTCAACGTGCACCTGGTGGTGGACACGCCGACGGAGCTCACCAAGGCCCAAGAGGAATTGCTGCGGCAACTGGCGGCCGAGCGCGGCGAGAAGGTCGACCCACCCAATGAAGGTCTGCGATCCCGGCTCCGCTCCGCGTTCGGCTGAGTGGCTATCAGCCCGGCGTCGCCTTCGTCGATTGCCGCCGTCGCCCAAGTCTTCGTCGACGACCTCGACGCGCCCGTGCTCAGTGACGACGACGCCCATCACTTGCAACGCGTGTTGCGCGTTCGCCCGGGCGAAACCGTCATTGCGGCCGACGGCCACGGTGGGTGGAGATCGTGTCGCAGCACCGGTGGCGCCGGTGTCCTCGAGATCGACGGTCCGGTACTGAGCGCCGCGCGCCTCGCGCCCGCCGTCACCATTGGCTTCGTGGCGGTGAAGGGGGAACGTCCCGAATGGGTCGTCCAGAAGCTCACCGAGATCGGCGTTGACCGCATTGTCGTAATGCGCTCGGCGCGCTCGGTGGTGCATTGGGACGACGAGCGCGCCGCCAAAGCCGTGGAGCGACTACGCCGCGTGTCGAAAGAGGCCGCCGCCCAAAGCCGGCGGGCGTGGTTGGCCGAGGTGTCCGGGGTTCTCACCGTGGGCCAGATGGCTAAGGAGGCTGCCGCTGGTAGCGGTGCCCTCGGTGACGTGGCGTTGGCCCATCCCGGAGGCTCGCCGCCCACCTTGGATACACCCAGCGTGGCGGTGGGCCCCGAGGGCGGCTGGGACCCCGCCGAGCTGGCCGGATTCGCCTCCGTCGGCCTCGGGCCCCAGGTTCTGCGGGCCGAAACGGCGGCCGTGGCGGCCGGTGTCCTCTTGTGCGCAATCAGACAAGGCAGCGTCGCACCGGCTCCTTGACCGGCCGCCAGCTGGCCATCGGGTCTCGTGACCGAGAAACCGGTGCTTGCGTTCACCACGCTGAGTGAGCAAGACTGGGTGCGGTCGGGTGACTTGGTTGCCCACAAGGGCAGGGGGGCGTCGCGATCTCGGCAGGGCCGAGCTCGTACGGTGGGGCGCCTTTGTAGCGGACACTGGCGATACAGCGAGGATGCTGACGGTCATGGTGAACCAAACGGTGTTGCCTGAGGAAGACGAACAGGAGGAGTCCGCACGAGCCGCGTACGCCCGCGCCGTGGGATCTCGCCTACGAGCGGTGCGTAAACAGATGCGCCTGTCCCTCCAAGCCGTCGAGGCCATGTCGGATCAAGAGTTCAAGGCATCCGTCTTGGGCGCCTATGAACGAGGCGAGCGGGCCATTTCGGTGCCCCGTCTCCAGCGCCTGGCCAAGCTTTACGACGTGCCGGTCGACCAGCTCCTTCCGCAAGACGACGACGCCAACCGGTGGGGTCCCGCCGGCGAGCGTGAGACCAACGGCACCCCGAGTGTCGAGAGCCCGGGCCGAGCCCGCCGCCAGCTGCGGCCCTGGGACGGGCACGAAAAGGTCACCATCGATCTCACCAAGCTGAACTCGGTGAGCGGGCCCGAGCGAGATCTGCTGCGGCGGTTTCTTTCCATGATCCAGGTCCAGCGCCAAGACTTCAACGGCCGGATGATCACCATCCGCGCCGAAGACCTGCGTGCCATCGCCTGCCTGTTCGGGGTGACCCCCGATGCCATGAGTCGTCGGCTCGACGAGCTCGGACTGCGCGTCACGTCCTGAGCGCGACCGGTTGCGGCCCCGTTATCGACGGGCGCGTCCGTCGCTTGCGGGTCTTTTTCTTTGCCACTTCGTGCCTCCTACTTTGACGCGCCCGACGTTCGATCTGTCACAAGCGCGAGATACCATCGAAAGGCACGTGGCGATAGAGGATGACGAGGAGAGACAGTGAGCGCGCCGATCCGCTGGATGAGCACCAAGGAGGCCTCCGAGCACCTCGGCGTCACCCTGCGCAGCCTGTACCGGTTCATCGACGAGGGCACCTTGACCGCCTATCGGTTCGGTCGGGTCATCCGCCTGCAAGAGCCCGATGTCGAGCGTTTCATCGAGACCTGTCGCATCGCGCCGGGGAGCCTCGAGCATCTGTACCCCGAGCTCAAGGGGTCTGCCTCGGGTTCTGGGCGCAGCGGAGAGGATTGATGGCGTGACGACGGGGGAGGACTGCATCTTCTGTGCCATCGCCGAGGGTGCGGTGCCGGCTCAGATCGTGCATGACACCGTTCACACCGTGGCTTTTCGGGACCAGAGCCCGCAGGCGCCCGTCCATGTGCTCGTCGTGCCTCGCCGTCATATCGAAAATGCCGCCACCGTCAGCGCCGCGGACGCCGAGGTGGTCGGCGAGATGATCGTGGCGGCTCGGGAGGTGGCGGAGTCCGAGAGAGTGGCCGACACGGGTTACCGGCTGGTGTTCAACGTGGGCCGCGACGCCGCCAACACGGTGCCGCACCTCCACCTTCACGTCCTCGGTGGCCGGCCCATGACCTGGCCGCCGGGGTGATCCGGCTCGACGAGATGCGCCCGGCTCACCATCAGGGGGCGCCGAGTCGGTGCCGATGGTGCTGGTAGCCTCGATCACAGAAAACCAGTGGCGTCGACCCAGGTGAAGATCCTCGTCCCCGGCAACCACCTGATGGTGGCCCTGCTCGGCCAGCGAGACGAGTTGTTGCGGCTGATCGAGGAGGCCTTCAACGGCACCCGCATCGTGGTGCGCGGCAACGAGATCAGCATCGAAGGAGACGACGCCGAGCGGGTGGGCCATCTCTTCGACGAGCTCGTGTTGCTTCTCGAGCGGGGCCAGCGCCTCGACGCCGCGGACGTGAGCCGCACCATCGACATGGTCAAAGACGACGTCAGTCCGGCTGAGGTCCTCACCACCGAAGTCATGCGCTCGGCTCGGGGGCGCACCGTGCGACCGAAGACGGCCGGACAGAAGCGCTACACCGACGCCATCGGGCAGAACATCGTCACCTTCGGGATCGGCCCGGCCGGGACGGGGAAGTCATACCTGGCGGTGGCCTTGGGCGTCCAAGCTCTACAAGCCCATGAGGTCGAGCGCATCATCTTGACGCGCCCGGCGGTGGAAGCCGGCGAGCGTCTGGGCTTTCTCCCCGGCGACATCATGGCCAAGGTCGACCCCTACCTGCGTCCTCTCTACGACGCTCTCTACGACTTGCTCGGACCCGAGGGCGCCCAGCGTCTCATGGAGCGCGGCACCATCGAGGTGGCCCCGCTGGCGTTCATGCGGGGACGGACGCTGAATCGCAGTTTCATCATTCTCGACGAAGCACAGAACACCACTCCGGAGCAGATGAAGATGTTTCTCACTCGCATCGGCTTCGGCTCCAAGGTGGTGGTGACCGGTGACGTCACCCAGATCGACGTGACGGGGGGACGCTCCGGGTTGCCTGGTCTGCAAGCGGTACTGGGCGCCGTGCCGCAGGTGGCCTTTATCAACCTCACCAAGCACGACGTGGTGCGGGCGCGGATCGTGGCCGACATCGTCTCCGCCTACGAGAAGTCCGATGAGATCCGCGCCCGCGAGGGTGCGGGTTCCCATGACCGCCGGGACCGGGCTCGTGGGCGCTGACGTCTTCGTCGCCGACGAGCAGTCCGAGCGCGCCGTCGACGTCGAAGCTATGGCCGGGCTCGCCCGCAACGTGCTGGTGGCCGAGGGTGTGCGCGACGACATCGAGGTCTCGTTGCTCTTCGTGGACGAGGCCACCATCGCCGAGCTCCACGAGCGATTCATGGGGATCAGCGGACCGACCGACGTGCTGGCCTTTCCCATCGACGAGGAGCTGGATCGAGGGGGGCGCTCACCCGACGAGGGCGGACCGGGGCCCGGCGGCGGTTTGCCCTCCGATGAGTACGGCATCCCGGTGTTGTTAGGCGACGTGGTGGTGTGTCCCAGCGTGGCCGCCCGTCACGCCGTGGACCACGAGGTCACCTTCGAGGACGAGGTGGCCCTGCTGGTGGTGCACGGGTTGCTGCACCTTCTGGGCATGGACCACGGGGAAGACGCCGATGCGCAGCGCATGGAGAGGCGCGAGCAGGAACTGCTGGCCCGCTTCCACCAGCCGGAGCACAAAAGCCCATGACCCTCTTGGCGCCGGTGGCGTGGTGGGCGACCACGACATCGTTCAAGGCCACCGACGGGATCCTCATCGCCGTGGTGGTCGTCTTGCTGGTGGCATCGGCCGGACTGGCACTGGCGGAGACCAGCCTGGTGCGGACCTCCAAGGCCAAGGCCATGTCGCTCGAGGACGACGGGCGTCGAGGGGCACGCCAGCTGGTGCGCCTGGTGCAAGACCCCCAGGGATTCTTGAACCCTGTGCTCCTGCTCGTGCTGATTTGTCAGCTGGTGACCGCCACGTTGGTCGGCATCCTCGCCGATCAGCTCTTCGGGGCGCTGGGGGTCCTGGCCGCCACCTTCTTCGAAGTCGTCGTCATCTTCGTGCTGGCCGAGGCCATCCCGAAGAACTGGGCCGTGCACAACCCCGAGCATTCGGCGCTGTTGGCCGCCCCGGTGGTGCTGGCCATCGTGCGCTTCGCCCCGGTGCGTGTCTTGTCCAACGGGCTCATCGGGCTCGCCAATCTCCTGGTGGGACAGCGCAGCGGCCGCGGCGGCGTGAGTGAGTCCGAGTTGCTCGCCATGGCGGACGTGGCTTTGGAAGAGAAAGTCATCGAGACCGAAGAGCGAGCGCTCATCCATTCCATCATCGAATTCGGCGACACCATCGTGCGTGAGGTGATGGTGCCGCGCCCGGACATGAAGACGGTCGAGGCCGACCAGAGCGTGGCCGACGCCCTCGATTTGTCGATGGAGGTGGGCTACTCCCGGCTCCCTGCGTACGGGGCCAACGTGGACGACGTCAAGGGCGTGGCCTACGCCAAGGATCTCATCGGCGCCGAACGCGCCGGCCATCGCGACGAGCCGGTGTCGGGATACGTGCGCCCCGCGCACTTCGTGCCGGAGACCAAACGCGTGTCGAGCCTCATGCGTGAGATGCAGGAGCTCAAGTACCACCTGGCCATCGTGGTCGACGAATACGGCGGCACCGCCGGGCTCGTCACCCTCGAGGACCTCATCGAGGAGCTCGTCGGGGAGATCGTCGACGAGTACGACGTGGAGGAGCCCCCCGTGCAGCAT
This sequence comes from uncultured Acidimicrobiaceae bacterium, assembly GCA_963793645.1. Classification (GTDB taxonomy): domain Bacteria; phylum Actinomycetota; class Acidimicrobiia; order Acidimicrobiales; family UBA8190; genus CAWCAW01. The sequence goes on along the minus strand of CAWCAW010000007.1, from coordinate 397,555 downwards.
CTCGCCAACGGGGACATCTCGGTGTCGTCGCGTCTGCCCGTCGATGAGCTCGAAGACCTCGTCGACGCCCAGCTGCCCGAAGGCGAATGGGACAGCGTGGGGGGACTGCTCACCAATGTATTGGGACGAATCCCTACCGAAGGGGAGTCCGTCGTGGTCGACGGCATCCGTCTCGTAGCCGAGCGGGTGGAGGGCAATCGCATCGGCCGCATCCGCATCGTGCCCATGGCCCCCCCGCCCGACGGCGGCGCAGAGACTGAGCAAGAGACGCGTCCGCGCCGGTCGGCACGGTCTGCACCCGAGGTGGCCGACGAGCGCGCTCCGCTTCGCCGTCGCTGAGCGGACCATGGACAGCAAAACATCTCTGCGCTCGGGGTTCGTCACGGTGGTGGGGCGACCCAACGTCGGCAAGTCGACACTCGTCAACCAGATCCTCGGCACCAAGGTGACCATCACCTCGCCGCGGCCCAACACCACCCGGCGTTCGGTGCGCGGCGTGCTGCATCGGCCCGGGATTCAAGCCGTGTTCGTCGACACGCCGGGTCTGCACCGTCCCCGCACCGCCCTCGGCAAGCGCTTGAACGAGCACGTGGCCGAAGCCCTCGGCGATGTCGATGTCATCGTTCCTGTCATCGACGCCACCGCTCCCATCGGTCCCGGTGACCGGCTCGTGTTGTCGCGTGCCGCCGCCACTGCTCGGGTCGCCGGTGTCACCGCCCACGACAAGGGCGGTGAGTTGAGCCGATTGCTGGTGGTGGTGAACAAGGTCGACGCGGCCAGTTCCGCCCAGGTCCTCGAGCAACTGGCCGGCGCCCATAACGTGATCGAAAGCGCTCTCGCCCCCATGTCAGGTAACCCAGAGCCGGGTGACGCCGCTGACGATCTCGGGGTGGAGTATTTCCCGGTGTCGGCGTCGACCGGCCAGGGGGTCGATGCCTTGGTGGACGCGGTGATCGGCCTCTTGCCTGAAGGCCCTCCCTACTTTCCGCCCGACATGGTGAGCGACGTTGCCGAAGCGTTCTGGGTGGCTGAGCTCGTGCGTGAGCAGCTCCTGGCGCACGTGCGCGAAGAGCTCCCCCATTCCATTGCGTGCCGGGTGGTCGAATGGGAATGGCCCAAGGTGCGCGTCGAGATCATTGTCGAGCGCGAATCGCAAAAGGGAATGGTCATCGGCAAAGGCGGCGCCATGCTCAAAGAGGTGGGTACTGCCGTGCGTGCGCAAATGCCCGAAGGTGCGTACATCGAGCTGCACGTCACCGTGGAGAAGCGCTGGCAGCAGCGCCGTGAAGCGATCGAGCGACTCGGTTACTGACCGTCGCCACGCGCCGCGGCGATGGCTTCCAAGAATGCGATCACTTCACCTTGTCGGGTGGTGAATCGCATGGGGGGCAGGCTGCGGCGCAGCGTGGCGCCATAGCCCGATGTCGCCAGGCGAGGATCGAGCACAGCGACGACACCGGTGTCGGTGGCGCTGCGGATGAGCCGCCCGGCGCCCTGGGCGAGAAGGGTGGCGGCTCGGGGTACGTCGACGAGACGAAAGGCATCATCTCCGGCCCGTCGGCGCCGTGCACCGATGAGCGGGTCATCGGGACGAGCGAAAGGGAGCTTGTCCATCACCACCAAGCTGAGGGTCGGGCCCGGGACATCGACGCCCTGCCAGAACGACATGGTGGCGAACAAGCATGTTGACTCGTCGACGGAGAACGCCTCGAGCAGTCGAAGCTTGGGTAATTCGTTCTGGGTCAACACTCGATAGGGCAACACCGGGCTCAATGCATCAGCGGCGGCCTGCATGGCCCGCCAGCTCGTGAACAGGGCCAGCGTGCGTCCTCCCGCCGCCCGCACCAACTCGGCGAGCTCGGCGTGCTGGGCGGCTTCAGCCCCGGCGCGGCGAGGGTCGGGGAGACTGGCCGCGGAGTAGAGCAGTGCGTTGCGTTCAAAGGGAAAGGGGCTGCCCACGTCGACGCGATCGGTCTCAGCCGCCGGCAAACCGAGCTGCGATTCGAGCAGCGGTGGCACCGTGGCCGACGTGAGCACGGCGGTGACCTCGGGCCACAGGTCTCGCGCCAGCACGGGGCCGACGTCGATGGGGGCCACTCGTAGCGTCCGCACCCGGCCGCTGGGACCGGACGCCTCCACCCACGCCACCTGGTCATCATCGACGTGGATCACGACATCAAGGTCGTCGGCCACGTGCCCGGCCGCCAACATGGCGCGCGCCCCGGCCGAACCGGGACCACTACCGCCCTCGGACTCGGTGCCGCCACCGTCGGCGGCACCGACGCGCACCAAGGCACCGATGACCGCGGCGATCCTGCCGCGCGCCAAGCCCAGCAACTGGCGCAGCTCGTCGGAGGCGGCCGCCACATCGGAGGCTCCTCGGCCTCCGGCGGGCTCTTCGGGGCCGAGCACGCGCTGGCCACCCAGCGGTTGCAACACGGCGTCGAGGTGATCGGCGGTCTCCACGAGCCCGTCGATGAGCCCGCCTTCGTCGGCGGGGAGCAGGCCCCGGGCCGACTGGGCCAGGCCCCGAAAGCGCCCGGCGGCGAGCTCGACGCCCAGTCCCGCCGTCATGATGTCTTCCACGGCGTGGGCCTCGTCGAAGACCACGACCCGGTGGTCGGGGAGTACGGTCCCGCCGCTTTTGACATGGGTGGCGTAGAGGTGGGTGTTGACGACGACCACGTCCGCCGCTGCAGCGCGGTCCCTCGCTTTTTCGGCGAAGCAATTGCCGCCTGAGGGACACCGATAGGCGCCCGGACATTCTCGGGCGTTGACCGACAACATGGCCCACACCCGCGCATGGGGTTCGAAGTCGAGCTCGGCGCGATCACCGCTTTGGACCGTGTCGGACCAGGCGATGATCCGCTGCGCCTGGCCGGCGAGCCCGTCGGGATCGGGGAGGCGCCGCGTGTTGTGTCCTGGGTCGCGCCGAGTGTCGCGCCGGATGTCGCGTGCTGTGCCCCGGCCGTCACCGCTCATGTCGTCACTCTCGTCGGGGAACAGCGTGGCGGCCACGGCCATGGCGGGCTCTTCGATGTCGCCGTCGGGGCTCGCCACCTCGGGGCTCGTCATCTCGGCCACCTTCTGGCGGCAGACGTAGTTGGAGCGTCCTTTGAGGACGGCAAACGAAAAGGGACGCTGCGGCCCGAGCTGCGCGGCGAGAAAGGGAAGGTCGTTGGTGGCCAGCTGGTCCTGCAGCGCCTTGGTGGCAGTGGCGATGACAGCGGTGACCCCGGAGCGAAGCACGGGAACGAGATAGCCCAAGGACTTGCCTGTGCCCGTGCCGGCCTGGACCACCAGATGACGGTGCTCGGCGATGGCCCTGTCCACCTCTTGGGCCATGGCGAGCTGCCCAGGTCGATCTTCGCCTCCGCCGGGCAAGGCCGAGGCGACGTGACCGAGCAGCTCGGCTACTTCCTGACGACGCTCACTCACGGTTCGACGCTACAGGGCGGCTCTGACACCGCAGTCCGCCCTAAGGCACCGGTGAAAACCCCCCGGCACGTTGGGCCGTGGCCGCACAGTTGTAGTACGCGAGCGTGGCGCCTCCGGCCGCGGGCCGGCTCGTTGCCAACATGCAGTGGGTGGCGACCCACAACGTGCGGGGGTCATGTCCCTTGGGTGCAATGGGAATGAGGAAGCTCCGCAACTGGCCGGTGCCCACCAAGTGTTGTAACCGGGCGAGGCTTGGTGACGGGTTGACCCCGAAGTAGCCCCCAATGGGCAGGAACTCTCGGCCTGTCACCATGATGGAGGGGGCGGCCAACGCGGCGGTGTCGTCAGCCTCGACGATCTGATTGCCGCGATAGAGGCGGTCATAGTGCGCGGCGATCAGGCCGCCTTCAGCTTGGAATGCCTCGGCGTTCGTGGTGGTGGCAGCAGTGACCGACGCGCTTTGGTAGGGAGTTGAGAACGACCCCAGCCCATCGGCCACCACCACTCCCGTCGTGATGGCGGGCATGAGCGCCATGGATGCCGCCGCCATGCCAATGGCCAGCCGACCGGCACGTGCGCCGGCCTCCTCAACTGGTGGGCGACGGCGTAGCGCCATGGCCAAGGCGATCTCGGCCATCACGCACACGGCGGCGGCGGCGGCGGGGATGGCCCACCGCCGTACGCCGGCTCCCGGGGGCACCAGCGCCATCGCATACAGGGTCGTGAGCGGCGTGACCGCGAACAGGACGAGGAGTGCGAGCCGACTCGTGTGGCGGGCACGCCACACCGACACCAACCCCATGGCGCACAGAGCGGCGATGGCGGGGGAGAGGGCGGCCAGGTAGTAGGAGTTGACGAACTTCCCGCCGCTGAAGAACGCGGTGAGGATCACCAGCCAGCCGCCCCAAAGAATGACCGCGGCGCGCCGCGCGTCATGGCGCGCTTTGGATCGACGCTCCCAGAGCACGGCGATGAGCGATAGCAGCGCCACCGGAAACAGCCAGGCGTCGTCGCGTCCGAGTGACCCTCGCAACAGGCGCAACGGAGACGCGGCGATGCGGAACGTCCCCACACGTTCATTGACGTCGGCCCCGTCCACCAGGAACGGCTGGGCCCCATGGACGCTGGTGTCGGCACCGGCGGTAATGCCGATCCGGGACCACCCGTTGTAGACGAAGACTTGCGCAAAGACGGAGTCGTCGACGGTGCCGTCGACATAGGGCCGGTCGTGGCTCGGCACGCTCGTCACCACCGTCATCCAACTCAAGGACACGATCACCATGAGCAGCCCGGCCAGGGCAATGTCTCCGAGCCGCCGGCGCAGCCTCGGGGGAGCGGCCACCAGATACGTGAGGAAGAGCACGGGAGTGATCAACCACGCCTGCATCATCTTTGTCTGGAACGCCAGGCCCACCCACAACCCCGCCATCAACAGGCTTGGTAGCCGTCCTGTTGCCGCGGCGCGTGCGGTGGCGTCGGCCGCCAGCACCGTCAACAGGATCAGCACGGAATCAGAGACGTTTCCTCTGTTCACCAGAGCCGTCACCGGCGTGACCACCATCACCGCCGCTCCCACCACGCCGGAGGCGGGCCCAACCTGGCGACGAAGGACGCGATAGAGGACGAGAACGGTCAGCACGCCGGCCATCACCTGGGGCAAGGCGACGGCCCAGTAGTGAAAGCCGAAGATGCGAACGGCCAGCGCTTGGAGCCAGAACGCGCCGGGGAGTTTGTCGAGAGACACCGTGCCGGCGGGGTCGACGGCAGCGAAGAAGAAGTCCTTCCAGTTGCTCCCCATGCTTCGCACCGCCGCCCCGTAGAACGGCTCCATGGGGAAGTTCCCCATCCCCCACCCGTAGGAGAAGCCGGCCAACGCGGCGAGGGCGAGGAGGGTGGGTCGGGCCCAGCGCGGTTGGTCGTCGGGGGAACGCCAAAACAGGAGCCGACGAGCCAGGCCGCGTCGCATCGGCGCCGCTGGGCAGGAGAGCGTCGGGCCGGTTGCCTCCTGCACCTCGAAGACCCTACCGACCACCCCTCAGATGTTGGCGGTTGGTGTCCTCGACCGAATCGAGGGCGACGTCGTCATATGCCGGTTACTGTCATACCACCCGCAACACCCGATGCGCTCTCACATTCTTGCGGAGTGAACGATGTGGAGAATCGCACTCAAGGACTTGCAGTGGCGCCGGCGGCGGCTTGTGATCTCCATGCTCGGGGTGTCTCTCGTGTTCACCATGGCGCTGGTGCTCGCCGGACTGGAGGGGAGCTTCGGGGTCGAGGCGGACAACGCGCTGCATGCCCTTGACGCCAGTAGCTGGGTCGTCCACGCCGATACCCCCGGCCCCTTCACGAGCGGACTTCCCATCCCGCAGTCAGCCGTCAACACCGTCGGGCAGCTGCCCGGTGTCCGCCAGGCGGCCGGCCTGATCTACGGACTGCAGGCCATTGGCTCGCAGTCCGATCCCGCCGACGTCAACCTGTTCGGGGTGGAGCCGGGCAAGGTGGGAGCCCCCACCCCCGTGTCAGGCCGGCAACCTCGCAACGACTCCGAGGTCATGGTGGACGACGCCCTCCCCTACGCCATCGGCAAGCAGATCACCGTGGGGGGCCGGGTCTTTCACGTCGTCGGTCTGTTGCACCGCTCAACGTTGCTGTCGGGCATACCGAGCATCTTCGTCACGGTGCGAGCGGCCCAAGAGCTCTTGTTCGAGGGTCAGCCACTGGTCACCGCCGTGCTTACGAGGGGAGTCCCCGCCACGGCGCCGGCCGGCTATCAGCTCCTCAACTCGAGCCAGGTCAAGGCGGACATGGTGCGCCCGTTGGCTCAGGCGCAGCAGGTGGTGGCGTTCATCGAGATCTTCTTGTGGCTCATCGCGGCGTCCATCATCGGATCGGTGATCTACGTCTCGGCCCTAGAAAAGACGAGGGACTTCGCCGTCATCAAGGCGACCGGAGGGTCCAACGGCCAACTCATGGTCAACCTCGGACTCCAAGCCGTGGTCATCTCCTTGGCGGCGGCCGTCATCGCGGCGGTGCTTGCCAATGTCCTTGCCCCCGTCTTTCCCATCCTCGTGGTCATCCCGTTGTGGTCGATGCTGGCCTTGCCTGGAGTCGCCATCGTGCTCGGGCTCCTGGCCAGCACGGCTGGGCTTCGTCGGGCCGTAGCCGTCGAGCCGGCCATGGCCTTCGGAGGCCCGTGATGCCCGACGCCTCGGCCCGTAGCGAGCTCGTCGTCACCGACTTGACCGTCGAGTACGCCAGCGGTGATTACGTCATCAGACCGCTCGATCGCCTGTGCATGCAGGTCGGTCCGGGCTCATTGGCTCTGTTGCTCGGGCCGAGCGGCTGCGGGAAGACGACCCTGCTGTCGTGCCTGGCCGGCATCCTCAAGCCCACCAGCGGCTCGATCACCTTTGGCAACCGGGACATCACCACGCTCGAGGGCGCCCCGTTGACCGCCTACCGACGCCACGACGTCGGCGTCGTGTTCCAGGCGTTCAACCTCATCGCCAGCCTCTCGGCGCTCGACAACGTGGCCGCTCCGTTGTGGGCTGCCGGCGTCAAGGGACCGGTGGCCCGCCAGCGCGCCGAAAAGCTGCTGACGCGCGTGGGTTTGGGGCATCGCATGCAGCATCACCCCGGGGACATGTCAGGAGGCCAGCAACAACGCGTGGCCATCGCGCGGGCCCTCGCACTTGATCCCCCGCTCATCCTGGCCGACGAGCCCACTGCCCATCTCGACTACATCCAAGTCGAAGAGGTACTCCTTCTCATTGGTGAGCTTGCCTCCGAAGGCCGGGTCGTCGTCGTGGCCACCCACGACGATCGTCTGATGCCCCTGGCCGACCACGTCGTGGAGCTGGTGCCGCGTTTCGTCGACGAGGAGCTCGAGCCCAAGGTGTACAACCTCAACGACGGCGAGGTGCTCTTCGAGCAAGGCAGTCGGGGAAACCGCATCTTCATGGTCGAAGCGGGCGAGATCGAGCTCGTGCGCAGTCATCCGGACAACAACGAAGAGGTCTTGCGGGTGGCCCAGCCCGGTGACTATTTCGGCGAGATGGGCCCACTGTTCTCATTGCCTCGTTCGGCCACCGCTCGTGCTCGCGGCACGTCGTTGGTCATCGGCTTCACCGTGAGGAGCTTCCGGGACAAGGTCGGTGTGGACTACATGGCTGGCCTTTTGGGCAAAGGCCTTCCCCGGCCTGACCCCGCCAGCCAGGGGTGACCTCCGCCCGCCTCCGGTGGAGGTCTCGGGGCGGCGCTCGCCGAGGCGGATGGAGCCCTCTGGACCCGGCGGCCCGATCTCACCGACCCCGTCGCCAGGGCGGGCCGCCGCCCAGTACGTGCAAATCTGCAGGGCCTTGGACTACGCTTCGCCCCTAGCGATCGGTGGATCACGCAGGGCCCTTCGCCGTTGTCGGTTGACTTTGGTCTCCCGCAAGTGCAGTCGACATGCGTGGAGAAAAGGACAAAGGTATCGATAATGGCAGAAGGTGTAGTGAAGTGGTTCAACTCGACGAAGGGCTACGGGTTCGTCACTCCTGACGACGGATCGCCCGACGTATTCGTCCACTTCTCATCCATCGAGGGCACGGGATACCGTGAGCTCGTCGAAGGTGAGCGCGTTGACTTCGAGTCGACGGCGGGTGCCAAGGGGCCTCAGGCCACCAAGGTCCGCAAGCTCTAATAACCAAAACTTGCAGGAACCCGGCGCCGGGCGGCCTATGGGTCGCCCGGCGTTGGCGCGCCTGGGGCGATACGGCCATCAAGACTGGCTGTAGCTTCGCGACCTGTGCCCCGCTCCTCGGACCGCCTGCGCCCCGATCGGCCGAGAGGCGGTGACCGGGGCGAGCGCATACCCACGCACATTGCCTGCGTCATGGACGGCAACGGGCGCTGGGCCAGTCGACGGGGCTTGGCCCGCACCGAAGGGCATGCGGCAGGAGAAGAGGCCCTCCTCGATGCGGTCGAGGGCGCCCTCGAAATCGGCGTCAAGTGGCTGACCATGTTCGCCTTCTCCACCGAGAACTGGCGCCGGCCTCACGACGAGGTCCGGTACCTGATGGGATTCAACGAGTCGCTCCTCATGCGACGGCGCGACGAGCTCAACGACAAGGGGGTGCGCATCCGGTTCGCCGGTCGACGCGACTGGCGGGTGCCGCGCCGTGTGCTGCGGCGCATGGACGAGTCCGTGGAGCTGACCCGGGCCAATACCCGCATGACCCTCACCATGGCGTTCAACTACGGCGGCCGGGCCGAGATCGTCGACGCCGTCCGGCCAGCTGGTACGCCGACGGCACGCCGGCCGACAAGATCGACGAGCGCACCATCGCCGCCCATCTCTACTTACCCGGACCTGCCCGACCCCGATCTGGTCATCCGTACCTCGGGCGAGTACCGCATCTCCAACTTCTTGTTGTGGCAGCTGGCGTACTCGGAGCTCGTCTTCACCGACGTGTTGTGGCCTGACTTCCGGCGCCAGGACCTGTTTGCGGCGGTGGCCGAGTTCCAGCGCCGCGAGCGGCGCTACGGCGGTGTGCGAGTGACCCGGACCGTGAAGGTCTACGCCTGGGTGCTCGGGGTGGTGGTGATCGGCGCCCTTATCGTGCTGGCCGTGGCTGGGGCGGTAGCGGCCGCCGCCATCCTCGTCACCATCGGCGCCATCGTCGTCATGACCCTGCTCGGGAACCTGATGGGGGGACGTGCCACGCCGACCAAGGCCCCCTACGTCCCCGGGGGCGCCCAGTCCCAGCCCGAGCCCGAGGAGATGCAGCCCGAGCCCGAGCCTGCCCAGCCCGAGAGCACCGACGGCGGGACAATGGGGACGTGACGCTCTATCGCGACGAGGGTGTCGTGCTGCGCACCTTGCGGTTGGGCGAGGCCGACCGCATCGTCACCATGATGACCGAAGGGTCACGGCAAGGTGCGGGCGGTGGCCAAGGGCGTGCGCCGCACCACGTCCAAATTCGGCGGTCGTCTCGAGGTCATGAGCCACCTGACCATGCTGTGCTGGCAGGGTCGGGAACTCGACATCGTCAATCAGGTCGAGGTCGTCGACGCCTTCCGCAATGTCCGCGAAGACCTCGGCCGAGTCGCCAAGGCCTACACGGTGCTCGAGGCCACCGATCAGCTCTCGCAAGAGGGTCATGCCAACCCCCGGCTCTACGACATGGTGGTGGGTGCATTGCGCGCCCTGGAAGCGTCGGACGCCGCCCTGCTCGTCCCCGCCTTTCTCCTCAAGGTCTTAGCCCTAGAAGGTTCGGCACCCGTGATCGACGAATGCGTGTCCTGCGGTGATACCGAGGACCTCGTCGCCTTCGACATGACCGAAGGGGGCGTGCTGTGCCGCACGTGCCGTCGGGGGCGGGCCATCTCGGCTGGTGCGCTCGAACTGGTGCGCCGCATTCTCGGTGGAGGGCTGGCCTCCGCGCTCGAGGTGCCGGCCGGTCCGCTCACCGTCGAGGTGACCGATCTCGCCACCGAGGCAATGGAGGTCCACCTCGACCGCCGCTTGCGCAGTGTGCGTGTCGGCCCCATGACCTAGCCGCATGAGTTAACAATGGACGAGCCCTTCGGCGTCTACGTGCACGTGCCTTTTTGCGCGGCGCGCTGTGATTACTGCGCATTTGCCACCTATACGGACCGCGACCACCTCATGGAGGACTACGCGGCGGCCTGCATCGAAGAGATACGGGCGGCAGTATCCGATGAGGGCATGGCGCCGGCTACGAGCGTGTTCGTCGGAGGGGGCACGCCGTCGCGACTGGCCGCCGAGCTCCTCGCTGCCATCATCGACGCCGTACCCCGACGTGTGGGCGCCGAGGTGACGGTGGAATGCAATCCCGAGGACGCCTCTCCCGAGCGCTTCTCGACGTGGCAGGCGGCCGGAGTGAACCGTGTCTCGTTCGGGGTGCAGTCCATGGTCCCGCATGTGCTCGACGGGCTCGGGCGGCGCCATGGCGCCGACTCGGTGACCGCCGCGTTGTCGATGGCTGGTGTGGTGGGGTGGACGTCGGTCAACGTCGACCTCATCTTCGGCGGCGCCGGCGAGAGCGACGATGACTGGCGCCAGACCTTGGCGCGGGTGCTCGCCCTCGAGCCTCGCCCGACGCATGTCAGCGCCTACGCGCTCACCGTCGAGCCGGGGACGCCTCTGCAGGCCGATACGGCGCGCCATCCCGATGACGACGTGCTGGCGGCTCGTTACGAGATGGCCGATGCCGTGCTGAGCGAGGCCGGCTACCGCTGGTACGAGGTGTCGAACTGGGCCATGCCCGGTCATGAGTGCCGGCACAACCAGCTCTACTGGCGCCAAGGCGACTACCGGGGCATCGGCTGCGCCGCCCACTCCCATCGTGCCGGGCGCCGGTGGTGGAACGTCCGCACCCCCGAGCGCTACATCGAGGCGCGCCGCGCCGGTCGCTCGGCGCTGGCCGTAGCCGAGGACTTGAGCGACGAGGAACGGATATTCGAGGGCCTCGCCTTGGCGTTACGCACGGTTGAAGGAGTGCCCTCGTCGGTGGTGCCTGACGATTTGGTCCGAGGTGGCCTTGTCGATCACCACGGTGATCGGGCCGTATTGACGGTGCGGGGGCGGCTGCTCGCCAACGAGGTGACGGCGCGTCTGCGGTTGCCCAGTAGCCTCCCCTGAATGAGCGAAGCCGTCGACGTCACCTCTGATCCCGGCGGCCTTACTGACAAGGTCGTCAACCTGTGCAAGCGGCGAGGCTTCATCTTCCCCTCCGCTGAGATCTACGGAGGGTTCCGCTCCACCTACGACTACGGCCCCCTCGGCGTCAACATGCTGCGCAACGTCAAGAACGCGTGGTGGCGGTCGATGGTGCAGTTGCGCCAGGACGTCGTGGGTCTCGACGCCGCCATCTTGTCGTCCCCGAGCATCTGGACGGCATCGGGGCACTTGGCCAACTTCAGCGATCCCATGGTCGACTGCCGCAACTGCCACGAGCGGTGGCGAGCCGACAAGATCGAGGGGACCTGCCCCAACTGTGGCTCGAGCGACCTCACCGACGCCGCGTGCCTTCAACCTCATGTTCAAGACCTTTGCCGGCCCGGTGGAGGAGGACGCCACCGTGGCCTACCTCCGTCCCGAAACTGCGCAAGGCATGTTCGTGAACTTCCTCAACGTGCTCCAGACCACGCGCAAGAAGCCCCCTTTCGGCATCGCCCAGGTGGGCAAGTCGTTTCGCAACGAGATCACCCCGCAGAACTTCGTGTTCCGCACCCGGGAGTTCGAGCAGATGGAGATGGAGTACTTCGTCCCTCCCGCCGAAGCCGACACGTGGTTCGAGTACTGGCTCGATCAGCGCATGCAGTGGTATCTCGACTTGGGCATCCCCACCGACAAGCTCCGCCTGCGCCACCACGACGCCGACGAGCTCTCGCACTATTCGGTTGCCACGGCCGACGTGGAGTTTCTTTTCCCGTGGGGTTGGGACGAGCTCGAGGGCATCGCCAACCGCACCGACTTTGACCTCAAGGCGCATGCCGCCGCGTCGGGGGAGAAGCTCGAGTACTTCGACCAGGCCACCGGAGAACGGTACGTGCCCTACGTCATCGAACCGGCCGCCGGCGCCACTCGCACCATGATGGCGTTCCTACTGAGCGCGTACGACGAGGACGAGGTGGGCGGGGAGAAGCGCACCGTCTTGCATCTCGACCCCCGCTTGGCGCCCTATCAGGTGGCCGTGCTCCCGCTGTCGAAGAACGACACCCTCGAGCCGTTGTCGCGTCAGGTGCTCGACGCCATTGCGCCGGTGGCCGACTGCGACTACGACCTGACGCAGTCCATCGGCAAGCGCTATCGGCGCCAGGACGAGGTGGGTACACCGTTTTGTGTGACCGTTGACTTCGATTCCCTCGAGGACGGCGCCGTCACCATCCGGGAGCGGGACACCACCGAGCAGGTGCGGGTGCCGATCGACGCGTTGTCGGCCGAAATCGCCAACCGCCTGGCGAGGCGCTCGCCCGTCACGTAGCACCGCTCAGGCCGGCCCACCCGGCCGGCCCCCCTTGCCCCGGCCCGGCACGGCCCGTGGCCAAGGCCACGGTGTGCGGCCATTAGGCTCTCGTGCGTTCCCTGCTGGTCCTTTCAGGAGGCTTCATGCCGTTCGTCTACGACTTCGACCACAAGCACCGCCGCCCACCGATGGAGATGAAAGATCTTCTCGGCGGCAAGGGCGCCAACCTGGCCGAGATGACGTCGGTACTTGGTCTGCCGGTCCCCCACGGGTTCACCATCAGCACCGACGCGTGCCGCGCCTACATGGACGGCGGCTGGCCCGAAGGGCTGTCGGCGCAAGTGGCCCGGGCCCGAGGTCGTCTCGAGAGGAAAATGGGGGCCACCCTCGGTGATCCTGTCGACCCCCTCCTGGTGAGCGTGCGCTCGGGAGCGAAGTTCTCCATGCCGGGGATGATGGACACCGTCTTGAACCTGGGCCTCAATGACAAGTCAGTGGTGGGGCTGGCCAAGGCCACCGACGACGAGCGCTTTGCCTACGACTCGTATCGCCGCTTTGTGTCGATGTACGGCCGCATCGTGCTGGGTCTCGACGGTGAGCTCTTCGACATCCTCCTCGAGCAGGCCAAAGAACGAGCCGGCGTCATCGCCGATGCCCAGCTGCCGCTGGAAGAACTGCACACGTTGGTCGACGCCTACAAGCAGATCGTGCGCGAGCGCACGGGCCGCGCTTTTCCTCAGGACCCCGCCGATCAGCTCACCGGCGCCATCGAAGCCGTCTTCAAGTCCTGGAACGGGCCGCGTGCCATCGCCTATCGCGACCACGAAGGCATCTCGCACGATCTCGGCACCGCCGTCAACGTGCAGGCCATGGTGTTCGGCAATCGCGACGACGAGTCGGGCACCGGGGTGGGTTTCACCCGCGACCCGGCCACGGGAGCCAAAGGCGAATACGGCGACTTTCTCGTCAACGCCCAAGGCGAGGACGTCGTGGCCGGGATACGCAACACCGAGCCGCTGTCGGCTCTGAAGCGAAAGTTCCCCGCCGTCCACGCCGAGCTCCTGGCCATCTTCGCCCGCCTCGAGCGCCACTACCGCGACATGTGCGACACCGAGTTCACCATCGAACAAGGAAAGCTGTGGATGCTGCAGACCCGTGTGGGCAAGCGCACGGGCCGCGCCGCGTTGCGTATGGCGGTGGAGATGACCAAGGACGCCGGCATCCGCCTCACCCACGCCGAAGCGGTGGGCCGAGTGTCCGCCGAGCATCTCGACCAGGTGTTGCACCCGCAATTCGCCTCCAAGAATTACACGGCCATCACCCGGGGCTTGGCGGCTTCGCCCGGCGCCGCGGTGGGTCGGGTGTACTTCACCGCCGACGAGGCTGCCGCGGCCGCGGCGGGCGGGGAGCGGGTCATCTTGGTGCGCAGCGAGACGTCGCCCGACGACGTCCACGGCATGCTCGCCGCCCAAGGAATTCTCACCGCTCGCGGTGGACTGGTGTCGCACGCGGCGGTGGTGGCTCGGGGATGGGGCAAGCCGGCCGTGGTCGGCGCCGAAAAGGTGCGCATCACCGGCAAGTCCTTCGCGGTGGGCAGCACCGTGGTCAAAGAGGGAGAGTGGATCTCGCTCGACGGCACCTCGGGCGACGTGGTGGTGGGCGAGCTGGTGTTGTCAGAAGCGAAACCGCCCGTCGAATTCGAGACCGTGCTCAGTTGGTGCGACACCATCCGTCGCGGCCATCTCAAGGTGCGCGCCAACGCCGACACCGGTGCCGATGCCGATAACGCCCGCGACCTCGGTGCCGAAGGCATCGGCCTGTGCCGGACCGAGCACATGTTCCTGGCCGAGGACCGCCTGCCCATCGTGCGCCGCATGATCCTGGCCGACACGCCGGCTGAGGAGGAAGCCGCCCTCGAACAGCTTCGAGTGGCCCAGCGCGCCGACTTCATCGACATCCTCAAGGCCATGGACGGTCTGCCCATCACCGTGCGGCTTCTCGACCCGCCGTTGCACGAGTTCCTTCCCGACACCGCCGAGCTCGCCATCAAAGAAGCCACCGTGGGGCTGACCGACGAAGAGCAGGCGCTCTACGAGGCCGCTCAGCAATGGCACGAGTTCAACCCCATGCTCGGCACTCGTGGCGTGCGCTTGGGTGTGATCAAGCCCGGTCTCTATGCCATGCAGGTACGGGCCCTGATGGAGGCCGCCGTCGAGCGCGCCGCCAAGGGGGGTAAGCCCGTCATCGAGATCATGATCCCGCTGACGGTGAACAAGCAGGAGATGGCGATGGCCGCCGGGTGGGTGAAAAAGGCGGTGGCCGAGACACTCGCCGCGTCCAAAGCCAAGTCGACCAAAGCCAAGTCGGCCCAATCCAAGTCGGCCCAAGCCAAGTCGGCCACGCGCCCGGCCCCGCTCAAGGTTCTCATCGGCACCATGATCGAGACCCCCGGGCTGCGTTGCGGGCCGATGAGATCGCCGAGGTGGCCGAGTTCTTCTCCTTCGGCACCAACGACCTCACCCAGATGACCTTCGGGTTCTCCCGAGACGACGTCGAGGGCCGCATGATGACGGCGTACCTGGAGCAAGGCCTGCTTCCCCACAACCCCTTCGAGACCATCGACCCCGATGGCGTGGGTGAACTGGTCCGGCTGGCCGTGGCGCGGGGTCGAGCCACGCGGCCCACGTTGAAGATCGGCGTGTGCGGCGAGCACGGGGGCGATCCCGAGTCGATCCGGCTCTTCGCCAGCGCCGGGTTGGACTACGTGAGCTGCTCGCCCTACCGGGTGCCCATTGCCCGGCTCTCCGCCGCCCACGCTGTGCTCGAAGGTCTTTTCGAGGCGCCCAAAACGGGCTCGGGCGCCTCTCGCCGTCGCTCGGCCTCTCGCTCCGCATAGGCCCAGGCCCCGGCGTCGCCGGGCACCGCTGTCAGAGTGGCGCGGTACGGTCCGGTGTGTGGCCATCGCCGATGAGGACGTCGCTCGGGTCCGGGCCGCCACCGACATCGTGGCGCTCATCTCCGAGCACGCCGGGCTGAAGCGCCAGGGGACGCGTTGGGTCGGGCTGTGCCCGTTTCACCAGGAGAAGTCCCCCTCCTTCAGCGTCAACGCGGAAATAGGGGTGTACTACTGCTTCGGCTGCCAGCGCTCGGGTGACGCCATCACCTTTGTGCGCGACGTCGAGCACCTCGACTTCGTCGAAGCCGTGCGCCGCCTGGCCGATCGGGCTGGGATCATCATCACCGAAGACGAGGCCGTCTCTGCCGAGCGCCAGCGCCGCGCCCCGCTGTTCGACGCCATGGAGAAAGCCGTCGTCTTCTATCACGAGCGCTTGGTGTCGGCGGCCGACGCCGGTCCGGCTCGCGACTACCTGCGTTCGCGGGGATATGACGGCGACGTGGTGCGCCAGTTCCGCCTGGGGTGGGCGCCCGACGAATGGGACTCGCTGGCCCGGCACCTCGGTGTCGGTGAGAAGGTGCTCGTCGATTCCGGCCTCGGTTTCGTCAACCGGCGCGGCCGCAAGCAGGATTCATTCCGGGCTCGATTGATGTTCCCCATCTTCGATCCGTCCGGTAAGGCAGTCGCCCTGGGCGGACGCATCCTCCCCCCACCCCTGGGGGCCAGCGCGTCGAGTGACGGCCCCGTCGGGCCGAAGTACAAGAACTCCGCCGAAGGACCCATTTACTCCAAGCGGCGCACCTTGTACGGCCTCAACTGGGCCAAACAAGACGTGGTGGCGAGCACGGAAGTCATCGTCTGCGAGGGCTACACCGACGTCATCGCTTTTTTCGAGGCGGGGTTGCCGCGTGCCGTAGCGACGTGTGGCACGGCGTTGGGCGAAGAGCACTTCCGAGTACTGGGGAACTTCGCTCGCCGATTGGTGCTGGCCTATGACGCCGATACGGCGGGACAAGCCGGCGCCGGCCGTGTCTATGAGTGGGAACGCCACCACGAAGTGGATGTGGCCGTGGCCACCTTGCCGCCGGGGACCGATCCCGCTGATTTAGTGCGCCAAGACCCCGATGCGTTGCGCCGGGCCGTCGCCGATGCCAAGCCGTTTTTGCTGTTTCGCTTGGAGCGCGTGCTCGAAGCCGCCGATCTGCGCACCCTCGAAGGACGGGCCAAGGCCGCCGAAGCGGCCACGGCCGTGGTGGCCGAACATCCCAACGACTTGGTGCGCGACCAGTATCTGATGGTGGTGGCCGACCGCTGCCGTCTTGATGCCGCCACGTTGCGGCCGCTGTTGGAGGGCGCCGCACTGCGTGTCGCGGCGCCGTCGGGTAATGGGCAGTCTCGAGTCAACGGGGCACGCGGTGGCCCGCACCGCGGCGAGGCCGCCTTGCGCCCCGGCCTCGAAGCACTGCGCTTGACGGTGCACCATCCCGAACTAGTGGGGGACAGGCTCGAGCCCGTGCTCTTCTCGGATCCGTTGCAACGCGCCGCCTTCGAAGCCTTGATGACCGCCGACAGCCTGCACGAGGCCATCGAGGAGGCCGAAGGGTCGGCTTCGGAGGCCGGTGCCGTTGCCGTGGTGGCGAGCTCGTCGACAGGAGACGAGGAGCCCGCCGCGGTGGACGACGACCCGCCCGTGGCGAGACTTTTACGAAGACTGGCAGTTGAGGAACCGGTTGCGGATGCCGATGGTGTGGTGGTGCAACTCGTTCGCATCGCAACTCGACGCGCCCTGGCAGAAGTCGAGGCGCAAGCGCGCTTGTCGCCACAGAGCTACGCAGAGGTGGCCTCGGTGACTGCCAAAGTACGCCGTGACCTCGATGACCTGGACATGCCGGGTCGGGGCGCCCAAGCCGCGACTCGATTGCTAGCCTGGCTTGTCGAGAGGGGCGAGGAGAGCGCATGAGTGAGCTGTACCCGCCGGCGGGTTCGTTGCGACCGCCGCCGCAAGGTGTTGCCGTGGCCGGCTTCGAGCAGTTGCTCGTTGTCGGGCGCCAGCGTGGGTACCTCACCCAAGACGATCTCATCCTCGTGCTCCAGGCCGTCGAGCTCTCCCACGACATCATCGAAGACGTGGTGGCGCACGTGCGCGTCGAAGGAATCGAGTACATCGAAGAGACGCGCGCCGAGGCCGCCCCGGTCCGTTTGGACGAGGCCGTGGCCGAAGCCGTGGCCGAAGTCGTCGTCGAAGCCCTCCCCACCGGTCTCGGTGTCGCCGGTACTGCCGACGGCGCGTCGGCCGCCGAGGACCTCGACGACGACGACGGAGGGTGGGGTCCCAAGTCGCCGCTGCAACGGCTGGGTCGTAAGGCCTTCAAACGTGCCCCGGCCGACGAGGTCATGGACCGGCAATCCGCCCGCACGGGCAAGGCCCGTGTCTCGTCGTACTCGTCCTCCGACCATGGCGGCGGCGCGGGTGCGGACCCGGTGCACACCTATCTCAAGGAGATCGGCAAGGTCCCGCTGCTCACCGGTGAGCTCGAGGTGGAGTTGGCCAAGCGCATCGAAGCCGGCACAGAGGCGTCGGACCAGCTGGCGCAGTTGTGGGCGAGTGCCGAGGTTTCCGGACAGCGTCCCCCCTCCGAACAGCGCACGCCACTGCAGTTGCAGGTACGACGCGGCCAGCAAGCCAAAGAAGCGTTGATCGAAGCCAACTTGCGTCTGGTGGTGTCCATTGCCAAGCGCTATCGCAACCGGGGGCTTGCCTTCCTCGATCTGATCCAGGAGGGCAACCTCGGCCTCATGCGGGCCGTCGAGAAGTTCGACTACACCAAGGGTTTCAAATTCTCGACGTACGCCACATGGTGGATCCGCCAAGCCATCACGCGCGCGCTGGCCGACCAGGGTCGAACCATCCGCATTCCGGTGCACATGGTGGAGACCATCAACAAGGTGGTGCGCGTCCAGCGTCAATTGCTCCAAGAGCTCGGACGAGAGCCATCGGTCGAGGAGATCGCCGGGCGGGTGGAATTCCCCATCGAACGAGTGCGAGAGATCCAGCGCATCAACCAGGACACCGTCTCCCTCGAGCAACCCATGGGAGACGAAGAGGACTTCAGCCTTTCTGATCTCATCGAAGACCAAGGTGCCGAGGTCCCCGACGATGCCGCCACGCGTTCCATGTTGCACGAGGCCGTGCGTGACGCACTGGGGACCCTGCCCAAGCGTGAACGTGAAGTGATGGAACTTCGTTTCGGGCTCGAGGATGGCCGCGTGCGGACGCTCGAAGAGGTGGGTAAGGCATTCGGGGTCACGAGGGAGCGCATCCGCCAGATCGAGGCCAAGACGCTGGCCAAGTTGCGCCATCCCAATGCCGCGCAACCTCTTCGGGATTTCCTCGACGAAGCTTGAGGCACACTCCGTGGGTGCAACCGGAGGCGCTGCTATCTTCGGTAGGCCGTCTACGGCGCTTTTTCCGGGGTAGCTCAATTGGCAGAGCGAGCGGCTGTTAACCGCTAGGTTGAGAGTTCGAGTCTCTCCCCCGGAGCCAGGGGCCGTAGCTCAGTGGTCAGAGCAGGGGACTCATAATCCCTGGGTCGCAGGTTCGATCCCTGCCGGCCCCACTCATTGGTCCGGGCCTAAAGGGCACTTTCGCACGCAGCGCCCGGGGTGGCGCGGCCGGATTACGCTGAGCGGGGGCGGCGTCGCAAGGTGAGCGAAATGGTTACAACGGAGCCGGGTCAGGTGGGGTCGCGCTTGGACCGCGATGCGCCGAGCGTCTCTGATCGCGAAGTACTTGCCCCATACCTGCCTCGACTCGTCATCGACTGGGTAGCCACACACCCCGAGCGTCGGCACCTGACGGTGGACGGCACCATCGTGTACGTCGACATCTCCGGATTCACCAAGCTTTCGGAGGCCTTGGCGACCCACGGGAAGATCGGGGCGGAAGAGCTGGCCGCCGCCATCGGCAACTGTTTCTCTCCTCTCCTCGATATCGCCTACGCCAACGGTGGACGTCTCCTCAAGTTCGGGGGCGACGCGCTGCTTTTGTTGTTCACCGGCCCGGCCCACGAGGCGAGGGGATGTCGCGCCGCCTTCGAGATGCGCGCCACGTTACGCGTCGTCGGTCGGCTCACCCTGCTCGGACACCGCGTCGTGTTGCGTATGTCGGCGGGCATTCACAGCGGGCGCTTCGACATGTTCCTGGTGGGGGGCTCGCACCGCGAGCTCGTGGTGGCCGGTCCCGCCGCCAGCGCGACGGTCAAGATGGAAAGCGTGGCGGAGGCGGGAGAGATTCTCGTCAGTCCGTCCACGGCGTCGGCCTTGGCCGAATCTGACCTGGCCGGCGCCAAGCAAGGCGGGCGTCTCCTGCGGCGGGCACCATCGGTGGAGGAGGCCCTGCCGACCGGGTTCGACCCGGTCGGGCCTGGGGGTGATCTGGCCGGGTGTATCCCGAGCGCCATTGTGGACGCACTGCTCGGGACGAGCCACGAGCCCGAGCACCGCCGGGTGGTGGTGGCCTTCGTGCACTTCGACGGGATCGACGCCATGGTGAGCGAGGGCGGGCCGGGGGTGGCGGTCGAATATCTGAACCGGCTCGTCACCGACGTCCAGGACGCGGTGGACACCCAGGAGGTGACCTTCCTCGGCACCGACATCGACTACGACGGCGGGAAGATCATTCTCGTCGGCGGGGCCCCGTCGACGTCGGGGGACGACGAGCACCGCATGTTGCTGGCGCTACGTCAGGTCATGGAACGCGCACGGACGCCCCCCGTGCGCGTCGGGGTGAATCGGGGCCCCGTCTTCGCCGGCGACATCGGTCCGTCTTACCGGCGCACGTTCACAGTGATGGGCGACACGGTGAATCTGGCCGCCCGCCTCATGGCCAAGGCGGCGCCCGGTCACATCCTGGCTACTCCCGAAGTGGTGGACCTGTCGTCGTCCATCTTCGAGGTGGCGCCCGTGGAGCCCTTTATGGTGAAGGGCAAGGCCCAACCCGTCCACGCCGTCGACGTGGGAGCCCGTAGCGGTGCCCGCACCGTCGAGGCTGGTGGAGGGTTCCCCCTCGTCGGCCGGGACCAGGAGATGGCGCTGTGGCGCGCCGGGATGGAAGCTGCCCGGGCGGGGTCGGGTTCGGTCGTCGAGCTCGTGGGCGAGCCCGGGGTAGGCAAGTCCCGCCTCGTCGAGGAGTTCACGTCGGTGGCCGACGCCATGGACATGGTGTCGGTGGCGTGCGAGTACTACCAGTCATCCACCCCCTATGGCGCACTGCGGGATCTCGTGCGCGCTGTCCTCGGGCTGCCCGCGTCGGGCGGAGCCGTCTCAGCTCCGCAGTTGGTGAGTGCCTTGGCCGAGCGAGCTCCGGCACTTGTCCCCTGGGCCCCGCTCGTGGGTGCGGTCGTGGACGTCGACGTGGCCGCCACTGCAGAGACGAGCGATCTCGAGCCGGAGTTCTGGAGGGTTCGGCTCTGTGAGGTGGTGACCGAGATTCTCGCGGCGGTGTGGTCTTCGGCGACGGTGCTCGTGGTCGAGGACAGCCACTGGATGGACGAAGCGTCGGCCGAAGTGTTCCGCCATATGGTGGCCGCCGCCGGTGATCGCCCGTGGCTTTTGTGCTTCACCCGCCGTGACGTCGAATCCGGCCTCGTGCTCGGCGTGGAGGCGTCCACCCGCCTGCGTCTCGAACCACTGGGAGAAGCCGAGGCGAATGAGCTCGTCCAGGTCGCGGCACGCGACGCGCCGCTTCCGGCGCACGAAGTAGCGGCCTTAGCGGAGCGCTCCGGGGGCAATCCGCTGTTCTTGCGGGAGCTGGTGGCCGCGGCGCGCGATGCGCAGGATATCGATGCGCTTCCCGACTCGGTCGAGGCCGTCATCGCGGCGCGCATCGACCGGTTGTCGGCGGACGACCGGCACCTGCTGCGTCGCATATCGGTGCTCGGGCGCAGCGCCCCGTTCAAGCTTCTTGCTGCGGTGCTCGACGACGTCCCCGGCCCCGGCGACGCCATCTGGGCTCGGTTGGGGGAGTTCGCGGCTGCCGACGGCAGCGGCAACCTGGTGTTTCGCCATGCCCTGTTGCGTGACAGCGCCTACGACGGACTGTCGTACCGGCTCCGGCGCCGGTTGCACGCCCGGGCCGGGGAGGCCATCCGCATCGCCGCCGGCGACACGCCCGAAGAGCAGGCCGAGTTGCTCTCGCTGCACTACCTGCAAGCGCAGGAGTACCAGGAGGCGTGGACGTACTCCCTGGTAGCCGCCGAGCGCGCTCGGGCCGTGTACGCCAACATCGAGGCAGCCGGGTTTTTCGAGCGAGCCCTTGCGGCGTCGCGTCGATTGCCGGAGCTGACCGACGAGCAGTTGGCCGAAGTGCACGAGGCATTGGGTGACGCACGGGACCGAAGCGGTGGCTACTTGCTGGCGGCCCACCAGTTCCGCTCGGCCCGGCGCTTGCGGCGGGCCGATCCGCTTGCCGATGCCCGTCTCATGCTCAAGTTGTCACGCATCCAGGGCTGGTTGGACCGCTATGCCAACGCGCTGCGCTGGATCACGCGGGCGCTGCGTCGCTTGGAGGGTGACGAGAGCCCCGAAGCACAGCGCCAACGGGCCCAGCTGCTGGCCTGGTACGGGCGGTTCTGCCAGGAGCAGGGACATCACCGGCGCGCCATTACGTGGTGCACGCGGGCTGTCGAGCAGGCCGAGCTGGCCGACGAGAAGGACGCCCTGGCCAACGCCTTGGCCGTGTTGGACTGGGCGCACATGGAGCTGGGCACGCTCGAGGAACCCACCAACTGGACGCGGGGCCTTGCTCTGATGGAGGAGCTGGGCGACCTTCAGGGCCAGGGCCGGATGCTGAACTCTCTGGGGATTTTCGCCTATTTCCGGGGCCAGTGGGACGACGCCATCGAGCTCTACGGCCGGGCCCAGCAGATGGCCCGCCGAGTCGGCAACGCCGTCCATCTGGCCATCTTCGAGGGCAACATGGCCGAGATCGCGCTCGACCAGGGCCGCGCCGAAGAAGCGGAGCGGCTTTTTGAGTCGGTGGCACGCACGTGCCGCGCCGCCGGGCACCGGTCGGGCGAGGCGCATGTCACCGGCAGCCTGGCGCGCGCGCGGCGGGCCGGCTCGGTCGCTACGAGGACGCCGACCGCCTGTTCGAGAAGGCCCGCCAGCACGCCGAGGAGCTGGGCGGCCAGGCCGAGGCGCTCGAGGTCGGGGCGCGCTGGGCCGAGTGCCGGTTGCTGGCCGGTGAAGTCGACGACGCCCTGGTCAGAGCCGATGTCGAGCTGGCCCGGGCCCGGGCACTGGGTGGCGTGGCTCCCCAGCTGCCCCTCTTGCACCGGGTGCGGGGTGTGGCCCTGGCCCGGGGCGGCGATAGTGCCAGGGCAGCCCAAGCACTCGATGAGAGCCTCGAGGCGGCGCACTTTCTCAAGGCGGACTACGAGACAGCCCTCACCATGGGGGTGATGGCCGCCCTGGGGTGGGAACACCAGGTGCGGGCGTCCGCCGATCTGGCCCGGGAAAGTGCCCGCATCCTCGACGGTCTCGGGGTGGTGCGCGTCCCCGACCTCCTCGCTCGGTAGGTCGCGCTCAACGCGGTTGCTCCGTGCGCTCTGGCGACTTAGTGTCCGGCCATCACTACGAGTGCACAACGCCTTGACACTCCGTGCACCCGATTTCACGGGAGAAAGCCAATGATGCGAACTGCGAGACGTGGGCTGCTGGGGTTCTTGGGCGTTACCTTGCTGGTGGCCGGAGGGGCGCTGGTCGCCAACGCGGCCACCACGGGTGCGAATGCTTCCTCCGTTTGCCCCAACGTCGGCAAGGGCACTGGTTGTGCGTACATGGTCACGGTCAACCCCAACGGGACCGTCGCCATTACGGCCGGTTCGACGACGCCGATCGCCGGTAGTGACGACTATGTCGTGGGCGTGGTGAACAACTCCAACGGGGTTGTGCACAGCGTCACTTTGTCGGGCACGGGCAAGGACGACATGTTCGGCTTCGACGGCGACGAGATCTGCACGTACAACTTCACCGGCGACGCCTACTGCGCTACCAATGACAATGGCGCCCCCTCCTATACGACCCTGAGGGGGACGAAGATCGTGGGCTCGTGCGGCAAGATCCCCTATGACGCCGAGGGACCCGACAACACGTTCTCGGGCATCAGCACCAACAAGGACAGCGGGACGATCAACTTCAACACCAGCCTCCCGCCCCAAGGGTCGACCTACCTCTCTCTGGAGGCCGCTCCCACCTCCACTGCCACCGGCACCGCCGTCATCACCCCCGGCCTCGTCGTCATCGCTCCCACCATCGCCGGGGCCGTCGAAGGCGCCCCCTTCACCGGTCAGGTGACGACGTTCACCGACGCGCAGTCGATCTCGCCGTCGACCGGGTTCACGGCCACGATCAACTGGGGTGACGGCTCTACGCCCAGCACCGGCACGGTCGGTGGATCGGCGGGGTCCTATACCGTGAGCGGGTCCCACCCCTACGCGCTGTACGGGACGTACTACGCCACCGTTACCGTCACCGATGCGGCCCTGGCACTCAACACCGCCACGTCGCCCAACGGCACCGTAAGCGTCGCCGACGCCGCCTTGACGGCGGGACCGCCCGAGACGGTTTCACCGCAGGAGACCGGTCAGTCGTTCGCGACGCAGGTGGCCACCTTCACCGACGCCGACACAAACCTCACAACCTCGGCATTCTCGGGCACCACCATCGCGTGGGGTGATGGCAACACCAGTACCGTCGCCAGTGGGGATGTCGTCATCGGCGGGGGGGCCGGATCGTTCACCGTCACCGGCATGCACTCCTATGGCGCCAGCGGGACCACGGCCGGCCCGGTGGTGGTCACCATCACCGATGGCTACGGAACACCAGTCACGGTCACCGACAACAACGTGACGGTGGCCGACTTGGTCACCGTCTGTAGTGGCGGGTGCAACCCCACCCTGACATCGGGCTCCGTGACGGTGACTGACTCGACCGACAACTCCGGCGACCTGTTCCTATCGGGCGCCCAAAACAATGGTCAGCTCAGTTGTGGCGACGGCTTCTCGCACGCGCCGACGGTGATCAGTGAGAGCAACACCTTCGCCGACCCGTCAGGCACCACCATCACTTCCACCGAGTCCTTCCCGGTGGCCGACGCCGTGTACAACTCGTCGCTGCCTGGCAATTCGGGCGAATTCTCGGTGTGCTTCTCGAGCCCGGGCTACCCGTTCACGGACATCACCGGCGCCTCGGTCACCACGGGCCTTCTTGTGCAATGCAATGTGTTCGCCGCCGTTCAAGGCCCGTGTGCGAACTACGTCAACGACGATGGGACGACGGTCACCGAGCAGATCATCTACCCGGCCATCGACGCCTCCTCGAACGACCCCCAGCACGTATAAGGGCGCCGGCCCCGGCCGTCTCCGAGCAGGCGCACCGCGCCGCTCGGAGACGGGCCCGGGACCGGTGTGCCAAAGTCTGAGCCGGACACTCACTGGGCTCCATATCCCGAAGCCAGTTCGCCTCATCGTTACCCGCGGGCGTCGTGTGTATGTGCCTCTGTGCCTATGGGTGTGCCTATAGTGCCTTGGGTGTGCTCTCAGGGACCATCCATGACCTGGGGTGACCACCCCAGTCGAGAAGTCACAATCCCCGGGTGGCACGTTCGGTGCCTGTCAGCCTCACGGGTGGGAGTGTGCCGGTGAACATCGAGGAGTTCTACGCCGCCGACGAACGCCGACGTCGTTCCGAAGAGGTGGAGCTCGGCACCGAATGGCACGACGGTGACGGAGCGCGCTTCGAGTTGTCGTGGGTAGCGGATACCGGCGAGCTATACGCCATGCGGGAACCCGAGTTGCGCGACTTTCCGCACAAGGTCACCAACGACGTCCTCGTCGTCCATGTTCTGGCCACGGTGGCAAGTCACGACGAGCTCGACACGCTTCTGGCCGGTTGGCAGGACGCCATGAACGAACCCGACGGCATGGCGTGGTTGACAGCGCGGCGTCGGACCCGGTGGCGACGCGTCGGCTCCTGAGACGACGTTTCGCAGCGAAGGCGTCTCACCGCATGCGGTATTAGGGCTGTTCATGATTCTCGTGGCCGGTGGCATCGCCCTGTCCATCGCCACGGCTCCGCCCGTGGCGCGACAGCAGTTGCACGCCGCGGCCGCAAACACCATGGCGGCGTCGAGCTTCGTGCTCGTCGACAGCACGGTGGTCAGCACCGCCGGTGCCAGAGGATCGGCAGGGACGGTAATGGGCCGCGATCGTGTGACGGTGGTGTATCAGGCTCCCGACAAAGTGAGCGAGACCCGGGCGGGCTCTTCGGGTGCGGTCTCGGTGATCGAGATCGGTGCCACGCGCTTCGAGCTGGCCGGGGGCGGCAAGTGGGTGCGGCTGACCACGCCGAGCCAAGGGGGGCCCTCGATAGGTCGACAGGCGGCCGGCGATCTTCTCCTCCCGTTGGGCTCGCTGACCGCCGCCACCGACGTGGTGCGCAGCGGCGACACGTACCGATTCGAGCCGGGCAACCTCGTCGAGCTCCTGGCCACCTTCGGCCTCGGCCCCCAGGGGGCTCAGCCCGTGTCGACCTCGTTCAGCGCCACGGTTTCGGGGGAGAACGCAACGTCGCTGCGCATCGTGGCCGACCTCGGTGCCCACCTGGCCGTTATTACCCTGGATTACGAGTCGATCGGCAAGGCCCCGCCGGTGACCGCCCCCCCGGCTCGCGACATCATCTCCCAGCCGAATCTCCCCAATACGGCGGGCTGAGAGGCCGGTTGTCTTTACCGGCCTCGCCTCCGGTACCATTTGGCCGGAACATGTTCCAATTCGAGGAGGGGACGTGAAGGTCTACGAGCGACTGTTCATCGGTGGGGAATGGGTGCCCTCTTCGGGTACGAGCACCATCGAGATCATCAACCCGACCACCGAAGAGGTGGCCGGCAAAGTGCCGGACTCCACCGAGGCCGACATCGACAGGGCGGTGGCCGCTGCTCGCCAAGCCTTCGATCACGGGCCGTGGCCCAAGATGACGCCCACCGAGCGCGCCGCGGTGCTGACCAAGGTCAACGACGCCATGAAGGCCGACATGCAAGGCATCGCCGAGCTCATCTCCACCGAGATGGGCGCGCCGGTGAGCTGGGGGCTTTTCGGTCAGGCCCTCGCCCCGACGATGATCTTTGACTACTACACCGACCTGGCCACCAAGTACCCCTTCGACGAGCTCAAGGCCGGGCTGCTCGGATCGGTGCTCGTGGCCAAGGAGCCTGTCGGCGTGGTGGCGGCCATTACGCCGTGGAACGTGCCGCTGTTCACGGCCGTGGCCAAACTGGCCCCGGCGCTGGTGGCCGGTTGCACGGTGGTGTTCAAGCCTTCACCGGAGACTCCCCTCGACGCCTTTCGTCTGGCCGAGCTGTTCGAGGAGGCTGGCCTGCCCAAGGGTGTGCTCAGCGTCGTCCCCGCCGGACGCGAGGTGGGCGAGTACCTGGTGCGCCATCGCGAACGTCAACAAAGTGTCGTTCACGGGATCGACGGTGGCCGGCAAGAAGATCGGTGCCATCTGTGGCGAGCACCTGAAGCGCTTCAGCTTGGAGCTGGGGGGCAAGTCCGCCGCCATCTTCCTCGACGACGTCAATGTGGCCGAGGCCATCCCCATGCTCATGCCCAATGCCCTGATGAACAACGGCGAGGCGTGCATTGCGCAGACTCGCATCCTGGCGCCGAGGGACCGTTACCAAGAGGTCGTCGACGCCCTGGTGGACACGGTGTCGGCCATGAAGGTGGGCGCCGCCCTCGACCCCACTACCGAGGTAGGCCCGCTGGTGGCATCGCGCCAGCGTGATCGCGTGGAGGGGTACATCAAGATCGGCCAGGAAGAAGGCGCCAAGGTCGCCACCGGTGGCGGTCGGCCCGAGGGCATCGACAAGGGATGGTTCGTCGAGCCCACCGTGTTCGTGGACGTAGAAAACTCCATGCGCATCGCCCAGGAGGAGATCTTCGGCCCGGTACTGGTCGTCATCCCCTATGACGGCGACGCCGAGGCGGTGGCCATCGCCAACGACTCGAGCTACGGGCTGTGTGGCAGCGTGTGGACCAGTGACAACGACCGCGGCTTGGGAGTTGCGCGGCGGCGTGCGCACCGGTACCTACATGATCAACAGCAGCGTCCCCATCGACTTCTCGAGCCCGTTCGGCGGTTACAAGGAGTCCGGTATGGGCCGGGAGTTCGGCACCGACGGCCTGGAGCTGTTCCTCGAGCAAAAGACCATCAACCTGCCCGGGGGCTACGAGCCTTCGCTCTGATCGCCTCGTCCCGCCCCCGCCATGTCCACGCCACGTGGGTGGCGGAGGACTACATCGGGACAGTGGTGAGCGGAGTATTGGGGGCGCCGGGCAATATGGTGGTGGCGCATTGCTGTCGGAGCGCGCCTACCAGGTAGGACTCGGGCACGCCTCGCGAGCTCTCCGCCAACGTGGCCATCAGCGCCTGCCATTCGGGAGCCTCGCCGGCCGCGGTGGCGGCGATGGGCATGGCGTCGCGCAGCTGCGCCAGGGCTTGGTTCTGATCGGTGGTGGCCGACGGCTGAGGTTCGGTGAGCGACCGCTCGTATAGCGACAGCGAGTCGTTGACATGCCCGCATGCCTGGTGGACGAGGGCGGACGCGTTGGTGTTGGCACAACCGGCCAAGGCACCCAGGCCGGCCAAGGCGACGACGGCCGTTATCCGCCGCAACGTCGCCCCGCGCACCGTCACTCGTCGAGCCAACCGGGGGCGGCCTCGAGGAGGAACCGGCTCACGGCCAGGCACCGGTCGAAGACGTCGCACAGGAGCGCTTCGCCGCCGAGCACGCGGGCCAGGGACACCGGGTAGCGGGCCAAGATGGACAGGCGGCGCTCGGGAGCGTCGGTGGCGGCCGGGAACGAGTCGATGGCGGACACGTCGAGGGGAAGCTCGATGCCCCCCACGCCGGCCAGGTCGATGGCGAGGCGCAACAGATCAGGTCCGTGGGGCAGGGGCGGCAGTCCCCACGTCAAGGTCAGGGGGAAGTGGAATTCGTCGGGCGGCTCGACATCCTCGGGCAGGTCGATGACGGCGTCCTCGAACGACAACAAAATGCGAGGATCGACTTCGAGCGCCAGGTGCAGGTCCAATGGGCCACCGCAGCCTTCCTCGGGGTGGAGGTCGACTTCCCACGTCTGGCGCAGCGAGTACGTCTCCACGAAGTGCCGCTCGTCGTGGACGTGAAAGCCGTGATCCACCGAGTGATCTTTGAGATCGGCCACGTACCCGGCCACGTCGATGACGGCCACAGGCGAAAGAGCCTAATGCGCCCACCCCCGCCTTCGGCCATCGTCGCAGGCCGGTAGGGTCGAGCCGTGACCGACAGCGACGAGGACCTCCTGGGCGTGTGTCACCGGATGGTCGATGCCGTTGTCGACGCCCTATCCGGTGTCGTGGACTGGGCGCCGGCGGGGAAACGACCGGGGCAATACGCCATCGATCTCGTGGCCGACGACGCCGCCGTGGCGGTGCTGACCGAGGCCGGATTGGGCATCCTCTCTGAAGAGAGCGGTCTGCACCGACCGGGCTCGCCGCTGATGGCGGTGGTCGACCCCGTCGACGGCTCCACCAACGCCTCTCGGCGCATCCCCTGGTACGCGTCGAGCGTGTGCGTTTTGGACGAAGGCGGCCCCCGGATCGCCGTCGTTGCCAATTTGGCCACCGGGGCGCGTTACTGGGCGGCGCGCGGTGGTGGCGCGTGGCGAGACGGGACCCGACTTGCTTCTTCGGGATGCCAAGAGCTGCGCCACGCGGTGGTCAGCTTGTCGGGATTCCCCAGCCGTCACTTGGGCTGGTCACAGTTCCGCGCCTTCGGTGCCGCCGCTCTCGATCTGTGCGCGGTGGCGGAGGGGTCCGTCGATGCGTTCACGGTCGGGGGCCGAGGCCATCTTGGATCGTGGGACTATCTCGGCGGGCTGCTGCTGTGCACCGAGGCCGGGGCGCAAGTAGCCGATCTCGAAGGAGCTGAACTGGTCACCACCGAGCCTGGCGCTCGCCGGGCGGTGGCGGCCGCCGCCACCCCCGAATTACTGAGCGCGCTGGTGACGGCGGTCAACGGCGGGTCGCTGGTGCGCGGGTCGGAGCACGGCGGGACGTAGCGCGCGCTCTATGGCCTCGAAACGTCGCCTTCGCCGGCACGACGCTCCTCGGCGTATCCGTTTGTCGCACTGGCGCGCCGACGGGCAGCCCAAAACGCGCTACGCCAGCGAGCCAGACGCCAATCGCGCCGCTTTCCAATACCGCCTGGACCATGGTGGGGAACTTGGTGCCTACCTCTGTGAGTTCTGTGGTGGTTGGCACCTGGGCAGCTCTTGATGCCGGTCCAATCTCCAGTGTTGTTGCCGTTGATGGCACGACGTCAGCGGCGTGATCGTTCGGCGAACTGCCAGACTGATCCTTATGGCTGAGGGCGCTGTCGACCTGGGAACTCCATTTCAATCCTGGCTGGGCCTGCATTGGACGATCATCGACAAAGACGCCGGGATTGTGGCCGTGGAAATGGACATGAGAGACGACCTCCGTGGGCCAGTCGGCTCGCTCGAGGGCGGCGTGGTCTCCACATTGGCAGACGTGGCCGGAGCCACTGCCATCGCCGTGAAGGTTGGGCTGGTGGCAACGGAGCACATCGCCCTTTCCTTTCTGGCGCCGGGGCGAGTGGGACCCATAAGGGCCACGGCCAACGCGCTGCGTGTCGGCAAGCACGATGGCGTGGCGGAGGTACGGGTGATCGACACCGGCAAGGACAACCGGCTCATGGCAGTGTCCACGGTGACGGTGCGGGTGCTCGACAGAGGATAAGGCACCGCCACTCGGCTCTCACGGGAGACGTTTATGACGCGTGCTACAGGTATCTTCTCGCGCTTGGTCGTCGCGGCTAGATGAAACCGCGATGGGCTTCCCAACTACACTGACGCGGCGCCGGGCGCTTAGCTCAGTTGGTTAGAGCAGCTGGCTTACAACCAGCAGGTCGGGGGTTCGAGTCCCTCAGCGCCCACTTCAGCGCCCACCTTGTGAGGGTCATCGGTTTTCCGCGCGGTGCCCGCGGCCGGTTGTCACGTAGAACTGGACGCACGCGATTTTGGCTTGAGGCGTGAGCCAAAGTCGTTTGCACCGGAATTCTCCAGGCGTTGGTGGTTCTCAAGGACCTCATGAAATGCCCCACGTGCGGATACGTCCCATCGACTCTCGCGTGAACGATGTGGCTGCCTCGAAAGGTCATTCGGGTGTCGATGACTTCGACAAGATTTTCGAGAAATTGAACACCGAGCGTCGTCTTTCTGCTTCGGACGGCGACACGGGGCTTTGCCGTCGGTGGCGTCAGTGACGAAAGCACGAACGTTGAGTGAACTGTTCGCGACATCCACAGGTTCGAGGTTGTAGTCGAGGGTCGTTCCGGCGATGATGCCGTGAGGGTGTTAGCGGTCGCAAAGGCGTCAGACGTTCTGATGCGAATGTTCGGTACTTGTGCGATGCCGATGTCGACCTATTTCACAGGCTTATTCACCGAGAGAAAAGGGTGTGCAATGCGAGTTGTCAGGACGATGGCCGTCGTGGGTGCCGGACTTGCACTTGCCGTGCCGTTGGCGTTGATCCTCGCCTCACCCGGCGGTGCGGACACGCTCATCAACGGCGCTTCGACACTTACCACCATTGGTAGTGTGACCTCGGGTACGCCGTATTCGAGCGGTCAAAACGTCAACATCACAGAAGCGGCCAACTCGACCCTGAGCCTCTCCAACCTCGAGAACTTCGGGTACACCGGTGAGCCCTCGATCAAAATCCTCGAGTGTGCCGACTCCGGTGGTACGACGACCAACCTTCCGACCACCGAGACGAACGAATGCGACGGCCAGACGCAACTGTCGACCACGGCGATCAACAGCAATGGCAGTTTCACGTTCAACGGCTACACGATCTACGCGCTACCCGACGTACCCACTTTCGGCGAGAGCCCGACGCAGAAGCCGGCATGCTCGAATACGAGCGTGACCGAGTGCGTGTTGTTCATCGGCCCGGATCCGGGCAACTTCGCCCAGCCCCACGTGTTCTCGGCACCTTTCTCGGTAAAGGCCAACTCGAGCGACAGCGGGGCGAGCCCAGGGGACGGAGAGCTGGCGCCGCTTACGTCCCAGACCATCACCTTCACCTCGAACGCACCAAACCCCGGACAGGTGGGGAACACTTACACCCCCACGGCCACCGGTGGTGCCTCGGGTAGCCCGGTCATCTTCAGTATCGGGTCCGCCAGCCCGACGGGGGCGTGCACGATCTCCGGCAGCGTGGTGAGCTTTAAGGCCGACGGCACTTGCGTTGTGGACGCAAACCAATCGGGCAACGACGTTAACGGGACTGATTATTCGGCGGCCGCCCAAAAGACGCAGAGCATTACGATTTCTGGTGCCGCCAGCCCGCAACCCCAGACCATCAGCTTCACCTCCACCAAGCCGAACCCTGGCATCGTGGGCAATACCTATACGCCTCATGCCACCGGCGGAGGATCGGGCAACCCGGTCGTGTTTAGCATCGGCTCTTCGAGCACTGCCGGGGCGTGCTCACTCTCGAGCGGGGTAGTGAGCTTCAACGACACAGGTACGTGTGTCGTCGACGCCAACCAGGCCGGGGACGCGTCGTACACGGTCGCCCCCGAGGTCGACCAAAGCATCACGGTGGCTGTGGTGGCCATCACGACCACGTCGGTGCCACCGGCCACACTCGGCAATTCGTACACGGCCACCATCACCGCCGAAGGCGGTCACACGCCCTACAAGTGGAAGCTGACCTCAGCCAAGAGTTCACTGCCCAAGGGCTTAAAGTTCAAGAACGGCGTGCTTTCGGGCATCCCCAAGACGGGCAAGAAGGCCGACGTGCCCGGTCAGTACTCCTTCAGCGTGAGCGTCGCCACCAAGAAGTACAACGAGGGGTCAGGCAAGACGAAAACGAAGGTCCCGAGCTTCACGGCCACGGCGTCATTCACCTTGACGCTTGATTCTTAGTGGCCCGGCATGCCCAAGTAGGCAGCCCGCGCCATTGAGCGATGCAACGAAGCACTAGAAGGGATGGCTGAGCCGGCCGGCCGAAGTCGGAGGGCAGGCGTGTGGCTGTGTGGGCCGTTTACGAGCTGGCCAGTTCGGCAAGATGGGCCAGCGAATTGCGGAGGTGTTGCCATGGGAACGGGGGAAAGCTGATGTGAGCGTCCCCCGGTCTGGCGGACACGGAGTTCCGGCGGCGTGCCATCGAGCTGGCCCGGCTCGGGGACAAACCCATGGCCCAGATCGCTGAGGACCTCGGCATCTCCGACTCCGTCTGCGCAGCTGGGTAAAGCAGGCCGACATCGACGACGGCGGGCGAAGAGGCCTGTCGAGCGATGAACGGGCCGACTTGGTGACTCTGCGCCGGGAGCTGCGCACCACGAAGATGGAGAACGAAATCCTGAAACGCGCGGCGGCCTACTTTGCCCGGGAGCACGTCCTCCCGAAATGACGTACACCTTCATCCAGATGGCCATCTGGAGACGCCGGTCGCCCAAGGACCAGACCATCGCCCATTCGGACCACGGGTCGACCTACACCTCGTGGGCCTTTGGCCGACGCCTGCGCGGCGCCGGACTGCTCGGATCCATGGGATCGGTCGGCGACTGCTTCGACAATTCCGTGGCTGAATCCTTCGTCGGGACACTGCAGCTCGAGCTGCTCGACGAACACCGCTGGACAAGCCGCCAACATCTCGCCCTCGCCATCTTCGATTGGATCGAGAGCTGGTACAACCCCAAGCGCCGCCACAGCTACTGCCAGATGCTCAGTCCTGTCGACTACGAAGCCGCATCCGCGGCATGATCACCACAACCAACCTGTCCGCTGTGTCGGGGAAGCTCAGCCATCGCCCCGGGTGAAAAACAGACCCACGTTGCCCGCTCGGGTTTCGTCTGAGGAGCGCATTTCGGGAGCGTCACAAATGTGAAGGTCTCGGGAAGGCGCGAGTGCCTGAGAGTGTCCATTCTCGAACGTCATGCCCGGTGTTCTTCTCAGGCGACCCGCTCGCGGGGTTGGATCAGCCCGGAGCTCGGTGATTGGACTTTCCTGCTCACGAGGCTATTCGCGGATTCGCGTCAACCGGCCCCGTCCGCCGAGATCACGAAGCTCATCTCCTCGATCACCCTCTGATCACCTGCTGCGGCCCTTGAGTCAGGTGGTGGAGCATCCGACCTTTTGACTGTCGATCAGATTAACGCGTTGCAGTCGAAACGCAGTACTCCATACATGCACCCACAGTCACCAATACCGCCAGACGATGTCAGGCGAAGAAAGGCGGCAGTAGCCATGAAGACCACCGTAATGAAGACCACCGTGATCAGAGATGACAACCCCACGTTGGCTGACCGTAAGCACCGGCATCGATGGGGGCGGCGATTTTTGCCCTGGGGAACGAGCTTCGCCACCATTGCCACGGTGGCGTGGCTGGCCATAGGTGGATCAACGGCTGTCTACGCCCACACGGCTACTCACCGGACCGCGCCCTCGACGTATCTCGTCGCGTCCGGCACGGGCGACAAGCGACTTCGGACATTCACTGTGGCAAAGCATTGGACAGTGGGATGGACGTTCAACTGTTCGGGCGCTACCAGTGCTCGCCCCTTTTCCCTGACCGCCGCTCATCGGGGATCAAAGACAACCGTCGTGACTTTGCAAAACGGTCTTGGCGGAGGTGGGAACAAGGCTTACGTCAAGGCCGGCACTTACAAGCTCAAGGTCGAAACGCCGTGCGCGTGGAAGGTGATGGTCAAGCCCACCGCTGTAGCTCGAACAACGCGGTGATGACTCTCAGAATTGTGATACCGGACGCAACGACGTCGCAAGCGCCAAGCAATTCAGTGCATATCACTCGCCGTAAACTACGCGTGCATGCTTGACCACAGGGTGGGTGGGTGGGTGGGTGGGTGGGTGGTGCTGTAGCCGGTTGCACCTCGCCGCAGGCGGCTAGATAACGGCGAGCACGTCGAGTGCAATACGCGATGCGTTGACGTGACTCCGAAAACGAGGAGTGTATTCGCTGCGACACGAGATGAGGACGTTCTCATTCGTCCGCCTCCCGCAGATCGTGCGTATCAGCGACGGCGGCGACGTTTGCAACGAGTCGAGCGCTCGGCCGCTTTTGTACGAGAGAGGCCCGTCAGCACGGCGTAACGGCATTCGAACCATCCCTCTCATCACCCAGAGGATCATCCCGTGATCACCCCTCGCTCTTATTGAGTCAGATGGCGGAACTTCCGAACTCAGACAAGTCCTTTCGGGATCATCACCGATTCAGCCCGCAACCACGGAGCCACAAATGAACGCAACGAGGAGCGCCGCTGATACCGGTCTCTTGTTGTCGAACCGGGCGACCCCCGGTGAGACCAACGAGGGCATCAGCTGTACGAGAAGCGAACGCCAGCCATTTCTTCCAGAGTCAGCGGAGCTGAACGGAGTCTGATGCGTACCAACCCCAATGATGACAGGCGTCGCCGCATGAACAGGCTGGCACGGACGTTCTTGGCCGCCCTGGTCATGGTGTCCGTCATGGCCGGCGCGGTCATCGCCACGACTCAGTCGGCGAGTGCGGCGTCGCTCACCACTTGGTACCAACCCTCGCCTTCCGCCTCTCCCGGGTCACTTGCCTTTGCGTCCGAGGCCTATGACTCGAGTACCGGCCAGACGATCCTCTTCGGCGGAAGCAGTAACGGCACGGTGTACGGAAACACCTGGAACTGGACGGGGACCACGTGGTCAGAGGTTGCCACCACCGGCCCGTCGGCCCGGATCCAAGCCCAGATGGCATATGACCCGGCCACCAGCCAGCTGCTGCTATTTGGTGGCGGTTACGGTGGGGCCGACAGCGACACGTGGAACTGGAACGGGACCAGCTGGACACAGCTGACCCCGGCGACCTCGCCGCAGGGCCGAACCCTCGGCGTCATGGCGTACGACACCGCCACCAGCCAGCTCGTCCTATTCGGCGGCATCAACGGGAGTGGTACCGCGCTGGGCGATACCTGGGTCTGGAGCGGAACCAACTGGGTGCAGCAGTCCCCGGCAACGTCGCCATCGGCACGATACGAATCGGTCATGTCGTACTACACCGCCTCCAGCCAGATGATCCTCTTCGGAGGCGCCAACAGCGGGGGGGCGCTGAGCGATACCTGGAGTTGGACGGGGACCAACTGGTCCCAGCTGAGCCCGGCCACCTCGCCCTCGAGTCGAGACGGCGCCACCATGGCCTATGACAGCGCCATCGGTCAGCTGATCCTTTTCGGCGGCGCCAACGGGTCCACCTATCTGAACGACACATGGGCCTGGCAGGGGACCTGGACCCAGCTTTCCCCGACGACTTCTCCTCCGACTCGGTATGAAGCCGCCATGGCGTACGACACCACTACCAGCCAGATGGTGCTCTACGGCGGCTACAACAACAGCTACGAGAGCGACACCTGGATAGCAGGAGCACCGATCGTGACCGGGGTCTCGCCCAACTCGGGCGGCACCAGCATCTCCATCACGGGGGCCGGGTTCACCGGGGTTACAGGGGTTAGCTTCGGCTCTACTGCGGCCACCAGCTACACCGTCAATTCGTCCACCTCGATCACGGCCGCCGAGCCGACGGAGAGTGGTGGGACGGTCAACGTCACCGTGACGACATCGGGGGGAACCAGCCCGACATCAACGGCTGACTTGTACACCTATTCGTTTTCCACCTGGTACCAGCCTTCTCCGTCAAGCGCCCCCGGTGGCCGTCAATACGCGTCGATGGCGTACGACTCGGGCACCGGCCAGGACATCCTCTTTGGCGGTAACAACGGCAGCGGCACCACGTACGGCGACACCTGGAACTGGACCGGAACGACCTGGTCGGAGGTGGCCACCTCGGGCCCGTCAGCCCGGCTTCAGGCCCAAATGGCATACGACCCCGCGACCAGTCAGCTCATCCTTTTCGGCGGTGGCAATGGCGGGGCGGACAATGACACCTGGAACTGGAACGGCACCAGCTGGACCCAGCTGAGCCCCGCGACCTCGCCGACGGCCCGGACACTCGGCGTCATGGCGTACGACTCCGCCACGAGTCAGCTCGTCCTCTTCGGCGGCATCAATGCCAGCGGCACGGCGCTGGGCGATACCTGGACATGGAGCGGAACCAACTGGGTCCAGCAGTCTCCGGCAAACCCTCCCTCGGCTCGCTACGAATCGGTCATGGCCTACGACACCTCGAGCAGCCAGCTCATCCTTTTCGGCGGCGCCAATAGCGGCGGCAATCTCGGCGACACCTGGAGCTGGACGGGGTCGAACTGGTCCCAGTTGTTACCGGCAACATCCCCCGAGGCCAAGTCCGCCGCCACGATGGCCTACGACAGCACCACCAGCCAGCTCGTCCTCGTCGCGGGCAGTGCAAACGCTGGTGTGCAGACCGATAGCTGGGTCTGGAGCGGGACCACCTGGGCCCTGATAAACCCCACCGTCTCTCCCCCCGCCCGGTACGCATCGGCTATGGCGTACGACACCACCACCAGCCAGATCGTCCTCTTCGGTGGCTATAACACGAGTGTCTTGAGCGACACCTGGATAGCAGGAGCACCGATCGTGACCGGGGTCTCTCCTGACTCGGGTCAGGTGACCGGTGGCACGAGCTTCACCATCAGCGGCTATGGCTTTTGCCAATGCTCAAGCGCGGCTGTCGACTTCGGAACGAGCGTGTTGGGCAGTTTCAACACCAATGCCGCCGGTACAACGATCACCGGCTCAACCCAAGGCGGTAGTGCCGGCACCGTCGACGTCACGGTGACCAACGCACTCGGGACCAGCACGACGTCGGGCTCCGACCAGTTCACC
Organism: uncultured Acidimicrobiaceae bacterium; assembly: GCA_963793645.1. Lineage (GTDB taxonomy): Bacteria > Actinomycetota > Acidimicrobiia > Acidimicrobiales > UBA8190 > CAWCAW01. The sequence continues at coordinate 360,323 of CAWCAW010000007.1, read as the reverse complement.
TATTCGAACGTGTACTGGTACGAGCCGTCGCCGTCGGCATCCCCGTCGGCGCGGCATCTCGCCTCCGAGGCATACGACCCGGCCACCGGTCAAACGATTCTCTTCGGCGGCAACAACGCCAGTTCGACGTCCGCCCAAACATGGTCCTGGACAGGAACCACGTGGAGTCTGCTTAGTCCATCGGTCTCGCCGCCGGCCCGGAGCGAGGCGACTATGGCTTATGACACCGCAACGAGCCAGCTGCTTCTGTTCGGCGGCTACGGCAGCAGCGGTGGTCTGAACGACACCTGGGTCTGGACCGGGTCGACATGGAGCCAACTGAGTCCAGCAACTTCTCCCGCGGCGCGGTGGGGAGCCACCATGGCCTACGACTCGGCCACCGGCAATCTGGTCCTTTTCGGTGGGAGCGGCAACAGCGGATACCTCAATGACACCTGGATCTGGAACGGCTCCAACTGGGTCGTGCAGAGCCCTACGACGATCCCCTCGTCGGACTTCCTCGCCAGCATGACCTACGACACCGCCTCCAGTCAGCTACTCCTCTTCGGCGGCACCAACGGATCGTTGCAAAACTCCACCTGGAGCTGGAGCGGAACCAACTGGACCCAGTTGGCTCCGGCCGACTCTCCGTCGGCTCGCCAGGGAGCCGCCATGACCTACGACAGTGCCACGGGCCAGCCCATCCTCGTCGGTGGCTATAACGGATCTTCCTATCTGAGCGACACCTGGGCCTGGACGGGGACGAACTGGTCCCAACTCTTCCCGTCGAGCTCACCCTCGACCCGGGAAGACGCCGCCATGGCCTACGACGCCACGTCCAGTCAGTTGGTCCTCTTCGGCGGTGACAGTAGCGGCAGCTATCTCAGTGACACGTGGATCGTCGGGGCACCCATCGTGACCGGTGTCGCTCCCGATTCGGGGCCCACGGCAGGAGGGTCTGCCGTGACCGTCACCGGGTCCGGATTCGTCAGCTTCGTCGGTGTTTCCGGGGTGAGTTTCGGAGCAACCTCGGGCACCGGTCTCGACGTTATTTCCAACACCACCCTGGTGATCACCTCCCCCGCGATGAGCGCCGGCACGGTTGACGTCACGGTCACCAACTCGTTCGGGACCAGCACGACGTCGGGCTCCGACCAGTTCACCTATTCGAACGTGTACTGGTACGAGCCGTCGCCGTCGGCATCCCCGTCGGCGCGGCATCTCGCCTCCGAGGCATACGACCCGGCCACCGGTCAAACGATTCTCTTCGGCGGCAACAACGCCAGTTCGACGTCCGCGCAGACCTTCATCTGGACCGGGACCACCTGGACGTTGCTTTCTCCAGGAGTCTCGCCGCCGGCCCGGAGCGAGGCGACTATGGCTTATGACACCGCAACGAGCCAGCTGCTTCTGTTCGGCGGCTACGGCAGCAGCGGTGGTCTGAACGACACCTGGGTCTGGACCGGGTCGACATGGAGCCAACTGAGTCCAGCAACTTCTCCCGCGGCGCGGTGGGGAGCCACCATGGCCTACGACTCGGCCACCGGCAATCTGGTCCTTTTCGGTGGGAGCGGCAACAGCGGATACCTCAATGACACCTGGATCTGGAACGGCTCCAACTGGGTCGTGCAGAGCCCTACGACGATCCCCTCGTCGGACTACCTCGCCAGCATGACCTACGACACCGCCTCCAGTCAGCTACTCCTCTTCGGCGGCACCAACGGATCGTTGCAAAACTCCACCTGGAGCTGGAGCGGAACCAACTGGACCCAGTTGGCTCCGGCCGACTCTCCGTCGGCTCGCCAGGGAGCCGCCATGACCTACGACAGTGCCACGGGCCAGCCCATCCTCGTCGGTGGCTATAACGGATCTTCCTATCTGAGCGACACCTGGGCCTGGACGGGGACGAACTGGTCCCAACTCTTCCCGTCGAGCTCACCCTCGACCCGGGAAGACGCCGCCATGGCCTACGACGCCACGTCCAGTCAGTTGGTCCTCTTCGGCGGTGACAGTAGCGGCAGCTATCTCAGTGACACGTGGATCGTCGGGGCACCCATCGTGACCGGTGTCGCTCCCGATTCGGGGCCCACGGCAGGAGGGTCTGCCGTGACCGTCACCGGGTCCGGATTCGTCAGCTTCGTCGGTGTTTCCGGGGTGAGTTTCGGAGCAACCTCGGGCACCGGTCTCGACGTTATTTCCAACACCACCCTGGTGATCACCTCCCCCGCGATGAGCGCCGGCACGGTTGACGTCACGGTCACCAACTCGTTCGGGACCAGCACGACGTCGGGCTCCGACCAGTTCACCTATTCGAACGTGTACTGGTACGAGCCGTCGCCGTCGGCATCCCCGTCGGCGCGGCATCTCGCCTCCGAGGCATACGACCCGGCCACCGGTCAAACGATTCTCTTCGGCGGCAACAACGCCAGTTCGACGTCCGCGCAGACCTTCATCTGGACCGGGACCACCTGGACGTTGCTTTCTCCAGGAGTCTCGCCGCCGGCCCGGAGCGAGGCGACTATGGCTTATGACACCGCAACGAGCCAGCTGCTTCTGTTCGGCGGCTACGGCAGCAGCGGTGGTCTGAACGACACCTGGGTCTGGACCGGGTCGACATGGAGCCAACTGAGTCCAGCAACTTCTCCCGCGGCGCGGTGGGGAGCCACCATGGCCTACGACTCGGCCACCGGCAATCTGGTCCTTTTCGGTGGGAGCGGCAACAGCGGATACCTCAATGACACCTGGATCTGGAACGGCTCCAACTGGGTCGTGCAGAGCCCTACGACGATCCCCTCGTCGGACTTCCTCGCCAGCATGACCTACGACACCGCCTCCAGTCAGCTACTCCTCTTCGGCGGCACCAACGGATCGTTGCAAAACTCCACCTGGAGCTGGAGCGGAACCAACTGGACCCAGTTGGCTCCGGCCGACTCTCCGTCGGCTCGCCAGGGAGCCGCCATGACCTACGACAGTGCCACGGGCCAGCCCATCCTCGTCGGTGGCTATAACGGATCTTCCTATCTGAGCGACACCTGGGCCTGGACGGGGACGAACTGGTCCCAACTCTTCCCGTCGAGCTCACCCTCGGCCCGCGAAGACGCCACCATCGCGTACGACGCGACCGACAGCCAGGTGGTGCTCTTCGGTGGTGACAACAGCGGCAGCTATCTGAACGACACCTGGCTAATCGGTGCGCCTGTCATCACCGGTATCAGTCCGTCGGGTGGTCCGCCAGCTGGTGGCACAGCGGTCACGATCACCGGGACAGGACTTACCAACGCCAGCGTCGTCGACTTCGGCTCGACTGCTGCCACCAGCTTCACCGTCAACTCGCCTACTTCCATAACCGCCACATCACCTGCCGGAAGTCTTGGCACCGTCAATGTCACCGTGACGGCTTCTGGTGCTACCACCACTACCAGTTCCGCGGACAACTTCACCTATGAAGCAGTCCCCACCGTTACCGCCGTCAGCCCGACGAGTGGCCCGACGGCTGGTGGCACCGCCGTCACCATCACCGGGACCGGCTTTGTGGTGGGGGCGACAACGCTGAACTTCGGGTCGTTCTCGTCGGTGAGTGCCACCTGCTCCTCAACGACAAGCTGCTCAGCCACAACCCCAGCGAACTCGGCTGGCACCTACGGCATCTTCGCCTCAACCGGCGGCGGATCATCGAGCATTTCTGGTTCTGACAACTTCACCTATGAAGCAGTCCCCACCGTTACCGCCGTCAGCCCGACGAGTGGCCCGACGGCTGGTGGCACCGCCGTCACCATCACCGGCACGGGCTTCGTGGCCGGTGCGAGCACAGTGGCCTTCGGGTCCAATGCCGGCACCAGCGTGAGTTGCTCCTCTACGACGAGCTGTGCAGCCACCTCGCCGGCGGGGAGTGCCGGCACGATCTATGTCACGGTGACGACCGCCGGGGGCACATCGGCCAGCGTTTCTGCTGCCGACTTCACCTATGAAGCGGTCCCCACCGTCACCGCCGTCAGCCCGACGAGTGGCCCGACGGCTGGTGGCACCGCCGTCACCATCACCGGCACGGGCTTCGTGGCCGGTGCGAGCACAGTGGCCTTCGGGTCCAATGCCGGCACCAGCGTGAGTTGCTCCTCTACGACGAGCTGTGCAGCCACCTCGCCGGCGGGGAGTGCCGGCACGATCTATGTCACGGTGACGACCGCCGGGGGCACATCGGCCAGCGTTTCTGCTGCCGACTTCACCTATGTGGCTGCCCCCACCGTGACTGCGGTCAGCCCGACGAGTGGCCCAACCTCTGGAGGCACGGCCGTCACCGTCACCGGCACCAACTTCACAGGCGCCACCGCTGTGAACTTCGCTTCGACGGCGGCCACCAGCTACACGGTCAACACCTCGACTTCCATCACGGCAACCTCCCCGGCCGCGTCGGCGGGAACCGACAACATCACCGTCGCAACTGCAGGCGGGACGTCAACGACCAGTGCTTCTGACGATTTCACCTATGAAGCGGCCCCGACGGTCACCGCGGTGAGCCCGACAGCCGGTCCGATCGCGGGTGGCTTATCAGCGACCATTACCGGAATCGGTTTCGTGGTGGGGGCCACCACTGTGGCCTTCGGATCCACAGCAGGTACGAGTATCAGTTGCTCGTCGGTCACCAGTTGCTCGGTGACATCCCCGGCAGCATCGGCAGGAACCGTGAACGTCACGGTCACGACCGCCGGAGGCACGTCCGCCACGAGCTCGGCCGACGACTTCACCTATGAAGCGGCCCCGACGGTCACCGCGGTGAGCCCGACAGCCGGGCCCACCTCCGGTGCGAGCTCGGTCACCATCACCGGCACCAACTTCACCGGGGCGAGTGCGGTCAACTTCGCCTCGACGCCAGCCACCAGCTATGTGGTCAACAGCTCGACATCGATCACCGCTGTTTCCCCGGCGCAGTCAGCAGGCACCGTGAACGTCACCGTCACCACCCCGGTCGCCACGTCGGCCACGAGCTCGGCGGATGACTTCACCTATGAAGCGGCCCCGACGGTCACCGCGGTGAGCCCGACAGCCGGGCCCACCTCCGGTGCGAGCTCGGTCACCATCACCGGCACCAACTTCACCGGGGCGAGTGCGGTCAACTTCGCCTCGACGCCAGCCACCAGCTATGTGGTCAACAGCTCGACATCGATCACCGCTGTTTCCCCGGCGCAGTCAGCAGGCACCGTGAACGTCACCGTCACCACCCCGGTCGCCACGTCGGCCACGAGCTCGGGCGACGACTTCACCTATGAAGCGGCCCCCACCGTCACCGCGGTGAGCCCCACCGCCGGAGGCACAGCCGGTGGAAGCTCAGTCACCATCACCGGGACCAACTTCACCGGGGCATCGGTGGTCGATTTCGGATCGACGTCGGCCACCAGCTTCGCGGTCAACAGCGCCACGTCCATCACCGCCGTGAGCCCGGCCGGTTCGGCCGGCACCGTGGACATCACCGTGACGACTCCGGTCGGCACCTCCTCGACCTCTTCCGCCGACCAGTTCACCTATGAAGCCGCGCCCACCGTCACCGCGGTGAGCCCCAGCGCCGGGTCGACGTCAGGGGCGAGCTCGCTCACCGTCACCGGGACAAACTTCACCGGGGCCACTGTGGTCATCTTCGGATCCACGGCAGCCACCAGCTTCGTGGTCAACAGCGCCACGTCCATCACCGCCGTGAGCCCGGCCGGTTCGGCCGGCACCGTGAACATCACCGTCACCACTCCGGTCGGCACATCGGCCACGAGCTCAGCGGATGACTTCACCTATGAGGCCGCGCCCACCGTCACCGCGGTCAGCCCCACCGCCGGAGGCACAGCCGGTGGAAGCTCGGTCACCATCACCGGCACCAATTTCACCGGAGCCACTGTGGTCGATTTCGGATCCACGGCAGCCACCAGCTACGTGGTCAACAGCGCCACCTCCATCACAGCTGTGAGCCCGGCCGGTTCGGCCGGCGCCGTGAACGTCACCGTGACGACTCCGGTCGGCACATCGGCCACGAGCTCGGCGGATGACTTCACCTATGAGGCCGCGCCCACCGTCACCGCGGTGAGCCCCACCGCCGGAGGCACAGCCGGTGGAAGCTCGGTCACCATCACCGGCACCAACTTCACCGGAGCCACTGTGGTCATCTTCGGATCCACGGCAGCCACCAGCTTCGCGGTCAACAGCGCCACGTCCATCACCGCCGTGAGCCCGGCCGGTTCGGCCGGCACCGTGAACGTCACCGTCACCACCCCAGTCGCCACATCGGCCACGAGCTCGGCCGACGACTTCACTTATGAAGCGGCCCCGACGGTCACCGCGGTGAGCCCGACAGCCGGTCCCACCTCCGGTGCGAGCTCGGTCACGATCACCGGGACAAACTTCACCGGGGCCACTGTGGTCATCTTCGGATCTACGGCAGCCACCAGCTTCGCGGTCAACAGCGCCACGTCCATCACCGCCGTGAGCCCGGCCGGTTCGGCCGGCACCGTGGACATCACCGTGACGACTCCGGTCGGCACCTCCTCGACCTCTTCCGCCGACCAGTTCACCTATGAGGCCGCGCCCACCGTCACCGCGGTGAGCCCCAGCGCCGGGTCGACGTCAGGGGCGAGCTCGCTCACCGTCACCGGGACAAACTTCACCGGGGCCACTGTGGTCATCTTCGGATCCACGGCAGCCACCAGCTTCGTGGTCAACAGCGCCACGTCCATCACCGCCGTGAGCCCGGCCGGTTCGGCCGGCACCGTGAACATCACCGTCACCACTCCGGTCGGCACATCGGCCACGAGCTCAGCGGATGACTTCACCTATGAGGCCGCGCCCACCGTCACCGCGGTGAGCCCCACCGCCGGAGGCACAGCCGGTGGAAGCTCGGTCACCATCACCGGCACCAACTTCACCGGAGCCACTGTGGTCATCTTCGGATCCACGGCAGCCACCAGCTTCGAGGTCAACAGCGCCACCTCCATCACCGCTGTGAGCCCGGCCGGTTCGGCCGGCACCGTGAACGTCACCGTCACCACCCCGGTCGGCACCTCCTCGACCTCTTCCGCCGACGACTTCACCTATGAAGCGGCCCCCACCGTCACCGCGGTGAGCCCCACCGCCGGAGGCACAGCCGGTGGAAGCTCGGTCACCATCACCGGCACCAACTTCACCGGAGCCACTGTGGTCGATTTCGGATCGACGTCGGCCACCAGCTTCGCGGTCAACAGCGCCACGTCCATCACCGCTGTGAGCCCGGCCGGTTCGGCCGGCACCGTGAACGTCACCGTCACCACCCCGGTCGCCACGTCGGCCACGAGCTCAGCGGATGACTTCACCTATGAGGCCGCGCCCACCGTCACCGCCGTTAGCCCCACGGCCGGAGCGACCTCGGGCGGATCGTCGCTCACCATCACCGGCACCAACTTCACCGGGGCGAGTGCGGTCAACTTCGGATCCACGGCAGCCACCAGCTTCGCAGTCAACAGCTCGACATCGATCACAGCTGTGAGCCCGGCCGGTTCGGCCGGCACCGTGGACATCACCGTGACGACTCCGGTCGGCACCTCCTCGACCTCTTCCGCCGACCAGTTCACCTATGAAGTCGCGCCCACCGTCACCGCGGTGAGCCCGACAGCCGGGCCCACCTCCGGTGCGAGCTCGGTCACCATCACCGGCACCAACTTCACCGGGGCGAGTGCGGTCAACTTCGCCTCGACGCCAGCCACCAGCTATGTGGTCAACAGCTCGACATCGATCACCGCTGTTTCCCCGGCGCAGTCAGCAGGCACCGTGAACGTCACCGTCACCACCCCGGTCGCCACGTCGGCCACGAGCTCGGCCGACGACTTCACCTATGAAGCGGCCCCCACCGTCACCGCGGTGAGCCCCACCGCCGGAGGCACAGCCGGTGGAAGCTCGGTCACCATCACCGGCACCAACTTCACCGGGGCGAGTGCGGTCAACTTCGGATCCACGCCAGCCACCAGCTATGTGGTCAACAGCTCGACATCGATCACCGCTGTTTCCCCGGCGCAGTCAGCAGGCACCGTGAACGTCACCGTCACCACCCCGGTCGCCACGTCGGCCACGAGCTCGGCCGACGACTTCACCTATGTGACTCCTCCGACGGTCACCGCCATCAGCCCCAGTGCGGGCCCGCCGTCGGGGTCAAACGAGGTCATCATCACCGGCACCAACCTCACCGGCACCACCGCAGTGGACTTCGGAGGAATGAGTGCGACCACCTTCACAGTGGTGTCGCCCACCGAGATTATCGCCTTGTCGCCGCCCGGCAGTGCCGGCACCGGGGCCGTCACCGTCACCACCGCGGGGGGAACGTCAGCCACCAGTCCCGTCGACGTGTTCACCTATGCAGCTGGTTCTCCGGTGGTCACGTCCATCACGCCCACCTTCGGCACAACCGGGGGCGACACCACCGTCGCCATCACCGGGACGGGTTTCGCGATAGGTGCCACCGCGGTCGACTTCGGAGTGAGCGCCGCCACCGGTGTGAGCTGCTCGTCGACCACCAGCTGTATTGCCGTCTCTCCAGCCGGATCGGCTGGAACGGTGGACATCACGGTGACCACGGCGGTCGGCACCTCGGCTATCACAGCAGCGGATCAGTTCACCTATGAGACGACTGCACCCACCATCACCGCCGTCACTCCCTCGGCCGGCCCGACCACCGGGGGCACCACCGTCACCATCACGGGCACCAGCTTGTCGGGGGCGAGTGCGATCGACTTCGGATCGAGCACGGGGACCTCTGTCGCCGTGGTGTCGGACACACAGATCACCGTCACCACGCCGGCGGGCAGCGCCGGTGCGGTGAACGTCGCGGTCACCACAGGCAACGGGACTGCTACTGACACCAGTGCCTTCACCTATGTGGCCGCACCCACCGTCACCACCATAAGCCCCAGTGCCGGCCCGCCGTCTGGGGCCAACTTGGTCACCATCATCGGCACCGGCTTCACCAGTGCCACGGCTGTCGACTTCGGCACCACGAGCGCCACAACCTTCACCGTGGTATCGCCCACCGAGATCATCGCCATGTCTCCCGCCGGCTCCGCCGGAGCGGGGGCCATCACCGTCACCACGGCCGGCGGCCCGTCGGCCACCAGCAGCGCTGATGTGTTCACCTATGCGGCCGGCTCTCCGGTGGTCACCTCCATCACGCCCACCTTCGGGACCACCGGGGGCGCCACCACCGTGACCATCACCGGGACGGGGTTTGTGGTGGGTGCCACCACGATCGACTTCGGAACGAGCGCGGCGACGACGGTGAGCTGCTCGTCGAGTACCAGCTGTATTGCCGTCTCTCCAGCCGGATCGGCTGGAACGGTGGACATCACGGTGACCACGGCCGTCGGCACCTCGGCCATCACCGCGGCGGATCAGTTCACCTATGACACGAGCGCACCGACCATCACGTCGGTCTCTCCGTCGGCGGGCCCGACCAACGCGGGTACCACTGTCGCCATCACCGGCACCAACCTGTCGGGGGCGACTGCGGTCGAATTCGGTTCGACCGCGGCGACGGGCATCGCCGTCGTGTCCGACACACAGCTCACCGTCAGCGCACCGGCGGGCAGCGGGGGTCCGGTGAATGTCGCCGTGACCACCGCAAACGGAACAGCCACCGACACCGGTGCCTTCACCTATGTGGCCGCGCCGACCGTCACCGCCGACAGCCCGACAGCCGGTCCACTGACGGGCGCGAACTTCGTCACCATCACGGGCACCAACCTCACCGGGGCCACCGCGGTCGACTTCGGCTCGACCAGCGCCACGAACTTCACCGTGGTCTCGCCCACCCAGGTCACCGCGTTGTCACCGGCTGGCTCCGCCGGTGCGGTGGACATCACGGTCACGACGGCCGGAGGGGTCTCGGGCTCCACCGCCGCTGACCTGTTCACTTATGCGGCCGGCGCTCCGGTGGTCACGGCCATCACGCCCACCTTCGGCACCACCGGCGGCGCCACCACTGTCACCATCAGCGGGACGGGGTTTGTGGTGGGCGCCACCACGGTCGAGTTCGGTACGAGCGCGGCTACGACGGTGAGCTGCTCTTCGACCACCAGCTGCACCGCCGTTTCCCCGGCCGGCTCCTCCGGTGCAGTGGACATCACGTTGACCACGGCCATCGGCACCTCGGCCATCACCGCGGCGGATCAGTTCACCTATGAGACGAGCGCACCCACCATCACCGCGGTGAGTCCCTCCTCGGGACCCATCACCGCAGGCACGATCGTCACCATCACCGGCACCAACCTGTCGGGGGAGACCGCTGTCGACTTCGGTTCGAGCGCGGCGACGGGCATCTCCATCAACTCCGATACGCAACTCTCCGTCAGCGCGCCGGCGGGTAGCCCCGGTGCCGTGAACGTGGTGGTGACCACGGCCAACGGCACGGCGACTGACGCCGACGCTTTCACCTATGTGACCGCGCCCGCCGTCTCCGCCATCAGCCCCAGTGCCGGTCCGCCGTCGGGGGCCAACTTGGTCACCATCACAGGCACGGGCTTCACCAGTGCCACCGCTGTCGACTTCGGAACGATCAGTGCCACCAACTTCACCGTGGTGTCGCCCACCGAGATCATCGCCCTTTCGCCGGCGGGCTCCGCCGGAGCAGGGGCCGTAACCGTCACCACTCCGGGCGGCACGTCGGCGACAAGTGACGCCGACCTATTCACCTATGCGCCCGGCGCTCCGGTGGTCACGGCCATCACGCCCACCTTCGGCACCACCGGCGGCGACACCACCGTCACCATCACCGGCACGGGGTTTGTGGTCGGTGCCACGACGGTCGACTTCGGAGTGAGCGCCGCCACCGGTGTGAGCTGCTCGTCGAGCACCAGCTGTATTGCCGTCTCTCCAGCCGGATCGGCTGGAACGGTGGACATCACGGTGACCACGGCGGTCGGCACCTCGGCTATCACCGCGGCGGATCAGTTCACCTATGAGACGACCGCACCCGCCATCACCGCGGTCAGCCCGTCGGCGGGCCCGACCAGCGCGGGCACCACCGTCACCATCACCGGCACCAACCTGTCCGGGGAGACCGCGGTCGACTTCGGATCCAGCGCAGCGACGGGCATCACCGTCAACTCAGACACACAACTCACTGTCAGCGCGCCGGCGGGCAGTGCCGGTGCGGTGAACGTCAGCGTCACAACCGCAAACGGCACGGCCACCGACACGGGGGCCTTTACCTACGTGGCCGCGCCCACCGTCACCGCCATCAGCCCAACGGCCGGTCCGCTGACGGGCGCCAACTTGGTCACCATCACCGGCACCAACCTCACCGGGGCCACCGCGGTCGACTTCGGGTCCACGAGCGCCACGAGCGTCACTGTGATCTCGCCGACTCAGGTCACCGCTCTGTCACCAGGAGGGTCAGCCGGAGCGGTGGACGTCACGGTCACCACCGCCGGAGGCACTTCGGTCACGAGTGGCGCGGATGAGTTCACCTATGCGGCCGGCTCCCCGGTGGTCACGTCCATCACACCCACCTTCGGCGCCATCAGCGGCGTCACCACCGTCACCATCAACGGCACCGGCTTCGTCATCGGTGCCAGCACTGTGGCCTTCGGATCAAGCGCAGGCACCGGTGTCAGCTGCACGTCGACCACCAGCTGCACCGCCGTCTCCCCGGCTGAGTCCGTTGGAGCGGTGGACATCACCGTGACCACGGCCATCGGCACCTCGGCCATCACGGCGGCCGACCAGTTCACATATGAAGCGAATCCCGCCGTATCCAACGTCACCCCGACGTCCGGCCCGACCACGGGGCAGATCATGGTGATGATCACTGGCACTAACTTCACCGGTGCCACCGCTGTCGACTTCGGTGCAACGGCCGCCTTCGGCTTCGTCATCAACTCGGACACCTCAATCACGGCCACTACGCCGGCGGATTCCGCCGGTGTCGTGAACGTCAGCGTCACCACAGCCAACGGCACGGCCACGGATACCGGTGCCTTCACCTACGTGGCGGCGCCGACCGTCACCGCCATCAGCCCCAGTGCCGGCCCGCCCTCGGGGGCCAACTTGGTCACGATCACGGGGACGGGCTTCACCGGGGCCACGGCGGTGGAATTCGGCACGACGAGCGCGGTCACCTTCACGGTCGTCTCGCCCACCGAGATCATCGCTTTGTCGCCTGCCGGATCGGCTGGAGCGGGGGCCGTCACCGTCACCACGGCCGGCGGCACGTCGGCCACCAGTGGCGCCGATCTGTTCACCTATGCGCCCGGATCCCCAGTGGTTACCTCCATAGCCCCCATCTTCGGCACGACCGGGGGAGACACCACTGTCACCATCACCGGGACGGGGTTTGTGGTGGGCGCCACCACGGTCGACTTCGGAACGAGCGCGGCTACGGCAGTGAGCTGCTCGTCGACCACGAGCTGCACCGCTGTGTCTCCGGCTCAGTCCGCCGGTGCGGTGGACATCACCGTGTCCACATCGACTGGCACCTCTGCGATCACGGTGGCCGATCAGTTCACCTATGAAACGACCGCACCCGCGATTACGGCGATCACTCCGACGGCGGGCCCGACCACCGCGGGCACCACGGTCATCATCACCGGCACCAACCTGTCGGGGGAGAGTGCGGTCGACTTCGGCTCGAGCGCGGCGACAAGCGTCATCGTCAACTCCGACACACAGCTCACCGTCAGCGCGCCGGCGGGCTCGGCCGGCACAGACGATGTCACAGTCACCACCGCCAACGGCACGGCCACCGACACCGGGGCCTTCGCCTATGTGGCCGCGCCGACCGTCACCGCCATCAGCCCAACAGCCGGCCCGCTGACGGGCGCGAACTTCGTCACCATCACCGGCACCAACCTCACGGGGGCCACGGCCGTCGATTTCGGCTCGACCAGTGCCACCACCTTCACCGTGGTCTCGCCCACCGAGGTCACTGCCACCTCACCGGCGGGTGCAGCCGGCACGATCAACGTCACCGTCACCACGGCCGGAGGGGTATCGGGTTCCACCGCGGTCAACCAGTTCACCTATGCGGCCGGCTCTCCGGTCGTCACTTCCATCACACCCACCTTCGGCACCACTGGCGGCGACACGACAGTCGCTATTACTGGGACAGGATTCGTGGTGGGTGCCACCACGGTCGACTTCGCAACGAGCGCAGCCACAAGTGTGAACTGCTCGTCGACCACCAGCTGCACCGCCGTTTCCCCGGCCGGATCGGCCGGAGCGGTGGACATCACCGTGACCACCGCCATCGGCATGTCGGCCATCACCGCCGCAGACCGGTTCACCTATGAGACAAGCGCACCGACCGTCACCACGGTGAGCCCCTCGGCGGGCCCGACTACTGCGGGAACCACCGTCACCATCACCGGCACCAACTTGTCCGGCGCCACTGTGGTCGACTTCGGATCCAGTGCGGGCACCTCTGTCGCCGTCGTCTCCGACACTCAACTCACCGTCACCACGCCTTCAGGCAGCGCTGGTCCGGTCAACGTCAACGTCACCACCGCCAACGGGTCCGCTAGTGATGCCGGTGCCTTCACCTACGTGGCCGCGCCGACCGTCACTGCCATCAGCCCGGCGGCCGGCCCGCCGTCGGGGGCGAACATGGTCACCATCACTGGCACGTCCTTCACCAGTGCCACGGCCGTCGACTTCGGCACAGTCAGTGCTACTACCTTCACCGTGGTCTCGGCCACGCAGGTCACTGCCTTGTCTCCGGCCGAATCGGCCGGTGCGGTCAACGTCAGCGTCACCACGGCCGGCGGCACGTCGGCCACCAGTGGCGCGGATGAGTTCACCTATGCGGCCGGTTCCCCGGTGATTACCTCCATCACGCCCACCTTCGGCACAACCGGCGGCGACACCGCCGTCACCATCACCGGGACGGGGTTCGTGGTGGGTGCCACCACGGTCGACTTCGGGTCGAGCGCGGCGACAGCAGTCAGTTGCACGACGACCACCAGTTGCACCGCCGTGTCCCCGGCCGGCTCCGCCGGTGCGGTGGACATCACGGTGACTACGGCCGTCGGCACCTCGGCTATCACCGCGGCTGATCAGTTCACCTATGAGACGACCGTACCGGCGATCACATCGGTCACACCGACGGCGGGCCCGACTGCCGGGGGAACGACCGTCACCATCACCGGGACCAACTTGTCGGGGGAGAGTGCGGTCGATTTCGGATCCAGTGCGGGCACCTCTGTCGCCGTCGTCTCCGACACACAACTCACCGTCAGTTCGCCCGCTCACGCAGCCGGTGCGGTGAACGTCGCCGTCACCACGGCCAACGGCACGGCGACGAACACCGGTGCCTTCACCTACGTGGCCGCGCCGACGGTCACTGCCATCAGCCCGGCGGCCGGCCCGCCGTCGGGGGCCAACTTGGTCACCATCACTGGCACGGGCTTCACCGAGCGCGACGGCTGTCGACTTCGGCACAACGAGCGGCACGACATTCACGGTGGTCTCGCCCACCGAAGTGACGGCCACCTCACCGGCCGAATCCGCCGGTACCGTCGATCTCACCGTCACTACGGCCGGGGGCACCTCGGGCGCAACGGCCGCCGACCTGTTCATCTATGCGGTGGGTGCTCCGACGGTTACCTCCATCACGCCCACCTTTGGCACCACGGGGGGCGCCACCACTGTGACCATCACCGGGACGGGGTTCGTGGTGGGTGCGACGTCGGTCGAATTCGGAACGAGCGCGGCTATGGCAGTGAGTTGCCCGACGACCACAAGCTGCACGGCCGTGTCTCCGGCCAGGTCCGTGGGAGCGGTGGACATCACCGTGACCACGGCTATCGCCACATCGGCTATCACCGCGGCGGACCAGTTCACCTATGAGACGAGCGCACCGACCATCACCATGGTGAGCCCGTCGGCGGGCCCGACCACCGCGGGCACCACGGTCACCATCACCGGCACCAACTTGTCGGGGGAGAGTGCGGTCGACTTCGGTTTGAGCGCGGCCACCTCTGTCACCGTCAACTCCGACACACAGCTCACCGTACAAGCGCCGGCCCACATCGCGGGTGCGGTAAGCGTGGTCGTGACCACCGCCAACGGGACGGCCACCGACGGCGGGGCCTTCACTTATGTGGCGGCGCCGACCGTCACCGCTGTCACCCCAACGGCCGGTCCGCTTTCGGGGGCCAACTTGATCACCATCACGGGCACCAACCTCACCGGGGCCACCGCTGTCGACTTCGGCACAACGAGCGCGACCACGTTCACCGTGGTGTCGGCCACAGAAGTCACTGCACTGTCACCTGCTGGCTCTGCCGGCACCGTAGACGTGACCGTCACCACCTCCGGGGGCACGTCGGGATTGAGCGCGGCCGACCTGTTCACCTATGCAGCCGGTTCCCCCGTGGTCACCTCCATCACGCCCACCTTCGGCACCACAGGAGGTGTCACCACCGTCACCGTTACTGGAACTGGATTCGTGGTCGGTGCCACCACGGTCGACTTCGGAACGAGCGCACTCACCAGTGCGAGCTGCTCGTCGACCACGAGCTGCACCGCCGTCTCCCCGGCCGCCTCGGCCGCCACAGTCGACATCACCGTGACGACGACAATCGGCACATCGGCCATCACCGCCGCCGACCAGTTCACCTATGAGACGACTGCACCGGCCATCACCGCCGTCACTCCCTCGGCCGGCCCGACCACCGGGGGCACCACCGTCACCATCACCGGCACCAACTTGTCGGGGGCCAGTGCGGTGGAGTTCGGCTCCACCGCGGCCACCTCCTTCGCCGTCGACTCCGACATGCAGATCACCGCCACCACCCCGGCCGGCAGTGCCGGTGCGGTGAGCGTCGCCGTCACCACGGCCAACGGGACAGCCACCGACACCGGGGCCTTCACCTATGTGACTCCTCCCACCGTCACGTCCATCAGCCCCAGTGCGGGCCCACTGTCAGGGTCAAACGAGGTCATCATCACCGGCACCAACCTCACCGGCACCACGGCGGTGGACTTCGGGGGAACCAGTGCAACCACCTTCACGGTGGTGTCACCCACCGAGATCATCGCTTTGTCGCCGCCGGGCAGTGCCGGCACCGGGGCTGTCACCGTCACCACCGCCGGGGGAACGTCAGCGACGAGCCCTGCTGATGACTTCACCTATGCGGCCGGTTCTCCGGTCATCACCGCCATTACCCCCACCTTGGGATCGACCGGAGGCGACACCACCGTCACCATCACCGGGACCAACTTCGTGGTGGGAGCCACCACGGTGGCCTTCGGTTCCAATGCCGGCACCGCTGTGAGCTGCTCCACCACCACCAGTTGCACCGCCGTGTCCCCGGCCGCTTCGGCCGGCACCGTCGACATCACCGTGACGACGACCATCGGCACATCGGCCATCACCGGCGCCGATGAGTTCACCTATGAGACCACCGCTCCGGCCATCACCGCCGTCAGCCCGAGTGCGGGTCCGACCACCGGGGCCACCACCGTCACCATCACCGGCACCAACTTGTCGGGGGCCAGTGCGGTGGAGTTCGGCTCCACCGCGGCCACCTCCTTCGCCGTCGACTCCGACATGCAGATCACCGCCACCACCCCGGCCGGCAGTGCCGGTGCGGTGAGCGTCGCCGTCACCACGGCCAACGGGACAGCCACCGACGCCGGGGCCTTCACCTATGTGACTCCTCCCACCGTCACGTCCATCAGCCCCAGTGCGGGCCCACTGTCAGGGTCAAACGAGGTCATCATCACCGGCACCAACCTCACCGGCACCACGGCGGTGGACTTCGGGGGAACCAGTGCAACCACCTTCACGGTGGTGTCACCCACCGAGATCATCGCTTTGTCGCCGCCGGGCAGTGCCGGCACCGGGGCTGTCACCGTCACCACCGCCGGGGGAACGTCAGCGACGAGCCCTGCTGATGACTTCACCTATGCGGCCGGTTCTCCGGTCATCACCGCCATTACCCCCACCTTGGGATCGACCGGAGGCGACACCACCGTCACCATCACCGGGACCAACTTCGTGGTGGGAGCCACCACGGTGGCCTTCGGTTCCAATGCCGGCACCGCTGTGAGCTGCTCCACCACCACCAGTTGCACCGCCGTGTCCCCGGCCGCTTCGGCCGGCACCGTCGACATCACCGTGACGACGACCATCGGCACCTCGGCCATCACCGGCGCCGATGAGTTCACCTATGAGACCACCGCTCCGGCCATCACCGCCGTCAGCCCGAGTGCGGGTCCGACCACCGGGGCCACCACCGTCACCATCACCGGCACCAACTTGTCGGGGGCCAGTGCGGTGGAGTTCGGCTCCACCGCGGCCACCTCCTTCGCCGTCGACTCCGACATGCAGATCACCGCCACCACCCCGGCCGGCAGTGCCGGTGCGGTGAGCGTCGCCGTCACCACGGCCAACGGGACAGCCACCGACGCCGGGGCCTTCACCTATGTGACTCCTCCCACCGTCACGTCCATCAGCCCCAGTGCGGGCCCACTGTCAGGGTCAAACGAGGTCATCATCACCGGCACCAACCTCACCGGCACCACGGCGGTGGACTTCGGGGGAACCAGTGCAACCACCTTCACGGTGGTGTCACCCACCGAGATCATCGCTTTGTCGCCGCCGGGCAGTGCCGGCACAGTTGATGTCACTGTGACGACCCCGCTTGGAACCTCGAGCAAGAGCTCGGGAGACCAGTTCACCTATGAAACGGCACCAACGGTCACCGCCGTCAACCCGTCGGCCGGTGCGACGACCGGTGGCAGCTCGGTTACCATCACCGGCACCAACTTTTCCGGAGCATCGGCAGTCGACTTCGGTTCGACGGCCGCTACGACCTATACGGTCAACAACGGCAGCCAAATCACCGCCACTTCTCCTTCGGGTTCGGCCGGTACCGTGAAAATCACAGTGACGACTCCGGTCGGGATCTCGGCGTTGAGCTCCGCCGACCTGTTCACCTATGAGGCCGCTCCCACCGTCACCGCCGTCAACCCGATCGCCGGACCGACGGCAGGCGGATCCACCGTCACCATTACCGGCACCGGCTTCACCACGGTGACGGCGGTCAACTTCGGGACCACGAAGGCCTCCTCGTTTAACGTGGTTTCCTCCACCTCAGCAACGGTGGTTTCCCCGGCGCAATCGGCGGGAACTGTGAACATCACCGTGACGACCGTGGCGGGCACTTCGGCGGTCAGTGCCGCCGACCAGTTCACGTATGAAGCCGTTCCAACGGCGGCAGCGGTCCCAACTGCTCAAAGTGTCCCCACCGTCACGACTGTCAGTCCGAAGACGGGTCCGACGACAGGGGGCACAGCGGTGACCATTACTGGGACCAACTTCACGAGCGCGGCCGTGGTTGGCTTCGGGGACACCACCGCGACGGCCATCACTGTCAACTCCTCGACCTCCATCACAGCCACCGCGCCGGCCCATTCCGCGAGCACGGTCGACATCACCATCACCACCGCCGGGGGTACGTCGGCTGCGAGCACGGCCGACGAGTTCACCTACGTGACTTCGAGCGAAGGCATTGGAGGATCACCTGCCTCGGGCCAGCCCAGGCAGCCCAGCCCGACCACCTCGGCGCTGTCGAGACTCAGGTCTGTAGGCGAGTTGGCGGGCGGGGCGGGATTGCTGGCGGCGTTGTTCTGGTTCATCCTCGTCCGGCTGCGCCGCCGCCGGCGCCACCACTCCGGACCTCGCATTGGGCAGTGGAGGCCATCTCTTTGAAACCACCTTTTGACCTCCATGGCGCGGCGGTCCGACGGGTCTCGGTCCGTCCCATTGAGTTGGGCGCCACCTAGGTGGGACTGAACAGCCATTGCACGGCATCAGGCCTTTGCGTTGGCCGGAGGACCTCTTCTTCGGCCACGCGCCATGCACGCATCTATGTCGTAGGTCCGCCCTAAGGGCCTTGCCGAGGTGGATCGCTACGGGACCGGCAGCTTGAGTTCTGCAGGTGACCTGACCCCGACCAACGGGTCCACCACCTCAGAGAGTCCTCTTGCCCACGCTGGTGGGCAGAAGGAGGATTATCAAGGTGAAGCAGCGACGACACACACCAGAGCAGGTCGTGCGCAAACTGCGCGAGGCCGATCGTCTACTCGCCGAAGGAGCAGATGTCGCCACGGTGAGCCGGCATCTCGAGGTCTCTGAGCAGACCTATCACCGATGGCGTCAGCAATACGGTTCGATGCAGGCCGACGACGTAAAGCGGCTCAAGGGAGTTCGAGCACGAGAACACCCGGCTGAAACGCATCGTGGCCGACCAGGCCCTCGACATTGCAGCACTGAAGGATGTGGCTGAGGGAAAATTCTGAGCCCGGCACGGCGCCGCTTGCGTCCCGTCGAATGGTGTAACTCGGATTCCGAGTGCGGCTGTCGTTGCGTTCATAGGGGGCGGCACCGATGGCTTCGGTCGCCTCCAGTTCGATGAGCGCCTGGAGCACGAACTCCACCGAGCGCCGGATCTTGTCGACGTCTCCGCCCGCTTTGAGCGCGTCGAGTAGTTCATACGGGTCAAAATCAGAATGGGCCACCGGGGTGATCTCCTTTGTCGTGCCTTGCTAGGGACACGTCGAGGATCACTCCGGTGGTCCACTACCTGGTGGACCCTGCCGAACTACACCACTTCGGGGGACGCCAACTGGTCATCGGCTGGACCACCCGACTTCTAGTGCCGCTGCCATGGTGATTCGCAGGTGATCTCAAGGACCAACGTCCGCCGGGGTGGTTGGGCGAAGGCGGAGATTGAGCGTGAGACGGGAGTGGGCTGGTTACAGGTGATTCACGGATTCGGTCAATCGGACCAACCCACCGAGGCCAGGATGGTTTTCCGCGGCCAGTGTGAAGCTGGTCACCGACAGACACCCGTCCACGTCGGCGCTATCTCGACTCGAGTTCATTGGCGAGTGGTTGGTTCCGATCGGATTGCTCGCGGCGCTCGTTGAGTCGATCGTCGGTGTAGCCGGCGCCGGCACTCCGAGCCCCGCGTAAGGCAAATGGCGGCCATCCATTTGAATCCCCCTTCTGCGTCGAAACGGCGGAGGGAGGGGTGGTCTCGTCGACGTGTCGTGGTCGGCCGCTAAGAGCTCAGGAGCAAGCGGTGATGCACGGCGCGTACCGGCACGCGTCCCTCAGCCCATCTTTCCGGTGAGGAACCGGGCGATATCGGTGGCCGGTGGATATGCCCCCGTCAGGCCGGCGGCGAAGTAGCCGACATCCGTCACCAGTATTTGCCCCGTGATGGATACTGCCGCGTCGCTGCAGAGAAAGAGCAGCGGGTACGCCTGGTCCAGGGGAGTGGAGGGCTCGAGGCCGAGCTCGGCCCGGTAATCGGAAGCGAACCCGAGCCAGAGATCCTTGTTGGCTTGGGCCAAAGGGGTGTCGGTGGGCCCGGGGCAGATGGCGTTGATGCGGATCCCTTGTTTGAGTAGGGCAAAGGCCTGAGACGACACGTAGGCGCAGATGGCCTGCTTGGTGGACATGTAGTCGGCGCCACCGTTCTCGGCGATCCATCGCACCGCCGCATCGAAGTCAGCTGTGGCCAGGTATTCGTGCAGGCGTTCGAGGCTGGCCTCCCATCCAAGACCGGCGGCCGATGAGATGAAGCCGATGCTCGATCCCCTGGGCAACAAGCCCATCTCCAGCATGCGATCGATCATGTGCCGGTGGCCGATGAAGTTGATCTTCTCGATTCCGGGCGTGCCGTCGGCCACCCCGGCGCACGAGAACAGGGTGTTGACCGGGCCTCCCAGGTGCTCGAGCGCCCTATCGATGGAATCCTTCTCGGCCAGATTGACCTCGATATATGTCGCACCGGCCAGCGAAGGGGCGGCGACATCCATGATCACCACCTCGCCCCCCGCATCTTGCGCGAGTTGGGCGGTGGCCGCCCCCATGCCGGTGGCTCCGCCCACGACGAGGGCCCGCTTGCCCGTATAGCGAAAGGCATCAAAGAGTGTCATTCATCGTCTCCCCGGTTGTACTGATCGGCAGTCAGGCGATCACGCCTCGGACATTCAACTCCACGACGGTTCCCATATCGAGTCCGATGTCGGTAAGGATCTTGTTCACTGAGGTCGCGATCCCTAGCTCAGACGCTTTCAGAGCAGGCCAGATCGCCGTCGTACCAAGGTACGGCCCTGTCGGTGACGCTGGCCGCCCTGACTATGCAGGCGGACGCGGCACCACGGTAACCGACGCCACGTTGGCGTCAACACCACAGTGCAACACCGTGTGCACGACATTGACGAGGTTCTCCACATCCATCACTGATCCAGAGAGATAACTTCTGGCCGACCAAATCGAGAAGAGCTCACCTGCCAAGTCCCGGTCCCAACCCGCCGGAAACTGACTCATCGAGTCACCCTCACCACCCATGCAGTCTCCGACAATGACTCGAGTGAACCCGATCTGAGGGTGTTCGATGCGCCACGCCTCGATGAGCTTGTCGAGGGCGGCTTTGCTGACGGCGTAGGCGCCCAGACCGGGCCATGGGGGAGTGACCGACGCGCTCACCGTGGACAGGTAGGCGGCTGTCCCCCGAGACTCGGCGAGATAGGGAAGGGCGGCCGCGGTGACAAGGGAGGCCCCGATCACGTTCGTGTCGAAGGCCCGGCGCCAGGTAGATGCATCGATGTCCACCAGACGGGCGAGCGGCCCGACACCGGCTGCGTACACCAGGCCGTCCACACCTCCGAGGCGGGCGGCGGCTTCTTCCAGGCTGCGCCGGGACGCCGCTTCGTCGGTGACGTCACAGGCAATGGCCACCGTTCCGGGACCGGCTTCGTGGGCGGCCTCGATAAGCATGTCGTGGCGCCGCGCCAGCACGGCGACCTGGTCGCCGCGCCGGGCCAGACCGGTAGCGATGCAGCGCCCAAGACCACTCGAGGCCCCCACGACAACTGTTTTCACGAGGCGTCATCCCCCTTCGGAGCTGCCATCGGCGGGGAGACGAGAAACGACTTCAGTGGGACCCGGCGTGGCGGGCCACTTCCGTAAGAGCACCTTCGGTGTCCGGACACAACTGCGTCAGATTTCCGAGCAAGCCCAACTCGTCGGGGGATGACCCTCTGGTCGAAACGAGGTGATCGAGGATTCGCTCACTGATAGCCAGCAACGCCTCCAGTTGAGCGTCGTCGAGCTGGTCGAAGAGATGGGTACGCACGCTCTCGACGTGAAGGGGAGCGGCTGCCTCCAAGGCGGCGAATCCGACATCAGTCAGGACGGCGAAGGCGCCGCGCCGGTCAGAAGGACAACTCTCTCGAGCGACCCAACCCGCTGCTTCGAGTCTGGCCACGATGTGCGACAGTCGGCTCCGAGACGACTGTGACCTGTCGGCGAGCTCGCTCATACGCAGGCGCCGGTCGGGTGCCTCCGACAGGCGGACCAGGACCTCGTAGTAGGTGGCCGGCATCGAGCCGTCGCGCTGGAGCTCACGGTCCAACTGCTCAAAGAGGAGATTGGTGGCCAGCATAAAGGTGCGCCAGGTGCGCTGCTCGTCCCGGTCGAGCCAACGGGTCTCGGACATAACCCCAGTATAGCGACCTGCTGGATGAAATGGTTGACATTTCAACTATCCTCGGATAATATTGCATTCAACAGTTGAAGTGACAACAATGTCACAACCTAGGAGGCAGCTATGACCACCTTCACATCCCCCGTTGCCACCACCCTTCCCGGCTACGTCGCTGGCACATGGGACATCGACGCGGTGCACTCCGAAGTGTCGTTCGTCGTTCGGCACATGGTGGTGAGCAAGGTCCGAGGTCGATTCGACAAGTTCGAGGGCGTCATCGTGACCGGTGATGACCCCCTGCAGTCCTCGGTGGAAGCGTCCATCGACGCCGGGTCGATCAACACCAACCAAGAGCAACGTGATGACCACGTACGGTCCGCCGACTTCTTGGACGTCGAGCACCACCCCACCATCGACTTCCGCTCCGCGGCCGTGCGACCGGTCGGCGACCATTTCGAGGTCGACGGTGAGCTCACCATTCGAGGCGTGACGAAGCCCGTCACTTTGAACCTCGAGGTGAACGGCTTTACGCCTGACGCGTGGGGCGGAACCCGGGCCGGCTTCTCGGCCTCCACCGAGATCAACCGTCCGGACTTCGGCGTGAGCTACAACGGGCCGATCCCCGGCGCTGACAGCGCCATGGTGCTCAGCGACAAGGTCACCTTGACCCTTGAGGTCGAGGCGGTTCTGCGCCAGCCCGCTTCGTAATACAACCTCACTGCTAAGTGGCAGATTCGATGCCCGGGTGCTTGCACCCGGGCATCGGCCTATCCATGACTCGGAAATGGACCGCGGTGACGCGCAATGGCCGGGGCTTGCCCACTTGGTAACCAGTGAGTTACCGTAACTGAAGTGTTACGGAAGGTCATCGATCAGAGGAGCCGGCATGGCCGGTGAGTCCGCCGCCTTCGATGCCCTGGCCGACGGCAATCGCCGGGAGATCCTGGCCCTGCTCCGCCACGGAGAACGCGCCGTCCATGAAATCGCCGACCAGCTTCCGATAAGTAGGCCGGCCGTGTCCCGTCATCTCCGACTCTTGCGAGAGGCCGGCTTTGTCGACGAGGAATCCGTCGGCACCCGGCGTGTCTACCGCCTGCGTGACGAGGGGCTCGAGGCCGTGCGCCGGTATATCGAGACGATCTGGGGCGAAAGCGCCACGAGATTCCGCCTCGTGGCCGAGAACGTGGACGGTGATGGCGGTGACTGAGGCGCTCCTCTTCAGTTTCGAGGTCGCCTGTCCGCCCGCCACGGCATTTCAGACGTGGACCCAGCGGGCCTCGACCTGGTGGCCGGCGGACCATTCCGTCAGTGGCGAGCGGGGCATCGAAGTGGTCTTCGAGCCGCACGTGGGCGGCCGAGTTTTCGAACGGACGTCGTCGGGGGTCGAGCACGACTGGGGTCAGGTGACCGCGTGGGAGCCGCCCTCGCTCCTCGGCTTCTCGTGGCATTTCCATTTCCCGGCCCAAGACGCCACCGACGTGGAGATCCGTTTCGTCGATTGCGGCCACGATCGGACACGTGTCGAGATCGAGCACGACGGCTGGGAGCGGCTAGGGGAGCGAGCTCCTGAGCGTCGGGAAGGCAACCGCAGTGGATGGGGGTCGGTACTCCCTCACTTCGTCGAGTCAATCGAAAAGGGAGTTGACTGATGGCAGCGGGAAGCAAAAGCGATCCGTGGGTTCTAAAGACACCGCCGGGGACGTCGGAGTACTCGATATACCGCGATGACGACAGCGAGCCGCCTCTGCTCGTGTGCCAGGTCGGCTCTACAAAGTTGACCTACCAGGCGCGTGCCATCGAGGACCTCGCCTCATGGTTGAAGGAGCGCGACGGCTGGGTGCCGCTGGGTTCGGCTGACGAGGGAAAGGATCCTGCGCCAGGAACGGTGGAGGAGTTCGGGCGTTCGGCGTCGAACCCCGTCGGTGGTTGGTATGGGATGCGCAAGGGTTATCGGGGCCGATTCGGCATGTACCTTCCACCGCTGCTGGAGGAACTCGGCCTGGCCGAAGTAACACACGAGGCGCGCAACAATCAGCTGCGCGCGAAAGGGGACCGATGAGCACGATCAAGGTTGTCCGGTATCGCACCAAGCCTGACAAGGCCGACGAAAACGCCAAGCTCGTCAAGGAGGTCTTCGCCGAGCTTGCCGGCGACGACCCCGGCGGGCTCCGCTATGTCACTCTCCGTCTTGAAGATGGCGTGACGTTCGTCCACATCGCCAAAATCGAGGGCGATACGAACCCGCTCGCTTCGTCAGCGGCGTTTAAGGCATTCCAGGCGGAGATAGCTCAACGTTGCGAAGAAGGACCAATTGCGATGGATGCCACGATCGTAGGGGGGTACGCGTTTCCGATCGGTTAGTCAGATGTCGCCGCGGCTCGGGCGGCCTTATGCCCTATGACAGGACGCCCCATCTTCAACGCCTCATTGAGGTCGTCAATGGCCCGCAACGCGTCAGTGGTGTCTTCGCCATCGAGGACGGCCAGCGTCAGCGCTTGCAGGGCGTCAACGAGCAGTCGCGTGGCCGCTTCGGGGTCCTGGCGCGGTATCTGGCCCCTGTCCATGGCGTCGACAATCTGTTCCCTGACGAAGTGGGCCCCCCACTTGCGGCCTTCGGCGTCGCGCATGGTCAGGGCGGGGTCATCGAAACCCTGTCGGAGAAAGGGGCGTTCGGGGCCGAAATCTCGTAATGCCGCCAGATACGCCTCCAGGCCTTGGCGGATGTTGGTGAGAAAGTCGCCTTCGGGGCTGACCGCTTCGGCCGACCGTTGCGCGGCGGCACCCCAGAGTCCCTCTTGGAGATCCCGGGCCACGTCGGCCTTGCTGGAGAAGTAATAGTAAAAGGCGCCCCGGGTGGTGCCCGCCCGCTCCACGATGTGGTCGACACCAGTGGCCCCATAGCCGCGGTCGCCAAAGGCGCCGACCGCCCCGTCCATCAGCCGCTCTTTTGTGTTGTGCGGTCGAGGCCGCCGTCGAGACACCGTCTAACCCCCCTTGCTGCTATTCCCAGTATCGGTCCCCGCCCGGGTCCTCCGCAATGCGTGTTGCCTCCTGGGACGCTCAGGGTGGCGGGGCGGTCCGTCGGCTCAGGACGAACTGTCTGCTGGTCCCATTGTGCGGGCCGACCAGCTGGTCCGATGTGTCGACCACGTCGTTGCCAGTGTGCCCGCCGGCACAGACGTCGGCGTTGATGACAGTCATGCTGGGTTCAGTCGAAACACACGAACATCGAGGTCGAGAGGGGTACCAAGTCATGTCAACCCGTACGCACACCGTCGTTTCCCGGTCCGTGGCCCTGGTAGGGGGTACGGCGCTTCTTTTGGGCGTGGCCGCCTCCCCGGCCTGGGCGAACCGGACACCCAGGTCGCATCTGGCCACCTACGCCCCGTCGGACACCGTCACGGTCTCATCGGTGGGGGCCAGCGTGACCCTGCCCACCTTTACGTGTCAGAGCACCAAGGACGGCATCGACATTCAAGACGCCCTCTACAACAGCGACAGTTCCCAGTGGAGCAGCGCCAACGTTGGCCTCACGTGCACCAAGGAAAAGGTGGGCAAGCACCGCCAGACGGTGGCGCTCTTCAGCTCCAGCTTCGACCTCGAGGGCGTGTACAGCTATCCCAGCATCACCATGAACCCCGGCGACACCGTTGTCATGTCCGCATCGTGCAACGGCGACGGCATCGGGGTCAGCGTGGACGACACCACCACGCACTCCTCGGCCAGTGTGACTTCTGCCGATCCCTGTGGCTCCGTTGATGCGGGCATCGGGCTCAACGGCATCGTGAAGCTGCCGACGTTCGGGGCGGTGAGCTTTGCTGATGTGATGGTGAACGGGCTTCCCATCGGTAGCACCGATCCGGCCGTGTCGAACTACTACGAAGGCCGTAAGTACGTCATCACCACCAGTCCTCTCACCGATGGCGGGACCGCCTTCACAACCACACAAGGGGCGTAGTCAAGGGGGTTGTGCTGACGGGGGTCCCTCGTTGGCTCGACGCTATGACGCTGCAATCGTTGTCGGAGGTTGCGTGCATAGGAGTCGACCAACGAGGGACTCGCCGCGTCAGGGATCCCTAGCGCTGGTTTTGCCGGGGGATCGTCACCTCATCAAGAAGCAGATGGATCGTGGCTGCCACAGGAATGGCCACCAGAGCGCCGACCAAGCCGAGCAGGGTGCCGCCGATGAGCGTGGCGATGATGGTCAAGCCGGGGGTGACCTTGACGGTGTGCTTCATCACACGTGGATTGAGGAGGTAATCCTCTAGGTAGCGGTACACCACGTAGAACCCGAACGTGGCCACGCCGATCGGGATGCCTTTTGAAAGCGCCACCAGTGAGACGATGATCCCTGCAATGGTGGAACCGACCATGGGAATGAGATCGAAGAGCGCCACCACAAGCGCAAGAAGTAAGGCGTAGGGAACCCCGAAGATGAGCAACCAGACGTAGGTCCCGATCCCCGAGATCACCGACGTCAACAGGTTGCCCAACATGAAGCCCCCGATCCGGCTGAAGACTTCGTCGGTGAGCAGGCTGGTGCGTTCCCGACGGCTGCGAGGAACGATGGACAACCACAGCTTCTTCACTCCGGGCAGCGCAATCAGAAAGTAGACGGTCAGGGCGACAATGCTGATCGTCGCCACACCGAGCGACAGGATTTCCTTTCCGGCGCCAAGGACTCCTCCGGGGGCGATCTTGATCTTCGACTTACCCTTCAGGTAACTCGTCAGGTGCAGCCTTACGGCCAGCTTCCCGGCCCAGCCTTTACCGGCGATGAGGCTGGCCTTGTACTTCGGGTAGTTCTTCACGAGTGCGGAGATCTCGTGCGAAATAGGGGAGACGGCGGCAAGAACGAACCCGGCCACGGCGAGCAAGAACCCAAAGGTGACAATGGCGACGGCGAGTCCGCGCCGAATGCCTCTGTTGATGAGGAAGTCGAGGACCGGGTTCAAGCCGATGGCGACGAACAGGGCGAGCCCGATGATGACCAGCACGGTGGCGATCTCAGCGATACCCCGGGCCAGGACATAAGCGACGGCGACCCCAAGGGCACCGATGAGGCCGATGAAAAAAGGTGATCGATGATCGAAAGGGCGGCCCAGAGCGCCCAGGGAATCGTCGGATTCGTCGAGCTCGCGTTCAGCGCTGGGAGGAAGGATCAAGACGCCGGGTTTACTGGTGTCGTCATCGACGGGGGCTCCGCCCGCTTCGACCACGAGCGCGTCAGCATCGTGGGCGCCCGACATCACCAGGGACGGCACCGATCCTTCGGAGGTACTAGCCACAGACAGGCCATGTCGAGTTCATCGTTACCAGCGGTAGAAACGGTGACGGCCGGCGTTTTCTCCCCGTCCTAGTGCGAAACCAATGATCCAAACGAAGAAAAAGACCACGGCCACGATCCACAGCAGATGAGCGGCGAATCCGAACCCGAAAAAGAGCAACACCAGGAGCAGCGCGAGCAGCAGGACCATGGTCATCCTTTGGACGGTGGCGGCCCGAGGACGAGACGCCGGCAATGTCAATCGGATCTCTCCATACCCAAAGGCTCCAGGCGTAATCATCCTGGCTACTCCTCAAGCAGGCAGGAGCCGCTGACGAGGAAGACCCGGCGTGTTGAAAACGGCAACTTCCGTGGCCCAATCGACCGCCACACAAGATGCATGGTGAATCGGGACATAGTGCCCGTCAGTTCAGGCAGAACGCCGGCGAAGGCGGCGTCTGGGATGGCCTGTCAGGCCTGTGGCGGAGCTCGTCACGACATGCTGTACGACATCGAAGGTGCCATCGGGAGCGGCGGTGGGCACCACGAGGGTTTCATGGGAGAGCTGGGCGAGGTCATCGTCCTCGCGATGAAGGGTCATGACCCGGCCGCCAACGCGTCGTGCATCGTCGACGCGCTCGAGCAATCGTTCGCTGGCGTGATTCGGCGCGACCACCACGACTGTGTCGCGGCGTCGCACTGCCAACAGTCGGTCCAAGGTCACCGCCAGATGGGCAGGTGCCGCGGCGGGTGCTGTCCATCGCACCCAGGTGGGCACTAGGTCGGGCCGGCCACAGGACTGCGCCTCTTCGGCCAGGTGGGCGACGAAGTGCCAGGGCTCGTTGTCGGGGGTGCCCACGACCAGCAGCGATCCTCCGCGCTGTGCACCTGACCCGATGGCGGTGGCGAACTCGATCGAAGCCTCGTCGAGACGGAGGGCTCGCAGAAGCCTCCGAAATCCGCCCACCTCGTGATGGTCCATAGCTAATTCATCGGACAGGGGCCCCAAGTCCTTGAAGCCCGGCTCTGGTGTGGACGAAATTGGGCCCTTAGTTTTACGCCACGAGCTCGGGGTTCTCCCACTGGAGTTCGTCGTCAACCACGAACTCCGCTTCCTCGATCGCCTGCGCGGCGACCTCGACGGCCGGAAGGCGCACGATGACGGCCACCATGACGAAGGCGCACAGAGCGAAGAGGGCACCCACGCCGAAGACGACATCAAGTCCGTGGACCATCAAGGCGCGTCCGGCCATACTCGCCGTCGCCGAGGAACCGGCAAGCTGGGCGTGGCCGGCGACGGCGCCGTACACAGTGACGAGAACGGCCAACCCCAAGGCGGCGCCAACCTGCTGGATCACATTGACCAGGCCCGAGGCGGCCCCGGCGTCGGCGGGCTCCACTCCCGACAACGAAGCCGTGGTCAGTGTCACCAACGACGTCCCCGATCCCACTCCGAGCAAGACCAAAGCGAGCAGGATCTCGGGGTAGTGAGCCCCCACGCCAATGCGGCTCGAGAGCACCAAGCTGGCCATCGCCAAGGCGATTCCGCTGAGCATCAAGGTCTTGGGCCGAACCCGATTCACGAGCACCTTGCTTGCCAACTGCGAGGAAACGAACACCGACACCGGGACCGGGAGGAAGCTGAGGCCGGCGCGCAGAGGCGAGTAGCTCTGCACGTCCTGAAGGAACTGGTCGAGGAAGAAGAACATGCCGTACATGCCGGCGTAGACGAGACCACGTGAGACGTTCGCCGTCGTGCGAACCGAGTTCGCCAACATCCGCAGGGGCAGGATCGGCTCTTCGACTCGAGACTCGTTGTGGACGAACAGGCCCAACAGGGCCAGTCCCGCCAGAAGCGCCCCCACCGTGCGCGGGTTACCCCAACCGCTGGTGCCCGCTTCCACCAAGCCGAGAACGACGGCCGTCATCCCCAGGACCGACGTGATCGCTCCGATGATGTCGAATCGACCGTGGCGTCGCTCGGTCTCGCTGAGCACGTGGCGCCCTACGAGGAAGACGGCCACACCGATCGGCACGTTGACGAACATCACCCAACGCCAGGAGACCAGTTGGGTGAGCACCCCCCCGGACACGAGCCCGAGGGCGCCTCCCGCCGCGGAGACCGTGGTGAAGAGACCGATGGCTCGAATCCGCTGAGCACCTTCAGGAAAGGCGCTCGTCAAGAGCGCCAGCGACGACGGGGCGGCCAGGGCCGCACCCACGCCCTGCAAGGCTCGCGCGGCCAGCAACATCGATCCCGTCACGGCGAAGCCGCCCAGCAGCGAGCTCATCGTGAACAAGGCGATACCGATGAGAAAGGTACGGCGGCGACCGAGGAGGTCCCCCGACCGGGCGCCGAGCAAGAGCAGCCCCCCGAAGGTCAGGAGGTAGGCGTTGAGCACCCACGAGAGGCTGGTTCCCGAAAAGTGCAATCCTTTTTGGATGTGGGGAAGGGCCACGTTAACGATGGTCGTGTCCAGCACCACCATCAGCTGGGCGGTCAGGATGACAAAGAGGAAAACCGAACGCGATGCCCGCCCTCCCAAGGGCTCTGAGCTGGCGTTTTTTGCTTGGCCAGGACGTGACAAAAGAACAGAGAATGGGGGCATGTACTTCGACCTTTCCTACTGGTACTCTGACTACTAAGCGGAAGCTGTCTCCGGTTAGTATACGGAGGGTGCCTCCGTTTTGCAAGATGTTTCTCCTGGGCGCCGGAGGATGCAGGCAATGACGGCTCAGCCGCAGACGGCCACAGCGATAGAAGAGATGACCCCAGAGCCAGGCGGCGATGGGGCTGCTCGGCCTATGCGTGCCGACGCCCGCAGGAACTACGAACGTCTCGTCTCGGCGGCACGAGAGGTCTTTACCAACAGCGGTGGCGACGCGTCGATGGAGGCCATCGCCAAGCACGCCGGGGTAGGGATCGGCACGCTCTATCGCCATTTCCCCACCCGGATCGCCCTGGTCGAAGCCGTCTATCGCACCGACGTGGACGAGCTCGTGGAGACCTCGCAACGCCTAGTGGCGCAGTGCGAACCCTGGCCCGCTGTGATGGGATGGCTCCAGGCGTTCGTGCGATATTCCCAGGCCAAGAAAACGTTGCTCAGTGAGCTGCACGAGGCTTTTGAGAAGAACCCTCAGCTGAAATCAGTGTCGCGGGGCCGCATCGAAGGAGCCCTCGAAACCGTGCTGGAACCGGCCCGGCAAGCCGGCGTGGTCCGCACCGACATCGACGCCTCTGACTTGATGCAGCTCCTCAGTTCCATGTGCATGAGCGCCACGGTGACCGCCGCGCAAAGCGAGCGACTTCTCCTCATGATTCAAGACGGCCTTCGCCCGCCTGCGTAGTGCCGGGCTGAGCCCGGCGCCACTCACGCGTCAGGCAGGGCCCAGTTGCGGTCTGGGAATTGCGGGGGCACGTTCATGGGTTCGGTGGGCGCCCACCCGCTCGCGGCCAAGTCCTCCAGGACATGCGCCATGTTGTACGTGTCTTCCTCGTAGGAGAACTTCCCGTTGCCGGCGTAGCGCAGCCTTGAGTACGCCGACTGGGTATACGGCGTGCCGTCGGCCCTGGTTCCAGGGATGATCTGGGTCCACTTCACGACCACGTCATTTCCCTCGATGGCGGTGAACTCCACTGGGAACTTCCAGTCCCCAAGTCCCACCATGGAGTGGGCCAGCCAATGGGTGATGGCCGCCTTTCCTTCAATGCGACCCCAGGCGCCGTCTATATAGACGGCGTCGTCGGTGTAGAAGTCGGCCAGGGCGGCAAAGCCATCGGGCTCGAGGCCGTCGTCGATGCGGCGCCGGAGCTCGTGGTATCGGTCGAGTACGGCCTGGATCTCTTCACGGGGATGGGGTTGATCGCGCGGGGTCATCGCCAGCGAGGGTAGCTCGGCCGGCGACGTTCCCAAAGCGGCTACTGCTTAGTAACCTCCACTCCGGTGATCAATCGATTTGTTGCTCAGTCGCCTTCGTGCTCCTCCAAACGATCCGGCCACCATTTCTCATAGGGACAGGGGTGACACGTTCGTGAAGCGTGATCTACGACTTGTTGGCTTCAGAGACAGCGGCGGAGCTCATTTATACGCACGTTCCGGGCCCTAACCCAACAACGGAACAACGCTCCAGACGAGTTATCGCTCCGAATGCCGCGGGGCTCCTGTGCCACTCGCGTCACGCGGCGCGTTTCGGCCTCAAATAACTCAGCTCTTTCCAAGAGTCCCGAGATCTCGACTGGCACCAGATTCGGACGAAGACATTCCCGCCCTGTGTTCACGTCGCTCGTGCCAAACCGTCCTGCGGCGGCCGAGGGCAACTCCACGACGACGATGACTTCCAATTCAGGGGCGGCTCTCGCGCGCCAGGCTTTTCATCCAACGACGTTTCGGGCACACGTCCGCAAGTGACCGATCGGTACGGTCGTTGCGCCAAGGTGCAACCTCGGCGTCGCGAGGCATTTTCCTAAGGCTCTCTCATCAAAATTTACGAGGCACCACGATGAAACCACTTCTTGAATTGGGCGGTCACTACTCGTTAGCCTGAGACGAAAATTGCACATCTACCTTCAGGGGGAATCCATGCGAAAGTTCCGTACACCTGTTCGAGCCTTGGCCGTTGTTGGCCTTGCGGGCTCTCTCACCGCGGGCATCATGCTGACGACGGCGACCAGCGCGGTGGCAAAAGCAAAGACTAAGGCTCCCGTTGCCGCGACCTGCACGTCGAGCGTCGCATCGACGACCATTTCCGTTGCGACATCGGGTGGGTCGATCTCCTCGTTGCTCAGTGGATGCTCCGGTGGCAAGAGCAGCGCACAGGGCGTGGACACCATCACCGAGAACGGCGCCTTGAATGGTGGGTCGGGAACCATTCTGTGGACGGATAAGAAGAGCACCACCTTCACGTTCACCAACACCTCGAGCGGAGCGTCGTTCAGCTGTCCGACGTTCCTGGATCAATCGATCCTTTACAAGGAGATCATCACCATCTCCAGTCCGGGCGGGAACGCCAAAATCACCGCGGGCGGCACCTCTGACGTGTGCGTCTACGGCGCCGGATCTGACGGCACGGTGTACGAGTCCCAGGTGGGCTCGGGCACGATCTGATCCAGCTGCTTAAGTAGTGCGAAACGGCCCCGGCTATGCCGGGGTCGTTTCGCGTTACGGCCGTTCTAAGCTTTGGTTCGATAAAGGTTCAGCGGTTGACGACGGGGATTGGATGCGAGACACGCACGCGCACGTCTCGGCGATTCTCGGTCGAGAGGCCACCATGGCCTACCCCGCAGATCATCTAGAAGGTCGTACTTCTCAGCGGATCGGTTCTCCGTTTTCCGCATTGGCCTGTCCGTGGCGCCAGTAGGCCTTGGGCGAGACCTCCTCCGAGGAAAGCCCTCGTGCTTCGAGCGCTTCGCGGATGGCTCGAACCACGTGGAACTCGCCCGCCACATAGGCGTGTCGCGACTCTTCGGGCATTTCGACACCCTGCAGAGCCTCAAGGAGTGCTACCGCCTGCGCGGTGGGGCCCCCGTCCCGAGTGATGAAATCGACGGTGATGGTATCGGCGTCCGGAAACTCGGCGCTGATGGCCCGAGCATCGGTGGAGGAATCAACCTCCAAAATGGCGACCCCTCGGTGGCCAGCCGGCAGGGCTTCGAGCATGGAGCCGGTGGCCGGAGCGAAGGTGTCGTCACCTATGAAGAGGTGCCAACTGGCGTCAGGGTCGAGGGACACTTTGCCTCGAGGGCCGATGGCCGTCATGACCATGCCCGGGGTCGCATTGGCCGCCCAACGAGCAGCGGGTCCTTCTCCGTGCAACATGACGTCGATGTCGATCACGTGCCGCTCGTGGTCGAATCGGCGAATGGTGTACCGACGTCGGGTGATCCATTCTCCGCCGTCCATGATGTCGAGCATGAGGTCCTGCCCGGCGGCACATGTGAACCCGGCCAGGCTGTATCCCGGCGACGCCCCCACGCGGATCCGCCGCACGCTCGGGGCGAGGTCCACCACCTCGACGATCTCCAGACCGTAGGCGCCGATGCCAAGACGCTCGGCGACGGCTGCTGTCTGAGGCGAGATGGTCACAGTGGCGCCAGAGGCGTTCGACGGATCAGTGGCGGCTCGATCGGGGCTCATCGCGCCAAGCGTAACGGGAACGCCGCCGCTGCCCCGCCCTGGTTATGACCAGGTGCGGTCGAACCACCGTCGGATACGTGTAGCGCCGAAATCGACCTTGTCTGACGCGATCTCTTGTGATGGGCCTTCGAGATCGCCCACGGGGGCCTGACCGCTCATGAAGGTGACACTGACCCGGGCCACCTGGTCGTGGCCGAATTCGAGGTAGCACACTCCCTGGCCGTCGTAGGTGAGCGCAGGGCTACCGGCTCGGAGCTTCGAGATGATCTGGGTAGCCACCACCGAGGCTTGGCCCTCTGCGAATACGCCGGCTTTCGGAGTGCCAACGCTGGCCACGTCGCCCACGGCGTATACGCCTGGGAACGTGGTCTCGAGCGTGAGCGGATCGACGGGGATCCATCCGTCTACCGCCAATCCCGACTCTTGCACCACCGCCGGGGCCATATGCACGGGGACGCCGAGGAACAAGTCGTAAGGCATCTCCGACCCGTCGCTGAACACGGCGACATGGCGAGTGGCGTCGAGGCTAGTGACCAGACGTCCGGGATGCCATTGAATGCCACGTTCGGCAAAGGCCGCGAGCAGGGCTTCCGACGCGGCCGGTGATGGCGGGATGGGAGCGCCGAGCGGCATGACGAGGGATATCGACGACGCATCGCGATACCCGCGTTGCGTCAGAAAGTCGTGGAGCAGCAATGCAGTCTCACTTGGGGCCGGGGGACATTTGAACGGTGTCGATGTGACGCCGACGACGACATGTCCACCCACGAATCGTGCCAGCACGTCACGCACACCGAACGCCCCGTCCACGGTGTAGAACTCATGACCTCCCTCGACCAGGCCGGGGGTGGACGACGGGTGCAGGTCAGCACCCAGCGCCACGACGATGATGTCGGCGTTAAAAGCGCCGGCATCGGTCTCGACGTGTTTGGCGACCGGGTCGATCGAGGTGATGGTCGCCCGTACGAACCGCAGGCCCGGTTTGTCTATGTCGCGGTAAGGGTGGAACACATCGGACGGCAGCTTGCGTCCGAACATGACGTCGAGTTTTGAGAACCCAAAGACAAAGCCTTCGCCTTTGTCGACAAGCACGATGTCGATCTCGTCGCCAAACACCTCTGACAGACGCGTCGACAGTTCGAGCCCACCAAAGCCGGCTCCCAGCACGAGTATTCGCATCTGACGAAATCTAGCGACTCAATCGCGTCGCTGCCGTCTCGTCACACGAGAAGCGTGACCCGGCGACGCTGTCGATCGCTGCGCTAGGGGAGTGCCGGTGCTGCAGTCGGCCATGACCATCGCATGGGTCACGACCTGGTGAGTCGCACCTGGCTGCGACCCTACAAGGGTGTGTTCAATCGCCTCCGGGGTGGGTCGCCTCCTGCGCCACCGCCGTCCTCGACGCGGCGGCCACCTTACGGGCGTCGCTCCATGCCGCCGGGGTGTTGACTTGGCGCGCCCGGGCGACGGTATCGACGAGCTCCTGCTCGATCTGCTGCGCGTCATCCGCCGCTTGGGCGGTGACTCGGGCATCTTCAGCGGCCTTGCGGGCGCTCTCGATGTTTTTCTCCATAGTCATCCTGGCTTCGGCGGCGGCCTGGCCCGTGTCTTGGGCCTTGTCGGCTGCATCGCGTGCGGCTTGCGCCGTTTGCTCGGCCGCCTGCTGTGCCTTGACGAGCGCCGCGTGCGCCTCGTCGGACGCCTGGGCCGTGACTCGGGCACTTTCGGAGGCTTGCTCGGCTGCCTCTGCCTGTTGGTCGGCGTTCTCTTTGGCCTCGTCCGCAGCTTGCGCAGTAAGGCGGGCTTGCTCGGAGGCCTGTTGCGCGGCCAACGTCTTCTGATGAGCGGCTTGTTTGGCGTCGGCCGCGACATGCATGGTCTGGGCCATTTCAGACACCACGTAAGCGGCCTGTGACGCTTCGCGCCATGCTTCGGGCGTATCGACCGTTCGTGCCCGAGCAACGGCCTTTTCGGCCTCCTCGGCCCAATCCTGACTCCCGTCCTGGTTCACGAACGGGGTCTCACGGATGGGGTCGGTTGTCTCGACGACCAGCGGCGCCATGGCCTCATCGGCGACCGCCATGGGCTCGACGTACTCGGGCTCGACTACCACTGGCTCGACATATTCGGGCTGCACCATTTCCGTCTCGGCGGCTACAGGCTCGACAACCACTGACTCGACGGCCTCAGCTCCGATTTCCTCGGGCTCGACCGCAAATGGTTCGACGTACTCGGGCTCGACGGCCACGGGCTCGATAGCCTCCGGTTCGAAGGTCACAGGCTCGACGGTGTTTGTCGCGGCCGCTGCTTCGACGGCCAACGGTGGCTCAGGATGAACATCAACGGGATCGGGGGTCGCGACGCTTGCACTCGTGGCGTTGAACGTTTCGATGATCTTCAGCGTGTGCGGCGTGATGGGCTGGGTCTGATCCGTCCACGCCGACCCGTCCCAGTACCGGATGGAGGCAGGGTCGGTTGGGTCGAAATACCATCCGGCAGCCGGAGATGCGTCGTTGGTGGCGGCACTCTCCTCCGACGAAGTGGGTCCTTGATCTGGGGCACCGGCTCCGTTTCCCGTTGCCGACGAATCCATCCCCAGCCAGCTCACAAGGGGATCTGGTTCCATGCTCTCTGGTGCGTTCACAGGTGGGCTCCCCTCAGGGCAAATGGCAAGACTCAAGACGTCTCCCTCTGTGTCGTCAGGGCGATGCATCGCCTTGAGACGTTCACGAAGAGCGTCGGCGTCGAACTGACGCTCAGTGATGGTTTCGCGTCAGGAGATGCGGGGTTGGACTGACCTCGGACGCTCGAGCATGAGTGACCGGGACCGCGAAACCGGATCAACGCTGGGTGGGCGTGCGCCACGAATAAACGAGCAAGAGACCGGTGTTTCGTGATCGTTGTCTTTTCTCGTCAGGCGTTGACAGGACCGAATGCCAGCCGCCAAACCACCAGCAAAAGTGAGAAAGGTGACCACACCCGTTGTCGATCTCGAAAGGCGCCACGCGTCATTGGGGGGTGTCACGCGAAGACGCGGATCGGTGGAGGCAGCCTGCTAAACAACGCCGACCGACTTCTCTATTGACCCTGCGCGCCTGCGCCGAGTCGCGCGTCGACACCGATCGATGGGGAGGAAATCTGTCGGGACGATGATGACTACAGGAGGTAGCCGGTGTTGGTGCGAGCGTCCAAGGTGACGAGGTTGGCGGGAGGCTCGATCGATGGGCCTGCCCAGAGACGAGTCGCCCGTCGAACGATCCATGTGCTCGGCGTTGTCGGCGCTTCGTGCCTGATCGGGCTGCCGTTGGCGGTGTCGTTGGGCCCCGCACCTGCGGGGGCGTCGACCTCGACGCTGTTCAACCAGACGTTCACCAACTCGACGGTGACCCAGCCCGTGACGATCCCCAGTGCCCCCGACGGGAGCAATGTGGCGTGCCTCACGGCGTCGAACAACACATCGCAAACACCCGTGCCCGGCTGTTCGGGCACAGCCGACGCCAACGGGTCAGGCTCGCTGCGCCTGACTCCGGCCGCCACCACTTTGGAAGGTGGAGTCTTCGCCCAGGTGAGCGTGCCCACCAGCCAAGGCCTCGATGTCCAATTCAAGAGCTACCAATTCGGTGGGACCGGCGCTGACGGCATCGGATTCGTGATCGCCGCCGCCGATCCCACGGATCCGGTCGCCCCGTCGGCCATCGGTCAGCCCGGAGGTTCGCTCGGGTATTCGTCAGGTGGCGGCGACCCCGGACTCGTGGACGGCTATTTGGGCATCGGCATCGATGTCTTCGGGAACTACTCCAACGACGTCTATCAAGGATCGGGCTGCACCAACCCCTCGTGGGAGAGTGCCGTGGCCAGGGCCGGTCAGGTCACCGTGCGCGGCCCCGGGAGCGGATTAGTCGGTTACTGCGGGCTGAACTCCACCTTGGCCACCGACATGGACGTCCCCTATGAGCTTGACGGAGGGCCCTCGGGTACTCGGTCCACGTCGGGAGTGCCGGTGGAGGTGGCGGTGAACCCGTCGCCTTCGACGGTGATGACGGCATCCGGTCTTAGTGTCCCGGCGTCCAGCTATGCGGTGGCGTTCACCCCAATCGGCGGCTCTCAAGTCACACTGTCGGGTGCCCTCCCCTCGACGCTCAACGGTGGGATCGCCAACGGGCTGTACCCGTCATCTTGGGTCAACTCGACCACGGGCATCCCCAAGCAGCTCACCTTCGGTTGGGTCGGTTCTACGGGTGGATCGACGGACTACCACGAGGTCAACGACACCGGTGTCACCACTCTGCTCGGCCAGGTTCCGCAACTGGCCGTGAGCCAAACGCTCTACGCACACACACCCGTGACTGCCGGCGAGTCTGCCGAGTTGGTGGTCACGCCCAGCGTGCTGGCGGGCGGCATCGCCGAACAGGATCCCGTAACCACCGACATCACGTTGCCGACGGGCGACGTACCGACCTCGGCTTCGGGGGCTGGTTGGACCTGCACGATTTCCGGACAACTGGTGAGCTGCACGGACGCTTCGGGGCCCTTCGCGGCCGGCACGACACTGCCCGCCATCGCAATTCGCTCTACCTTTTCGAGTGCGAGCCTGACGGCTGCGGAGATCGCCGGTTCCCAGGCCGTCTTTTCGTCGGCTGACGGTGATCCGGGCGTGTCGAACCTGGCCACCCTCGTCCAATCCGCCCTTGGGTTGTGGGAAGTGGGACGTGATGGCGGAATCTTCGCCTTTGGTGCCGCCCCGTTCCTGGGGTCATTGCCCAAACTGCACGTCGTCCCCGATGCGCCCGTGGTCGGTCTGGCCGCCACTCCCACGGGAGCTGGCTACTGGCTGACTGCCAAGGACGGTGGGGTGTTCGCTTTCGGAGACGCCGTCTTCCACGGTTCGCTCCCGGTCTCCCATGTCGTGCCCGTTGCCCCTGTGGTGGGTATTGCCGCCACGCCGAATGGTGGGGGCTACTGGCTTGTCGCGTCTGATGGTGGGGTGTTCGCGTTCGGAGACGCCGTCTTCCACGGTTCGCTCCCGGTCTCCCACGTCGTGCCCAAGGCGCCCATCGTGGGCATCACCGTCACCAACGATGGTGGGGGCTACTGGCTGGTGGCGTCCGATGGAGGGGTGTTCGCCTTTGGTGACGCCGTCTTCCACGGTTCGCTCCCGGCGTCCCATGCCGTGCCTGTCGCTCCGGTGGTGGGCATCGCCGCCACCACTGATGGTGCCGGTTATTGGCTGGTCGGGTCCGACGGCGGGGTGTTCGCTTACGGTGACGCTGTCTTCCACGGCTCACTCCCGGCATTGCACGCCAAGCCCGCTGCCGCTGTGGTGGGAATCTCCGCCACCGGTGACGGCGGGGGTTACTGGCTGGTGGGAACCGACGGTGGCATGTTCAGCTACGGGGACGCCACTTTCGACGGCTCGCTCCCGGCCTCGCACGTCGTGCCTGAAGCGCCGATCTCTGGCATGGCGGCCGCCGTATAGCGGACCCGCCCGCCCAAGGGCCGATGTGGCCCCGGGCTCGCGCACGAGCAGGGCGCTCGTACGCTCGTGCGCCGAAGGTGAGGTAAGTCATGTCTGAGAGGAATGGTGACCTAGCGGCCAGCCCGCGGCGCGGTCGCTTGACCATCGTGTACCTGATCCATGAAGCATTTCGTCGCGATCTCGATCGGCTGAGCTCGGCCGTTCGGGCCCCGCGGCTGGAGGTGGGACGGGCCGGGCGACTGGGAGCGCACTGGCGCTTTGTCAATGAGCAGCTCCATCACCACCACCACGTTGAGGATGAGTCGCTTTGGCCCCTGCTGCGGCCGAAGCTCGCCGGTCAAGAGGCCGACCTGGCCGTGCTCGACGAGATGGCGGCGCAGCACCAGACACTCGAGCCGACCTGCCGGGCCGTCGACGAGGGTTTCGATTCGCTGGCGTCAGGACCCTCCGTAGGGGCTGGAGAGGAATTGGCAGGCCGACTCGAGGCGCTCAGAACGCTTATAGCCGCGCACCTCGACGACGAGGAGTCGAAGTGTTTCCCGGTGATCGAGAAGACCCCAAGTAACGACGAATTCCAATCGTTCGGTAAGGCCACGGCCAAGGCCGTCGGTATGCGGGGATCGGCCCGCTTCTTCCCGTGGATCTTCGACGGAGCCCAGGCCGCCGAGCATGACGCCGTGCTCAGCATGCCGCCACCACCCGTGCGGGTGCTTTGTCGTTACGTGTGGGAGCCCCGCTACAAGCGCCATGTGGCACCGCTGTGGACGAGCTGAGAACCGGAAAGGGCCCTTTATCGAGGGGCAACGGTTTCTCAAGGGGGACCCAAGCCGTTCCGATAAGGGAGTATGTCTCGCAGCCTTTTGTCGGGGTACCGCCCCGAGTTGTCCGATACCGAGCTTGAGGTGTGGACCGAATCGGCCGACCGGGCCGTGCTCAGCCGCAGCACTCGTTTCGTGGTTCCCGATGGCCCGGCTGGATTAGTACCTCGGGACGAACCGCCGACGTTCTCCGTCGTCATGCCCGTATACCAAGGCGCCCAAACAGTGCTGGCCGCCGTCGAATCCGTTTTGGCTCAGACGCGGCCGGCCCACGAGATCATCATCTGCGACGATGGGTCGACCGATGACCTGGTTGGTGCCCTGAGCCCCATCGCCGACCACATCACTCTTCTGCGAGCCGAGCACAAAGGAGTGGCGGCCGCTCGCAATCTCGGGTTGTTCCACGCCACCGGTGAGTTCGTCGTGGTATGTGACGCTGATGATTTGCAGCTGCCTCGGATGCTCGAGGCATTGGGCGAACTTGCCCAGGCCCGACCTGACCTCGATATCTTGGCTCGTAACTGTTACATCGAACGCGACGGCCGTGTGGCGCGTACGTCGCGCACCGCCGAGCATCCGCGCTTCCCGGTCAAGGACCAGCGCGGCGGAATCTTGGTTCGAAACTTTGTCCCCGGGGCGTCTGCGCTACGTCGCCAACGACTCATCGACATGGGGGGATTCGATGAGTCGTTGCTCTGCGCCGAAGACTACGACGCCTGGGTGCGCCTCATCTTCTCGGGGTGTCGCGCCGGTTTGGTTCTCGAGCCATTGGCGATCTACCGAATCCGCGACGGCAGCCTGTCAACGAAAGAGGTGTGGCACCTCCAAGGTCTCGTTGAGATTTATCGCAAGATCCTGCAGTCGGGTGAGCTGTCAGGGGCCGAACGAGTGACAGCCGGAGATCGTCTGGCCGCATGCCGGCGCCTGCTGGTTGTTGCCAACGCCAAAGCCGCGCTTCGACACGGTTCCCGGGACGCTCGCCGGCAGTGCCTGGGCGTGGTGTTCGGCGAGGGCCAACGCGTGAGCACCAGGGTGAAGGCCGCCGCTGCCTTGGTGGCGCCGGGGCGAATGGGTCGCCGCATCTAGGCAACATCTCTGGGGCGTGGGACAGGCCTTTGTTGCCGCCACCCCAGCCTTGGTCCCGTACCATGACGCCATGGACGGTAGCGACCTCCGGCGCATCCCAAGCGCCCGCGGCGAACTGCGGACTCGGAGCGGGCCCAAGCACGGTGCACGTCGTGGATCGCTCCGGCGGCGACGGCTTCTGCGGACCATCACCGTTGCCGTCCTCCTTTGTATCGTCGGGTACGTCATCGCATCTGATGTCGGAGGATCGCCCGGTCGACAGGCCTCCGCGTCTCAGCGCTCGAAGAACCGGAACAAGAAGCCCTCGACGACCGCCACCAAAGACCCGGCGCCACCGGTCACAGACGTCTTCAGTATTCCGGCCGTGGCCGCGTACCTGGCCAGTTCGAACGACGGGCTCACGGCCGCCGTTTACGACGTGGACAACGGGTACACCTCGGTGTATCGACCCGGTGTTGCCGAGGACACCGCCAGCATCATCAAAGTCGACATCTTGGCCACGCTGTTAGCCCAGGCCCAAGCGCAAGGCAGCACGCTGTCCTCCGACGAGCAGGCCACGGCGCAGGACATGATCGAAGAGAGCGACAACGACGATGCCACGGACCTCTGGAATATCGATGGCGGTGCTCCGGGTGTAGCCAGCTTCAATGCTCGGGTCGGACTCACGCAGACCACGCCGAATGTCGAGTGGGGGTTGACGACTACCACCGCTACGGACCAGCTGACCCTCTTGAAACAGGTCGTGTTCCCCAACTCGTTGTTGACCGCGGCATCGCGGAATTACCGAGCTCAGCCTCATGACCAATGTCGATCCCAGCGAATCGTGGGGGATCTCCGGTGGAGTTCCCGCCGGTGTCACGATCGCCATCAAGAACGGGTGGCTTCCTCTCGACGCCGGCGGTTGGCAGATAAACAGCATCGGCTACATCAACGGTGCCGGCCGCGACTACCTCATCGCCGTGCTCTCCAACGGCAACGCCTCCGAGGCACAAGGGATCGCCACCATCCAAGGTCTCGCTGCGCTGATCTGGCAGCAGCTCGCTCCCGCTGGATAGCTCGCCGGATCTGGCGGCCCGGTCAACGGCGTCAGGGGACCTCGGCGGTCAACAGGCGAGACACACTCCAGGGCTGCAATGCGTCGACCCGGCCGGCGAAATAGCGACCGATGAGCTCGTCACGAGTGGGATGGTCGACGACGCTGAGACCGCAGCGAGCGATGAGCGCTTCCGTTTCGGCAGGTGACCACCCCGCGTGGACCGGCTCGCCCACCGTTGTGGCAATTGCGCTGAATGCGTCCGCGAAATTGGCGTCCCAGGTCGTCCATCGACGACCGAGGCACCCCGTATTCGAAGGCGATCTGGGAGCCGGACCGACACCCGGCGACGGTGCGAAGCGTTGCTTCGACGGCGTCGATGGTCAGATACGGAACCACTCCGAGCCAGGAGAACAAGGTCGGAGTGTTCCAGTCGAAGCCGGCCACTTGTAGGCCGTCGTGCAACGACTGCACTTCAAAATCGATGGGTGCATAGACGTGGTCGGCGATGACAGGAAGTGCCAACTCTTCGGCTCGGGCCCGCTTCCACTCCTGTGACGCGGGATGGTCGACTTCGAAGAGCCGTCGAGGACCGATGAGATCGGGACGTCTCCATGCAAAGGTATCGAGCCCGGCGCCGAGAATGACGTACTGATCGAACGTGTCACCAGTAAGGCGGTCTTCCGCATACCTCGATCGGACCGCCACGCTGGCGCGAGCTTGGCGGTCGATATCGCCCAGAAGCCGGGATTTACTGGCGGCGGCCATGTCCCGCCATTTCGGCCCCACCATGATCAGGGCCAAAGGGTCATCGAGTACCCACGGAGGTTCGTCCTCGAAGCGGTGCCGGCCACGTGCCACCGCTGCCATCATCGCCGTCCGACTGTGTGACGAGTCCATTACGGCATCCTCGTCGACAACCGGTGCCGGTGCATATGAAGGCGACAGGACAATGAGCACGAAGCGACGATCGTGCTGCGTTATGGCCAGGCGTCTCCACCGGCCACGGTCAGCTCGGTCTGCCGCGCACCGGAGGTTTGTCGCACTTCATACGTGTCGAAGCGGAACCCCACCCCCCGTACGGTGATGAAGCGAAAGGAACGCTGTCCAGGGGATTCGAGCTTCATTCTGAGGCGCCTGATGTGGGTATCGAGCGTCCCGGAATCGGCAATCCGGCGAGTACCCCAAAGCCGAGCAATGATTTCCGGCCGGGTGTGCACGCGTCCGGCTGGTGAGACCAGCAACTTGAGGAGATCGAACTCCAGCCTCGTCAAGTGCACGGGAAGGCCCGCCAAGCTCACCTTGCGTCCGACGAAGTCAGCGCAGAGATCGCCCGCTATGAACTGGCCTTGCTCGACTTTGAACGGAGCCGTGGCAAGCCTGACCACAGGAGCGCTCTTCGATCCAGCTCCGTTGCGAAGCGCAGCGCGTATCCGTGCCACGAGCTCCTGCACGCGGCTCGGATCACCGACGTACCCGGCCACGCCCAGCTTGAAAGCAGCGATGGCCCCGGTAT
Source organism: uncultured Acidimicrobiaceae bacterium (assembly GCA_963793645.1). Taxonomy (GTDB): domain Bacteria; phylum Actinomycetota; class Acidimicrobiia; order Acidimicrobiales; family UBA8190; genus CAWCAW01. Next base: position 316,516 of record CAWCAW010000007.1, on the reverse strand, counting down.
CGGGCTTGAGTCGGAAACCGATGAAGATGGGTACGTCTGCCAACTCGTGCATTTGCCGACAGAGATCGATCCAACCTCCGCCGGAGTGACCCGTCCGCAACACGACGATGGCAGGAAGGTTGAGTACGAACTGCCGCAGACCCTCGGCAGCACCGACGGCCAATTCGACGTCATAACCCTCGGCCTCCAACGCCGCCCTGACAGTGGACGCTGTCGAAGCGTCTGCGTCCACGTCCTCCACCACCAAGACGCGAATCTCGGAGCTCCCGCCCGCCGTGCTCGGAAAGGCAGACTCAAACATGGAGTGCGATCTGGATGGAACCGCGGTCTGTGAATCGATTCTGCAGCTGCGCCCGACCCGACCATCTGTTCGGGCTCGTTACCCTGCGCACGTGATGAGTATTGTCGACGGGTTGTGAAACGAGCCAGCTGGGAAAGGTGAACTTTGCGCGAATAACGTGTGTCATCCTTTTAACCTTTGGTCGCCGACTTGGGACGGGGCTGCACTCGGCCTATGACCTGGCAAAACAGCCATTTGGCCCAAGATCAGTACCGACGGTAGGACCACGGTTCTGACCGCCACCTGCCGTCGCGCCGCATCGCGACTGCTTCAAAATGGGTGCAAGGTGCCCAGCTCGTCGCTACCTAGAGGTGCGGCGTGCCGCCTGAGGAACCCTAGGCCGCCGGTGTGCGGCGACGTCGCCGCAGGTATGTGGTGCCGCCGACCACGCCCAACCCCAGCAAAGGAAGGCCGATCGCGAGGGGGGCCTCCGGGGTGCCATCACCTGGATTCTCACCCAGGTCATCAGCGTTAGCCGCGGTCTGAAACGGTGCCGAGAAAAGATGGGGATCGGCAAAGTCGGTTTGGTTCGGCCCGACGTACAGCACGCAGTAGTTGGGGGCCAAGCCACAGACGGGAAGTTGGTTGGCAGGCTCGCCCAAGGTGACGTTGTCGGGAAGCGCGTACACCGTGAAGCCGTTGAGCGTAAGGCTGCCATCGCTGTTGATCGCCGTGGTGGAGTCGATGGTCCCCCCGTCACAGTTGTTCGTTGGGGTCACGGGAAGATTCGCAACTGTGCCGCCGGGGTCTGAACACATTTCGACTTTGATGGCGGGCTCGCCGCTGAAACCGAAGTTCTCCAAGTTGGCGAGATCCAACGTCGAGTTCGCCACGACCTGCATGTTGATCGTCTGTCCGCTCGAATACGGTCCGGGGGTAACGGTCCCCGTCGTGACCAGTGATACGGGACCGCCATTGTTCAACGTCGACTGTGCGCTGGCGGGCCCGGCAAATGCGAACACCACGGGAAGGCTCACACCCATGATGACGGTTCCTGCCGAGAGAGCCCGCCTCATCGGATTACGCATCCTCACACGCCGCCTTTCATGGGATTCACCGCGTCATGCAGATCGAAACAGAGACGCCAGGCCCGGCACAAGGTGAAAAACACCTTGTTGGCAAGATTTCACCCTGAGTTCGACGGACTGTCACATAAAATTTACGGAACTTGGGCCGGTGCCGTCATCCACCCGATGGCAACGTAGCCGATGAGGAACTGGCAGTTTGAGCCGTGCTGGGTCCAGAGATCATGCTGGGTGACCGATGACCTTATAGAGCCGGTAGTCGGCGCACGTGCCGTCAGACGGGAACTGGTGGACGAGACGGGCAAACCCGTCCCCCGTTTGGAACAAGTTCGGGTACTCAACGTTAAGGGCATCGTCAACGTCGACCCCGGCCGGTTCAGGATCCAAAAGGTACGTAGCGTGAAAGGTCAAAGGATCGGCAAGGACCTCCTGGAAGTCGCGGTCGCTGGTGATGACGAACATTCTGGGATTGGCGACACTCGTCACAATTTGGGGCGTGCAGTTCCCGGCGGTGTCCGCCACGATCGCTCCACCAGCGAGGTCCAGTCGATCGAGATAGCTGTCGATGGACTCGATATGCCGGTAGTGCCCCACGAACTGGCGTTCCGTCTTGTTGGGGTGAGCCAGGAGTAGCCCGCCGAGTTCCGTTGCTTCAGAACTGTGTACCTTCGATGAGAACATGCCGATCCCCGCTGACGGTATCGACGGCACGATTGCCACCAGAGCGAAGCAACCAGCGGCAAGGGGAATCGATAGGCGCCCGCTGTGTCGTTGACCTCGACGATGGCGCGCCGTCTCTCGTCGTGCGGGAGCGAACCGCGAGCCGGGGGATAGAACGTACCCAATCAGCAAGACGTTGAGAGGTGCGACGAGGATGAAGAAGCGATACCAAGGCTCCAGGCCGTTGGCGAGAATGCCAAAGGCGTCGAAGGCCAGCCCTCCACCAATGATGCCGACGGGTGCTCCGACGGTGAAGTCATGCCTCTTGATTCCCACCTGGACGGCAACCACCACGACAATAGGCAGCAGGGGTGCCATGAATTCGATCGAAGCTCCATCGAAGATTGCGCGCCGCATCAATGTGTAGTGCGGCAAACCTGCGTTGAGCTGAGCCGAATTCCCGTATTGCGAGGTGAACTGTTCGAACGCCTGACCTGTCACCACGTAGCTGGCAACCGCCCATCCGACGAAGGCCGTGGCGACGGGCAAGGCGAAGACGGTCAAGTCCGTGAGCGCGGCGAGCATCCGTGACCGGTGCGTGCCCGGAGCGCGGCCAAAGGTGACGGCAAAGACAAACAGTGCGCCGAGGACAGCCGATGCGATCGCCTCATCACGATCAAGGTAGGCGACACTAATTGCGAATGCGGCGTAAACCAGAGACCGCATGTCATCTCGCCGCGACCATCGCATCAAGTAACGACAGGTGGCGACAAGACTGAATACGTACAGAGCTTCGCTCATCCCATTGCCGGCGTAGAAGACGATCATCGGATTGAGTGCGAAGGCCGCGGTCAGCAAAAGGCGCGCTTTTCGCCGGAGCCCGAACTCCGTCAGTGCGGCATGGACCTGATGAACACCAGCGGCACCTGCCGTCACAGTCACGAGGCTGGCGGCGAAATCGTGGCTTGCCAAGGCCGGCCACAGATCCTTGAAGAGCAGCAGGGGCACGTCGACGAACGATTGGAGGGGGTTCCAGACGAAGCCCACGGCCGCCAAATGTGGGTCTCGCGAATACAGGACATAGAAACCGTTCGCCATACGCGATACGGCGTCCAGCGGAAAGATGTCGTAGACGAAGTCGAGGAGAATGGCGACAGTCAGGTAAACAACCAGAGAGACAAGCACGAACACGGCGCGTTCGCCGCCCCATCGTGTGGTCAGTCCCGATCTGGTCGAATGCGCCCCGCTATCAGCTGGCGGTGGGTGGTCGAATGCGGTCGGCGTGGGCGAGGAGATCGTGGGCCTGTCGGCTATGACAGTCATGGCTCGGTCGCTCGATGCTCAGGCAGGTGGTGCGCCGGATCGAAGGGTGCTTTTGCCATCAGCGCCGCTGCGCAACCCGTGCGCCGTCTTTTCCCAAAAGGTCGGCCGCTGGACGAGTTGCCACCACGCCTTGACGCTGGCCAGGGACATCATGATCCAATAGAGGGGGATGGTCAGCGCCGCCCAAAGCAGTTCTCCTCTTCGTGCGACGCGACACGTCATCACGGTCATGTAGCCGAGGAGAAAGTTCCCGAAGACCAACGACACCAGCGCCAGGTAGTACGAGGGCGCCGGGAAGATCCGTTGCAAGAAGACGGGATGGCCGATCACCCACAGTGCCGCCATAACCCAAAAGACCGGGTTGAGCATGGCGACAACGGGCGTACCTCCCACGAACAACAAGAAGTGGATGAGCCTGCGGAAACCGAGCTCTCTGTACAGCTGCCGAGGAGACCGCATGTGCACGAAGAATGTCTGGATATATCCCTTGTACCACCGGGACCTCTGCTTCACCCAGTTCACGAAGTCGCTGTTGGCCTCTTCGTTCGTGACCGAATCGAGGACTCGGACGTCATAACCTTCACGCGCCATGCGAATACCGAGGTCGGCATCCTCGGTGACATTGTAAGGATCCCATCCTCCGATGCTTCTGAGCACGCTTCGGCGAAAGTGATTCGATGTGCCTCCAAGAGGGATCGGTGCGTGGGACGCTGCCAGTCCCGGCAACCAAAACGAGAACCACATGGTGTATTCGATGGTGAACCACCGCGTGATCAAGTTTTGGTTGGGGTTATCGTAAGACAGTCGAGCTTGGAGGCACCCGACATTGGGGCCCAGCCGTTCAAGCACTACGGCTGCCTTTCTCAACTGGAGCGCGTCGGGTTCGTCTTCGACGTCGTAAACAGCGACAAGGTCACCCCTGGCTAGGGTTAGACCAAAGTTGAGCGCCTTGGGTTTGGTGCGGGGTTGCGAAGGGGGGATCGGGACGAGCTGGAATTGACTGCCCGGGTTGCAGCTGTTGATGGCACTGATGGTCTCGTCATCGTCGGCCTCCACCAAGATCATCACTTCGAGTCGATCGAGGGGATAGTCCAGGTTCCCGATGTAGTCGATGAGGCGATTGATGACCTCAGGTTCTCGGTACGCCGGAACCAACACGGTGTAGGTCGGAAGCAGGTAGTCGGGAACCCTTCTTGCCTCCTCGTCGCTCACCACCTCGTACGCATCGGGCCATCCTGACCTCACCAGAAGCAGAGCCCGATATCCCACGCAGGTCACGTACAAGAAGGTGACGGCGCCCAGCACGACGACCAACGTGTCTGTGGCGGACAACACGAGGCCGATCACCAGAAGGCCAGCCAGGGCCAGAAGGCTGTTTCGTTGGGGCGCAGTGAGAAGCCGACGGGCAGAAACGAACGGCACCCGATCGGCGAGGCCAGAGGTGCTGGCCTGGAGGCGAAGCTGAGCTTCGGCATCCTCCATAGCCGCCATGCGCACACGGAAATTGTAGCAACGCATTGGGTGATATGGATAGGGTCGTGACTGAAGGCAAGGAACTGAGTCAAGGAACCGGGTCGGGTACCGGTGAGCGAGAACTCGTGACGCTTACCCCTGGTTGGACAATGGACCAGTCGAACGTGGACCGCCTATTGCTGGACCTCGCCGACAGTGTCAACAGGCTTACTGCTCAGCACCGTCGACTGTTGGGCTGTCTTCAATGTCTGCGCACGCCGGCAGCGTCACCGTCGCGTCCGATGTTGATCCTCAAACGTGACTACGACTATTTTGCCGACCTCGACGCCCGTTTGGCCCGATTGGGCAAGCCGTAGTTCGTTGTCGGACTGAGATCGGCTGTGAAATCGCCGTTGAGGTGGGGACTTTCAGTTAGCCGACACCAGTCACCTTTACGGCCCACACGCAGTTAGCGGGGGCCTCGACCACGAGTTCCTCGCTACCGGTGGTTGTCTGCGGTGAGACCGATTGGCCTGATGCGCCCATCTCGCTTATCGCCGCTGTGGCTCCTGGGCTGGATCCGGCCGCCACTACGAAAATCTGAAGTGAAGGACCGGAAGCGGGCACCGGTGAGCATTGAAACGCCCAACCGATATTCCACCCGGTCGCTGCCACGGCGAAGGAAGTGCTCGTCCAATTGCCCTTCGCCTGATATGGGCCAAGAAGCACAGTGGGGGTCCCGGTTGCCACGGTGGTCGTCGGGCTTGACGTCGTACCTGAACCCGAGTTACCGGTAGCCACGGTGGTCGACGATGACGAAGATGGCATGGTTGTTGTCGAGCCTTGGGCTGCCGTCGTCGCGCTCGACGATGGCATCGTCGTCGTGGTCGCCGGTGGAGGGAGCGTGCCTTGTGTTCCGGCCGCGCCCGGTGACGCCGCCGATGTCGAAGGGTTCGCGAACGAATTGCCGATCGCCATGCCAACAACGAGCGCGGCCAGTCCTCCGATAACGAGCTGCCACGTACCCCATGACCGTCGTTCCTTTATGCGCAGGTCGCCGCGGGCAGGATGCGAGGGCACAGTCGAGTCGGCCATCCCCCAGTTGTTTGTCTGCGATGCAGCGCCGTACTCGCCGGGGGCTGGGCGGCCGGCAATCGGGGGAGTGGTGGGGGGAGGGAGATCGAGGGCCACACCCAAGTGTCAGACATCGCGCAACGGGCGTCAAGGCACGGCGATCGACAATGGATCGTTGGGGAGGTTGAAGTGAAGTCGCGCCGATGCCGTTGGTACACGAACGGTGTTTCGGCGAAATGTTAAAGGTGGGCCGCTCGTGAACTACCCATTGCCCCCCTTTGTATGAGCTCATTTAACCTTGTGGTTTCTCACTGATCACCTGCCGTTAACCTTCGTATAAGACGTCAGCCGGAACGGCTGACGTCTAGGGGACAGCTGGTTGATGTTGTCTGGTGCCATGTGTAGTGTCTGCCCGTCACAGTGATGGGAGCTCTGATGGCGGGTAAGTGGCGGAGAGCCTTGGCGGGCCTGACCTTGGGTACTTCAATCGTTGCCATCGCTCTCGTTTTCGCTGGTGGTTCGGCGTCCGCAAACCCGAACGCGAGTCAGATCTCGCTAACACCGGCAACTCCACTGAGTGGTCCATACGACGGAGAGACGATTCCGGTATCTGGAACCGATGTCGCCACGCCGAGCACATCAGGTCCGCTCGAGATCCTCGAGTGCCGTGCTGACGACGTCAGCGCTCAGGGTGACCCTCTCACGAGTAACGATTGTGACCTGAGCAATGTGGTGACTGGTGTCACGCCGAGTCACGCCACCGGCCAGTTCTCTGGTTACTTCGATTTCGCTCTGACGTTCAAGACGCATGGAGCAGGTCCCATCGATGTCAACTGCGCTCAGTTCAGTGCGTGTGACGTGGTGGCTCAATCGAGCACGACGGGGGACATTGTTGCCAGCTTCCCCGTGGTCGGTTTCCAGTCATGTGACAACGCATTCGGCGGGCCACAGGCGGGCAACCTGGTAAAGCAAACTCAACCCCCCGGTGGTTCGCCCAATCAGAACCCCAACACGCTGCCCACGGTTAGCCCGGGCGAGACGATTTCGGCCACCGTCGGATTTCAGAGCAACGATTTCATCGGCAGAGTGCATTCGGTTATGGACTGTGTGACGATCGGAAATGGCCATAGCCGTGGCTACGGCAACGGATACGGAAACGGCAACGGCTACGGCAACGGAAACGGCTACGGCAACGGATACGGAAACGGATACGGATACGGCGGCTTTTCTGTGCCGATGCAGCGATCCTCGAGTCAATCGTCAGGAAGCACGACGTTTACGGCTTCCTACACCGTGCCAAGCGACGCCCCGCCAGGTGCCGTGATCTGTGACCGCGGTCGAGCTTCGGGTGTTCCCACGCCGTGGTGGACGTCAAACTCACCCTGGCGGACCCACGTGGCTCAACAGTGGCAATACGCGTTCTGGCAGCAGAGCAACCAGGAGTGCTTCGTGATCGGTCCGGGGGCGATCACCCCGGAGACTCGTTTGCCGTGGGTGTTCGGAGCGGGGGGACTCGTGATCGTCGGTGGCTTTGTTTCGTACCGGCGCCGCCGGGCCGCTGTCGGCCCCGCCCCCACTCGCAACTGATCGGCACACGCTCGACCTCACAGGTCTGCAAGCGTCACGTTGCAAAGCGTCCGCCGGGTCGCCGTTACGGGTGTACGCGGGTGCAATTTGGGACGTTGTCACCTCTCTAGATGCACGCGGAGCCCGCAAATGGCGGGCAGATGCATCGGTCATCGATCGCCACCCCTTGACGCAATGCCACTCCATAGCGCGACCACTGCGTGGTTCTCACAAAGACCAGGTGACGGGACCCGAAACTTGAAATGAATTGTTAGCAACAAAGGGAATTGAACCTTGCCTTCGTTCCCTTGATGTGTGGATGATGCGTCTGGGTCGGGGCGTCATGCCGAAGGACGGGGCAACATCACGTCCTCGGTGTGGGTCTTCGTGCCCGAGCTGTGATCAGGCCGACCGAGACCCAGGTCCAATCAAAGGAACTCATACCTATGCGATCCGTCAGGAGACTCGCCCTCGCCGCCGCTGCGCTGGCCATTGTGGTGCCAGTGGCGTTGGTCATTGCCTCCCCAAGTGGCGCGGACACGCTCATCAGCGGTCCGACCACATTGACCACCAACGGCACTATCAGTGCCGGTATGCCCTACTCGAGCGGTCAGCCCATCAACATCGATGTCGCCGCCAACTCAACCCTCGCACTCTCGAACCTGGAGAACTTCGGGTACAGCGGGGAGCCCAAGATCGACATTCTCGAATGTGCCGATCCTTACGGAACGACTGCCAACGATCCCACCCGGGAAATAGGCGAGTGCGACGGGCAGACGCTTGGCTCGACCACTGACCTCAACGCCGATGGCAGCTTCACGGTGAACAACTACCAGGTCTATGCCCTGCCCGACGCGCCCACCTTCGGCGAGAGCGCGACGGGTGTGCCGGCCTGCGGCGACACCGCCGCCACCGAGTGTGTGCTGTACATCGGCACCGACCCTGCGGACTTTGCCCAGCCCTACGTCCTATCGGCGCCGTTCTCGGTGGCAGCCAATGCCGCTGACGACGGTTCTGGTCCTGGAGACGGACAGCTGGCCCCATTGACCGCACAGACCATCACCTACACATCCACGGCCCCCGACCCGGGTGTCGAAGGCGGCACGTACAACGTGACGACCGATGGAGGCGGTGGTTCGGGCAATCCCGTCGTGCTCACCCTCGACGGCGCCAGCACCGGATGCAGCCTGGCTGGGGCAGCGGTGACCTTCACGGGCGCCGGCACCTGCCTCGTGGACGCCAACCAGGCGGCCAACAATGTCGACGGCACGGACTACGCGCCGGCGACACAGGCACAACAGAGCATGCCCGTGGTCACGGGCTACACGCCGCAGGCCATCACCATCACGTCGACAGCTCCTGCTCCCGGCAACGTAGGCAACACCTACGCGGTGTCGGCCACAGGGGGCGCTTCGGGCAGCGCCATCGTCTACTCGATCGACAGCTCCAGCACCGCCGGAGCGTGCTCGGTGTCGAGTAACAGTGTGCACCTGACCGGTACGGGAACATGTGTGGTCGACGCCAACCAGGCGGGCGGCTACGTCGGCGGGGTGCTCTACTCAGCGGCCCCACAGAAGTCCCAGAGTTTCCCGATCGTCGAGCCCAACGGGGCGGCCATCACGACCGCGAACTCATCGATCCCGGCCGCCACCGTAGGCAGCGAATACTCCTCATTCACCTTTACCGCCCAAGGCGGGGAGATGCCCTACAAGTGGAAGCTTGTCTCGGCCAAGACTTCGCTCCCCAAGGGTATGAAGTTCAGCCACGGCATCCTCTCGGGAACCCCCAAGAGCGGCAAGCACGCCGATACGCCTGGGAACTACACCTTTGAGATCAGCGTCGCCACCAAGAAGTTCAAGGAAGGGTCTGGACACTCCAAGACGACCATTGACAGCGTTGTCACGGACGCGACCTACACCCTCACCCTGGACTCGTGAATCGCCCTCTCATGACCAACCACACACACAGCACGAACACCCCAAGAGCCAGATCCGTCAATCAGATGTCCAAACTGATCAATAACCAAAGGAGCACCAATCTGATGAGATTGTCCTCGCTGCGCAAACTGAAGCAGCTGCGCCGCATATCGGCCGCAGCCGTCCTCTCCTTGGGCGGACTGATCACCCTGTTGGGGGTCACCACAGGCGTCGCCTCGGCCGTGACTTGTCCGACGGGCTACAGCACGTCTGGCTCGAGCAACCTGTGCATCCCCAACTACCCGACCACGGGTGTCTACCCCAACTGGCTGACGGCCGGAACCGGGAGCAACGACACCCAGAGCGCCTCGAACATCGACCGCGCGGCGGGATCGGACACCACGCTGTACATGATGCAGGACATCGGCGACCTCTTCAACGACGCCGGACTGTACGGATGCAACCTCTTGAGTACGAACAACGCTGACTGTCAGAACGACGAGGGCACGGCGATCGAGGCGGATAGTGCCACCACCGACACGGCTGACAACTTTGACCGGACCGAGATCACCAACGGCATTAACAACATCGGTTCGGGCAACGGGCTCAAGCAACTGTGCGGCACGCAGGCTCACACCAGCACCACCGTGCAATTCGCCCGTTCGTCAAAGCCGGCTGTGGGTGCCGTGAGTGGATGTGCCATCGCTCAGGCGGGGTACGCCAAGGACAGTGTTCCGGCCGTCGACTTCCAGACGCTTTCGCCTGGTGTCTTCGGCACGCCGAGTTACTTCTCCACAGGGGCAGGAAACGGACAGGATGGTACGGCGTGGCCAACGGCCAACAGCGGCAAGATCGGCGCCCCGGCTGCAGGATGGCTGCCCGGAAACCCCGACAACTGTGTTCCCGCTGGTTCGGGCCTCACTGGCACAGCCTGCACGGGCACTCCGTTCACAGACGTGGACAACACGCCGATAACCCCCGGTGACACCAACAGCTCCATCGCCTACCGCCTGTGGTGTGCCAGTAACCTGACCGGTACCGACTCACGGATCGATGACTGGGGTCAGCTCACCAACTTGTCGGCCAGCGGGCCGGGCAACGGCGGCGTGGCCAAGACCATCGGCAACGGCGCTCCTATCGGTGTGCCGATCCACATCGTCGGCATCAACACCGGTTCGGGAACTGTCGCCACCTTCTCAAGCTTCGCCAACTCCGACTCGACGTCAACCCCGGGCTGCCTTGGCTCGTCCGACATGGACGTGAACGCGGCACAAGGTGCTGACTTCATCACGCCGGTTGGTACCTCGGGCAACCTTGAGATCGCTGTCGAGAACAACGCCGCGTATATCTCAAACTATGCGAGCGCCGACTTCCCGAACGACCCGGCTGACCAGGCTGTGGCGGATGCGACCTCGCTGTACGCCGAGTCCTACGGCGTGTACGAGTCCAACCCCAACGCCGGCCAGACAACCCTCCTCCCTGGTACCGGTTCCGTGCCGGCAGGTGTCCCGTTGAGCTACACCGAGACACCGCTGAACGAGAACGGGGTGGCACCGTCCATTGCGCACGAGCGCACCGGTACCTACCCGACGGCGAGGACGCTGTTCAATGCGTACTTGCCAGCGAGTGTCAACGCTTCGGTGGGTGGCTTCATCAACTGGATCTGCGATGAAAACCACTTCTTCCAGAAGGAGACCGACCTGACGTCCGGTGCGAACTACGACAGCGAAATCACCAATATCATCAACAACGACTTCGAGTACAGCCGTCTGAACGACGACCTCACGGAGCTTGCCAACACCACGCCGGGTGACTTCTTCGCCGGTGCTAGCACCAACGCTGCGTGCGATGCCTCAATGAGCGTCACCGGAGACGGGGCCGATGATGTGGTGACAAACGCGACATCCACGGCGCCGCTCGGGCCGGATGTGCCGTCGCCCCAGGCCTTCGCCGTCGGTCAGGTGGTTGATTCCACTACGGCCGGTTGGCCGGCAGGAGTGACCACGGTCGCCGCCACGCCCACGTCGGGCTCGACGACGATCACGCTGACCAACTCGGGTGGCAATCCCATTCCGTCGGGGACATACAACGTCTACTTCCCCGGCATGCCGCCAGTGTTGGCAGTGGCCAACGCCAACAGCTAATCGAAGTGCCAACCCCAAGCACGTGACCGCGAGGTCACATGCTTGGAGGTGAAAATGCCCGGCCCGGGGGTTCGCCGCATGATCGGCGTGCCCCCGGGCCTTCGGGCACCAAAGAGGGAACTGCAGGGCGGCGCTCACGGCTCGTGGGCGGCGGAAGGGGACTTCGATTCGGGAGGGTGCACGCCTTCCCAGGAGCTGCCATCTGACGTGAGAACGACAAACGGAGCTGGGCGGAAGTGGTTGAGTAGGATCCAGCTGGCTGGCGCGAGCCTGCTGGCGTTGGGCGCCCCCCTCATGCTGCTTGCTATCCATGCCGACGCCGCCTCGCTGACCAGCGGTCCGGTCACCTTGACCACCGTCGGCACCGTCACCCCAAACAGTCCGTACTCGAGTGGCCAGAACATCGACGTCCAGGTGGCCGCCAACACGACGCTGAGCTTGGCCAATCTCGAGGTCTACGGCTACTCGGGCGAACCCGCCATCAAGGTCGAGGAGTGTTCCGATCCGGGGGGCTTAGTGGCCAATCTGCCCGTCACACCCACCAACAACTGTGATGGATCGACCATCGACTCCAGCACTTCGCTCAACGCCGATGGAAGCATTCAGATCAACAGTTTCACGATCTACGCGTTACCTGATGCCGCCACTTTCGGTGAGTCACCGACGCAAACGCCTGTCTGTGGACTCGGGGCTGACGAGTGCGTGTTGTATGTGGGGCCCGCCCAAACGAACTTCGCCGAGCCCCATCTCTTTTCGGCCCCGTTCTCAGTGCAACCCAACTCGGACGATGGGGGCGAGAATCCCGGGGACGGTTCTCCTCTGGCTGCCACCCAGACGTCGGCCACCCAATCAACCGTGGTGGTGTCCAATGCCACGGCCGTGGCCGACGGGGTGGACAGCTCCGAGATCACCGTCACCTTGGAGGACACCAACGGCGTCCCTGTCACCGGCGGGAAACAGGTCACCCTCAGTCAGGGATCCGGCCACTCGGTGATCGAGTCTGGTGGCGTGGTAGGCGATACCGGGATGACGGACGCCACTACGGGGGTGGTGAGCTTCACCGTCACCGACGCCATGCCGGAAACCGTCACCTATAGCGCCACCGATGTGACCGACTCCAATCTCGTCCTGACCCCGGCGACACCACCAACGGTCACCTTCGTCAGTCCCACGGTGTCAGCTGCCAACTCCACGATCACCGCTTCTCCCGCCACCGTTGCCAGCGGGGCCACGTCGACCATAACGGTGACACTCAACGATCAAGCGGCCGCGCCCCAGCCTGTCGCAGGCAAGTCGGTAAGCATTACCGCCGCCAGCGGAAACTCAGTCATCACCGCTGTGTCGTCAACGACCGATGCCCGAGGGCAGGCCACGTTCACGGTCACTGACGCCAGCTCGGAATCCGTGACCTATACCGCTACCGATGTCACCGACTCTCTGCCCATAACGGGGCCGAGTGTCACGCTGACCTTCGGGACGCTCAACGTGTCTCCAACTGACTCAACGGTGGTCGCCGCCGCGTCCGCCGTGTCGTCCGCGTCGACGAGTTCCGGTACACCGGAGTTCTCGACGACAGTCACCGTCACACTCGTCGCCAGCGACGGAAACAGCCTGGTGAGCGGCAAATCGGTGTCACTCACGGCTTCCTCAACGAATGCCATCGTGGCGTCTGCGAGCTCGCCCGAAGTCACGGGGGCCAACGGGCAGGCCACCTTCACAGTGTCCGACGCCACGACTGAAGACGTGACATTCACCGCGCAAGACGTCACTGACGATGTCCCTGTCGCCCAAACCGCCACCATCGATTTCGAACCCGGGTCGGTGTCCGCAACAGAGTCGGACGTCGCCGTCTCGGCCACGAGCGACATCGCCGACGGGCAGACGCCGGTGTCGATCACCGTCACCGTGAAGAATCAGTTCGGCTTGACGGTGTCAGGGGTGGCGGTGAGCATGACCGGCAGCCCGGGCGGGACAACGCGCATCGCTCCCCAGGAAGTCTCGGCCGGCGCCGCGCCGGGTGTCACCGCCACCAACGGCACGGCAGAGTTCTTCGCCTATGACACAACGGCGGAGACGGTGACCTACACGGCCACCGACACGACCGATAGTGTGACCATCAACCAGACCGTTGCGGTGACGTTTTATGCCGCTGCTCCTGAGGCAAGTAACTCCACCGTGGCCGCCAATCCAACCGACGTGCCAGCCGACGGCAAGACGCCGTCCACGGTGACTGTCACGCTAGAGGACCACAACAGCAACCCTGTTCCGGGCAAGGCCATCACCTTGGTCGCCGAGGAGGGCAGCTCGACGATCACACCCAGCTCGGCGACGACCAATGCCCAAGGGCAGGCGACATTCACCGTCACCGACACAGATGCCGAGATCGTGACCTATACGGCCACCGATACCAGCGACAACCTTCCCTTGGCCGGTCAGGCCGCCATGGTCACCTTCGGGAAACCACAACCGATCGTTCCGACCGTCGCCGACTCCACAATTGTGGCCGAGCCCACCCAGGTGCCGGCCGATGGGACGTCGGAGGCGACCATCACAGTCGTGCTGTCGGACGACAACGGCGACGCGCTGTCGGGGAGGACGGTTGCCCTCAACCCGGCGAGCGGCAGCTCCTCGGTCACGACCGTGAGCGGGACAACCGATAGCGACGGTGTAGCCACCTTTACCGTCACTGACAAGACGGTCGAGAACGTCGTCTACATGGCCACCGACGTGACCGACAACTTGCCCATCACCGGCCAAAGTGTGACCGTAGACTTCACCGCCGCCACAGGCACCACCACGACCACCACGACCACCACGACTCCGACCACGGGGACCTCGACCACCACGACGACGACATTGCCAGGCATGGGCTCGGGTGCTTCGGCGGCAACAGGGTCGACTGGTTCGGGCACAACGTCGCCAGGCGGCGGGACCTCTTCGCCGTCGAGCACCGTGGATTCCGGCGTTTCCCTAGCGTTGACGGGGCCCACGGCCATGCTCCCGTGGATGCTTGGCATGGGCGCATTGCTCTTGGCGGTGGGGACGATCGGACGACGGCGACTAGCTCATAAAGGGGCCCTGGTGGGCTCGGGAGGATCACAACAATGAAGACCGAGGTCAGGCGACGCTCGGCGCGGACCCTTCTGCTCGGTGTCGTGTTGGGCGGCGTCCTGGCCACCTCATGCTCGAGCGCCTCGGGTGCCTTGGATCTTGTTGAAGGGCCGGTGACGCTGACGACGACAACGCCGTTGGTCTCGGGCGACGCGCTCAGCAGTGGTCAGACGATCGATATCACTGTGGCGGCCAACTCGACGTTGGACCAATCAAGCCTGGCGGCGGCAGGGTTTCCCAGTGGTAACGCTTCGATGAAGGTCCTCGAGTGTGACGATCCCGGCGGCCTCAAGGCCAACCTCCCCCAGACCGAGGAGTTCAGGTGCGATGGAGCAACGATCGCTTCGACGACGTATGTGAACACCGACGGGAGTTTCAAGATCGACAGTTACACCGTCTATGCACTGCCCGACCTCGTCACGTTGGGCGAACCTGCCGATTCGAAGCCTGTGTGCGGGACCGCGGCCAACGAGTGTGTGCTCTACATCGGCCCCAACCAAACAGATTTGAGCAAGCCGCACCTCTTCTCCTCTCCCTTCCTGGTTACGGCCAACGGCAACGACAAAGGCGCGGCCGCCTCAGGTTCGAACGCCCCCACCGGGTCCAACGCCGCCGCCCTGGCCCCCCGTACCGCCACCACAAGCGGCACTCTGGCGTATACGGGAGCACCGCCTCTGTGGTGGTGGCTGGTGGGCGCGGGAGGCATACTCCTCGTGGTCGGGGTCTCGGCGCGGCGACTGCTGGGGCGACTCACTGAGCCATGACTACGCTGACGGCACCGCCCATGGGCGAGGCGATTGACGAGACTCCCATCACCTTCAGCTCGGGGCACTCACGTGCGGACCGCACGTTTTTCGGGCTCCTGGCCAGCAGTGCCGGCATTGTCCTGGCGCTGCTGCTTTCTCTGGGCGTGTTTCTCGTCTACCACGGCTGGTGGGCCCTGTCGCACTTCGGCATCAGGTTCTTCACCGGCACGGTGTGGTCCGAACCGCTCCACCCGGGCGTGCTCGGCCTCCTGGTCGGCTCGGTCGAGATCGCCTTGGTCGCCATCGTGTTTTCCCTTCCGGTGTCCATCACCACCGCCCTGATGATCAACGAGTTCGCCCGTCCCCGTTTGCGGGGATGGCTCACGGCATTGATCGACCTGCTCGCTACGGTGCCGAGCATCGTCTACGGCTTCTGGGGGCTCGAGGTCCTCACGCACTATTCGAACGGCCCGGTGAGCTGGTTGGCCGATCATTTCGGTTTCATCCCCATCTTCCGGACAGCTGAGCCAGGACGATATGGCGACTCGATCTTTGAATGTGGGCTCGTCGTATTCATCATGATCACCCCGGTCATCACGTCGATCTGCCGGGAGGTGATGTCCCAAGCCCCGCGTGAAGCGTGCGAAGGCGCGCTGGCGCTGGGCGGGACACGGTGGGGCATGATCACCGATGTCGTCCTGCCATTCTCGCGCAGCGGCATCGTAGGTGGCACGCTGCTCGGGTTGAGTCGGGCCTTGGGCGAGACCATCGCCGTGCTTCTCATCCTGTCGGCCAGAAACGTGGTGTCGGCTGCCATTCTCGGCCCGAACGGCAGCGGCTCGATTACGCAATCGATCGGTGCCCTTTTCGTCACGTCAGGTGCGCATGGCGAGAGCGAGCTCACCTTGGCCGGCCTGACGCTCTTTCTCACGACGTTGGTGTTCAGCCTCGGTGGTCGCCTGATTGTCCAGCGAGGGCGAGGCGAGACATGAGCATCCTGCCGCCGCCCGTCGCCGACGTCGGCTCGGCCAGCTGGAACCCAGACCATGATGTCATGCCCGCTGACGAACCGCAGCGCCCGCCGCGCCGCCGTCGGGCCTCGCGCACATCGGCGCTCGAAACCGGAGCGTGTGCCGTGGCCGCCGTAGCGGCCATTTGGCTCACCTTCGCCATTGCTGGGCTATCTGCGCCCGTCGGATTGGTGATTTCTTCGTATCTGATGTTCGTCCTGATCTACGGGGTGCTCAGCGACCGCCGGTACGGGCGCTTGGTCATGAAGGATCGATTGGCCACCGTCATGGTGTGGTCCGGTGCCCTCGTCGTCCTGGCGGCGCTGTTGGCCGTGATCGGTTTTGTGGTATTCAAAGGTGGTCCTGTCGTCTTTGCCCGCTTCCCTCACTTCCTCACCGCAGACATGACCCTGGCCGGGGGCAGCAACCCGGTGACCGACGTCGGCGCCGGCGCGGCCATCATGGGGACGATCGAGCAGGTCGGCATCGCCACCCTGCTCACCGTTCCCATCGCCATCCTGACGGCGACCTACCTGGTCGAGTCTCGCAGCCTCCTGGCACGCGTCGTGCGCAACGTCGTCGACGCCATGACCGGTACGCCATCGATCATTGCCGGATTGTTTCTTTATCTCGTGTGGGTCCAACCTCATCACACCAACACCGACGCCAAAACCGGTATGACGGCTGCTTGCGCCTTGAGCATCCTCATGTTGCCTTTGGTCACCCGGGCTGCCATCGAGGTCATCAGGATCGTGCCCGGTGGTCTGCGAGAGGCGGCGTTGGGCCTAGGAGCGCCCCCCTGGCGGGTGGTCCTGCAGGTCGTCATTCCGACCGCCCGAGTCGGGCTCATCACCGCGGCCATCCTCGGCGTGGCCCGCACGGCCGGGGAGACGGCAGAGGTGCTGTTCACCGCCGGGGGGAACACCCACTACAACCTGAATCCGTTGCGCGGCCAGCAGGACGATCTCCCGCTGCGGATATACCAGTTGATCTTCCAACCTTCCGTCAACGCCATTCGCGAGGCGTGGGGGGTCGCATTCGTGCTCGTGTTCGTGGTGCTGGGGCTCTTCGTCGCGGCACGCGCCATCGGTTCATCGCGGCGCGGCTCATCGATCACCCGACTTCTCCGTGCCATGAAGCCGGGCAGATAACCAATGAACGGAGGCAACCTTTCAACCATGAGAAATCTTGACCGCAACCAGCGACGCCGCAGCCGCGGCCGTGCCATAGGTCGCAACGCCATCATCATCGCTCTGGTCACCATGATCGCGGGATTGGCCGGACCGGCCGATCGAGCGTTTGCCGGACCCACGCTTCTCAACGGCAGTGGGTCGCAATTCGCCGCTCCGGCCATCACCCAATGGGATGCCAATGCGAGTCAGCGGCCCTATTCGCTGTCGGTCAATTACACACCGAGCTCGTCGGGGCAGGGCCGCTACGAGTTCACCAACGAGACCGTCGACTTCGCCGTCAGTGACACCGGCTACGTCAATTCGTCAGTGGGTACCACTCCGCCGTCGTTCCCCTTTCAATTCATCCCCGTGACCGCCGCCGGCGTGGCGTTCATGTACAACGTCCCCAATCTCACCAAGGCGCTGCAGCTGACCAGCTACACGGCGTGCCTTCTGCTCACAGGCCAGATCAAGAACTGGGACGACCCCGCGCTGGAGCAGAACGGCGCCAACGCTGGCGTCACCCTTCCCGACCTCCCGGTGGTGCCCGTGACGGAAAGTGACCCGGCGGGCACCAACTACGTGCTCGAGGAGTACTGCATCCACGAGCAGCCGTCGGTGTGGGCGACCTACATCAAAGATGAGTCTGGATTCCCGGCACCCAGTGGCGTGGCTATCACCAACACGCCCGGGTCCAACTGGGAGGCCCCCGGCAACGGCTACGACGAGCAGTCCACCGCCGCGGTTGCCTCTAACATCGCCAACACGCCTGGGGCGATCGGTCCAGTCCAAGAGCAATACGCCATCGACTCTGGATTCACTAAGAGCCCATCGCAGTCAGTGGCTGATGTGCAGAACGCATCAGGGGACTTCACGGCGCCTGACCCCCTCGACGTTGCCTCGGCGCTGGCGTATGCCACCCAGCAAACAAACGGTACCCACGTGCTCAACTTCGACGGACTCGGAAAGTATGTCTACAACCCGTCCACGTACAGCTATCTCCTCACGCCGACCACGGGCTGGGTGGCGAGCAAAGGTGCTGTGCTGAGTGCATATGTGAACTATGTCTTGACCCTCGGCCAACAGGTGGCGCCTTCGATGGATTTTGCCAGTCTCGGTTTGTCACTCGAACGTTACGGGATCGATACCGTGACACAGCTGGTGCCAGGGGCGGTGGCGCCGACATCATCCGAGGACTCTGCGTATTCGTGTGGTGACTTCACGCCGACCGAGGTTCAGAACGGTGCCACGGCGCCCACGTGTGGAGTGACAAACGGTGCGCCCCCACCCGCGCCTCCTGGTGCCACCAACGTAGTAACGACCAACGGCAACCCGTCGTCCACTTCCAAAACAGGTGCCACAATCTCGTCAAAGAGCGGGACCGCTGGGGCCAAGACGCCGACGGGCGGGACCTCGGCGCCCGGGACCTCGGCGGACGGGTCGTCAGCGGATCCCTCGGTGTCGCTGAGCGGGACGCCGAGCATGGCGTACACCGGCGGCGATCCCACCCCATGGCTAATCATTGGCCTGCTGCTCACCTCGGTAGGGTTCTTCGCTCGGCGCCGGATCGGTCGGGCCTTACGGGTGGAGGCTCCGCGGTGACGCGCCGTCACGCTCTACGGCGCACCCGGATCGTGGGGGTGGTGGGTCTCATGGTGGGCACCGTGATCGTGGCCAGCCTTCCCCTGGCACCCGCCGCCCACGCCGATACCGCCTCCAATTCGCTGGTGGGAGAGGGCGGGTCGTTTCTCACGCCCATCACGAACCTGTTGTTGAACTCTGATTCGGGACTCCAACCTCTGTATCCGACGTACGCGGACAGCAATCTGGACAACGCCATCATCGACTTCGACGGCACGGCCACAACCACGCCCGGTGAGTTCGGGGCCGACTTCGTGGTCACCGAGCGGCCCTTTACGGCTGCCGAGACGAGTGCGGCCAATACCAACGGTCGGACGTTTGCCTACGTGCCCTTCGCGGCCACCCCGGTGGCTATGGCCGCCTTCGCCGTGTGTACGCCGGGGGACCTGGTGAGCGACACCATCTCGCCGACGACGTTCTGCAACGGCATGCCGCTCACTGCGACCCAGGTAGGTCAGATCTTCACCTATGGGTACACCGATTCCAGTGAAACACCTGTCCCGGGTGCCCCCGCTCTTCCTACCCCCTACACGTCGTGGAGCCAGCTCACCCAGGCCAACGGGCAACCGATCCCCGATGACGCGGGCATCTACCAGGCGTCCACCCTGCAGCCGTCGGCCGAGAACACGGCGCTGATGGCGTTGATGGACAGCGACCCTACCGCCAAAGCTCTCTTCGACAACGCGTTGAACAACCCCAACATCACCGCCAAGACCAAGAGCGACACGCCCAGCGAGATCTGGCCTTTCCAGGGCGACGATGCCTTCATCGGCGGGGATGAAGGCTTGCTGGGCAAGGAGCTGAACATCGTCGCCTCCACCAATGCACCGAGTTACCTCGCCTCTTGGGCCGCACTTGAGGGAGGAGGTGGAGCCGCGCACAACGCCTTTCCGGTCTCGGCGGTGTGGACGGGGTCACCACTCGGTACGCCATGGAACGTGCCGACCGCCGACATCCAAAACGCCGACTCCGCCTTCGTCGGGCCTACCTTGGCCGCGGCCACAGCGGCGGAGTCGGGAACTGGGATCACCCTCGCCCCGAGCACCAATCTCGTGGCGTTCAACCCCCAACCGACTAACGCGGCTGCCTACAACAACTACCTGATGGTGGAGAGCTATCTGGTCGTTCCGACGTCCGGCTTGGTCGCTGAGAAAGCCATCAAGTTGGCTCAGTTCATTCGCTACATCCTGGGTCCGACAGGCCAGTTGCAGATCCAGACCTTGGGAGCAGCCCCCGCCACGCCGGCCGAAGTGACGGCCGGTCTCAGCGTGGCGAGCCAGCTTGACGCCGAGGCGCTCACTTCGGCCGCCGGTTCCTCGACGAGCACGACGACGGTGCCTGATGGGGCAGGGACGGGAACCGGAACAGGAACGGGGACAGGAACCGGAACAGGAGCGGCTACGGCTTTTACCGGGGACACCGGGGCGGGGGACAGCCCGGATGACGCGGCCTTGGCGGCGACGGGGGGCAGTCCCCTTCCTCTGGTACTCCTCGGTGCCGTACTATTCGTTTGGGCTGGTGCCGGGCGTCGAAGACTCACCCGCCGGGTCCGCAACGTCCGTGTCGGAGTGGGCGGGAGCGCGCATGGTAAGTAATGCGACGTCCATGGCGGCCGTCGACAACGTGGGGCTGGCGAGGCAAATGCCTCCGCCGAGCAACGGCGTGGCGGGAGCCAGCGGACAGTCACGTCTCACGACGAGGAATGTGAGCGCGTGGTTCGGACGGCACAAGGTCCTCGAGAGGATCTCGCTCAACATGGAGCCAGGGCGCGTCACCGCACTAATTGGTCCCTCGGGATGCGGGAAATCGACGTTTTTGCGGATCCTCAACCGGCTGCATGAGCTGGTCCCGAGTGCAACGCTGTCGGGAGCGGTGGAACTCGACGGGGAGAACATCTACGGGCCGACGTCGTCGGTCACCAAGACTCGGCTCAATATCGGGATGGTATTCCAAAAGCCCAATCCTTTCCCGTCCATGACTATCGCCCAGAACGTGCTGGCCGGTCTGCGCCTGTCGGGCACCAAGGCCGCCAACCGCGATGCCCTTGTACAGGAGTGCCTGGAGCGCGCCGGTTTGTGGAAAGAGACGCGGAATCGGCTCAACGACTCGGGGCTGTCGCTGTCAGGCGGTCAACAACAACGGCTGTGTATTGCCCGAGCGTTAGCCGTCCGACCCCGCATCTTGCTCATGGACGAGCCGTGCTCAGCTCTGGACCCGATCTCGACGGGCGTGATCGAGGAGACGATCAAAGAGCTGTGTCGGGATATGACCATTGTCATCGTGACCCACAACATGCAGCAGGCCCGACGCGTCTCGGATTCGTGCGCACTCTTCCTCATCGACGGCGAGCAAAAGCCGGGGTTCATAGTCGAGTCGGGGCCGACTGACCAAATGTTCGACGCTCCCAGGGACCCTCGTACCGCCGACTATGTTCAGGGAAGATTCGGATGAACGAAGTCCTGGACGTCGCGCGCATCGGGCGTCCTGGCCTGGCGCACGAGCGCTGGGAGTTTGCCGAGTCGGATCCGAGACGCCTGGAACGCCGCCCCACCCCACACACGCACAACGGCGCGGGTGCTCGTCCTTGTCGCGGCCGTGGTGTTCGCTTACAACTACTCACTCGAGACCCTCGTCCAGAGCGCCGATCTCGAGACGCCGTTGGCATATGTCAGCCTGGTGCCGGTCATCGCACTGCTCTTGGCGGCCGTTCGAGCCCGGCCCTTGCGGCCAGAACCTGCGATTCACGACCGGCAGATCGATTACATCGTCGGGATTCCCCTGGTTGTCACGGCCCTTGCGGCCAACCTGTTCCTGCCGAACAAGTTGTCGATCATGTTCTGGGTGTGGCGCATAGACCTCCTTACGATGCCCATCTTCGTGGCCGGCGCGGTGACGATCATCTTCGGCGTGCGCGTGCTGTGGCGACAAAAGCTCGCCATTGGGTACCTGTTCCTGGCGTGGCCCTACCCCTATCAGTCCATATTGCTGCGCGTGCTCGACGGCTTCACCACCTTCACCGTCTTCATCACCAAAGCCGTCCTCACCGTCGTGCCTGTGGCCCGGGCCATTCCGGCACCCAGTGGCACCTTGTTCTCGGTATCGCACCACGGCACGTCATTTCCGCTCAGCGTGGTCTCGGCGTGCTCCGGGGTCAACAGTGTGATCGGATTCCTTCTGGTGGGCTCGGCCTGCGGCGCCATCGTTCGAGGCCCGTTTGTGCGCAAAGCGTTGTGGATGGCAGGAGGATTGGTCCTTTTATGGACCCTCAACCTGGTGCGCATCATTTTCATTTTCTGGTCTGGAGAGCTCTGGGGCGAGCATGTCGCCATCGGGATCCTCCACCCCTTCATTGGCCTCGTTACTTTCAGCCTCGGGGTCCTCGTCATGATGCTGCTTATCGAGCCGCTCGGTATGAACGTGAACATTGCCTGGGGTTCGCCTTCCACGTCAGATGCGAACCGTACGGTGGCGCCCCCGTCTGTGGCTGTTCCGCGCGCCTGGGCGGCGCTGGCGTTGGTGACGGTAGCCGCCATAGTTCTGGCCATCACGAACATCGGTCTCGAGAACTACAACCTGGTGGCCGACACGTCGGGAGCACCCAAGCTCGCCTCGTTCATCTCGGCCCCAACGGCTCCCAACGGTTGGGGTGTCCGCCGCATTGCTGTGTATGACTGGGCGAAGCCTCTTTTCGGAGATACCTCGCAGTGGTCTCGGTACACGTTCATCCACCGAGAGGGTGGCAACCTCATAACCTCGACGCCCGTCGTTGCCGATGTGGTCGTATCACCTGATCTCAGCAGTTTTTCCGCTTATGGAGTGGAAGCTTGTTATCAGTTCCACGGGTACACGCTGCGCGATGTGGCCGAGGTCAGCGTGGGCGGAGGAATCACCGGCCAAACGATGTCCTACACGTCAGCGACGTATGGGAGCTGGTCCATCGTGTACTGGATAATTCCGGTGAAATCGGGCTCCGCCACCAACTATGAACGCACGATCCTTTACGTGCGCAATAGCGGAAAGATTCAAGTGGTATCGGGCGCGGCGGCCGTGTCAGGAATCCAGAACCTGACTGGCACTCTGGTGAGAACCAACCACACCGATGCCGAACTGATCGCCAATCGGAGTTTCCTGGTGGCTCTCGGTCGCGAGTTGATAAAAGCCCAGGCATCCCACCACTCGGGAGCCACCGTGTCGGCAACTCGAGCACGTTCGTCGATTCATCCATCGCAGGCAGCAGCGGCCCGTGCCTCAGTTGCTCGGATCGCCTCCTAGGTCCCCATGACGTTGATCCGCCCGGCCGACCCCGCTCTTGGGCGTCCTGAGACCACGACGTCGAAGCGCGCCGTTCTCGCCCGGGACCATGAGCCTGTTACCCCTGCTTCGCTGCCTCTTCTCAGGCAATTCGTCGAGGAGATGATTCGCGACGGTCTGGGCGATGACAACGCGTTGGCGTGGCCCGGTGCGGTGGACGCCATGGATTGGCCGGAGCTGTGGGAAAGCGGGCAGGGCTCGGCGTCGTTGGAGGAGGCTGTCGGCCGTGTGGCGATGGCGGCGGACGTCGCCACGACGATGGCAGTCGCACTTTCGTATGCCATGGCACCCATGCAGACAGCGGAAGAATCTATGCAGCCGGAAGGGGCCACCATCGCAGGGCCCGCCGTCGCTGCACCGGTATACGAGGGTGTCCCGTCGTTTGAGGTGCCGGTCCAGGTGCCCTACACGGCGCTGCAGTTCGATCCCGAGCGCGTCGATCCCAACGACCTAGAGCCCTTGTACGCCGGCTCCGTCCATCCTCTCCCCCTCACAAGCCACGCTCCGAAGACTGCGACGCGGAAGATGCAGGTCGCGTACACCTCGTTCGGCTGGGTGCGAAACATCGGCGCCATTCTCCTTCTCTTTGCCGCCTGGCAGGTGTGGGGCACCGGCATTTATCAGCATCACGCCCAGGCGGCCCTGAAAGCGGAATTCAAGGCGAAAGTGGAAGATCATCCGCCGGCCCCAACCAACGTTCCCGTGACGCTCGTTCCGAGCACCGCCAGTGTCCCTGAGCCAGCTGAAGGATCAGTGGTGGCCGAGTTGCAAATCCCATCCATCGGGGTCAATCAGTTCGTCGTGGAGGGCACCGCAGAAAGTGACCTCTCCAGGGCCCCGGGCCATTACATCGGCTCGGCTTTTCCGGGCCAGGCCGGAAACGTGGCCATTGCTGGACACCGCACCACCTACGGTGCTCCATTCTTCAATTTGAGTAGCGTCACCGTGGGCGAGCACATCTACCTCACCACCGACTCTGATGAGAGGCTCGACTACGTGGTGTCGAAGGCGCCCGTGGCCGTGTCCCCGAAGGATGTCGCCGTTCTCAACTCTTTTGGTGACAATCGCCTGACCCTTACCACGTGCAACCCGAGGTATTCGTCCACCCAGCGTCTTGTCGTGGTGGCTGAGTTGGATTCGGCGCCAACCGAAACACCGACGCCGAGCCCGACAGCGACACCGGCGGCCGATCACCAACCAAGGGTCCCTCGCAAGAAGCACATCGTCACCGGTTTCGTCGGCTGGCGGTGGTCCTACCTGCCGGCGGTGCTCCTCATGCTCGATCTTTTGGCCTTGTTGGGCGTGATCTACCGAAGAGTCGTCCGACACTTTGGCATCGTGGACGCGTGGGTAATTCTGGCGCCCATCTGGGCGGCCGGGCTCTACATCCTCTTCGGCCTGCTGAGCAATTTCTTGCCGGCAAGCATTTGAGGAGGAATCAAGAGAACTAGTGCTCCCGCCTCGAGCGCTGCGCCCAACGAGGGGTTTTGATCTTTGCATCTGACTCCGACCCGTTGACGGCGAAGGGCAGGAGGCTGGGCGGCAACGCGCACAGCGACGACCCATTCGCATGTGTCGCATCGATGCCGGCGACGGTCGCCACGTCGTCAGGAACAGCAGCGTCGGGTCGGGCCATGGTCTGGCTCAATGTGGCGCACAAGAGCGCCAGTTCTTGCGCGAGCTCGGTGTTGACGCGATTGAAACTATCGATGGCGCGCTCGATCTGTCCTATGACCTCCGGCGTGGGGGAGGAGCGCGCCGGCTCTCGAAACCCTCCGTTCACTCGGCTCGCACCGGCGTGGGCCTCCTGCACGATTCGCTCGGCCTCGCCCGCGCCGCGGCGATGATACCGGCCGCCTGAGTTTGCGCATTCTTGGCGGCTTCGTCGACGAAACGCTGGCCCGTTATGAAGATTCGACCGATGCGGGCGTGCAAAATTCGTTGTTCGTCCACCGAATCGCCAGAATCGCCGAAATTCTCGAGCATGTCTCTGAGCTCGCCCAAGGAGCCGACCGGCAACGTCTCAGTTTCGGCGATCGGTTCGACCGTCTCGGGTAGGAGTGTCGAGAACGTGTCCACGTCGCTAGTCGGAAGCTGTGCTTCCAAACCGACGGCGGGGAACGACGCCGGTGACAGGGCGTGGGAGGGCGTGGCGTCGGCTGGCCCAGTACTGACTTCAACGCTGCCGGTGGGAAGCTTGGCAGCAACCTCAGGGGCGGGCACGGTATCACAATCTAACAGGCGTCGACCTGCAATTTCCGACGACGGCATGCGGTTTAGCAAGCTGTCACCTTGCGAATACCGTGCGTTCATTTTCGAAGGCGGCTTGTTTGCAGCGCCTGCGCGAGCGTTCTAACCGTGCTCAGCTGACGGTGTGACCTCAGGGCTGGCTGCCGGTGGGACTTGGGGCTGCGCCTGGATCTCCGCGTCGAGAACGTCCCAGAGCGTTCGCAGCTGGTGGCCCAGCTCGGAGTTGACCCGGTCGAAGGTCTCCAACGTCGTGCGGATCTGTTGGATGGTCGCCACCGGCAGGGCCGCGGCGCGGCGCTGGGCTGCTTCGACCGTCGCTGCCTCGACGATGCCGGCTGCTTGGGTCTCGGCCTGAGCGACGACCTTCCTGGCTTCGTCGTTCGCCTCTGCCACCGCCGCATCGGTGAGCTCGCGCACCCTCATGACCAAGCGGCCGATCTCCTCCTCGGACTCCCGAAGACGCGAGGCGCGATTGGAACTGTCATCGTCCGCCTGCGGAGGCGCCGGCGCCGGGGGTCCGTCCAATGTCACGCCCTGTGGTTCGCCCGCCGGCGGCGGCCATGTCGTGAGCTGTGTGGGCGCCTCTTGTTCAGGTTGCAAGGACATGAAAAAAGGGTACCACCGAGGTTTTTCTTGAGTTCGTCGACGCCAGGTGAATGGGCCGGTACCGACGTGTTGGCGCCCGCTGTGCCCAAAGAGGCATGCCGCCGTCGAACGTCAGCCGCCACGCGGCCACGCGCCCGCAGAAGAAGCCCCCGATCGGTAGCGGAACCTGGTAACACTCTGGACGTGGACATGCTCGTTGTCGTCGGTGCCGGTCCGGTTCCGGCCCGACTCGAGAACCGGGCCCGCGCCGTGCACCGGCACGCGCCGGGGGAGTCCGTCGAAGAACTCGTGGGCGCACTGCGGGCCCGCATTCCTCGCCGGGTGGGCGTATGCGGCCCGGTCGCCGAGGCGGCGGTGGTGGCGGCCGGCCTCCGACGGGCCGGGTTGCCCACCGAGTTGTTCACCGACGAGCACGTTCCCGACGATCTCGCCGCCACCTTGATCGGTGTCGACGTGCGGCCGGTGGCGGACGCCGGCGTCCCCATGGAGGTGGCCGACTCGTTGGTCGACCTCATCGGCAATACGCCCATGGTCAGGCTGGACCGCACCGCCCGTGACCTGGAGTGCGCGCTGGTAGCCAAGTTGGAGCTTTTCAATCCCGGTGGTTCTTCCAAGGATCGCATTGCGCTGGCCATGATCGAGGCAGCCGAGCGCGACGGTCTGCTCGAGCCCGGAGGCACCATCGTCGAACCGACGAGCGGGAATACGGGCGTGGGGCTGGCCATTGTGGCGGCGCGGCGCGGCTACAAGTGCATCTTCGTCTGCCCCGACAAGGTGGCGGCGGACAAGATCGCCTTGCTGCGAGCGTATGGAGCCGAGGTCATCGTCTGCCCGACGTCGGTGGCACCCGAGCACCCCGAGTCCTATTACTCGGTGTCGGACCGCTTGGCGCGCGAGGTGCCACTGGCGTGGAAGCCCGACCAATACCACAACGCCAACAATCCACGCGCGCAATACGAAACCGCAGGCAAGGAGATCTGGGAGCAGACCGCAGGGCGAGTCACGCACTTCGTGGCCGGCATTGGAACCGGGGGTACCGTCACCGGGATCGGTCGGTATCTCAAGGAGCGCAATCCGGCCGTGCAGATAATCGGTGCCGATCCCGACGGGTCTGTGTACTCGGGAGGATCGGGGCGTCCGTACCTCGTCGAGGGGATCGGTGAGGACTTCTGGCCCACCACCTATGACCCGTCGGTGGTCGACCAGGTGGTGGCGGTGTCCGATGCCGTCAGCTTCGCCACGGCGCGGCGGGTTACTCGGGAAGAGGGTTTGCTCCTGGGTGGGTCGGGCGGCACCGCTGTCGCCGCGGCGCTGATAGTCGGTCGTGACCTCCCGGCCGATGCCGTGATCGTGGTGCACATTCCTGATTCGGGGCGCGGCTATCTCTCCAAGATCTACAACGACGCCTGGATGTCCGACTACGGATTCCTCCATGACGCCGGGACGACCGTGGGCGACGTGTTGACGGCGCGCGACGCCGTGCTACCGGGGCTCGTCCACACGCACCCCGACGAGACGGTTCGCCAAGCCATCGCCATCTTGCGCGAGTACGGGGTGAGCCAGATGCCGGTTATCAAACAGGAGCCGCCGGTGGTCATGGCCGAAGTAGTGGGCGGAGTGACCGAGCGCGGGCTGATGGACAGGGTGTTCGCCGACCCGTCCGCGCTCGATCTTCCCCTTAGTGATGTCATGGGGGATCCCCTTCCCACTATCGGCGCCGGCGAGTTGGTCCAAGTGGCGGTGACAAGACTGCAAAACGCACCGGCGCTGCTGGTCCTCGACCGGGGCCATCCCGTCGGCGTCATCACCCGCTCCGATGTGCTGGCCACACTGGCCGCCGGATCGCGCTGACCTGTGACCGACGACCGACACGACGACACCGTTGGTTTTGAGACCCTCGCCGTCCACGGCGGCGATGTCGACTCCGCCGTCGGCGCCGTCAACACGCCGGTATATCTGTCATCCACCTTCAAGCAGGACGCCGTGGGGAAGCACCGGGGCTACGAGTACGCCCGCTCGGGGAACCCCAGTCGCGCCAGTTTGGAGACGCATCTAGCCGTGCTCGAAGGCGCCGCCTTCGGCTTCGCCTTTGCCAGTGGCCTCGCCGCCGAGGATGCCATCTTGCGGCTGCTCGGTCCCGGCGACCATCTCGTGTTGCCCACCGACACCTATGGCGGCACCTACCGGCTGGCCACCCAAGTGCACGGGCCGGCCGGGTTGGTCGTCGACACGACGGACTTTTCATCACTGGATATAGTCGGGCCCCACACGAGCATGATCTGGGTCGAGACGCCCACCAACCCGATGCTCGGCGTGATCGACATCGCCGCGGTGGCCGCCGCGGGGCACCGCCACGGCGCCTTGGTCGTGGTCGACAACACTTTCGCCACTCCCTGGATCCAACAGCCCCTGGCTCTGGGCGCCGACATCGTCGTGCACTCCACCACGAAGTACCTCGGAGGGCACTCCGATGTCGTGGGCGGCTTCGCCGCCACCAACGACGAGGGTGTCGCCAACCGGCTGCGCTTCCTGCAGAACGCGGCTGGGGCGGTGCCCGGACCCCTGGATTGCTATCTCGTGCAGCGCGGCGCCAAGACGTTGCCCTTGCGCATGGAACGCCACTGCGCCAATGCGCTCGGCGTCGTCGAACTCCTGGGCAACCACCGGGCCGTAGAGCGCGTTCTCCATCCGTCTTTGGTCGACCATCCCGGCCACGACGTGGCGCGGCGGCAGATGCGAGCCTTCGGCGGCATGGTGAGCTTCACGTTGCACGGTGGCGAGGAGGCGGCCGTCGCGATGTGCGCGGCCACCCGCATCTTCACGCTGGCTGAAAGCCTCGGCGCCGTGGAAAGTCTGATCGAGCATCCCGGCCGGATGACACACGCCAGCACAGCCGGCACCAGCAATGAGGTCCCCGGCAGCCTCGTTCGTCTCAGCGTGGGGATCGAAACCGTCGACGATCTCACCGGCGATCTGCAGCGGGCCCTCAACGGCCTGGGCTGAGCGGCCGATCCTTCAGTTCGTGCGGCCCAGCAGGCGAGTCATGCCGCGCGCGAATGTCACCGACATCCAGTCGAGACGACTCATCCTCACCGGCTGGGCGCGTTCCTCGGTCTCGGGCCCCTTCGCCTGAGAGGGACCCGGCGAAGCCCCCGGTGCGGCGATCACCGAGGCGTTGGGCAAGGTGCTCGCCGAAGGGGCCGACACCGCCGTCGGAGCCATGGTCGGCGCGGGCGGCGGCGCCACCGGCTGCGTGTGCGCGCTCAGGCTGGTGCCGTCCCAATAGCGGGCCAAGGTGGGGTCGCCGGCGTCCTGGTACCAACCGGGTGCCACCCCTCGGTACGCGGCGGCCAACTGCGCCGGGTCCTGACCACCTCCAGACGAACCGTTGTTCACCGCCATGCCTCCATATACCTCGCCTCCGGGCATCGTAGAAGATCGCCCCCGGGCATCGCGTTCGGCTTGGCTACATTGGGCGCGTGGTTCGGTCCCATCGGCTGCTCCCGGTCGCGGGCACCATCACGGCCGTGGTGGTGGTGCTGGGCCTCGTCGGTGCGTCGACGGCCTCTGCGTCCAAGACGTTGGTGCCCTCGTCGGGGACCACCACGGTCAAGGCCTTCATGACCCTGTACGGCTATGTCGACAACTCGCCGCCGGGGCCCGTCATCGCCCATCCATGTGGGGCCCGTCAGCGTGCCGGCGGTACGGGTACCTACGCGGATCCCATCACCTTCGCCACCGATGTCAACGAGATGCCGTGGTGCGAAATCATCTACGTCCCCTACATGGAGCGGTATTTCATCCATGAAGATGAATGCAGCGAGTGCGATACCGACTGGAACAAATTCGACTTGTACCGCTTCGACATGTGGGCCGGGGGCGACTCGGCGTCGCTGCAAGAACCCGAACGCCACGCCCTATTGGCTTGTGAGAGCACGTGGACACGCGGCGACTGGGTGGCTGACCCCGACAACCCCGTCGTCATGATCAACCCACCTTCCAACCTTCCGGTGACGACGACGCCGATCTTCAGCGCGCCCACGTCGTGCTGGACGCCCATCGCGTTGACGAATCCCGGCAAGCAACACAGCGCGCTGGGGACCCCCATCAGACTGCAGATCACCGCGGCGGACACGTCGCCCTACGAGACGCTGACCTACCGCGCCGTCGGCTTGCCGGCCGGGCTGTCGATCAACGCTGATTCGGGCGTGATCACCGGTAGCCCGACCATGCGACGCCGGTGGCGGGTGGCCGTGACGGCGTCTGATGCTTACAACGCGACAATCGCCAACTTCACATGGGTTGTCTCGCGGCGAGCCGATAACCGCCCTCACTAGGGCCCTGGCGAGCGCCCCCGCCGTCATGTCGAGCGGCGACGATCCAGGTAAGAACCCTCGGTCCCGCGCAGCGGCTGTTTGCGTCGCTCGACGCGGACGTCGTCAAAAGGGAAGACATCGGGGAAGATCTGTCCGTCGGAGATCCGGCGTATGTGATAGCCGTCGGCGCACACCTCGGCCACGTCGAACCCGCCGCTCCACTGACCCTGGTAACGATCGCGCACGTACACTTTCGTGCCCACGTCCAAAGTCCCGTCCGAAGTGCCATCCATCGTCGGATTCGCTCCGACGCCTTGCACCTCGTCCTTGAACACCCACCCCTCCCTGCCTGTTGGAGAGCCTTCGGCACCGCGCGCCGCAAACTTTAGGAGAAGCTCATCTCGCCACCGGACGACGTTCCTCACCGAGCGAGCTCCCGTTCCAAAAGCGTGCCCAACCTGGCGCTGAGTCGTCTCGGTACCACCCCGGCGGGAGTCCTCGGTAGGCGCCCGAGGCGGCATCGATGGAGACCGGCGTCGGGCAGCTCAGCACGGTCCGCTTCTCGTTGTGCAGGGAGTCGCCATCCCAGTACCGGGCCACCGAAGGATCGGTCGGCTGCCGGTACCAGCCCGGTGCGAGGGTTCGATAGGCGGACCACAGATCGGCCGGCGCCGCCACCGCGCCAGGCGTGGCGACAAAGTCAGAGGCAGGCCGAGCCGAGTTGGAAACCACCGCGGGGCTGGCGACAGATGCGACCGAGGCGGGCGGGGTATTGGTTGGTCGGCTGTCAGCACCGCGACCACCGAGGCGCATGAACTTGGCGGCGACGCGCCGAGGAGCGTCGACCACGATCAAGAGGGTGACGCCGAAGATGATCAGGATCACCCCCACGATCACCATCAGCGTGCGCCTTTCCCAAGCCGGTGTCGCCAGAACGCCTCCGCTTCGGGCCCCCTCAGCATGCGAACCTGACCACGATTCTACGGGCGATCGGCACGATCATCCCCATACCCTTCGATCCGTCCCTTCGCATGGCACGAAGTGGCAGGCCCGAAGGCGCACCGTCAGGCGCCGCGGGCTGTCTCGACCCAAAGGCCTGCGGGAAGGTCGGTCCCGTCAGCCGGCGTCGGTGGCTGCGGCGGCGGCCAGCTCGGGCCGAAAGGCGAGTTCGCCGGCTGGCTTGGGCCGGCTGATGCAATATCCCTGGGCGTAGTCACATCCCAGTGAAGTGAGCAGCTCCAAGGTGGCCACGTCCTCGATGCCTTCGGCCACGATGCGCAGGCCCATGGCGTGGCCGAGGTCGATGGTGGAGCGGACAAGATCGAGTTCGCGATCAGTGTCGCCACCGACGAGACCCGAGATGAATGTCCGATCGAGCTTGAGCTCCCCGACAGCCAGGCTGCTCAGGTAGGACAGCGACGTCACGCCCGCCCCGAAGTCGTCGATGGAAACGACGAGGCCCAGGTCCTGCAGCCCTTCGATAACGCGCCGGCGAGGTGTCGAATTCGGCGATCACGGTTGTCTCGGTGATCTCCAGGACCAAGGAGCTGGCCGGTACGTCATGGCGATCCAGCAGCGCGCCCACCATGTCGACGAACCCGGCTTCGAGGAGGTTGGTGGGAGAGATGTTGACTGACACCGTCAAGTTGTGGCCCGTGGAGCGCCATTGTGCGCACTGGGCAACGGCTTCCTCGAGTACCCATCGGGTGACGGCCGGCATGATGCCGGCATCCTCGGCCAACGGGATGAAGGCGATGGGCGCGATCAAGCCCAGCCTCGGATGCGCCCATCGGATCAGGGCCTCCACCGCCACGATCTCGCCGCTGCGCAGATCGAGCTGAGGCTGATAGTGCAAGACAAGGTGGTCGTTGGTGATGGCGTCGTCCAACTCTTCGAGTAGCCGCATGCGGTCTCGCTCTTCGTCCAGCTTTTGTTCGTAGTTGGTGTACGCGGTGTTCCCCAACTTGGCTCGGTACATGGCCACGTCAGCGCACCATACGAGCCCGGCACTGTCGGTGGCGTCGGTGGGAGCAACCGCGATGCCGATGCTGGCGTTGATCTTGGCGTTGACGACGTCCAAGGCGAACGGCTCTTCCAAAGAGGCTGTGAGCCGCTGGGCGACGGTGGTGGCGTAATCGCAGTCGCCGTCGATGAGCACGACGGCGAACTCGTCCCCGCCGATGCGCACCAGTAGGTCGTTGTTGCGCAGCGAACCGGCCAACCGAATCCCCAGCTGTCGCAGCAGCTCGTCGCCGGCGGGGTGTCCAAAGGAGTCGTTGATTTCCTTGAAGTGATTGAGGTCGACGAACAGGAACGCCAGATTCCGGTCCGGCGTGGCCGCGCTCTCGGCGAAGAACGAGTCGAGCACGTGGAAGAGATAGCGGCGATTTCGCAGGCCGGTAAGGTCATCGGTCACCGATTGGCGCTGGCGCTCTTCGCTCAGGGCGCGCATGGTGCGTACCGTGAGCACCAGCCGGATCCCGACCACGACCAAGGTGGCGGTGGCGAGCCCGATGGCGACACGGCTCACCGTGTGCACGCTGCCCACCAGCAAGACGACGAGTGCACTGCCAGCCGCCACACTGGGCAGGACGAATCCCGACGCCCGTTGTGTCACCAGCAGGTTGGAAGGGCGCGGCCGGAGCCACACCGCCACCGCCATTATGAAGATGGCAAAAGGCCACGCGGTGGCGTTGGCGATGCTGCCAAAGCGCGACGCCCCCCACGACCCTTGGAAGAGATTGGAGGTGTCGCCGATCACGTTGAGAGCCAAGCCCCCGGCCAGCAGGACCCACGGTGCCTTGGGGCGGCCCGACAGCAGTGCGCTGCCCCCCACCACCAGGCCGAGGAGCAACAGGTCTCCGATGGGATAGGCGAGGTTCGTCACCGTGGAGGCTAAGTGGCCGCCGGTCGAGTGCAAGATGCTGTGGAAGGCGAACGCTGCGCAGACGGCGGCGGCCCCGAGGCCGGCGATGCCCCCGTCGAGCCAGTTAGGAGTGGAGAACCGTCGAACTTCGCCCCGGATGAACAGCACCACGGCGATGTAGGCGAACGGATAGAAGACGAGGTAAAAGATGTCGGCGACAGAGGGGGAGGGAGGTGAGGCACCCCCGAGTGATTCCACCGTCAGCGCCATGTCGCCCAGGGTCCACATAAGCAGGCTGATCCCAAGGACCACGGCCGTCACCCGTCCCGGCCGCCGCACCAATCCCCGGCCGATGCACAGGGCACTGACTACCAGCTCAACGGCGCACACGCTCCAGCCGTCCAGCCATGTCCAGTCGGAGCCGGTCGGGCGCAACAGGAGCGAGACGAGGTAGGCGACGAGCAGCACGCCCATGACGCCAAAGGTGGTCCACAGCAGCGTGGTCGATCGTCGGGAGTCGCGCTGCAGCACCGGGGCGCGCGTCGAGCGCCGATTCACCGAAGTTCCTGCCATCTCCGGAGCCTTCGACACAGTCGGCCCAATTCTTGAGCCGTTGGGGCCGGTTTTTTGGTTACGTCGTGGTGGCCTCGGCGCCGTGATCGGACTGGCTCACCCAGGCCGCGTACATCTCGGCGTAACGGCCCTGGCGGGCCACCAGTTCCGCGTGCGAGCCGGTCTCTACGATGCGACCTTCGTCGATGACGACGATGCGGTCTGCCTTCATGGCCGTGGAGAGGCGGTGGGCGATGAGCACGGCCGTGCGCGCCTCGAGCAAGACGTCTAGCGCAGCCTCGATCCGGGTCTCCGACAGCAGGTCGAGGTTGGAGGTGGCCTCGTCGAGCACGAGCACGCGTGGATGGGCCAAAAAGGCGCGTCCCAGGGCGATGAGCTGGCGCTCACCCGAAGACAGCGACTGGCCCCGCTCGTGCACGACCGTGTCGACACCCTCGGGCAAGCGGGCCATGAGTTCCCCGAGCCCGACGGCGGTGATGGCCTCGGTCACCTCCTCGTCTGAGGCGGCCGGCCGAGCGAAGGCCAGGTTGTCTCGGATGGTGCCCGCGAAGAGAAATGGTTCTTGGGGCACGACCCCCAACTGGCGCCGCAGCGAGTCCATCGTTACGTCCCGCAGGCTGTGGCCGTCGATGCGTACCTCACCGGCGGTGGGATCATAGAAGCGGGTGATCAGTTTGGCCAAGGTGGACTTGCCGGCGCCGGTGGGGCCGACGAAGGCGACGGTCTCGCCGGGGGCGATACGCATGTCGATGTTTCTGATGACTGGGACGTCGGGGTCGTACCCGAAGGTCACGTTGTCAAAGACGATCTCGCCCTCAATGGGGGGGAGCACGACGGCATCGGGGGCCTCGGTGACAGATGGCTCGGAGGAGAGCAACGTGCGCAGCTTGAAGATCGACGCATTGCCCTGTTGGTAACTGTTGTATTGCTGCACCAGGAGCTGGATGGGGGCGAAGAAGCGCCCTAGGTACAAGAAGAAGGCCACCAGCGCACCGATGGTGAGCGTGTGGTGCACGACCATGGCGCCACCGATGGCGAGCAGCGCCGCCTGCCCCAGCCAGCCCACCAGCTGCGTGCCTGGTCCGTAGATGGCGTTGATCTGAGCCGTATACATGTTGGCGTCCTTGTACTCGCCCACCACATTGCGGTGATGGACGATGTTGAAGCGCTGCCGGTTGTTGGCCGCCACCACGCGCACCCCGTGCAAGCTCTCCGACAGATCGGCCAGCACGTTGGCGATACCGTCTCGGACCCGGTCATAGCCGCGCTCAGAGGCCACGCGGAACCACATCGACATGGCCACCAAAATGGGGACGACCAGCAGCACCGTGATGAGCGCGAGGGTGACGTTGGTGCAGAAGAGGATGATGGTGATCACCGCCATGGTGAGCCCCTGGATGGCGAACTGAGACAGGCCGTCCTGCAACAACTGCTGGAGGTTTTCGATGTCGCTCGTCATCCGCGTCATGATCACCCCCGCCTTTTCGTCGGTGAAGTAGTCCAACGACATCCGTTGCAGGTGGGAGAACACCTTGACCCGCAGGTCGTTCATGACCCACGCCGCCAATCGGCCCGTGACCTGCACCAAGGCCCGCTGGGTGACGGCGGTGAACAGCACGAAGCCCAGATAGACAAGGGCCAGTTCGACGACGACGTGCAGGTGGTGGTGGCCCGGCACCATGCCGCCGTCGATGGCCCACTCCGTGAGCAGGGGACCTGCCTGCAGCGCCACGCTGGTGGCCACCACAAGCACGGTTGAGAGCACCAGCATGTGGGGGTATTCGAGGAGCAGGCCCCCCAAGGTCAACCGTCGTCGTTCCTTGGCGCCTTGCTGTTGGGAGAAAACGACATCGGGCTCGCCGTGGTCGGGCTCCTCAGCGAGCAGTTCGTCGACGCCGCTTTGGAGCTCCGATGGGATCCCGCCGAAGGGCAGACCGGGCGCGCCGGGAGCTCCGGGGCGGCCGCCACCGCCGAACATGGGACCTCCACCTCCAAATCCACCACCGAAGCCCATCAGTGCGCCTCGTCCGGTGTCTCGGAGTGTTTCCCGTTGGTCGCCTCGGGATGGTCCGCCACGTCGTGCTCGACTTGGGCCAGCACCTCCACGTACTGCGGCGTCGACTCGAGCAGCTCCGCGTGGGTGCCGTCCGCCACGATATGGCCGTCGTCGATCAGCACGACACGATCGGCCAGGCTTATCGTCGACAAGCGGTGCGCCACGATGAGGGTGGTTCGCCCTGTCATCAGCAATCGCAGGGCATCGTGGATTTGTTGTTCCACTTGTACGTCGATGGCACTGGTGGCGTCGTCGAGCACGAGGATGGGTGGGTTCATGAGCAGCGTGCGGGCGATGGTGATGCGTTGGCGCTGGCCACCCGACAAGGTGTAGCCGCGTTCTCCCACCACCGTGTCGTAGCCGTGCGGAAGCTCACGGATGAATCCGTCGGCACCGGCCGCCCGGGCGGCCGCCTCGATGTCAGTCAAGTCGGCGTCGGGACGCCCGTAGGCGATGTTGTCGCGGATCGACACCGAGAACAAGAACGCCTCGTCGAGGACGATACCGACGTTGGCCCGCAAGCTCTCGATGGTCAGGTCCCGGACATCGGTGTCGTCGACGAGCAGTTTTCCTCCCGTCACGTCGTAAAAACGCGGGAGCAGGCGCGCCACGGTGGACTTGCCCGAGCCCGTCCTCCCCACCAGAGCCACGGTCTCGCCCGGACGCAGATGCAGGTCGAGTCCGCTCAGCACCTCGGGCTTCTCAGGGCCGTAGCGGAACGACACGTTCTCGAAACGCACGTCCCCGCGGCACTCCACGAGGTCGACGGCGCCTGGCTTGTCAACCACGGTGGGTTGTTCATCCAGGATCTCGTAGATCCGATCGGCTGAGGCGGCGGCACGCTGACCCATCATGATGATCATTCCGAGCATCATGAACGGCGCCTGCAGCATGACGAGGTACGCGTTGAACGCCACGATGGCGCCGATCTGAAGATGGCCCTGGATGACCATCCAGCCGCCGAAACCGAGCACCAGGGCCAGGCCGACTTGCGGCAGGTTCTGCACGGCGGGCGTCCAGCGGGCCCGAAGATCGGCGTCTTTGACGTAACTCCACTGCACTTTGTCGGCGGCCTTGGCCAGTGAGCGCAGCTCTTCTTGTTCGGCCGCAAACGACCTCACCACCCGCACGCCGTTGATGTTCTCGTCGACGATGGTGGCCACATCGGCGAGGCGCGCCTGGATGAGCCAGGAGACCGGGAACATCGACTTGCGCATGCGA
Source organism: uncultured Acidimicrobiaceae bacterium (assembly GCA_963793645.1). Lineage (GTDB taxonomy): Bacteria > Actinomycetota > Acidimicrobiia > Acidimicrobiales > UBA8190 > CAWCAW01. Next base: position 279,137 of record CAWCAW010000007.1, on the reverse strand, counting down.
TGGCCCACCATGAACACGAAGGGCATCGTCACCATGGCCACACAGGCCAGCAGCACGTTGATCGACAGCATGAACCCGAATGCGACCACCGCGATGCTGCACTGCACGAGGATCATCGGTGCGAAGGTCATGTACATCTGCACCGAGCGGATGTCGGAGTTGGCCCTGGAGATGAGCTGCCCGGATTGGACCCGGTCGAAGAAGGGGAATGACATGCCGGCGAGATGCTCGTAGATCATGGTGCGGAGGTCGTACTCGATCTCGTACGCCGTCTGGAAGAGAAACAGTCGCGACACGTATCCGGCCACCCCGCCCGCCAACCCCAGGCCGAAGATCCACCATGCGTAGAAGTGCAGCGGCACCGTGTGGAGCTCCACCGAGTTGGTGATGGCGTGATTGAGCAGATCGGGGATCTGCACCTGGAGCACCAGGCCCACAAATGACAGGACTAACGAGGTGATGAATATCCCCCGGTGCGCGGCCAGGATGGGCATGACGCGCCGCAGCCATGTCTTGGATTGGTCGGGGTCGACGGCGGCCCGCGGTGCGGGGTAGCGGGCGCGTTCGGGACCGGCCGCCGAAGTCGTCGCCGGGCGCGCTTGGGAGATGGTCATGTCGAGGCCACCGGTTCTTTCGGCGGTGACGCCACCCGCTCCTGGTGATAGGCGCGCATGGCCCGGCGCCACAGCTCGAGCCCGTGCAGAGCCTGATCGGTCAAATCGGGGTCCTCCAGGCTGACGGCGATGTCGACGAGGCGAGCGTCGATGGAGCGATCGGCTTCGGCCAGCACGACTTGGCCCTTGGCGCTGAGGGTGTGGGTGACGTTGCGTTTGTCGGTGTCGCCCGGTGCGCGATGCACCAGGCCGCGAGCCTCGAGCCCGTCGACCACGGCGGTGATGGTCGGCCGCCGCACCGCCAAGCGCTCGGCGAGGGCCGAGGGCATCGATGAACCTTCGGCCAGCAACCCGAGGATTCGGTACTGGGGCAAGGAGAGCTCGACGTCGGCCAGGGAAAGCTCGAGTTGCTTTGAGAGCCACGCCGCGGCTCGGCCCAGGGAACCTGGCCGCAGCGTCTCGTCGTGGCGCGCCGAAGTACCGGTCGAAACGGGGTTCCCCATATCGTTAGATTATCTAACCAGAGCGCCCTCTCGAACCAGGCCGTCGAATCGGCCTCTCGACTGCTACCTTCCCGACGTGGCCAGGGTCGTCATCACAAGCGCCAACGTGCTCGACGGGCGAAACCCGGCCCGACCCGGCTCCACGCTGGTGGTGGAGGGAAACCGAATCGTCTCCGTCGGCAACGACGGCCCGCTCGGCGAGATCGGGCCCGACGACCAGGTGGTCGACCTGGCCGGCCGGACCGTGATGCCGGGCATGGTGAGCTGCCATTTTCACGCCACCTACCACGAGCTTGGCGCCACACCGGCCCCCTTCGGGCTGAACGAGCCTCCGGCGCTGCAGGCGGTGCGGGCCGTGCGCAACCTGGAGGCGGTCCTCAAGGCGGGCTTCACATCGGCCGTCAGCGCCGGGGCACCTTTCGCCATCGATCCCGCCATGCGGCGGGCCATCTCCGAAGGAGCCGTCGCCGGCCCCCGCTTCGTCCCCGGCAGTCGGGATGTGAGCACCACCGGGCACGTCAATGACAACGCCCCGTGGTACTGGGAGCTCGGGTCGCGGGGCGCGCTGCGGATATGTGACGGTCCCGATGCTTTCGCCCAGGGAGTGCGGGCCGAGATCAGCGAAGGTGCTCGCATCATCAAGATGTTCGTCACCGGCGGCCATGGCACCGTCGGACCGGCCGAGCGCACCGAGATGACCGCCGCTGAGATGTCCGCCGCCGTTGAGGCGGCCCACGGGCGTGGCGCCAAGGTGCGTGGGCACATCGCCAATCGAGAGGCCATCTCCATGGCCCTCGACTGCGGCATCGATGTCATCGATCACGGCGACGGCATGGATGACGAGTGCATCGCCCGCATCGTGGAGACCTCGACGGCGGTGGCTCCCTCGATGTTCTTCCCCTACCGGCTGTGGAAGTCGTTTCCCGGCAGCGGTCTCGGCTTCACTGAGAGTCTGAAGGCCGATCTCGACGATGCCTTCGCCTGGATCCCTCGTGCCAATGACGCCGGCATGTGCCTGGTGATCGGTGATGACTATGGGGCCATCGGGCTGCCCCACGGGGTCTACGGCGAGGAGCTCGTCTTCTACGTCGAGGTGGTGGGGATCCCCGCCCTCGACGTGCTGCGCTGGGCTACCGTGCACGGGGCCCAGCTGATGGGCCGAGGCGACGACCTGGGTTCCTTGGAGCCCGGCAAGTTGGCGGACATCGTCGTCGTCGACGGTGATCCCTCCGCGGAGATCTCCGTCCTGTCCGATCCGGCGCGGGTGGTGGCGGTGATGAAGAACGGACGCTTCATGACCGGGCCTTGGTGCGCGTCCGACTGATCCTCCGCAGGTCGGCCGCGTGACGACCGCAGCCGATGAGTCCATGGATCGGCGTACATTTCTGCGACGCGCCGGCACCGCGGGCGCCGCCGTGGGATCGGCCGCCCTCCTTGGTGCCGCGCTCGACGCGTGCGGTACCTCAAAGGCGTCGGCTCCGACCACCCGGGTCTCGCCTTCGACCACCCGACCCTCGCCACCAACGACGCTAAGCGGTCCTCCGGCCTGGTCGGAACTTGTCCAGTCGATGACGGGAACGCTGGTGTTGCCCACCGACAGCTCCTACGCCGTCGACAAGCTTCTCTACAACGAGAGGTTCGACGCCGTAGCTCCCGCCGCCATCGCCTACTGCCAGTCGCCGTCGGACGTGCAGCGCTGCGTGGCGTTCGCCCGGCACTGGGAGTTGCCCATGGCGATTCGTTCCGGTGGCCACAGCTACGCCGGGTACTCGTCAGGCCCGGGCTTGGTGGTGGACCTGAGCGCCATGGCGGACGTCGCGCTCAGCCCCGGCGCCACCACGGCGGTGGTGGGAGCCGGTACCCGCCTGATCGACCTGTACAGCGCCCTCGGCCAGTCCGGCGTGCTCGTACCCGGAGGGTCGTGCCCCACGGTGGGCATCGGTGGGCTTGCCCTGGGGGGAGGGATCGGCGTGTTCGGCCGCAATTACGGGCTCACGTGCGACAACGTGGCCTCGGTCGATGTGGTGACGACGGCGGGTCAATTGCTGACGTGCGGGCCCGATCAGCACGCTGACCTGTACTGGGCATGTCGAGGCGGTGGGGGAGGGAACTTCGGTGTCGTGACGTCGTTCACCTTCGATGTCCACCCCATCCCGCCCATCGCATTGTTCTCGTTGGTATGGCCGGCGGCGGCCGCAGGTGATGTCCTTGGTGCCTGGCAGCAGTGGATCGGCACCACACCCAACGAGCTGTGGTCGAACTGCCAGCTCTTGTCAGCGGGGCCGGCCGGCATCGAGGTGCGCGTCACCGGCGCGTGGTGCGGCTCGACGACGACGCTGTCGAGCGCGCTGCAACCGCTGCGCAGCGCCGTCGGCTCGGCAACCACCGATGACTTCGTCGGGCCCGAGTCGTATCTGCGAGCGATGCTGATCGAAGCCGGTTGCGAGGGTTCGAGCGTGGCGCAATGTCATCTGCCTGCGCAGAACCCCGCCGGCACGTTGACGCGCTCGGCCTTCGCCACCAAATCGACGTTCATCGACGCACCCCTGCCCGGCGTCGCCGTGGCCGCGGTGGTGGACAGCCTCCAAGCACTGAGTCGAACGGTTCCCGAGATCGGCGGTGGTTTCGTCTTCGACTCTTTTGGCGGGGTCATCAACCAAGTTCCCGCCGACGCCACCGCTTTTGTACACCGAGATGCGTTAGCGGATATCGAATACACGGTGAACTGGACCTCGGGAACTTCCCCGTCGGTCGTGGCCGGGGCCACCTCGTGGCTGCAGAGTGCACAGGACGTTCTTGCCCCCTACGCGGCTGGCTCGTACCAGAACTACATCGATCCGACGCTGCCGGCCTGGGAGTCGGCGTACTACGGGTCCAACCTGACTCGACTCATGGCGGTCAAGCGGGCCTATGACCCCGATGACTTCTTCCATTTCGCCCAGTCTGTGCCCCTTGGAGCGGCCGTCAGCCCTTGACAGGGCGAGACGACGCCAGGCGACAGGCGACAGGCGACAGGCGCCAGGCGACGCGGCACGTGGTGCCGCACCCCCACAGCACCGGGAATGCCGCCACGCTTGTGCGTGTTCGCCAAACAGTGCAACCTCCGATGCTTGTTACGCGCACGTGGTGCGCCGATCGCCGCGCCCAGACACGTTTTGACGTGTGGCGTGACGAGACGCTCACGATGCGTGGACGCCGCTCCACCAGCGCGGCGGACGTATGGAGCGCGCCCAGCACGCGACATACCATGGACGGCACCGAGGCTTGTGATGCACGTCCCGAGGAATACACAGTCATGAGAAGCGCGGTGGTGCTGGCCGTCATCGCTAGCTTCTGCACGGCCACATCGTCGGTGTGTCAGCGTTTGGCGGCGGCCAAGGCACCACCCGAATCAGGATTCAGCCTTCGCCTCATCTGGTACCTCGTGCGCCAGCCGCTGTGGTTGGGCGGTGTGGCCAGCTTGATCCTCGGATTCGTCTTCCAGATCGTGGCCCTGCACTTTGGGGGCCTCGCTCTCGTGCAACCTATCTTGTCGTCGGAGTTGCTCTTCGTCTTCGGCTACATGGCGCTCATCGGATCGCGCCCCGTGCTACGCAAGGACTGGCTGGCCGGCGCCGCCATGGCGGCCGGCCTGGCCGTGTTCTTGTTCACGGCGTCACCATCGGGTGGGCGGCTGCACGCGTCGGCACCGTTGTGGTGGTTCGCCGGTGTCTCGGCGGTCGGGCTGGCCACCATTGCCGCCGCGGTCGCCTACGCGCCCCTGCGCGGACGGGCTCCGTCACCCGGGCGCAAGGCGGCCACGTTGGGCGTGGCCACCGGGTTGGCGTGGGGGTTCGTCGCCGCCGTGATCAAGGAGCTCAGTTCGCACACCGGCGGGGGAGCAGGGGCCATCTTCACCACGTGGTCGCCCTACGTGCTGGTGGCGGTGGGGGCGGCATCGATGCTGCTGTCCACCCACGCCTTGGCGGCAGGCCCACTCGCCGCATCGCAGCCGGGGTTCACTATCGTCGACCCCCTGGTGGCCAGCCTTTTGGGCGTGTTCCTCTTCGGGGAGCACCTGCAGCTGGCCCCCGTGGACCTCGTCGTGGAGATTTTGGCGCTGGGTGCCCTTGTCGCCGGTGTCGTGGCGCTGAGCCACAGCCGGCTCGTGCACGGCGGGGCCGACGAGGACGTGCCCGATGCGCTGGCGCCCTACAGCCACGCCGAAAGTCAGCACCCCCTGTTCGAGGTGTAGCCGGCTGTTCGAGATGCAGGGCTGCGGCTACTCGCTGTGGCAGTGCGCCGCCGCGGTGGCTGGCACATCGAGCGCCGGGTTGCGATCGAAGAAGCCGACCGGCACCAAGGTGAACCCGGTGTACTCCACCGGCATGACGGGCCATTGCTCGGGTCGGGGGATGTGGGTGACCCCGAAGGTGTGCCACAGCACGATGTCCTCGTCGACCAAGGAGCGGTTGCCGGCGATGAATCGAGGCAGCCCGTCCCCGCCGGCGTGCTGGTTCGGAAAGTCCCCCGCGGCGCGCCGTTCATCGGGGGCGTAACGGGTGGCCCACAAGTTGTAGGTGGCGAAGGTGGCCCGCTTGCCCACGCTCGACTCCGCCCCGGCCAGCAAGGTGGGCGATGCACCCGGTATGAGGGAGTAGCCGCGTGCTTGGCCCAGGCGGTTGACCGACTGCCGGTTGACGACCTTCCACGTTCGACTGCGCGAAGGGTCGACACAGCGGCGCGCCTGGTTCTCGTCCTCGAGGAGCGTGGCCACGGACTCGAAGGCGTTCCCCCACGGGTTGTCCGCACCGGCGGCCACTGGTCGCGCTTCCATCTCGTAGAGGGCGTTGTTGGTGCCGTCGACCTCCATGTCGAGACGGACGTTGAACAGATGCTGGTGGAAGGGGGCGGCCAGCTGCGGGGCGATCATGGAGGCGAAGCGCGGGGTCTCGCCCGGCGGCACAGCCATGGTGGACAGGATGCCGGTGAGCTTCACCTCGAACTGGATCGAGCCGTCCAAATAGAAGTACCAGTAGAACCCGTACTCGTAGTTGCCCACGGTGGCGATGAAGCTCACCACCAAGCGTCGCGACCGTCGTACCTCGTCGCGTCCCGAGCGCATGTCGTTGTGCTTCCAGAGGATCCCGTAATCCTCTTCGTGCATGCAGATGGCGTTGGCCATCGTGTACGGGTCACCTTGCTCGGTGGCACACACCGCGTCGAAGTAGTGGATGAGCCCCAGGCAGTCACATCCCAGGGTCAAGGAGTTCGCCATCCGACCGAGTCCCCATTCGCCCGCATCAAAGGCGTTCTTCCAGCCGTGCAGGGCGCCGGGCTCTCCGTAGGGGACGACCATCTCGCTCACCGAGGCCCGGTGGAGGATGGGGCGAAGCTCACCGTTGTCGCGATAACCGACCTGGTGGAGGACCAAGCCTTCGACGGGGTCCATGGACACCCGGAGCTCCCAGCGCTGCCAGCGCACCAAGTTGCCGTCGACCACGAAGCTGGCCCCCTCGGGCTGGGTGATGCTGATGGGCTTGAGGTCGTCGCGCATGGTCCCGACGTCCTCGGGGTAGTAGCTGCCCGCCTCGGGAGGGAAAGGGACCACGCCGGTGTCGAGGACCTCGAGCACCTCGCCCCGGCCCATGTCGACGAAGCCGATGACCCCTTCGATGGGGCGCGCGTAACCGTTGTCGTCGGGGCTTTCGCGGAGGTAACCCAGACAGCGGCAGATGCGCCGACCCTCTTCATGGGCGACACCGAAGGATCCCGCCGGCCAAGGGTCGATCTGCACGGAGTCGAGGTCGACGATGCCGCGCCGGTGCATGGCGGCCGCCCAATCGGGGTGCTCTTGCAATGCCACGATGGCCCCGAACGCTTCTTCGAAAAGCAATCCGGGCCGAATGCTGTCGTGGTGGACCACCGAACGGAGCTCGCCGGTGGTCACCGACACCACGATGTCGAGGACATTGGCATCGGGCCCCGTCACCACCATGAGGCGAACCTGGCGGTCGCCGGCGTCACCGGCGGCGAGCGATCGGAGGTAGTCCTTGGTGGGTTCCTCCAGACCGATGTACGCGAAACGGGGTTGGTCGCCGACGCGCCGGTCGGCTCTCACCAAAGCCACAGCGGCCACCATCTCCTCGGGCGTCAGCACCGCCAAAGGATGATCGGGGCGGGCCGGCGCTGAACGCTCGTCGATGACTGCGCCCCCGGGGGGCTCCGAAGATGTCACCGAGTCGGTCAGTGGTTGGTGTAGTCGATGGGGCCGGCACCCTTGACTCCCACCGCGAAGCAGAAGCAGTGGATGGGCGCCGTGTCGCTGATGGGCCTGAGACTGTGCACCTTGTCGGGCGGGATGTGGACCAAGTCGCCTTGGGCGATGGCCCGGTCCTCACCCTCGATGGTCATGATGCCGCGCCCCGACGTCACGTAATAGAACTCGTGGGTGGGATGCGAATGGGGGTCGACATAGCCCCCACCGGCCACCTCGAACTCGTTGACGAGCTCGAGGAAACCACCCTCGGTGATCTCTTGCATCTCGCGTGCTTTCACCAACCACCACACGGGGACCGTGCCGTTGTGCTCGACGACCGGCTCCACGTCCTCGATGCTGCGAACATCCATGGTGTGCTCCCTCGAAGTCTCAAAGGCTGACGTTGCCGTCAGCGTAGAGCACCACCGGCCGGCGTCACCACTGACGTCGAGCCCGGTCACGCCTCAGGTCCGGGGCGCGCCAGGCGTGGCCATCGACGAGGTCGGCGTCGGGGTCGCCCCGATGCCCGAGGTGATCGAGCTTGGCCGCCGCCCCCGGCACGCTGCGAGCGATCCATTCGCCATGTGTCGGGGGGACGGCACCGTCCATGCGGTTGACACCGGCGCCGTTAATGTCTACTATTCATAGCAAATCACTAGAAAACAAAGTGTATTCGGCTGGCCCCAGCCCCCGCAGGCGCCGCCTCGAGAGGAGTGTCGTGCGTCAGGGTAAGGAGTTCGCTGATTCTCGTTCTGCCGGAGTCGCCGCCCGTTCGCGTCGCCGTGTGCCGGCGCAATGGAAGCTGGTCGGCACCTTGGTTGTCGCCGCCGTGGTAGCAGCCGCGTGTTCGAGTTCCACCCCCTCGGCCGCCAAGAAGAAGACCACCAGCTCTACCACCACGACAACCAGTGCGTCGGCGTCGACATCCACAACCGTGGTCTCCGGCACGACGACGACCACTACCGCAGCCAAGGCCTCGACGACGACGACGGCGGCGGCCAAGGCCTCGAGCTCGAGCAAGAGCCCGTGCTCGTCGAGCGCGGCGGGGGGAGTGCTCAGCACGTCATGTGACACCCAGACGCCCTCTGAGCAACTCACCGGCGTAGGCGCCAACTCGGCGGCCCCACTGTTGGATCGCGTCTTTTACTACTTCAACCAGGCCGACAAGGGCGTCACGGTGAACTACTCACCGGCGGGTAGCAGCGTGGGCGTCACCGACATCCAGCAGAACACCGTGCAGTTCGGCCAGTCCGAGGTACCCATCGCCACCCCGGCCAGTGGTAACGGCGGCCCCATCGTGCAGGTCCCCATCGACCTTGGCGGCGTGGCCCTGAGCTACAACCTCACCGGTGTCTCGGGCGGTCTGAAGCTCAACGGGTCGATCCTGGCCGGCATCTTCTTGGGCACCATCACGTCGTGGAACAACGCTGCCATCGCCGCGCTGAACCCGAATGTCAACCTGCCGGGCACCGCCATCGTCCCCGTGCACCGCGCCGACTCTTCGGGCCCCGGCTACGACCTCGACCAGTACCTGATCGACACCGGTGGCTCGCCTTGGACCAGCAAGGTCGGCACGTCAGCCAATACGCATTGGCCGGTCACCAGCGTCGGCATCGGTGAGCAGCTCAACTCCGGCGTGGCCAGCTATATCCAACAGACGCCCGGCGCCATCGGCTTCGTCGAGTACGCCTACGCGCTGGAGGCGAACTTCACCAATGCGGCCGTGCTCAACGCATCAGGCGCCTACGTCACGCCCTCGAGCTCGAGCATCTCGGCGGCGGGTTCCCAGGCCACCAACGTCAGCGCATCCAACTTCAACATCGTCAACGGGCCGGGGTCCTCCACCTACCCGCTGGCCAACTTCAGCTGGACCCTGCTCTACCAGAAGCAGTCCAACACCAACGTCGGGATCGTGCTGGGCAAGCTCTTCGACTGGATCACCACCACCGGCCAGCAACAGGCGTCGACGCTCGGATACTCCCCGCTACCGTCGAGCATCGTCTCCCTGGCGCACAACACCCTGCTCCAGCTCGATACCTCGAGCGGCCAACCACTGTTCACCAGTTGACGGTCGTCAGGTAGCCCGGCCGTCTCGGCGGGCACCGGTAACCTCTCGCCCGTGGTCGGCGACTCGCTGCTGGAGGAGATTCCTCCCGAGCACCTGACGCGCGTCCCCGGCGTGCGCGACGGCCTGGCCCGCCGCCTGCGGCGCCCCGGCGGGCGTCTCTACGCCACGATGCGCTGGGCAGCGGCTGCTTTGTTCGCCGCCATCGTGGTGGCGTTGCTGGTCAGCCTGCTCATGTCGTCGAGTAGCGCCTTTGCCCACAGCGGTCTCGGGTTTTTCTGGTCCGGGACGTGGGACCCGTCGCATCAGCGCTACGGCGCCGGCATTTTCATCGTGGGCACGTTGCTCACCACGGCGGTGGCCATCGTCTTGGCGGTGCCCATCGGCGTAGGTACGGCCGCCATGCTCTCCGAGCTGGCCCCGCGGTGGCTGGCGGCCCCGCTGTCGGTGGCCATCGACCTCATCGCGGCGGTGCCGAGCATCGTGGTGGGCCTGTGGGGCTTGCTCGTGTTGAGCCCGGCCTTCGCCCGCCACGTGGAGCCGTTTCTGAAGAAGGTGCCCGTGCTGGAATGGTTTTTTCACGGCCCTGCCTATGGACCGGGCATCTTGCTCGCCGGCGTCGTGCTGGCGGTGATGATCCTTCCCACCATCGTGGCGCTGTCGCGTGCGGCCATGGCGGCCGTCGCCGTCGCTGATCGCGAGGCGGCACGCGCCTTGGGTGCCACGCGCTGGCAAGTGGTGCGCACCGCCGTCGTGCCCGGCGCCCGTAGCGGTATCGAAGCGGCCGTCACCTTGGCCATGGGGCGTGCGCTGGGGGAGTCCATTGCCGTGGCCATGGTCATCGGCAACACCTATCTGTTGCCCCATTCTTTACTGGCTCCCAGTGCCACATTGGGGTCGGCCATCATCAACAACTTCGCCGAGGCCACGCCTGGTCTCGAACGCAGCTCGGTGATCGCCTTGGTCGTCGTCCTCGTGCTCATCACGGCCGTGGTGAATGCCGGCGGGCAGCTTCTGCTGCGCCGCCGCATCCGGCCCGAGGAAGCCTGAGCCATGGCCGAGACCACTGCATCGATGCCGCCGTCCTCCCTGCCGCCGTCGGTGGCCCCCGAGGTTGCCGCCGCCCGCCGTCTGTTGGTGCGATCGCGGGCGCGTCGCTCGTTGGGCCGGCGCCGCTTGCTCGGTGGGCTGGCCATCGGGTTGTGTGCAGTGGGGGTGGGCATCTCGCTTGCCCCTCTGGTGGCGTTGGCGGCCTACACGACAGCTCGGGGCGTCAAGGCACTGTCGGTGGATTTCTTCACCAAGGTGCCCACGCCGCCGGGGATCCCCGGCGGGGGCATCTCCAACGCCATCGTCGGCACCGGGATCATCGTCGGCCTGGCTGCGGTCATGGCGGTACCGGTGGGGATCGCCTGCGCGCTGTTCTTGCTCGAGCGCCGGGGGCCGATTGCCGGCGCCGTGCGCTTCGGCGCTGACGTTCTCGCCGGCATCCCGTCCATTGCCATCGGTATCTTCGCCTACGCGGTCGTGGTGGCCCCGTTCCTGCATTTCTCGGCGCTGGCCGGCAGCTTCGCCCTGGCCGTGCTGATGTTGCCCATCGTGATCCGCTCGAGTGAAGCGGCTATGCGAGCGGTGCCACGCGACTTGTGGGAAGCCGGGCTCGCCCTCGGCATCCGCCGTCCGCGCGTGGTGCGATCGGTGGTGCTGCGCGGGGCGCTGCCTGGGCTGGTGACCGGCAACTTGTTGGCACTGGCGCGCGTGGTGGGGGAGACGGCCCCGCTGCTGTTCACCGCCATCGGCAGCCAGCTGTGGAATTTGTCACCTTTCGAGCCCACCTCGGCGATGTCGCTGGTCATCTACACCGACGGCACCCAGGCGCAACCAGCCGCGCAGCAGATTGCCTGGGGAACCGCCTTCGTGCTCCTTGCCTTTGTGCTCGTCCTCAGCGTGGCGGCGCGGATGGTGGCTGCCGGTCTCAACAGGAGAACGAAATGAACGACCCCACGCCCGGCACCGTTGCCTCTGCGAGCGGCGACGCCGCGCCCACGGAGGCGACCAGGGCGGAGTCGGAAACCGCCGAGGCGGCCGTGACGCTTCGCAACGTGAGCGTCGCCTTTCGTGCCCATCGGGTGGTGGGGGACGTCAACCTCGACCTCGCTCCCCACAAGGTCACCGCCTTGGTCGGTCCTTCGGGATGCGGCAAGACCACGTTGTTGCGCACCATCAACCGTCTTCATGACGACACGGGTGGCAAGGTCACCGGCCAAGTGCACGTCGGGGATCTCGACATCTATGCCCGCGATACCCGGCCCGAGTTCGTGCGCAGCCTGGTGGGAATGGTCTTCCAACGGCCCAATCCCTTCCCGACCATGAGCATCTTCGACAACGTCGTGGCGGGACTCCGTCTCAACGGCGTGCGTTCGAAGGCGGTGCTACGTGAGGCCGCTGAGGCCGCCTTGCATCACGCCGCGCTGTGGGACCTGGTCAAAGACCGGTTGCACGCTCCGGCCGTGCGGCTATCGGGGGGGCAGCAACAGCGCCTGTGTATCGCCCGCGCCCTGGCCGTCGAACCGGAGGTGCTGCTTATGGATGAGCCGTGCTCCGCGCTCGACCCCATTGCCACGGCCAAGATCGAGGAGCTCATTACCCGCCTGTCGGTCGATGTCACCATTGGTCTGGTGACGCACAACATGTTCCAAGCCACGCGCGTTCTCGGATTTCACTGCCGTCTTCATGCTCGGCGAAGATCGCAGCACCGGCGAGCTGGTCGAGTACGGCACTACGGCGCAGATCTTCGACTCGCCGAGCGACCCTCGCACCCAGGCATACGTCTCCGGACGGATGGGGTGACGAGCCACATGAGGGGGAACTGAGCATGCGACTGGCCAACTTGGACGGGCGAGCCACTTTGGTGAGCGCGGCTGGCGCCGAGCTCGACGTGGCAAGCGCGTCGAAGGGTGAGTTTGGCCCTGGACTCAACGCCGTGTACGAGCAGTGGGAGCCGTTCGCGGCCTGGGCCCGGCCCCAGAGGCCCTCGGGTCGAGCCTCAGGGGCGCGCCGCGCCGCCCCCTCACCGAGCCCCGCCCAGGTCTTCGGCATCGCCGTGAACTACCGAGCCCATTCGAGCGAATCGGGCACCGAGCTGCCCGCCCTACCGGCCACGTTCACCAAGTTCCCCACCTGCCTGACCGGCGACGACGCCGAGGTCGCCCTCCCCAGCGATCAGGTGGACTGGGAAGTCGAGCTCGTCGTGGTGATAGGGGTGCGCGCCGAGCAGGTGGCGCTACCGGACGCCTGGCGCCACGTGGCCGGGCTGAGCATCGGCCAGGACCTCTCCGAGCGCCGCGTCCAGTACGAGGCGGGTCGGCAGTTCTCTTTGGGCAAGTCATATCCAGGTTTCGGCCCCATGGGCCCGGTGTTGGTGACGGCTGACGAGTTCGACAATCCTGACGATCTCGCCATCGGGTGCGCCGTCAACGGCGAGGTCGTCCAGCAGGCCCGGACCTCAGAGCTCGTCTTCGACGTGGCTCACCTGGTGGCTGAGTTGTCGGCCATCGTGCCGCTTTGTCCGGGGGATGTGATCTTCAGCGGCACGCCCGCCGGTGTCGGCATGGCCCGCACGCCGCCGCGCTTCTTGGCGCCGGGGGACGTGATCACGAGCACCATCGAAGGTATCGGTACCCTGACCACTCGCTGTGTGGCGCCGGGCGCCTGAGCCCCCGCAACCTGAACCGAAGAGGAGCAACATGGCCGACACGCATGGGTGGGTGGCGCCCGGGTGGGAGGAGGTTGGCGAGCGGTTCCAGGCCAACTTCGACGCCGGCACCGAGGTCGGAGCAGCCTTTTCGGCCTACCACCGCGGCGAAAAGGTCGTCGACTTGTGGGGAGGAGTCGCCGACGCCAAGACCGGCCGGGCCTGGGACGAGGACACCATGGTGCTCGTCTACTCGACGACCAAGGGCGTCACCGCCATGTGCGCCAACCGTCTGGCCCAAGACGGGGTCATCGATGTGGAGGCGCCGGTGGCCGACTACTGGCCCGAGTTCGCCCAAAGCGGAAAAAAAGATGTCACCGTCGCCCAGCTCCTCTCGCACCAAGGCGGACTGCCGTGGGTCGACGTGACCCTCACCTTCGACGAGGCCTTGGCGTGGGACCCGGTGGTGCACGCCCTCGAGCACCAGGAACCGGTGTGGCCGCCGGGCACCGATCACGGCTATCACGCCACCACCTTCGGTTGGCTCGTGGGCGAGGTGGTGCGCCGGGTCACGGGCAAGACCATCGGCACCTACCTGCGCGACGATATCGCCGGGCCCCTCGGCGCCGATTTCTACATCGGCTTACCCGAGAGCGAAGAGAAACGGGTCGCCCCGCTGGTGTCGTTCATGGAGTCGTTGGCGGCGGGCCGTCGTATCGACGCCGCCAACGTGGGGTCTGGCCCCGACCTCGGGCAGTTGGCCAAATTGGCGGGCACCTACCTCGCCCGCGACGGTCCGCTGTTCAAGGCGTTGTTCGCTCCCGGGGGCGCCCTGGCTGACGACACCGTGTGGAACACGGCGCGCCTGCGCGCCGCGGAGATTCCCGCCGCCAACGGCGTGTGCACGGCCAGGGGTCTGGCGTGTCTCTACGGCGCGTGTGTCAGCGACGTGCGCGGCGTGGGTGGCGAGCCGATACGCATCATCGACGAAGAGCAACTGCAGCGGGCGCTCGTTGCTCACACGAGTGGTCCCGACCGCGTGTTGTTGGGGCTCGACCTGCAGTGGGGGCTGGGGTTCATGCTCAACCGCGGCCTTATCGCGGCCGCCCCCCTGGGCTCGGCGCGCGCCTTCGGGCATTTCGGAATGGGGGGATCGGCGGGGTGGGCCGATCCCGATAGCGAGCTCGGTTTGGGATATGTGATGAACCGCATGGACATCGGCATGACGGGGGACAGTCGCAGCTTTCATCTCATGAAGGCATGCGTCGACATCGCCCAGGCGCGGAGGTAAACGGCGCACGGTGGGCCGCCCACCATCGGCCCCTTAAATTCTATAAATCCGACTTGTAAAGTCGTATTTCAACTCTTACAATGTCGGCATGGTCATCGCAACGACCCGCCTCCGCCCCTGGCCGGCGAGGTCCCCCACCCCCCGGTTTCCGAGCCCCTTGGCCGGGTCGAGCCGCCTGGATCATCCCGCCGGTCGGGACATCTTGGGCGCCTCGGCATGCCACCACGAGCAGCTGGGGCCGGTCCAACTGACGGCCATTGCCGACGCCCTGGTCGCCGACGCCTCCCCCTGGCCGTCGGTGACCGGGGGTGTCCGGCGCGAATGGTATTTGGTGACGGCGACCGAGGCATTCGAGGCATACGTCATCATCTGGCCCCCGGGGGGATCGATCGATCTGCACGATCACGGTGATTGCGCCGGGGCCGTGGTGGTGATCGACGGTGAGCTCGTCGAAACCGCCGTCAGCGAGGTCGCCCCCGGTGTGGTGACGACATCGAGCACCCGGGTGCCGGCCGGCGGATCGGTGGCTTTTGCCGGTCACCACGTGCACGACATCACCAACAATTCCTCGACTACGCCGGCGCGCAGCGTGCACGTCTACTCGCCGCGTCTCACCACCATGACGCATTATCGCCTCGTCGGTTCGATCCTTCGGGCCGAAGTCACCGAGCGCTATCTCCACGGGGCAGCGGTCGGGTGACCGTCACTGCTGATGTGCTTCTGATCAGGGCGAGGCGGCGCATACAGCGCGTCGGGCCCCACGAGCTGAGCGGTGTGATGGCCGACGGTGGGCTCGTCGTCGACATCCGTCCCGTTGCGCAACGCGCCGAGCAAGGCGAGCTGCCCGGCGCCGTGGTCATCGAGCGCAATGTGCTCGAGTGGCGCCTCGACCCCAAGGGTCTCGATCGTCTCGACGTCGTGCGTGACCACAGCCAACCCGTCATCGTGGTGTGCTCGGAGGGCTACGCCTCGAGCCTGGCCGCCGCGTCGCTGGCCGACCTGGGCTTCGAGCGCGTCGGCGACCTCGTCGGGGGGTATCGCGCCTGGCAGCGCTGGTTCGAGCGCTCGGCGGCCTCCCAGCCGGCCGGATAGCACCGGCGCTACGCACCGCGGGGCGGGTGCGTCACGCATACGCCGGTACGCTCGGCGCGCCGTGACATCCGAAGCGCTCGCCGAGCGTCCCCTTACTGAACCGCACCCCGATCGGCTGCCGCTGAGCACGCCTCGGCGCCACGAGATCCTCGGCGCGCATAACGCCGCCATGGCGGCGTCGCAGGCCGGCTACAGCGATCCGGTCAGCGGCTTGTTCGTCCTCACCGCGCTCTACCTACGCGATCGGGGCACATGCTGCACCAAAGGGTGCCGGCATTGCCCTTACGTGAGGTGATTCTCGACATCGGTCCAGGTCCCCCCGCTCGCCGCCGATCGCCGGGCCGCGTCCAACACGGCCATCTGGGCGACACCGTCAACGAAGGTGGCCACCGCCGGGCTCCATTGGCCCGGAGCCGGGGCGCGCCCCTCAATGCGGTCGAGAAAAGCACGGGCCAGGCGCGTGTACGGGCCGTATTCGACACCGAAGGTGGTCATGCGTTCGTAGGTGGTGGACACCGCACCCTCGGGGAGGGCGGGGGCGGGCACCCGAGGGAGCTCCTCGGGCACGGCCAGGGTCCGTACGCCTGATCGGTCGGCCACCTTGACGACATCGCCGACTCCTTCGATCCACGCCGTGGCCGTCGACCCGGTGACACGCGTCTCGACCATGATCCCTCGATCCGAGGCCGTGCTCTGCAGTGTGCCCACACATCCGTTGCGAAGCCGGAAGTGCATGACGAACCCGTCATCGGCGGTCATGTCCCGGTCCACCACGTGCACCACCGACGTGCTCAAGGCGGCAAAGTCGCCCAGCGTGGCGCGGATCTGGTCGATGAGCTGTGAGCCGTGCGCCCCCAACCAACCCCCGCCGTGGTCCGCATCCGCCCACCACAACGGCACCTCGGCGCGCGGATCGACGAGAACGGGCACGTGCATGATCCACGTCGCCATCCGAGGAGCGCCCACCAGCCCCTCGGCCACGGCCCGGGCCAACAGGGCTTGGCCGGCGTCGAAGCGGAACTCGGTGCCGAGCAGGTGCACGATCCCGGCGGACTGCGCGGCGTGCAGCACGTCACGTCCCTCGGCGGCATCGCGTGCGAAAGGCTTCTCGCACAGCACGTGCTTACCCGCCGCCATGGCTTGGAGGGCCAGCTCGGCGTGGGTGTGCGGCGGGGTGGCGATGGTGACCGCCGCCACGCCGGGTATATCGAGCGCCTCGGCCAGCGACGAGCACGCCACCGGCACGTCAAAAATCCGGGCACGCGCCGCGGTTTTGGTGGGGTCGTGGCCGACCAATGCCATGACGTCGAAGCCGGCGTGGCGTAGCGCTCGCACGTGGGTGTAGCAGCCGAAATTCGTACCCACCACCACGACGCCGCGCGCCGAGCTCATGAGCGGGTCCATGGCGCCGCCTCGAGCACGGCCCGGGCACCGTCGGCGGCCGCGCGCGCCGCCTCGTCAGGTCCGCGGGCATGCAAGGTGTCCGAGAAGACCTCGACTCCCACCGGACATCGCACGTCGATGTCGGCCAAGGCGCGCACATACCCCACCAGGTCGAGCGCCCCATCGCCCGGCACGAGACGATGGTGCAAGGTGGCGTCGATCAGATCCGCCTCGACGTTCGCCGGCACGTCATCGAGTTGGATGGCGAGGACACGTGCGCCGTCCAGGCCTCGCAGGTCCTCGGGCGTGGTGCCGGTACGCCCGCAGTGCCACGTATCGATGTTGAGCCCGCCGTTGGGCCGGTCCGCCCGTGCCACCATCTGCGCGGCGACGGCGAGGTCTGGCACTTTGGACCACGCCAGCCACTCCAGATGAACGAGCAAACCGTGTTCGGCGGCCCGGTCGCACAGCGCCGCAAAGGCTTCTGCACCTTGTTCGATGTCCCACGATCCACCGAGTACATCGGCAGCGTTCAACGACCGTGCGCCGAGAACATCGGCGATGTGGCAGAGCTCATCGGCTCCGAAGGCGAAGATCCCCACGGGGTCGAGCTCGGGAGGAATGGTGACGTCGGCGGCTCCCGGCGTCCACCACCAGGCGGGGTCGATCTCCGCCACGGCCAGCCCGTGGTCATCGAGCATGGTGCGCATGTCTTTCAGTGACAGGCCCTCTGCCGCGGCCGCCGCGCAGTCGCGTCCCCACAGCGAGATGGCCGAGTACCCCCCGGCGCGCGCCGCGGCCAAACGTTGCGCAAAGGTTGTGTGACGGGGCAACGTGCCCGAACACAAGACGAGATCGTTGGTTCCGAGATCCAACGGGTCTCCTTCGACGCCCTCAGTAACCAGCGCCGATGTCGACGACGCCCACGACGTCGTCACCGCCACGGTAACGGCGCAGGTTCTCGACGCACATCTCGAGGGTCACCATCGCACTGGTATGCGAGCTCCAGCTCACGTGAGGGCTGAGCCTGACGCCGGGGTGGGTGTAGAGGCGGTGGCCGGCGGGTAGTGGTTCGGGGTGAACAACATCGAGGGACGCTCGCGCCACCGTGCCGTTGTCCAAGGCGACCAGCAACGCATCGTGGTCCACCAGGGCGCCGCGCGAGATGTTCACGAAGTGGACCCCGGGCTTGCAGGCGCCGAAGGCATCGGCGTTGAACATTCGGCTGGTTTCAGCCGTGGCCGGGGCGGCCAGCACGACGTGATCAGCATCGGCGACCAGCGCGTGCAACGTTGGCGCCAGTTGTACCTGGGCCGGAGGGGCGGTGGCGGTGCGCCGCAGGGCGACCACCGTCATGTCGAAGGCCACGGCGCGCTGCACAATGGCGCTGCCGATGGCGCCCACACCCACCAGGCCGAGCGTCCGGCCCGAAAGTCCGCCTAAGGCCGGCATGTCCCATTGCGGGGGCGGTGCGCTGATGAATGACTCGGGCAGCTTCTTCTCGAAGGCGAGCATCACCGCCATGACCCACTCGGCGATGGCGGTGGCGCTGGCGCCGCGTGGAGCACGTCACCTGACGACCGGCGGCGGCCTCCAAGGGGAACCCGTCGATACCGGCCGACAAGATGTGCACCCACCGGATTTGGGGAGCCAGGAGCTCCTCGATCCCGGTGGGGTCGTCGAGCAGGGTGACGAGGACCTCGGCGCCCTTCGGCACGTCATCGCCCGGGGCGACGGCGACGAAGCGTTCCTCGGGCATGAGGTGCTCGAGCATGGCCAGCACGCCGCCGGCCAGCCGGCTGCGGCTGTTGACGACGACGGTGCCGGCCACGGCGTCAGATCCCTTTGCCCGGGTTCAAGATGCCGAGCGGGTCAAAAGCGTGCTTCACCAGCGCGTTGAGTGCCATCACGTCCGAGCCGAGTTGGGCCGTCATCCACGGCCGTTTCAGCGTCCCCACGCCGTGCTCGCCGGTGATGGTGCCTCCGAGTGCCAAGGCGAGATTCATGACGTCGCCGAAGGCATCATGCGCCCGAGCCGAGGCGTCGCGGTCGTGACGGTCGAAGGTGACCAAGGGGTGAAAGTTCCCGTCGCCGGCGTGGCCGATGACGGCGATGACCGTGTCGCGCTGGTGTGAGACGTCGGCGATGCCGGTCAAAAGGGCGGGCACCTCGGGGATCGGTACGCCGACGTCCTCGATGAGCACCGTCCCCAGCCGCTCCACGGCGGGGATGGCCATGCGCCGAGCCGCCATGAACAGGTCCCCTTCGTCTTCGTCGTCGGTGCAGGCCACGTACGTCGCTCCGGCATCCTGGCAGGCCTGGCCCATCCAAGTGGCCTCGGCCAGCGCCTGGCCGCCACCGGCGTCGGAGCGGCCCAGCAGTAATGCCCCGCAGTCAGAGTCCAGTCCCATAGGGGCATGGGACTCCACCGCTCGCACGGCGGTGGCGTCCATGAGCTCCAGGGCACTGGGGCGCACTCGTCGGGTGATGGCGGCTACGGCCCGTCCGGCCGCCGAGGTATCAGCGAAGGTGGCCACCATGGTGGTGGCGGGGGGCGGCAGGGGACGAAGGCGCAAGGTGGCCTCGGTGATCACGCCCAAGGTGCCCTCGCTGCCGACGAACAGCCGCTTGAGGTCATAACCGGCCACGTCCTTGACCGTGCGCCCGCCGAGACGCACAGTGCGGCCGTCGGCCAGCACCACCTCCATGCCGAGCACGTAGTCGGTGGTCACGCCGTACTTGACGCAGCACAAGCCGCCCGCGTTGGTGGCCAGGTTGCCGCCGATCGAGCAGATCTCGAAGCTGGAGGGGTCCGGCGGGTACCAAAGCCCATGCGCCTTGGCGGCTTGCTTCAGGGCTCCGTTGAGTACGCCCGGCCCCACCACGGCCGTGGCGGAAGGCGGGTCGACGACCAGGGTGTCCATCCGCTGTGTGCTGAGGGTGATACCACCGTCGACGGCCGCGGCGCCTCCTGACAGGCCCGTTCCCGCCCCGCGTGGCACCACCGGCACTCGGTGCGCGCTGGCGACGCGCATCACCGCCTGTACGTCGGCGGTGCACGTCGCCCTCACCACCGCCGCTGGGGTGCCGGGCACGACGGTGTCGGCGCGGTCGGCGCGGTAGGCGGCCATCACCTCGGGATCGGTGACCAGCGCCCCGGGGGTCACCGACGCTCGCAACTCCTCCATCCAGTGCGCCGCCGGGCCCATGGCGCTGAGCATACGAGTGTCGATGTTGGGGATGACCCCATTGACTGGGTGAGGCCGACAAGCGTTACGTTCGCCACCAGTGCCGGCCACCAGTGCCGACCAGAGATGAGGAGGGGCCGTGATCCGAGGTGAAGGAACGACGGTGGTCCGTGGCGTTACCCCCGACGAGGTCTTCGATTTCGTCTTGGACCCCGCCCAGTACACGAAGGCCGACACCAAGATGGTGTGGGTCACCAAGCTGGCCGACACCCCCGACGGCATGATCGCCCGCGAAGACGGCAAGTTCCTCGGTCGGTTGCCGGGCTCGGTCATCACTCGTTACCGATGGAACAAGCCGACGCACATCGACGTCACCTTGGAGCACGGCGTGCCGCGCTCGCTGCACGCTTGGTTCGAGATCGAAGCGGTTCCCGAAGGCACGCGCCTGCACCACGTCGAGGAGCTCGACTTCGGCCACGGCCCGCTGGGGTTGATTTACGACGCCATCGGACGATCGTGGTTCGCCCGCTCGGTCGATCAAGAAGTGATCGAGATCGGCCGTCTTCTCGAAGAAGGCCAACGCGGCCGACCCCATGAGTCGACTTCGGTTCGTTGACATCGACGGGCGCGTTGGGGAAGACCTGGGGACAGTGGTGCGAAAACTGGGGAAAGTGCCACAAATCCTCCGGAGAACATAGGGATTTCGCGCCACCCCCTTGACGTTGGATCGAGGGCGGCGCATCCTGTGATCAGTCGACGAACGACGACCGACGAAGGGCCGGGAGCAACGCCGCAAGGTGAAGCGAACGGAAATGAGACGGAGACGAGTTCGCGGTTAGGCAAGCGGTCTCGCGCTGGAAGGTTCCCTGGGATCAACCGGTACGAAACCCGACCGAGGGTCGTCCGACCTTGGGGAGGGCACACCGTTCTGCTGAGGGCGCTGGCCCCGAGGAGTGCGGGCGGCTTCGGCCGAACCGGCTACTCGGGGCCTCGCCGCGTCCGGACGGCAATTTCGTAGAGGGGGAGCCGTGCGCATCTTGTCCCTGTTGCCGTCGGCAACGGAGATCGTTTACGCGCTCGGACTCGAGGACGACCTCGTCGGGGTGACCGCGGAGTGCGACGAGCCGGCCGCGGCTGGACTCAAACCAACGGTGTCATGGCCCGTCATCGCCTCCGCCTCTGACGGCACACGACGGGCTCCGGCCGAGGTCGACGACGCCGTGAGTGCCGCCATGGCGGCGGGGGAGCAGCTCTACCGTCTCGATGAGGAGCTGATTCGCTCGCTTGCTCCCGACCTCATCCTCGCCCAGGACCTGTGTCGGGTCTGCGCGGTGCCCTCGGGGGATGTGTCCGCCGCGCTCGACCGGCTCGGCACCGACGCCCAGGTGCTCTCTCTCGACCCGTCGAGGCTCGATGACGTCATCGCCGGCCTGGGCGAAGTGGGTGCGGCCACCGGCATCCCCCAACACGCCGCTGAGCTCGAGGCGCGTCTACGGGCCCGGGTCGACGCCATACGTCGGGCCGTCGCTGATGCGCCTCGGCGCACCGTGTTGGCTCTGGAATGGTCCGATCCACCTTTTCAGGGCGGCCACTGGGTTCCGGACATGATCGACGCCGCCGGAGGACACGCCCTGTTGGCCGCGCCCGGGGTCCCGTCCAGACGCCTCGGGTGGCCCGAAGTGGCCGCGTGCGGGGCGGAAGTGGTGGCCTTCATGCCCTGTGGGTATGGGCTGGCTGATGCCGTGACCGAAGGTGCCAATGTGCTGGCCCGCCCCGAGCTCGACGGCGCCGCTGAGGTGTGGGCGCTCGACGGCAGCGCCTACTTTTCTCGTCCGGGCCCCCGTGTGGTCGACGGCATCGAGTTGTTGGCCTGGGTGTTGCACGCTGACCGGGTGGCCCCACCGGTCCCCGGTCGGGCCACCCGTTTACGCTGAGCTCGATCCGGCCCGTCAGCGGATCTGGAACCCGACCTCTCTCGTCGGGGTCTCCTCGGTGGCGACGACCTGTCGCACGTGCGCCATGGGCGGACCGTGGTGGCACCACCCGACCATGCGCTCCACCGCCTCGGGCGAACCCTCGAAGACGGCCTCGACCGATCCGTCGCCGCGGTTGCGGACCCAACCGGCCACGCCGGTGCGTTTGGCGCGGTGCGCGCAGGTGGCCCGGTAGCCAACCCCCTGGACCCGCCCGATGATCACGACGTGGCGGCGTACGAGAGTGTCGGTGCCTCCGTTGGCGCCGCTGTCGGAGCTTCCGGAGCTTCCGGAGCTATCAGGGCTGGCGTTGTCAGAGCTTCCGCTATCAGGGCTGGCGCTGTCAGAGCTGGCGCTGTCGGTGTCCGTCGTCATCTCAGGCCATCGGGCCGAACCAATGACGGTCGGCCTGCCCGGTTTCGTAACAGCCGCCGAGGTGGTTGAACCAGGCCACGCTGTCGTTGAGGCCACCGGGCCGGTTGCGCGCCAGCCACAGCCGGCGATGCCCGTCGATGACGCCGCGTAGTTCTTCGGCCAGGGTGTTTCGATCGGGGGCGGTTACCGACGCCAAGGTGCCGTCGCCGGCCAAGCGCAAGCGGGCGTCGTGACAGGCCAGGCGCACCATGGCCGCCGCACCTCGCAATTCGTCGGCCACAAGGGCGCCGTCACCGCGTCGGGGTCGCGCCGTGGCGAGTATGGCGAGGGCGGCGTCCACCGCATCTTCGACGGCGTCGACTTCGCCAGGGACCAACCCGTCGCTCAGACCGCTGCCCACCGGCCACTGAGGCAGCAAGAGGTGGCCGATTACCGGCGAGATATGCGGCGGGCGCGGCGTCACCATGCGATGAATGCGTCCCAGGGCCACCAGCGCACGGCTGGTGGACCCGGCGGGGTCGTCAAAGGCGTGCACGTCGAGCGCGTCGCCCAGGGTGTCGAGGTCGTAGCCCTCGTGCGCCGACGCGCACCATCCCATGGCCGCCGCCCAGGCGAAACCGGGCTCGCTCACGGGAAGGTATTGGTGATGGCCCATGTCGCCCCAGTCGGTCACGAGCAGGCCGGTCGATCCCCGCGCCAAGCCCGCGTGGGCCGCACCACGGATGTTGCCGAACATGTTGTCGACACGACCGGTCACCGACATCCAGCTGGAGGTGCCTGGGCACGCCCACGTGGGGACACCGTCATCGGCCAGCGCGCCGAGGCGCTCGTCGAAGGGATGGGTGTCCTCGTATCCCCATTCGCACACGGTCACGCCGTCGGGCAGCTCACCGAGCAGGTCGGGCCGCGACGTGGGGATATCGCCCCACACGAGCACCTGGCGTCCCTCCAGGGCGGGCAGCGCCCGGATCCGGCCCAGCCACCCCACCCACTCCTCGGCGCGCCAGGAGTCGAGCTCCCAGGGTTCGTCCATGCCCACGTGCACCTGGTCCGACGGCAGCACCGACACCAACTGGTCCAGCAGGTCGCGCACCAAGGCGAAGGCTTCGGGCTTGGCCGGGTCGAGGGTGGTGGGTCGGCGGGGAATGCCGAACATCCACGTGAAGCCGTCGGGGGCGATGGCCAGCGGCCGGTAGCGCTCGTGGCGTAACCAGCGCTCGAAGTGGCCCAAGGTGTTCTGGTTGGCCACCAGTTCGATGCCGTGGTGGCGACAATGCGACGCGATGGTGGCGATGTCGTTGGCGTCGTAGGGATCAGCCGCCGCCCACACCTCCTCGTGGCCGGCGTACGCAAAGGTGTGTTCGGTGTACAGCTGGAGCTGGTTGATCTTCCACGACGCCAGCTCTTGCACGAGGGCGAGGAGCGTGTCGAGGGTCGGGACCTTGTCGCGCGACACGTCGAGCATCACGCCGCGCACCGGGTAATCAGGCCAGTCGTCGATGCGACAGACCGCCAGAGCGCCCGCCGGGGCGCCGGCGGGGGTGTTGGCCGCGTGGCGCAGTTGGGCCAAGGTGGCATGTCCATGACGGAAGCCGGCTTGGTCGGAGGCGGCCAGCACCACGCCGGACACCCCGATGTCGAGGTGATAGCCCTGCGGCGCGATGGTCGAGTCGACGCGTTCTTGGGGCGGCGTATCGGCCACCCACCCACCGGCCGGGTCCATCTCGAGTGAACGCGGGTGGGGGAGAAGGACCACCTTGGGCGGAGGCGAGGAAGCGGTGGCTGGGTGGGACGGCGTCAAGCCCGGTCCTGCGGCCAGGGGTTTTCGGGGCGCTCGCCTTCGGCCACCATCTGCGCCAGCAAGGCGCACACCACCGGCAGGTCGTCGAGGTGGGTGACGCCGATGCACCGGCCCGGGCCGGCCAAGACGGCCACCTGGTGTCCCGCCCGGGTCATGTCGTTGACCACTTCAGGCAAGAGCACTTCCTTCGAGGCGTCGACGGAGTCTCGATCGGGCACCGATCCGTCGGCGCCCACGGTGGGGTGCATGGTCGTCACGGCGTCCACCAGGACGGGCCAGATGCTCGGCCGCAGTCCCCACAGGTTCATGGACACGGGCGTGTCCCCGGCCAGCTCGGCGGGTTCGAGCCCGTCGTCGGACACATAGCGACCGTCGTCGAGCAGATGCACCTTCTTGCGCTCGACCATGGCGGCCAGGTTGCCTTCGCTGTCCACCTGGCAGGTGCCTCGCGTCACGGTGTCCCTGGTGACGATGGTGTCGCGCAGTGCGAAGGCCACATTGGCGTGTACCGCCGAGTCGAGGGCGAGGTGGTCCGCCAGAAGGCGCAAGGCGGGTACGCCGTAGACGTCGTCGCCGTTGACCACGGCGAAGGGTCGATCGCCGATGTTCCTCCGCGCACACAGCACCGCGTGGGCGGTACCGAGGGGGACGGGCTGCTCGGCGGTGGACACCTTCACCGACGCCGGCCACGACCGCTGCAGGTGATACGTGATGGCGGGGCTCGATTGCGGACCGACGATCACCACGATTTCGCCGAAACCGGCCGCCCTGGCGTCGCCGGCGGTCAGATCGATGACGGCCTCACCGTGAAACCCGACCGGTGCCAGGGGTTTGCAGCCCCCGCCGTAACGGGTGGCCATACCGGCCGCCAGCATCACCAGGACGGGTCGGGGGTCCGTGGCGTTGCCGTTGGTGCTCACCCTCCCCACCGCAGCACGGCACTGGCCCAGGTCATCCC
This sequence comes from uncultured Acidimicrobiaceae bacterium, assembly GCA_963793645.1. Classification (GTDB taxonomy): domain Bacteria; phylum Actinomycetota; class Acidimicrobiia; order Acidimicrobiales; family UBA8190; genus CAWCAW01. The sequence goes on along the minus strand of CAWCAW010000007.1, from coordinate 253,962 downwards.
GCCGCCGAATCCCGACAGCAGGACCAGGGCACCGGGCTGCAGGCGGCCTGTCTCCAAGGCGTCGGCCAGGGCCAACGGGATCGAGGCAGCCGAGGTGTTCCCGTAGCGGTCGATGGTGACCACACACCGCTCCTCGGCGATGCCCAGGCGGCCCGCCGCCGCACTGATGATGCGGGCGTTGGCCTGGTGGGGCACGAACAGCTCGACATCGGACGGCGTCAGCCCGGCTCGCTCCAAAGCGGCCAGAGAGGACTGCACGACGGCATGGACGGCGTGGCGAAAGATCTCTTTGCCGTTCATGTACAGATAGCCGCCGTGGTCGCACTTGAGGAGATGTCGCAGCGACCCGTTGGCGCCTAGATCCCAGGCCAGGAGCTGGCCGGGGCCGTCGGTGGCCTCCAGGACCACCGCCCCAGCGCCGTCACCGACGAGTACGGCGATGGAACGGTCGTCCCAGTCGGTGATGCGCGACAGCGTCTCGCTGCCAATGAGCAGCACTCGCTTGGAGCCGGCCATCACCATGCCGTGGGCGACGACGAGGCCGTAGACGAAACCCGAGCACGCCGCGTTGACGTCGAAGGCCCCGCCGGTGGTGCCAAGTGCGTTTTGAACGGTGGCCGACGTGCCCGGCACGATGGCATCGGCGGTGGTGGTGGAAAGTACAAGGAGGTCGATGTCCTCACCGCGTAACCCGGCCCGTTCGAGGGCCTGGGCGCCCGCCGCGATGGCCAGTTCGGATGTGGTGCCGCCGATGCGGCGTTCTTTGATGCCGGTGCGCTCGGTGATCCAAGCGTCACTGGTATCGAGGCGGGCCGACAGGTCCTCGTTGGTGACGACCTTGTCGGGGACGGCGATACCCCAGCCCGTGATGACCGCACCCGTCACATCAGGTCCTTTCGAGGATGTGCATCACGGCCGACGCGGTGTCGCCGCCGATAATGCCGCCGGTGTTGACGGCGGCTCCCAAGCGAGCATTGGGCACCTGGCGGGCCCCGGCTCGGCCCCGCAGTTGGTGGACGAGCTCGACCACCTGGCAGATGCCGGTGGCCCCGAGGGGGTGGCCTCTGGCCACCAGGCCGCCGCTCGAGTTGACGCAGACGCCGTTTCCGCCCAGGAAGGTGTCGCCGGCCAAGGTCGCCGCGCCCGCCTCGCCTGGTGCAAAGAAGCCCAGGCTCTCGAGCGCATAAAGCTCCTCGGCACTGGTGGCGTCGTGGATCTCGACGACATCGATGTCGCCCGGGCCGACGCCGGCTTGCTTCCAGGCCTGCTCGGCGGCGTCTCGAAGACGGTCGTGGTAATCGAGGTCACCGTTGCCCGAGCGCAGCACGCTGGCTCGCACCCGCGGCGGGCCGGGGCTGGTGCCGGCGGCGAGGACAACGGCAGCGGCACCGTCGGTGAACGACGAGCACATCAACCTGGTCAACCCGCCCACCACGGGCGCCGAAGTGAGCACCTCCTCGATGGTCACCGGCGTACGGAACTGGGCGCAGGGGTTGAGCGAGCCGAATCGGCGCGCCTTCACCGCCGCCGAGGCGATCTGATCGAGGGTGGTGTCGCGCGCCTCGACCTGGTGGCTCACCCACTTGGCGTTGAGCCCCATGAGGACACTGCCCGAGTCATTGGCCAACGAGGCCCGCAGGGCTTCTCGCTCATCGGCGGGGAGACCGTCCTCGATACCGGCCAAGGTGGCGAGCCGGTCGCCGGTCCACATCTTCTCGACCCCGACTACGAGTACCGGCGATTGTCCGGCCACCGCGGCCATGACCCCGAGGTGCAGCGCCGAGGACCCGCCGGCGCACGAGTTGTCGACATTGACGACACCGGCCGAACCAAGATCGATACCCCGCAGCCACGACTGCGCACGGATGCATCCCTGGTCAAGGAGGCGGCCGCCCAGCGCGTTGGCGGCGATGACCATCCCCACCTCGCCCGAACTGAGGCCGGCATCGGCCAGCGCCTCGGTCACCGCTTGATGAGCCAGCGCTTCGGGCCCGAGGTCTCGCCGTTCGAGGGCCGTCATTGCGGCGCCGACGACGCTCACCACTTGGCTCACTTCGACCTCATTTCAACGTCGTGAGCAGGTCGGCGACCTCACCGGCCAATTCCTCGAACTGTACCAAGGGGTCGTCATCGGTGACGAAGACGGCGAGATGGCGGGCTCCGGCTTCGAAGTAGCGCAGCAACGTTGCCGCGCAGCTCCGGGCTTCGCCGCTCACCAGATGACGGGCGAAGGCTCGCGCCGGCAGTCCATAGAGCGAGGACATCCATTGCAGGCCGTCTTCGGCGCGACCTTGGTCGCCGACGGCCACGAACACCGCCAGGGCGCGGTCGATCTGGCGGGGGTCCCGGGCCGCTCGCTCGGCCTCTTTGTCGAGACGGGCCATGGCCGCCGAGTACTCGTCAGGGTTCAAGAACAACGGGATCCAGCCGTCAGCTCTGAGCGCGGCGCGACGCAATGCCGCTTCGCTGGACCCCCCTACCCATATCGGCACGGCCTTGCCGATGGGGAGCTGACGGTAGCGATGGGTGTCGTCCGAGGTTCGGGGGTCCTGGCCCCAGGCACGCCGGAGCTCGTCGATGGACTCGTCGAGCCGTCGACCGCGCTCCGAAAAGGGGACTCCGGCCGCCTCGTACTCTCCGGCGTGGCTCCCCACTCCTACGCCGAGCACGACCCGTCCGCCCGACAGATGCTGTAGCGACGCCGCCTGCTTGGCCACCTCGGGCGCGCCTCGCAGCGGGAGCTGCAAGACGCACGGCCCCACCAGGGCGCTACGTGTCGACAGGGCGGCCAGGGCGACGGTGGACATGCACTCGAGGGTCGGGGAGTGCCAGTAGAGGTGATCGCACGCCCACAGCGCCGTAGCCCCGGCGTCCTCAGCGCCTCGGCACAACGTGGCGAGCTCGTCCGCCGTGGGCAAGGGAGCATGGCGTTGGGGGAAGGTGGGGAGGATCAGCCCGAGCCCTGGCTCTCGCGTGACCCCCCTGGTGGATTGGGGCGCCACCACGTCTGAAGGCACGCCGCATGCTAACCGGGCCACTGATGTGGGGGCGCCGCCGAAGAGTCCCGATAGCGCCCCAACTCGGCGCCTCCGGACCCTCTGACCTGACAGGGGCGCCAGTCACGGCACAATGGAGGGGTGCCATCGCTCACCGACGAGGAACGCGCCGAGCGTGAACAAGAGCTGCGGTCGCTGATCGACCTCATGCGCCCGTCGGTCCAGGCTGACGGCGGCGATTTGGGGCTCGTCGCCTTCGATGTCGATGCCGGCACCGTCGAGGTGCAGTTGCAAGGGGCGTGCAGTTCGTGCGCCATCTCGTCGGCCACCTTGCAAGGTGGCGTCGAGCGCATCCTGCGAAGCCGTCTCGACTGGATCACCGAGGTGACCGGCGGGGTCGACGAGTCCGCCGATCCCTTCGAGAGCGCCTCGCTCGGCCAGGGGGGCTACGTCCCTAAGTGGTGATGAGCTCGCGGGCTTCGATCGCTCCGTAGCGGACGATCGGCTCGAAGAGGTCGAGCACAGTCCGGTCGGGGTCGGTGATGCCCCGGGCGGGCGGCGTGGCCAGATGACGGCTCACGAACCGGCGAGCGACGGCCGCCTTGCGGGCGTCGCCGCTTTGGGCCAGGGCCCAGGCCGCCTCCTCGACCAGCAGCGCCCCCTCGGTCACCTCGGCCAGCAACTCGGCTAGCCGGCGGCTGTGCAGCAGCCCCATGTCGTCGGGGGCGGTGCCCAGGTAGTCGACCGCAGCCGCGGGCGTCGGCCAGCGACGTCGACGACGATGTCGACGGTGCCAGCCAAGACATTGGCGCCCGACGCGGAGTCGAGGGCGCGTTCGATCCGGGCGAACAAGGCCAGGTGGGCCTGCTCGGCCCGTATGGCCCGCCGGACGTCGAGGCACAAGATGTTCTCGGTGCCCTCCCAGATGGTGTGGCACTGGGCGTCGCGCAGCTGGCGGGCCATGGGCCAGTCCTCCATGTACCCGTTGCCACCGAAGACTTCGAAGGCTTGGGACGCCGCCTGTACGGCCATACGGGTGCAGCGCATCTTGGCCAGAGGGATGAGGATGCGCCGCACGAGTCGGCCCGACTCGGCATCGGGAGCGTGGCGCGCCGCCGCCGCGCATTCGTACGTGGCGGCCATGCCCGCCTCGAGGTCGACGACCATGTCCACGAGCGTCTCGCGCACCAATGGATAGGTATCGATCCGGTTGCCGAACTGCGTCCGGCGCGCCGCATAGATGGCCGCTTCGAGGAAACTACGCCGGTGGATGCCGAGCCCCATGAGCGCCACGCCGAAGCGGCTGCCGTTGACCATCTCCATCATCCGGTTGAGGCCGCGGCCGTCGCGTGCGGGCTGGCCGTTCTCGGGCGAGCCCGTGGCGTTGATGGCCGCCGCGTTGTTCCCCGCCGCGTCGGTGCCCAGTGCACCGCTCGCCAGCCAGGCCCGGGCGCCGTCGAGGACGACTTCGGCGGTCGGCACCCCCACGGTGCCGAGCTTGGGCTTGAGGCGCTTGATGGTGAACCCGTTGGCGGTCCCGTCGGGGGCCAGGCGCGGCACGATGAACGTGGCGAGGCCGCGGCTTCCTCCTGGCGCGCCGTCGGGACGGGCGAGGACGATGAACACCTCGGCGTCGACGTTGGAGCAGAAGTGCTTGTCGCCGAAAAGGAGCCACTCGTCGCCGTCTTGCACCGCCTGGGTGGTGTTGGCCCCGACGTCGCTTCCTCCCTGGCGCTCGGTCAGGAACATGCCGCCTTCCCAGGCGCGCTCGGGGTCGACGCTGCGCAGCCTGTCCAACAGATCGGCGCGCACTTCGGGCGGGGCGTAGCGTTCCACGACGTCGGCGGCTCCTGAGGTCATGCCCAGCCCGCAGTAGATGGCTGTTTCGGCCTGACACACCAGGTAGGCAACCGACGCCGTGACCACGGCGGGCACCGGGCGCCCGGCATACGTCTCGAGGCTGGTGAAGCCGTTGCGTACCAAGTCGGCCTTGGTGTCGGTCCAGGTGGCGTGGTGCACGACGTCGTCGACCTCGGTGCCCTAGCGGTCGAAGCGTTGCAGGACCGGTCCGTGTTTGTCGGTCTCTTCGGCCCGAGGCCCGATGACTGTGCCCACGAGTTCGCCGAAACGGGCCACGTGCTCCTCGGCAAAGGCCCGCTCGTCGGCGTCGAGGAGATGGCGGTCGAGCAGCTGGGACAAGTTGGGGTCGAGTCGGTACCAGTCGAGGCCGATGGCCTGGTCGAACTCGGCGTAGTCGGGGAGCACGGCCTCATGCTACGGGCCGTCATCGCATCGACCACGCGATTTGTTAGCAAAACTAATTAGAATAGAGAACGATGAAGAGCGCCACCCCCGCCACCCCGGCCACCGCCACCCTGGCCACCGCCACCCCGGCCACCGCCTCCCCGGCCACCGCCTCCCCGGCCACCGCCTCCCCGGCCGACACGGCCACCGGCGCCCCGGCGCCAGGAACCGAGGCCGAGCTGGCCGCCCGCCTCCGCATCGCCGTCACCCGCCTCAATCGGCGCATACGCCAGCAGGTGGTCGGCGGCCTGACCCCGTCCCAGGTCTCGGCCCTGGCCAGCGTGGAACGCTTCGGTACGCCCACCATCGGGGAGCTGGCCGCCCACGAGCAGGTGCAGCCGCCCTCGATGACCCGACTGGTCGACGGCCTCCAGAGCCAGGGTCTGGTGAGCCGCCTGGGTGACGCCGGCGATCGACGAGTGGCCCGAGTGGCCATCACCGCCGAAGGGCGACGGACCATGCAGCGCAACCGCTCGTTGCGCAACGCGTATCTCGTGCGGCGTCTGTTGCAGCTGTCGCCTGACGAACGCGAGCTGCTCGATCATCTGGTGGGGCTGCTCGAGCAACTGGTCGAAACGCCGTGACGCGCGTCCGCCGAGTGGCGGGGGATACCTTCCGGTCCTTACACGTCCGCAACTACCGGCTCTATTTCACCGCCCAGATCATTTCCGTCAGTGGCACCTGGATGCAGACCGTCGCCCAAGCTTGGCTGGTGCTCAAGCTGGCCCCGGCGGGCCGATCGGGGATCGACCTCGGTTTGGTCACCGCGTTGCAGTTCCTCCCCATGCTATTGCTCGGCACGTGGGGTGGCTTGATCGCTGATCGCCTCAACAAGCGCAGCGTCTTGTATGTCACCCAAAGCGTCGCCGGCGTACTTGCCCTGGTGCTCGGCCTCCTCACCGCCTTGCACGTCGTGCATCTGTGGGAGGTGTTCATGTTGGCGGGTTTCCTCGGCTTCGTGAACCTCGTCGACAACCCGGCCCGGCAGACCTTCGTGCTCGAGATGGTCGATCGCGACGACCTTCCCAACGCCGTGAGCCTCAACAGCGTGGTGATGAACTCGGCTCGCGTCATCGGTCCCGCCATCGGCGGCGTGCTCATCGCCTTCGTCGGCTTGGCGGTGTGCTTCGAAGTCAACGCCGCCTCGTACCTGGCCGTGATCATCGGCCTCTCGCTCATGCACAGCAGCGAGTTGCACCGCTCCACGCCCGTGCCGCGTGCTCGCGGCCAGCTACGCGCCGGATTTCGCCATGTGTGGAGCACGCCCGGGCTGCGCGACCCGCTCTTGCTGGTGGCCGTAGTGGGAACGCTGGCCTACAACTTCCAGGTCGTGTTGGCCCTGTTGGCCAAGTTCACGTTTCACGGTGGAGCCGGCGTCTACTCGGCGCTGACCTCGCTCATGGGCGGTGGAGCTGTGATCGGCGGTTTGGTGGTAGCCACGCGCAGCAAACCCGACATCCACCGCCTGACGCTCGTCGGCATGGTCTTCGGCGCCTTGATCTTGACCTTGGCGGCGGCGCCGACGTTGCCCATTGCGCTGGTGGTGATCTTTCCCATGGGGGCGGCGTCGATTGCCTTCATCGCCACGGCCAACTCGACGCTGCAGCTACGCGCCGATCCGTCCATGCGAGGACGAGTCATGGCGCTCTACGCCATCGCCTTCTTGGGCACTACCCCCATCGGCAGTCCCCTGGTGGGGTGGATCTCGCAGGTGAGCAGTCCTCGGGTGGCACTCGCCATCGGCGGAGTAGCCACCGTGGTGGCTTCGGCGGTGACGTTGCGACGGCATCGACGTGATCACCAGCGCGCCGAGTCCGCTCCGGCCGTGCCAGATGCCGCGTCGGCTACCGAGCTCGGTGCTGCCTGAGTCGGTGCAGGCTGATACGGACGTCGGCGCTCAGGCCGAGACGGCCTTGGGCTCTTTGGGTAGGCCGAGCACCCGCTCGCCCACGATGTTGCGCTGGATCTCCGCCGTCCCTCCCCAAATGGTCTCGGAGCGCGAGAAGAAGAACGACGCTTGCAGTTTGCTGACCGGATAGCTGGGCCGACCCCGTCGAGCCAGCGGCCCCTCGAGGTCGCTGTCGTCGGGCGCCCCGGCGTCGGTTTGGTCTCCGGTCAACACTTGTCCTTCCATGCCGAGGATGTCGATGGCGAGGGACATCGTGTCGCGGTGGAACTCGGACCAGAACATCTTGTTGGTGGCGCCCAAAGCGGCGGCGTGGCGAGTGCCGTTGAGGGCATCGGTCAGGGTGCGATACCCGTTGATCTCCATGATCTTCACCTTGGACCAGGCGCGGGCGAGGTCTTGGCGAACGGAGGCGTCACGGTCACGACCACGCCGGCGGGCTTCGGCGATGATGCCGTCGAGCTCCTTGGCAAAGCGGCGGTGGCTGGTGGTGGCCGAGGATCCGCGTTCGAACCCCAACGTCGTCATGGCCACTTTCCACCCGTTGTTCACCCCTCCCACCACGTTGTCCTTGGGACAGCGGACGTTGGTGAAGAAGACCTCGTTGAACTCGGCCGACCCATCGATCTGTTCGATCGGGCGCGGTTCGACGCCGGGCTGGTGCATGGGGACGAGAAGGTAAGAGATGCCCTGATGCTTGTCGACGTCGGGGTCGGTGCGGGCCAAAAGAAAGATGTAATCGGCGTATTGCGCTTGGGTGGTCCACACCTTCTGGCCGTTGATGACCCACTCGTCACCGTCGAGCTCGGCCCTGGTCTTGAGCGACGCCAGGTCACTTCCCGAGTCGGGTTCGGAAAACCCCTGGCACCACGAAATGGTGCCGTTGAGGATCTTGGGGATGAACTCGCGTTTTTGCTCGTCGGTGCCCCACTGCAAGATGGTGGGCCCGACCAACGTGTCACCGAAGAAGTCGGCGCGCATGGGTGCTCCCACGCGGGCGAACTCCTCGCTGAGCACCACCTGCTCGAGCAGTGACAGTCCTTTGCCGCCGTATTCCTGGGGCCACGACGCGCAGATCCATCCTCCTTGTCGCAAGGTGTCCACCCACTGTGCGCTGAAGGTCTTGCGCTGGGCGTCGGTCAAGGTGAAGTCCGGCTCGCCCCACCCGGCCGGAAGGTGCGCGGCCAGCCAGGCCCGGATCTCGAGGCGGAAGGACTCGGCGTCAGGCGGATAGGCGAGGTCCATGTCGACGAACGTACCGCGACGCCCAGTCCTGAACCACCGCGGCCTATCAGTGCGTCCCGAGTTGTACGGCCTTGACGAACAGCAAGATGACCGACAACACCAGGTAACCACGCAGGAGCAGCATGGCCCCTCGCCGGCCTCGGGACCACACCGGGCGCTCGAGCAACGCCAGCGGGGGCATGCGCCACGTCTCGCGCTTGGGGGCGGGGCCCTCGGGTGCGGGGCGTCGCGACAGAGCCCGGGCGTAGAAGACCCCGGCCACCGACAGGCTCACCACCAACACCACGCCCAACACGGCCAAGACCTTGGCCACGTCGATGTGCGGGAAGACGGTGGTGGTCATGAGGATGAGCGACAAGACGAGCAGTATCGAGACGATGGCGACGGCGACGACATTGAGCCACGGCCGGTTCACCCACGGCCCGAGTACGGCTTTGTCGTTGCACAACAGCACCAGGAAGACCGTGGCGCTGGGCAGGAGCACGCCGGCCAAGGCTTGCACGCTGGTGGTGATCAACCCGAGTGGAGCGCCGGGGATGAGCACGATGCCCGCCGCCGCGGCCACCATGGCGGTGAAGGTGGCGTAGAAGAACTTGGCTTCGCTGGGGCGGCGGTTCAGAGAATGGTGCGCTCCGAAGACGTCTCCGAAGGCGTAGGACGTGGCCAAGGTGACCGCCGCGGCACCGATGATCGACGCATTGAGCAGAACGATGGAGAACAGCGTTCCGGTCGAGTGGCCCAAGTAGTGCTCGAGTCCGTGCGCGACCCCCAGGGCGTTGCCGAAGTTCCCTGCCAACTTGGTTTCCGAAAAGGCCGCCGCCGCGGTGATGACCAGAAGGCTGGCGGCGAGCACGGTGACGAACGAGCCCAGCACGGTGTCCACGCGTTCGTAGTTCAGCCACCGCGGCGTGATGCGTTTGTCGATGATGTTCGACTGCTGGAAGAAGAGCTGCCACGGTGCGACCGTCGTGCCCACGATGGCGATGATCAAAAGCACCGAGGTAGAGCTGAATCCTCCGCGCACCCCGGGCAAGAAGAACCCGCGCGCCACTCGGGCCGCATGGGGGTGGGCGAAGATGGCCAGGGGAATAGCCAAGAAGTTGGCCACGATGAAGACGAACATGAATCGCTCCCAGCGCCGGAAGCTTCCGGTGGCCGTCATGGCCACCAGGCCCACGGCGGCCAACGGGACCGAGATGTAGGAGCTCACCCCGAAATAGCCCAGGGCCAGGCTCACGCCGATGAACTCGGTGACGATGGTGAGGAAGTTCAAGATGAACAGGTCCCCGACCGAAAAGGCCCCCCAGAACTTCCCGAAGCGCTCGTTGATCAAGCGGGCATGCCCCACGCCGGTGACGGCCCCGAGGCGCACCACCATCTCCTGGTTCACGATGAGCACCGGGATGAGCAGAGGCAAGGTCCACAACAACGAGAAGCCGAAATTCTGTCCGGCTTGGGCGTAGGTGGCCACACCGCCGGCGTCGTTGTCTCCCACCATGACGATGAGCCCGGGCCCGATGATGGCGGCCAGGGTCAGCAGGCGCGCCCCCCATGAGCGGCGCGGCGATTCGTCGTGCTGCTTGATCGTGCCCCAGGCGCCCCTGATGTCGCCCAGGTGCGCATCATCGAGCACAGCGGTCAGCCTCTCGGTGTGCGGGGCCTCTTCGGCCATGGGACCTCCCGACGGTGTCGGCGTCGTAGGCATGCGTGGTAGCGCGCGCCGCCGAACCCAGTCAGCCCTCCGTCACCAGCTCGGCGGTGCCACTGCCTGTCCGCGACGTGCGCGCGTCGATGGTCGAAATGACCAACGTTTGGCGTGCAGCGCTGCTCCTCGATCTCACCCTCGGCAGCCGACCCCGGGGAGTGGTGACGCCCGGTGGGTCTCCGGGCTCGCTGCGACCGAGGGCCGAGCGCACCAGTCCTGTCCTCGTAGGAGAGGTGCGGCTGGTTGTGTGGCGATGTTAGCGGCTCAGCCGAGAGTCGTCATTCCTCGGCTGCCGTCATGCCGAAATCACGTCGCCATCCGGCGGGCAGCAGGGTCTCGATGACATCGTCGACGGTGATGACCCCGATCATGTGATGGTCGTCATCCATCACCGGGGCCACGGTCAAATTGAAGTCCGACATCTTTCGCACCACGGAATGAATGTCCCAATCGGGATGGACGTGAGGAGATTCCGGCCGCATGACCGCCGAGAACGGGGCCGAAGGATTGGCTTGCACCAGCCGTACCACCGAGGCCGTCCCGGTGACACGGCCGTCGCTGTCGCATGCGAACACCGATGACAGGACCTCGGGGGGTGCCTGCGAAAGGCGGATGGCGTCGAGGACGTTGCGCACCGGCATCGGTCTCGGCCACACACAAGAAGTCCGGGCTCATCAGCCCGCCGGCGGTCTCGGGGTTGTAGCTCAGCAGCGTGCGGATCTTGCGTTGCTTGTTGGTGGGCATGAGCTGCAGCACGGGCAGGCGGCGGTCCTGTTCGAGCTCGATGATCAAGTCAGCGGCGTCGTCGGCGGCCATGGTGGCCAGCAGTTGGGCTGCTTCGGAATCGGACCTCGAGTGGATGAACTCGAGCTGGTGCTCCTCGTCGAGCTCCTCGAAGACATCGGCCTCGAGCTCGCGGTCCTGGCCGACGGCCTTGATGATCTCTTCGCCTTCTTCGTGCGACGCCGCTTCGACCAAGTCGGCGATCTGGGCGGGATGCAGGCGACCGAGCTTGCGGTACGGGATGCGCAGGCGGGCCGTGGGCACGTGGGCCACGAAGGGCTCGATCTCCGCCCAGTCGATGATGGTGCCCGCCGGCATGCCCGGCCAACCGGCGCGGCAGGAGCCGTCGCAGAGCCACGCGTGGGCTCGGGTCGACGGCCACGACCTCCCAGCGCCCGTCGATCCGGGCCAACTCGATCTCGTTGGCCCGGATGAGCCGGGCACCGCTGGAGGTTGATCAGATGGCGAGCCAGTAAATCGGTGGCCAGCAGGACCTCTCCGGGACGCCGTTCGAAGCGCTGCAGTCTCACGGTCTCGCCGACCAGTTCGACCCGCCCGGCGCGAATGTCGGGGATGCGGTCGATGGGGACGAACAGTCGCCGCTGTCCGATGCGGACCACGAGCCCGGTCACGGGCGGATGGGGGGCATCTTGCACATGGGCGATGAGGTCCTCGACCCGTCCGAGACGGTCCCCGTCCTTGTCCACCGAGCGCGCCCTTGACGACGCTGGACAGGTGCAGGATCTCGATCGGCCATGCTCTGGCGCTCCTCGAGCGAGCAGTGCGTAAAGCAAATGTAGTGGTTCAGGGCTGGTTGTCCAGCACTTTTTGACCCGGAGTGCCGCCGTCGCGACGCAGGGTCGTTTGCGCCCGGACACGATTCCGGGGAGGCTGATCCGCCATGATTTCCCACGCTGGGCGCGGCGCGTGCCTAAAAGCCCGTAGCAGCGCTGGGCGGAGATCCGGCCATCCTGGGAGCGCAGCACGCCATATCTCCGTGCCACCCGCCACGCCCGGCCGCGCCCCGGAGCCCGGCGGGCTTCGGATCGCCTATCTCGTATACCGGGGAAACCCCAGCTGTGGGGGCCAAGGCGTCTACACCCGCCACTTGGCTCGTGAGCTGGTCAACCTCGGTCATTCCGTCGAGGTGCTCGCCGGCCAGCCCTGGCCGGAGCTCGACGACGGCGTGGGGTTCACCCCGGTCCCCGGGCTCGACCTGTACCGGGATCCCGACCCCTTCCGGGTCCCGCATCCCCGCGAGTTCCACTCCTCGATCGACTGGCTCGAATTCGGGGTGATGTGCACGGCCGGGTTCCCCGAGCCCCGGGCCTTCTCGCTGCGGGCCCGCCGGCTCCTGGCCGGCCGGCGCCAGGACTTCGACCTCGTGCACGACAACCAGTGCCTCGGCCGTCGGGCCTGCTCGGCATGATGGACGACGGCTGGCCCCTGCTCACCACGCTGCATCACCCCATCACCGTCGACCGCCAGCTCGCCCTCTCGCACGCCGAGAACGCCTATCGCCGCCTCACCCAGCGGCGGTGGTTCGGATTCCTGCGCATGCAGATGCAGGTGGCCCGGCGCCTGCCCCGCATCGTCACCGTGTCGGAGTCCTCCAAGAACGACATCGCCGCCCAGATGGGCGTGGATGTCCAACCGTATGCACGTGGTGCCCGTGGGCGTGGACCACACCGTGTTCCGACCCCGCCCCGAGCACCCGCGTGTACCGGGACGGATCATGGTGACGTCTTCGAGTGACGTCCCCATGAAGGGTCTTGGTCCCGCTTCTCGAAGCGCTCGCCAAATTGCGCACCGAGCGCGACGTCGAGCTCGTCGTCATAGGCCGGCCGCGTCCGGGGGGTCGGGTGGCCAAGGCCATCGAGCGGCTGGGCCTGGAATCGGTGGTGCGCTGTGTGAGCGGTATCTCCGATGATGAGCTGGCCGTCAATTACGCCGAGGCCGAGGTGGCCGTGGTTCCCTCCTTGTACGAGGGCTTCTCGTTGCCGGCCATCGAGGCGATGGCGTGCGGCGTGCCGCTGGTGGCCACCACCGGCGGGGCCCTGCCCGAAGTGGTGGGGGAGGACGGACACACCGGGCTGCTGGTGGCCCCCGATGACCCTGAGGCGCTCGCCACCGGTATCCGGCGCGTCTTCGACGACCCCGACCTGGCTCGGCGCCTCGGGCAGGGGGGCCGCCACCGCGTGCTCGGACGTTTCACCTGGGAGGCCACGGCCCGGGGCACCGCCGAGCACTACCAGATTCTGATGGAGGAGCATCGCCGCGCTCGGGCCGGTGGATCGTGCTGACCGTCGACTACGGGCGCCTCGGTGTGCAGCGTGGTGAGCGCCTGCTCGATCTCGGCTGCGGTGGCGGGCGTCATGCCTTCGAGGCGTTTCGCCTCGGGGCCCGGGTCGTTGCCCTCGATGCGCAGGCCGCCGAGGTGTCTCAGGTGCGCAACACCATGGGTGCGATGGTCGACGCCGGCGAGGTGCGTGCCGACGACGAGGCAGGCGTGGTGCAAGGCGACGCGCTGCATCTTCCCTTCGCGGACGGGAGCTTCGACCGCGTCATCGCCGCCGAGGTGCTCGAGCACATTCCCGATGACACCGACGCCATGGCCGAGCTGGCCCGGGTCCTGCGCCCGGGGGGGACCATGGCGGTCACCGTGCCGCGCTTTGGCCCCGAGGTCGTGAACTGGGCCCTGTCATCGGAGTACCACGACGTCCCCGGTGGCCATGTCCGCATCTACCGCCGGGGCACCTTGGTGGAGCGGCTGCGCCGCGTCGGCCTGCGCCCGTTTGCCCATCACCACGCCCACGCCCTGCACTCCCCGTACTGGTGGCTGAAGTGCTTCGTGGGTCCCCGACGCGATGACCATCCGGCCGTGCGCGCCTACCACCGTCTTCTGGTGTGGGACATCGTGGCGCGCCCCTTTCCCACCCGCACCGCAGAGCGTCTCCTTAATCCCGTGATGGGCAAGAGCCTCGTCGTCTATCTGGAGAAGCCGGCATGACCACAACCGAATCCCATCGTGCCCACCTCTGCCGTGGCCGGAGCCCCCGTGGTGGGAAACGCCTCAGATCTCCTCGCCGTCCCTGAAGTCCCCGGCGTGCTCAGCGCGGAGGAGGTGCTGGCCACGGCGGCTTCCATCGTCGAGGTGCAGCGGCCCGACGGGATGATCCCGTGGTTCGACGGGGGTCACTGCGACCCTTGGAACCACGTGGAGGCGGCCATGGCCCTCTCTACCGCCGGCTTCGCGGCCGAGGCGCGGGCCGGTTACCAGTGGCTGGCCGACACCCAGCTCCCCGACGGTTCGTGGTTCAACTATTACGTCTCGGCCAGCGGCGTCAAAGACCCACGGCTGGACACCAACGTGTGCGCCTATGTGGCCACCGGCGCCTGGCACCACTACCGGATCACCGGCGACATCTCGGTCCTCCAAGAGATGTGGCCGATGGTCGACCGTGCCCTCGCCTTCGTGCTGCGCTGGCAGCGAGACCACGGTGCCATTTTGTGGTGCGTCGACCCCGATGGTCGCCCGGGGCGCTACCCGCTTTTGACCGGATCATCGTCGATCTATCACGCCCTTCGTTGCGGGTTGGCCTGTGCGGGTGCCCTCGGCCAAGAGCGTCCCGATTGGGAGCTCGCCGGCGGCCGCCTGGCGCACGCCATCGCGCATCTACCCCAGGTCTTTGAGCCCAAGTACGAGTTCGCCATGGACTGGTACTACCCGGTGCTCTCCGGGGCCCTGTTCGACGACGCCGCTGCGGCTCGCATCGACGAGTGGTGGGACGCCTTCGTGATGGAGGGCCTGGGCGTGCGCTGCGTGTCCACCGGGCCGTGGGTCACCGCCGCGGAGACGGCCGAGTGCGCCCTCGCCCTCGATGCCGTGGGCCGGCGTGACGAGGCCAAGGCGCTGCTGACGTGGGCCCAGGCCCACCGTTGTCCCGACGGCTCGTACTGGACGGGGATCGTGTATCCCGAGCAGGACACCTTCCCCTTCGGCGAACGAACGACCTATACCGCCGCCGCCATCGTGCTCGCCGCTGACGCCCTGTCGGACACCACCCCCGCCGCCGGCCTGTTTCGAGGCGAGTCGCTTCCCGATGACCTCGACCTCACCGAACCTCGGCGGCCGGCGCCACGCGCCTGAGGATTCGCAGCGATCCGCACTCGCCGTCCTCGATGAACTCGCCTGACGCCAAGGCGGTCGTCCACAGCTCGTAGGGGGGACGCCCGCCGTCGGCGGGGTCGGGGAAGACGTCGTGGACGGCGAGCCAGCCGCCCACCGCCACGTGCGGCGCCCAGCCCCGGAAGTCGGCCCAGGCCGGTTCTTCGCCGTGACCGCCGTCGATGAAGCAAAAGTCCAGTGGCGTGCCCCACCGTGAGGCGATGGTGGAGGAGTCGCCGACCATCCCCACCACGCTGGACTGCAGCCCGGCACCGTCTACGGTGCGCCGCCAAAACGGCAGGGTGTCGATGCGTCCGGTGGCCCGGTCGACGACCTCGAGATCGTGGTGTGTCCACCCGGCTTGGTTCTCCTCGGAACCGTGATGGTGGTCGATGCTGAAGAGCACGGCGCCGGTGGCTTGGGCGGCGGCCCCCAGGTACACCGTCGACTTCCCACACCAGGCGCCGATCTCGACCAGCGTTTTGGCCGCCGGGCCACCGGTGGCGGCCCGATAGGCGGCGTCATAGAGCGCCCGGCCTTCATCCTCGGGCATGAAGCCCCGGGTCTGGCGTGCGATGGCGAGCAGTTCGTCGCCGATGTCGGCATGGTTCACGGTCTTATCCTCCCGCCAGCGTCACGGCGCTGTAGATGGCGAACGCGGCCAGGATGCACCCGCCCGCTTTGCGGATGATGTGCAGCGGGAGCACTCGGACCAGGGCCCGTCCCGAGATGACCCCTAAGGCGGACACGGACATGAGGCCGAGGGCGGCGCCGACGAACACCGACCACGGTTGCCGGTAGTGGGCGGCCAGGTTGGCCGTCAAAATCTGCGTAAGATCTCCGAACTCCCCCACGAAGATCACCGCAAAGGCGCCCGCCGCGATGCGATGGAAGCGCTCGGCTTTGGCGGCCTGCTCCTCGCCGGCTTGGGTCTCGGACTCCTCCTTGCGCAGCAACAGGTAGGCGGCGCCCACCGTGAAGAGCGCGGTGACAACACCTTCGACGGCTCGATGCGGCAGCAGCAAGAGCAGGCGTCCGGCGCCGGCGGCTAGCCCGGCATGCACGATGAAGGCGGTGGCCGTCCCCACCCACACCGCCAGCGGGCGGTGCCGGCTGGCCATCACCAACGTGGCGATCATGGTCTTGTCGGGCAACTCGGCCACGAAGATGAGGCCGAAGGTGATGGCCACCACCGCCAAGTCCACGGACGGACCTCCGGGGCGCGACGTTCAGGTGCCGGCGAGGCGGTCGATGGCGCTCGACAACGCACCGTGCACGCCCGCCCGCAATCGTGTGGCAAACGCCACGTTGACCCCCAGTCGCTCGACGATCTGGTCGACGGTCCGTTGCCCCGAGGGCACCGGGTGAGTCGCCAAAAAGGAGCGGACGTCTTCGGCGAGCTCCTCTTGGCGGCACAACAGCTTGGCGCCGTCGAGCATGCGGGGAAAGATGTTGGCCGGTAGTCGCGCCGACAGTTCGTCCCAATGGGCGGTCACCTTTGGCCACGTGGCGGGACCATGGGAACGGCTGGCCAGCAGCATCTGGATCAGAAACGGCGCGTTCTGGGTGCGCACCTCGGTCATGGCCAGTGCAAAGGTGCGTTCCGCCAGCTCGGGCTCGGGAAACGCGCTCAATGCATACAGATAGCGGACCTCGTCCTGGGGCGTGTCGGGGTTGCGGTATCGCTCCAAGAAGGCGTCGTACTGCTCGGTGGTGCCGCCGGCCGCCACCAAGGTGACGACGGCGGAGAGGAGCTCGGGATTGACACGTGCGCCGCCCGACACCATGTCTTGATGACGGCGGGCCGCCTCGGCGCGGATGTCCTCGTCGTCGCCGACGGTCCCTAATGCCATGAGGGCCTGGGCCCGAAGCGTGGCCGTGCGTTCCCCGTCGGCGGGGCTGGGATCCCACCCGAGACGATCGAAGACGGGGTGCAGCAACGCCCGTGTGTAGCGCGCCAGCACGGGCGCGACGTCGTCGTCGACGACACGGTCGAGGAACGAAAGCGGTCCGGTCACCTCTGCCCACACCTCAGGTTCTGCCTCGTCGCCCAGCGCCTCCGCCAATGTGAAGAAGGCACCCATGTCGTTTCGGCCCGCCACCACCGACGCCCACGTGTCTCCGAGCAGGTTGAACCGCTCCAGGATGCCCAGCGCATGGAAGCCCTGGGCCAGCGCGCTCAGATTGTCCGGCGCGTAACGAACCCGGTAGTAGCCCACCGCATCGGCATTCACGACGATCGGCGATCCGGCTGGACCGGGGGCCGGCACCGTGACGTGGGCGCCGTTGAGCAGTATCCGGCTGGTGGGGGCGTCGCTGCTGAGGCCACCTCGCATGTGCACCGGCACCTGCCAGGTCTCCCCGATGGCACTTGCATCGACCGACGGTGTCAAGGAGAACGCCTCTTGGGCGAGGGTGACGGTGCCCGCCGCGTCGTCCTGGGTCACGGTGATGAGCGGGAACCCGCCTTGGAGGATCCAGCTGTCCATGATCTGCTGCACCGGCTCGCCGGTCGCGCGTTTCGATGGCGTCCCAGAGATCGGCGGTCTCGGTGTTGCCGAAGCTGTGGTCCGAGAGATAGTGCCGGATGCCGTCGCGAAAGGCATCGGCGCCCAGGTACCGCTCCAGCATGCGCAGCACGCTGGCGCCTTTTTGGTAAGTGAGGACGTCGAACATGCCCTGGGCTTCTTCGGGCGGGCCCACCGGGTACTCGACCGGCCGGGTGGAGTGAAGGGCGTCGGTGGCCATGGCCACGTCACGCTCCATGCCGAAGGACACCCAGCGCTGCCATTGGGGTCGGAAGTGGTCGACGCACAGCAGCTCCATCAAGGTGGCGAACGCCTCGTTGAGCCAGATGCCGTTCCACCACCGCATGGTGACGAGGTCGCCGAACCACATGTGGGCGATCTCGTGCGAGATGACGTCGGCCACCCGTTCGAGCTCGAGCGCGTGACGCCCGTGCGGGGTCCACGAGCAAGGCTCTCACGGAAGGTCACGCAGCCCAGGTTCTCCATGGCGCCGAAGGCGAAGTCGGGGATGGCGAGGAGATCGAGTTTCTCGGCCGGGTACTCGATGCCGAACCAGTCGCGCGAAGAACCGCAGAGGGTGGGCGGCGGCTTCGAGGGCGAAGGCGGTGAGGTCTCCTTTGCCCGGGACGTGGACGATACGCACCGGCGTGCCCCGCACGTCGACGGGACGGTGGCGACGAGCGGGCCCACCACGAACGCCACCAGATAGGTCGACATGGCGATGGTGTCGCCGAAGCGGACCCGTCGGATGCCCGCCCCGAGAGGAGTACTCTTCGACGACTCGGGCCGTTGGAGTAGGCCGCCAGCCCGGCGGGGACGTCCAGGGTGACCGAGAACACGGCCTTGCGGTCGGGCTCGTCGAAGCACGGAAAGGCCCGTCGGGCGTCGGTGGCCTCGAACTGGGTGGTGGCGATGGCGTGCGTCGTGCCCTCGTCGTCGGTGAACGTCGAGCGGTAGAAGCCCGTGCAGCTTGTCATTGAGGATGCCGGCGAAGCGCGACCACGATCACCCCGGGCCGGGCGCCAGCCGTTGGGCTGAGGACGAGGTACACGCTCGTTCTCCTCGTCGAGCGTGGCGCAGTGCCACCGCGCCACCGCCGGCCGGTCGGAGCTGGGCGGCTCGATGGTGAGTTCGGCCGCATTGAGCACGATGGCCTCGACGGCCTCGTGCACGGTCACCTCGATGCGCACCTCGCCCGTGAACGTGCCCGTCGTCGAGGTCGGGAGCAATCACGCAACTCGTAGCGGTGCGGCTCGACGCTGTAGGGGAGGCGGTGGCATGACGACGGATCGGCGAGGTTGTCCTGGCATCGGGGCGCAGGCTACCTGCCTCCCAGCCGCTGATCGTCCCCACTCGTGCTGACGCCCGAGGCGACAACGGGCGATGTCTCCTTCGACGTCGTCGCCATTGGTTCCGCCCTCGTCGATGTCCTCGCCCGACCTCCGAGGCGGAGCTGGACCGGTTCGACCTGGCCAAAGGCTCCATGGCCCTGGTCGATCTGGAACGGGCCGCATCGATCTATTCCAGATGGGGCCGGCACCGAGGTATCGGGAGGCTCGGCCGCCAATACCGCCGTGGGGGTGGCCGCCTTGGGGGGGCGGGTGGGGTTCATCGGCAAGGTGGCCGACGACGCGCTTGGTAAGGTCTTCCGCCATGACATCACCGCCGCCGGTGTGACCGTCGGCACATCCCTGTCGGAGCCTGGCGTGACGTCGGGGGGCGACGCCGCCGATGAGGGCACAGGGCGTTGCCTGGTGCTCGTGACCGAAGACGGCGAGCGGACCATGGCCACCCATCTCGGAGTGGCTTCGACCTTCGCACGGCCCGACATCGACGAGGACCTCGTCGCCAGGCGCCGGTCGTCTACCTCGAGGGTTATCTGTGGGACCTGGATCCCACCAAGGCGGCTCTGCGCCGCGCCATCGAGGTGGCCCATGACGCCGATGCTCTGGTGGCCTTGAGCCTGTCGGACCCGTTTTGCGTCGAGCGCCACCGAGCGTGAGTTCCTCGATCTGTTGCACGAGGAGATCGACGTGGTCTTCGCCAACGAAGACGAGACGCGGTTGCTCTTCGGCGCGGCCACCGTCGACGCCGCCGTGGAGGCATTGGAGGAGACCGGTGTGCTGGCGGTGATGACACGGGGCGCGGCGGGCTCGGTGGTGGTCACCAATCAGGGCGCCCTGGCCGTGCCCGCCGAGGCCGGCGACCGTGTGGTGGACACCACCGGGGCGGGTGACCTGTACGCGGCCGGGTTCCTCTTCGGGCTCACCCACGGCTATGACCCGGAGCGCTCGGCCCGGCTCGGCACGCTGTGCGCGGCCGAGGTCATCTCGCACCTGGGTGCACGTCCCCAGGCCGATCTGCCAGCGCGCGCGTGGCTGTCCGGCCCATCGATCTGGCTTTAAGTCAGTGGCGTCGCCCTCGGCCGGCGAAGTAGGCAAGGTCAAGGTCGCCCAGGCGAACCAGCACCGAGGCCACCCAGCGCGCCAGTTGGCCGACGGGCCGGGCCAAGGTGGACAGCGTCCTCCATGGCGCGCTCGCCCAGACGGAACGTGCCCTGGTACGTGGTCTCCACCGCGAAACGCAGTACGCCGCTGGCGTCGCGCACCTGCTCGACCACCGGTGGGGTTCGCACCAAGGTGTCCGAGCCGATCATGGGGCTCTCCTCGGGGAGACACGCCAGCACCTTGTCGAGGTTGGGCATGGCGGCCAGTCGTTGCAGACGCAGCGTGATCTCCATGACCACTTCGGGGAAGTCTGCTGTGGGCTCACCGATCGACCACGACCGGTACGCGCTCTGGCTCCATGTGGGCCAGTCCACCGACACGTCGGCGCGCACCCTCGGAGGCTGCTCCTCTCCGGGCAGCGAGTACGACGTCTCCCAGGACACGTCACCTAGGAAGACGTCGACCTGGAAGCGCTCCTCCACCGCTTGGCGCTGCAACAAGGCGTCTTCGAGGGCCCGTCGTGTCTGGGTGATCACGTCCACCAAAATGTGGTCGATCATGGCGGGCCAGAGGCTACCTTTGCCGTCGTGCAGCGCGCCGACGCGGAACCCCTGGCTTGAGCGCCGTGTGCTGTCCTACGCGCACCAAGGTGGCGCATGGGAGGCACCGTCATCAACGATGTTCGCCATCCGGCGCGCTGTGGAGCTGGGTGCCACCGGTGTCGAGCTGGACGTGCATGCGAGCGCCGACGGGCACCTGGTGGTGTGCCATGACGAGACCGTCGACCGGACCACCAACGGTTCGGGTCGGATCAGCACGCTGACCCTGGCCGAGCTCAAGGAATTGGACAACGCCTACTGGTTCGTCCCCGGAGCGGACGTGACGCTGGGAGTGGACGCCACGGCCTATCCATATCGGGGCCAAGCGCCTGCAAATGGTGATTTCGCCATCGCCACCCTTGACGAGGTGCTCGATTTCCTCGACGGGCATCCAACGGTGGCGGTGAACCTCGACATCAAGTCTTCGGCTCCCACCGTGGAGCCCTACGAGGAGCGGCTGGCGGCCGTGCTGGCCAACCACGGGTCCAGCGAACGGGTCATCGTGGCGTCGTTCCTCGATCAAGCCACCGAGACCTTCGCTCGCTTGGCTCCCGCCGTCGCCATTTCGGCCGGCACGCTGGCGACGGCCAACTTCTGGCGGGCATTGCACGCCGGCGAAGCTTTGCCGCCCATGGCCTATGTGGCCCTGCAGGTGCCTACCAGCCATGGGGATTTGGTCATCGTGGACGAGCAGCTTGTCGAGGCCGCCCATCGCAGCGACCTGGCCGTCCACGTGTGGACCATCAACGATGCCCAGGAGATGCAGCGGCTCGTCGCCTTGGGGGTCGACGGCATCATCTCCGATGTGCCCACCACCCTGGTGGGTGTGCTCAACGATCGGGCAGTGACCTACCAGCCCTAGTGGGCTCGGTGCGACCGGCGAGCCCTAGTGGGCTCGGTGCGACCGGCGAGCCCTAGTGGGCTCGGTGCGACCGGCGAGCCCTAGTGGGCTCGGTGCGACTCAGCCCCGGCCGGCGTTGGGCCGTTTGCCGTGATTCGCCTTCTTCTTGCTTCGGATATTGCGCTTCACGGTTCGCTTCGACATGGGCAGAGCTTAAACCACAGACGAGTAGCGTCTCGTTGCGATGGAGCAAATTGGCCTGGTCGGTCTCCCCAACGCTGGCAAGACGTCCCTGTTCAACGCCCTGACCGGGGCCAGCGCCTCGGTGGCGCCCCACCCTTTCACCACCACCGAGAAGTCTGTGGGCATCGCGCCGCTGCCTGACCCCCGGCTGGCTGCCCTGGCCGCCATGAGCCACTCCAAGAGCGTCGTACGGGCCGGCGTGCAAGTCGTGGACATCGCCGGTTTGGTGGCCGGCTCGTCTACTGGCGAGGGGCTCGGCAACCGCTTCTTGGCTGGGATCCGCGAGGTCGATGCCTTGTGTCTGGTGTTGCGTGCCTTCGAGGACGAAACGGTGGTGGGAGAAACCGATCCCATGGACGCCCTGGGCGTCTTGGAGCTCGAGCTCATGCTGGCCGACGCCGAGAGCATCGAATCCCAGATCGACAAACGCCGCCGAGCGGCCAAGTCCGACAAGTCGCTGCTCGGGGAGGTGGCCGCCATGGAGGTTGCCTTGCAGAGCCTCTCTGCCGGTGTGCCTCTCTACCGGGCCGGGTTCGACCCCGAGGTGCGGGCCTCGCTCAAGGGATTGTTCTTGTTGAGCGACAAGCCTGTGCTGGCCGTGGTCAACGCCGGCGACGACCAGCTCGACAAAGCGGCCGCCTTGGTGTCTCCCATTGAAGACGAGCTAGGCGGCTACGGCGAGGTGCTGGTGGTCAGCGTCCAGCTCGAGGCCGAAGCGGCGCAATTGCCGCCCGACGAGCGCGCCGAGTTGCTCGAGGGCCTCGGTCTGGGCGAAGGGGCGCTGGCCCGGTTGTCACGATCGGCGTATCACCTCCTGGGCCGGCGCACCTTTCTCACCACCGGTGACAAGGAGTCCCGGGCGTGGAGTTTTCGTGATGGTGCCACCGCGCCGGAGTGCGCCGGGGTCATCCATTCCGATCTGCAACGGGGCTTCATCCGGGCCGAGGTGATCCGGTGGGACGAGCTGATCGAGCTGGGTTCGTGGAACGCCGCCAAGGCCGTCGGCCGTCTGCGCGTCGAGGGCAAGGATTACGTCGTGGCCGACGGGGACGTGCTCGAGATCCGCTTCAACGTGTGAGGTCGATACGAAGGTGAGCGCCGGAGGGTGGCTGCTGCGCCAAGGCGTCGTGTTGGCGACCGTCGAAACCGCCGACACCCCGTTGGCGCGTATGCGCGGACTTCTGGGCCGCCCTTCGTTCGAAGGAGCGTTCTTGTTGCCCCGGACTCGATCAGTGCACACACTGGGCATGCGTTTCGCCCTCGACGTGGCTTTTTTGGACCGGGAGCTGACGGTTCTCGACGTGGTGTCCTTGCCCCCGTGGCGCGTGGCTCTGCCGCGCCGGCGCGGTCGCAGCGTGCTCGAAGCCCAAGGCGGGGCGTTCGAACGCTGGGAGCTGCACGTGGGCGACGCGCTCGAGCTTCGCTCCGGGTCGTGACCGGGGACCGGCCGCCTGCCGATGCATCGCCGATGGGCACGTTGGTGCTCGTGGCCACGCCGATAGGCAACCTCGGTGACCTGTCGCCACGCGCTCGTCAGGTCCTGGCCGATGCCGACGTGGTGTGCTGTGAAGACACCCGGCGCACGCGCCAGCTGCTGACCTACGCGGGGCTGAGCGGGCGACGTTTGCTCTCCCTGCATGGGCACAACGAGGCGGCGCGCCTCGCCGAGGTGTTGGCCATGTTGGGGGGCGGGGCGTGCGTGGCGGTGGTCAGCGACGCCGGCACCCCCGCCATCTCCGATCCCGGTGCCCGGCTGGTGGCCGCCGCCGCCGAGGCCGGGGCCACGGTGAGCATGGTTCCCGGGCCCAGTGCCGTGCTGGCCGCCTTGGTGGCCAGTGGCCTGCCCACCGAGCGGTTCTGCTTCGAGGGTTTCTTGCCCCGACGAGGCGCGCTGCGTCGCCGGCGTATCGAGGAGCTGGCTGTGGAGATGCGCACCGCCGTGGTGCTCGAGGCCCCCGGGCGGGTGGCGGCGACCTTGGCCGAGCTGGCGGCCGCCTGTGGCGGCGCGCGTCGCGTCGTGGTGGCGCGCGAGCTCACCAAAGTGCACGAGGAGCTCTGGCGCGGTTCTCTGGCCGAAGCCGACGCTCATTTCGCCACCACCGCCGTGCGCGGCGAGGTCGTCATCGTCCTCGACGGCGCCCCCGAGGCGGCCGAGCCCGGCGACGCGCTCATTGTGGCCGCGCTGGAAAAACATCTCACCCGGGGCGAGTCCCTCAGTGACGCCGCTCGGGCTGTGGCCCAGTCGCTGCAGGTCGGCCATCGACGCGCCTACCAACTCGCGCTCGGACTCCCCGGCGATCCTCCCGCCTAAGGCTCCTCACGGGCCGGCGGGTGGGGCGCCGGTAGCCGTCCGACAACGCCCGTAAGGCTGAAATGGGCTGAAAATCGGCGCGCCCTCGACCCGACGCCATGAGTCGTGGCTCTTGCTCGATACCCTGGGGCGGTGCCTCGCCTTTTCGTCACCACGCCGATCTACTACGTCAACGATGCTCCCCATGTCGGCCACGCCTACACGACGGTCACCGCCGATGCCCTGGCGCGCTGGCACCGCCTGTGTGGTGAGGACGTCTTCTTCCTCACCGGCACCGACGAGAACGGCGAAAAGGTGGCCCGGGCCGCCGCCGAGCACGGAGCCACCCCCAAGGAGTGGGTGGACGCCACCTCGGCGCGCTTCGTGGAGGCGTGGAAGAAGCTCAACGTATCCAACGACGATTTCATTCGCACCACCGAGCCCCGTCATCACCAGGCCGTGCAGCACTTCCTGCAGAAGATCTACGACAACGGCTATATCGAGTCGGGGACCTACAGCGGCTGGTACTGCGTGGGATGCGAGGCCTACAAGGACGAAGCCGAGCTCCTTGAGGGTCGCATCTGCCCGGACCATTTGGTGCCGGTGGAATGGCTCGAGGAGCAGAACTACTTCTTCAAGCTCAGTGCGTTTCAACAGCGCTTGTTGGACTGGTACGACAGCCACCCCGACGTAGTACTGCCCGGGATCCGGCGCAACGAAGCCATCGGGTTCATCAACGGCGGTCTTGAGGACATCTCCATCACCCGCACGTCGACGACGTGGGGGGTGCAGGTCCCCTGGGACAATGCCCACGTCTTTTACGTCTGGTACGACGCGCTGGTCAACTACCTGACGGCCATCGGCTACGGAGAAGACCCGGCCCGTTTTGAGACCTGGTGGCCGTCGGTGCACCACCTGCTGGCCAAGGACATCATTCGCTTCCACTGCGTGTGGTGGCCGGCTATGTGCATGGCGGCGGGCATCGACCCTCCGCGCCAGCTGATTGTCCATGGCTGGCTCTTAGTCGGGGGTAAACGACTATCCAAGACGCGGATCCGTGAGTCGGTGTTGGAGAACGAGGGCGACAACGAGGTGGCTGTGAAGCTCACCGACATCGCCCCAGACATCCTCGTGGACGATTTCGGTGTGGATCCCGTGCGCTACTACTTGCTGCGCGAGACCACCCTCGGGCGCCGACGGCGAGTTCTCCTACGAAGGCATCACGGCTCGGTACAACGCCGATCTGGCCAACAACCTGGGCAACCTGGTGTCGCGGGTGGCCACCGTGGTGGGATCGAAGTGCGCCGGTGTGGGCCCCGCCCCAGACCCTCACAGCCCTTTGGCGGCGGTGGCGACCGAGGTGGTGGCCGAGACCGTGGCCGCCTGGGCGCAGTTCCAACCGAACCTCGCCCTCGAGGCCACGTGGCGGCTGATTCGGGAGACCAACGCCGAGCTCGAAGCGACCGAGCCCTGGAAGGCCGACCCCGGTCCGGCCACCGACGCCGTGCTCGGCAGCGCGCTCGAGGCGCTGCGTATCGTGGCGTTGCTGGCGTCGCCGGCCCTTCCCGACACGTGCGCCACCATCTGGGGCCGTTTGGGTCTGCCCGGGCGGCCGCAGGACAGCGTCGTTCCCCGAGACGCCGCCTGGGGCGGGTACCCCGGCGGTCTGCCCGTCGACAAAGGCGCGCCGCTGTTCCCGCGCCGTTCGCAGTGACCGCTTCGCCCGGACCTCTCGCCGGCGGCGGCACCTGGTTCGACTCGCACTGCCATCTGCAGGATCGCTATCGGCCCGACGGGCTCGACGTGCTCAGCGCCGTGTCCGACGCCCAACAGGCGGGGGTGGCCGGGATCGTCTGTGTGGGCACCGACGCCGAGAGCTCCCGACAAGCCGTGGCCGTGGTGGATCAGATCCGAGGTGTGGCGCGGTCTGTTTCCGATGGGGCTTTCGAAGCGTGGGCCACCATCGGGCTTCATCCCCATGAGGCATCGCACGGAGTCGCCGGTGTCGAGGAGGTGCTCGACGAGGTACTGGCGTCGGGGGCCGACACGGTGGTGGCGGTGGGGGAGTGCGGGCTCGACTACCACTACGACCATTCCCCTCGGGCCGCCCAGCGCGACGCCTTTGCCGCCCAGATCGCACTGGCCCATCGGCACGCGCTCACCTTGGTGGTGCACACCCGCGCCGCCTGGGACGACACCTTCGACGTATTGCGCGCCGAGGGGGTGCCCGAACGCACCGTGTTGCACTGTTTCACCGGAGGCGTCGACGAAGCGAGACGCTGCCTCGACATGGGCGCCTTCGTGTCGTTCAGCGGGATCATCACCTTCAAGAACGCCGACGATGTGCGCGCCGCGGCCGGAATCTGTCCCCTGGACCGTTTGCTGGTCGAGACCGATGCGCCGTTTTTGGCGCCTACTCCTCATCGCGGTGAGCAGAACCAACCGGCGTGGGTTCCCATCGTGGGCGAAGCGGTGGCGACGTTGAAGGGGATTTCGGCCGAGGAGCTGGCCGCGTCGTCGACGGCGGCAGTGCGTGCGGCGTTTGCCATCGGGTGATCGAGGGGTCGACGGTGACGTTGTCTCCTCGTGAGATCCACGAGCTCCTCGACGCCCACGGGCTTCGTCCCAGCCGGGCCCTGGGCCAGAACTTCGTGGCCGACGCCAATACGGTGCGACGCATCGTCCGGCTGGCCGACGTCCATGGCGGTGACGCCGTGGTCGAGATCGGCGCCGGCTTGGGCTCGTTGACTTTGGCGCTAGCCGAAACAGGCGCTCGCGTGATGGCCGTTGAGATCGACGGGCGTCTGCTGCCTCCTCTGCGGTCCCAGGTCGAGCCCCACGGCGTGGAGGTCATCCATGGCGACGCCTTGGAGCTCGACTTCCAAGCACTGCTCGGCGCGTCGTCGCCGTGGAGCCTGGTGGCCAACCTGCCCTACAACGTGGCGGTGCCGGTGGTGGCCCGTGTGCTCGACGAGGCGCCGGCCATCACCCGCTTGTTGGTGATGGTCCAGCGCGAGGTGGGCGAGCGGCTGGCGGCGGGCCCGCACACTCGTGCGTATGGGGCGGTGTCGGTGAAAGTGGCGTATCACGCCGAGGCCCGCCTCGTGGGCCGGGTGCCGGCGTCGGTGTT
Source organism: uncultured Acidimicrobiaceae bacterium (assembly GCA_963793645.1). Taxonomy (GTDB): domain Bacteria; phylum Actinomycetota; class Acidimicrobiia; order Acidimicrobiales; family UBA8190; genus CAWCAW01. Next base: position 226,777 of record CAWCAW010000007.1, on the reverse strand, counting down.
CGTGCCTCGGCCCAACGTCGAGTCGGTGTTGGTGCAGATGACGCGGCGTCTGTCGCCGGCGGTGGATCCCGCCGAGGTTCCCGCCGAACGCCTCTTTGCGGTGGTGCGCGCCGGTTTCGCTCATCGACGAAAGATGTTGCGGGTAGCTTTGGCCGACATCGTCGATGCGGGCGCCTTCGCACCGGCCGAGGTGGACCCGACGTGGCGAGCCGAGGATCTCTCCGTTGACCAGTGGGGGAGACTGGCGGCGTGCGACCTCGGGTTGGCGCGCCGGTGAGCGTCACGGTGCACGGCCGGTGACCGGGTCGATGGAGGGGCCGGTGACGCCGTCGGCTCCGGTGTCGCAGTCGGCTCCGGCCAAATTGACGTTGTCACTGCGCGTGTCGGGCGTGCGCGCCGATGGCTACCACGAGCTCGAGGCGGAGATGGTCACGGTCGACCTGGTCGACACCCTTACTTTCGAGCCCGGCCACGAGCTGGTCATGGTGGATGAGGTCATCGGAGGTCTCGGGATCGACGACATGCCGACTGCTGGTGAGAACCTGGTGGCCCGGGCGCTCGATCTCGTCGGGCGCCGATCGGCGGTCCGACTCGTCAAGCGCATCCCCCTCGGAGCCGGGCTCGGGGGCGGGTCGGCCGATGCCGCTGCCGTGCTGCGGTGGTCTGGTCGCACCGACGCCGCCTTGTCGAGGCAGCTCGGATCCGATGTGCCGTTCTGCGTGGTGGGAGGGCGCGCCCGGGTGGGCGGGTCGGGCGAAGCGGTCGAAGTGCTGCCCTATGAGGACCGGTCATTCGTGTTGCTCGTGCCGCCGCTGGCGTCGAACACGGCGGCGGTCTACCGGGCCTGGGACCAACGCCGTGAGCTCGGCGGAGCCGGATCCGGACCCCAGACATCCGACTTCGGCAACGATCTCGAAGCGGCCGCGCTGGACGTCACCCCCGCCCTGGCGCCGTGGCGCGACGCACTGCAGGGCATGACGGGTTGCCGTCCGCGGTTGGCTGGCAGCGGCTCGACGTGGTTCGTCGAGGGCGATGCCAAAGACTTGGGCGTGGAGGGCCGGCGCTACCTGGAAATCGACGGAGCGCGGGCCGCCTTGATGGCGGTGCGAACGGTGCCGGCCGGCGCCTGAACGTACTTGCCGGCCGCCCGGCGCTGCCAGCGGGTGGCTTTCAGCATCTTCTTATGCTTCTTCTTGCGCATCCGCTTGCGGCGCTTCTTGATCAACGATCCCATGTCGAAGCGCAGGTTAGCGGTCTTTTGGACCCGACTGCCAAAGTAACCTCACCTGGAAGGGATACGGGCCCGAAGGAGCCGTCATGATCCATCGGTTAGTCGCCATCGATCACGTGCAGCTGGCCATGCCCCCCAGAGCCGAGGACGAAGCCGACGCTTTCTATGGGGGCCTTCTCGGGCTCGACCGGCAGGAGAAACCACCGGCGCTGGCGGCTAGGGGAGGTTGCTGGTTCTCCAATGGCGCCGTGGCGCTGCACCTCGGCGTCGAGGCGAATTTCCGACCGGCGCAAAAAGCCCATCCGGCCGTGGTGGTCTCCGGCCTCGATGCCCTGTGCAGCGTGCTGGCGGGAGCTGGTCACGCAGTGCGATTCGATGACGAGATCCCCGGTGTCCGGCGCTGTTATGTCGACGACCCCTTTGGTAATCGCATCGAGCTCATCGAGGCGTGACAAAGTGGATGGTGCCCTTGGCGGGTAGTTCAATCGGCAGAACGTCGGCCTTTGGAGCCGGATGTTGGAGGTTCGAGCCCTCCCCCGCCAGCCAGCGAAACCCGTCGATTCACCCCATCGTCTTCTGACCGTCCAGGGCTTCCCGGATGATGTCGGCGTGGCCGGCGTGCTGGGCTGTTTCGCCGATGATGTGCAACAGCACGGTGCGCGCCGACCAGCGGGCCCCGGGCTTGTACCAAGGGGCTTCGGGCAACGGGTGTGACGCGTCCAACGAGGGCAGCGTGGCCACGAGATCATCGGTGTGGCGGGCCACGGCGTCATATCCCTCGAGAAGGCTGGCCATTGTTTGGTCCTCGCCCATGATGAAGCCCGCCGCGTGGCGTTGCATGGAGCTCTCGTCGAACTTGCCGATGGCGTCGGGTCCCCGCACGATGAACTCGACCCAGCCTTTTTCGACGGCGGTGACGTGCTTGATGATGCCGCCGAGGCACAGGGCGCTGACGGTGGTGCGCTGGCGGGCCTGCTCGTCGGTCAGTCCTTGGACTGTCCTGCGCAAAAAGGATCGACGCGTGTCCAACGTCTGGGCGATGTCGGAACGTTCGTCGCTGTCGGTGGTGAGGTCTGGGGTCATGGCGCCAAACGGTAGCGCCAGGGTGTGTCGCTTAGTTCGAAGCCGGCAGCAGCCCGTCAGGGACGAAGTCCGGGGCCATGACGAGGCGCAGTCGCATGGCTTGGTCGCAGTGCCGGCACCGTGAGCCTCGCGGCGTGACCCGACATGCCATGACGCCGGCCAGGTGCGGGAGCTCGTAGCCGGCGCACTCGTTGCCGTCGAGCTCTTCGGAGCAGTAGGCGATCTCGCCGTCTCGGTGCAAGACGAGGCATCCGTTGCACATCATCATCACGTCACCTCGTCCCCCGTTCGCCCCAGGGCGAATGTTCGTGTCATCGGGCGCCGCTATTCGGTTCCCGTAGTCGCTGCTGGGGGATCGGCGCTCTGTGAGCTCCGGTGGAGCAAGCGATGCACAACGGGTGCTCACCCACAGTGACGGTGGTGTGTTGCTGTCTCTTTCGGCTGCGCTCGGTGACGTCGCGTCAGGGCCGCGACAGCTGAGAGGTGGTGAGCGGAACAGGGTTGCAGTGCGTGCAGGGATCGCGATGGGCGATACGACAAGCGAGCACACCACGGTGATGCGGGCGATCCTCGCCGGCGCACTGGTGACCTTCGTGCTCTTCTGTGCAGTAGGCCACGGTGCCGTCTCGGTGGACGACCAACTGGCCTGGACAGCTCTTCATTGGACTCGACCGCCTTACCTCACCGGGATGGGCGTGCCGTTGTCTTGACACCACCATCCGCACTCCGTTTGGAAGTTGTCGTTTTCGTTACGAGGTTCCTGTCCAGGTATCGGTTTCGTGCGTGACGGTCTTGAGAAATTTCGCAACGGTTGCCCAACCCTGGGCGCCGAGAGTCCTGGTGAGCTGGGCGTCAGCGGAAGTCGCGTGATGGGGGAGCGACGGGCAGGCCGAGGTCGAGGGGGGAGATCTTCTCGGCCACCACGCTGGCCACTCCGTCGACTCGTTCCAGCCGTCCCCGCACCAGCAAAGCGGGAGATGATCGGGCGCTGTCGCGCCAGCGTCGCCAGGCTCCCGGGGAGCAGATGACGTTGACCATGCCCGTCTCGTCCTCGAGGTTCAAGAACACCGTCCCCTTGGCCGTCTCGGGGCGCTGGCGGTGAGTGACCACCCCACCCACGAGCACCTTGGCATCGGTCTCGGCGCCGAGGAGTCGCCCGGCGGGAATGACGCCCAAGGCGTCGAGACGAGCTCGGGCCAGCTCCACGGCGCTCGTGCTCACGGCGATCCCCGTTGCCCACATGTCGGCCTCGGCCACTTCGAGCGCCGAGAGCTCGGGCAGTTCGGGGGGATCTTCCCCGGTGACGAGCCCAGGCAGACGATCGGGGGTGGCCTGGGCCAGCGGGCCGGCTGCCCACAGCGCGGCCCGTCGACTGGCGGCGCCGTTACCGCCGGGGACCCGTTGCGAGGTGAGAGGGAGAGCACCGTCTCGAGAGGCCAAGCCTTCGAGGGCGTTGGCTGTAGCCAAGGCTTCGAGGTGTAGACGTCCCACCCCGGCCCGACGCACGAGGTCCTCCACCGATGCGTAGGGGCGCCCCGCACTGATGCGCCCCGCCACTTGGTCACCGACGACGCGCACAGCACCGATCCCCAGTCGAATGGCCGGTTGGCGACACGGGGCGCCGATGGGGCCACCGGCGGGGCCCTCGACTCCCCATTCCAAAGAGGCCTCGACCTCGGAGTCGTCTACGTGGGGGCCGTGCACGGTGACACCGTGGCGGCGGGCGTCGGCCACCAAAGAATCCGGTGACCAGAACCCCATGGGCTGGGCGTTGAGCAACGCGGCCACGAAGGCAGCCGGGTAGTGCAGCTTCAACCAGGCGCTCGAGTACACCAGGTAGGCGAAGGACACGGCGTGGCTCTCGGGGAACCCGAAATGGGCGAAGGCGGCCAGCTTGCCCACGATCTCCTCGGCCACCGCCCCGGTGATGCCGCGCTCGGCCATACCGCCGTAGAGACGGTCCGACAGCTTGGCCATGCGCTCCCCGGAGCGTTTTGACCCCATGGCCTGGCGCAGCTCGTCGGCTTCGGCCGCGCTGAACCCGGCGCCGTCGATGGCGATCTGCATGAGCTGCTCTTGGAACAGCGGCACCCCGAGCGTCTTGCCGAGGGCGCGCTCCAACAGCGGGTGCGGGGGAGCAGGATCTTCGAGGCCTTGGCGGCGACGAATGTAGGGATGCACCGCCCCTCCTTGGATGGGACCGGGGCGGATGATGGCCACTTCCACCACCAAGTCGGAGAAACAGCGAGGAGCGATGCGCGGCAAGGTGGCCATCTGGGCTCGGCTCTCCACCTGAAACACGCCGACGGTGTCGGCCCGGCACAACATGTCGTAGACGGCATCCTCTTGCGCCAGTGCGGCCAGATCGACGTCGATGCCGTGGGTGGCGCGCACGAGGTCCACGGCCCGGTGCAAGGCGTCGAGCATCCCCAGCCCGAGAAGATCGAACTTCACCAATCCCACGGCGGCACAGTCGTCTTTGTCCCATTGCAAGGCGGTGCGCCCCGGGTGCCGGGCCCACTCCACCGGGCACACTTCGACCACAGGCCGGTCGCAGATGACCATGCCGCCGGAGTGCAGACCCAGATGGCGCGGGAAATCGAGCACGGCGGTAGCCAGCTCCACCACGGCGTCGGGGATGGCGCCCTGGCCGTCGATGTGTTCACCGCGGTCGATGGCCTTGGCCCAGCTCTCCACGTGGCCGATGTCATAACCGAGGGCCTTGCCCACGTCGCGAATGGCCGAGCGAGGTCGGTAGGTGATGACGTTGGCGACCTGAGCGGCATGCAGACGGCCGTAGCGCTCGAAGACATACGCGATGACCTCCTCGCGCCGGCCCGCTTCGATGTCGACATCGATGTCGGGGGGCCCGTCGCGCTCGGGGGATAAGAACCGTTCGAAGAGCAGACCGAGGGCCACGGCATCGGCGCGGGTGATGCCCAACGCGAAGCACACCGCCGAGTTGGCGGCTGAACCGCGTCCTTGGCAGTAGATGTCGTTGCGCCGGCAGAACTCGACGATGTCCCACACGATGAGGAAGTAGCCGGCGAAGCCGAGCCCACCGATCACCTCGAGCTCGCGGTCGAGCTGCGCCCATGCTCCGGGCACGCGCTCGTCGTGGCGACTTCCATAACGTCGAATCGCACCTTGGCGTACCAGCTCAGCCAGCCAGCTCTGTTCGTCGTGGCCGCCCGGGACGGGAAAGTCGGGCAGCCCCGGTGCCACCAGGCGCAGGTCGAAGGCGCAGGCCCTTCCCAAAGCAGCCGCCGTCGCCACCGCCCCTGGCCAGCGGGCGAAGCGTCGTTGTTGGTCGGCTCCCGAACGCAGGCAGGCGGTGGCGGCGGTGGGCAACCACCCCTCGAGCTCCGACAGCGGTCGCCGGGCCCGCACGGCGGCCAAGGTGGTGGCCAGCCGCCACCGGCGAGGCGTGGCGTAATGGACGTTGTTGGTGGCCACCACCTCGAGGCCACTGGTGATGGCCATGTACGCCAAGGCGTCGTTGCGGGCGGTGTCGGTGGGATCGCCGTGGTCCCACAGCTCCACCGCCACGTTGTCGGCGCCGAAGGTCGCTCGCAGCTCGTGCAGGGCCACAGTGGCGGCGGCCGGGCCGGCCTCGGTGAGGGCGGTGGGCACGGCCCCTTTGCGACACCCGGTCAGCACCAGCCAGTGGCCCCCGTGCGCGGCTGGCCAGGTCCTCGAGGACACAGCTCGGCTTGCCTTTTTCGCCCCCGGCCAAATGGGCCTGGGCGATGGCCCGGCTGAGCCGGGCATATCCCTCGGGGTCGCGCGCCAGGATCACCAGGTGGGTGCCGGAAGGATCCGGCGCGCCGGTGCGGGGGGTGCCGGCCAAGGTGAGCTCGGCCCCGAACACCGCCGGCAGGCCGAGCACCACGGCGGCCCGAGCGAAGCGGACCACGCCGTACAAGCCGTCGTGGTCGGTCAGGGCCAGGGCCTCGAGGCCGAGGCGAGCGGCGGCATCCACCAGCTCCTCGGGGTGCGACGCCCCGTCCAAGAAGCTGAAGTTGGAGTGGCAGTGCAACTCGGCATAAGGGGTTGGCGGCGCCATCAGTCGTACGTCCCCTCCACCCACCAGCGCCCGTGCTCTCGGGCCAGCAAATGGGCTCCGGAGGCGGTGACCACCTGCATGCGAGCCAGACGGCGCCGGCCCGGAACCGACCACCACCGCTCGTCGGCCGGCCACGGTCCGGCCCACCCGAGCACCTCGACCCACGCTCCGCCGTCGACCGAGAGCCGCACGGGCCGGGCGCTGGCCGTCCCCCCGGCGGTGACCCCTACGGGGTGATCGCCGCCATCGACGAGCAGGGCGGGCACGGCCCGCGTGGCCACCACGACAGGAGCCGGCGCGGGGACTCGGCCCGGCCACGGCGGGCCGCCCGCCAGAGCCTTGGCGTCGAAGCGGCCGTCATCGCCGGTGGAGCTCGCCGCCGCCCACGGCACCAGACGGGCGCGTTCGGCCGGCCCCCGGCCCCCTTGCAGCCGGCCCCGCTGCACCGCTTCGGGGCCGAGGATCTCAGCCGCCCGGGACAGCGCCCGACCGGCCCGGGCCTCGACGGCCGCCGAGCCGCCCCAGAACCCCGGTTGGTGCTGATGGCCGGTCCCTTCCTCTGGCCGGGGGTTCTTTCCCCGAGCCCGAGAGTTTTGGCCCCGAGAGGTGGGGCGCAGTCCAGGGAGGTCGTCTCGGGTCCCTTGGCCACCTGGTGGCAGATGGCCCCGTCGGTGCCGAAGCGTGCCAGCACGTGGTGGGAGGGCAAGGCGGCAAAGGCACCCAAGGTCCGGATCCCCAGCCGGTACAGAAGATCGGCCAGCTCAGGGCGTTCCAGCACGGCCAGCGGCCAGGAGGCGAGGAAGTCCGGGCTCGCTCCCGGTGCCACCACCAGGGGCTCTTTCACTGCGCTTTGGGCAGCCAGCAGGGCAGCCAGCAGGCCGTCGGCCACACCCACCTGGGCTCGCACCCCGGTCCCGCCAGTGGGGTTCTTCACCTCGCCGAAGGATCCGGCCACCAGCCCCGCCAGTGCCTCGTCACCACCGAAGTAGCGCGCCGGCCCTCGGGTGGACAGCGCGCACACGCCCGGCCGGACGATGGCCACGCCCGGGGAGAACCGCCCCAATGTCTCTGCCACCGAAGTGCCGGCTCGGGCCTCACGGCCGTGCTCGTGCTCCTCGAGGAGCTCGGGGCACCACACGACGAGCAGCCGCTCCATCTCGTACTCCTTTATTTATTGTCCCTGTTCTTCCGAGGCGACTCCTTCCGGAGCGGCCCCTTCAGAGCGGTTTCTTCAGGGACGGCTCCCGTCGCCGGCCGGAGCCGGTGCCCCCGTGGACGACGGCAACCACATCGCCACCCGCACCGGTCGCGGCCGCGGCGCGTCGACCGGTGCCGCACACCTCCATCCGGCGGCCCTGCAGGTACCCGTGGCCCTCGTCCACCCCCCACCACGAGCCGCCCTCCACCACCAGGCGCATGTCGGGGCCCTCGGGCCACTGCCCCAACCCCTTGAGCAGGGTGATCAGCACGCTTCGTCGTTCTCGGGCCCGCGCGGCCAAGCGCCGGGCCACCCCCGGGCGCACCTGTCCGGGAGGCTGCACCACCACCACGTCCATGCCGTCGAGCAAGGCGGCCGCCACCTCGGCCCACCGGGGCCCGGGGCGAGGGACGAGAGCCAAGTGCTCGAGGTCGACCCCGAGTTCGGCGATGGCCACCACCCCGGGTCGGCGGTGCCCACCGCCGCGCACCAGGACCCGCTGTCGGTGGCGGCCGCCAGCAAGGCGAAGGCCAAGCGTGGTGGTCCCGTCGGCTGTGTGAGAGGTGCCGGGGGCGGCCCCCACCGACACCACGGTCCCCCGTTGCAAGGCGCCGCCGGGGAGCAAGGGGGCGAGCGCCGCCAACACGGGGAGGAGCTGATCCTGGGACCGAGACGTCGGACGGGCTCGGGCCAGCAGGGGGGCGTCGAGGTGGCCCGAGCCGACCGGACGTCTTCCTCCCACGCAGACGATGCAGCAGGGGCGGGGGCGGTCATGATGGCAGAGTATCGAACGTATGTTCGATTACACCAGGGGGGCTTCGGGGCCTTGGAAGTTCGCCGGCTCGGTGCTCGTTGCCCTGGTCTCCGCTTAAATTCCCAGGCCGGGTCCCAGTTCGCGGCTGGGACTCGGGACGACGTGGCCCCGAGACTCTCTCGGGCGCCGAGCACGGTGGACCGCCACGGCTCGGTGGCGAACCACGGGGTCAGCCGGATCCATCCCATCTGGTTGCGGTCGTCGACGACGAGCCCCATTCCCGGCTGGCCGCGGGCCACCACGTCCACCGGCAGCCGCCGTCGCAGCACCACCGATGTCGTCACCGATGGGCCCTGACGCCACGCTGCGTCGGCTCGATCCGAGCACCGCCCCCAGCGCCGCGGCCCGGCCCTCCTCCGACCTGCCACCGGCATGCTCACCGACCGGGTGCGCACTTCTTCTTCTCCCGCCAGACGACGACAGCGCTTCCAGCGTGCGCACGTCGCCGATGCCCGGCAACACCACCGTCGTCCCGAACAACGACAAGAACCCTTCGGCGGCCTCTCCCCACCGGCGCTCGAGCCTGAGAGAGGTCCTGGAAACACGCCAGCGTCACCAGTCCCTGGCTTCCACCTTCGCTCACGATGGCGGGAGGTCAGGCAGCGGGGCGATATTGGCCACCTCGTCCAGGGCGAAGACGACCGGGTCACGACGGGCCGGGGTTCGAGGATCGGTCCGAGATCGCCGACGTTGCCGCCGCCGCCCGGGCGTAGGCCGCGCCTCGTATCTCGTTGAGCAGCCCCACCACCAGAGGGGCGGCCACGGCCTGGTGCCGTCCGGTGGCGCAGATATACAACGTGGCCGCCGAGTCGCAAAAGGCGGCGGCGTCGAAATCGGGCGCGACCGTCGTCGCCAACGTCGGCCCGACTGCGGTAGGCCGAGAGCACCCCTGACGCCGTCGACCAGATCCCGCTCTGCTCGCGTGGGTCGGTGGCCGACGATGCCCGCCAACAGGTCTCCGGCCACAGCGGCGCCGTTGCGGTCGAGCACACCGAGCGCGGCCCCGGCCTTGACGTCGGTCCACCCACGACAACACCGCGCCCAGCTCGGCACCGTCGAGGGCGGCGGCGTGCAGCAAGGGCGCCAGCAGCGCTTCGGCCCGTTCCGCCCAGTGGTCGAAGCCCCGGTCGCGCCGCCGGGCGCCGGTGCGCGTCGCACCTACCAAGCTTCGGGCCACGAGCAGGGCATCGTCCCACTCCATGCACCCCGGAACCGGCGACCACTGCACTCGCTGGACGCCACTGGGCATCTCCACGGTCCCGCTCGGGTCGTAGACCAGACGGGGGCCGTGGCGTCCTCGGGCTGACGGCGGTGATGCGCAGCACGTCGGGTTTGGTCGACGTCGACACCACCGCGCCCGGCGCGCCGAGCACAGCGGGGACCACGAGCGACGACGTCTTGCCCGAGCGTGGCGGTCCGAGCACGAGCACGGAATGCTCTGTCGGGTGCCCATATCGGGCCGGCGCTCCCTGCACCGAGGTAGAGCCCATAGGGCACAGCGGTGTCGATCAGTGGGTCATGCCGGCATGCATGACGTGCGGCTCGACCACCACGCAACGTGCACTCTCCGTGGCATAGCGAGTTCGATGACGTGGAATGGCACCGTCACGTCACACACGTTCGGGACGAAATCGGCACTCCCGTTGCGCACGCGCAACGTACCGGGAATTCCCGAGCATGTCGTACGGGGCTCGTGCGCGCGCGCGCCACGGTGGTCATCGACGATATTTCGTCGTCGCAACGGAATCACGTGGCCCACGTAGGGACCGAGCGTGATGGTGACTTCGATGCGCATTGTGCCGTCATCGGACGTTTCGGCGTCGACGACGATGACATCGTATGAATCATCGGGCAACAACTCCATAGGGGAAAAATCCTTGCAAACGCTGCGTTTCCTGTCCACACGGAAAACGAGAACAGTGTAATGGAGAACAATGTTTGCATCCCCGTCCACACTGCGACCTTGCGCGCGTCCTTGCTCGAGAACTGACGCGACTGTGCACGTCGAGTAACGTAAATGCTTGACCTTTGCGTCAAAACCTTCTTTGATTGGTGGGATTCCGCATTTCGGAGGAGGTGTCGGTGAACAAGTCGGAGCTCATCGACGCGATCAGTCGATCGACGTCGTTGGCGAAGCGCGAGGCAGAAGATGCTGTCAACGCGCTCGTCCACACGCTCGTCAGCGAGGTGAGATCTGGCCGCAGGTGGTTGTCGCCGGTTTTGGAAGCTTTAATCCCACGCACCGTGGTGCTCGGGTAGGACGTAATCCACAGACGGGCGCAGCTGTGAAGATCAAGGCGTCGCGTGGCGTGCGCTTCGCGGCGAGCACGACGCTGAAAAATGTTGTCAATGGCAAATCCGCGATGCCGAAGTTGAAGTCGGCGACTTCGCCGGCGGTGAAGTCGAGCGCAACGAAGACGACGAAGGCCGCCAAGTCAGCCAAGAAGACAGCCAAGACAGCGAAGGCCGCCAAAAAGGTGGCTCCGAGTTCGACTCGCAAATCGGCAGCGGGCGCGCCCCGTCGGGCGCCGGCCAAGAAAACGGCCACGACGGCCAAGAGGCCCGCCACCAAAGCCACCAAGAAGATCGCCAAGAAGACCACCAAGAAATCGGCGAAAAAGATCGTCAGGCGCTCTCCGGCCAGATAGGCCGCAGGGCGTCGGCGAGGAAAGCAGCAAACAGAGCGGCCAACGAGGCCGTAAGGAGGGCATGAGAATGCCAGTCAAGCGGGCGAGGAAGACCGCCAAGAAGCGGGCTCCGGCAAAGAAGGCCGCAAACGGACGGTCACCAAGCGGGCTCCGGCACGCAAGGTGGCCAAGCGGACGCCAGCCAAGAAAGCAGCGAAGCGGACGGTGAAGCGCCGTACGGCGGCCAAGAAGGCTCCGGCTAAGAAGGCTGCCAGGAAGGTCGTCAAGAAGCGGGCCCCGGCTAAGAAGCGGGCTCCGGCTAAGAAGGCGGCCAAGAAGGTCGTCAAGAAGCGGGCCCCGGCTAAGAAGCGGGCTCCGGCTAAGAAGGCGGCCAAGCGGACGGTGAAGAAGGCTGTTCGCAAGACGGCCAAGAAGCGGGCGACGGCGAAGAGGGCCCCGGCCAAGAAGGCTGCCAAGCGGACGGTTAAGCGTCGGACGGCCAAGAAGGCCGCTGCACCCAAGCGCATGACGACCCGTCGAGTCACCCGTCGTGTCTCGCACGCGCAGGACGGCCAAGTAGTAGCTGTGCGTGCCGGTTCGTCCGGCCTCGAAAAGATGAACACTGCAGAGGGGAGCCCTTCGGGTCCCCTCTTGTGCCACGTGTTCGGGCAGGTGTTTCGATGAGACAGTGCCGGCGGACCAGGGTTACAGCTCGGGATAGGTGGAACGCCTCGCCTGGCGTCGATCCCGGCCAGACTGCCCGTGTCGGCGAGATCGGGCTTCGACCTTGGTCCGAAAGTCGCTCGAGCTGTCGGCGGGCTTTCGTCGGTCGATGGCCATGGTCGAGCGGTACTGGCTTTGATGCGCCAGCAACGCCGTCACATCTTGGCGTCGAGGAAGCCGGTGACCGTTCTCGACGTGATTGGGCTCGTCCGCCTCCCACAACAACATGGCCGAGGGCCGGTGCGGTGCGAGGTCGAGATCGGGGAAGAACTTCGGGTCACGGGCTGCCACCACGCCGTCGGTGAGCAGCCAGCCGGCGTTGCGGTGGTCGGGATGGAGCCGGTAGCGCCGCCAGGGGTCGTGCCCGAGTACCACCTCGGGTCGAACACGCCGGATCACCGCACACACCTGCCGCCGTTCCTCCATACCGGCCTGGAGTTCGCCGTCGGGCTAGGTCCAGGAACGTGACGTCGCCTCCGCCCAGTGCGACGGCGGCGGCACGCGCTGCTCGTCGTCGGCGGCGTGGCCACCAGCGCATCTGCGTCCTCGTCGGCGTCCCAGGTGCCTTTCGACCCGTCGGTAAGAACGAGATGGTGGATGGCGCATCCCGCCGCCGCCCATTTGGCCAACGTGGCGCCGCAGCCGAACTCGACGTCGTCAGGATGGGCCGCCACGGCCAGAGCCACCGACGGAACGGCCAGGTCGGTGCTGAGGGCTGCGTTCATGATCGGTCACCAGTCGCGCTCACGGTCGCACCGGAGGCGCCAACCCGGCGGGAATGTCGCCGGGGATGTCCACGTCGAGTGTCAGTCCCGGAGAACGTACGACCCGGACGTTCGAGTCCAGACGATCGGCCTCTGGCGATGGCGAGCAAAGGATCCGGGGCCGTAGGAGACGTGAAGTCCGCCGCCACTGAGGCCGGGATGCACATCACGTTGGTGCCGTCCTCGTGACGATCGGGGACCAGGGTGATCCCCGGGAATCCGGCCAGACGGCCCAGGTCGGTGGCCGAGTGGCAGATCGCCATGGGCCACGAGTACTTCCGTCGGCGCCGGCGTCGCACGAGCCGGCGCACCCCGGCTGCCACCGCACCGTTGAGCCCTTTGCCCGGCTCGAGGAGGACGATGGGCCCGTGCCGCGTGCGCCCACGCCATGACCTCGGCGTCGTCGCACACGACGGCCACGGCGAGGGGATGCGCGGCGGCCAGGACATCGCGCGGCCATGGCGCGGGCCAGCGCGGCCCGCTGCGGTGGGTCGAGGGTCGGCGCCATGCGCGCCTTGGCGTCGCCGAACGCTTTCACCGGGACGAGCACCGCGCAGCCCGTCAGCGGGGGCGAGGCGGCCGACGATGCGGGCACGCGCTCAGTGTACGGCCGCGGCCCGTCAGGCCGTAGGGTTGCGCCATGCTCGACAAGGTCGCTGTCATCGGCGCCGGATCATGGGGCACCACGGTGGCGGGCATCGCGGCCGCGTCGGCGCCGACGGTGCTGTGGGCCCGCCGACCGGCGCTGGCCGAGCATCGCACGCACGACCACGAGAACCCTGACTATCTCCCCGGCGTCGCCCTGCCGGACACCTTGCAGGCCACGTCGTCGCTCGAAGAGGCCGTGTGGGGCGGCGCTCTCGTGATCATGGCCGTACCGTCGCACGGCTTTCGCGCCGTGTTGGGCGAGCTGGCCCCGCATCTGCGCGCCGGGGCGCCGGTGCATCAGCCTGTCCAAGGGGCTCGAGCAAGGCACCCACCTGCGCATGACCGAGGTGGTGGCCGAGGTGGCCCCCGGTCATCCCGCCGGCGTGCTCACTGGGCCGAATCTGGCCCGAGAGGTGGTCGTGCGGACATCCGGCCGCCACGGTGGTGGCCATGGCCGACGAGTCCATCGCCGGCGAGGTCCAAGAGCTGCTTCGCACCGAGACCTTCCGGGTCTATACGAATCCCGATGTGGTGGGCTGCGAGATTGCCGGGGCCACCAAGAACGTCCTCGCCATCGCGGCCGGCATTCTCGACGGCCTCGAGCTCGGCGACTCGTCGCGCGCCGCCCTGATCACGCGGGGCCTGGCCGAGCTCGGTCGGCTCGGCGTTGCCATGGGGGGAGATCCCATGACCATGGCCGGCCTGGCCGGCGTGGGCGACCTGGTGGCGACGTGCACGAGCCCGTTGAGCCGGAATCGCACGGTGGGAGTCGAGCTCGGACGGGGTCGGGCCATCGCAGAGATCATCGCCGACATGCGCATGGTGGCCGAAGGTGTGAAATCGGCCCGACCGCTGCTCGAGATGGCGGCCGCCCATGGCGTGGAGATGCCCATCGGCGAGCAGGTGGCCCTGGTGCTCGAAGGCGCCCGCTCTCCAGCCGAGGCGATTCCGGCGCTGATGCTCCGATCCGCCAAACCGGAGTTCCACGGTCTCGACGCGGTCGCCCAGGCCCGCCTCGAGCGATACGATCGTCGGGGCTGTCGTCTCGGGTGCGAGAGTTCCTCCTCGAGCACGGTGCCGCGAGGACGAGATCACCCGAGCCGAGCACGACGACACGCTCGACCTGTTGGTCGCCGACTGCCTGCTCGTCCCCAGTCGAGCGTCGCTACACCGAGCAGCAGGTGACCGACATAACGGGCATGCCCACCGAGCTGGCGCGGCGATTCTGGCGGGCGCTCGGGTTCGCCGATGTCACCCCCGACCAGGAGATGTTCACCGATCTCGACATCGAGGCGATCACCCTCCTCGAGGCCATGATCGACCTGGGTGTCGCCGACGTCGACACCGCCTTGCAGTTGGCCCGCGTCATGGGATCGTCGATGGCCCGCATCGCCGAAGCCGAGGTGTCGCCGGCATCGCGGCGTGCTCGTCGGGACCCAGGACGATTCGGTCGAGGCCGCCGATCGCTTCGCCCGGCTGGCCGAGCATTCGTTGCCCGCCATGGCCAAGCTGCTCGAGTTCACCTGGCGACGCCACGTCCAGGCGGCCGTGCGCCGCACCATGCTCCTGCGCACCCGACATGGCGACGGGCGGACCCGCCCTGACCTCGCCGTCGGCTTCGCCGACATGGTGGGGTTCACCATGTTGAGCCAACAGCTCTCCGAAGAGGAGCTCGCCGCCGTGGTGGGCCGTTTCGAGGAGGTCGCCCACGACATCACTACGTCGCTCGGGGGACGGGTGGTGAAGATGATCGGCGACGAGGCCATGTTCGTGAGCGAGTCGGCGGCGGCGACGGCGCGCATCGGGCTGGGCCTGGCCGAGGCCTATGCGGATGATGACCTGCTTTCAGACGTCCGGGTGGCGCTGGCGGTCGGACCGGTGCTCATTCAAGACGGCGACTACTACGGACCGGTCGTGAACCTGGCCAGCCGGGTGGTGACCATGGCGGCGCCGGGCAGCGTTTTGGTATCGGACCCGTTCCACTCGGCACTGCTCGACGAGCTCACGTCACTGACCGAGCGATTCGCACGCAGGCGACGGCAGGGCAGCCGCCGCCGTTACTGGTGCCACCGATACTGATACCGATGCCGAGACCGACGCGGCCGACGACGCCGCTGATGGCGCTCAGGTGCTCAGCGACGAGTTCGCCTTCAAGGCGCTCCGCCCCCGCCAGGTCAAAGACCTCGGTCGCGTCCAGTTGTGGGTGTTGTTCCGTCCTGGCTCTGCGCCCGTCACCCTCGATCGCCGCCTCGGAAGGCGCTGGGAGCGGCTGGCCGACGTGCTCCATGACCTCGACGACCTCCGAGAAAGCGGCGAGCGTCTGATCGCGGGACGTGCCGCCGGCGCCGTCCCGGGCGCCGAAGAACCCCCGGCCTGAGCTCAGGCGCCGGGCAGCCGGAACGTGGCGATGCCCCAGGCCGCGCAGCTCGAAGTGCCCGTCGACGGACGCCACGGGGCGGCCCGCGCAGGTCGACGAGCCATCCGGAGCGCGTCCCGACGGTCACCGTGGTGCGCCTCGTTCGATCGGATTGAAAACCCTCACCTCGAGCAGACCGGCCACTCGGCGCACGGCGGACACCTCGCGCCCCCGCGATGTCGAGGGCGCTCTGCCGGTGGAGGGTCGATCACCACCGCCGGGGGCGTACACGACCTCTAGGGGCACGAAGACGTCTTCGACCATGGCGTAGGGGTCGTCGCATCCCGAGGCACAAGCGCGTAGTGCCATTCGATGACGCTGCCCTTGGAGCTGCAAGCCCGTCGACCGGAGTGAGCGGCCCGGCCGGTAGGGGGCGGTAGGCCATGCCCAAGCGCGACAGCATGCCGGTGCTGCGCAACAACGTGAGCGCCAAGGTGCGCGCCCGAGGCGCCGCCGTCGATGTCCTCGATATCGATGAGCTCGTACTCGCACAAGCCTGTCGTAGGCCACCGTGAGCCCTCCGGCCGTCACGAAGCGACGAGAGGGGAACGTCGGCAGTCCGAACTCGTCGGTACGTCCCTCGGCCACGAGTCCCCGCGTGACGACGGCGAAGGCGCATTCGGCCTCGGAGTGGTCGGCGGGGGAGGGGAGCGGGAGATGCACCCGCAGACGATGGTCCCGGCTGGGATTGCGGAATCGTGTGGTGACCCGCACCATGCGCTCTTCGGCGCACAGCTCCACGGTGGTGGTGACCTCCACGGGTTCCTCGCCCGGTGCGGCGCTCGCGAGAAGCCGTCGATGTGGTCCGGCCACCGGTACTGCGCCGTGATCACTGCCACCGCCCGCAGGGGACCTCGTTCGTCCACTCGCACGGACACGCTGTCGGGCGTGTCGACCAGCTGGTCGGTGGGCGGAGGGGAGTAGTTGTAGGAATCGCCCAGGTCACCGCCGTCGACGAGTTTTCCGTAGCCGGCCACCCCGTCGATGGCGAAGGTCTCCTCTTCGGCGTGCAGCGTGACCGTGGTGAGCCCGTTGGCCATGGTGATCTCGCCGTTTTCGGCGCTCTCCACGGTGACCGGGTGCGCGATGGCAGCAGCCGCAAAGGCTTTGAAGCCAAATCCCGGGATGTCCTCGACGCGCGCCAGCACGCGCGAACGGGGTCCTGGTCCAAACGGATGCGCACCACGGCGTCGGGACGCGCCCCGAGGCGCGTGTAGAGCTCCTGCTTGATGGACGCAATGGGCACGTCGTAGCGCTCTTCGGTTCCGAAGGCGATGGTGATCTCGATGGCCGAGTCGTCTTCTTCGACCCGCACGTCTTGAATCCACGTGTGGGCGTCGACTTGGCTCCCGCTGGGCAGCATGCCCAGGATCGTCCGCACCGTGTTGGCATCCAGCGTGAGGGCACCGAGCCCGCGAGGGATGCCGAAGGCGCCGGGTTCATCGGCGAGTGCTTGTGTCCCCGGCGGCGCTTCGGCGCCGGTCAGGACGACTTCGACCACGCCTGCCCTCAGGCGAGCCGCCGCGTTGACGACCACCGGGCCCGACGATTCAAAGGACCGGGCCAGAGTCTTGAGGGCGCGCTCGGCCAAGCCGTCGGCGATCTCGGTGGCTTCGGCGAAACGGTGCAACACCGAATCGACCACCTCATCGACCGAGCAGGCGCAAATGGAGTCGTGGGCGGCGTTGCGCACGACTTCCTTCCAGGCGATGTCGAAGAGGCGAGCCGGCCACAGTGGGGCGGGAGTGAAGAGGGCGCAGTAGGGCTCGGCGCGCTGTTCGAGGGCCCGCTCGGCCCGTCCGGCGGCTTGTTTCACGTCGACGCGGTTGGAGGCCACCCCCATCAAGACGTTGGACCGGGCGCCGGATCGCATCTCCCCGCGCCAGCGTTCCAGCCCATCGGTGGGCGCGGTGGCCAGATACTCCGGCAGCGAGGTGATGGCGAAGTCATAGTCGTCTTGCATGTCGTTGGCTTCGGCAACCACCCGTCCCAGCCACGGCTGCGGCTCTTGATGGTCGGTGCCGTTCATGAACAGCAAGTCGCCGATGAGAAAGTCGCCGATCTCGGTTTCGTGATCGGCGATCCGCTCCACCAGATCCTTGGCGTTGTCGGGTATCGCGGCCCCGTTGCCGTAGCCGGTGGGGAGGTACTCGGCGCGTACCGTCGAACCATCCGGGGCCTCCCACCAGAAACCCGTCTTGTCAATGACCTTGGGCACGCCTCGCCACACCACGGCGTGCTCCAGTCCGGCCAGGCGAAGGATCTGCGGCATCTGGGCGACGTGACCGAACATGTCGGGGAGATAGCCCACCTGCATGGCTCCCCCGAAGGCGGCACCGCGCGCCATGCCCATCTCGAGGTCGCGCACGATGGTTTCCCCGGAGATCAAGAACTCGTCCATGAGGACGTACCACGGGCCCATGGCCAGCCGGCCATTGGCCGCCAGTGCCCGGATGCGAGCCTCGTTCTCCGGTCTCACCTCCAGGTAGTCATCCACGGCGGCGAGCTGGCCGTCGATGAGGAAGCGGGCATAGGAGGGATCACCCTCGAGCAGAGGCAGGAGGTGATCGAGGAGGTCGACGAGGCGCAACCGGAAACTCTGGAAGGGCTCGTACCACTCCCGGTCCCAGTGCGTATGAGGGACGACGGCGACGCGGCGAGAAGTCACGCCATGAGGCTACGTCGCGGCGCCGCCCTGTGTGCCCGAAGACGTGGACGGTTGGTACGTTCGCAGCGTGCTCCCTCGACCGTGGACGTCGCATCTGCCCGCCGGCACCACCTTGGAGGTGTCTGAGCTCACGGCCCGGGGAAGTCTCCCCGCCGCGTGGACGGCGGTATGGGGGGCGGTGCCGGAGGCTCCGCTGCTGCTCGACGGAGCCGATGATGGGGCTGGTACCCGGGGCTGGGTGACCGCCGGGCAGTTCGAGGAGCACACCCGGGCTGTGGCGCGAGGACTGCGGCGCGCCGGCCTTCGGCGCGGTGACCGCATGGTGTGGTCCATGTCCTCTTCGGTGGATGCCGCCGCCGTGGTGGTCGGCGCTCTGCGCGCCGGCGTCGTGGTGGTGCCGACCAATCCGGCTTATACGGCGCGCGAGCTGGCCCACATCGTGGGAGACGCCAAACCGGTGGCGGCTGTGGTCGACGATCCCACCGTGGCGCGAGCCATCGCGGCGGCCGATGCCGCTGTCACCGTGATCGGGCCCGAGCTCGCCGCCGACGCGGCCCACGGCGTGACCGGTGCCGGTTTTGGGGCCGGTGCCGACGACGACTGGGGGGACGAGCTCGACGGCGCCGCCGGTGACGATCTCGCCCTCATCGCTTACACCTCGGGAACCACCGGGGCACCCAAGGGGGCCATGCTCAGCCACGCCAACGTATTGGCCAACAGCGAGTCGGTGGCCCGCACGTGGCGATGGGAGGCGGGGGACCGCCTCGTGCACAGCCTGCCCGTCTTTCACGGCCACGGGTTGTGCGTGGCGCTGTTCACGTCGCTTCTGCGCGGCGCCTCGGTGGTGTTGCTTCCCCGCTTCGACGCTGCCGGGTGTCCTCGATGCCGCCGCCGAGCACGACGCCACATTGTTCTTCGGGGTGCCCACCATGTATCACCGTCTGGCCGGCTCGGGCCGAGTCGAAGAGCTCGGCCGGTTGCGCCTGTGCGTCTCGGGATCCGCGCCTCTGGCCGCCCCGCTGCATCGGGAGATCTCGGCGCGGGCCGGGGCGGCGGTGCTCGAGCGCTACGGCATGACCGAGACCTTGATGACGCTGTCGAACCCGTACGACGGAGAGCGGCGCGCCGGAACCGTGGGCTTCGGGTTCCCGGGTGTCGATGCCCGGGTTGTCGACGATGAGATCCAGGTAAAGGGCCCGGCGGTGAGCGCCGGGTACTCGGAGCGTCCCAGTGCCACCGCCGAGGCTTTCATCGACGGGTGGTTCCGCACCGGGGACCTGGCCGTCGTCGAGGACGGCTACGTGCGGATCCTGGGGCGGTCGGTCGATCTCGTCATCTCAGGTGGGTTCAACGTCTATCCGGCCGAGGTCGAAGACGTCCTCCTCGGACATCCCGCTGTGGCCGAGGTGGCGGTGACGGGCACGCCGTCAGACGAGTGGGGCGAGGTGGTCACGGCTTGGGTCGTTGTCGCGGCCGGTGCCGGTACGGCCGTAGAGCAGGACCTTCTGGCCTACGGCGCCGAGCGCCTGGCTCCCTATAAGCGCCCCCGGCTGGTCCGCTTCGTCGACGCCCTGCCCCGCAACGCGCTGGGCAAGGTGACCCGCGCTGATCTGCGCTGATGCTGCCGGTGCGCGCTGAAGGCGCCGATTGGGAGCCGATCTGCGCCAATCTGCACAGATCTGTGCCAAGCCGGTAGGTTCCTTTCGTGCGCATCGCATTCGGTACCGACGAGGACACCCCGCTCACCGACGCGCTGATGACGGTGCTGGCGGCCGGAGGCCACGAAGTGGAATACCTGGCACCAGGTGCCCAGTGGCCGGAGGTGGGGCGCTCGGTGGCTGAAGCCGTGGCCCAAGGACGCGCCGAGCGTGGCCTTATGTGCTGCTACACCGGCACCGGCGTCACCATGGCCGCCAACAAGGTGCCCGGGGTGCGGGCCGCCTTGTGCACCGACGCCGCCACGGCGACCGGAGCGCGCCGCTGGAACGACGCCAACGTGATGGCTTTCGGGCTGCGACTGACCACGTTGGAGCTCGCCACCGAGATGATCGACGCCTTTTTGGGGACTGCCGTCGACGAGAGTGAGCTCCCCGCCATTGCGCGCCTCGAAGAAGCGCCGCGGTAGCGTTCGACCATGCCGACCTTCCTCATGCTGTCGACCCTCGGTCCAGAAGGCATGGCCACGCTGCGTCAAAACCCGGCTCGATTGAAAGAGGTCAACTCTGAGGTCGAGGCCATGGGCGCGCACGTGGTGGCCCAATGGGCGCTGCTTGGTCAGTACGACTTCGCCACCGTGTTGGAAGCGCCCGACGAGAAGACCATGGCGCGCGTGGCCGTGTCCCTGGGAGCGCGTGGCACGCTGAAGACCAAAACGTTGCTCGCCATGCCGATCGACGACTTCGTCGATGCCGTGGCCGGCACCTCCGACGCCTAGGGCGTGGTTAGTACCACCACATCCCTTGTTTGCGATGCTCCGGCCTGATGTCGTCGGCCGAGAACACATCGGGGAGCACGGTGTCGTCGGAGAGCCGCTTGACGCGGTACCCGTCGCCCACCGCTTCGGCTACCTCGAATCCGTGACTCCACGCACCGACGTAGCGGCTCCGTACATCCACCCGCGTGCCCGTAGGGAGCACGCCTGGCGGTGCGTCTTTGGCCATGTCGGTCATCGTATTGACCATGCCCCCTCCCTCCTGCGATGGCATGGGGATAGCGCGGTAACAGCCCGCTTGTGCCCATGATGAGCGCGAAGGCCAAGGCGGGCAAGGGGCAAAAAAACAACTCGCCCACGGCGCGCTCGGCGCTCGCGTACGGCGCGTGGGACTGCACCGAAGCGCAAGAACGGTCCTCCGGATCTGACGTGCGAACAAGGGCTGCTCGACGAGGGATTCGAGATGGTTGCGGGCGTCGACGAGGTGGGGCGAGGGGCGTGGGCGGGCCCTCTGAGTGTTGGGGTTGCCGTGTTGTGCCGACCACCCGCCGTTGTCCCCGCCGGCCTGCGCGACTCCAAGCAGCTTTTGGAACACTTTCGCGAGCAGCTGTTCGATTCGGTGGGCTCGTGGTGTGCGGCGTGGGCCGTCGGTCACGCCGAGCCTGAGGAGTGCGACGCCATGGGCATGACGGCGGCGTTGCGCTTGGCCACCCGTCGGGCTTTCGGCCAACTCCCCGACCACGCTCGTCCCGATGCCGTGGTTCTCGACGGTTCGTTCGACTACGTGAGCCCCCCATCCGAACCGTCGCTGTTCGACGAGGTGAGCGACATCCTCAGAGCGGACGGGTCGCCGCCGGTGGTGCGCACGGTCATCGGAGGTGACGGCCGGTGTGCGACGGTGGCGGCCGCCTCGGTCCTGGCCAAGGTGACGCGAGACCGCATGATGCGGTCGGTGGCGGATTCGTACCCGCCCTTCGATTTCGAGCGAAACAAGGGATATCCGTCGCCGACGCACAAGGTGGCCCTTCGTGGCTATGGGCTGACGGCCATCCACCGGCGATCATGGGTATTCGTGGAAGGCCTGCCCTGGAAGGGAACGGCGTAGGCCCGGCGATCATGCGGGCAACCGGCGCCGGTGCCGGTTGCCGGGCTACTTCGCCACGGGCTCCTTGGGAAGGCCGAGGACGCGCTCGCCAATGATGTTGTGGAGGATCTCGTCGGTGCCTCCGGCCACTCGCATGCCGGGGAGCCCGAGGACGAACTGGGACCACGCATAGGTGCCCCACTCGCCACTGTCGGCCACCAGCTTGGGTCCGAGAACGACGTCGAGCATGTCGCTCATGCGTCGCATGTTGTAGGTGAGCGACAGCTTGGCGATCGACATCTCGGGGCCCGGGAGCTGACCGGCGGCGATTTTGGCCATGGCCCGCAGGTTCGTGTACGAGGCCACCCGACCGTGGATGATGATGTCGGCCAGTTGTTGGCGCACGATGGCATCGCCACTTTTGCCCTGATGGCGCACCAGCTCGATGAGTCGTTGCGTGCTCATGTTCCCACCGCCGGTTGCCGAGCCACCGCCGATGGCGGCGCGCTCGTTCATGAGCGTGGTGAGCGCCACCGTCCATCCGCCGTTCACGTCGCCCAGGCGGTGGGTGTCGGGGATACGGACCTCGGTGAAGAACACCTCGTTGAAAGAAGCGCCTCCGGTGATCTGGCGCAAGGGGCGCACCTCCACTCCCGGCGCATGCATGTCGACCACGAACCCGGTCAGGCCCTTGTGCTTGGGGAGATCGGGATCGGTGCGGCAGATGATCTCGCCGATGTCCGACAGATGCGCACCCGACGTCCACACCTTCTGACCGGTGACGATCCACTCGTCGCCGTCGCGTATGGCTTTGGTCTGCAAGCTGGCCAGGTCGCTGCCCGCACCGGGTTCGCTGAAGAGCTGGCACGCCACGATGTCGCCGCGCCACAACGCTCGCAGGTACATCTCCTTCACCATGTCGGTGCCGTGAGCGAGGATGGTGGGTGCCACCATGCCAAGGCCGATCCCGTAGGGGGTCATGGGCGGGGTGGCGAAGGTGGCTTCGACGGCGTCATAGGCCCGTTGGTGGTCACGGGTGAGTCCGCGCCCTCCATAGGTGTCGGGGCCGGTGATCCATCCGAAGCCGGCGTCGAATCGCGTGCCGGCCCACTTGCGGGCGGCTTCCAGCTCGGCCAGTTCCTCTTGCGGGGTGCGTTCGGGCAGCACCGACACCTGGTCAGAACCTTCACCCCAGGCCTGAGTGACCTCCACTCGAGGCTCGGCACTGGCGTCGAGGAACTCGGTGGCGGCCCGCTGAAAGTCCTCGACAGAGATGGTGGGGGGCATCGAATTCCCTCGCTCGCTTAGGTGCCCGGCAGCGTACTGACGGGCGGTCAGTCGACGCCAGCCGCGGGACCATGAGCTAAACAGTGCGGTAATGGCCTACCTGCTGGCCGTCGCGGCGGCCCTGGCCAACGCCGTCACCACCATCTTGCAGCGCATGGGGGTGGAGACGGCGCCTGCCAAGGACACCCTTCGGCTCAGCCTCGTGGCCCACGCCCTGCGGCGCAAGGTCTGGCTGGCCGGTTTCGCCTGCATGGCGGGCGCCTTCCTCTTGCAGTTCACCGCCTTGCACTTCGGCCGCCTCAGCACCGTGCAACCCATTTTGACGCTCGAGCTCCCCTTCTTGGTGGTCATCTTGGGGGGGTACTTCCACATTCGGCTCAGCTGGATGGACTGGATCGGCGCGCTGGCGGCGGCGGGAGGGCTGGCTGCTTTTTTGGCCCTGGCTCAACCCGGCGGAGGCGTTCAAACCCCGAACACCGGGTCCTGGATGCTGGTGGGCGGGGCGGTGGTCGGTGCCGTGGTGATCTGCCTTTTGCTGACGCGCACCGGGTCTCCGCCGTGGCGCTCGGCCATGTTCGGGGTGGCCGGAGCCATCGTCTTCGCCTTTACTGCCGCGCTGATGAAGGAGATGAACGGGCAGATCAACCACGGGTGGTCGACGGTGTTCCTCCACTTCCCGCCCTACGCCGTGGTTGTCAGCGGGTTGATCGGCACGTTCCTGGCGCTCAACGCCTACCATGCCGGACCTATCACCGCGTCGCAGGCTGCCTTGGTCATCGTCGATCCGCTGGCGTCGATCGCCATCGGGGTCGGGCTGTTCGGCGATCGGCTCGTCACCTCTGGACTCCGGGGCCCCGGTGAGGCGGTCGCCTTGTCCTTGCTGTTCACGGGGGTGTACTCGCTGACGCAGTCGCCGCTGGTGGCCCGAGTGCGCTCGGAAGACGACCGAGGGCAGATCCTCTCCGAACGCCTTCACGGCGATCGCCGCGAACCGACACCGACGGCGGAACCAGACCGATGAGCAGCCCCGACACGCCCAGCGCTGCCGACACGCCCAGCCCCGCCGACACGCCCAGCGCTGCCGACACGCCCAGCGCTGCCGACACGCCCAGCGCTGCCGACACGCCCAGCGCTGCCGACACGCCCAGCGCTGCCAGCGCGCCGACTGTTTACGACCCTTGGCAGGCCGTGCTCGAGCGGATCGACGACGCTGCCGCGCTGACGAACCTCGATCCCGACATCCACCGGATCCTGCGCGTCCCCGAGCGGGTGCTCGAGGTGGCCGTGCCGGTGCGTATGGACGACGGGAGCGTCGAGGTCTTCACCGGTTGGCGCATCCACCACGACACCACCAAGGGCCCGGCCAAGGGCGGGATCCGGTTCCACCCCGATCTGTTCGTGGGCGAGGTGGCCGCGTTGGCGGCCGACATGACGCTCAAGACGGCGGTGGTCGACATTCCCTTCGGCGGGGGAAAGGGCGGGGTGCGCTGTGACCCGTCCAAGCTCTCGCTCGGCGAGCTCGAACGGCTCACGCGTCGCTACACCTACGAAGTGGCGTCGTTGATCGGTCCTGATCGCGACGTCCCCGCCCCCGACGTCAACACCGACGAACGGGTGATGGCGTGGTTCTTGGACACCATCGACATGCTCTCGGGAAGCGCCTTGCCGGCCACGGTCACCGGCAAACCGCTGGCCGTAGGGGGCATGAAGTTGCACGCTGGGGCCACGGCCTCGGGCGTGGTGCGCTGCGTGCGGTCTGTCTTCGCCGCCTTGGGGAAGGACCTCGTCGGTGCGCGCGCCGTGGTGCAGGGCTTCGGAAAAGTCGGCGGGCCCCTGGCCTTCTTGTTGTCCTCAGCGGGAATGCGAGTGGTCGCCGTTTCCGACGTCGGAGGCGGCGTGCAAAATCCCGGGGGTCTCGATGTAGGGCAGCTTTCGGACCACGTCGGGCGGGCCGGCACAGTGGCGGGCTTTGACGGGGGCCACCCCGTCGGAAATCGCGAAATATGGGCGGTGGAGGCGGAGCTGGCTGTTCCGGCCGCCCTCGAAGGCGCCATCGACGAGGAGATTGCCCGCACCATGAAGGCCTCAGTGGTGGTGGAGGCGGCCAACGGTCCTACCACGCCGCCCGCCGACGTCGTCCTGGCCCAGCGCAACATCACCGTCGTCCCTGACATCCTCGCCAACGCGGGTGGTGTGACGGCGTCGTACTTCGAGTGGGCACAAGCCCGTCAGGGGTTCCCGTGGGAGGAAGAGGTCGTGGCCAACCGGCTGGCGAACATCATGGACACCGCCTTTGCCGCCGTGTGGGCCAAGTCCGAGACCCTCGGTGTGTCGATGCGCCGGGCTGCCAGTGCGCTGGCGGTGGAGAGGTTGGCTGCCGCCATTTCGGCGCGCGGCCTGTTTCCCTGAGACTTTGAGGCGCCTCACCAGCCGCGGTCGGCCCACTCCTGCAGATGGGGGCTTTCGTTACCGATGACCGTGTCAGTGCCGTGGCCGGGCAGGACCATGGTGTCGGGGCCGAAGCGCGTGAAGAGCCGCTCGTCGAGGGACTTGATGATGGTGCCGAAGTCACCGCCGGGGAACTTCGTCGCCCCCGGGCCGCCGGGGAACAACGTGTCGCCGCTGAACAACAAGGGGCTGTCGACCAGGTAGAAGCACATCGAACCCGGCGTGTGGCCGGGGGTGGCGATCGTCTCCAGGCGCAGGTTGCCCACTTCGATGACGGCGTCGTCCTCGAGGATCAGGTCATAGGACGGCAACATGGCGGCGTCGGCTTGGGTCACGGCCACCTCGATGCCGGCGTCACGTACGGCCGGTACGGCCTGGATGTGGTCCCAGTGCCCGTGGGTCTCGATGACCTTGCGCACATCTAGCTGGCGGCACAGCTCCAACAGGCGCTCGTGCTCGTTGGCGGCGTCGATGAGCACGGACTCGCCGGTCTCCTTGCACCGCACGATGTGCACGTTGTTGTCCATAGGGCCCACCACCACTCGGTGCACCTCCACGCGGCTGTCTTCGTAGTGGACCACGACACCTCCTCGGGCTCGCCTCCCACCCTATTGATCCTGACGGGAGCGTGTTGACGCGGGAAGCCCCGCTCTTGACCCGGTGGTCAACAACCCTGGCCGTCTGGTAGACAAACATCGAGACGGGGGCCGTCTCCGGACGCCGAGATGGCCGTCTACGAAGGGGATCGAGCCATGAATTTCGCCTTCAGCGAGGAGCAGGACGAGCTGCGGCGCGCCGTGCGCCGCTTCCTCGAGGACAAGTCTCCGATGACCGAGGTTCGGCGGCTCATGGAGACCGAACAGGGCTACGACAAGGCCGTTTGGGACCAACTGTCCAACCAGCTGGGCCTGACCGCCCTGACCATTCCCGAGGAGTACGGGGGGGCCGGCTTCGGCTACGTCGAGCTGGTCGTCGTGCTCGAGGAGATGGGGAGCACGCTGCCGTGCGTGCCCTACTTCTCGACCGTCGCTTTGGCCGCCAACGCCCTGCTGACCAGTGGCGACGAGGGGGCCAAGAAAGACCTTCTCCCTGGCGTGGCATCGGGCGAGACCATCGCCACTTTGGCTTTGACCGAGGACAGCGGACGCTGGGATCTCGACGCCGTGAGCCTGGCTGCCACCAAGGCCGGCGACGCCTGGAAGCTCGACGGCCACAAGATGTTCGTGATCGACGGGCATGTGGCCGACCTCATCATCGTGGCGGCGCGCAGCGCCGGCGGGGTGAGCCTGTTCGCCGTCGACGGTGACGCCGCCGGGCTCACGCGCACGTCGCTGGCCACCATGGACCAGACCCGCAAGCAGGCCCGACTGGTGTTCGCCGGCACGCCGGCCCGGCTGATCGGCGCCGAGGGCGGAGCCGCCCCGGGCCTGGCGCGCACGTTGGATCTCGCCGCGGTGGCTCTGGCCGCCGAGCAGGTGGGTGGGGCCCAGCGCTGCTTGGACATGGCCGTCGACTACGCCAAAACCCGCATCCAGTTTGGTCGGCCTATCGGGTCGTTCCAGGCCATCAAGCACAAGTGCGCTGACATGCTGCTCGAGGTGGAGTCGGCCAAGTCCGCCGCCTATTACGCCGGGTGGGCGGCGGCTGAGGACTCCGACGAGCTGCCGGTGGTGGCGAGTCTGGCCAAGTCCTACTGCTCGGAGGCCTACTTCCACGCCGCCGCCGAGAACATCCAGATTCACGGCGGCATCGGCTTCACCTGGGAGCACGACGCCCACCTGTACTTCAAGCGGGCGAAGTCCTCCGAGCTGCTTCTCGGCGACCCCACCTACCACCGAGAGCTCCTGGCCCAACGCATCGGCATCTGAGCGCCGCCTCCGAGGAATACTGGCGGTGAAGCCCGCCGACCCGGAGGCAGCCCATGGCGGGGCAGTGGCAGCAGATCGACGGCCCCGCGGGGGCCCTCGCCGTCCACGACGTGGCCGGACGCGCCTCGCCAGGGGCGCCGACCAGTGCGGTGGTCGTGTGCCACGGCTTTCCCGTCGACACTGCCGGCGCGGCGGAGACCAATGTCGGGATCCCGTACCTGGCCCAACGGCTGGCCACGGAAACGGGGTGGCGCGCCGTGGCGGCGTGTCTGCGCGGCGTCGGCGAATCGGCCGGGGACTTCTCGCTGGCGGGCTGGTTCGAGGACTTGCAGTGTGTAGTGGACCATGCCGTCACGCTGGCGTCGGGTGGGGGCGTGTGGTTGGTGGGCTTTGGCACTACCGGCGCCTTGTCCCTCTGTGTGGCTGCTTCGGACCCTCGTGTGCGAGGGGTGGCGACCTTCGGCGCTCCGGCCACGTTTACCGACTGGGCCGGCGACGTGGGTGACATGGTGGCGTTCGCCCGTCGCGTCGGCGTGGTGCGCACCGCCGGGTTCCCCGCTGACGAGCGCTCGTGGGGCGATGCCTTTGGTTCCCTGCGCCCCATGGAGTCGGCCGCCGAGGTATCGCCGCGGCCGATGCTCATCGTGCACGGCGTTGACGACGAAGAGGTGCCCGTCACCGATGCTCGCGTCCTCCTCGACGCGGCCGGGCCCGGCGCCGAGCTGTGCTTGTTAGCCGGAGCCGGTCATCGACTGCGGGCCGACCCTCGTGCCATGGCCGTCCTTATCGGGTGGCTCGAACGTCAGCGGCCCTGAAGCCTGGCGCGCTGCGCACGACGAGGGTCTACGCGCTACCCACGGCGTCGTCGATGGCACGCCGCAACAGGCGGGCGTCGCCCTGGGGGTCCGATGAGCCGGTGAGGAACCGCACCACCACGAACCCCCGCGCCCCGGCGCGGGCCAGTTCGGTGACGTTGTCCGGGGCCACCCCACCGGTGACGAACACGGGTCGATGGGCGTGCTCGGCCGCATAGGTGACGTATCCCACGCCGGTAGGTGGTCGACCCGCCTTGGTGGGAGTGGCCTGCACCGGCCCCGCCGAGACGTAATCGACCGGCTCGCCGACCGATGCGTCGAGCTGGTCAGGGTCGTGGGTGGACAGCCCGACGATGGCGCCGGGCCCGAGGACCTGGCGGGCCAGCGCCGGCGTGGCGTCGTCCTGGCCCACGTGCACACCGTCGGCTCCGACATCAAGAGCGAGGTCGGGACGGTCGTTGACGATGAACGGCACGCCATGGGCTCGACAGACAGCCAGCGCCACGCGCCCACGTGCCACCACAGCTCGGGCGTCGAGGTCTTTGTCGCGGAGCTGCACCAAATCCACGCCCCCGCGCAGACAGGATTCGAGGAACCGGGCCAGATCGGGTCGATCAGGGGTACACAGGTACAGCCGGCGCTCGGCCAGATAGTGATGCGGTGCCGAACCCGTCGCTGTTCCCGCTGTCACCGACGACGGGTGGTGGCCTTGGTGGCCTTGGTGGCTTTTGTCGCCTTGGTGGCTTTGGCCGCTTTGGCGGACGGCGCCGAGGACGAGGACGCCGCCGCGGCCGCTTTCATCTGCTTCTTGAAGGCGCGCACCTGCTCGAGCGTCTGTATATCGACGATGTCGGCGATCGAACGCAAGGTGCCGGGGTCGCCGTAGGGGGTCGACACTGCTTCCCAGCCCGATGGTCGCACGCTCAGTTGTTTGCCGAGCAAGGCCACGAAGATCTTCGCCTTCTGGTCACCGAAGCCCGGCAACGCCCGGACGCGCTTGATGAGCTCGTCGCCGGTTTTGGCTCCCTTCCACAGTCCGTCGGCGCGACCGCCGTAGTCCTCGGTGATCACCCGGCACAGCTCCTGGACGCGCGCCGCCATCGACACGGGAAATCGGTGCAGCGCCGGTCGGCTGGAAAACACCGCCGCCAACGTGTCGGGGTGCATGGCCGCCAACGTGGAGGCGTCGAAGGTGCCGTCGAGTCGCCGTCGCAGCTCGGCGGGAGCCGCGAAAGCGCGTTCGAGAGGGATCTGTTGGTCGAGGACCATGCCGATGAGCAAGGCCAGCGGATCGCTTGACAGCAGCTTGTCCGCTTCGGCATCGCCGGACAGTGACAACGAAGGGGTTCGGGCCATGGTCCTGATTGTGTCACCGCCATGACCCCGAGGGGCCGGGAGGGCCTTCGGCGCTCAGCTCAACCAGGGATCGGCGCTGTCGGGATCGATGTCGAAGATGGCGATGGCCTCGGCCACCTCGTCGCTCTTCGCCTCTCCGGCTTGTGCCAGCGCTGCCAGCGCGGCCACCACGATATGGCCGGTGTCGACCTCGAAGAAGTGTCGCAAGGCGCTGCGGGTGTCGGACCGGCCCCACCCGTCGGTGCCGAGGGTCACAAACGGTCGGTCCACCCAGCGCGCCACCTGATCAGGGATGGCCCGCATGTAGTCGCTGACGGCCACCACCGGCCCACCCTCGTCCCCCAGGGCGGCACTAACGAACGGTGCGCGCCCCGGCTCGGCGGGGTGGAGGCGGTTAAAGCGTTCGACCGACAGTGCGTCTTCGCGCAGCGTCGTGTACGACGTCACCGACCAGGCGTCGGCACTGACGCCCCACTGCGCGGCCAGCACATCGCGTGCCTCCATGGTCGCCTGCCACATGGGTCCCGAGAACAACAACGTCGCCCGGCGCTTGCCGTTGGTCGCCTTGCTGGCGCTGTCGTCGGACCGCGGCGCGAACTGGTACATGCCCCGGAGGATTCCCTCTCGTACCCGGGACCGGTCGTCTCCGGTCGGCATGGCGGGCATCACATAGTTTTCGTTGTACAGGGTCAGGTACCAGAACCGGTCTTCGGGATCGGGACCGAGGGTCCGGCGCACCGCCTCCTCGACGATCACGGCTATCTCATAGGCGAAGGCCGGGTCGTAGATGCGAGCGGCCGGATTCACCGACGCCAACAGCGGGGAGTGCCCGTCGTCGTGCTGAAGTCCTTCGCCTTGCAGCGTCGTCCGCCCCGCCGTGCAACCCGCCAGAATGCCCCGGCCCCGCATGTCCCCGAGCAACCAGCTCAGGTCGCCGGTGCGCTGGAAGCCGAACATCGAATAGAAGAGGTAGATGGGGAGCATGGGCCGGCCCCAGGTGGCATAGGCGGTGGCCAACGCGATGAACGTGGCCATGGCGCCGGACTCGGTGATGCCTTCCTCGAGCACCTGACCTTGGCGGTCCTCGGCGTAGCGCAGGATCAGATCAGCGTCGACAGGCGTATAGAGCTGTCCGCCCGGTGCGTAGATCTTGGATTCGGCGATGAGCGGCTCCAAGCCGAAGGTGCGGGCCTCGTCGGGGACGATGGGTGCTACGAACCGGCCGATGCTGGGGTCGCGCACCAAGCTCCGTAGCAAGCGGGCGAACGCCATGGTGGTCGACACCGCCTGGGCCCCCGAACCCGATTCGAGCTCGGAGAACACGGCCGGCTCGGCCGACACCGGAGGCACCGAACGCACGATGCGCGACGGCAATGGCCCGGCCAACACTTTGCGACGCGCCGAGAGGTACTCGTGCGCCGGTGAGCCGGCCGGAGGCCGGTAGTAGGGGGGAGCTCGGCGTCGAGGTCGTCGTCGGGGATCTCGTCTTGTAAGAAGAGGCGGTCGCGCAGTGTCAGCAGCTGCGCCTTGGACATCTTCTTGATCTGGTGCGTGGCGTTCCGAGCCTCGATCTCAGGGCCGAGCGTCCAGCCCTTCACCGTCTTGGCCAGGATCGCCGTCGGCATGCCGGTCTGCTCGGTGGCGAGCTTGTAGGCGGCATAGAGCTTTCGGTAGTCGTGACCGCCGCGTGGCAGCGCCTGCAGGTCGGCATCGGAGAGATGCTCGACCAAGCGGCGCAGCCGAGGGTCGGGGCCGAAGAAGTGCTCCCGGATATAGGCGCCGGTCTCGGTGGCGTATTTCTGGAACTCGCCGTCGGGCGTGGTGTTCATCTTGTCGAGCAGGACGCCGTCGACGTCGCGGGCCAACAGCTCGTCCCACTTCGATCCCCAGATGACCTTGATGACGTTCCAACCCGCCCCGCGGAAGGTGGCTTCGGCTTCCTGGACGATCTTGCCGTTGCCTCGCACCGGGCCGTCGAGGCGCTGCAGGTTGCAGTTCACGACGAAGATCAGGTTGTCAAGGTGCTCGCGTCCGGCCACCGAAAGGGCCCCCACGGACTCCACCTCGTCGAGCTCGCCGTCGCCGACGAAGCACCACACCCGGCTCTCGCTCGTGTCGACCAGTTCCCGATTGAGCAGGTAGCGGTTGACGTGGGCCTGGTAGATGGCGCACAGGGGCCCGAGTCCCATGGACACGGTGGGGTACTCCCAGAACTCCGGCAACAACCGAGGGTGGGGGTAGGAAGGCAGCCCCTTGCCGCCCACCTCCTGGCGAAAATGATCGAGTTGTTCTTCGGTGAGGCGTCCTTCGACGAAGGCGCGGCCATAGATGCCCGGCGAGGCGTGGCCTTGGAAGTAGACGAGGTCGCCGGTGCCCCCGTCGAACTTGCCCCGAAAGAAATGGTTGAAGCCCACCTCGTAGAGCGACGCCGAGCTGGCGTAGGTGGCCAAATGGCCGCCGATGCCTTCACTTCGGTGGTTGGCCCGAGTGACCATGACGGCGGCGTTCCATCGGATGTAGGCCCTGATGCGACGTTCGACGTACTCGTCGCCCGGGAACCACGGCTCTTGGTCGCGCGGAATGCTGTTCACGTACGGGGTCGAGACGGTGGCCGGAAAGTCGACTTGTTTGGTCCGGGCCCGCTCCAGGAGCTTCATGAGCAGGAACCGGGCTCGCCCTCGGCCTTGGGCGTCGACGACGGCGTCGAAGGAGTCCAGCCACTCCGACGTCTCGTCGGGGTCGATGTCGGGGAGTTGGTGTGACATCCCGTCGAAGAGCACGTTCCCATCGTATGGGTCACACCGTGGTACCGGGTGCGTGGGGGCTCCCCCGGCTCGCCGCTCGGGACGTGCATGCTGGGCCGCATGACGACGGCGGAGACCACCGTGTACAGCGACGGCGCGTGCCGTGGCAATCCCGGGCCGGGGGGTGGGCCTGGGCCGTGCCCGGCGGGCCGTATGCGAGCGGGGCGGAGGCGCACACCACCAACCAGCGCATGGAGGTGACCGCCGTCCTGCGGGCTTTGCAGTCCATCGAGGGCCCGGTGTTGGTCATAAGCGACTCGACGTACGTCGTGAACTGCTTCAGAGATCGCTGGTGGGAGGGCTGGCGCCGCCGGGGCTGGCGCAACACGGCGGGCAAGCCGGTGGCCAACCAGGATCTGTGGGAGCCCCTGATCGCCATGGTGGTGGACTCGGGCCGAACAGTGCGCTTCGGATGGGTCAAGGGCCATTCGGGAGATGTCATGAACGACCGGGTCGACTTCCTGGCCACCGAGGCCGCCGCCGCCCAACAAGGCGCCTCCGGGACCGCCGGGCCGCACTGAGCCGCCCGACCGATCCGGCGCGTCAGCCCTGGCGTCAGCCTTTGGCGGGTGCGGGGGAGGGCCTCGTAACATGCGCGTCATGTTGCGTCCTGAAAACTGGACCAAGCCAGCAGGTGAGAGTCCCGTCCGGGTAATCGCCGGAGAGCCCGGTAGCAGGCCCCGGTCCGTCGTCGAGAGGCGGCGGGCTGAGCGGGGTGTCAAAAGCCTCTTTGGAGGGAGCAAGCGTGCGGGCCGTAGTGCCACCAGGTGCGAGCCCTGCAGCCTCGTCACATTCACAATGGGGGAGCCGAGCCGCTCATGTCACGGCGAAGGCCCATGTCCGACCTATTGGCTAGTTCCGGAGACGCCCTTGGTCGGGTCCCCTCGGGGTATGGGGAGCGGCACGTACGCAAGGGATGGTTCGGGACAGGAGAGGCCCGTCTGGCCAGCCTCGTCAGCAAAGACCGTCGGTATAAGCCAATGGTGAAATTCGACGGAGGCCAGCGGGAGTCCGACGGGGCCGTAGTACTGATGATCGCCGGGATGAACCCGGCGGTAGGGAAGGACCCCGACTTCGGTCACGCCGGTCGAGCGGGTAAGCGTGAGGGCATGGCTGGGACCGCCCCGCCCATCTACCCCGACGGGGCATCTTCCTCCCGTCAAAGTGCGACAACTCCAGAACCGGCTATGGGCTGCGGCCAAGCAGTCTGAGGGTCGGCGTTTCCACGCCCTGTATGACCGCATCTACAGGAGTGACGTCCTGTGGGAGGCGTGGAGGCGGGTCCGTGCCAATCGTGGTGCCGCCGGGGTTGATGGTCTGACCCTGGCGGCGGTGGAGGATTACGGGGTGGAGCGCCTGCTCGGTGAGCTCCAGGAGAGCCTTCGTGCAGGCATCTACCGCCCGGAACCAGTACGCCGGGTGGAGATTCCGAAGCCCGACGGGTCGAAACGCCCGTTGGGCATTCCCACTGTCATGGACCGTGTGGCCCAGCAGGCCACGAAGATCGTCCTCGAACCTATTTTCGAGGCCGACTTCCTGCCCTGCTCGTTCGGGTTTCAGGCCTAAGCGCTCGGCCGACGACGCCATGGAGAGGCTCCGGACCGGTTTCATCGAAGGCAAACGCTTTGTCTTCGAGGCCGACATTCCCGACTTCTTCGGCTCGATCGACCATGAGAGACTTCTCTCCTTGGTCGCCGAGCGGGTATCGGACCGCCGGGTGCTCAAGCTCTTGCGGCAGTGGTTAGGTGCCGGGGTGCTGGCAGACGGGGTGCTCTCCGAGACGGTCACGGGCACGCCCCAGGGCGGGGTCATTTCTCCTCTCCTGGCCAACATCTACCTGCACGCCTTCGACCGGGCCTGGGCCGAGCGTGGCGTCGGAGAAGCTCGTCCGCTATGCGGACGACTTCGTCGTGTTGTGTTCGTCCCGGGAACAAGCTGAGGAAGCCCACAGGCGTCGCATCTGAGCCTTCTGGGCGAGCTTGGTCTCAGCCTGCACCCGGACAAGACCCCTGTGGTCGACCTCCGGGAGGGCAAAGAGGGCTTTGATTTCCTCGGGTGCCATCTTCCAGCCCGCATGTCCGGCAAGCTCTGGGAACAGCGGAAGATCGTCCGCTACTACCTTCAACGCTGGCCGTCTCTGCGGTCGATGAAGCGTGCCCGAGCGAAGATCAAGGCCATGACCGATCGAAGCCAGGTCGGGAAGGAGTTGCAGGACGTGATCGTGCGGCTTAACCTGTTCCTCCGGGGATGGGGCAACTACTTCCGCACCGGGAATGCGTCCATCAAGTTCTGCGAGATCGACAGGTATGTGGGGTGGCGGTTGTTTCGCTTGCTGGTCAAGAAGCGGGGCCGCAACCTGCGTGCCGGTCAAGCCGATCGGTGGACGCCCGCCTGGTTCCAGGACCAGGGCCTGTACCACTTGCACGGAACTATCCGTTACCCGAAGGCAGCGTAACCATGTCCAGAAGATCGTCGGAAAGCCGTGTGCGGGAAAACCGCACGCACGGATTGAAAGGGGAATGGGGAACCGGGCTCGCAAGAGCACCGCGCCCCTGACTACCAATGAACATCACCGGCACGTCCGCACTGATCACCGGCGGGGCTTCGGGCCTCGGGGCGGGAACCACCCGCGAGCTCACCTCCCTCGGAGTCCGTTGCACGATCTTCGACCGCAACGAGGAAGGTGCCAAACAGCTGGCCGACGAGCTCGGCGCCAACTACGTCGCCGGCGACGTCACCAACCCCGATGACTGCCAGCGCGCCGTCGACCAGGCCAACGACGTGGGCACGCTTCGCATCACCGTGAACTGCGCCGGCACGGGCTGGGTCGGCCGCGTCATCAACCGGGACAACTCTCCTCACGATCTCGGCGCCTTCAAGTTCATCCAGGACCTCAACGTGGTGGGCACCTTCAACGTCATGACGCGGGCGGCGTCGGCCATGGCCGGTGCCGAGCCGCTCGAAGACGGCGAGCGTGGCGTCATCGTGAACACCGCCTCGGTGGCGGCCTTCGACGGTCAGATCGGTCAGCTCGCCTACTCGGCCTCCAAGGGCGCCATTGTCGGGATGACGTTGCCCGCGGCGCGTGACCTGTCGGCGGTGGGCATCAGGGTGGTCACCATCGCCCCGGGATTGTTCGACACGCCATTGCTTGGCATGCTCCCCGACGAGCAGCGCGACATCCTGGCGAAGTCGGTGCTGTTCCCGAAGAAGCTCGGCCAGCCTTCGCAATACGGCCAGCTCGTCGCTCACATCGCCCAGAACAGTTACCTCAACGGCGAGGTCATCCGCCTCGACGGCGGCATCCGCATGCCGCCCAAGTGAAAGAGGTGCACGCGCACCAGCCACCCACGCCGACGTGTGAAAGGCGAGGTCGTTGAAGTTCGACTGGGACGAGGACAAAGTTCGCCAGTATCTGCCTCGGTTGCGCCTGTTGCTAGCCGTGTTGCGGCGATCGACGGGCGTCAAGATTCGGGCCCGCACCAACGGTCATGGCGAGGTTTCTGGTGCGTTACGAGCCCCCGGAGACGAGCCCGGCCAGCCCGAAGGGCCTCCGTTTTTCGGCATCGACGCCCGCACCGCGTTGGCGGAGATCGAAGGCCTCGACATCATCCTGCGCGATCCCAAAAAAGGTTTGGTCGATTTTCCCTACGATCATCCGAGCGGTCGCGAGGTCATGCTGTGCTGGCTCGAGGGAGAGGACGATCTGGGATGGTGGCACCTCCCTGACGAAGGCTTCGCCGGGCGCCGGCCCCTGCCCATTCCTCGAGATTTGTGATGCTGGAGGGTTGTCCAGGCGCGCCGACAGCGACCTCGACAGGCGTCCCGGCGTGGCACGGGACACCGTTAGTCTGGGGTTAGGTGCTCAGTCCCCAACAGGAGGTGATGGCCACGGCCGAAGGAACCGAATTCGACGTCGTGGTGGTGGGCGGGGGGCCCGGAGGGTACGCTGCCGCGCTCTACGGCGCTTCGGCGGGGTTGTCGATGGCTGTCGTCGAGCGGGACAAAGTGGGCGGCACATGCCTGCATCGGGGCTGCATCCCCGCCAAGGAGTTCCTCGAGACGGCTTCTGTCGTGCGCACCGTGGCGGGCGCCAAGGAGTTCGGTGTCCTCGCCGGGGAGCACACCGTCGAGTTCTCGGTGAGCCAGGGCCGAAAGCAAAAAATCGTCGATCAGCTGTACAAGGGTCTGGCCGGTCTGATGAAGGGCCGGGGCATCACGGTCATCACTGGTTCGGGCACGCTGCTGGCGGATCGAAAGGTGCAAATCGACAGCGCCGACGGCTCCACGGTGCTGTCCGGGCGCCACGTGATACTCGCCTCAGGATCTGAGCCACGCAGCATCCCGGGTTTCGACGCCGACGGCACCGTGGTCCTCGATTCGGACGACGTGCTCGATCTCACCAAGCTGCCCTCCTCGGTGGCGGTGATCGGCGGCGGGGCCATCGGCTGTGAGTTCGCCTCGATGTTCGCCGACCTTGGTGCGCAGGTGACGGTGCTCGAGGCGCTGCCCACCTTGTTGCCCGGTTGCGACGAAGACGTGGTGGCCGTGGTGGCCCGTGCCTTTCGTAAACGTGGCATCACCGTGCATACCGGGGTGAAGGTCAACGGTCACACTCCCAATGGTGCGGGAACGACGGTTTCGTTCGGCGACCAGGAGTCGGTGAGTGTCGACGCCGTGGTTGTCTCTGTGGGGCGCCGCCCGCTGTCGAAGGGTCTGCTCGCCGAAGGGACGGGAGTCGAGCTCGATCAGCGGGGCTATGTCATCGTCGACGAGCACATGCGGACGTCGGCGCAAGGGGTGTGGGCCGTCGGCGACGTCGTCAACACGCCGCAGCTCGCCCATGTCGGTTTCGCCGAGGCCATCGTGACCATCAAAGCAATACTCGGAGAATCGGTGATACCCGTCGACTACTCCAAGGTGCCCTGGTGCATCTACTGCCATCCCGAGGTGGCCTTCGTCGGGCTCAGCGAGTCGGCGGCGCGTGCGGCCGGTATCGACGTGGTGGTGAAGAAGGACCCCTTCGGGGGCAACAGCCGAGCGCGCATCATCGGGGAGACCGAAGGTCTCGTCAAGGTGATCGCCGAGCGTGCTACGGACGGGCGCGCTGGGCGGATCATCGGCGTGCATATGGTGGGCCCGTGGGTCACCGAGCAACTCGGCCAGGCTTACCTGGCGGTGAACTGGGAGGCGACTCCCGACGAGGTGGCGCAATTCATCCAGCCGCATCCCACGTTGTCGGAGTCTTTTGGGGAGACGATCCTGGCCCTGACCGGAAGGGGACTGCACGTTGGCTGATGTCACCATGCCGCAGCTCGGTGAAACTGTGACCGAGGGCACCATTACCAAGTGGCTCAAGTCGGTGGGTGACCCCATCGGCCGCGACGAGCCGCTGTTCGAGGTGTCGACCGACAAGGTTGATTCCGAGGTGCCGTCTCCCGCCGCCGGCGTGCTCTCCGAGATTCGTGTGCAAGAGGGTGAGACGGTCGATGTGGGCACCGTTCTCGCCGTGGTCTCCGACGGTGCACAAGGGTCGTCCAGCGCGGCTCCGGCACAATCAACGGAGCCCGCCGCCACAGTGCCACCGGTCACGCCGCCTCCGGCCGCCGCGGCACCTCCGCCCCCACCTCCGCCGCCAGCCCCTCCCCAGACGCCGGCCCCCGCGCCTGTTGCCCCCGCGCCTGTTGCTGCGACCGACGGCGCCGATGGCGACGGCGCTGCCAGTCGGGTGCTCTCGCCGGTGGTGCGCAAGCTCCTCGACGAGAACAACATCGACGCCGCTGAGGTGGGCGGCACCGGTATCGGCGGCCGCATTACGCGTGCTGACGTCCTTGACGCCATCGACAGCCGTCGAGCCGGAGGAGCTCCCGCTGCGTCGGCCGGGACCCGCGCTCAACCGGCTCCCGCCCCCGCTTCACCGGTGACAAGCGCCCCGGCACCTTCTGCTTCGTCGTCAACGGCAGGCGAGGACGAGGTCATCCCGTTTACCAACATCCGCCGCCGCACCGCCGAGCACATGGTGCGTTCCAAGGCCACTTCAGCGCACACGCTGGTGGTGTTGGAGGCTGACTACGAAGCGGTCGAGCGTGTCCGCCGCAGCCATGGCAAACAATTCAAGGCCGAGGAGGGCTTCTCGCTCACCTACCTGCCGTTTGTGGCGCGCGCCACGGTGGAGGCGCTGCACGAGTGGCCGAACCTCAACGCGTCAGTGGGTGAGGACGCTCTCATCGTCCATCACCGCGTCAACCTGGGGATTGCCGTGGATCTCGACCACCACGGCCTCATCGTGCCCGTCGTGCCGCGGGCCGAGGAGCTCACCTTGCGGGGTATCGCCCGCCGGATCCATGAGCTCGCCGATCGAGCCCGCTCCAAGAAGTTGAGCGCGGATGACATCTCGGGTGGCACGTTCTCGATCACCAATGCAGGTCCCTTCGGCACCTTCCTCACGTCGCCCATCATCAACCAACCGCAGGTGGCCATCTTGTCCACCGACGGAGTCAAGCGGCGACCCACCGTTGTGACCCAAGACGATGGGGGAGAGGCCATCGCCATTCACTCCATGGGCTTGCTGTCGCTGGCGTGGGACCACCGGGCCGTCGACGGGGCCTACGCCGCCGCCTTCGTGGCCCGGGTGGTGGAGCTGCTCAGTTCGCATGACTGGTCCGCTGAGCTTTGAGATCGCTCGCGGCATAGTCAGCAGAGATCGGTCGTCGCTCATGTTCCGAGTCCGTTGGCTCGGCCGGGTCCCCTACGAAGAGGCCTTTGCGCTGCAGGTGGCCTTGCGCGACCGGGGAACCGACGAGCATCTCCTGCTGCTCGAGCATCCGCACGTGTTCACCCTCGGACTGCGCGGCGATCCCGGCCATGTGCTGGTCGATCCTGGCGCCGTGGGGGCCGCGTTGGTCCGCACCGACCGAGGGGGCGATGTCACGTACCACGGTCCCGGGCAGCTGGTGGCGTACCCCATCGTGTCCGTTGCCATGGGTCGCGATGCCATCCCTGGCCACGTGCACGGCATCGAGCAGGTGGTGATCGACACCCTCGGCGATCTCGGTTTGGAGGCAGGCCGATTGGAGGGCTACCCAGGCGTGTGGGTGGAGCCCGACGGGCCGGCCCCTCGCAAGATCTGTGCCATTGGCGTGCGCGTCGGTCGTGGTCGGTCCATGCATGGGCTGGCCCTCAACGTCGATCCCGATCTGGCCTGGTTCGACCGCATCGTGCCGTGTGGCATCCCCGACAAGGCGGTGACGTCTCTGGCCGCCGAGGGAGTTTCGATCACCATGGCCGACGCCGTGGACGCGCTGGCGCGTCGGGCCGTCGAGCACTGGGCACCGTCGGGCCGAGTCGATCGTCAAGACGTCGCCTTTACTGCCGGCTCCGGCGGACGACGCCGGAGGGCGTCGAGGTTGATGGCGCCGCACGCGCTGAACGAGCCGACTGAGCCCATGTCTCCGGCGCCGGGCGAACGCATCAAGGTGCGGTTGCGCCAAGCCGGCGTCGAAACGGAGACCGGGTTGCCCCTGTCGACCCGCAAGCCGCCGTGGTTGCGCGTGCCGGCGCGGATGGGGACGGAGTTCCTGTTGCTGCGTTCGACGATGCGCCGCCACGCCCTGGTCACCGTGTGCGAGGAGGCCGGATGCCCCAACATCTTCGAGTGCTGGGCCGACGGCACGGCCACCTTCATGATCAACGGTGAGCGCTGCACCCGAGCATGTGGATTCTGCCTGGTCGACACCAGGCATCCGCTGCCCGTCGACCTCGACGAACCCGAACACGTGGCGCGAGCGGTCGAGGACCTCGGCCTCGCCCACGCCGTGGTGACGGCGGTGGCACGCGACGACATGGCCGACGGTGGCGCGGCCGGGTTCGTCGCCACCATCGAAGCCATACGGCGCCGGTGCCCGGCGACGGCGGTGGAGGTCCTCATCCCCGATTGCAAGGGTGACGCCGCCTCGCTCGGTGCCATCTTCGAGGCCCGACCCGACGTGCTCAATCACAACCTCGAAACCGTGGCCCGCCTGCAGCGAGCGGTGCGACCCTCGGCCGGCTATGCCCGGAGCTTGGGCGTGTTGGCCAGGGCCAAAGACGCCGGGCTGATCACGAAGTCCAGCGTCATGGTTGGCCTCGGCGAGACGATCGACGAGCTCGAAGGGGCTATCGCCGACATCCGTGCCGTTGGCACCGACATCCTCACGGTGGGTCAGTACGTGCGGCCCAGTGCCGCCCACATCCCGGTGCAACGGTGGTGGGAGCCCCACGAATTCGATGCCCTCGGGTACCGGGCCCGGTCCATGGGGTTCGCCCACGTCGAGGCGTCGCCGCTGACGCGTTCGAGTTACCACGCTCGCAGCGCGGCGGCGGCGGTGCATTCGCCCGGGCTGGTCCTTGCTTCGGAGCCCGCCGCCCGGTGAGCGCTCCGTCCTCCTCCAACGCCGAGGCCCGCCTGGGCCGCATGCGGCGGGTACGCGAGCGCATGGACATGGTCGGGGTCGACGCCGTGTTGCTTTCCCACGGTGCCGATCTGCCGTGGCTCATCGGCTACCGGGCCATGCCCCTCGAGCGCCTGACCCTGCTCGTGCTTCCCCGCCACGCAGACCCCGTCCTCCTCGTCCCTCTGTTGGAAGCGCCGCGTGTGCCGGTCGCCGAAGCCGCCGGCGCCGGTCCACTGTTCGCCTTGCGCCCCTGGACCGAAAACGAAGACCCCGTGGCCCTGGCCGTCGACATCCTGGCCGGGGTGGCTACGGCGAGCCCGACGTTGGCCATTTCCGATCGGGCTTGGGCCACGTCGTTGCTCGCGTTACAACGACGGCTACCCGACGCCCGTTGGGTGCCCTCTTCGGAGGTGACGTCGCCCGTGCGGGCCGTCAAGGACACCGCCGAGATCGCCGTGCTGCGCGCCGCGGGCGCGGCGGCCGACCGGGTGGCGACTGCCTTGCAAGGTGGACAGATCC
The DNA here is from genome assembly GCA_963793645.1 of uncultured Acidimicrobiaceae bacterium. Taxonomy (GTDB): domain Bacteria; phylum Actinomycetota; class Acidimicrobiia; order Acidimicrobiales; family UBA8190; genus CAWCAW01. The sequence goes on along the minus strand of CAWCAW010000007.1, from coordinate 185,495 downwards.
CCATGGTGGGACGCACCGAGATCGAGGTGTCCGACGAGATCTCCCGACGGCTTTTGGAGGAGGGACACCGCCGCGTCAATTTTGCCATCGTCGGCAGTGGTCCCAACGGGGCCAGCCCCCATCACGAAGCCGGGACACGACGTATCGAGATCGGCGATGTCGTGGTGTGCGACTTCGGCGGTGAGCTCGTCATGGCGACGCCCGGTGCCGCCGAGCAGGACGCGGTCGGGTACTGCTCGGACATCACCCGCACGGTGGCCGTCGGCGAGCCCAGCACCGAGGTGGCCGAGACCTACGAAGTGCTGCGCAACGCCCAACAGGCGGCGGTGGCGGCCGTCGCCCCCGGCGTGGCCGCCGAACATGTCGATGACGTTGCCCGCCGCGTCATCACCGAGGCCGGATTTGGGGACCTCTTCATTCACCGCACCGGGCATGGGATCGGCATCGAGGAGCACGAGGATCCTTATGTCGTGGCCGGTAATGCGACCCCGTTGGTGGTCGGTCACGCCTTCTCCGTCGAACCGGGGATCTATGTGCCGGGTCGTTTCGGCATGCGCCTCGAGGACATCGTGGTGGTGGCCGAAGGCGGCGTTGACCGCCTCAACACCGTGGATCATTCCCTGGTTGTCGTGGACGCCTGACAGGTAGGACACCCGACCGGGAGAACCTGTCGGACCACTCGAAAGAGCCGAAAAGAGCGGAGCACACCTGTGGATCTGGGGATCGAAGGCAAGGTGGCGTTGGTGACCGCCTCGTCACGCGGGACTGGGAAAGGCGTGTGCCTTGGCGCTGGCCGCCGAAGGCGCCAAGGTGGTCATCACCGCACGAGGCGAGAAGTCCTTGGCCAAAGCCGAGGAGGAGCTCCGATTGGCGGGGGCCGACGTCTTCGCGGTGACCACCGACGTCACCACACCCGATGTGCCGGCTCAACTGGTGGCCGCCGCCGTGGAGCGTTACGAGCGGCTCGACATCGTCGTCGCCAATGCCGGCGGCCCGCCCCCCGGTGCAGCGCTCGCGGTCGATGACGAAGCCCTGCTCGCTGCCCTGCAGGCCAACTTGCTGACGTCGGTGCGCCTGGTCCGTGAGGCGTTGCCGCACATGCGCGCCGGGGGATGGGGCCGGCTGGTGTGCCTGGCGTCGTACTCGGTCGTCCAACCCATCCCCGCGCTGGCCTTGTCGAACACGGCGCGTTCGGGCCTGCGGGCGTGGGCCAAGACCGCCGCGCTCGACATCGCGGCCGAGGACCCTGACATCACCCTCAATCTGGCCTGCCCGGGACCCCACGCCACCGAGCGGATGCTCGAGCTCGGAGTTCCCGAGGGGGGCCGCCTCGGTGACGCTGACGATTTCGGCCGGGTGGTCGCCTTTTTGTGCTCAGCGCCGGCCGCATTCATCAACGGAGCCTCGATCGTCGTCGACGGTGGCGCCACGCTGGCGCTGTAATCCTTTGGAGGGCTGCCATGACCACCCTTGAGCATCGTCCCAACACCGCACTCATCGTCATCGATGTGCAAAACGGCGTGGTCGAGCAGGCCCACGCCCGTGACGCCGTGGTCGCCAACATCGACAGTCTCGTCAACAAGGCCCGCCGTGAGAACGTGCCCGTGATCTGGGTGCAACACTCCGACGAGTACATGGCCATAGGAAGTGACCCGTGGAAAATCGTCGCCGAGCTCGCCGGCAACGACGATGAACCGATCGTGACCAAGACATATTTCGATTCGTTCGAGGACACCGATCTCGAGGATGTGCTGTCTGGGCTCGGCATCGGGCGCCTTGTCGTGGTCGGCGCCGAGACCGATGCGTGTGTCCGCTCGACGCTGCACGGCGCCCTGGTCAGGGGCTACGACGCCCTGCTCGTCAGCGATGCGCATACGACGAGTGACCAGTCGCAGTGGGGGGCGCCGCCACCGGACCAGGTGATCGCGCACACGAATTTGTACTGGAGCAACCAGACGGCGCCGGGGCGAACCGCGGGCACGGTCACGACCATCGACGTCGACTTCGCCGGGCCCGCCTAATTGTCGCCGTTACGTGCCCGTCACCAGCTGGTAGAGATCGGGGTGGATGACGTCGAGCACCGGCATCGTCGGGAGCCCGGCCCGTTCGATCTGATCGGCTACGGCACCCTTGGCAAAGAGCAGAATATTCTGGCGATACCACCAGTCAACCGACGAGTCTTTCCATAGAGCCGGGCGGATAACGTCGAACAAGCGATACCCGTGATCGGCGAACAACTGAACCCAGTGCGAAGCCCAGCGCTCGTTGACGTGGTGAAGGCCGCCCTGCCCGGGGATGGCACCTGAGAACAGAACGAGATCACCGTGACGCACCAGATCAGCGACGAATTGGCGCTCGAACTCGGCACTGAGATGCTCGATCACCTCCACGCTGACGACAAGGTCGAAGCGGCGGTCGAGATCTAAGGGCGTGGTCAAGTCATGGGGAACGAATTGCGATGGGGGAATGTGCAAGGCGTTCGTGTCGATGTAGTTTCCGTCGACCCCCACCACGTCGATCCCTTGCCTTATGAGTTCGGCCCCCCACGTGCCGATGCCGCAACCCACATCCACGGCGGTGGCAATCCGCCCGATTGGCAAAGCCAGAACAAGCCCGATTACGGCCCGAGCACTGGAAGTGGATCCGGCTGCCTTGTCCTCGAAGAAGTCGGCGTCATACACGTCACCGCCGGTGCCAGCCGTGACGCGAACAGGAATTCGAGCTCCGGCGTCGAACCAGCGGACGTGCTCGTGGACCAAGTTCAGCTCTAAGACATAGTCGCCCGGTTGCTCAGGCGCACACACGGCTACACCCTGGATTGCCGCCGAGCGGGGACGGAGGTCTGCGGTCAACGATGTGCGCGGTCCTTCGAGATGGACGGTCTGTCCATCGGTGAGAAACCATCGGGAAGCGGCTCGGATTACAGGGTGAAAGTCTCCCCAAGGCCACGTCTCGGTCCCGTCGTTGTGGATCTCCACCAGCACGTCACAGCGCTGACCCGCACCCATCTCGTTCAACGGTTCGAGTACCCGGATGCGAGCTTGGTAGGCGTCGTCGTCCAAGACTCGACCCGCCCACAAGCGGTCGGTCTCCTCGAGTGTTGCCAGCGGTAGCGCTTGGCGCGTGGGCGGGGTGTGGCGGGCCGTGGCCGTCATGACGGCATCGATCGCTCTGAGATCGTCGCTGGGTACGCCGGCCGGCTTGCTCTTCGAGAAATCCTCGGGCAAGTAGAACCCGTTGACGGGGAAGCCGCGATCCGTCGTGTGTCTGGGCCGGCGCATCTCGTATCGGCCCGCCTTGGCGCGCCGGTCCTCGAGCGAGTTGACGAGACAGTCGAGGTGATAGAGGGGTTCTTCGATGGAGCGGTAGGGGAGCGCCAGACTGACCGACGTGTGCATCACGCCTTCGAATCTCAAGAAGGCGGGCTCGTTGCGGATGAGCCGAATCTGCCAGTCGTAGGACCACGGGTGCTCGTCGAGGTAATGCCGCGCATCAGGCCAGAGCCAACGGCGAGGAATGAGATATTGGAGCACGTCGTCAGCCGCTATGAGTTCAGGCAACCTCTGCAGTAGCGCTTGGCTTGGCACCTCGTCGCCATCCACGCGCAGGAGCCACTGCCCTGAGCACTGGGAGTGGAGCCAGGCCAAGTTGCGTTCTGAGCTCGAAACAGCGTCGAGTTCACACCGGACCAAGCGGTCGGCAATGGCTTCGAGCGGCTGAATCTCCTGGCTGGGAACGCGGGCATCGATGGCGCAGACGATCTCGTCGGCTGCAGCACGGAACACGGAGAGGATCTCGGCGGTTCGAGCGAGCGGTGATCCTGACAAACAACACACCGACAGCCCCGGGCGCCCTTTTGCCATCCCCATGACCCTAGTGTTCGCCTCGTGGCCCCTTTCAGGCTCAACGACGCACCCGCAGCTAGCGAATCTCAGCTCCCGTCAGTCTCCGGCGTAACAGCTCGTGGTGCCCGCTCGTTTGGCGAAGACTCAGGCCACGAAGTACTTGGCTTGGGGGTGGTGGCAGATGATGGCGTCGGTGGTCTGCTCGGGATGGAGTTGAAAGCCTTCGCTCACAGCCACCCCGATCCTCGACGCTTCCAGGAGCTCGGCCACCTTGCCGTTGTCCTCCAGGTCGGGGCAGGCGGGATACCCCCACGAATAACGGCCGCCTCGGTATTGTTGGCGGAACAGCCCGGTGAGCGTCGGCCCGTCCTGGTCGGCAAACCCCCACTCCTCGCGGATGCGGCGGTGCCAGTACTCAGCCAGTGCTTCGGCCATCTCGACGCCGAGTCCATGTAACAACAGGTACTCGGTGTAGCGGTTGTCGGCCAGGAGCCGAGCCGTCTCCTTCGATACTTCTGATCCCATGGTGACGAGGTGGAACGCCGCGTAGTCGATCTCGCCGGTCTCAGCCGGGCGGAAGAAGTCGGCGATGCACAGGAACGGGTCTTTGACCTGGCGGGGGAAGGAGAACCGGACGAGCTCGGTGGCCCGGGTGTCATCGGTCCACAGCACGAGGTCGTCCCCCTCGCTGTTGGCGGCGAAATACCCCCACGCCACCTGCGGCACCAACAGGTCCTTGGCCTTGGCCTTGTCCATCTCGTCGCGCAGCGTCGCACTGACACGATCCTTGAAATCGGCGTCGTCTTCACTCTCGCCTTTTTCGGGACGAAATCCCCACTGGTTGCGAAACAGCGCCGTCTTGTTGAGATAGGCGGCGATGTCGTCGATGGGGATGCCCTTGGCGATGCGGCTCCCGAGAAAGGGCGGGGTGAAGACCGGATTGTCGATCTCGACTTGGGGCGAGCGCACCGGCAGCGGCGCCGACTCGCCGGCGGCCACGGCGGCTCGGATCTCTTCGGCCTCGGCGCTGCGGCGTTGCGGCAGCTTGCGCTCGCTTATGACCCGGCCGAATTCGGGATCCTCGACGTCGCCGCGAGCCAGCTCGACCAAGCGGTCCATGGTGCGCAGACCTTCGAAGGCGTCCTTACCGTAGAAGAGGCGGCCCCCGTAGACCTGGCGAAGGTCTCGCTCGACGTAGGTGCGCGTGAGTGCGGCCCCGCCCAGCAGCACGGGGATATGAGCGAGCTCGCGGGTGTTCATCTCCTCGAGGTTCTCGCGCATGATGAGCGTTGATTTGACGAGCAGGCCACTCATCCCGATGGCATCGGCGTGGCGTTCCTCCACGGCCTGGAGCATCTCCCCGATGCCCACCTTGATGCCCAGGTTCACCACGTCGTAGCCGTTGTTGGTGAGGATGATGTCCACCAGGTTCTTGCCGATGTCGTGCACGTCACCTTTGACGGTGGCGAGGACGATGGTCGCTTTGCCGCCCTGGTCGGACTTCTCCATCTTGGGCTCGAGGTAGGACACGGCCGACTTCATGGTCTCGGCCGACTGCAAGACGAAGGGAAGTTGCATCTCACCGGTGGCGAAGAGCTCGCCCACGGTCTTCATGCCGGCCAGCAAGAAGTCGTTGACGATGGCGAGCGGCGCATGGCCGCCGTCGAGGGCCTCGTCCAGGTCGGCCTCCAAGCCGTTGCGGTCGCCGTCGACGATGCGTTGCTCGAGCCGCTTCTCCACCGTCCAGTCGGTGCGGTCCTCCTTGGCCGCCGCCGTGGCCGACACCCCTTCGAAGAGGGCCAGCAACTCCGACAAGGGGTCATAGCCCTCGCGGCGTCGGTCGTAGATCAGATCCAGGCACACTTCCTTGACGCGATCGTCGATCTTCGACAACGGCAAGATGCGCGCCGCGTGGACGATGGCGGCGTCGAGACCCGCCTCCACGCATTCGTGCAGGAACATCGAGTTCAGGACGTGGCGAGCCGCCGGCGTGAGCCCGAAGGACACGTTGGAGAGCCCGACGATGGTGAACACCCCGGGCAAGCCGGCTTTGATGCGGCGGATGCCCTCGAGCGTCTCGATGCCGTCGCGGCGGCTTTCCTCCATGCCCGTGGAGAGCGGAAGGACCAAGGGGTCGAAGATCAGGTCCGAGGGAGCCAGACCGTAGCGGTTGACGGCCACGTCGTAGATGGCGCTGGCGGCCCGAAGCTTCCACTCCGCCGTGCGGGCCTGACCCTCGGTGTCGATGCACGTGCACACCACCGCGGCGCCGTATTCGCGCGCCAAGGTGAGGAAGCGGTCGAGGCGCGTGCCGGGCTCGTCGCCTTCCTCCAAGTTGACCGAGTTCAATATGGCCCGGCCCCCCACCCACGTCAGGGCGGCCTCGATGACCGGCGCCTCGGTGGAGTCGAGCATCAGGGGGACACTGGCCTGGGTGGCCAGCCTGCTGGCCACCTGGTTCATGTCGGCCACGCCGTCGGCGCCGGTGTAGTCGACGCACACGTCGAGCACGTGCGCACCTTCTTTGATCTGGTCACGCGCCATGGCCACGGTGGTGTCCCAGTCAGCCTCCAGCATCGCCTCGCGGAATTTCTTCGACCCGTTGGCGTTGGTGCGCTCACCGACCACCAGAAACGACGTGTCCTGGTGCAGCGTCACCGAGCTGTACATCGAGGACACGGCGTTCTCCGGTTCCGGTGTCCGTACACGAGGCGTCAGCGGCGCACAGCGCTCCACCACGGCGCGCAGGTGCTCAGGCGTCGTCCCGCAGCAGCCGCCCACGATGTTGACGCCTTGTTCGGTGATGAACCGCTCGAGATGGTCGGCCAGCTGGTCCGGCGTCAGGTCGTAGTGCATGGCGCCGTCGACCACCGACGGAAGACCGGCGTTGGGTTGCACCGAGACCGGCACAGTGGCGTGCTGGCACAAAAAGCGCACCGCCTCACCCATCTCCGAGGGCCCGGTGGCGCAGTTGAGGCCGATGATGTCGGGGTGCAACGGTTCCAGCGCGCACAGGGCGGCACCGATCTCGGTCCCCGGCAGCATCCGTCCGGTCAGCTCGATGGTGACCTGCACCTGCAACGGGACGCGGCGACCAGTGCGCACCATGGCTCGTTTGGCGGCGTTGATGGCGGCCTTGGCTTGCAGAAGGTCGTACACCGTCTCCACCACGATGAGGTCCACCCCGCCCGTGAGTAGGGCCAGGGCTTGCTCCTCGTAGGAGTCACGCAGTGCCGTGAAGGGGATCTGCCCCAGGCTCGGGAATCTCGTCCCCGGCCCCAGGTTGCCCGCCACCCAGCGGATCCGCTCCGGCGTCGACGCCGCCTCGGCTGCTTGGCGGGCCAGGCGGGCAGCGGCCAGGTTGATCTCTTCGACCTTGTCGTCGAGCGCGTACTCCTTGAGCACGACCGAAAAGGCTCCGAAGGCGTTGGTCTCGACCACGTCCACGCCGGCGTCGAGGAACGAGGCATGGACGCCGGCCACCACATCGGGGCGCGACAGGCAGAGCACCTCGTTGCACCCCTCCAAGGCGGGGCCGCCGAAGTCGTCGGCGGTGAGGTTGGCGAGCTGCAGGCTCGTGCCCATGGCCCCGTCGAAGATCACCACCCGCTGCCGGACCGCGTCGAGATAGGCGGCGCCCCGTTCGTCAAGCGTCAGGGCGTCGTGCGCCAATACCGGTGAGAGCACGCGGTTGTCAGTGGGCACAGCCTGCCTAGTCTACGGCCGACCTGCGGCTTCGCCTCGCGTAACATGCCGCCAAGATGAAGATCTATACGCGCAAGGGTGACGATGGGACGACCGGCCTCCTGTACGGAGGCCGGGTACCCAAGCACTCGCCGCTCATCGAGGCCAACGGTGTCGTGGATGAGGCTCAGGCGGCCCTGGGCGTGGTCCGGGCCCAGTGCCCGCCGGGCTCGGAGCTGGGCGAGGCGCTGCTGTTGATCGAAGGAGACCTCTGGGTCCTCATGGCCGAGGTGGCCACCGAGCCCAAGAACCGGCCCAAGCTCAAGACCTTGGTCACGCCCGCCATGGTCGACGCGCTGGAAGCCCGCATCGACGTCCTGACCGAGCGATTCGAGATGCCCACGGAGTTCGTCGTCCCCGGTGCCAATCCGCTGTCGGCCGCGCTCGACGTGGCCCGCACCGTGGTGCGCCGGGCTGAGCGTCTCCTGGCGGCGGCACCGCCGGCGTCGGATTCGCTCGTCGGTCCCTACCTCAACCGGTTGTCGGACCTGTTGTGGACCATGGCCCGGTGGCAAGAAGACGCGCACCTCGAAGCGCGCGACGTTCATCGCACCCCCTGAGCAACAATGGGGCGATGAGCCCAAGACGCACCGATGTCGTGTCGGCCGATGCCGACAACAGCCTCACCCTGGCTGCCGCTGCCGGTAGCGAGGTGACGGCGCTCGGCGTGCTCGTGGTCGCCACACGCGAAGGACCCGCGCTGATGCCGGGAACACCAAGCGCCATTGCTATCGGTGATGCATCGGTGGCCATCGGTCTCGACATCGAGCAGAGCCGACACCGCGCCTTCGGCGCCAAAGTCGGCGAGGCCCTGGCCGTGGTGGGCGCGCCCACCGTGGTCTACGTGGGCTGTGGCTCTTATGAAGACCTCGACGTCGATGTGGTGCGTCGGGCCGGCGCCTCCTTCGTCCGTGGCGCCGGTCGGTCGGGTGTGGCCGTGCTCGTGTTGCCGGCCTCCATCGCGCCCGATGGCGGGCACGAACGTTTCGCCCGGGCCGCCGCCGAGGGGATCGTGCTGGCGAACTACAGCTTTAACGCACACAAGAGCGACGACGACAACGAAGGACCGACTCGTGTGGTGGTGGCCGGCTCGGGCTTCGACGTCGCCGTGCTGGCCCAAGGCGTCGCGCAGGGAACCACGGTGGCCGATGCGGTGTTGTGGGCGCGCGACCTGGTCAACGAGCCCCCCAGTTCGATGACCCCGACGAGGCTGGCCGAGGAGGCGTTGGCCCGATTGGAGGCGCACCCTGACGTCACCGTCGAGGTGTGGGACGAAGATCGGATCGTGGCCGAACGCCTGGGCGGGCTGCTGGGAGTGGCGCGCGGCTCAGCCGAACCGCCCCGTTTGGTGCGAGCCACCTACGAGCCCCCCGGCGCCGGCGACGGGGGCGATCTTCGTCATGTCGTGCTCGTGGGCAAGGGCATCACGTTCGATTCCGGAGGGCTCTCGCTCAAGTCCGCCGAAGGCATGATGACCATGAAGACCGACATGAGCGGAGCTGCCACCGTGCTGGCCACGCTCTCGGCGTGCGCTGATCTTGGTGTCGGTGTGCGGGTGACCGCCATTGCCGCCATGACGGAGAACATGCCGGGGGGCAAGGCCATCAAGCCCGGCGATGTGCTGACGATCAGAAACGGCCGGACCATCGAGGTGCTCAACACCGACGCCGAGGGGCGCCTGATCCTCGCCGACGGGCTCAGCCTGGCGGCCGAGCTCGATCCCGACGCCATCGTGGACCTGGCCACCTTGACGGGGGCGCAGGTGGTGGCGCTGGGCAACTCCATAGCGGCGGTCTTCGGCAACCAAGACGCGCTGGTGGACGAGGTCCTCGCCGCGTCGAGACGCGCCGGTGAACCCATGTGGCGCCTTCCACTGGTGGCCGAATACGACAGTCACATCGAGTCCGACGTGGCCGACATGAAGAACATCGGTAGGCCCATGCAGGGCGGAGCGATCGTGGCCGCGTTGCTGCTCGAGCGATTTGTGGGCGAAGTCCCCTGGGTTCACATCGACATGGCCGGGCCGGCCCGCTCCGATGAGAACGAGGGCCTGTTCGCCAAAGGTGGCACCGGCTTCGGTGTGCGCAGCCTTGTCGAGCTGCTCGAGTCTTACGGCGCGACCGAGGAGTAACTCAGCCGGCGCGACTTGGGTGTGATCCCCGTGCCTCGTGCTCGACGAGAAACACCCAGCGGGCGTCAGCCAGTCGAGCCAAGGCGTCGAGACGCTTGCGCTCGGCGTCCGAAAAGCGCCAGCCCGGCCGTCCCAGCATGAGGACGAGATCCCACGCTGCCAAGTCGACCCAGGCAATGTCTTCAGCCGGGTGGGCCCGCGTCTGGCGACGGGTTTCGTCGACGTAGGAGGCCAGCCACGACACCGCCGGTGGCCGGCCGTCGACGGCGAGGACCAAGGGCTCTTCGATGCCGATGACCGCAGCCCAGGAGGCGTCGAATTCGTGCCGGGCCCGCAGGGCCAGGACGCTGAGTACGGCGTGCGGCGTGCGCTCGGCCACGATGGCGCCGGCGTTGTCGTAGGCCTCGAATCGGGCATCGCGGTCGCCGGTAGCGACCGGGTGAATTTCCTCCACCGAGGCCCCGTCGACCTCTCCTACCTCGCTGAGCAACAGGGGGACGAGATCCTCATTGGGAAGGTCCACGATGAATTCGTCGACGGCCCGTCCGTTGCCCCGTTGCACGATCTCCACGGCAATGACATCGCCGCGCACGGCGCCGATCCGGCTCGCCACTGCCCCCAGTGCCCCCGGCCGGTCAGGCAGTGCCACCCGGAGGAGAAACGTTGCCACGCCATCACAGTACGGGGCGCACATGAACGGCGTGTTTCGACCAGGCGACGTGGCCGTTACACGCGTGCGACCAGGGTCTCCGGTGTCGCCCCCTGGTGCGATTGGGAGACTCCGACATCGGAGGCCGGGGACGGCGGCCGCCGGGCGCGGAGTTGCTCGTCTGACCACTGCCGGTGACGTTGTTGGACCGGCGCGGGAAGCCGCGCAAGGAGGCGACGCGGCAGCGGAGGGACCCGTCGTCGAACCAGCACGGTGGTGACGCCGTGGCGGCGGGCCAGGTCGAAGTTCACGCACCGGCTGATGGACCGCTGCAGGGGGGAGTGTCGGCCCGAGCGTCCCCCGATGCCGAGCGCCTTGGCAGCTTCGCCGGCGTCGAGATCGAAGCCGGTGGGGTTGGCGTCGAGGCCGAAGGCCAGGTGGCGCAGAAGCCACGTGGCTGTCGGCCCGATGATCGGCAACCAAAATCGTTCGACGTACAACGAGCGCGGGTCGTGACCGAGGGTGTCGATGACCGGATCGATCCACGGCTCGACCCGAAGCGATGAGGCGTCCGACCAGGGTTCGGCGCTGTGCAGTGGGGCGCCTGGTCGTGCTCCGGGACGGGGGGCAGCGGTCAATGTCATGGTCGGACTGTGGCGGGACCGCCTTGCTCCGGACCTTGCCGGTTTTCGAGCGCGCTACCAGCGTCCTCGATGAAAGACGTCCGCCGCATTCCTCCGCTCCCGGTCCAACGACGGCGAAGGGTGGTCGGCGCCGTCGGGCTCGCCGAGCAGCACGGCGCCCGCATACGTCCGATCCGGGGGGGCGCCGAGGGCGCTGCGCAGCTCGGCCTCGCCCCTGAAGTTGCCGATGAAGCACGCCCCCACACCGGCATCCACCGCCGCTAACAACAGGAGCATGGCGAAAAAGCCGCCGTCGACGAACCAGTAGGGAACCGGCCAGTCCCGGATGCCGGTGGGGTCGACCGACGCCTTATCGGGCTCGCGGTAGCGAGCCGCGTATGCATCGACGTGGACGAACAACGCCACGATGACCGGGGCCCGGGAGAACCCCGGCCACCGCCGCGACGTGGCGCGCCACTCATCAGTGGTGGTGGCTTCCCAAAAGAGGGCGCTCTGGTCCTTTCCCTCGAGGACGACGGCGTCCACGGCACCGGTGTTCCCCGCCGACGGGGCCCGCACGGCCTGGGTCAGCACGCTCTCGAGCACGCTGCGGTCCAGAGGGGCGCCGGAGAAGCTCCGCACCATGCGCCGCCGGCGCACGACGTCGGAGAGCTCCACAAATCCGACGTTACCGAACCTCCCCAAGCGGGCCGGCGCCCCATCGGGAATGCCGACCTCGCTGGTAACGTTTCACCTGGTAGAGCCGAGTCGTTCGGCTCGACAGCGTGCATACCGAGAGGTCGTGAGTGCGTGGCCAGTGCCCGAGAATTGCTCAAAGAGGCCAAGTCCGAGATCCGTGAGGTGACGCCGGAGCAGGTCGACGGCCACAGTGGCGGCGCCATTCTCCTCGACGTGCGCGAGGCCGACGAGTACGAGCAAGGTGCCATCGTCGGTGCCCTCCACATCCCGCGTGGGAACCTGGAGTTCCAGGTGGAAGGCCGGATTCCCGACAAGGACAAGCCGGTCATCATCTACTGCGCGGGCGGCGTCCGTTCTGCCTTTGCGGCCAAGACCCTGGCAGACCTCGGCTACAGCGACGTCGTCTCGGTGATCGGCGGGTTCAACCGCTGGAAGGACGAGGGCCGGCCCTGGAAGACGCCCCAGGCGCTGACTCCCGAACAGCGCAATCGCTACCAGCGCCATCTCCTCGTCTCCGAGGTGGGGGAGGCCGGTCAGCTCAAGCTGCTCGACTCCAAGGTGCTGATGCTCGGCGCCGGCGGCCTCGGCTCTCCCGCCGCCTTGTACCTGGCCGCCGCCGGGGTCGGGACCATCGGCATCATCGACATGGACGTGGTCGACGCCTCCAACTTGCAGCGCCAGATCCTGCACAACATGGACCGCATCGGCGATCGCAAAGTCGACTCGGCCAAAAAGACGCTTTCGTTGCTCAACCCCGACGTCAACGTGGTGACCTACGACGTGCGCCTCGGGGCCGACAACATCCTCGACATCTTCGACGGTTACGACCTCATCGTCGACGGCACCGACAACTTCCCCACGCGCTACCTCGTCAACGACGCCGCCTTGCTCAAAGGGATCCCCGTCGTGCACGGGTCGATCTTCCGCTTCGAGGGACAGGTGACGGTGTTCGACCCCTACAAGGGGCCGTGTTACCGGTGCTTCGTGCCTCAGCCTCCGCCCGCCGAGCTGGCTCCCTCGTGTGCCGAAGCGGGCGTGCTCGGGGTGCTGCCCGGCATCATCGGGTCCATTCAAGCCGTGGAAGCCATCAAGATGCTCCTCGGTATCGGGGAGCCCTTGGTGGGAAGGTTGCTTGCGTATGACGCCTTGGAGGAGTCGTTTCGCACCTTCAAGCTGCACCGCGACCCGGAGTGCCCGGCGTGCGGGCCCGACGCCGGCGAGATCGTCATCGCCGAGTACGACGACCTGTGCGGGCCTCACGTCCACGCCGCCGCCCGCTGAGACAACTGAGCGGTTGGGCGCCTGAACGGGCGTATGGCCCCGCGCCTCCGTAACCTGGGACCTGTGACGGCCAACGACCAGGGAAAAAAGGGCACCACCGACGAGCGGCTCACCGACTCGGGCATCGAGATAAAGCCCGTCTACACACCTGATGATCTGGCGGGCTGGGACCCGGCCACCCAGCTGGGTGAGCCCGGGTCTTCCCCGTACACGAGAGGGATCTACCCCTCCATGTACCGCGGCCGTTTGTGGACCATGCGGCAGTACGCCGGGTTCGGGTCGGCCGAAGTGACCAACGAGCGCTTTAAGTTTCTGCTGGGTGCCGGCCAGACCGGGTTGTCCTGTGCCTTCGACCTTCCCACGCAGATGGGGCTCGACTCCGACCACCCCCGCGCCGAGGGCGAGGTCGGCAAGGTCGGCGTGGCCATCGACTCACTCGAAGACATGCGCCTCTTGTTGGCCGGCCTTCCCCTCGACCAGGTCACCACGTCGATGACCATCAACGCCACGGCCGCCATTTTGTTGTTGTTCTACCAACTGGTGGCCGAAGAACAAGGGGTGTCTCCCGCGGCGCTGGGCGGCACGGTGCAGAACGACATCTTGAAGGAATACGTGGCGCGCGGCACCTACGTGTACCCGCCGCGGCCGTCGATGCGCCTGGTCACCGACACCTTCGCCTACTGCGCCGAGCGCCTGCCGTCGTGGAACACCATCTCGATCTCCGGCTACCACATTCGCGAAGCGGGCTCGACGGCGGTGCAGGAGATCGCCTTCACCTTGTCCAACGGGATCGCGTATGTGGAGGCGGCGCGCCAGGTAGGTCTCGACGTCGACGCTTTCGCCCCTCGCCTGAGCTTCTTTTGGAACGCCCACAACAACCTTTTCGAAGAAGTGGCCAAATTCAGGGCGGCCCGGCGCATGTGGGCTCGCATCATGACCGAGCGCTTCGGCGCTAAAGACGAGCGTTCCACGCTGCTGCGCTTTCACACCCAAACGGGAGGCTCGACCCTCACGGCCCAACAGCCCGAGAACAACATCGCTCGCGTCACCGTGCAGGCGTTGTCGGCCGTGCTGGGCGGGACCCAGAGCTTGCACACCAACGGCTATGACGAGGCCCTCGGCCTGCCCACGACCAAGGCGGCTAAGACCGCCCTGCGCACCCAGCAGATCATCGGATACGAGTCCGGTGTGGCCGACACCACCGATCCCTTGGCCGGTTCGTACTTCGTCGAAGCCCTCACCGACGAGGTGGAAGCGGCGGCGTGGCAGTACATAGAGCGCATCGACGCCATGGGCGGGGCGGTGGCCGCCATAGAGGCGGGCTTCATGCAAGGCGAGATCGAACAGGCCGCCTATGCGTATGCCAAGGCCGTGGACGATCACGAGAAGATCGTGGTGGGCGTGAACAAGTTCGTCGACGAGCAAGTCGAACCAGCCGATGTCTTTCCCATCGATCCTGCCTTGCAGGTGTCCCAGATCGAGCGGACCCGCCGGGTGCGGGCGCAGCGCCATCAGGGCGCCGTCGACGCCGCGCTGGCCGATGTGGCCGCCGCGGCGCGCGGCACGCAGAATCTCCTTGTCCCTATGCACGCCGCGCTGGCGCGCATGGCCACGTTGGGCGAGGTCTCCGACGTCTTGCGCCAGGAATTCGGCGTCTATCAGCCCAACCGCTGATCAGCGACGGGCCAGGAGCCGGTCTCGTAAGGCGGCGTCAGTGGCGGCGTCGATGGCGGTGCAGGCCATGGCGACCGCCCCGTCGATGATGGCCTGCTCGGCCGACGGGCTCACCGCGGCGGCGGCAAAGGCGGGTTCGTGGATGGTCGCCCCGCCGGCGTCGATGCCGATCAAGGGGTGGATGGCCGGCACCGCCAACGACACGTTGGCCATGTCGGTCGAAATGCTCGGCAGCGCCTTGCCCTCGTCGTCGGCGCCATAGCGCCGCCCCAAGGACTCGGCGTTGGCGCGCCACGCCATCAGGAGCCCATCGTCCACCTCGAAATGGGCATAGGGCGGGGCCAGGTCGCGCACCTGCAGGCTGGCCCCGGTGGCCAGCGCACCGGCTTCGAAGCATCGCTGCACGCGGGGGCGCATCTCCGCCAGAGCACCGAGGTCGGCGGCTCGGACCATCCATCGGCCGATGGTCTCTCGGGGGACGATGTTGGGGGCGTCGCCGCCTTTGGTCACGATGCCATGCACCTGTGCGCCCGAGGGCAGGTGCTGGCGAAGAAGCCCGATACCGACCTGGGCCACCACCATGGCGTCCGCCGCGTTGATCCCCTTGTCGGGGGCGGCCGACGCATGCGCCTCGCGTCCGAGGTAGCGGACCTCGAAGTGGTCGACGGCCAGGCAACGCGCCGTCAGCCGATCCTCGTGAAACGGGTGGATCATCATCGCTGCGTGAGCACCGTCGAACGCACCGCGCTCGAGGAGCAGGATCTTGCCCCCGCCGCCTTCCTCCGCGGGCGTGCCGAGCACCGTCACCGATAAGCCGACGTCGTCGGCCACCTGCGCCAGCGCGCTACCGGCCCCCACGGCGGCGGCGGCGATGATGTTGTGACCACAGGCGTGTCCCACCGCGGCCAGGGCGTCGTACTCGGCGCACACCACCACCGACAGCGGCCCCGACCCGGTGCGGGCGCGCAGTGCGGTGGGCAGATCGTGGATGCCGACGTCGACGGTGAGCCCGGCCGCGTTCAGGGCATCGGCCACCCGCGCGCACGACGCCGTTTCTTCGAAACAGAGCTCGGGCTCGTCGTGGATGGCCCGGCTGAGCTCCACCAGCTCGTGGCCGCGTGCCTCGACGGCTTCCCGCACGACCTCCTTGGCGCGCCCGGTGTCCACGGGGGCGACCGTCCTACTCGATGACGGCGACAACGTCGCCGGGCCCCACCGAGTCGCCGGCGGCCACCTTCACTTCGGTGACCGTGCCTGACTTCTCGGCGCTGATGGCGTTCTCCATCTTCATGGCCTCCAACACGCACACCGTCTGGCCGACTTCGACCTGGTCGCCCGCGCTGACGAGGACCTTCACGATGGTGCCTTGCATGGGAACGATGACGGTGCCCGAGCCCGTGCCGGTGACCCCCACCTTCGGTTTGCTCGGCCGTGGCGCGCTGCGCGGCCCGGCAGCGGCCACGTCGGGCACCCACAGCTTGACGCTGTAGCGGCGGCCGTCGACTTCGGCGGTCACCTCTCGCAGCACGCGGCCCTCACCGTCGTCGGCGCCGTCCTCGGGACCCATGGGGACGGGAGCCACGCCGGAGAGGTCGAGGCGCTGCTCCACCCAGTTCGTCGAGTGCCGGGCGTCGATGAAGTCGGGGTGGTTCAAGATGGCCAGGTGGGCGGGGATCGTGGTCGCCACCCCGGTGACCTCGGTCTCGGCCAAGGCCCGCAGCATGCGACGGCGGGCCGCCTCGCGGTCATGTCCCCACACCACCAACTTGGCCACCAAGTTGTCGTAGTACTGGCTGACGGTGTCGCCGCTTTCATAGCCGGCGTCCAGCCGTACACCGGGCCCTCCGGGCACGTGGAATTTGGTGATGGTGCCGGGCGACGGCGAGAAGCGCCCGCCGGCGACGTTCTCGGCATTGATGCGCACCTCAATGGCATGTCCATCACGTCGTACGTCGTCTTGGGTGAAGCCCAAGGGCTCGCCCGACGCCACGCGTAGCTGCCACTCGACGAGATCGAGACCGGTCACCAGCTCGGTGACGGGGTGTTCGACCTGCAGGCGCGTGTTCATCTCCAAGAAGAAGAACTCGCCGTCTTGGTACAAGAACTCGACCGTGCCGGCGTTGACGTACCCACACGCCTTGGCCACGGTGACGGCGGCGGCACCCATGGCTTGGCGCACATCGGCGGGAAAACGCGCCGCCGGGCTCTCCTCGATGAGTTTTTGATGGCGCCGCTGCGACGAGCAGTCGCGTTCGCCGAGCCACAGCGCGTTGCCGTGGGTGTCGGCGAAGACCTGCATCTCGATATGGCGGGGCCACGCCAAAAAGCGCTCCAGGTAGATCTCGGGGCGCCCGAAGTAGGCCTGGGCCTCTCGCTGGGCCGACTCCATGGCCTCGACGACCTCGTCGGGGCCGTTCACGACCTTCATGCCCCGGCCACCGCCGCCGAAGGCCGCCTTGATGGCCACTGGCCAGCCGAACTCCTCGCCGAAGCTGCGTACCTCATCGGCGTCCGCCACCGGTTCGGTGCGGCCCGGCACGCCCGAGACCCCGACCGCCTCGGCGGCGCGCCGTGAGCTGATCTTGTCGCCCATGACCTCCATAGCCTCGGGGGGAGGGCCGATGAACGTGACGGAGCGTTCGGTGATGGCACGGGCAAAATCGGGATTCTCGGAGAAAAACCCGTATCCGGGGTGCACGGCGGAGGCCCCGCTGCGCTCGATGGCGTCGAGGATGGCGGGGGTGTTCAGGTAGCTCTCGGCGGCAGTCTGCCCGCCCAACGCATAGGCCTCGTCGGCCATCCTGACGTGCAGGGCGTCCCGATCGAGCTCGGAGAACACCGCCACCGTGGCGATGCCGAGCTCGCGACACGTCCGGATCACACGGACGGCAATTTCCCCCCGGTTGGCGATGAGCACCTTGTCGAACACGTGCGTTACTGCTTTCGTCGGCGACGGAACCTCCACACTGGCACGCCACGTAGGGTGAGTGCCATGTCCGATTCCGGGTCCGATCACGGAGCCGGGCGGGGCACCGAGAGCCGCCCCGGGCCTGCATCGGCTCGGCGCGAGGTCCGTCACTTCGCCAAGATCGACTCCACCAATCGCTACCTGGCCGATCTGGCCGCCAGCGATGCTCAACACGGCCTGGTGGCCGTGGCCGATCATCAGACGGCGGGGCGGGGACGACTGGGGCGGCGGTGGGAGGCTCCGGACGGCGCCAACCTGCTCATGTCGGTGCTGCTGCGCCCATCGTTCGCCATGGAGTGGTTCCACCTGTGCGGCGCGGCGGTGGGACTGGCGGCCGTAGCGGCATGTCGCCAGGCGGGCGTGGGCGACGGCCTCGGCCTCAAGTGGCCCAATGACCTGGTCGTGGGGGACCGCAAACTCGGCGGGATCCTGGTCGAAATCGTGGCGCCGACGCCGGGTTCGGCGTCGTCGCCAGCCGTCGTGGTGGGCCTAGGGCTCAACGTTTGCTGGCCACCGCCCGACTCCGCCGAGCCCGACCCCGCCGCCGTGGAGGAGCCCCCCGCCCCCATCCCCGCTGAGATCGAGGCGATGGCCACCTCGATGTGGCGCGAGACCGGCCGGCGCCTCGCCCCTGGAGACGTCCTCCACGACGTGCTCGACGACCTCGACGGTCGCCTGGAAGACCTGGCCGACCCGGCTGGGCGCCAACGCCAGTGGGAGCAGTATCGAGCCCGATGCGCCACGATGGGCCGGCTGGTCAAGGTGACTCTGACCGACAAAGAGGTCACCGGCACCGCCGTCGACATCACGGCCCAAGGCCACCTCGTCATCGATGTCGGTTCGTCGCTCCTGACGGTGACGGCCGGGGACGTGGTGCATCTGCGCGCCGCGTCGAGCTGAGGCTCAGGTACCTGGTAGCAGGCTCGAAACGCCCAGAAGGCCCGTGGGGCTCGTCTACCATTGACCGCCGTGCGGGTGCTCGTTACCGGTGGTGCCGGTTTTATCGGTTCGAATTTCGTGCGCTACTGGGTGCAGGAGCATCCGAGCGACACGGTGGTCGCCTACGACGCCCTCACCTACGCGGGGAACCTCGCCAATCTGGCCGATGTCGAAGCGACGGTGCCGTTCGTCCACGGTGACGTCTGTGATCTGGCCCAGGCCACCGACGCCCTCGAGACCCATGAGATCGACACGGTTGTGCACTTTGCCGCCGAGTCACACAACAGCCTGGCTGTGCTCGACCCAGCCCGGTTTTTTCGCACCAATGTGCTCGGCACCCAGACGATGCTCGAGGCCGCCCGTCTCGTCAAGCTTCCCCGCTTTCACCACATCTCGACGTGCGAGGTATACGGCGACTTGCCCCTCGACTCCGATGACGCCTTTCGCGAGGACGATCCGTATAGACCCCGCACCCCGTACAACGCGTCCAAGGCGGGTGCCGATCACGCCGTGCGTGCCTACGTCGAGACCTTCGACCTGCCCGCCACCATCACCAACTGCTCCAACAATTACGGCCCGTACCAATTTCCCGAAAAAGTGATCCCCCTGTTCACGGCCAACGCCCTCGATGACCTGCCCCTGCCGTTGTACAAGTCGACCGAGAACCGCCGGGAGTGGTTGCACGTCATCGACCATTGCCGGGCCATCGACGCCGTGTTGCAGCGGGGCCGCATCGGCGAGACCTACCACGTGGGAAGCCGCGTCGAGGCCAGCATCGAGGAGATCGCCGATGCCGTGCTCGACGCCTTGGGCAAGCCATCGTCGTTGAAGAAGATCGTCCCCGATCGCCCCGGCCATGACCGGCGCTATCTGCTCGACTGCACCAAGATCACCACCGAGCTGGGCTGGGAGCCGACCATCGCCTTCGGACCGGGTCTGGCCGAAACGGTGCACTGGTATCGCGACAACCGAAGCTGGTGGGAGCCCCTGAAAGATCGCGCCCCGGTGGTGGAGAGCGCGTGGGGAGACGCCGGCAGCGCCGGTGGCGCCGCTTCGGGCTCCACTTGAGCGGCCCGAGCCGGCCTGTCCGGTTCCTGCTCACCGGCGCGGGTGGACAGCTCGGCCTCGACCTGGCCGACGTGCTGTCGGGCCGGGTTCCCCCTGGGGGCCGACCGCCTCGCCATCCTCAGCCCGAGCGCCAGGTGGTGGCTGCCGATCGAGCCACCTTGGACGTGGCCGATCGCGACGCCGTGTGGGCAGCCATCGACGAGGTGCGTCCTGACGTCATCGTGCACGGCGGCGCCTGGACGGCCGTCGACGCCTGCGAGGGTGATCCCACCCGGGCCTTCACCGTTAATGCGCTCGGCACCCGACACGTGGCTCGAGCGGCCGCCCATTTCGGGGCCCACGTCGTCTACGTGTCCACCGATTACGTCTTCGACGGCACCTCGCCACGGCCCTATGTCGAATGGGACCAGACCAATCCCATGTCTGTCTACGGCCAGAGCAAGTTGGGTGGCGAGCGCGAGCTCGACGGCTCGGCCACCATCGTGCGAACGTCGTGGGTGAGCGGGGCACGCGGCGCCAACATCGTGCGCACCGTGGCCCGACTGGCAGCCGGGGACGCCACCTTGCGGTTCGTCGACGACCAGCGGGGCTCGCCGACGTTCACCGCTGATCTCGCTCAGGCCATATCGGTATTGGCGGCCGAGCGCCTGAGCGGCATCTTCCACGTGACGAATCAAGGCGTGGCCAGCTGGTTCGAGGTGGCCCAGGCCACAGTGGCGGGGTCGGGACACGACCCTGCTCGGGTGTTGCCGGTGCGCACCGCCGATCTCGATCCGCCGCGCCCCGCCCCGCGCCCCGCCAACTCGGTGCTGGACAACCTGGCCTTGCGAGCATCAGGGCTCGAGCTCCTGCCCGACTGGCACGATGGACTGGAGCGCCTGCTCGGGGCCCTTGAAGGGTGAAGGAGTAACCATGAAGGACAAGCCCGACGCGAAGTTGGCAGTGATCGGCGCCGGCTACGTGGGGCTCACCACCGCCGTCTGCTTGGCGCACCTGGGCTATCAGGTGAGCTGCGGTGAGATCGACCCCGCCAAGGTGCAACGGTTGTCGAAGGGCGACCCCGTCATCGTCGAGGACGATCTGCAGGACATGATGCGCGAGCAGCTCGCCTCGGGCCGGCTGCGCTTCGTGGTGGGGGCGGCCGCGGCGGTCAAGGGGGCCGAGATCGTCTTCTTGTGCGTGCCGACGCCGCGGCGCGAGGACGGCTCGGCCGACGTGCGGGCGTTGGAGGCCGTCGCCGTGGAGATCGGTCCCCACCTCGAGCGCGAGGCCATCGTGGCCAACAAGTCGACGGTGCCGGTGGGCTCGACGATGTTGGTGGAGAAGTTGCTCGGACGCACTGATGTGGCGGTGGTGTCGAACCCCGAGTTCCTCCGAGAAGGCTCCGCCATGCACGACTGCCTGCATCCCGACCGCGTCGTCGTGGGTGGCAACGACCAGGCTGCCGCGGCTCGGGTCGGGGCCTTGGTGGCGTCGACCACCCAGGCGCCGTTGATCGTCACCGACGCGGCCACCGCCGAGACCATCAAGTACGCGTCGAACGCCTTTTTGGCCACCAAGTTGAGCTTCGTCAACGCCGTGGCCAACCTGTGTGAGGCCGTCGGCGCCGATGTGCGCGACGTGCTGCTCGGCATGGCCTATGACCATCGCATCGGGTTCGATTACTTGCGCCCCGGCCCGGGGTGGGGGGGTTCGTGCCTGCCCAAGGACACCCGGGCGTTGCTGTACATCGCGGAGCAGGCCGGGTTCGATTTCAACCTGCTACGCGGCGTCATCGAGACCAACGACGTCCAGCTCGAATCCGTCGTCGACAAGGTCCGCCGGGCGGTGGGGGGGACGCTCGAGGGCAAGGTGCTGGCGGTGTGGGGGCTCACCTTCAAGGCTCGTACCGACGATCGCCGTGATTCTCCGGCCGTGGAGATCGTGCGACGACTGGCCGCCGCCGGGGCGCGGGTGCAGGCCTTCGATCCCACTGTCGTCGAGCCGCCGCCCGAGCTTCCCGCCGGAGTCGAGATCAGGCTCGACGCCTATGGCGCCTGTGAGGGAGCCGTGGCGGTGGTGGTCCTCACCGAGTGGGAAGAGTTCCGCTGGGTCGATTTCGCCAAGGTCCGTGACCTGCTCGCCGAGCCACACATCGTCGATGCCCGCAACCTGCTTGACCCCGCCGCGCTGCGCCGGATGGGTTTCACCTATGTCGGGATCGGCAGACCGTGACAAAGGGGTCGGCCCGGCGTGCCGTGGTCACCGGAGGAGCCGGCTTCATCGGGTCGTCGTTGTGCGAGGCGCTCGTCGCCCGCGGTGAGCGCGTGGTGTGTGTCGACGACTTGTCGAGCGGCCGCCTCGAGAACCTGGTGGCCCTCGAGAGTCATCCCGCCTTTGAGTTCGTGGAGGCCGACGTGTCCGAGGGCCTGGCCGTCGAAGGTCCCGTGACGGCGGTCCTGCACTTCGCCAGCGCCGCCTCGCCTCCCGACTACCTCGAACGGCCCCTGGAGACCTTGGCCGTCGGCAGTAGCGGCACGCGCTATGCCCTCGAGCTCGCCGCCGCCCACGGTGCCCGGTTCCTATTGGCGTCGACCAGTGAGGTCTACGGCGACCCCGAGGTCCATCCCCAGCCGGAGTCGTACTGGGGCAACGTCAATCCGGTGGGGCCCCGCAGCGTCTATGACGAGGCCAAGCGCTTTGCCGAAGCCCTCACCATGGCGTGGCACCGGGCCCGCCATGCCGACGTGGGCATCGTCCGCATCTTCAACACCTACGGCCCGCGGCTGCGACCGCGCGACGGGCGGGTGGTCTCCAATTTCTTGGCGCAGGCGCTCGAGGGCCGTCCCCTGACCGTCTACGGCGACGGGAGCCAAACCCGGAGCCTGTGCTACATCGACGACGAGGTGGCCGGCATCTTGGCCCTGCTCGACTCGGGGCTGACGGGACCGGTCAACATCGGCAATCCCGAGGAGCACACCGTCTTGGAGGTGGCCCGGGCCATCCTCGAGCTCACCGGATCGACGTCACCCATCGTCTATGAGCCTTTGCCCACCGACGACCCCGAACGCAGGCGGCCCGATATCTCGATGGCCCGCAAGGAGCTGGGCTGGGAGCCCAAAGTGGCGTTCGCCGAGGGACTGCGGCGGGTGGCGGAGTCATTTACGAGCGCCGGACTGGGTGATCGCCGCGGTGGGCAGGCATGATCGTGGACGACCGCAACGCAACGGGGAGACATCAGTGGTGAGCAACGACGACGAACTGGAACACTTCGAGTACAAGAGCTTGTCGGTGATCGTCCCCGTCTACAACGAGCGCCGCACTCTGGCCGAGATCTTGCGGCGGATCCGGGCGGTGGAGCTTCCGTCGCTGTCGGTGGAGGTGGTCGTCGTCGACGACGGATCATCCGACGGCAGTGACAAGGTCCTCTCCGCCTTGCAGGACTCCACGGTGCGCGTCATCACCCACCCGAAGAACCGAGGCAAAGGCGCCGCCATCGCGTCGGGTCTCGAGGCCGTGCGGGGCGACCTCGTCTTGGTGCAAGACGCCGACCTCGAGTACGACCCCGACGACTGGCACCGCCTGCTCGATCCCATCATGAAGGGCAAGGCCCAAGTCGTCTACGGCAGCCGTTTCACCGGCGAGCGCAAGAACATGTTCCCGTCGCACTGGATGGGCAATCGCCTGCTTACCTTGGTGACCAACGTGTTGTTCCGCTCGACGCTGTCGGACATGGAGACCTGCTACAAGCTCTTCGACCGCCGGGTGCTCGAGGGCATCACCATCGAGTCGACGCGCTTCGAGTTCGAGCCCGAGATCACCGCCAAGATCTTGCGACGGGGATATCGCATCTACGAGGTCCCCATCTCCTACAGCGGGCGAGAGAGGTCCGAAGGCAAGAAGATCTCCTGGCGCGACGGGTTCGGCGCCCTGCGCACGCTGTTCAAGTACCGCTTCGCACGGCGGGTGTGACGACGCCGGTGATGGGCGAGGACCTCGTCGCCGCGGCGCCGGCGGCGGTAGTCGTCAACCACGATGCCGGCTCCACCCTCGCCGCCTGTGTGGAGTCTTTGCGCGCCGACGGCGTGACCGACGTCGTGGTGGTGGACAACGGGTGCCGGGACGGTTCGACCGAGGCGCTCGTGTCGTTGCACCCCGACCTGACGGTGGTGCGCACCGGAGCCAACCTCGGCTATGGCGGCGGAGCCAACCGCGGGGTGAGCGCCACCGACGCCGTTACCGTCGTGGTGACCAACCCCGACGTGGTGGTCCATCCGCGTTCGGTGGCCGCCCTGGCCGCCGCCCTGGCCGCCGATCCCACCGCCGCCATGGCGGGGCCGAGGATCCTCGACCCCGACGGCACCCGCTATCCATCGGCGCGCCGATTCCCGTCCATGACCGACGCCATCGGCCATGCCGCACTGGCCACGTTGTGGCCGGGCAACCCTTTTACTCGCCGATACCGCATGGTCGATCTCGATCCAATGCAGAGCGCCGCGGTGGACTGGGTGTCGGGCGCTTTCTTTGTCGTCCGGCGCCAGGCCTTCGAGGAGCTGGGCGGCTTCGACGAGTCGTACTTCATGTACGCCGAGGACATCGACCTGTGCTGGCGAGCCCACCAGGCGGGTTGGAAGGTGCTCTACGTGCCCGCCGCCGTGGTGACCCACCTCCAGGGCGTGTCCACGGCCCACCATCCCTACCGCATGCTCGTGGCTCACCACCGATCGACCTACCGATTCGCCCTGCGGACCTCTCGGGGCTGGCAGCGCGCCACGTTGCCCGGCGTCGCCGTGGTGCTCGGATTGCGCTTGGTCCTGGCGTGCGCAGGCCGGGCTCTGCGGGGCGTGCGCCGGGGGACGGTGGGAGCCGACTAGGGTTTCAGGCCGATCATGGCGAGGGGCAATACAGGTACATGGGTTACCCGGGCGGGGTCCACCGGTGGCGGTCGTAGCTACCGGGGCCAGCGGCCCGTCAAGTGGTATTTGAGCCTCTTTCTCATCGTTGTCCTGGGCCTGGTGGCGGTGGCCTACAGCCGCTACGAGGACCAGCATCCGTCCACCACCGCTCAGCCGGCGGTGGGCACCAAGTGGTACTCGGCGCTCGCCATCGACGTGTGCGGGACGATGGCGGCCAACCTGGCCACCAACCCCAACGAGGCCTCGGCAGCCCCGGGCCTGCACACTGAAGGCGACGGGATCATCTACACCGAGCCCCTCAAGTCGGCTGACGCCGGTGCCAATGCCACCTTGGCCCGTTTCGTGGCGCTGTACCCCAAGCTGCACCTCACCTCCACGACGCTGCAGCTCCCTGGCAAACAGGGCCTGAGCAACGGGCAAGTGTGCCCGGCGGGAACTCCCGACAAGGGCAAGTCCGGTGCCGTGCAGATCAAGGTGTGGCCGAGCTTCTCGGGATCGGGCGCCAACCATCCCGTGTCCTACAGCGACCCGGCGGACGTCAAGCTGGCCAACGGTCAGCTCATCACCGTGGCCTTCGTGCCCAGCGGTGCATCGGTGCCCAAGCCGGTCGGCCAGACCATCGTCACCCTCCTCAACCTGATCGAGACGGCCACAGCCGGCACCACCACGGTGCCCGCCACCGTCGCCACCACCGTGCCGGCCACCACGGCCACAACCGTGCCGGCCACCACGCCGACCACGACGAAGTCGGCGACAGCCACAACGACGGCCACCACTACGGCCAAGTGAAAGCCGTCGTCCTCGTGGGCGGCGAGGGCACCCGGCTGCGGCCCCTGACGTCCACCACTCCCAAGCAGCTCCTGCCGGTGGTGGAGTGGGCGATGCTCGAGCGGGTCTTGGCCCATCTGGCCGCGCACGGCATCGACGAGGCCGTGTTGTCCATGGGATATCGCCCCGATGCGTTTTTGGAGGCCTACCCCGACGCCCTCGCCGCCGGTGTGCGCCTCCACTACGCGGTGGAGCCCGAGCCGCTCGACACCGCCGGGGCCATTCGCTTCGCCGCCGATGTCATCGGGGTCGACACCACCTTTGTGGTCGTCAACGGCGATGTGCTCACCGACGCCGACACCACCGCCCTGGTCGCCTTCCATCGTGACCATGAGGCGGCCGCCACCATTCAGCTCACTCCCGTGGAGGACCCCTCGCGCTACGGGGTCGTCGACTTGAATGAAGCGGGGCGCGTCGTGGCTTTCGTGGAGAAGCCACCGCCGGGTACGGCTCCCACCGATCTCATCAACGCCGGCACCTACGTACTGGAGCCGGCTGTCCTCGATCAGATCCCGGTAGGCCGACGCGTCTCCATCGAGCGCGACACGTTTCCCGCTCTGGTGGAGCAAGGATCTGTTTACGCGCTCAGCAGCGATACCTACTGGCTCGACGCCGGCACCCCCGAGTCGTATCTGCAGGCGAACGCCGATCTCGTCGGTGGCGTTCGTCGCTGCGAGACGCCCGCGCCCGGAGCCCGACTCCTCGGCCCTGGCGTGTGGGCCATCGGCGATGCCCACATCAACGGCGAAGTCCGTCCCTCCTCGCTGGTGGGCGATGGCGCCACGGTCTGCCAAGGCGCCACGGTGAGCTCCAGCGTGGTGGGGGCGGGTGCTGTGGTGGGGCCGGGGGCGGTGGTGGATGGGTCCGTGCTGCTCGCCGGCGCGCACATACAGGCAGGTTCGGTGGTGACCCGCTCCATCGTGGGTCATGGCGCCATTGTCGGTGAGGGCGCCTCTGTGACCGAGCTGTCGGTGGTCGGTGATGGTGCCATGGTGGCGCCCGGGACCATCCTCCGAGACGCCCGGGTGCCGATGGAGGCAGTGAATTGACGGCGACAACGGGGTCGAGCCCATGCGCGTGATGGTCACCGGGGGAGCGGGGTTCATCGGTTCCACCCTGGTGGACCGGCTGCTGGCCGAGGGTCATGGCGTGGACGTGGTCGACGACCTGACCACGGGTGCGCTCGCCAACTTGGCCCAAGCGCGCGCCGAGCCTCGTCACGAGCTGACGTTTCATCAACTCGACATCAGGTCCGCCGCCTTGGTCGAGCTGATCACCCGCCGACGACCACAGGTCATCTTTCACCTGGCGGCCCAGGCCGACGTGCGGGTGTCGGTGACGCGCCCGCTGTTCGACGCCGAGGTGAACATCATCGGGACGCTGCGAGTCCTCGAGGGGGCTCGGGCCGTCGGTGCCACTCGCGTCGTCTTTGCCGCCAGTGGGGGCACCTTGTACGGCGACGCCGACCCCTCGGATCTGCCCATCACCGAATCGCATCCCCAGCGGCCGCTGTCGCCCTACGGGGTATCCAAGAAGTCGGCCATCGACTATCTCGTGGCGTACCGGGAGCTACACGCCGTGGAGTTCTGCGCACTGGCGTTGGCCAATGTCTATGGACCGCGCCAGGACCCCCACGGCGAGGCCGGCGTGGTGGCCATCTTCGCCAGCCGTCTGCTTCGGGGCGAGCCCGTGACCATCTTCGGCGACGGCGAGCAGACCCGTGACTTCGTCTATGTCGACGACGTCGTCGACGCCTTCGTACGAGGCGCGACTCGGGGTGGAGGACTGGTGATCAACGTGGGCACCGGCGGTGAGGTGTCGGTGAACCGCCTCGCCCAGGTGATGGCCGAGCGTGCCGGCACCGCCTCAGCGCCCGTGTATGCCCCCGAGCGAGCCGGTGAGCTGCGCCGCAGCTCGCTCAGCCCTATCCGGGCTCAGATCCAGCTGGGCTGGCAGCCGTGGACGTCGCTGGCCGAAGGCGTGCAGGGCGTGCTCGACGACGTGCGGGGCCGCCTGGCGTAGGCGTCTGATCGCCAAGGGGCGCTCAAATGAAGTGGCCGGTTCCGGTGTCGCCGTCGGAGGGACCCAAGGTGGCGTGGGACCGTACGGCTGATTCGAAGGCATCGGGATCGGCAGGAGTCACGAAGGGGCGCACGAAGTGCCCGAGATCGAGGATGAAGCCCACGTTCTTGGACGGACGGCGGAGGTCGAAACTGGCCCAGAAGCGCGGGTTACCGGTACCCCAGATCCGGCCTTTGCCGGTCAGCGCTCCGATCTTCACGCGCCGCATCGACTTAATAGTGCCGTAGCCGATGCTCTTGGTGCCCCACGGGAAGTAGTAGCCACGGATCTTGATGTCGTCGGACGTGGCCGTGATCCAACCGTCCTTGTAATCGCTGGCCATGCGATGGACCTCCGATCTCACCACTGGGCGCGTTTCCCGGTAAGACGATCGTAGCGAGGCAAGCAGACGGTCGGAGGGCGTCGTCGTCAGCGCCGCTCGCGCCGCCACACCATCCGCAAGCCCGACCACGTGGCGTCGATGGCGCACACCTTGTTGTCGACCATGCCGCTGGCGAGCACCACGTCCCGAATCACGTTGTCGTCGAGGTCGGTGTCGACCCCCGAGGTTCGTTTGGGCCACGCGATCCATAGCCCGCCGGCCGGGAAGACCATCTTCCCGAGGCTCTCGACACGGGCTTCGAGCTTGGCCCGGCGCGTGAAGAAGGCCACCACGACATCAGCGTGGCCACGGATGCGGTCCGAGACGGCCACGCCGGGCGGCATAGCGGTGATGACGCCAGGCGGGGATCCGATCAAGGCCAGGCTCGACCCTTCTTTGATGCCCAGCTTGGCCGCCAAAGGCGTGGCGCTGTAGCCGGCTCCCATAGGTACCCGCCCGCCGTAGCGGCCGGTGGGCTCAGCTGGTGGTGTCGACGATGAGCACCGAGCACGGCGCGTGGTGCGCCACGTCGTTGGGCACGCTGCCGAGCGCGCGCCGGACACCTCTCATCCCCTTGTTGCCCACCACAATGAGATCGGCACTCTCTTGGGTGGCGATGGCGATCAAGGCATCGGCGGGCTCACCGGCCGCCGCGTGCACGACGGGTTCGACCGAGGCGGCCCGGCCCATCGACGCCAGGTGCTCGAGCAGTTCGTCGACGGGGTGGGTGTTGCGCGAGTAGCGGAACTCCTCGGGAAGCCCCTTCTCCTGGGCGGTGCGCGTCTTGTCGGGGTTATACGCCGTCACGATGTGCAGCTCGGCCCCGCAGATCTTGGCCAGGCTCAATGCAGCCCCGACCGCCTCACTGGCGGTGGCGGAAGCGTCAGCTCCCACGACGATCTTCTTGAACATCGATCCTCCTCACCCTCCCCCAGATGGCGCCCGACGCTACACCGCCGGCCCCCGGCCCCGCCCGCCGGCGCTGGCGATGGGTCCGGATTCAACTGACCTCGAAGGTGAGGTGACCTCGGCGGTGCCGGCGGACTGGTGAGCTCCGCCGGCACCGCCGGGTGATGTTCTGTGCGTGCGATCGGATCCGATCGCCGCTTCGTGTGGCGCTGGCCCCGTCAGGACCCGAAGTTGGCCGGTGGGGTCGACAGCGCCGCGCTGGACTGGGTGATGGGACCGTTGAGCGTGGTCACCAAGCGCGGCGTGAGCGTGTTCACCTCGGTGCCGCCGCTCTCGAACTGGACCACCTGCGAGCCTTGATAGCCGTAGTGGTTGCTCTTCGAGAACGTGAAGGGGACGAGCCCGGGATTCGTGAACGACGAGCCGTCTTGCTCGATGGCATTGACCAACGCGGAACGCGTCAGGTTCCTCCCCGCCTTCTGGAGTGCTTGGACGAAGGTGTACCCGAGAACGGCTCCGTACTCGCTGTTGCCGTCCCACGTGTAGCCAGGGTCGTACTGGGTGAGGATCTTCTTGAAGGCCACCACCCAGGCGTTGGTGGCATCGGCGCTGGGCGGCAGGTACGCGGCGGAGATGACGCCGTTGAGCAGAGCGGCACCCGCCTTGCCCTTGGAGAACGACGTCAGCAATCCGGTGAGGGTGGCCGGGTCGGCACCCACCGACGAGATGACCCACTGCGGTGAGTAGCCGATGGTGGCCGCCGCCAGCATGGCGAGGGCGGTGGCAGCGGGAATCGTGTACAGCACGACCACCTTGGCGCCGGCCTGTTGCAACGCAGAGATCTGGCTGCCCAGTCCGGCCGCCAGCCCCGCCGAGGTGGCCACGTACGTCTGCCGGGACACCACATCGGAAGCCGGTATCTGTTGGTCGAGACCCTTCACGCCGTCTTGGCCGAATTCGTCGTCCTGGTACAGGTAGCCGACCGCCTTACCGGTGAAGTGCTGGTTGATGTACTGACCGAGGATCTTTCCTTCATCGGTGTACGGCGGCTGCCAGCCGAAGGTGTCGGGGAGACCCGGGCTGCTCCAGCAGTTACACCCGCTCTCGACATAGACGGCGGGCACGCCTTCGGTGTTGAGGAAATTCTTTACCTCCAACGTCGTGGGCGTCCCCAGGGGACCGACGTCGGCAAAGATGTGGTCCTGCAATACGAGCTGGCGTACCAACGTCGCCGTCATGGACGGGTCGTACTCATCGTTGTCGATGATGTAGTTGATCTGGCGTCCGTCGACCCCGCCGTGCGCGTTGACGTACTTGAAGTACGCGTCAGTAGCCGGAGCGATCTCCTCGTAGCCCGGAGCGGCCGGCCCGGTGAGCGGCGTGGTCGTGCCAATGGTGATGCTGTTGGACGTCACCCCCTGGGTGTTGTTGGGCAACGTGGTGCCCGTCGAGCTCGGGCTCGTGCTCGAACACGCCGCCACGGCGAGTGCGGCCGCACACAGTACGAGGGTTACCCCGGTGTGCGGTCGGAATGTCTTGCGCTTGCGTTGTGTCATTGTGCTTCCCCCTTCGTGTTCCTTGTGGTTACTCATAGTCGATCTTCGTTCTCCGCCATCGGATGCCCGGACGGTTGTCGCCGCCACGCAAAGGCCGCCATCTTGCGCAATCCGCCTTGAATGCCGTTGGGGGCCACCAGGACCACGACGACGAGGACGAGCCCGTAACAAAGCAGCGCCAGGTTCGAGCTCTGCCCTTGGCGGAGGTGCACGGCGTGGGACAACGACGTGGCCCACTGCGGCGCGTAGACGATGAGAATGGCTCCCCACCACGCGCCGAGCAGGCTGCCGGTGCCCCCGACGACCATGCCCGCCAGCAACGAGATGGACAAGGTGACGTCGAACGCGTCGGGGGTCACACCCCCGGTGGTGAGCCCGAGGAGCCCGCCCGCCAGCCCGGCCGCCGCCGCGCTGACGCCGAAGGCCACCACGCGGGTGCGAGCGACCGAGATCCCTACCAAGGCGGCGGCGACCTCGTCGTCGCGCACGGCTCGAAAAGGCGCGCCCGAAGCGGCTGCGCATCAAGTTGGCGAGCAGCACCAGCATCACGAGCACGGCGATGAGGACGATCCATGACAACCAACGCTGCGGATCCGTTCCCGGCGGAGGAACCGGTGGGTTGATGCTCAGCCCCTGCTCCCCGGCGAAGACGCTCGAGTACTTGATGGGCAGGGCAGGAAGGCCGATGGCGAGGGCGAGCGTCATGCCACCGAGATACGGGCCGTGCAGCCGGCTGGCCGGCAGTCCGATCAATATGCCGGCGACGGCGGAGACGACCACGCCGACGAGCAACGCCGAGCGCGATGGGCAACGTGGTGTGCACGAGCATCAAGCCGGCGCCATAGGCACCCACCATCATGAAAGAGCCTTGGCCCAACGAGATCTGACCGTTGGCGCCGGTGAGGACAGATAGCCCGGCGATGGCGACGACGTCAACGCCGATCTGGGCGATCTGATAGTCGTTGTAGGAACCCACCACCGATGTCACCGCCAACAGCACCACGCCGCCACCGAGGGCCAGGGCCAGGTGCCGAAGCATCGGTTGGCGAGCCAGGCGGTGCTGGGCCACCCGGTCGGCGAAGCGTCGGGTGCCGGCTAAGGCGGTCATGGCGCTCATACCTGACGTCCTGCTGTGCGCGTGAAGATCCCCTGCGGTCGGGCCATCAAGACCACCATCAATATGGCCAGTGCCCCCAGGGCCTCGAGCGGAGAGCCGAGGTAGCCGCCGACGTAGGAGAGCGCCAAGCCCACCGACAGCCCACCGACGACGGCACCGATCGGGCTGTCGAGACCGCCTACGACGGCGGCGGTGAACCCGTAGATGAATACGGCGTCCATGTAGTTGGGGGACAAGAGCAGCTCGGGTGCCACCAGCACGCCGGCCAGGGCGCCCACGATCCCGGCCAGTGCCCACCCCAAGGTGAGCATGCGGCCCACCCGCACCCCGAGAAGTCGGGACACTTCGGGGGCAAAGGCGCTCGCTCGCATGCGCAGTCCCAGCGGCGTGAAGCGAAAGAGCACGACCAGCAGGATCAGGACCACGACGATGGCGACCAGCACATACACGTCGAAGTGGCTGAAAGCGAGTCGGTGCTTGCCCACCACCACGCCGAGTTGCGAGAAATAAGCCGGGAAGGCGCGCAACCCGCCCCCCCAGATGATCCCGGCCAGCGCTTCGAGCGCCACCAGGACACCGAGGGTGACGATGACGGGGTTGAGCGGTGGTCCGTTTTCGACTCGCCTCACGATGACGCGTTCGGTCACCCCTCCGATGACGGCCCCGGCGCCGAGTGCAATGACCAAAGCCAGCCAGTACGACAAGTGGTGCTCGATGGCTGTCAGCGCGATGTAGGTGGTCATCATGGCCATCGCACCTTGGGAGAAGTTCAGGATCCTCGTGGCCCGCCAGATGAGGACCAGAGCCAACGCCACCGCCGCGTAGATCATGCCGGTGGTGACTCCGTTGAGGGTGAGGTCGACGAAGCGTTGCATGGCGCGACTCAGAACCCCAGATAGTGGCGACGAAGTTCGGCATCGGCGCCGACCACCTCGGCGCGATCGGCCACGACCACCCGGCCCAAATTGAGCACGACGGCGTTGGTTGCGATCGACAGGGCCGTGCGCGCGTTCTGCTCGACGAGCACGACGGTGAGGCCTTCTTGGCGGGCCAAGGCGGCCAGGCGGGTCATGAGTTGACCGGTGACGATGGGGGCGAGCCCGAGCGACGGTTCGTCGAGAAGCAGAACCTGGGGCCGTGCCATCAAAGCGCGGCCGATGGCGAGGGCTTGTCGTTCGCCTCCCGACAATGTCGACGCGTGTCGGTGCAGGCGGTCGGTCAAGATGGGAAAGAGTTCGAATACCTCGAGAATTGCGGTCGCTGGTGACGCCGGCGCCACAGCGCCCCCAGTCGGAGGTTCTCCTCGACGGTGAGCTCTTCGATGACGCCGCGCCCTTCGGGCACATGCGCGACACCGGCGCGCACCACATCTTCGACGCGCAACGTGGTCAGTTCCTGCTCGCCGAAACGCACCGAGCCACGGCGGGGGCGCACCAGCCCCGTCATGGCCCGCAGCAGCGTCGTCTTGCCGGCCCCGTTGGCCCCGAGGACGGCGGTGATCTCACCTTTGTCGGCCACCAGACTCACGTCCTGTAGGGCCGGGATGTGGTCGTAATACACCGAGAGACCGGACACGGTTATCCCGGCCATCAGCGCCCCGTCCCCGCCGGGGCCCCGCCCTCGACCGTGGTGCCCAGATACGCAGTGGTGACCTCAGGATCGGCGCGCACCTCGTCGGGAAGCCCCGCCGCGATGACCTGTCCGAAGTTCAGCACCACGACGCGGTCCGAAATCGCCATGACGAAGTCCATGTGGTGTTCGACGAGCAAGATCCCCATCTCGGCGCGCAGGCCACGCAAGAGATCGGCGAGCTCATCCATTTCCGTGGCCGACAGGCCACTGGCGGGTTCGTCGAGCAGGAGCAACACGGGGTCGAGCATCAGGGCTCGGGCGATGGCCACACGTTTTTGGATCCCGTAGGGCAGCGACCCCGGAAGTCGCGTGGCCAGCTCCGCCACGCCGAGGCGCGCCAACATGGCGCGCGCCCGTTGCTCGAGGGCCGACTCCTCACGGGCGCTGCGCGGCAATCCTAAGACCGACGAGGCAAAGCCGGCTCGCAGTGTCGCCTGGCCGCCGGCCATCACGTTGTCGAGGACGCTCAGCCCGCTCCAGAGCTTGACGCCTTGCAGGGTGCGCGCCACGCGCAGTCGCGACAGGTCGGTGGGGCGATGGCGGCGCAGGCGATCTCCTCGGAACTCCACGTGCCCGGCGTCAGGGCGGACGAATCCGCATACCACGTTGAACAATGTGGTCTTGCCGGCTCCGTTCGGTCCGATGAGGCTGACCACCTCGCGCTCAGCGACTTCCATCGACACGTCGTCGAGTGCGGCCACGCCGGCGAAGGACACCGTGACGCCTCTTACGGCGAGCAGAGGTGGCGCCATCTCGCTCCCCTTTCGATGGCCACCGTTCGTCATTGACTCGTCATTGACTCCTCATTGACAAGGTGCGCAAACCCACGTTAACCACGCCCCTGCGGCTAACGACGGCATTTGCCCGCTTGTTGCTCTCTTTCATGCTCATATCACCCCCGCCCGGGGGGCCAGGCACGGACCGCGTCAGCGAAAGAGGTCTTCGGCGGGAGGTCGGATGATCTCTTTGGCGACCGAACCCGTCCGCAGCCACGACGGCTCCACACCCCGCACGATGGCCACCGGCACGGCGGCGGCTTTGCCCATGACCAGCTCAGCGGCGGAGGCGATCTCATCGGCGACGCACACCTCGGTGGCGACCAGCTCACGGCCGAGCGCATCGGTGGTCCCTCGCAGGTCCACAAGGCCGGCCACCCCGGCGCAGCCGATAGCGACATCGGTGACGCCTTTGCGCCAGGCTCGTCCGAAGGTGTCCGAGACGATGACGCCGACCGTCGATCCCGTCTCTCGGCGCAACCCGTCGCGAATGCGGCGAGCCGAGCGGTCGGGGTCCACCGGGAGCAAGGCGGCCACCCCCCGCTCCACGTTGGACAGATCCACGCCGGAGTTGGCGCACACAAACCCGTGTCTCGTCTCGGTCACGATGAGATCACCGCGCCGGCGCAGCACCCGGGTGGCTTCGCCTTCGATCACGCGCCGGCGATCGTCGGGGTCGTCGGGATCGACAGGGACGAGGCGTCCCTCGGCCTTGGAGACGACCTTTTGGGTGACGACGATGACATCGCCATCTTCGATGGAGCTGTGCGCGGCGATGATGGCGGCGAGGTCGTCTCGGGGGTGGATCTCCGGAATGCCGGTGACGGGGATGATCGTCAGCGTGGCCGGATCAGCCACGCGCACCCAGGACGGTCTTGGCCAACGCCGCGGCGTGCTCGGGGGTGTGCATCACGGTGGGGGCCACCACGCAGGCGACGCCGGTGGCCCGCACCTGGTCGGCCCGCGAGGCGTCGGCCTCGTCGATGATCAGCGTGCCCACGAACGGCGCGTAGTGACGGGCCACGCCGACCACCGAGGACTCCAGACCCAGCTCCGTCATCAAGCGGTCGGCTGGTCCCTTCAGGGCGGCCCCGGCGATGATGGGCGAGACGGCCACGATGTCGTCGCGCCGCGCCCGTAGGGCTTCGGCGATACCAGGCACGGCCAGGATGGGCCCGATCGACACGATCGGGTTGGACGGGCACACCACCACGACATCGGCGTGGGCGATGGCGTCGAGGACTCCCGCCGCCGGCGACGAGCGGTCGGCACCTTCGAAACGAATGGACTCCACGGCCACGGCATGGTGGCGGGCCACGAAGTACTCCTGAAAGGCGACCTCGGGGCCCTCGGCCAAGGTGAGGCGCGTGCGCACCGGGTCGTCGGACATGGGCACCAGGCGCGCCGTCACCCCCAGCGCCGAGCACAGCTCGGCGGTGACCTCCGACAAGGTGGCCCCTTGGTCCAGGCGCTGGGTGCGGCACAGATGCGTGGCCAGGTCCTGGTCGCCGAGGCGGAACCACGTCTCACCACCCAGCCGCTCCAAGGCGTCCATCACCGTCCACGTCTCGCCGGCCAAGCCCCAGCCGCGCTCGTCGTCGTTGACGCCGCCGAGGGTGTACATGACGGAGTCCAGGTCCGGGCATACGCACAGGCCATGGATGACGGTGTCGTCGCCGGTGTTGACCACGGCGGTGACCTCCCGGGGATCGACGACCTGCACGATGCCGCGCAACATCCGGGCCGCACCGACTCCTCCGGCCAGGGCTGTGATCACGGGGTCAGGCTAACGGTGTGCAAGGCTCACCAAGTGCGGCCCGGCGATGCCACAGCGCACGAGGGCCTCTCGGTGTCGGTGGATGCCACGCCCTTGTTGGGCGTGCGTACCGGGGTGGGCGAATTCTGCCTCGGCGCCCTGCAAGGTCTGGGTGCGGACCCCGACGTCGACGTGCGTGCGTTTGCCGTATCGTGGCGACGGCGTCAGATGTTGGCCCCACTGGTGCCCCCCGGCGTGCGGGTCCACCAACGCGCCATGCCGGCGCGCCCGTTGCACATGGCGTGGCGCCATCTTCCTGTGCCGCCCCTCGAATGGTTCGTGAGCCAAAGCGACGTCGTGCACGGAACCAACTTCGTGGTGCCCCCGACCCGCCGGGCCGGGCGCGTGGTGACGGTGCACGATCTGACGCCGCTGCGCTTTCCGGAAATGTGCGACGGGCCCAGCCTGGCCTACCCGCGTCTGGTCCGGCGCGCCATCGACGCCGGCGCGTGGGTGCACACGCCCTCTCGCTTCGTCGCCGACGAAGTCGTGGCCGAGTTCGGAGCCGACCCGGCTCGGGTACGCGTCGTCTACCACGGCATCCCGACGCGCCCCAGGGCCGGTCCTGATGCGGGCATCCTGGGCGTGGCGCTTCCGCCCGGCACGCGCCGTTACATATTGGCGGTGGGCACCGTCGAACCGCGCAAGGACCTTCCTGGTCTCGTCCGGGCCTTCGACCGGCTGGCCGGCGATCATCTCGATGTGGCGCTGGTGCTGGTCGGCCCGCCGGGGTGGGGGAGCGACGCCCTGAGCTCTGCCTTGGACAGCGCCCGCTTCGCCGGGCGTGTCGTGCGCACCGGGTACCTGTCTGACGACACCTTGGCTCAGGTGCTGGCCCGAGCCACCGTGCTGGCCTATCCGTCGCGCTACGAGGGTTTCGGGTTCCCGCCCCTCGAAGCAATGGCGGCCGGGGTTGCGGTGGTGGCCACCGCCGCCGGTGCTGTGCCCGAGGTGGTGGGCGACGCGGCTGTGCTGGTGGCCCCGGGCGATCCCGACGCCCTGGCGGCGGCATTGGAAAAGGTCATCGACGACGAGGACATGCGCGGCGCCCTGATCGAGGCCGGCCACCAGCGGGCCGGGCAATTCACCTGGACGGCGTGTGCCGCCGGGCTCGTCGAGCTCTACGAAGCGGCGGCTTGTCGCTGATCTCCTCGAAGAGCGCCGCCCACGACGGCTGTTGGGCCAGAGGAAGACTCGAGGCGAGCACGCTGCGCTGTTGACGCCTTTGGGTCGACGACTGCGCCGGGAGCAACGCCAACGTGGCCTCGGCCAAGGCGGCGGCGTCCCCGGTCGGCACCAAGCGACCTACGGTCGGCGGTGAGCTGTCCAGGATCTCTTGGGGGCCGCCGGCGTCGGTCGAGACCACCGGCACGCCAGATGCCAACGCCTCGAGGATCACCATGCCGAAAGGCTCCGGAAGCGTCGACGGAGCCACAAAGACGTCAAGATCGGCCAGCAGGTCGGCGACATCGGCGCGCGGCCCCAGCCAGTGCATTCCCACTATGCCCGCGGCGCGGCGCGCCAAGGTGCGCTCGTAGTCCTCTTTGCCGGCCACGGCCGGACCGGCCACCACCACCTGGACCCCAGGCCGCCGCTCGGTCAACGAGCCGGCCGCGTCGACAAGCACGTCGACACCCTTCCAGGTGTCGATCCGGCTCACCGAGCCGACCACCACGACATCATCGGGTATGCCCACCGCCTTTCTGAACGTGCCCGCACGCGCCGGGCTGAACTCGCCCTCGTCGGGTTGGTCGTAGACAACCCTCACGTTGGCCGGGTCGAGCTGAGCGGCGATGGCCTTCGACATGGCCACCACCACCGTTGCGTAACGCTTGGTCAGGACGCGCTCGACGCGCAATGCCGCTGATGACTGGAACACGAGCTCCCGGGCGTGCCAGACGTGGGGGCGCCGTAGCCACAAGGCGACGGCCCAGCCGTACCACGAGTGCAAGGAATTGCTGTGCACGATGTCCGCCTGGGTGCGGCGCGCCGAGCGCGATGAGGCGAAACACCGACACGGGCCAGGCCAGGGCATAGAGCAGCCAACGCCATTGAGTTCCGCTGGTGGTGAGCCTGCGCATGCTCACGACGTGCAAGGTGGCCCCGGCGCGGGCAAACTCGGCGGCCAACGGGGACGGCCCCGGCAGCGCCACGTGGCATTCCCATCCGTCTTGGGTGAGCCGGCGGACCATGCGCAGGAGCAGTTGGTCCGAGCCGCCCCGCTCGGCGACCGGTTGGATCGAGAGGACCCTCCTGATGCGAGTGGCAGTCAACGCCGAGCAGCTCCTGCAGCCGTCGCCCGGCGGGATCGGCCGCTACACAGCACGATTGGTCACGCTACTTGGCACCGAGGAACCTCACGACGAGGTGATCACGTTCGTCGCTCGTCACCGCGCCGACGCCGTGGCGGCGGCCTGGACGCAGTCGGGCCTGGCCGACCCCCCGGCGGTGGCGCTCCCCGCCGTTTTGGCGCTGCCTCGCCCGCTTCTCTATGACCTCTGGCACGTGCTCGGCTTTCCGCCGCTGTCACGCCAACACCGTGATCTGGCTGACGCGGCAGCTCATCCACGCGCCGTCGCTGGCCGTTCCTCCGCCGGGACGTCTCCCCTTGGTGGTGAGCGTCCATGACGCCGCACCGGTGCTGTTTCCGGAGGCCTTTTCGGCCCGGGGCCGCTGGTTCCATCATCAGGGTTTGCGCGCCGCGGCCCGGCGAGCCGATCTCGTCATCACCGGCACCCAGGCCGCCGCCGATGAGATCACCGGGCTGACCGCCATCGATGCCGAGCGCATCCGGGTGGTGCCTTATGGGGTCGACCAGCATGTGGTGACCCCCGAGTTCGTCGCCGCCGTGCGGGCCCAGCACGGTCTTGGGCAGCGGCGCTTCGTGTTGTGGGTGGGAAGCCTCGAACCCCGCAAGGCGGTGGGCACACTGGTGGCGGCGATGGCGAAGGTGATGAGAGGGGACGCTGCCACCGACG
This sequence comes from uncultured Acidimicrobiaceae bacterium, assembly GCA_963793645.1. Classification (GTDB taxonomy): domain Bacteria; phylum Actinomycetota; class Acidimicrobiia; order Acidimicrobiales; family UBA8190; genus CAWCAW01. The sequence continues at coordinate 146,924 of CAWCAW010000007.1, read as the reverse complement.
TCGACCTGGTGCTGGCCGGTTTTGAGGGTTGGAAGAACCAAGGCCTCATCGATCCCGTGCTCGTGGCGCAACTCGGCCCGCGCCTCACCCACGTCGGACGGCTCCCCGACGCCGAGCTGGCTGCCCTGTACGCCGCCGCCGATGTCTTCGCTTTGCCCAGCCGCCACGAGGGCTTTGGGCTCCCCGTCCTCGAAGCCATGGCTCAAGGCACCGCCGTGGTGTGCTCCGACATCCCCGCTTTGCGTGAGGTGGCCGGCGACGCCGCTGTTTTCGCGCCGGTGGGCGACGTCGACCAATGGGCGCAGATGCTGGCCGGGCTCCTGGCCGACGAGCATGGCCGTGGCGAACGGGGCGCGGCGGGACGACGCCGAGCCGTCGGGTTCAGTTGGCCGCAGATGATTCAAAAAACGCGCGCCGTCTATCGGGAAGCGGCGGGAGGCAGCACCGGGTAGCAAGCCACGGCCCGACCTGTAACCTTCGGCGCCATGCGTGCCCTCGTCACCGGAGCCCGAGGGTTCGTGGGCACCTGGCTGGCCGCCCATCTGGGCGAACAAGGCGACGAGGTCATCGCCGTCGATCACGAAGTCGACGTCACCGACGGTGCCGCCATCGGACGGGCCGTGCGAGACGCGGCACCCGACGCCATCTACCACCTGGCTGCACTGACCAGCGTCGGCAAGTCATGGAACGAGCCCGCTGAGGTGTTCCGGGTCAATGCGCTGGGCACCTTGCAGGTGCTCGAGGCGGCCCGGTCATGTCCGACGGCTCCCACCGTGCTGCTGACGAGCTCCGCCGAGGTCTATGGAGCCGTGGCCGAAGCCGACCTCCCCGTCTCGGAATCCGCCTCGTTGGCCCCCGTCACGCCTTATGCATCGAGCAAGGTGGCCGCCGAGTACATCGGGGTCCAGGCCCATCTGGCCTACGGCAGCGCTGTTATCCGGGTCCGTCCCTTCAACCACATTGGCCCCGGTCAGTCATCGGCTTTCGTGGTCCCCGCCTTGGCGCAACGCATCATGGAGGCACACCAATCGGGTTCGTCGAGCATGGCGGTGGGAAACCTGTCGGCTCGGCGTGATTTCACCGACGTACGCGACGTCGTGCGCGCCTACCGGTTGCTCGTGGAACGGGGCGTGGCCGGCGAGGTCTACAACGTCTGCTCGGGGCGCGACATCTCTATCGACGACATCGCCGCCCGGTTGTTGCACCTGGCTGACGCCCAGCTCGACATCGTGACCGATCCCGACCTGGTGCGACCCGTCGACGTCCCGGTAGTGCGGGGAGACGCGTCGAGGTTGCACTCGGTGACCGGGTGGGAGCCCCGTATCGACCTCGACCAGACACTGCGCGACGTGCTCACGTCGTGGAGCGAGTCCGCCGCCTGAACGAGCGAACGGCCTGCCCGAGGGCAGGCCGTTCGTCCATTAGGAACCGGTCGGTATGGGGGGTGACCGATTCGCTCGGGCCGTCCCGGGGGAGGGGGCCCAGCTCATGAGCGCCCAAGGGCGCCGAGAATCAGGCGGCGTTGCTGATCAGGTTGCGCAGCTGCTGGCGAGCGTCACGAGCCTGGATGTGGGCGTTTTTCACCAGGTCCTTGGCTTGCGCCGGCAAGCGCTCCTCGATGGGCTCGAGGGAGGCCTCGATGCGATCGATGACCTGCTCGAAAACGGCATCGACGGTTTGGACCTGCTTGGTGATCTGGCCCCTGACGTCGCCGATACGGTCCTCTACCAGGCTCTTCGGCTCGGCCAGCTTCTTGGACAGCTCCTGACGGCGGACCTGGGCCCGCTGAAAGGCGAGCACTCCGAGGCCGACGACGACATAGGCGGCGTCGCGGGTGGATTTGGTGACGGGTTCGATGATGTCCTTGAACTCAGGCACTACAGGTTTCCTTCCATGTGAGGGTCTCATGTGTTTTCGAGTTGCCGATACACGGCGCGTTCGGTCGTGCTAGCTACTGTACGGGAGAGTGCTAACAGTTGCAAGCACTTCTCCCGAATTCCCTTCTGAGGTGGGTTTCGGCGGCCGGGTAGCCTCATGCCCCTGATGGAGATGATGGCTCCCCAGGTGGTCGCCGTGATCGTCACCTGCGATCCGGGGACGTGGTTCGAAGAGGCTCTGCAGGCCTTTTCCCAACAGGACTACGACGAATTATCCGTTCTCGTTCTGGACAACGGCAGCGTCGAGGACCCCACCGCTCGTGTGGCATCGGTATTGCCGGGCGCGTACGTGCGGCGCCTCGAGGCCAACCTGGGTTTCGGGGCCAGCGCCAACGAGGCGCTCACGATGGTGGCGGGCGCCTCGCATTACTTGTTCTGTCACGATGACGTGGCCCCCGATCCAGACGTCGTGCATCTGCTCGTCGAAGAGTCGTTCCGGTCCAACGCCGGCATCGTCTCCCCCAAGTTGGTGGCGTGGGACGACCCTCGGCGTCTGTTGCATGTGGGCATGGCCGTGGACAAAGGCGGGGCCGTCGTCGACCGCGTCGAGCCCGGCGAGATCGATCAAGGGCAGCACGACGCCGTGCGCGACGTGTTCTTGGCCCCCGGTGGGTGCACCTTGGTGCGCGCCGACCTCTTTGCCGAACTCGGGGGGTTCGACCCCGACATCTTCGCCATGGGCGAGGACCTCGACCTGTGCTGGCGAGCCCAGGTGGCCGGCGCCCGGGTAGTGGTGGCCCCCGCGGCGCGCGTCCGGCACCTCGAACAACTCGCCGGGGGCAAGAGGGGACTACCCGAGCTCTCCCAGCCCAGGCGCGGTCCCGGGTTGCCCGGTATCGACGAACCCGGGACCGGGCCGGATGCCGACGCGTCTGTTTTGACCGAAGCATCGGCGTTGACCGAAGCATCGGCGTTGAGCGAAGCGTCGGCGGCTCCGGCCCCGTCTCCGGCGGCACCCGGTGCATCGACCGCAGGTCGCCGCTCTGCACCACTGGAGCGCCGCCGCCACGGCGGGCGGATGCGCCACGGGCCTCATCGGCGCGTCCCGCGTGTCACCTTGCAGGCTCTGCAGCGGCGCCACGAGCTGCACGCTGTGCTCAAGTGCTACGGCCGGTTCCACCGGTGTCGGGTGCTGCCCCAGCTGGCGGTGTTGGCCTTCGCCGAGTACTGCATCGCTCGGGTGAGTGGCCATGGCGACCGCGCCTCGGCCGTCTCTCACGCATGGCGTTGGAACATGGCGCGGCGCCGGTCACTGCGAGGCGAACGCGCCGCCGTGCAGGGCTTGCGGCGGCTCGATGACGCCGAGGTCAGAAGATTGCAGCTGCGCGGCAGCGCTCGGTTGACCGCATACGTCCGGCGGGCCGTCACGTCGGGATTGACGGCCGCGCACCGAGGAGCTGTCGCCGACGAGGCGTGGGCCGAGGACCACGCCGAGGACATCACGCCCTCGCGTCGGGCCCTGGTCGAATCGGCTCGGGGGCGGGCCACCTTGTGGATATTGGTTGCCGTCGTCTTGCTGTTCGGGACCCGCCAACTCATCGGCGGCGGTTTTCCCTATGTGGGACAGCTGCTTCCCATGCCGGCACTGGGCAACCTCTTCCACCGTTTTGGGTCGGGATGGCAGCCCACCGGGGTGGGGACGACGGATCCCACCTCGCCAGCCACCGTCGTGCTCGGGGTGCTGGCTGCCGTGCTGGGCGATTCGGTCGGATTGGCCCAAAAAGTCGTCGTTCTCGGGTGCATCCCTATCGGCGCCATCGGCATGGCGCGCCTCACCCGGGCGTTCGGGTCGACATGGTCCCGCCTGACTTCGGTGCTCGCTTACCTGGCCATTCCGGTGGCGTACAACGCGCTGGCCACCGGTCGCGTCGACGCCTTGCTCGCCTACGGGGCCGGCCCGTGGATCTTCGCCCGCTTGGCCCGAGCCGGCTCGCTCGATCCATTCGGCTTCGGCCCCCATACCGGCGTCGTCGGACTCCATGGCCATGGCCGGCCTTGGCGACGCAGCGTCCTCGGCCAGGCCTTGTCCCTCGGCGCGTTGGCGGCTCTGGCGTGCGCCGGGTCGCCCTCCCTCGCTGCGGTCATCGTCGTCATGGCGGTGGGCGTGGCCCTGGGGATCGTCGTGGTCGGTGCTCCCGAGGCTCTGGCCGCCGCCGGACGCGTGCTCGTGGTCACCGCCGGCGCGCTGGTGGTGGCCTTAGTGGTGCTCGCCCCGTGGTCGCTGTCGGTGCTGTGGGGACCGGCCCGCTGGCAAGCCCTCCTCGGGGTGGCCGTCTCCCCGTCGTCGGGGCCGTCGTGGAGCTCGTTGTTGCGTCTCGCCCTCGGTCCCATCGGCGACACCCCCCTGGCGTGGGCGTTTCTGGCCGCCGCCGCCTTACCCCTGGTCATCGGGACCCGGTGGCGCCTGGGCTGGGCCGGGCGCGCCTGGATCCTCACGGTGGTGTGCTGGGCCGTGGCCTGGGCCGGGGGAAGGCACTGGCTGGGTGGCTTCGCTGTGCCCGCCCCCATGTTGCTGGCGCCGGCCGGCATCGGCATCGCCCTCGCCATCGGGCTCGGGGTGCGTGCCTTTGAGGTGGACCTGCCCAAGCACAACTTCGGCTGGCGTCAGGCCACCGCCGCGCTCTGCGCGGTGGCCGTGGTGGTAGGAGCGCTTCCCGTACTGGCCGCGTCGTTCAACGGGCGCTGGGACCTTCCCGTCAGTGGCTACGGACAGGCCACGTCGTGGATGGCGGCCCGAGGCGCGCAGGGCGACTTCCGGGTGCTGTGGCTGGGCGATCCCCGGGCCTTGCCGGGCAACGGGTGGCAGGCGTCGCCCGGTTTGGCGTATCTACTGAGTGAAGACGGCCTCCCCGACGCCACCGCCCAGTGGGCGGGATCGTCCCCGGGCCCCGCCGCCGCCGTCGGTGCCGCCCTCGGCCTAGCCGAAGACAACGCCACGGTTCGACTGGGGCAGCTGTTGGCGCCCTATGCGGTGCGCTACGTCGTGGTCGTGGACACCTTGGCGCCATCGATACCCGGGTACCAGACGCCCATTGGCTACCCCCCGCCGGCTTCGCTGCTCCCCGCCTTGGAGGCGCAGAACGATCTCCACGAGGTCGTCGGCCAGTCGGGGTTCACGGTCTTCACCAATAACTCGGCCCTGGCGCAGCGTTCCGAAGTCTTCGGTCGATCAGCGGCCGTGCATGTCGCCACGTTGGCCCGTGGATCTTCGCCGGCGTTGGCGGGCGGGAACCCGATACTCCCGGCGGGCCCCGACGCCAGCGAGGTCCGCGGTTTGGTGCGAGCCGGCGCCGTTGTGCTGGCCGTGGCGCCGGCCAAGGCGTGGACCCTCGACGTCAATGGGCACCTGGCGCGGCGCGTTACGGCCTTTGGGTACGCGCCGGCATTCGGGGTGCTCAAGCCCGGCACGGTCACCGTTGCCTTCGACGGCTCGGGGGCCCACGGCGCCGAGGTCGCCGCCGAGGTCGCCGCCTGGGTCGTGCTGGCCGGAGCCTTGGTGGGCCGGCGGGTGTGGCTCGATTGGTGGTGGCTGACGTTGCGTCGTCGTCGACGCCGGCGCCGCGTCGGTGTCGCCGATGTCGACGTGCCGTCGAGCTCCGACCCGGCGGCACCAGAGCTCGCCCCGGCGGCGGTGGCCGGCGCGGCACCGACGGGGGGAACATGAACGACGTCGCTCGGCGGGCGTTGCTCGTGAGCGTCCTCGTCGGCGCTGTGGTGGCGGGCGGCGTGGTCGACGACGTGGTGGGCCGGCCCGCACCACCGTCTGTGCTTTTGGGCGCCAATGCCGTCGGTGCTTTCGCGGTGGCCTCCGCGCTGGGGGCAGAGGTGGCGCCGGCACGCGTCGAGTCATCGGCCGGCTACTGCCCGGCGTCGACGGATTCTTCAGGTCCCTCGACGATGACCGTGGTCCTCACCAACACCACGGCCAAGGCCGTCACCGGGACCATCACCACGGTATCGACAGCCGGGAGTTCGGCCCCGGCGCCGGTGCGTGTACCCGCCGGTGATCAGATCGGCGTGACACCGCCGAACAATGGCAGCGGGGGCTACGTGGCGGCCACCGTCGTCCTCAGCGGCGGAGGCGTAGGCATCTCCGAGCAGGTGTCAGGCCCGCTGGGGTATGCCATCGCACCGTGCGCGACGGCACCCGGCACCCAGTGGTACTTCGCTCACGGCTCGACAGCGTCGGGGGACAGCTTGCAACTGGCCTTGTTCAATCCCGGCGACGCGCCGGCGGTGATCGACGTCGGGCTGGCCACCTCGCTGTCGGGCTATGTCCAACCGCCCGCCTACCAGGGCGTGGAGGTGCCGGCCGGGTCCTTGGTGGTCGAGAACATCGCTGATCACGCCATCAACGATCCCGATGTGGCGACGAACGTGACGGCGTTGTCGGGGTCAGTGGTGGCCGGCCAGCTCCAGCAATTGGGCTCGAGCGGCCAAGGCGGGTTGTCGGTCATGTTGGGGGCCCCGTCGACCGAAGCCGTCTGGTCGTTTCCGTATAACGACGACGTCCCGGGGGCCACTGTCGCCTTTCACATCTTCAATCCGTCCACCAAGGCGGCGCGCCTCAGTATGGACATCGTGTTGGCGCAGGGAAGTGCGGAACCGATCGCCATGGATGTGCCCGCCATGTCCGCTACCACGGTGGTAGCCGAGAACGAGATCAGGATCCCGACCTCCGGCGACTACTCGGCGCGATTCGTCTGCCGCGGGGACGCCGGTGTCGTCATCGATCGAGAGGTGACCACGTCCAGCACCTCAGCGCCGGCGCCCCAGCAAGGCGAGACGGCCGGTGTGCCCTTGGGCGGCTCGCGCTGGCTCATCGCCATCAGGCCGCCGGCGGCGAACGGCACCGCTGTGCTGGCATTTGCCAACACCTCGACCCGCCGCATCACCATGCGGGTGTCGATCATGGCGCGCGGCCGCTGGGTGGCGCTGACCAAAAAGCCGACGACCATCCGTGCCGGTGGGTTTGTTGTCGAAGGCCCCAATGCCCCTTCTCCCGCTGGCGATGTCCCGCTCGAGGTGACAGCCAATGGGCCATTGACCGTGGAACTCGACCCATTGCCGGCCGGCGCCATCGGCGTCACCACCGGGATCGCCCTGCCCCTGGGGTGAAGGGGGCCGACGAGGGCGCCTCAGTCGGCGGGGTTGCTCGCCGGAGAACCCACGTCCTCGGGTTGCGCGGCTTCGCCGCCTTTGGCCCCGTTTCCGACCGGCACCACATCCTCGGCCGGGATCCCGTTTCCGCCCGGGGCGAAGTGCGGCACCATCGTGGCGGTGCCGTCGTGGACGGGACGTCCGTAGGCCGTGTCGACCAGGCGGCCCACCTCTTCGCCGTCGAGGGTCTCACGCTCGAGCAGTCCGCGCGCGACGGCGTCGAGCCCGCCGCGGTGCTTGCCCAACAAGTCGATGGCCCGCTCCTCTTCGCGGCGCAGAATCCGAGATACCTCGGCGTCGACAACTCGGGCGGTGTCTTCGGAGTAATCGCGCGAGTGCAGGAGGTCCTCACCCAAAAAGACCATGCCCTGCGATCCCCACGCCATGGGGCCGAGTTCTTCGCTCATGCCCCATTCACGCACCATCTTGCGGGCCAATTCCGTGTTCCCCACGAGGTCGTTGCTGGCGCCCGTGGATAGGTCGCCGTAGACGAGGAGCTCGGCGGCCCGCCCGCCCATGCGCACGGCGAGAGAGTCTTCGATGACCTCGCGGGGATAGATGTGGCGTTCCTCGATGGGTAGCTGCTGGGTCACCCCGAGCGCCATGCCGGTGGGCAGGATGGTGACCTTGTGCACGGGATCGGCACTGGGCAGCACGTAGGCCAGCACGGCGTGCCCGGCCTCGTGGAAGGCGACGCGTTCCTTCTCCATGTCCGACAGCACCAGGCTCTCGCGACGTTGGCCCATGAGCACACGATCTCGGGCCGCCTCGAAGTCGAGCATCTCGACTTGATGGCCGCCCCGTCGCACGGCATGCAGAGCGGCCTCGTTCACCAAGTTGGCCAAATCGGCACCGCTCATCCCCGGTGTGCCGCGGGCGATCACCTCGAGGTTGACGTCGGGCCCCATGCGCTTGTCCTTGCAGTGCACCCGCAAGATGGGAAGGCGTTCTTCGAGGTCGGGGAGTGGCACCACGATCTGGCGGTCGAATCGACCCGGGCGCAACAAGGCGGGGTCGAGGATGTCGGGGCGGTTGGTGGCCGCCATGATGACGACTCCCTCGGCCGGGTCGAACCCGTCCATCTCCGAGAGCATCTGGTTGAGCGTCTGCTCCCGCTCGTCGTGGCCCCCGCCCAAGCCGGCGCCTCGTTTGCGACCGATGGAGTCGATCTCGTCGACGAAGATGATGGCCGGCGCCTGCTTGCGGGCCGTTTGGAACAGGTCGCGGACTCGACTGGCGCCGACGCCGACGAACATCTCCATGAAGTCCGACCCGCTCACCGACAAGAAAGGCACGCCCGCCTCGCCCGCCACGGCTCGGGCCAGCAGCGTCTTACCCGTACCCGGCGGGCCCACCAGCAAGATCCCCTTGGGGATCTTGGCCCCGATGTCTCGGAAGCGATGAGGGGACTTCAAGAAGTCCACCACTTCGCTGATCTCGACTTTCACGCCCTGGTAGCCGGCCACGTCCGAGAACGTGGTGCGGGGCCGTTCCGTCGTGTACAAGCGTGCCCGCGACCTGCCGATGGACATGATCCCGGTCATCTGGCCTTGGGCGCGACGGGAGATCCAGATGAACACGCCCACGAACAACACGATGATAATGATGGTGGGGAGGTACTGGTCCAACGCACTCTCTTCAGGCGTGCTGAAGGTCACGTCGTCATTGGGGATGTCCTGCCTCATGACCTGCACGTCGGTCGGCAGCGACGGGTCGGGCCCGTTCACCGTGTATTTGGCGCCGTCTTTGAGCGAGCCGGTGATGATGCCGGTGGTGTTGTCGATGGCGGCCGACTTCACCTCGTGGGAGCGGACATCGTTCATGAACGTCGGATACTTGAGCTTCGTGACCGACGGTTTGGCGAGCAGGGCGGGGACGATGAGCACGGCCACCACGGCCACGATCAGTAGGGCGAACACCCACTTCCAGCTCTGATCCCCCGAAGACGAGCCCGGCCCGGTCGGTGCCGGGCCGCCCGGGCCACCTGGCGTGGGCCGTCCCGAACGGCGATCAGGGACCGAAGGACTCATTTCTCCATGGTACGTGTCTGTACCCCCGCCCATGCGCGCAGCGTGATTGGTTCACCACACCCGATCGCTAACCTTGCCTGATGGCGAGCGGCCTCATCGGCCCCGATCACAGCGGGCCGACGGGGGAGCCGACCTCTGAGCAGCGGGGTCCCGAGATGGACCCGGCCGGTGCTCCACCGCCGGTGGAGGTGCGTGATGCCGGTGACGCCAGGGCTGGCGACACCACCGGAACCTCCCCGCCACGCACCGTCCGGGAGGCGTGGGGCTGGCTGGTCCTCGCCGTCGTCGGGTTCGTCGTGGGTCAGGTGTTCAGCGCTGTATTACTCGTGGTCGGAGCCGCGGTCGACGGGCCACCTCCATAACGTCAGCCAGCTTGCGGCGCGCGCCGTTCCACCCGGGTGGGTGGTGGTGACCGGTTTGGTGGGCCTGTGGATCGGGTTCATCGGAGCGGTGGTGCTGGCCAGTCGGAACTACGGGACCGGCAACGTGCTGCGGGACATGGGCCTGCAGGTGCGGTGGATCGACGTCCCCGTCGGCGTGGCGGCCGGCTTATTCGGGCAGTTCATCCTTCTCAACTTGCTCTACCTCCCCCTCGAACACCTGGTTCCGCACCTCTCGACGAGGTTGTCGGAGCCGGCCAAGCACCTGACGGGGGGCTTTCCCGGCGTGGACCTGGTGGTGATCGCCGTGTTGACCGTCGTGGTGGTTCCGGTGGTGGAGGAGCTCATGTTCCGTGGCCTCGTGCTCAAGGGATTCGTCAAGGTCTTCGGGCGCGTGGGTCCTGCTCTCGGCCCCACGTTGGCGGTGGTGTCGACGGGGATCGTGTTCGGCCTGGCTCACTTCGAACCGCTTGAATTGCTGGGGTTGGCCGCCTTCGGCGTAGTGCTCTCGGTGCTGGCCTATCGCTCGGGTCGCCTCGGCCCGGGTATTTTCGCCCATGCCACCTTCAACCTGATCGCCATCTTGTCCATCGCCCTGCCGGGCTCCATCCTGCGTTGACCGCGGCCGGCCGGGTGACCCGCAGCCCCGGGCCGGTGCGGGTGCCGTCCGCAACGACGCTGGGTCGGGCAGCATTGTCGTGATGCGTCGGCCCGTTGCTCCCACCCTTGCCACGTTGTGCGCCATCGGGGGCGTGATCGCCATCACCGTGTGGGCGCTCGACCCGGGTCTCCTGCTGGCCAACAACACCATCACGGGGGGCGACACCGGGGCGCATGTGGGCCTGGCCGCCTTCATGAAGTCGAACCTCATCCTCCACGGCCATGTCACGGGGTGGGACCCGGGCGCCTACGACGGCTTTCCGCTCAATACCTTCTATTTCCCCCTGCCTGACGCGCTGGCTGCGTTCATGGGGTACCTCATGCCCTTCAACATCGCCTTCAAGCTGGTGACGATTCTCGGGTCGGTAACGCTGCCCATCGCGGCCTGGGCCTTCGGCCGTCTGGCCGGCTTGGAACGTCCCGTGCCCGCCGTGCTGGCGGTGGCCACCTTGCCGTTTCTGTTCGACCAGACCTTCACCATCTACGGGGGCAACCTCTACTCCACCCTGGCCGGGGAGTACGCCTATTCCCTGGGCTTGTCGGTGGCCCTCGTCTTTTTGGGCGTGGCACTGCGAGGGATGCGCACCGGCCAGATGCGCGTGTGGGGGGCCGTGTTGCTGGCGACGACCATCCTTTGTCACGTCATCACGGCGGGTTTCGCCATTGTGGGCGCCGCGGTCGTGTTCTTCGTGTGCGGGCCCACGCGCCGGCGGCTGTGGTGGATGGTGTCGGTGGGGGGCACCGGCGCGTTGCTCGCCGCGTGGTGGGCCGTGCCTTTCGGCCTGGAGCAGGCCTACAGCACCAACATGGGATGGGCCAACATCACCACGTGGGCCGCCTTGCTCGCCCCCGGGGCGGACCGATGGGCGCTGGCCCTGGGGCTGGTGGGGCTCGCCTTCGCCCTTGTTCGTCGGGAGCGCGCCATGTTCATGCTGGCCATCGTGGGCATCCTCAGCGCGGTGGGCATGGTCAACGATCCTCAAGGCAAGCTCTACGACGTCCGGTTGCTTCCCTTGTGGTGGCTGTGCATCTACCTGGTGGCCGGCTATGGCTTCGCCCGACTGGGTGTCGGTTTCGCCCAGGGCATACGGCGCCTGCGGGCCCGCATCATGCTGGAGTCCTTCGCCCCCGCACCGTCGGGCCCCGCCGTCGCCTTGGCCGGTGCCTCGGGACCCGTTGCTGTCGGGTATGACCCGCGTCTGCATCTCGATCCCTCCATGGCATGGGCGCTGGCCGCCCCGCCCCGGCCGGCCGATTCCGTCGTGTACGTCCCGCCGGCGTCATGGTCGGGGCCACCGGCGGAGGGGGCCCCCGGACAATCTCCGTGGTGGATGCCCCGGTGGGCGCCGGGTGCCTGCGGCGTGCCGGTGGTGGCCTTGTTGGCGGGAGTGGCCCTCATCCTCCCGCCCACGTTGGTGTCGGCCGGGACGAATTTCAGCATCGGCCCCGTGCACGTGCGACCCGACAGCGTGCGGGCCTGGGCGCAGTGGAATTACACCGGATACCAGGGCAAACCCGGGTGGCCCGAGCTCCACACCGGCATCGTGGGCACGTTGGACCGGATCACCAATCGCTATGGGTGCGGTCGGGCCATGTGGGAGTACGACTCCGACGAGAACCGCTTCGGTACCCCCGAGGCCCTCATGAACCTCCCCATGTGGACGGGCGGGTGCGTGGACTCCATGGAGGGCTTGCTCTTCGAGTCCTCCACGAGCACGCCGTATCACTTCTTGAACCAAGCCGAGCTTTCGGCGGCGCCGTCGGAGGCGATGGTGGGCCTCAACTATGGGCCCGTGGACGTGCCCCTCGGCGTGCAGCACCTCCAGCTTCTCGGGGTCAAGTACTTCATGGCCTTTTCGCCCGAGGTGGTGGCGCAAGCCAACGTCGACCCCCACCTGACTCGGGTGGCCACCTCAGGCCCGTGGCACACGGCGTACCAGGGCCAGGTGCTCGCCACCACCTGGAGCTTTTACAAGGTGGACGACGCACCGATGGTGAGCCCCCTCACTGAGCAACCCGACGTGCTCGAGGACGTGGGGGCGAGCCAGACGTCGTGGCTGCCGGTGGCCCAGAAGTGGTACGCCGATCCGGCCAACTTCGATCAGCAGTATGTGGCGGGCGGACCGGCGTCGTGGACACGGGTGGTGGCCGGCACGACGGTGGCCGGTGCCGCGCTTGGCGTCGCCCATGTGACCGATGTGCAGATGGGCACCGATTCGGTGCGCTTCCATGTCGATCGGGTCGGGGTGCCGGTGCTCGTGGCCATTTCGTACTTCCCGGCGTGGCATGCCACCGGTGCGCTCGGCCCGTGGCGGGCCGAGCCCAATCTGATGGTCGTCGATCCCACGTCCCACAACGTCACCCTCACCTATGGGACCACGCCGGCAGGCCAGGGGGGCCTCGTGCTGACGGTGATCGGGGTGGTGTGCCTGGTTGTCATGTTCCGAAGGAGAAACCGGCTCACGATTCCCTAACACCTCACTCACGGCGCACACATGTCGGGCGTCGACAATCTCCTGACCGACGACGACCGAAGGAGGGCAGATGCACGACCGGACACGCAGGGGTATGGCGGCTGCGCTCACGGCGGCCGTGGCGGTCACCTTGGCCGGCTGCGGGGTGGGATCGGCCTCTCACGTGGTCCAAGGCACGGTGCCCGCCACGACGCCGACCACACAGGTGGGCTCGTCGTCTACCGTCGCTGTGAGCTCCCCGGGGACCTCGTCGACGACCACGATCCCGTCGTCGGCGACCCTCAACACCCAGACCCTCGACCAGGTGGCGGCCCAGCTGGGGACGGTCAACAGCAATCTGCAGCAGGTGAACTCCGATCTGAACAATCCACAAGGAGATTCTTGAGATGAGACACGCACTTCGCCACGCGCTGGCGGTCGGCGTGGTGGCGGGCGGCATCGTGTGGGCCCTTCCCGGTGCTTCGTTCGCCGACCCTGGAACCGCCGCCAGCAGCTCAGCCACTCCCACGACGGGCGCGTCGTCGACGTCGGCGACAGTCTCCAACCCGCTGTGCACGCCGGCCACCTTCTCCGCGGCGCAGCAGTTGGTGGAGACGGCCCTGGCCAATCGGGTGGCCCAGCTCAACATCCTCACGACGCAAGCGAACAACGCCGCCAACCACCTCACGTCGTCTGACCGGGGAACGTTGCTCAGCGATCTGCCCCCCGAGCTTTCCGGGATTCAAGCGCTCCAACCGCAGGCGCAAAGTGCCATCGACTGTCGGCAGCTGCGCCTGGTCGCCTACGACATGGTGTTCACCTTCCGGGTGTACGTGGTGATGACGCCGAAGACGCACCTCACCATCGCGGCCGACGACGAGACCTACGTGGAGACGGTGTTCACCAATCTCGAGCCCACCATCTCCGCCAACATCGCCGCCGCCCAGGCGCAGGGTCGTAACGTCACCGCCGGCCAATCGGCGTTCAACGACCTCGAGTCACAGGTCACCGCCGCGCAAAGCGAGACCAACGGGATCTCGGCCACGTTGCTAGCCCAGACGCCGTCGGGGTACCCGGGCAACTGGCAGGTATTCCTGAGCGCCCGCACGAGCGAGACGAATGCTCGCAACGATCTTCAGGTCGCCTACAACGACCTTCACCAGATCGTCCAAGATCTGGGCTGACGCCGGGCCCGCCAGAGGCGCGAGGGCGCGAAGCCTCGAGGGTAGGCTCGGGCCACCGTGCCCGCCCTCGACGACATCTTCAAGGCGTACGACGTGCGCGGCACGGTGCCCGATCAGATCGACGAGCGCCTGTGCCTAGCTATCGGGTGGGCCTTTGCCCGGTTCTGCGGGTCTCCGACCGTGCTGGTGGCCCGCGACATGCGCACCTCGGGGGTGGCACTGTCAGGTGCGTTCGCCCAGGGTGCTCGCAGTGCGGGCGTCGATGTCATCGACCTGGGGCTGGCGTCTACCGACCTTGTGTACTTCGCCTCGGGGCGTCTCGACTGCCCGGGTGCCATGTTCACGGCGTCGCACAACCCGGCCGGGTACAACGGGATCAAATTCTGCCTGGCCGGCGCCAAGCCCGTCGGTCAGGACACCGGGTTGGCGGACATCAAAGAGATGGCCGAGGAAGCGTTGCAGACCGGGTCCGATGGAGGTCTCGCCACCGGGGGCTACCAGCAGCGCGACATGCTCGACGAGTACGCCGCCCATGTCCGCTCGTTCGTCGACACCGCCGCCTTGCGTCCCTTGCGCATCGTGGCCGACACCGCCAACGGCATGGGCGGTCTGGTGGCTCCCAGAGTCTTTGCCGGACTTCCCTTTGCGGTGGAGATTCTCTTTGGCGAACTCGACGGCACGTTTCCCAATCATCCCGCCGACCCCATCCAGCCCGAGAACTTGGTCGACCTCCAAGGCGCGGTGCTAAAGCACGGCGCCGATGTCGGCTTGGCTTTCGACGGCGATGCCGATCGCGTCTTCCTCGTCGACGAAAAAGCGCAGGCCGTGTCCGGGTCGCTCACCACCGCGCTGGTGGCGGCCGCCATGCTCGACAAGCACCCCGGCTCCACGGTGCTCTACAACCTCATCTGCTCCAAGGTGGTGCCCGAGACGATCATCGAGCACGGCGGAACGCCGGTGCGCACCAGAGTGGGGCACTCCTTCATCAAGCAGGTCATGGCGGAGACCGGTGCTGTCTTCGGAGGCGAGCACTCGGGGCATTACTACTTCAGGGACAATTACCGAGCCGACTCCGGCATCATCGCCGCCATGGTCGTCCTCGAGGTCCTGAGCAAAGCCGACCAACCGCTGTCGGAGCTGCTGGCCCCGTTTCGCCGTTACGCCGACTCCGGTGAGATCAACACCAAGGTCGACGATCCCGTGGCGTCGGTGCAGGCCTTGGCGGCCACATTGGCGGCCCAAGGTGTCGAGGTGGATCACACCGATGGGCTCACCGTCGACTACGGGGATTGGTGGTTCAACCTCCGCCCGTCGAACACCGAGCCCTTGCTCAGGCTGAACGTCGAGGCGGCCACAGTGCAAGAGTGCGAGCGTCACGTGCAGGAGGTCTTCGATTTGGTTTCCTCGGTAGGCGGCGCATGACCACAGAAGGGCTCCACCCATGACTCTTGATCCATTGCTGCTCGAAATCCTCGCCTGCCCCGAGGACAAGGGCCCCCTCGTGTACTTCGCCGACGAGTCGGTGTTGTACAACCCGCGGCTGCGACGCACCTACGCCGTACGTGACGACATCCCCGTGATGCTCGTGGATGAGGCCACCACCGTGGACGACACCGAGCACGAGCGTCTGATGACCAAGGCGCAGTCGCAGTCCACGCCCCAGACCCTGGGCGCTGAGAAATCCGAAAAGCCTGGGAAATCCGAAAAGCCTGAGAAATCCGAAAAGCCTGAGAAATCCGAAAAGGGAGACTCATGACAGCGGTGCCCGCCGCCGCCGGCGTCCTCGACAGTCTCGACATGTTCGGCGTCACCGCCGGCCTCCCCGAGCAGGTGGCCGCGGCGGTGGAAGAGGCTCGCGGCCTCGACGGCCTTCCCGATCGTGCCTATGTCGAAAACGTGGTGGTCCTCGGCATGGGCGGCAGCGGCATCGCCGGTGATCTCATGGTGGCGGTGGCGGGCCCTTTCGTGCCCGTACCCATCGTCGTGGTCAAGTCCTATGTGCTGCCTGACTTCGTCGGCCCGGGCTCGCTGGTTTTCGCCGTGTCGTTCTCGGGCGACACCGAGGAGACCGTCGAGGCGGCCGGTGAGGCCGCCGACGCCGGGGCCAGCCTGGTGGCGGTGACCTCGGGGGGTGCGCTCGGGCGCATGGCCGACGAATGGGGGATTCCCATGGTGCGGGTCCCGCCGGGCATACCCCAGCCACGCGCCGCGCTGGGAGCCACGGCCATCCCGCCCTTGGTGGTGCTCGAGGACATCGGGTTGTTCCCGGGGGCGAGCCAGTGGGTGGCGTTGGCCGTCGACCAACTGGCCCGACGCCGCGACCAGTTGGTGCAATCGGGAAGCATCGCCGAGGACCTGGCCCGGCGCATCGGCAGGACGATTCCGATGATCCACGGCGCCCAGTCCCTGGGGGCGGCGGCCGCCTTGCGGTGGAAGACCCAGGTCAATGAAAACGCCAAGATGCCCGCTTTCAGTGCCGTCTACCCGGAGCTGTGTCACAACGAGATTGTGGGATGGGGCCAAAACGGCGATGTGACTCGTCAGATCCTCACCCTCGTCAATCTGCGCCACGACGGCGAGCACCCCCAGGTCCAACGTCGCTTCGCGTTCGTGACCGAGTTGCTTCGAGAAGTCGTTGCCGATGTGATCGAGCAGCGCGCCGAAGGCGAGGGGGACCTGGCCCAACTGCTCGATCTCATGCTCGTCGGCGACTTCGTCTCGCTGCACCTGGCCGCCCAAGATGGCGTGGACCCCGGACCCGTGCCGGTTCTCGTGGAGCTCAAGGAGTGGCTCGCCGAGGCCTAGGTCCGGGGCACCGGTGGGGGCGTTGTTCCCAGATCCCGTCATGACGCGCGAGGATGCATGTCCATGAGCGCGCCCATAGACCACGACGTCGCCGATCTCGAGCTTGCCGCCCTCGGGCGCCAGCGCATTGCCTGGGCCGACGCCAACATGCCGGTCCTGCAGTCCATCCGGGAGCGCTTTGCCAAAGAGCGCCCCCTCGACGGAGCCGTGGTGGCCGCTTGTCTGCACGTCACCACGGAGACCGCCAACCTGCTGCGCACCTTAAAGGCCGGTGGCGCCACCGTGCTGGCCTGCGCGTCCAACCCGCTGTCCACCCAAGACGACGTGGCGGCCGCCCTGGTCGTCGACGAAGGCATCTCGACCTACGCCATCAAGGGCGAGGACGCCGAGGTCTACTACTCGCATATCGACGCCGTGTTGGACCAGCACCCCACACTCACCATGGACGACGGGTGCGACCTGGTGTCACGCCTGCACAAGGTGCGTCCCGACCAGGTGCCCGAAGTCATCGCCGGCACCGAAGAGACCACCACCGGGGTCATCCGGTTGCGCGCCATGGAGGCCGAGGGGGCCTTGCGTTTCCCATCGTGGCCGTCAACGACGCCGACACCAAGCACATGTTCGACAACCGTTACGGGACCGGGCAGTCCACCCTCGACGGCATCATCCGGGCCACCAACGTGCTGTTGGCCGGAAAGCGCATCGTGGTGGCCGGCTACGGCTACTGCGGCAAGGGTGTGGCCAGCCGGGCCCGGGGCCACGGCGCTCAGGTGATCGTCACCGAGATAGACCCCCTGCGTGCCCTGGAGGCCGTCATGGACGGGTTCCGGGTCGAGCCCATGGACATCGCCGCGGCCGAAGGAGACATCTTCATCACCGTCACGGGCAACCGCGACGTGTTGCGCGCCGAGCATTTCGAGCGCATGCAAGACGGGGCCATCGTGGCCAACTCGGGTCACTTCGACATCGAGATCGACCTGGTGGCCCTGGCTCGGATGTCCGAGGGACAGCGCCGAGAGGTTCGTCCCATGGTCGAGGAGTTCCAGGTCAAGGGCAAGCGTGTCCTGGTGGTGGCCGAGGGACGGTTGGTGAACCTGGCCGCCGCCGAGGGTCACCCCGCCGCTGTGATGGACATGAGCTTCGCCAACCAGGCCCTGGCCGCCGAGTGGGTCATGGCCAACGTGGCCACCCTCACCCCGAAGGTCTACAACGTGCCACGCAACATCGACGCCGAGATCGCCCGGCTCAAGCTCGAAACCATGGGGGTGGGTCTCGATCGGCTCACGCCGGCCCAAGAGGAGTACCTGGGCTCCTGGCAGACCGGCACGTAGCCACCGGTCCCACCCCGCCGGTCCTGGGACACCGGTCCCGTCACACCGACACGCGACTGACACGTGAAATCGCTGACATAGCGCGAGGTGGCGGGCGTAGCATCACATCGTGGGTTGCGTCCGGGTCTGTGGTTGCAAGTCGAAGCCAGTCGCAGGCGAAACGACCCACGTAAGGCAACTTGTGGTTGCTGAGCATGGTGCGACTTAGAAGTAAGCCCTGCCCGTCAGGACGCCGGCTGTCGGCACCAGACGGAGAAGGAGCCAAGCCGGCCAGCAGTGTGTCCGTCGGGCCGCGGCCGTTATGGCCAAGGTCGCCGGATGCCGGTCGCCAACTCCTCTGCAGGCGAGTGTGGGGCCAAAGACCAGGTCAGCCGGGCGCAATCCACATGTCGACACCTCTATCTCGAGATGAACGAGGAACTCGTAGTTCGGGGGCCCCGTCGCCGGGATGACCTGAAGGAGGTCCAGCCGTGGAGATTGTCGTTCTCGGACGCAAGGCCGTGGTATCCGATGACGTGCGCGAGCATGCCCGCGTCAAGGTGGCCAAGTTCGGCCGGCTCGCCCCCGTGCTCGAACGAGCCGAGGTGCGACTGGCCGAAGACGGCGACGCACCGGGGGGGACGCACAAGGTGTGCGAGGTGACCTTGAGCGGCCACGGACACGTCATACGGGCCCGGGCCGGCGCCTCCGATCTCGCCGTGGCTGTCGATTTGGTCATGGACAAGCTCGAGCACCAGGTGGAACGGCTCAAGGGCAAGCTGGTGGGTCGTTCGCACCCTCGACGGACGAACGTGGGCGCCCGGGCCTGAGGTCCGATCCGACCCCGCATCGCCGCTGAGCAGCGAGAGGGCGGCGGTAGACTCGCTTCCTCATGAGTGTGTTCACGAGTCTCCTGCGCGCCGGGGAGGGCAAGAAGGTTCGCCGGCTGGCCGAACTCGTTCCCTTGATCAACGAGCTCGAGCCCGACATGGAAGCCCTGTCCGACGAGGACCTGGCCCATCGCACCGTCGACTTTCGCCAGCGTTACGACAACGGCCAGAGCCTCGACGACCTCCTCATCGAGGCGTTCGCCACCGTGCGCGAGGCCGGCCAGCGGGTGCTGGGCCAACGGCACTTCGACGTGCAGCTCATGGGGGGCATGGCCCTGCACTTCGGATGGATCGCCGAGATGAAGACCGGCGAGGGCAAGACCCTTGTCTCCACCTTGCCCGTGTACCTCAACGCGTTGTCGAGCCGAGGCCTGCACGTGGTGACCGTCAACGACTACCTGGCCCGTCGTGACGCCGAATGGATGGGGCGGCTCCATCGGTTCCTCGGGTTGAGCGTGGGACGGGTGAGCCCCGAGTTGCCCGGCTTCGAGGACAAGCGCGAGGCCTATGCGTGCGACGTCACCTACGGCACCAACACCGAGCTCGGGTTCGACTATCTGCGTGACAACATGGCTCGTTCACGTGACGCCATGGTGCAACGCGGCCACGTCTATTGCATCGTCGACGAGGTGGACTCCATCCTCATCGACGAGGCTCGGACGCCGCTTATCATCTCCGGCCCCGCCGCCGAGTCGGCCAAGCTCTACTACCAGTTCGCCGGCATCGTCCGCACCCTGGTGTCCGAGGACGACTACGAGGTCGACGAGGAAAAGCGCATCGTGGTGCCCACCGAGGAAGGCATCGCCAAGGTGGAGCGCCAGATCGGTGTGGAGAACCTGTACGACTTGGTGTCGGTCAACTACGTCCACCATCTCACCCAGGCGCTGCGGGCCAAGGAGCTGTACCACCGCGACAAGGACTATCTCGTCGCCGGTGGAGAGGTGAAGATCATCGACGAGTTCACGGGACGCACGCTCGACGGCCGGCGCTGGTCCGACGGGTTGCACCAAGCGGTGGAAGCAAAAGAGCGCGTGCGCATCGCCGAGGAGAACCACACGTGGGCGACGGTCACGTTGCAGAATTACTTCCGCCTCTACGAGAAGATCTCGGGCATGACGGGGACGGCCGAGACCGAAGCCGCCGAGTTCGCCAACACCTACAACATGCCCGTGGTGCCCATTCCGACCAACGTGCCCATGGTGCGCCAAGACGGCGCCGACTTCATCTACAAGTCCGAGGACGCCAAGTTCGCGGCGGTGGTCGAGGACATCGTCGAGCGCTACGAACGGGGCCAGCCCGTACTGGTGGGCACGGCCTCGGTGGCCAAGTCCGAACAGCTCTCGGGGTTGCTCGACCGCAAGGGCATCCCGCATCAGGTCCTCAACGCCAAGCAACACACTCGTGAAGCCGAGGTGGTCGTCCAAGCCGGTCGTCTGCACGCCGTCACGGTGGCCACCAACATGGCCGGGCGAGGCGTCGACATCATCTTGGGCGGCAACGCCGAGGGTCTGGCTCAGCACGAGGCCATCTCGGCGGGAATCGACCTCGACACCGATGAAGGCCAGGCCGAGTACGAACGGTTGC
The DNA here is from genome assembly GCA_963793645.1 of uncultured Acidimicrobiaceae bacterium. Classification (GTDB taxonomy): domain Bacteria; phylum Actinomycetota; class Acidimicrobiia; order Acidimicrobiales; family UBA8190; genus CAWCAW01. Next base: position 126,531 of record CAWCAW010000007.1, on the reverse strand, counting down.
TGGAGCACTTCGAAAAGGTGTGTGGCGAGGAGGGCGAAGCCGTACGCGAGCTGGGAGGCCTCTACGTCCTGGGCAGTGAGCGCCACGAGTCCCGCCGCATCGACAACCAGTTGCGAGGCCGCTCGGGCCGTCAAGGCGATCCGGGGGAGAGCCGCTTCTTTTTGTCCCTCGAGGACGAGCTCATGCGCCTTTTTGCCACGGGTGCGATGCAGTGGGTGATGACCCGCACCTTGCCTGACGACATCCCTATCGAGGCCAAGATGGTGACCAAGGCCATCGAGCGCGCCCAGAACACCGTCGAAGGCCGCAACGCCGAGATCCGCAAGGACGTCCTCAAGTACGACGAGGTCCTCAACGAGCAGCGCAAGGTCATCTACGCGCGCCGTCATCAAGTGATCGACGGCGAAGACCTCCGCGAGCACACCGAGGAGCTCCTCGAGTCCACCATCGAAGGACTGGTCACCTCGGCGTGCCCGAGCGAGTATCCCGAGGAATGGGCGCTCGAAGAGCTCCTGGCCGAAGTGGCGCTGTACTACCCGTCCGAGTTCACCGTCGAGGACCTGGCCGAGGCCACCACCACCACGCAGATCTCCGAGAGCCTGCTGGCGGACTCCCTCGATGCCTACCGCAACCGCGACCACGCCTTTCCGGGCGGGGAGGAGGAGGCCCGCCAAGTCGAGCGCGAGGTGATGCTGCAGATCATCGATCAGCGCTGGCGGGAGCACTTGGCGGAGATGGACTATCTGCGCGAGGGCATCAACTTGCGGGCCATGGGCCAACAGGACCCGCTGGTGGCCTGGCAGCGAGAAGGCTTCTCGATGTTCGGGCAGATGGTCGAGTCCATGGACGACGACTACCTGCGCTATGTCATGCACGTCCAGGTGGTCGCTGGTCAAGCCGAGGTCGACTACACCAAGGCGAGCTATCAGGCCGCCGCCGATCCTTCGGAGGGACCCAGCCTTCTCGATGCCTTCCGGGCGGGCGGACCCGACGGCGAAGACCTCAATGGCACCGACATCGGTGCTGCCAACGGGGCCGGAGCACTGGCTGGGGCTGCGGCCGCTGCCGCCGCGTCGCCTCGCCGGGCGGCGGGCGCCGTCCGGCCACCGCCGACCCCGATGCCCAGGCGCCACTGGTGCGGGCCCCCCAGGAGAAGCTCGGTCGAAACGAACCGTGCTGGTGCGGGAGCGGCAAGAAGTACAAGCTCTGTCATGGCACGGCCTGAGGCCGCCCCCCCGGCGACGCTCGAGACCAGCGCGCCGAGTTGGCGGCGTTGCGCGCCCGGCTGCAAGAGGCCGAGGGATATCTCGGTCTCGAGGCGTTACGCCAACGGCGAGTCGAGCTCGAAAAAGAGGTGTCGCGACCGGATCTGTGGGACGACGCCGAACGGGCCCGAGAGGTGACCTCCGAGTTCGGACGGGTGGGCGACGACATCGAGGTGCTCGAAGATCTCGGACGCCGGCTGTCTGACGGCGAGACCTTGTACGAGGCCATGGTGGAGTACGACGACTCGTCGGTGTTGGCCGAGCTCGAAGGCGCCATCGATGATCTGTCGCGTCGCCTGGCCGAGCTCGAGCTGCGCTCGCTGTTCACCGGCGAATACGTCGAAGGCGACGCCATCTGCGAATTGCACGCCGGTGCGGGCGGCACCGACGCCCAGGACTGGTGCGAGATGCTCCTGCGCATGTACCAACGCTGGGCCGAGCGCCGAGGCTTTGTGGTGGAGCTCGACGAGGCCACCGAGGGTCAGGAGGCCGGCTTGCTGTCGGCCACTTTCATCGTCAAAGGACGATTCGCCTACGGACTCCTGTCGGCCGAGCGCGGTGTGCACCGGCTGGTGCGCATCTCGCCGTTCGACGCGGCGCACCGTCGCCAGACGAGCTTCGCGTCATTCGACGTCATCCCGTTCCTCGAGGACGTGGGGGATGAGGTGGTCATCGACGACAAGGAACTGCGCGTCGACACCTACCGGTCATCGGGAGCGGGCGGCCAGCACGTCAACAAGACGGATTCCGCCGTGCGCCTCACCCACCTCCCCACCGGCATCGTGGTGGCGGTGCAAAACGAGCGCAGTCAGCACCAGAACAAGGCCAAGGCCATGCAGATCCTGGGGGCCAAGTTGGTGGCTCGCGAGCGCGCCGAGCGTCGAGCCGAGCTCGACTCGCTGTCGGGGCCGCAGTCCGACGTGGCGTGGGGAAACCAGGACCGCTCCTACGTGCTGGCGCCGTACCAACTGGTCAAGGACCACCGCACCAACTACGAGACCGGCAACGTCGAGGCCGTGCTCGATGGGGATCTGGACGACTTTATGGAAGCGGAGTTGCGGCGCCGGCGAGCGGCGGCATCGTGAGCCCGGTAGGGCGTGGCGCACTATGGATGACCTGGAATTTTGTGTTCGGACCCGGCGGGTCGAGCCAACGGCGGACCGAATGCATCACCCACGGTGAGAGAAATTTCTTCTGGAATTGGGGTCGGACTGCTAGCCTGGCGACAACTTTGAGCGCCCTGCCTGCGGATACGGCGTGGGGCGACCCGCCGAAGACTCGAGTTCGATGATCCGATTCGAGAACGTCACCAAGACATACAAGGGAAAGACCGTCGCGCTACGTGACGTGTCGATCGAGATCGACAAGGGGGAGTTCGTCTTCCTCGTCGGTCCTTCGGGCTCAGGCAAGACGACCTGCCTGCGCCTGTTGCTGCGCGAGGAGGTGCCCGACGACGGGCGCATCTGGGTGGCGGGGCGCGAGATCGCCCATCTGACCAGCTGGCGCATCCCCTACCTGCGTCGCAATCTCGGCTGTGTCTTTCAGGACTACCAGCTTCTGCCCAACAAGACGGTGTTCGAGAACGTGGCCTTTGCCCTTGAGGTGATCGGCCGGCCCCGCCACGTCATCGCCAACCAGGTGCCCCAGGTACTGGACCTGGTGGGATTGACCAAAAAGCGCGACAACCTCCCCGCCGAGCTGTCCGGAGGCGAGCAGCAGCGGGTGGCCGTGGCGCGGGCCTTTGTGAACCGGCCCCTCATCTTGCTGGCCGACGAGCCCACCGGGAACCTCGACCCCGCCACCAGCCAGGGGATCATGCGCCTGCTCGACCGCATCAACCGCACCGGCACCACGGTGGTGGTGGCCACCCACGACGCCGGCATCGTCGACCAGATGCGGCGCCGGGTCATCGAGCTCGACCACGGGACCTTGGTGCGCGACCAGGAACGTGGCGTGTACGGCTACGGATATGAGGCTGACGAGCCTCGAGAACGGGTCCGTCGCTGATGGCTGTGTCGGTCGACTACGTCGCCCGCGAGACCGCATCCAACCTGTGGCGCAACCGTCTGATGACGGTGGCGGCCGTGCTCACCGTGGCTGTGTCGCTGTCGCTGGTGGGTACGGCGCTTTTGTTGCGCCAGGGCGTGGCGCACGCCACGGTGAAGTGGCAGCACGGCGTGAACGTGCTCGTGTTCTTGGACCCGAGCATCCTGGCCGGCCAGAAGGCGTCCATCAGCACCCAGCTGCACGAGTTGCCGTACGTCCGCACGTGTATCTCTCGGAGCCAGGCCTATGACTTCAACGAGGCCAAGCATCTGCTGCCTCCCGAAGAAGCCCAAGCGCTGACGCTGCAGACGACGCCGGCGTCGTTTCGCTGCGTGCTCGACAATCCCAACCAGGCCCAAGCCGTGTACCAGCAGTTCACGGGGCGCCCCGGGGTGGACTCGGTGTCCTATCCCAGTCAAGCCGTGCGCAACATCGAGACGGTGACGCGCATCTTGCAATGGGTCTTCTTGGTGCTGGCCGTGATCTTGCTGTTGTCGGCGTCGGTGCTCATCTTGAACACGATTCGACTCGCCATCTTCGCTCGACGGCGCGAGGTGTCGGTCATGAAACTGGTGGGTGCGACCAACTGGTTCATCCGCGTGCCGTTCATGTGCGAAGGCCTGGTCCAAGGCGTCCTGGGCGCGCTGGTAGCCGGAGCCGTGGTCTTCGGGTTGCACTGGACGCTCGATGACCTGGCCGCGGGCAGCCTGACGAGCATCTGGTACCAGATGCGCATGCCTACCAGCGAGGTGGTGGTGACCAGCTTGGTGGTCGTGCTGGTGGGGCTGGTGGTGGGCACGGCGGGATCGGCCTTCGCCATCCGCCGTTTCCTCGACGCCTGAGCCGGGTTCAGCCCTTGTTGGCGCCGTTGGTGCGCACGAAGTCGTTGACGGCGTAGTACGCGTCGATCGACTCTCCGGCGTCACCCCAGAACCCTTCGAGCACGTCGTAGGCGATGGCGCCCTGGTTGACGTACCAGTTGTTGACGTCGGTGATCTCGAGCTCGCCTCGCCCCGATGGTTCCAAAGTCCCGATAGCCCGAAAGACGTCAGGGTCGTAGCAGTAGATGCCCGTGACCGCGTAATTGCTGGGGGGATCCTCGGGCTTCTCCACGATACGCACGATGCGGCCATCGGCGTCGAACTCGGGGACTCCCAGATTCCGCAGATGCTGCGGGTCGCTTTCCTTACTGAGCACGATGCGGGCCCCGCTGACTTGTTCGGCGAAGCGCTGCACGGTGGTGCGAAACGACCGTTCCACGATGTTGTCGGCCAGCATGACGAGCACCGAGTCATCGGAGCAGAACTTCTCGGCCAGCCCCAGGGCTTCGGCGATGCCACCGGGACGGTCCTGGTATCCGTAGGAGAGGCGTTCGATGCCGTGTTCGTGCCCGCTACCGAGCAGGCGGAGGAATTCCCCGGCGTGGGTGCCACCGGTGACCAGCATCATCTCGTTGATGCCCGCCATGACGAGCGCCTCGATGGCGTAGCTGATCATGGGCCTGTCGTAGATGGGGAGCAGGTGTTTGTTGGTGATCCTCGTGAGCGGGTGAAGACGCGTGCCGCTGCCTCCGGCCAGGATGACCCCCTTCATGACGTCGAGCCTAGGCCGGTCGCACCCCACTGCTGGACGACGGCGTCGGCGAGTGCGGGCCAGGCTTGGTGTGCCCAGGGACCGAAGTCGCCATCACACAGCGCCGCACAGGCCACTCCGGCGTCAGGATCGACCCAAAGGAAGCTGCCCGAGCGACCGAAATGACCGAACGTCGAGGGCGCATTCCGCGATCCCGTCCAGTGCGGCACCTTGGCATCTTTGAGCTCGAAACCGAGGCCCCAATCACAAGGGTCGAAGCGGCCGAAGCCGGGCACCACGCCCGCCAACCCGGCGAAGGCCACCGTGGTGGCATCGGCCATGGTGGCCGGGGCCACTAGGCGCGGGACAAGGAGCTCGCCACCCAGCGCCAGCAGATCGGCAAGCGAACCGGCGGCTCCCCACGCCGCCGAGGACGCTGGTGCAATGGCTGTGGCGGCCATCTCCAGGGGACCGGTGACGGCGCCGGCCAGGTAATCGGCGAAGTCCATGTCGGCCCGCCCGGCCAGGACGTCGGCGAGGATCTCGTAGCCGGAGTTCGAGTAGATGCGCCGTGTGCCCGGAGCGGCGAGCGCCTCGAGGGACTCCGGCGACAATCCTGACGCGTGGGCAAGCAGGTGACGCACCGTCGAACCCGGCGGCCCCGCCGTGTCATCGAGGGCCATGGTCTGCTCCTCGCAGGCGACCAGTACCGACATGGCCACCAGGAGCTTGGTCACCGACGCCCACGCGAAGACCTTTTCCGTATCGCCGACGACGTCGACGATGGACGTCTGGCGCCCCTGTCGGCGCACCACCCCGGCGGCGGCCTCGGGCACGGGCCAGCCCGCCACGAGATCGAGGGCTCCCATCGTGACCTTGGGGTGGGCGCCGCGCCGGTTGCGAGGTACGCGTCGATCAGGAGGCGGCCGGCGACGCCGAGGTCGCCCATTGCGCCATGTCGGCCCGATGACGGGCGTAGTCGACCTTCCCCGACGGCGATCGTCCGATGGTGTCGACGAAGCGCACCCGCTTGGGCGACTTGTAGGCAGCCAGTTGGCCACGCACATGGGCCTGCAACTCCGCCTCGGTGACATGTGCCCCGGGACGCAGCTCGACGGCGGCCGAGACCACCTCGCCGAAGCGGTCGTCGCTCAGGCCGACGGCCACGGCGTCGCGTACGGCCGGGTGGGTCTTCAACACTTCTTCGACCTCTTCGGGGAAGACCTTTTCTCCGCCCGTGTTGATGACCACCGAGCCCCGTCCGAGCAACTGGATCGATCCATCGCTTTGCACCGTGGCGTAGTCACCGGGGATCGAGTACGCGCGCCCCGTCGATGACCTTAAAGGTGGAGGCCGACTTGTCGGTGTCCTTGTAATAGCCGAGCGGGTTACGTCCTCCCAGGGCGAGCACGCCTTCCTCGCCCGAGCCCGCCGACACGTCCTTACCGGTGTCGGGATCGATGACCTTGACGTCAGGGCCCAGCGCGAAGTGGGCGGTGTGCTCGGCGGAGCTGCCTGTGGACACCGACGTCCCCATGCCGATGGCCTCAGATGAGGAGTAGGCGTCGATCAACATCATGGACGGCTTGTGGTCGAGCAAGGCGCGTTTGGTGGGCTCGCTCCACATCACGCCCGAGGAGATGATGGCCAGCAGCGTGGAGAGGCGAAAGCGGCCCGGGTTCTCGTCGAGCGCGCTCAATATGGGCTTGGCGAACGAATCGCCCACGATGACCACCACGTTCACGTTCTCGCTGTCGACGGTGTCGAGTAGCGCCACGGGATCGAAACGGGTGCCGGGGAGCGTGACCACGCTGCCGCCGACGGCCAGGGTGCCCATGGCCGTGAAGGCGCCCGTGCCGTGCATGAGGGGGCACGCCGGGAGCAATACCGGGCCGGCGCCGACGATGGTCTTGCGCAGCCCCGCCAGCCCGCCGTCCTCAGGGACCTTGATGATGTTGCCGGCATTGAGGCGGCAGAACAGGTCGTCCTGGCGCCACATCACGCCCTTGGGCATTCCCGTCGTGCCCCCGGTGTAAAGGAGGTAGAGGTCGTCGCCGTTGCGAGGCCACGGGGGAGTGAAACGTTCGGGGTGGCCGCCGGTGATGTCCTCGTACGGGGTGGCCCACGCCGGGCAGGGCCCGGAACCGTCGTCCACCCACAGCCACAGCCGAATGCCGGGCACCCTGGTGCGCAACGGGTCGATCACGGCGCTGAACACGCCGTGGAATACGACGGCGACGGCATCGGCGTTGTTCCACAGATAGACGAGCTCGTCGGCCGCGTACCGGTAGTTGGTGTTCACGGGCACGAGCCCGGCTTTCAAGATGCCGAATGTCGATTCCAGGTACTCGGGGCAGTTGTAGAGGTAGTGGGCGACCTTGTCCTGGTGAGTGAATCCGGCCCCGACAAGAGCGGCCGCCACGCTGTTGGCGCGCGCCTCGAGCTCGGACCACGTGATCTGTCGCGACCCATGAGTCAGCGCGGGCGCCTTGGGAATGGTCTCGGCCACACACTCCCAGACATCGGCGAAGTTCCAGTTCGTCACGGCCTCAGCCTACGCTGCGCGTTGTGGACCTCGCCCTCCCTGGTAGCGATCATGTCGCTCGTCGTCGAGTGCGACAGTGGCTCGACGACCACCCGCGTCCGACCCCCCGGCAGCTGGCCGAAGCGGGCTATGTGGCACCGCACTGGCCGGGGCCATGGGGACTGGGTGCTGATGCCGTCAGTCAACTCGTCATCGACGACGAACTGCGCGGCGCCGGCGTGCGCCGACCGCAGAACCAGATCGGCATCGGCTGGGCCGGTCCGACTCTCATCCATGCCGGCACCGAGGAACAAAAGCAGCGTCATCTCCTACCGCTGCTGGCCGCCGAGGAGATCTGGTGCCAGTTGTTCTCAGAACCGGGGGCCGGCTCGGACTTGGCCGGTTTGTCGACCCGGGCCGTGGCCGACGGTGAGCAGTGGGTGATCTCGGGTCAGAAGGTGTGGACCACCTTCGCGCACGAGGCTGCCTTCGGGATCCTGCTGGCGCGCACCGACCCTGACGCTCCCAAGCACCAGGGCATCACCTATTTCATCTGCCCCATGGACGCGCCCGGCCTCGACATCCGACCCGTTGTCGACATGACCGGCGACCACAGCTTCAACGAGGTGTTCTTCGACGACGTGCGACTACCGGCGGCCAACGTGGTGGGGGAGGTCAACGGCGGGTGGTCGTTGGCCAAGGTCACTCTCGGCAACGAACGGGTCTCGTTGTCAGGTGAAGGGGCATTGTGGGGTGCCGGTCCCACCGCCGCTGATCTCGTCGACTTGGTGCGCGACGCCGGCGGCACCACTGATCCCATGACGCGCCAGCGACTGGCGCGCCTGTGGGCCGAAGGCGAGGTACTGCGACTGATCCGGCTACGCACGGTCGGCGCGGTGGTGTCGGGCCGCGAGCCCGGCCCCGAGGCGTCCGTGCGCAAAGCCCTCGCCGACGATCACGGTCAGCACGTAATGGAATTGGCCAAATCATTGGCGGGAGCGCACGGCATGCTCGCCGACGCCGGTCCGCGCCGGGCGCGGGCCGAAGAAACGGGCCCGCCCTCAGACCTTGGCGCGCCACGCCATGGGGCGACGTGGCCGTCACTCATGTGGGCCAAGGGCTATCTGTTCTCGAGGGCGCTCACCATCGGTGGCGGTACCTCCGAGGTGCAACGAAACATCATCGCCGAGCGCGTGCTCGGCCTGCCCCATGACGTCGACGTCGAGGCCGGACGGAGCTGGACACAAGCGCACGCGGCCGCCCCCACCACGGGGGCCGGGGATCCAACGCATCGGCTCGTCTAGCGCGACGCCTCCATGGCCCGCTGCACGGCAATGCGGACGAAGGCGGCAAAGGCGTCGGGATGGGTCAAATGGGCTCCGTGGGTAGCGCCGGCGATTTCCACGATCTCCGCATTACGGAGCTCTTGGGCCAGCTCCTCGACGGCTCGGCGGTGATGCGGCAGCGACAGTTCGCCCCGACCGAGCACGGCCGGTACCGATAGACGCGCCAGATCCAGCGGCGCCACGTCACCGCGAATGGCGATCAATTCGGCGACGAGGGCCGGCCCGTCGGCTCGGCGGTCCCGGCGCGCCTGGTCCGACAGACGGTCCCACGCCTTGTCGCCCGCCACGCGGCGGAAGAACGACTCTGCGAAGGCGTCGGGATCCTCGACGAAGTTCGTGCGCCGGCGCGACGGCCACCACGGCGCCCACGGTATGGGGGGCTCGTAGGCGCCCACCGACCACACCGTGGTGGGGTCCTCGATGGCAGCACCCAAAGCGACGTCGCCCCCGTAGGAGTGCCCGATCACCACGGCCGGGCCATCTCCCACCACGGCCAAGAGGTCATCGACGTGATCACCGAGCGACGTGGCCAGCGGGAACATGTCCCGGGAATGGTGATACCCACGGCGGTCGTAGGTGACGACCTCGAGATCCGTCAGGCGCCGCAGCACCCGGGTGAACGACGCGCCGCGATCGAGCGAACCGTGGGCCAGCACGATCTTGGGTACGTCATCACGACGCCCCGGGCTCGGGGCGTGGACGACCACTGACAAGCCCCGAGGCATGGTGCGCATGGAGGTCAGCCTGACAGCGCAATGATCCTTGCCGCCAACGGGCCCGGTCATAGCCCGAAGGCCTCATGGCACCCCGGTAGGATCGATGGCAATGGCCGAAGATCACCGAGGTGGTACCGGCGCGTTGCCGGGAGGTGCCTTCGGGCCCAATGCGTGGCTCGTCGATGACATGTACGAGGAGTACCGCAGCGACCCGGCGTCGGTGAGCGAGAGCTGGCGAGAGTTCTTTCACGATTACCAGCCCCCCGGGGCGACACCCAACGGCACCGTCACGGCTGCGCCGGCGCCGCCGATGTCGAGCGCACCGGTCGCACCCGCTGTTGTTGCCCCCGCCGCCACCGCGGCACCGACTTCGTCACCGGTCCCCAGCCCATCGGCGGGAGCCGGCCGCAGCGAGCCGAGTGGGGATCGCCCCGTTGCTCTACGCGGCGCCGCGGCCCGGATCGCCGACAACATGGAGGCGTCTCTCGGTGTCCCCACCGCCACCAGCGTACGTTCGGTTCCGGCTCGTCTCCTCGAGGTCAATCGGGCCATGGTCAACCAGCACCTGGTCCGACTGTCAGGTGCCCGGGTCAGCTTCACCCACCTGATCGGCTTCGCCGTGGTCGAAGCGCTCAAGGCCGTGCCGGCCCTCAACGCCACCTTCGTGGCGGACTTCGATGGCAAAGGGACGCCGGGGATCATCCGCCACGATCACGTCGGCCTCGGCCTCGCCGTCGACGTGTCCAAGTCTGACGGCACCCGGACCTTGGTCGTTCCGGTGGTGCGCGACGCCGACACCCTCGACTTCCACGCCTTTGTGGTGGCGTACGAGGATCTGGTGCGCAAAGTGCACACCGCCAAGATCTCCCCGGACGATTTCGCCGGCGCCACGGTGACGTTGACCAACCCCGGCACGTTGGGAACCGTGCAATCGGTGCCACGGCTCATGCCGGGCCAGGGGGCCATCATCGGAGTGGGATCGCTCGGCTACCCCGCCGAGTACCAGGCCGCCGACCATCGCAGCCTGGCTGCACTGGGCGTGGGCCCGGTGGTCACCCTCACGTCCACCTACGACCATCGCATCATTCAAGGTGCGGAGTCGGGCATGTTCCTCAGCTACGTGGCCGAGTGCCTCACCGGTGAGCACGGCTTCTACGAGAGCGTCTTCGGCGCCATGGAGGTGCCCTACGAGCCGGTGCGCTGGCAGCCCGACGTCAATGCCGTCGACAGCGAACATCAACGGCTCGTCAAGCAATCCCACGTGCAGAGCCTCATCAACATGTACAGGGTGCGGGGCCATCTCATTGCCGACCTTGATCCTCTGCACGCGGCCCCTCGTCATCTCCACAGCGAGCTCGACCCCACCACCTACGGGCTCACCTTGTGGGACCTCGATCGGGAGTTCGTCGTCGACGGCCTGGCCGGCAAGGACGTCCTTACGCTGGGGAAGGCGCTCGACATTCTGCGCGACGCCTACTGCCGGACCCTCGGTATCGAGTACATGCACATCCAGGACACGGATCAGAAGCGCTGGATCCAGCAACACGTCGAAGGGGTGCCGGCCACCTTGGCGGCCGAGGAACAGCGCCACATCCTCGACCGGCTCAACGCGGCCGAGGCCTTCGAGCGTTTCCTGCACACTCGCTACGTAGGTCAGAAGCGCTACGGCCTCGAAGGGGCCGAGTCGACGATCGTGCTCCTCGACGCCGTCCTCGAGGAGGCCGCCGCCGACGGGCTCCACGACGCCGTGTTCGGCATGGCCCATCGGGGCCGCCTGAACGTGCTGGCCAACATCATCGGCAAGTCGTACCGGGAGATCTTCAGAGAATTCGAAGGCGTGGTCGATCCCGAGTCCGTGCAGGGATCGGGTGACGTCAAGTACCACAAGGGGGCGTCGGGCAAGTTCGTGTCGCGTACCGGGGGCGAGGTGGCCCTGACTATGGCGTCGAACCCCTCGCATCTCGAGGCCGTCGACCCCGTCGTCGAAGGCATGGCGCGCGCCAAGCAGGACCACCTGGCCGGGGATCACCCCTATGACGTGCTCCCCATCCTCATCCACGGGGACGCCGCCTTTGCCGGACAAGGGGTGGTGGCGGAGACCCTCGAGCTTTCCCAGCTGGCGGGTTACCGCACCGGTGGGACCATCCACGTGGTGGTGAACAACCAGCTTGGTTTCACCACGGCCCCGGAGTCGGCCCGATCGTCGGTGTATCCCACCGACGTGGCCAAGATGGTGCAGGCACCTGTCTTCCACGTCAACGGCGACGACCCCGAAGCTTGTGTGCGCGCCGCTCGATTGGCTTTCGAGTTTCGCCAGGCCTTCCATAAAGACGTTGTCGTCGACGTGGTGTGCTACCGGCGCTATGGCCACAACGAAGGTGACGACCCCAGCTACACCCAACCCCTGATGTACGCGCTCATCGACGCCACTCGCTCGGTGCGCAAGCTCTACACGGAGTCGTTGGTGCGACGAGGTGACATCACACTCGATGAAGCCGAAAAGGCGCTCGAGGACTTTCAGGCTCGCCTCCAAGCGGCCTTGGACGAGACCCGCCAGACGGCCCCGCCCCAGCTGACCGTTCTCCCCGAGCCGCCGGCCCCGCTGGCGCAGACCACCGTCGAAACCGGCGTGGGGCGCGCCACCATCGATGCGTTGGTGAGCGACGTCACTAAGGTCCCCGACGGGTTCGTGATCCACCCCAAGTTGGCCCGCCAGTTCGACCAGCGCGCCAGGGTGGTGGCCGAAGGCGAAGTGGACTGGGCGTTGGCGGAATCGCTCGCCTTCGGCTCGCTGTTGTTGGAGGGCACCGACGTACGCCTGGCCGGCCAGGACACGCGGCGGGGAACTTTCAGCCAGCGTCACGCCGTACTGGTGGACTACGCCACCGGCGTCGAGTGGATACCCCTGGCGCACCTCGAAGGGGAGCGGGTGGGGCGTTTCGCTGTTCTCGACTCCCTGCTGTCGGAGTATGCCGCCCTCGGTTTCGAGTACGGCTACTCGGTGGAGTCCCCCGACGCGCTGAGTGGCGTGGGAGGCCCAGTTCGGCGACTTCGCCAACGGGGCGCAGATCATCGTGGACAACTTTCTCGTGGCGGCCGAGGACAAATGGGGCCAGACATCGGGCATCGTCTTGTTGCTTCCCCATGGCTATGAGGGCCAAGGCCCCGAACACTCCTCGGCGCGCATCGAACGCTTCCTCACGTTGTGTGCCGAGGACAACATGCGCGTGGCGCAACCCACCACCGCCGCGCAGTATTTCCACCTGCTTCGCTCTCAGGTACGGGTGCGCCCCCGGCCGTTGATCATCTTCACCCCCAAGTCACTTCTGCGGGCCCGGGTGTCCCGGTCGCCACTGGACGCCTTGGAATCCGGTGGGTTCGAGGAGGTGCTCGACGACCCCGAAGTGGACAGCACCTCCGAAGCCATCGACCGCGCCGCGGTGCGCCGCATCCTGTTGTGCTCGGGCAAGATCGCCTACGACGCCATGGCCCGTCGCACCGACGCCGGGGCCGCCGGCGAGGCGTCCGGCGCCGGCGTCGACCCCAGGACTGTGGCCGTCATTCGTCTCGAGCAGCTCTATCCCTGGCCCGAGGAGCAGCTGCGCGCCGTACTGGCGGGCTACGCGTCGGCCACTGAGGTGGTGTGGGTCCAAGACGAGCCCGAGAACATGGGCCCGTGGTCCTACGTCCACTCCCGGCTGCACCGGCTCTTGCGAGACCAATTCACGCTTCGCCACGTGAGTCGGCGCGAATCGCCGAGCCCCGCCACGGGCAGCCCCGCCGTGCACCAGCTCGAGTTCGAGGACTTGATGCGGCGCGCCTTCGCCTGAGAGTCAGTGGTCTGCGGATCGGTGCAATGTGCGGATCAGCGCAGGGGCACCTTGACCACGTCTTGCAATGCGTCGATGGCGGAGGATGAATCGGTGACTTTGATCGTCACCATGCCGAGCTGTCGGGCCGGCTTCAGATTCACCCCTAAGTCGTCGAGGAACACGGCTTGGTGCGGATCAACGTGGAGACCCTCGCAGGCGAGCACGTAGAACCGGGGATCGGGCTTTCGCACGCCCACCACCGACGACTCGACGACGATGTCGAATAGGGCGAGGACCTCGTCACGGCTCGACCAGGCGTAGGGCGTGACGAAGTTGTTGGTGAGCAGCCCGGTCTTGAAGTGCTCCTGGCAACGTCGGACGGCTTCGAGCATGTCGGGACGAACTTCCCCCGACAGCGTGGCAAACAGCGCCCGCGCCTCGACGTCACCGCCGGCGGCGCGGCATTCGGCTTCGAAGGCGTCGCAAAATGCGTCGAACCCCAGCTCGTTTCGCTCCAGGCGGGCCCAGGCGTTGTCGTCGTGATTGGTGGCGTTCACGCTGCGGATGAAGTCCTTGGCCAGGCCGTGGGCCGCTTCGTAGCGGGCAAAGGCGGAAAACGGGCCCTCGGTGATCACACCCCCGAAATCGAACAGCACGGCTTCAATAGGCGGGGCCTCAATGAGCGGGGGCTCAATGTGCGGAGGAGAACCGAGACTCACGCCAGAAGCTCTCGGGCCACGCCGCTCCACAGATCGGTGCTCAGTGCCAGTGACTCCACGTCGACACGCTCGTCGATGCCATGGAACATCGAGGCGTAGTCCTCAAAGGTGAGGTGACGGCTGAACAAGCCGAAGCCGTAAGCAACGCTCCCCAGTCGCCGGAAGAACCGGGCGTCGGTGGCGCCGACCGTCAAAAACGGCACGCAGCGGGCGCCGGGATAGGCGCCCTGGGCGACGCGCTCCAGGACGTCCCATAGCGGCGTGCCGGTGGGAGAGGCCGTGGCGGGATCGGTCGACTGGTACGTCACCTCGACGTCGTCGGCCATGTCGCCGAGCGCGTCGCGCAACAAGGCGTCGACATCGGCCTGGCCCCAACCGGGCAGGGTACGGATGTCCACGTCCAGCTCGACGCGATCAGGTATGACGTTCACCTTCGTTCCCGCTCGCATCACCGTCGGGGCCATGGTGGTGTGGGTGCACGCGTGGGCCTGTCGAGCCAGGCCAAGAGAGGGCAGGACGTCGCAGAATTCGTCGATGCGCTCGGGGTCGAGCAGGGGAGCGGCCAGCTGTTCGGGCAGCTCGATGCCTTCGACAAAGCGCCGCCAGGCGTCGTGGATATCGGCGGGGGAGCGATGCTCGGCCAACCGGCGGACGATCTCGGCGGCCTTGACCAATGCGTTGTCGGTACGCAGAGGCTGCGAGGCATGTCCGGGGGTGCCTCGGATGGTCAGCGTGCACCAGTAGGTGCCCTTTTCAGCGGTGATCACCGGCAAGCGGACCCGGTCGGGGCTACCCATGGGGAAGCCTCCCGCCTCGGTGATGACGTAGTCGGTGCGCACACTGCTTTGGAGGTGCTCGGTCAGCCATTTGGCGCCATGGGTACCGAGCGCCTCCTCGTCGGCGACGCCTATGAACACGAGGTCACCGCGGGGTCGGAATCCGGAGTCGGCCAGGTGCCGCATGGCAACGGCCATGGACGCGGTGAGGTTGAGCATGTCCACCGCCCCTCGACCCCACACTTCGCCGTCGATGAGCTCGCCCCCGAAAGGGTCATGGCGCCAGTCCGCCGCGTTGGCCGGCACCACATCGGTATGCCCGAGGAGCAGGAGCGAGGGGGCGTCGGCGTCGTGCCCGTCGATCCGGGCCACCAGGGAGGATCGGCCGGCTATGGGCTCGTGGATCTCGAGGTCGAGGTTGGGTCCTTCCAGAACGCTCTCGAGCACCGAGGCGCTGCGCCGTTCGTGTCCGGACTCCGCGGAGCCGTCGTTGACGCACGCGTTGCGTATGAGCTGTTGGAGGAGCTCGGTCACCTCCCCGCCAGGCACTCCTGTCACCGGCGCATCCTATGGCTCAACCGCTGATCGGGGCTTGGGGGGGTCGGTCGCGAGGAGCGCTGCGGATGGTTGACTGGGGACAGCCATGGCTCCCCTTTACGTCGTCGTCGACGGCTCGAACATCGCCACCGAAGGCCGCTCCACGCCGAGCCTGGAGCAGCTCGACCAGGCCGTCAGAGCCTTCCACGAGGAGTTCCCCGAACGGGAAGCGATCGTGGTGGTCGACGCCAGCTTCGGCCACCGTATCGATCCGAAGGAGGCCAAGGCCTTCGACGAAGCCACCGCCCACAACGAGATCGTGTCCCCCCCCGCCGGTGCCATCGGCCGCGGTGACGCCTTCGTGTTGCGCGTGGCCGAACGCGTCGGCGGTCAAGTCCTCTCCAACGATTCGTTCCAGGAGTTCCACGGTGAGCATCCGTGGCTCTTCGACGAGGGTCGACTCATCGGTGGCAAGCCGGTGCCGGGTGCGGGGTGGATATTCACCCTTCGCAATCCCGTGCGCGGGCCGCGCAGCCGTCAGGCGACGACAGCGACCGGTGGCACCTCCACGGCGGCGCCGGCGGTGTCGGAACTCGATGGGGCCGGCTCGCCGGTGAAGGCGGCCCAGGCCCTCAAAGCCGTAAAGGTGGCGAAGGTCGCCAAAGCGGCCAAGGCCGTCCCGGTCGTGAAGGCGGACAAGGCCACCAAGGCGGCCAAGGCCGAAAAGGCTCCGAAAGCAGCGAAAGCGGTCAAGGCCGACAAGGCCACCAAAGTGGATAAGGCCACCAAGTCCGACAAAGCGACCAAGGCCGCAAAAGCGACCAAGGCCGAAAAAGCCACCAAGGCTGACAAGGCGAAGAAGGCATCCAAGAAGGCTTCGACGGAGACCGACGTTGCCGAAGCCAAGGCGGGCGCCAAGGTCAAGGCTGCCAAAGCCACCACCAAAAAGGCCAAGGCCGAACCCGTCGACATGCCCACCGCACCACGTCGCCGGCGCCGGCGAGGCAGGCCCGTCGGTGCCGACGTGCAGGCGGCCATCGACGTAGCCACCGTGGAAGCGACGTCGCCGCCCGGCGCGCCCGACGGGGACTCGAGTCCGGGACGTCGGCGCCGGAATCCGGGCCCACCGGCGGCTCTCAATGACCCCCTCACCTTCGTGACCTTTGTCACCGAGCACCCCATTGGCGCATCGGTGCAGGGAACGGTGTCGTCATTCGTCTCGCATGGAGCCATGGTCGATGTCGGCGAGATGCATTGCTACGCGCCGCTGACGGGACTGGGAGTGCCGCCTCCCCGCAAGGCACGAGAGGTCCTGACCCAAGGGGAGTCCCGCACTTTCGTGTTGGTGGGACTCGATCCACCTCGCCGCGGCGCCGAGTTGGCCCTGCCCGAAGTGGTCCACTTCGTCCGCAGCAGCTGAGCGTCAACGACAGTCCATTTCCGCCACCACCGGGGCGGAGTTCGGTGTGTAAGCGTTGGCTACTCCATGTGGTCGTTTTGTTTCTCTTTACCACTCAACGTGGCGATACTTATCGAAGTGAGAGCAGCCGCTGATTGCGGTGTCCGGGGGAGCCGGCGTTCTCACGGGTGGCGGCCGTCGGGGCCGCGTACAAGGAGCGCCTCTGATGCACCAACTCATGACCAGCCTTCACCGTCACCTGAATCCGCGCCACCAGAAGGCGAGGAGCAGGGGAACCGCCGTGTTGTTCATGGACCCGCCGCGTGTCATGCGCAAGGAGCCATGGCAGGACAGCGAGCCCCGCTGGCGGATGTCGGAGCTCAAGGACCCCTGGGGTGACCGCGTCGTCTGAGTAGGTGAGACGTAGGGGAAAGGTAGGGGAGAAGACGTGAGGGAATTGCTACCGCAGTAGCCTCCGTTTCGTGGTGCGCCCCGAAGACGTCATTGCCCATCGTCCCCCGTTCCTTTTCGTCGACGAGGTGCTTGACCTCCAACCCGGGCAACGAGCGCGGGGGCGCTGGCACCTCACCGGTGACGAAGCATTCTTTGCGGGGCACTTTCCGGGTCGGCCCACGCTTCCGGGGGTACTCATGGTGGAGTCCTTGGCGCAGCTGGGGGCCATCGCCGTGCTGTCAGACCCGCGTTTTGCGGGCCGACTACCGCTCTTCGGTGGCATCGACAAGGCGCGCTTTCGGCGCCAGGTGGGACCCGGTGACGACCTTGACCTCCTCGTCGAGCTCGGTCGGTTGTCGTCTCGAGCCGGTACCGGCAAAGGCGTCGCATCGGTAGATGGCGAAACCGCTTGTGAGGTCGATCTGCTTTTCGTCTTCGTGGACGGCTGACACATGCGCATCGCCACGTGGAACGTGAACTCCCTCAACGCCCGTTTGCCGCGCGTCGAGGAATGGCTCGAGTACGCCCGCCCCGACGTGTTGTGCATGCAGGAGACCAAGGTCGCCGACGGCGCCTTCCCCACCATGGCGATCTCAGCGTTGGGCTACGAGTGCGCCACCCACGGCGACGGCCGTTGGAACGGCGTGGCCATTGCCAGCAAGGTCGGTCTTGAAGACGTCGCCACCGGCCTTGGCTCCGGTGTCGACGAGCAAGGGTCTCGCCTGGTGGCGGCTACGTGCGGCGGGGTGCGGGTCCACAGCGTCTACGTCCCCAACGGACGTGAGGTCGGCACCGAGCATTACTTCGCCAAGCTGGAGTGGTTGAAGTCGCTTCGAGAGCACCTGGCCGCCACGCTGTCGCCCTCGGACCCGGTGGCGGTGTGCGGGGACTTCAACGTGGCCCCCGAGGACAAAGACGTGTGGGACCCCGCTGCGGTCAACGGTGCCACCCACGTGACCGAGCCCGAGCGACAGGCTGTGCGTGACCTCGAAGCCTGGGGTTTGGTCGACGCCTTTCGCCGCATCTATGACGGCGACAAGCTGTTTACCTGGTGGGACTACCGAGCCGGCAATTTCCACAAGCACTTCGGTATGCGCATCGACCTCGTGCTGCTCACCAAAGTGTTGGCCGACGAGCTCACCTACGCACTCGTCGATCGCAATGCTCGCAAGGGGAAACAACCCTCCGACCACGCCCCGCTGTTCGTCGACGTGAAACGGTGATCGATCGGTTACCCGGCCACCGGTAGCCGGTCGCGCAAGGCGGCGATGCGAGCTACAGCGGTCGGCAACGCCAGCGGCGTGGCGAGCGCCGAGGCCGAGGCACCGATGGATGCCAGGTAGGGCGACGGCTCGCAGTCCCACGCGTGTTCGCCGGCGTAACGGCGCCGTGACCACGAGCACCACAGCTCGTCCTCGGCCCGGGTGAGCGCCACGTAGAGAAGCCGGCGCTCTTCGGCTCGAGCCGCCGGTGTCGACGCGTAGATGATGGGAACGGTGCCGGCCTCGAGCCCGATGACGGCCACGGCCGGCCATTGCAAGCCCTTGGCCCGGTGGAACGTGGCCAGTTCTACCGCCGCCCCCGAGACCGAGGCCGCCTCGTCGACGTCCCACGCCGCACCGGCCACGTCGGTGTCGAGAGCGTCGTTGGCGGCCAGCCAGTCGACAAAGGTTCCCGCCGTGGCCTCGGGGGCCTCGTCGATGTGCTCGTCGGCCAGACGGACCACGGCCGGCACGAGGGCGGTGGCCGACCCGACGGCCAGTTCGGCCACCGCGGCGCGCAGCGGCAGGTCACGTGGCAACGAGCGCAAGAAGGCGTGGGCAGCGTCCAGGGGCCCGGCGCCCGGGCCCGCATGCTTGCGGGCACCGCCACCACGCGCCGAGCGAAACGGGATGCCGGCCGACCGCAAGGCGTCGGCCAACGGTTCGAGTCGGGCGTGGGTTCTGGCCAGCACGGCCACCTGCGACCACGAACGACCGGGGCGGTGCGACAGCCGCAGCCAGCGGACCACCGCGTCAGCTTCGGCTCGGTCGTCCTCGAAGCTCTGCACCGACGGTTCGGGACCATCGGGCCGTGTGGTGGGTGCCGGGGCGGTTCCGAGCACGGCACACGCAGCCCGCACGACCTGGGGGGAGGAGCGATGGTTCTCCTCGAGCCCCAGCACCGAAGTCTTCGGGAGCAGCACCGGCATCTTGTCGAAGAGCGTGGGGTCGGCGCCGTTCCAGGAATAGACGGCTTGAAAGGGGTCGCCCACCACAAAGAGATCGTCGCGGTCCCCGAGCCACGCCATGAGCAGGCGCCACTGGGCGGGGTTGACGTCTTGGAACTCGTCGACGAACAGGTGGCGGACCCGCCAGCGCACGGCCGCCGCCACCGTGGCGTCGCGCTCGATGATCTCCGCGCAGGAGGTCAGGAGATCGTCGAGGTCGATGAGCCCGCGGCGCTCCTTGGTCTCCCGGTAGCGGCCGTAGATCTCGGCCACCTCACCGGGCGAAATGGGTGTCACGCGTCCAGCCGCCACCGCCGCCTCCTGGTACCCGTCGGGTTCGATCAGGCGAGCCTGCGCCCAGTGCAGCTCCCCGTCCACGGCGCCGATGAGGGCCTGGCGGGCCGCTCCGATCACCGTGGCATCGGCAGGGAGGAACTCGCCGACGAGGCGACGCGAGTCATCGAGCAGCCGACGCGGCCGCACTCCCCGGTCGGACCAATGGTGGCGCAGCTGCCGGTAGGCCGCCGCGTGGAACGTCCCGGTGGGAACGATGCCCGGGACCCCCAAGGTGAAGAGTCGACTGCGCAGCTCGCCCGCCGCCTTGCGGGTGAAGGTGACCACCAAGGTGTGGTCGGCCGACGCCGAGCCGTCGAGGACTCGGCGGGCGATTCGCCTGGTGAGCACAGAGGTCTTGCCCGAGCCGGCGCCGGCGCGCACGCACAGCGGGGAGTCGTCGGCCATCACCGCCCGGGCCTGGGATTCGGTCAGCCCCAGGACCAGCCTTTTGATCGAATCGTCGGCCACGGGGGGAAGGTACCGGCGGGGTGTGACGTCGCGGGGGATGGTGGTGGGCCTGGCGTAGCCTGCATCGGATGCTGCGTTCGCTCGCCGGAGGCGCGCTTTTCGGCGAGGCGTGGGGAGAGGCTCCGGCCCAGGTCATCGCCTTGCACGGCTGGATGCGCAGCCACGAGGACTTTGCCGGCGCCTTGGGGCCCGCCGCCGCGGGTGGGGCGTTGCCGGTGCTCGCCGTCGACCTCCCCGGCTTCGGGGCGACGCCGCCGCCCCCCGAGGCGTGGGGATCGGAGCAATATGCGGCCGCGGTGGCGTCCCTGCTCGACGAGGCGGGCGACACGGTGGTGGCCTCGGGGGCCCCTGTCGTGGTGGTGGGCCATTCGTTCGGTGGCCGGGTGGCCGTGCGGCTGGCCGCGTCGCGCCCCGACCTCGTGCGCGCCCTGGTGCTCAGCGCGGTGCCGCTCGTCCCTCGATCCCGCCGGGGCCGCCCGGCGTTGGCCTATCGGGCCGTGCGAGGGCTGCGGCGCGCCGGTCTCGTCGGCGAGGACCGCCTGGAGCGGGCCCGGCTTCGCTACGGCTCGGAGGACTATCGACGCGGCGCAGGGAGTCATGCGCGGCGTCTTGGTGCGCAGCGTCAACGAACGCTACGACGACGACCTCGCCGCGCTGCGCGGGCCGGTGGAGCTGGTGTGGGGTGCCAACGACACCGAGACACCGCTCGAGGTGGCGCGTGCGGTGGTGGCCCGGGTGCCCGGCGCTCGCCTCACCATTTGTGCGGGAGCAGGCCATCTCACCCCGTTGGTTGCCCCCGCCCAACTGCGGGCGGCCGTCGAGCGCGCCCTGGCGTCGTGATGAGGACGCTGGCGTCGGTGTGGTTCGATCACTCCACCGATGCGCTGACGTGGGTGGTGGTGGCCCTTGGATTCGTGGCCTCGGCGCTGGCCGGGGTGCGCTGGCTGCGCGTCGCCCAGCGTGAGCATTACCTAGCCGGCTCGGTGTCGCGTTTTGCCGTGCGCTGGTGGGTGCGGATTCCGCTCAACGCCATCGGTGCACTGGCGGCGGTGGCCGGTGCGGTGCTGACGGCTCGCTGGGTCGTCGCCGGCGTCGTCCCCGTCGTCATCGTCGGCGCCGGACCCTTGGGTCTGTCGGTACGCGGCCGCAGCGCGGCGCTGGCATGGACGCGGCGGTTGCGCACCCTGGCGGTGGTGTGGGCCGCCTTGCAGATCGTCGTCATCGCTTTCGGTGTGGTGTGGCGCGTGGCTCCCTTGGCCACCGTGGTGGGTGCCTTGGCCGTTCCCGTTTTGGTGGACCTGGCCTGCGCGTTGACGGCTCCCATCGAAGGGCGGCTGGCCCGACGCCACGTGGCGGCGGCCGCCGAGCGCCTGGCGCGCATCGCTCCCACCGTGGTGGCCATCACCGGCTCCTATGGCAAGACCAGCACCAAGGGGTACGTGACTCACTTGCTCTCGGGTTCGCGTTCGACGGTGGCCAGCCCGGCCAGCTTCAATAACCGAGCCGGATTGTCGAGGGCTGTCAACGAGCACTTGGTCCCGGGCACAGATGTCTTTGTGGCCGAGATGGGCACCTACGGGCCCGGAGAGATCGCCGAGCTGTGCGCGTGGATGACGCCCGACATCGCCGTCATCACCGCCATCGGCCCGGTGCACCTGGAGCGTTTTGGCAGCGAGGACCGCATCGTGGATGCCAAGGCGGAGATCCTTACCAAGGCGCCCGCCGTTGTTCTTGTGGTGGACGACCCCCGTCTGGCCGCCCTGGCCGATGGTGCCGAGGCCGACGCCAAACACGTGTGGCGTGTATCGGCTGCCGATCCCGATGCCGATGTCAGTGTGCTCGAGGGCCCCGACGGGTTGGCCCTACGTATCGGGGGCCGGGAGGTGGTGCGTGGCGTTACCGCTACGGCGCGCCCGGGCAACGTGGCCGCCGCGGTGGCGGTAGCGTTGCAGCTGGGCGTGGCGCCCGACGACATCGCGCGTCGGCTGCCGTCGTTGCCGAGTGCGGCGCATCGCCTGGAAGCCGCCACGGCGCCGAGCGGCACCATCGTCCTCGACGACACCTACAACTCCAATCCGGCCGGCGCGCGCGTGGCGTTGGACGCGCTGAGTGCGCTGGGGGCGGGGGGCGACGACCGGCGGCGCGTGGTGGTGACCCCGGGCATGGTGGAGCTCGGGAGGCGTCAGGCCGAGGAGAACGAGCGCTTCGCCGTCGATGCCTCTCGCATCGCCACTGACGTGGTGGTGGTGGGACGCACCAATCGCGGCGCGCTGGTCCGCGGGGCACGGGGCACGGGGCCACCGGCAGGGTCGAACGACGCCGTGCGCACCACGGCGCGCACCACGGCGCGCACCATCACCGTGGCCGATCGCCAGCACGCCGTGCAGTGGGTGCGCGACCACCTGGGCGCCGGCGACGTCGTCCTCTACGAGAACGACCTGCCCGACCACTACCCTTGACCGCCATGCCAGCCGCCGCCTCCCGGATCGCCGTCTGCTTCGGCGGCCCCTCGCCCGAGCACGACGTGAGCGTGCTGACCGGTCTGCAAGCGGCCCGAGAGCTGGTCGGAGCCGGTCGAGCCGTGACCGGGCTGTACTGGTCGAAGACGGCGGAGTGGTTTCGAGTCGACCCCACCTTGGAGGCCTCTGCCTTCCTCGATGGCGTGCCCCGAGGGGCGGAGCCCCTCCGGCTGGTGATCGGAGAAGGCGGGTTCGCCACCGGTGGCCGGCTCGGGCGGGGCAAAACCGTCGACGTCGATGTGGTGGTGAACGCCTGTCACGGTGGGCCCGGCGAGGACGGCGCCCTCCAAGGCGTCTTCGACCTCGCCGGCGTGGCCTATACCGGTCCGCACGCGGCGGGTGCGGCGTTGGGCATGGACAAGTTCGCTTTTGCCGCCGTGGTGGGCGCGGCCGGGCTGACGCAGCTGCCGCGCCTACTTATGGTGGCGGACGCCACCGAAGCGCCGCCGACAGGCGTTGGCTTCGACGGGCCGTTGATCGTCAAGCCTCGTTTCGGCGGTTCGTCGATCGGGATCAAGGTCGTCGAGGACATGCGTAGCGCCCAGGATCTGGTGCGTGTCGATCCCCATATGCGACGCGGTGCTGTCGTCGAGCCGTATCGCGCTCGATCTGTTCGATCTCAACGTAGGTGTGCGGCGGTGGCCCACGTTGGCCATGTCGGCCATCGAGCGGCCGCTGAAATCGAATGCGTCCACCGAGATTCTCAACTACGCAGACAAGTACGTGGGCGGCGAGGGCATGGTGAGCGCTCCCCGGGAACTTCCCGCCGCCCTCGACGCCAAGCTGTCCGACGCGCTGCGGGCCATGGCGGCCGAAGTCGCCCGTCTGACCGACGTACGCGGCATCGCCCGCATCGACTTTCTCTCCGATGGCGACGCCCTGTTCGTCAACGAGATCAACACCGTGCCTGGCTCCCTGGCCCGTTACCTGTGGGTCGACCCCCCGGTGCCGTTCATCGAACTCCTCGACGCTGCCATCGACGAGGCGTTGGCGCGACCGGCGATCATCTACAGCGCGGCGGGCGCGGATGGCACCGTGCTGCGTGGCGCGGGCGCCATCGCCGCCAAGCTCGCCTGATCCTCGGCGGGCACGCGGGCGGGGTGTAGGCGCCTGCGGCGGGGCCGTCGGCAGTACCCTGGGCTGGCCATGGCCTTTCCGCAACGCCTGCTCACCGAAGGCGAAGAGGTGGTCGTCGAGATGCGCCCGCACTGGTCGTTTCTCGGCTGGCCGCTGGTGGCGGCACTGGCGGCGGTGGCGCTGGTGGTGGCCATCGTGGCCACTTTTCCCGGTGCTCCTGTCGGCGTGTCGTACGCGCTTCTCGCCGTGTTGGTGGTGGCCGCATTGTCTTTGGCGGGTCGCTACGCCCGCTTTCGGAGCACGAGCCTCATCCTCACCACCATTCGATTGATCAGTCGTCGGGGCGTTCTCGGTCGCAGCGGCATGGAGATCCGCCTGGAACGGATCAACCAGCTCTCGTTCCACCAGTCCTTACTGGGCTTGGTGCTGCGCTACGGCGATGTGGTGGTCGAAGTCGGCGGCGAGACCGGGCTCGAGGCCTTCGACCATGTCCGACACCCGCAGGCGTTGCAGAGCCTCATCACCGAACAGGTGGCGGCCCTGCACGGGCGCCCTCCACCGGCGGTGGCGGGTGCCGACGGCGATCGCCACACGCCGCCCACCGGCACGCCGGCCATATGGGAGCACGCCGGTGACCAACCCACGGCGCTGCATCCCGTCGTGCCCCGACCCCCGGGCCAGCAGCCGGTGGCGCCGCAGCCCATGGTGGCGCCACCGATGTCGGCCCCGCCACCCCCGCCGCCGCTACAGGCGCCGCCGTCACAACCCACGGTGGCCGAGCGGCTGGTCCAGCTGGACGAGCTGCGCCAACGCGGCATTCTCTCCACCGACGAATTCGAGACCAAAAAGGCGCAACTACTCGAGCAGCTGTAGGTCAGCGCCGCCCGATGATGTGGGCCCCGCGTGAGGCCTTCAGCCGCCACGCCGCGGTGGGCAGGGCGGCGATGTCCACCGCGCCCGGCTCGGCCAGTGCCACCACGCATCCCCCGAACCCGGCTCCGGTGAGGCGGGCGCCGTAGACGCCGGGAATGGACGTGAGATGTTCGACGAGCTGGTCCAGCTCGGGGGTGGAGACCTCGAAGTCCCCCGCCAGGCTGGCGTGGCTGGCCGTCATGAGCCGGCCCGCCTCGACCACGTCGCCAGCCAGCAACGCCGAGGCGCACCACCGCACCCGGTCGCACTCGGTGATGACGTGCCGGGCCCGCCGGCGCAAGGTGGGATCAGGGAGCCCGACGATGGCGTCGGGGTGCAACAGCCCCAAGGGCCCCAGCCGGTGGGAGGCGGCCTCACATTCGGCTTGGCGCGCCGCGTAGCCGGAGCGCTCCACGGTCCGCTTGGCCCCGGAGTGCACGGCGAGGACCTCGACGCCCTCGGGAATGCGCACCGTCGCCATGGTCAGGTCGGAGAAATCGATGAGCAACGCGCAGCCCTCGACGCCGGCGGCCACAGTCAGCTGGTCCATGAGCCCGGTAGCCACCCCGGTGGCGGCCAATTCGGCTCGCTGGCACGTGCGGGCCATGGTGAGGGGCTCGGCCTCGAAGCCCAGCGCCAGCGCCACGGCCACCTCCAGCGAAGCTGATGAGGACAGCCCGGCCCCCACCGGCAAGGTGGAGTCCAAGGTGCCGCGCCCGCCGCCGCGTGGCCGGATGGCGGCCACCATGGCGGCCACGTAGCGAGCCCAGCGCGGTTGAACGGCGCGAATGGTGGCCCCGTCGTTGGGGATGTGCACGTCGACGCTGGCCGGCTCGTTGTCCCACACCGACGAGAAGACCACCTCGGGGCCGCGATCGGGAGCGAAGGTGACGACGGTGCCCAGGTCGATGGCCATAGGCAGCGCGACGCCTTGGTTGTAGTCGGTGTGGTCCCCGATGAGGTTCACGCGACCGGGGCTGAAGGCGTGAACAGGAGCAGCAGCAGGCGGTCGGCTGGCGGCAGGCACGGCGAAAGAGCATCGCGCCGTTGGCGCCGCGTCGTGGACAGGGTCCGTACAGGAGCTTGACCTGGCCTCTTACGACGGCAAGCATCCGAAGATGCAGCCGGTGGCGGTAGGGGACATCGAGATCTGCGCGGATGAGCTCGGCGACCCCGCCGGCTCGCCCCTCCTGTTGATCCACGGGCTGGCCGGTCAGCTCATCTCCTGGGACGAGGACCTGTGCGCCATGTTCGGCGCCGAGGGATTCCGGGTGGTGCGCTACGACAACCGCGACGCCGGGAAATCCACCATCGTGGATGCCCCTCGTTTTCGACCAGATGCCCGCCGGTCCGCCAACCGCGACGCCGCCACCTACACCCTTGACGACCTGGCCGACGACGCCGCCGGGTTGCTCGATGCCCTGGGCATCGCCGCCGCCCACGTGCTCGGGGCGTCCATGGGGGCCATGATCGGCCAGACCCTGGCGGTCCGCCACCGGGACAAGGTGAAGAGCTTGTGCTCGATGATGGGCTCCACCGGCGCCCCCGATGTGGGCCTGCCCAGCGCGGCGGCCGGCGAGGTGCTCGTGCGGGCGCCGGCCAAGGATCGCCCCGGTTTCGTCGACGCCGAGCTGTCCAACATGGACATATTCGGATCCCGGGGGGCCCTGGTGGACCAGGCCTGGCGACGGCGCCACTATGGCCGGCTCTTCGACCGTGGCCTGCAACCCCGGGGCACCGGCCGCAACCTCATGGCCATCTTCGCCTCGGGTGACCGCACCGAGGCGCTGGCGAGCATCGTGGCCCCCACATTGGTCATCCACGGCGATGCCGATACCCTCATCGACATGAGCGGAGGCAAGGCGACGGCGGGGGCCATACCCGGAGCCGAGTTGATGATCATCCATGACATGGGCCACGAGCTGCCGCCGGCGCTGTGGCCCGCCGTGGTCGAGGCCGTCACCGCCAACGCCTCTCGGGCCGAGCCCGGTTTGGGGGCACACATCACAAAGGGGACACGATGAGCGGGCCGTTGAAGGGCGTCAAGATCGTGGAGCTGGCCGGCATCGGGCCCGGCCCGTACACCTGCATGCTCCTGGCCGACGCCGGTGCCGATGTGCTGCGCGTCGACCGGGCCACGGGCTCGCCGACGCCGGCGAAAAGCGGCCCGCACTGGGACATCCTCAACCGCAGCCGCCCGTCGGTGGCGGTGAATCTCAAGCATCCCGACGGCGTGGCGCTCGTGCTCGATCTGTTGGCCGACGCCGACGGGTTGGTGGAGGGCTGGCGTCCCGGGGTGGCCGAGCGCCTCGGCCTCGGCCCCGATACGTGCCTCGAGCGCAATCCCCGCCTCGTCTACGGCCGCATGACGGGCTGGGGGCAGACCGGGCCTATGGCGCAGATGGCCGGCCACGACATCAACTACATCGCTTTGTCGGGGGCCCTGTGGTCGATCGGCCGCGCCGGGGAACGCCCCGTGCCGCCGTTGAATCTGGTGGGTGACTTCGGCGGCGGCGGCATGGTCCTCGCTTTCGGCATGGTGGCCGCCTTGCTCGAAGCGTCGCGCTCGGGCCAGGGTCAAGTCGTCGATGCGGCCATGGTGGACGGGGCCTCATCGCTCATGACGATGACGTACGCCTTTCACCAACTGGGGTGGTGGCGCGAGGAGCACGGCGTCAACATTCTCGACACGGGATCGCACTTCTACGAGGTGTATGAGACCGCCGATGGCGGGTGGTTCTGCGTGGGCGCCATCGAAGCGCACTTCTATGCCGAGCTGCTGCGGGTCCTCGGTCTCGAAGACGCCGAGCTTCCGGGTCAGATGGAGCGCGACAAGTGGCCCGAGATGAAGCTGCGCTTCGCCGAGGTCTTTCGCACCAAGACCCGAGATGAATGGACGGCCGCCTTCGAGGGCACCGACGCGTGCGGTGCTCCCGTGCTGTCACCGTGGGAAGCGCACACCCACCCTCACGTGGCGGCCCGGCAGACGTTCGTGGAGGTGGAAGGCGTCATCCAACCCGCTCCCGTGCCCCGTTTCAGCCGCACCAGGTCGGTCATCGAGCGGCCGCCGCCGGTGGCCGGCCAAAACACCGACGAGGCCCTGGGCGCCTGGGGGGTCGACGAGTCGCGGATCGCGACGCTGCGCGATGCGGGCGCCATCGACTGAATCAGAGGTTGACCACCGGGCAGGTGACGGTGCGCGTGATGCCTTCGATGAGCTGGATCTGGCTCACGACCATGCGGCCCAGGTCGTCGACGGAGCTGGCCTCGGTGCGCACGATCACGTCATAGGGCCCTGTCACGTCCTCGGCTGACACGACGCCGGGGATGGCGCCGACCTGCTGGGCAACGTGGGCGGCTTTGCCCACCTCGGTCTGGATGAGCACGTACGCGGTGACGCTCATGTGGTCCTCCCCATCGTCGAGCCGACGTCGCGACCCGCTTGTGCGCGTGTGTGGTCATGGTAGTGGCGGCTGGAGTGCAGCACGCTGGCCGTAGGCTGGCCCGGTGCCAGGACGAGGGCGGGCGGCGTCGGTCCGCATCGGGCGTCTCGTGCGCGACGCGTTCGCCGATCTTCTCGACCAGCGCACGCCGTTCGGGCGTTTGGCGCTCGTCCACGTTCTTCTCACTGCCGGGGACACCCTTGTCACGGTGTCGTTGGCCGGATCGCTGTTCTTCTCCATCTCGCCGGAGGCCGCCAAGGGAAAGGTGCTCCTCTACCTCCTTCTCACCATGGCGCCCTTCGCCGTGGTGGCCCCGTTCCTCGGGCCCGTGATCGATCAAAGCCGGGGTGCTCGGCGCGCCATGGTGGTCACCTCGGCCGCCTGCCGAGCGGTCATGTGCCTGATCATGGCGGGGGCGTTGAAGAGCCTTCTGTTGTTCCCCGAGGCCTTCACCATGCTGGTGCTGTCCAAGGTCTACCTGGTGACCAAAGGAGCGCTGGTTCCCCTGTTGGCGGAGTCGAAAAGGACGGGAAACAGTGCCTCGGAGGCGGGCTTCTCGCCGGCGGGGACCACCAACGCCGGTCTCGAGGCGGGCTCGCTCGACGCGGCGGGTACATCACCTTCGGGCGCTCGGAGTCGGGCCGCAGGCCAGGACATCTTGGCCACCAGCAACGCGCATCTGGGTTTGCTGGCGGCCCTGGCGGGCTTCGCCGCCTCCGTGCCGGCCATCGCCGTCTTGAAACTTCTCGGGGGCCCGTGGGTGTTGCGCCTCGACATGCTCGTGTTCGTGGCCGGCACGGTGGCGGCCCTGCGACTGCCCATTCGAGGGAGGTCGCGAGCGACTCGAGGTGCCCACGCCGTGCCGGCGCAACGCACCAGTGGTCCTCGTCCGTGGAGCCGTCCCGCCGGTCCGCTCGCCGCCCTCGGCCCCGGAGTGGCAGCCAATCCCGAAGTGACCTTGGCGCTGTCGGCCATGTCGGTGCTCAAGGGTCTGGTCGGATTCCTGACGTTCTTCCTGGCGTTTTCGCTTGATCGCGCCCACGCCCCGGAGTGGTGGTACGGGCTCGTCCTCAGTGCCACGGTGATCGGGACGATCGTGGGTGTGCTGCTCGTGCCGCGGGCGAGGCGCGTGCTGAGCGAGCCGCAATTGCTGGCCGTGTCGTTGTGGCTCGTCGCCATCGTGGCGGTGCTGAGTGCGGTGGTGGGCGGCCGCATCATCCAGACGCTGCTGGCCTTCGTGATCGGCGTGGCCGGTTCCGCCGCCAAACCGGCCTTCGACGCCCTCGTCCAGCGCTACGTGCCGTCGGCGTCGCAAGGTCGCGCCTTTGCCCGCTTCGAGACGCGCTTGCAGTTGATCTGGGTGCTCGGCGCGCTGCTGCCGGTGGCGTACACCATGCCGCTGGGCGCCGGCGACATCGTCATCGCGGCGGTGGCCGGAGTCTCGGCGCTGTTCTACATGACCAGCCGGCGCGCCCTCGGCTTTCGGCGGACGGCGCCCGATATTTAGGAGAGCCGTCGCTCCAAGGCGTCGAGCTGGTCGACAAGCTCGGTAGGGAGCCGGTCGCCGAGGTGGGCATAGTGCTCCCGGATGAGGGGAACCTCCTGGCGCCATTCGTCGATGTCGACGCGCAGCAGGTCGGCCATGTCTCGAGCCGACACCGCCAAGCCGTCGGTGTCGATGGCGACATCGGTGGGCACATTGCCGATGGCGGTCTCAACGGCGTCGCCCTCGCCCTGGCATCGTTCGAAGATCCACTCCAGGACCCGAGAGTTCTCCCCGTACCCGGGCCACAGGAACTGGCCGTCCTCGTCGCGCCGGAACCAGTTGACGTAGTACAGGCGGGGCAAGTTGGCGGGGTCGGTGGCTTTGCCGATCGACAGCCAGTGGCCGAAGTAGTCGGCCATGTTGTACCCGCAAAACGGCAGCATGGCGAAGGGGTCGCGCCGCAGGTTGCCCACGGCCCCGGTGGCCGCCGCCGTCGTCTCCGACGCCAAGATGGAACCGAGGAAGACCCCATGGGCCCAGTCGAAGGATTCGGTCACCAGCGGCACCACCGAACGCCGGCGGCCGCCGAACAAGATGGCGGAGATCGGCACGCCGGCGGGGTCCTCCCACTCGGGGGCGCAAGCGGGGTTCTGGTTGGCGGGCACCGTGAAACGAGCATTGGCGTGTGACGCCGTGGTCCCCAACTGCTCCGTCCAGTCCTGGCCGCGCCAGTCGGTGAGGTGGTCGGGAGGATCCTTGGTCATGCCCTCCCACCACACATCACCGTCGTTGGTGAGGGCGGTGTTGGTGAAGATGCAGTTGCTCGCCACCGTCTTCATGGCGTTGGGGTTGGTTTCGGTGCTCGTCCCCGGAGCCACCCCGAAGAAGCCGGCCTCGGGGTTGATGGCGTAGAGCCGGCCGTCGGGGCCGAACTTCATCCAGCAGATGTCGTCGCCGACGGTCTCCACCTTCCACCCCGGCGTGGTCGGCACCAGCATGGCCAGGTTCGTCTTTCCGCACGCCGAAGGGAACGCCCCGGTGATGTAGCGCACGTCGCCGGCGGGCGAGGTGAGCTTGAGGATAAGCATGTGCTCGGCCAGCCAGTTCTGGTCGTGGGCCATGACCGAGGCGATGCGCAAGGCGAAGCATTTCTTGCCGAGAAGGGCGTTGCCGCCATAGCCCGAGCCGTAGGACCAGATCTCGCGGGTCTCGGGGAAGTGCACGATGTACTTGTTTTCCGCGTCACAGGGCCAGGGCACGTCCGCCTCACCGGGATCCAGGGGCGCACCCACCGAGTGAAGGCAGGGAACGAACTCACCGTCGTCGCCGAGCACCTCCAAGGCCTTTGATCCCATGCGGGTCATGATGCGCATGGACACCGCCACATAGGGGGAGTCGGTGATCTCCACGCCGATGTGGGCGATGGGGGACCCGAGTGGTCCCATCGAAAACGGCACTACGTACATCGTGCGTCCCCGCATCGACCCTGCGAACAGCGAGGTCAACGTGGCGCGCATCTTGGTCGGGTCCTGCCAGTTGTTGGTGGGCCCGGCGTCGCCCTCGTGCTCCGAGCAGATGAAGGTTCGGTCCTCGACGCGGGCCACGTCGCCGGGGTCGGAGTGGGCCCAGTAGCTGTGGGGGCGTTTGGCGTCCGACAGGCGCCGGAAGGTACCGCCGTCCACGAGCAGCCGGCACAGCTGCTCGTACTCCTCGGCCGACCCGTCGCACCACACCACCGTGTCGGGTGTGGTCAAGGCGGCCACCTCGTCCACCCAGGCAAGGAGCTTGCGGTTGGCGGTGGGTGGGTTGGGCACTGGTTTTCCTCTCTTGCCTGTGAACGGGAGTCAGGGCCGAAGCCGGGGACGACGAGTCCCCCAATGCTAGGCATTGGACATGCCCGTTCCCAACTCGGGTGACACGCGCAGTGGCGCCGTCGAGGCGGACGGCGAGAACTCGCCCCCGGGCGAGTTCGATGTCATCGATCGTCTGCGGTCTCAACTGCCCGGTCCGCCGCCGGGAGATGTATGGATCGGCGACGACGCCGCCGTGCTCGGGAGCCTGGCCCCAGACGGAGCCCAGCTCCTGCTCACGACGGATTTGTCGGTGGCGGGGGTCCACGGCGATCTGGCTGTGGTGGGACTCGATGACTTCGGGTGGAGGGCCGTCGTCTCGGCCGTGAGCGACATCGCGGCGATGGGAGGCCACGTCGGTCACGCCGTGGCGGCCGTGGCGGCGCCCCCCGGCACGGACCTCGACCTGCTCTATGCGGGCGTGGCGGCGGCCTCGGCGGCGCATGGCTGCCCGGTGGTGGGAGGCGACCTGTCGACCGCAGCGGTCTTGGTGGTCGCCGTCACCGTCATCGGGAGCGTGCCGCGCTCGCCCGGGGCCGTGTGTCGCCGTGGCGCCCGCCCCGGGGACCACATCGTGGTGACCGGGCCTCTGGGGGCAGCGGCCGCCGGCCGACGCCTCTTGGGCGGCGCCAACCCTCACGATGCGCAGGGCGCCGCATTGGTGGACGCTTTCCTCCACCCTCGAGCCAGGCTGCCCGCCGGCACCGCCGCTCGCAGGGCCCACGCCTCGGCCATGATTGACGTGTCTGACGGCCTGGTGGCCGACCTGTTCCACGTCGCTGACGAGTCGGGCGTAGGCGTGCGGCTCGAAGATGTCCCGGTGGCGAGTGGTGCCACCCTCGAGGAGGCCCTGGGAGGGGGGGAGGACTACGAGCTGGTCATCGCCACCGCTGATCTCGAGGCGTTGCGGCGAGCTTTTGTGGCGGAGGGGTTGCCGCCACCGCTGCGACTGGGGATGTGCGTGGCCGACGAGGCGGAGCGGACCCTCGGCGGTGTGGCGCTCGAACCGGTGGGCTGGGTCCATCCGATGGCCTGAAGACCCGGTGCAGGACTGCCGCCCCCAGAGGCGCGCCGGGGTCTAGGCCGCCGGCGTGGCGCTGCGCCGGGTGGGCTTGGTGATCTTGCCGGCCCGGATGCACGACGTGCAGACGTTGACCCGTCGATTCGTCCCGTTCACGACTGCCCGTACCCGCTGGATGTTGGGGTTCCACCGGCGCTTGGTGCGCCGATGGGAGTGGCTGACGCTCATGCCAAAGGACGGGTGTTTGCCACAGACCTCACATACGGCTGCCATGACGCGCACGCTCCTCGGAGAGAACCTTTGGGGACGGGCGTAAAGGTTAGCATCCTCGGCCATGGAGGCTTTGGCCGCGCTCGGCGCATCCGCCCTGGCTGAGGCCGTGACCTCGTATGGGGATGCGCTTCGGACCCACCAGCAGGCCATCAACAGGCTCAATGTCTATCCCGTGCCCGACGGCGACACCGGCACCAACATGGCGCTCACCGTGCAATCGGTAGTCACCGAGATCGACGAGCTCGGTGCCGGGCCGCACGACATGGTGGCCACCTGCCGAGCCATAAATCACGGGTCGTTGATGGGTGCGCGCGGGAATTCCGGCGTGATTCTCTCCCAGTTGCTGCGGGGGTTGACCGCTGAGCTGATGCAACGGTCCGACGGGGATTCCGGCGCCGACATCGAGGCGGGACCGTCTCAAGTCGCCGCTGCTTTGATGGCGGCCGCCGACGCGGCGCGCCAGGCTGTGTTGCGTCCCGTGAAAGGGACCATCTTGACGGTGGCCGATGCCGCCGGCGAGGGCGCCCTAGTCGCCGCCGCAGCCGGCGCCGGGTTGATCGGGGTGCTCGAGTCTTCGCGCGCCTGTGCCGCCGAAGCACTGGCCCGGACGCCCGAACAGCTGGCTGTGCTGGCTCAAGCCGGCGTCGTGGACGCCGGAGGCACGGGATATGTGTTGTTCATCGACGCCCTGCTGCACGTGGCCGACGGACGCCCCATGCCCGACGCGCCCGAAGAAGGCCCCGACGTCGCCGATGCGGCCGCTCGAGTGCCCCACGCCGTGCAGGGTGCCGAAGGGGACGACGGCGGCGAAGGAGGCGAGCCGAGCCTGCGCTACGAGGTCATGTACCTCCTCGAAGCGCGTGACGAGACCATCCCTGCCTTCAAGGACGTGTGGGCCGGGATCGGCGATTCCATCGTCGTGGTGGGCGGTGAAGGCCTGTGGAACTGCCACATCCACACCAACGATGTCGGTCCCTCCATCGAGGCCGCCCTCGACGCCGGCCGGCCCCGCAACATCAGGGTCACCGACCTCATCGAGCAGATGCAAGAGGAGCGGTGGGTGCGCGAAGCCGCCCTCGCCCCACCCGGAGCCGACGGCGCCGCCGGCCCGGTGGCGCGCACCGCCGTGGTGGCGGTGGCCAACGGGGAGGGTGTGGGCCGCATCTTTCGGTCCTTGGGCGTGCACCACCTCGTGAGTGGTGGGCAGTCGATGAACCCGTCGACGGCACAGATCCTCGAAGTAGTGGACGCGGTGCCCTCACAAGAGGTCGTTCTTCTCCCCAACAACGACAACATCCTCCCCGTCGCCCTGCAGGTGTGCGAGCTGTCCAACAAGACGGTTCGAGTGGTGCCGACCAGTGGCATCGTCGAAGGGTTTGCCGCTTTGTTGGAATTCGACCCCGAGGAACCCGTCGACGTCAACGCCAAATCGATGGCGGAATCGGCTCGCCGGGTCGTCGCCGGCGAGGTGACCAGGGCCGTGCGCGACGCCACCGGCCCCGTCGGTCCTATCCGGGCCGGTGCGTTCTTGGGCTTGTCGCGCGACGGCATCGAAGCGGTGGGGGAGACCCTGGCCGAGGCCACGTGCGGGTTGCTGGCGAAGCTGCTGACGAGCGATCACGAGTTGGTGACGCTCATCGAGGGGGAAGGGGCCGGGACGGCCGACACCCGCCAGGTCACCGAGTGGTTGGCCGAGCAACGCCCCGAGTTGGCCGTCGAGGTGCACCATGGTGGCCAACCTCTCTACCCGTACCTCGTCAGCATCGAGTAGGTAGCCCGCTCGCGCTGGTTTGCCATCGAGGAGCCGTCAAGTCCCTCTGTTAACGTCGAAGCCGGGGTTCACTCGTATAACCGGGTAGGGGGCATTGGCGGGGCCGGGCTCACAATTACGAGGTGATCGGTTCCTGAAGTCCGGGGACGAATCTGGGACCGCGCCAGGAGACCGTCCATTTCGTCCTGACGTCGAGGGCCTACGGGCTGTCGCCGTTCTCCTGGTGGTCTTCTTCCACGCCGGCGTCTCGGCCTTCTCGGGCGGCTATGTCGGCGTCGATGTCTTCTTCGTCATCTCGGGGTTCGTCATCACCGGCGTACTGCTTCGTGAGCGTGCCGCTACGGGACGAACGTCAATCTTGGCGTTCTATGGCCGTCGCTGTCGCCGAATAGTCCCGGCGGCAACGGTGGTGATCGTTGTCACCGTCGCCCTGTCGTACGGCTTCCTCGGCATCGACATTGGGGGTCAAACGGCGAACGATGGACGTTGGGCCGCATTCTTTCTGGCCAACTTTCACTTCATCGCCATCGGCACGAGCTACTTGGGTTCTCAGCGTCCACCCTCTCCGCTCCAAAATCTGTGGTCCCTCTCCGTCGAGGAACAGTTCTATGTGATCTACCCGACGCTCTTCTTGTTCCTGGCCGGTCTTCGAGGACGGCTGTCGCTTCGAGCGCGACTGGCCATCGGGCTCGTCGCCATCATTGCCGGGTCACTGTTTTTCTCGATCATCGACACCGCCAACAACGCCACGAGTGCCTACTTCTCCCCGTTGACTCGGGCGTGGGAACTGGCGCTCGGGGCCTTGGTGGCCGTGGGGACGCCATGGCTCCTCAAAGTCCCCGCCCGCTGGGCCGCTATGGCCACGTGGCTGGGGCTCGGGGCCGTGGTGGTGGCCTCCGTCTTCTTCACATCGGCGACGCCCTACCCCGGTAGTGCGGTGATGGTGCCGGTCGTCGGCGCCGCGTTGATCATCGCGGGGGGAATGCGCGAGTCGCGCTTCGGGGCCGAGGCTATCCTTCGTCTCGCACCATTGCGGGGGCTCGGGAAGATCTCCTACTCGCTCTATCTCTGGCACTGGCCGATCCTGATCATTGCGGCTGAGTATGCCGGGAAACAAAGTCTTTCCGTTCCCCAGAATCTCGGCTGGGTGCTGGTGGCGTTGGTCGCCTCGGTTCTCACCTATTTCCTGGTGGAGAATCCCATCCGACATGCTCGGCCGCTGCTTCGTGCTGGCGGGGCGAGCGTCGGTCTGGGGGCGGTTCTTATCGCTACCACCGTTGGCGTCATAGCCCTACAGACCACTCTCAATGCGCCCGCCGGGGGTGTCTCGGCCGTCGGCGGCACTACCGCCACGAGTGGCGCGTCGAACATCGCCTCGACGCAAGTGGTTCTCCGCCTGGTGGCCGCCTCGAATCGAATTCAAAAGATACCTACGAATCTCATTCCCCCCTTCGCCCAGGTGGTGAACGAGGACGCATCTGTCATCGGGTTTCCTTCCACGAATTCGGGATGTTGGCCCACTCCTTCGCAGACCACGGTCCCCGCCTGCACCTTCGGCGATCGCACGGGAGCCGACACCATGGTCTTGTACGGGGACTCTCACGCGGCGATGTGGTTCGCGGCTCTCGATGAAATCGCCAAGCGGGCCCATTGGCGACTCATCGTCTTGACCAAGGGAAGTTGTCCAGCCGCCCCACTCTCCACCCACCTCCCCGGGCTCGGGTCCGGTGTTTGGGCCGCCTGTGACCAGTGGCACCGCTATGCCATCAAGCGAATCAACCGGATCGACCCTGACCTGTTGATCGTCTCGCAGTCACCCACGGCCCAGACCCCGAATCGGATGTATTACCCCCCGAGTCGGTGGGGAAACGCTCTGGCCCAGTTGCTCAGGGTGACGCACGCCCACACGAAGATGGTGATCGGGAACCTCCCCGTCGCAGGGGGTCCCCCTTGCATTGCCCGGTACGTCGACAACGTCCAAGCATGTTCACGATCACCACTCCTGTCGTTTTGGAGGCCTTACAACGAGGCAGAAGCATCGGCGTCGGCGGGCCCAGGCGTGCGTTACATCAACGTCACATCGTGGTTCTGTGCGAAAACGTGTAGTTCCATCATCGGGAATTACGACGTCTATGTCATCGGCAACCACGTGACGAAGGGCTACTCGCTGCATCTTGAAGGCGTATTGGCACGAGCCATCGATCTGCAGATCTTCGGTCAACCCAATGTCAGGCATTGAGGACGGAGGAAACCGGTCGTCACGAGGCGAACATCACGAGACACCCGACATCGTCATGGCGTAGAAGTGGACTTCGACCTCACCGGTGCCGCTGGGCTGCCCCCCGATCGTGAAGAAAAGGCTCGTGACGGCATGGGGGGTGAACTCGGGGTTGTAGCCGAGGGTAGACGAGGCCACCAGCAGGTGGGGGCTCGAAGCCGTGCCGGGGACGAAGCGGTAGAAAGCAAAGGTCCGGTTCACCCACATGTACACCGCCGGCGGCTTGAAGGCCTCGGCCTGCACGTGCCACCACAGCGAGAAGGGCAAGGTGAATGTCGCCACGATCGCTTCCCCCGGCTGCGCCTGCGGTACTGCGATGTTCTGGCCGAGCGAGGCCGAACGGGTTCCGAGGCTGCGCAACGAGCCGCAACGGTCGTGGCCTCGCTTCACGAGCTGCCACGAGTAGTCGACGGCTACCTGCTGGTAACGGCACTCGATGGCGATCTGGGTGGCAGGCGGATCGAATGCGGGGTCTCGCCCGTCAGGTGCCGAGGGGGTTTGGCGCAGTATGTAGGCGGGTGCATCCGATGAACGCGGATAAATTGACATCGGTATCGTCCAAATACGTCGTGTACGTGCTGTAGTCCTGAAGTCCCGGGACCGGGTCGAAGCGCAGGTCTTGATACGCCCAAGCCACGGCCTGCTTGGCGGGATCTACGTCGACCGTAT
Organism: uncultured Acidimicrobiaceae bacterium; assembly: GCA_963793645.1. GTDB lineage: Bacteria > Actinomycetota > Acidimicrobiia > Acidimicrobiales > UBA8190 > CAWCAW01. The sequence continues at coordinate 89,054 of CAWCAW010000007.1, read as the reverse complement.
GTCCTCTCATCTGCGCCAGCATCGACGCGGGCACTGCATAGGACGCCTGGAGTGACTGGCGAGCCGATTCGATCTCCTTCGAGCGTTTGGCGGGCGAGAGCAAGGTCGAAGCATGGTTCGCGAAGTTGGCGGCGCCCGATCCCGGATGTGTCAGCTCGGTCGGGAACGTGCCCACCACTCCGGCCAGGATCGACACGGCCACAACCGCACACACGGCCGTGGTGCCCCACGCCCAGCTGCGAAGCGCCGGCACGAAGGCCACCACGAGCAGCGGTGCGGCCGCGAAGAAAACCGGCGCGTGATACTGGTCGTGACGGACGAATCCTTCCTCGAAGAACTGCCAGACCAAAAAGAGTGTCACCAGGCCGATACCGACCTGCGCACGACGGGGCAAGTTCCATGTTCTGGCCACCGCCAGTCCGCCCACCAGAATCACGACGCCAAGCGCGCACCCGTAGGTGTATCCGACGGTGGGCACCTCGATGGACATCGCCGCGCTGTATCCGCTGATCACGGCGGCCGCACCCTTGGCGAAGGCGACCATGTTTCCCAAACCGTTGCCGGTGGCGAACCACGCCACGGCGAAGCTCGCCAGCGCAGACACGGCGACCAGACCGAGGGCTCGAAGTCTTCCCTTGGGGAGGCAAATGATGGTGATCGTCAACGCCACGGCGATGCCGGTTCCCGTGCTCACCTTGACCAGGGCGAAGATGGAAAGAGAAATTCCGAACACCACCCACAGGTACGGCGGCGCAGGTTCGTCGACCGGTCGGCTGAGGACATAGACGCAGCCCACCAAAGCGAGCGCCAGGGACTTCTCGGGTTCGCCCGTGTACAGCAGGGCCACCGTTCCAATGGAGAGCGTCCCGGCCACGAACGCCACCAGGATCGCCAAGAGCAGCGGCACCACACGGCGCAACGACCACACCAGGGCCGCGCACACGAGCGTGTACAGAGCAAGGAGGAAGACGAAGCTCGCCGCCGCCGTCGGCGGGAAGTACAGGTTCCACACCGACAGGAATCCGAGGGGCCCGTAGGTGAACAGCACGTGGGTGCCGAAGGGGAGCCTGTGCACGACGGCCATCTCCAAGGAGGCCGACCACCCGCCATCGATCCCGGGCACCGGCACCAGGGCTTTGGCGTTGTATGGCCACGAGAAGATGGCGAGCACGAGACCCAGGAATAAGCTGGATCCGAGGACAGATCGAACGGCGCTGTGCAGGGGCGACTGTGGCCCCCGGGGCGGCTGGGTCTCGAGGGCGGCCGGGGCGGGCCAGGAGTCTGTGTCGGTCACGGCGCCACCTCGCTCTGGAGGCCGGTACATCTGCGGCGCCAGGGATGGCGACTCGACACGGGACCGCGACCGTGGCTGTGCGGCGGATCGCCACCACGATCCCGACGGTGAAGGAATCCAGCCGATAATTCAGCTCGACCATGGCTCCGTCGACCACACCACGTCGGTGAAGAGGATCGTTGCGCTCCGATGGTCAAGAAAACACCCTTCCCCTCGGAAGCCAGATTAGGCGAGAACCGAAATGGGAGCCCTGCGATGCTCACGGCGGCTCCACGGCCGCCATGGCGCCGGTGGCACCATCGCAGTGGTCGCGGGTGCGTCGCTGTGAAGGGCCGCGACCTCGAGGCGGGGCGGTTACCCTCGGTCTTGTCGTGTACGAACCAAGCACCTGGCCCCGTCATTGTCGTGGTGAACGTCCATGACCGACATGGGCGGACGCAGCCTGCCGCGCTCTGGCCGACATCCCCGTCTCGCGCATCAACGGGATCGGGGACAAGCGAGCCGACGCGCTGGGCGCGCTCGACATCACCACCGTGTTCGACTTGATCACCCACTACCCGCGGCGCTGGGTCGACCGGACCCGTCAGGCCGACGTCGCCAGTATGGAAGTGGGAGAGGAGTCCGTCGTCTTGGCCACGGTGACGAAGGTGCGGGCCCGGCGCACCCGCCAAGGCCGGGCGCTCGTCGAGCTCGATGTCGACGACGGGACTGGCCTGTTGCGGGTGACGTTCTTCAACCAGGCGTGGCGGGCCAAGCAACTCCCCGAGGGCACCGAAGCCCTCTTCTTCGGCAAGCTCGACACCTATCGGGGCAAGCGGCAGTTCACCAACCCGGTGGTCGACTTGGTGGGCAATCGCACCGGCCGCATCGTTCCCATTTACCCCACGTCCGAAAAAGCCGGCATCGCCGGTTGGGAGTTCGGCGAATGGGTGGCCGAAGCCCTGCGGCGAGCGGGCGAGCTGGCCGACCCGGTCCCCGATCGGTGGCGCAAGGAACTGGAGCTTGTCAGCCGTAGCGACGCCTTTGCGTCGATCCACGCCCCCGACTCTTTCGCCGAAAAGGAGCGGGCTCGCCACCGCCTCGCCTTCGATGAGCTCCTGCGACTCCAACTCGAAGTGGTGATGCGGCGCATGGTTCTGCAGCGTGATGCACGCGGCATTCGTCATCGCGTTGAACCCGGCCCCGAGGACCCTGATCTTCTGCGCCCGTTCGTCGACCAGCTGCCGTTCACCTTGACCGGCGCCCAACGCCGTGCGCTGTCTGAGATCTACGCGGACTTGGCCGGTGCACTACCCATGCACCGCCTGCTGCAAGGCGACGTGGGATCGGGCAAGACCGTCGTCGCCGTGCTGGCGTTGCTGGTGGCTGTCCAAGGTGGCTACCAAGGCGCACTGATGGCGCCCACCGAGGTTCTCGCCGAACAGCATTTCTTCGCTGTGCAGTCGTTGCTCGCCACTTTGGAGGTACCCGATGCCGGGCGTCTGGGGGGATCGAGGCCTCTGGCACTGGCGCTGATCACCAACCGCACCACCGCCGCCGAACGGACTCGTCTGCACGAGGGCTTGCGCAGCGGTGCGGTCGACATCGTGGTGGGCACGCATGCCCTGCTCACCGACGAGGTGCGTTTTTCCAGCCTGGGAGTGGTGGTCATCGACGAGCAGCACCGCTTCGGAGTCGAACAACGCGCCGCGCTGCGCGCCAAGGGAAGCAGTGGTCCCGGCGATGGAGCCGACCCCGATCTGCTCGTCATGACGGCGACTCCCATCCCGCGCACCGCCGCCATGGTGGTCTTCGGCGACCTCGACATGACGTTGCTCGACGAGCTACCCGCCGGTCGCTCGCCGGTACGCACCCTATGGACGCGCGCCGGACACGAATCCGAAGCCTGGCAGAAGGTGCGCGACGAGGTGGTCGCCGGCCATCGTGCCTACGTGGTGTGCCCACTGGTCGAAGGCTCCGAGCGCGTGCAGGCCAAATCGGCCACCGAGGAGAAGCAGCGACTCGAGGAGGGCGTCCTGGCCGGGTTGCGCATCGGGCTGTTGCACGGCCAGCTCAAGGCGTCCGAAAAAGAGGGCGTGATGGACGCCTTTCGCAGGGGGGAGCTCCAGGTGTTGGTGGCGACCACGGTGATCGAGGTGGGGGTGGATGTCCCCGAGGCCACCGTGATGGTCATCGAGGATGCCGATCACTTCGGTATCGCCCAACTTCACCAGTTGCGTGGCCGTGTGGGCCGCTCCGACCTGCCGTCGTGGTGCTATCTGCTCGCCGAGCCCACCTCTCCTGATGCGACTATTCGCCTCGAGGCGCTGGTCAAGACCACCGACGGATTCGAGCTGGCCGAGGTGGACCTCGATCTGCGCGGCGAGGGCACCATCTTGGGCACCCGCCAGAAGGGGCGCAGCGACTTGAAGCTGGCCTCGTTGCGCCGGGGCGACCGTGATCTCGTGGCGGCGGCCCGCCGCGTCGCCGAGGACCTTCTCGCCGAGGACCCCACGCTGCAGAACCTGCCTGTCCTGGCCGACGAGGTGCGCCTCTTTGTGGGCGAGGACGAAGCCGCTTTCCTGCTCAAGAGCTGATGGCCATTACCATTCGACGGTGCGCGTCATAAGCGGCACCTTTCGGGGACGGCCGTTACGGGCTCCCCGGGGGGAGCCACCCGGCCAACATCGGACAAGGTCCGTGAGGCAATTTTCGACATGATCGGGAGCCTCACCTCGCTGGAGGAGACGACTGTGGTCGACCTCTTCGCCGGTAGTGGGGCCATGGGCATCGAAGCCCTGTCTCGAGGAGCGGCCAAGGCGGTGTTCGTGGATCGCTCGCCCGACGCCCTCACCATGCTGCGCGCCAACCTGGCTTCGACCGGTTTGGGCGACACGCAGACCTCGGTGGTGCGGGCCGAAGCGCAGTCGTGGTTGCGTGACGCTCCGGGCCACTTCGACGTGGCCTTCGTCGATCCCCCCTACGCGTTCAGCGCGTGGGACGAGCTGCTCGTCACCCTCGACGCCGCCTGGGCTGTGCTCGAGTCTGATCGGCATCCCGAGGTGCCCGAGACCTGGGAGATCGTCAAGTCCAAGCGCTACGGCGGTACGCTCGTCACCGTCGTTCGACCTGCCGGGGGAGACGACGAGGAGGAGAAAGGCATCTCGTGACCATCGCCTTGTTCCCCGGGTCCTTCGACCCCTTCCACAATGGCCACCTCGAGGTGGTCGAGCGCGCCGGGCGCCTCTTCGACGAGGTCGTGGTGGCCACGTTGCGCAACCCCCAGAAGGGCGAGCCGCTCTTTAGCTTGAACGAGCGCGAGGAGATGCTGCGCGAAGCCGTCGGGCACCTCGCCAACGTGCGCATCGTGTCGGTATCGACGCTTGTGGTCAAAGTGGCCGCCGACTTGGGTGCCACAGCCATCGTGCGCGGCTTGCGAGCCGTGTCGGACTTCGAAAACGAGCTGCAGATGGCCCAGATGAACCGGAAGCTGTCGGGCATCGACACGTTGTTCATCCCCACCACGGCGGCCACGTCGTTTGTGGCGTCGAAGCTGTTGAAAGAGGTGGCCCGCTACGGAGGCGACGTCTCCGCCTTCGTGCCCAAGGCGGTGGCGATCCGCCTGCAGGAGAAGTTCTCGTCGTGAGCGACGATCGCCACTTCGAAGAAGACGGCGAGCTCGATGATCAACCGCCCGTTGTGGAGGACGCCGAGGGGTATCTCCGCCAGGCCATCGACGTGGTCACCACGGCGCGCACCATGCCCTTGTCCACCTCAGTGTTGGTGGCTCGCGACGACTTGTTGGCTGTCCTGCAAGGCGCGCTGGAGCGCATGCCCGATGAGTTGCGCCGGGCTCGGTGGTTGCTCAAGGAGCGCGACGAGTTCCTCGCCGCGCGCCAGCGCGAGGCCGACGAGTTGCTCGACGAAGTCCGGGCCCAAGCCGAGCGCATGGTGCAGCGCACCGAAGTCGTGCGCCAGGCCAATCAGGTGGCCCAACGCATCATCACCGACGCCCGGTCCGAGGCCCGCCGCCTGCGCCACGAGGCCGAGGACTACTGCGACCAGAAGTTGGCGTCGTTCGAGATCGTGCTCGAACGCACCATGAAGACGGTGCAGGCGGGGCGCGAGAAGTTGCAGCTCACGCCGGCTCCCTCTCCGGAGGAGATGTCCGGCCGCCAGCTGGCCGCCGACGGGGGCGGCGCCGGCGCCGGCGCCCTTGAGGGTGGGTTCTTCGATCAGGACGACGTCTGAGCAAGCCGTGCCGAGGCACCCGTTTCTCGTCCACGTGGCCAAGCTCCGGCGAGAGCTCGGGTCCAGCTATCACGAGGTGCTGAGCGGCACCCTCGACGATCTGCAGTGCGTGGGCAGCAACGTGCCACCCGAGGCGTGCATCGAGGCCGACGTGACGCTCAGCTCCATGCTGGGGGGCATCGAGGTCACCGGGACGGTGACCGCTCCGTGGTCGGGGGAGTGCCGCCGATGCCTCGAAGGCGCCTCGGGGACGATGACGGTGTCGGTGCGCGAGCTCTACACCGACGACGGCGATGGCGAGGACACCTATCCGCTGCCCGATGATGACCTCGACCTCGAGCCGCTGGTGCGTGACGCCGTGCTCCTCGAGCTTCCTTTGGTCCCATTGTGTCGGCCCGAGTGCCTGGGTCTGTGCCCACGCTGTGGGGCCAATCGCAACGAGGAGCCGTGTTCATGCACGGAGGAGGGCGATCCTCGCTGGGCCGCCCTGGACGTTTTGCGGGTGCCGGATGGAGGGTCCCCTTCCACCAGCTATCGTGGACCGGCCCCCGACCTGAGGTAGACGACGATGGCCGTCCCCAAGAAAAAAACTTCAAAAGCCAAGAGCCGTAGCCGGCGCGCCTCGAACTGGGTGGTGCCGTTTCCGGCTCGCAGTGTGTGCCCCCAATGCCACCACGCCAAGGTCCCGCACGTCGTATGCCCCAACTGCGGCTGGTACAAGGGGCGCCAGGCCGTAGAGATCGACTAATGGCCGAGGCTCACCCCTCGGACAGCCGCCCCGACTTGGCCTCTCTTCCCGTAGCCGTCGATGCCATGGGTGGCGACAGGGCTCCCGGTGAGATCGTGGCCGGGGCCCGCCAAGCCGTCGCCGAACTGGGGATCCCGGTCGTCCTCGTGGGGCGGCCCGAGGAACTCGGCGATACCGGCGGGCTTGAGGTGCTGCCCGCATCCGAGGTCATCGGCATGGACGACGACCCCGGCCAGTCGGTGCGCCGCAAAAAGGACTCGTCACTGGTGCGCGCCGCCGAGGCGGTGCGAGACGGCAAAGCTTCGGCCATGGTCAGCGCTGGCAATACCGGTGCCACCATGGCGAGCGCATTGCTGCGCATGGGCCGCCTGCGCGGCATCAGCCGGCCGGCCATCGCCACGCCCATCCCGATCCTGGGATCGCACCCCACCGTGCTTCTCGACGCCGGCGCCAACGCCGAATGCACGGCCGCCATGTTGGTGCAGTTCGCCCAGATGGGCGCCCAGTACGCCTCGGCGCGTTACGGCGTGGCCAATCCCACTGTGGCCTTGTTATCCATCGGCGAGGAGAAGTCCAAAGGGAGCCCGCTGGTCAAAGAGACCCATGCGCTGCTCGCCGAGCATGACGACATGAACTTCGTGGGCAACATCGAAGGGCGCGACCTGCTGCACGGCGCCGCCGACGTCGTGGTGACCGACGGTTTCACCGGCAACGTGGCCCTCAAGACCCTCGAAGGCTGCTTGCGGTTCATCATGGACACCATCCTCGAGGTCTTTGACCGCGACGAGGAGACAAAGAAGGCGGCCAGCGTCATGTTGCCGCTGCTGGCCCCCCTGGCCGCTGAGTTCGATCCCGACAACACCGGGGGGGCCATGCTGCTCGGAGTGGACGGGGTATGTGTCATCAGCCACGGCTCCTCATCGGCGCGGGCCATCGTTTCTGCGGTCAAGGTTGCCCACGACGTGGTCACCGCAAGGCTCGTGGAGCGACTGGCCCAAGCTGTCATTCCGACCTGACCCTGGCCCCTCTGTGGTCAGCAGCCCGGCGAATATAGCCTCTGACCAGCTGTTTCTTGGGAGGAAGGCCGTTGAGCAACTACACTGTTGCCGACCGAGCCCACGACGAGACCCAGGAGCACACAGGTGCCAGCCGAAACCCACGTGGAAAAGGGACCGCTCGACCGGCGCCAGGTCTTCGAGTTGGTTCGTGACCAGCTAGCCGACATTCTCGAGATCGAGCCCGCCGCTGTCAGCGAGTCGTCATCGTTTGCCGAGGACCTCGACGCCGACTCCTTGGCTCTGATCGAGCTGGTGGAAGCGCTCGAAGAGGAGCTCAGCGAGCGCTCTGTCGGATTTCGCATCGAGGACGAGGACCTCGAAGACCTTCGCACCGTGCGCGACGCCGTTGATTACGTGGTCGCCAAGCTGGGCACGGGTTGAGACGACTGTCGATCCGGACACGTTGAGCGCCATGCCCGGCACTCGGTTCCCGGTGCCCGATCTCGAACCCCTGATGGCCCGCCTGGGCTGGGAATTTGGCGACCGTGAGCTCTTGGTGCACGCGTTGTCCCATCGGTCGTGGTGCGCGGAGGCAGGAGGACAACCATCCAACGAGCGGTTGGAATTCCTCGGTGACGCCGTGCTCGGACTGGTCGTAGCCGAGCACTGTTTTCGTTCCTACCCCGACATGCCCGAAGGAGCGTTGGCCAAAGTGCGCGCCGCCGTGGTGAACACCACCGTGCTCGCTGAGCTGGCCGGCGAGCTCGACATCGGCCCCGTGCTCTTGCTCGGCCGGGGCGAGGACGCGTCGGGGGGCCGCCACAAGGCGTCCATCCTGGCCAATACGGTCGAAGCGCTCATTGGCGCCGTATACATCGACGGGGGGTTCGTGGCCGCCTCGCGACTGGTGCTCGGGATGCTCAGCGATCGCATCACGGGCGCGGCGGCGGGGCCGGGTGCCGAGGACTTCAAGACGCGTCTTCAGGAGCTTGTGATCCATGGCTCGGGCGTGCTGCCCCACTACGACGTGCGAGGAGTCGGCCCTGACCACGCCCGTCACTACACGGCGCGCGTGCTGGTGGCCGGCCAGGCCGTGGGCGAAGGCGAAGGCCGTTCCAAAAAAGACGCCGAACAGGCCGCGGCGCGTGCCGCCTGGGATGTGCTCGTCGTCGCCGACACTGACGCGTTGGAGCTTCACCATGCCTGAGTTGCCCGAAGTCGAGACGATCCGCCGAGACCTCGAAAAGGAGGTCGTCGGGCGCCGGATAAAAACGGTCGAGGTCACGGGCCAACGGTCGATCCGCCGGCACAAGATCCCCTCTGACTTCATCGAGCGACTCGAGGGGCGACGGGTGACGACCATTCGCCGGGCCGGGAAATACCTTGTCGTCGGCCTCGACGGCGATGACGTCTTGGTGGTCCATTTGGGGATGAGCGGTCAGCTCCTGCGGGCCAAGGGCCCCAAGGATCCGCTCGAACGCCATACCCACGTCGTCATCACCTTCACCCAGGGAGGCCAGCTGCGATTCGTCGACCCCCGGACTTTCGGGGAGCTCTTCGTGGCCGCCACCGCTGACATCGACACCGAGGTGCCCGAGCTCGCCCACCTGGGTTTCGACCCCTTTGAGGACGTCATGAGCTGGGCGAAGTTCGGCCAGTTGCTGGCCGATCGGCATACCGCGCTCAAGGCGCTGCTCATGGACCAGAAGTTCGTGGCCGGCATCGGCAACATCTACTCCGACGAGATCCTCTTCGCGGCGGGCCTTCGCTATGACCGCCTCTCGGATTCGCTCAGCGCCCAGGAGATCAGGCGCTTGTACCGCGCCATGGTCGAGACCCTGACCGAGGCGGTCAAAGCCCGAGGCTCTTCTCTGGCCGACGAGCAATACCGTGACCTCTTCGGGGCCGTCGGCGACTACCAAGGCCAGCACCAGGCGTACGACCGTGAGGGCCTGGCCTGTCGCCGCTGCCGCAACTCGATCGTCAGGGTCAAGGTCAACGGGCGCTCGGCCTTTCTCTGCGAGCACTGTCAGATCTGAGCGGGCCCTGTCAGATCTGAGCGGGCCCTGTCAGATCTGAGTAGGCGCGGCAGATCTGAATACGGTCAGGACTGCGCATCCCCGCTTCACATGAGGCGACCGCTAGGGTGACCCCCGGTGTTCCTGAAGTCGCTCACCCTCAAGGGCTTCAAATCTTTCGCTGACGCCTCGACACTGCAGCTCGAGCCGGGGGTGACCGTCGTTGTCGGTCCCAACGGCAGCGGCAAGTCCAATGTCGTAGACGCCGTGGCGTGGGTGCTTGGCGCCCAAGGTCCGCGCACGGTGCGGTCGTCGAAGATGGAGGACGTCATCTACGCGGGATCGGCGGATCGCCCCGCACTGGGGCGCGCCGAGGTCTCGCTCACCATCGACAACCGCGCCGGCCACCTTCCGGGGGGGCTGGCCGAGATCACCATCACGCGCACGCTGTTTCGCTCTGGCGACAGTGAGTACGCCATCAACGGGCAACCCTGCCGTCTCCTTGACGTCCAGGAGTTGCTGTCGGACTCCGGAGTGGGGCGCCAACAACACGTCATCGTCAGCCAGGGCCAGCTCGACGCCATTCTCAATGCACGCCCCGAGGACCGCCGGGCGGTGATCGAGGAGGCCGCCGGTGTCTTGAAGCATCGACGTCGCCGGGAACGCTCCGAACGGCGCCTGGCCGCTACCGAGGAAAACCTCGACCGCCTGGGGGACCTGCTGCGCGAGGTCCGTCGCCAGATGCGGCCCCTCGAGCGCCAGGCCAGCGCGGCCCGCTCCCATGCCTCGTTGGCCGAGGAACTGCGGGCCTTGCGGCTGTACCTCGTGGGCCGCGAGCTGGCCGCCTTCGACGAGCGCCGGCGCAGCGGATCGACCCAGCGCGATCGTCTGCGCGTCGAGGAGGGCCAGCTGCGCGCCGCCATCGTGGAGCTCGACGCCGCTGCTGACGAGGCCGCCGCCGAGCTGTCGGCTCGCCGCGAGGACGACCTGGTGGTGGCCCTTACCCGGGTGCAGGGACTGGTGGAGCGGTGCCGGGGTCTTGGTGGGGTGCTCGTCGAGCGCCGCCGCTCGCTCGGCCTCGCCCTCGACGCCGCCGCCGACATCGACGTGGTGTCATCCCTCGAATCCGATTCGGCTCGTTTGAACGCCGAGCTCGAGGAGGCCACCGCCGCCCAGGGCGCGCTGGCTCCGCTGTCAGCCGATGTGGCGCAGGCCGAGCGGGAGCTGGCCGGCGCCCTGAGTGCCCATGAAACGATGTTCTCCGACCTGGCCGGGCTTCGAGGAGCCGAGGAGGCGTTCGCGCTGGCCCGGGGCCAACTCGAGCCCCTGGGCGCCGCCTTGGAACGCGACCGATCCGGGCTGCAGCGTCTCGATGAGCTGCTGGCCACCGTCGAGCGACGTCGGAGCACCCTTGACGACGAAGGTACCGAGCTCTCCGACGAGCTGACCGCGCTCGACGGCGACGGGCCCCGCCTCCAGCAGCACCGTGACGACACCGGCCGACGGGCTGGTGACGCCGTGGGCACACTGCGAGCGGCGGAGGCGGCCCGACGAGACGCGGACGGACGCCGGCATCGACTCGAGGCGCGCGCCGAGGCACTGAGCCGGGCCGCCGATGAGGCTCGAGGCAGCACCGGAGCAGAAGCTCTGGCCGGCATGGCGGGAGTGGTGGGCGCCCTGGGGGACCTCGTCGAGGTGGACGCCGGGTGGCAACCCGCCTTTGAGGCGGCCGTCGGGGGTGCGCTGGCCGCCATCGTGGTCGAAGGCGACACCGCGGCGCGCGCCGCGCTGGCCCGATTGGCCGACGGCGATGTGGTGGGTACGGTTCTCACCCTCGATTCGAATCGGCCCAGCACCCCGGCACCGGAGCTGTCCGATCTCCCCGACGGCACCGAGGCCGTGCGACGCCACGTCCGCTCGCCGCGGGCGGCGGTGGCGGGCGTGCTCGACCGATTGTTGAGCGACGCCGTGGCTGTCCGAGGAGGGTGGCGCTCGGCTATCGACCTGGTGCTGCAGCGTCCGGACCTGGTGGTGGTGACCGAGGACGGCGACCGGTTCGGATCATCGGGGTGGACTTTGCACGCCGGCGCCGCTCCCGCCGCCGAGGCGGCCGCCGAAGCGGCTCGGATCGAGGCGGCCGACGCCATCACTCAGGCCGACAAGGCCGCCACCGACGCCGAGGCGGCCCGCGCCGCCTTGGAGGAAGCTCGAGCGCTGGCGCTGGAGGCCGAGCGCGACGTCGAGCGGGTCGCCGGTCGGCGCCTCGCCCTCGACAGTGCGTTGCGACGGCTCGAATCCGAGCGTGAGGTTCTGCACCAAGAGTGGTCAGAGGCCGTGCGCCACCGCACCGGGGTGTCGGAGCGCCTGCAGCGCGACAGCGCGCATCTGTCCGAGCTCGAGCAGCAGCTGCCCGGCCTGGAGGCCGCGGCGCGGGCGGCCGGGGGCCGGCTGTCGGAGGCCGACTCGGCGCGCCGGCGGCTCGAGGAACGCCGAGTGGAGGTGACCACGCGTCGCCGAGACTTCGAGGTCCAGGCGGCCGGGCTGGCCGAGCGCCAGGCGTTGCTGGCCACCCGCCTGGGCGACGTCGAGCGTCGGTTGGAAGGCCACGCCGCCGAACGAGCGCATGCCGGGGAGCGCCGGCGGCGCCTGGAGGCCGACGCCACCGCCGTGGAGCGACTGCACGATCTTCTCGACGGGCACGCGTTGCGCCTGGGCGGCCTTCTCGAGCGTCTGCAAGAATTGCGGGCCCGCCAGCTCGACGACCTTCGTGCCGGCGGTCAGCGCCTGGAGTCCTTGCGGGTGCGGCGGGCCGACACCGATAAACGCATGGCCGCCAACCGCGACACCCTGCAGCGCCTCGAGCTCGAACTGGCCGAAGCGGGCGTGCGCCACGAGTCGGCCGTCGAGGCGTTGCGCCGGGAGCTGGGTTGCGAGCCCGCCGAAGCCCTCGCATCGCCATGCCCCGAGCTTCCCGAAGGAGTCGACGCCGGGGCTCGTGCTTCGGCCGTGGAACAGGAGCTGCATTCGCTCGGGCCGGTCAACCCGCTTGCCCTCGAAGAGCTCGGCACCCTCGAAGAACGCCACCGATTCCTCGAAGAGCAGGTCGAGGACGTGCGCCGGGCGCGCCGCGAGTTGCACCAGGTGATCCGGGTCGTCGACGACGAGATCATCAGGTTGTTCGCGGAAGCCTTCGCGGATGTCAACGAGCACTTTCAGGTGCTGGTGGGTGCGCTGTTCCCCGGTGGCACCGGACGCCTCGAAATGACCGAGCCCACCGACCTGCTCAACACGGGCGTCGACGTCGAGGCGCGTCCGGCGGGGAAGAACGTCCGCAAGCTGTCCTTGCTGTCGGGCGGTGAGAGGTCGCTGGTGGCGCTGGCCTTCCTCTTCGCCGTGTTCCGGAGCCGACCGTCACCGTTCTATTTGATGGACGAGGTCGAAGCGGCCCTTGACGACGTCAACCTGCACCGGTTCTTAGACTTGCTGCACGAATTTCGTGACGAGGCTCAGCTCGTCATCGTCAGTCACCAAAAACGCACCATGGAGGCGGCTGACGCGCTCTATGGCGTGACCATGACACCAGACGGCTCGTCGAAGGTCGTGAGTCAGAAGGTGCGGCGCCAAAGCGACGACCAGGCCGCCGCGCCAGCCGAGCTCTGAAGGTCCCTTTGATCGGGGCGCGCCAGCGCCGGAGCGCGGTGACGGCTCGGTAGGCTGCGCAGGCCATGCTCGCCCTTTGGATCGTTCTCGCCGTCGTTGTCGTCGTCCTCGGCGGCGGCCTCGCTCTCTTCATCCCCAGGCGGCGTCGAGGTGCGGGTCCCTCGTCACCGCCGCCGACCGCACCGGTCGATGCGCCCCCATCACCGACGACCGACGGCGGGGTCGACCTTGCCCCCCCTCGCCTGCCCCGCGCGGCGCCCGTCGAGACCGAAACTCGCGCCGGTGTCGAGGAGCCGAAGGTCGCCAGCCGGCCACCTGAGCTCAAAGACCGCATGGGCAAGACCCGGGGGCTGTTCTCCGGGTACGTGCGGGCGCTGCGGGCACGTGCGTCGATCGACGACCAGACTTGGGACGATCTCGAAGAGGCGCTGCTGCGCGCCGACGTCGGGGTGGCCACCACCGGCGCCCTCCTCGAGGGCCTGCGCAGCCGCGTGCGCAGCGGGGATGTGGTCGGCCCCGATGCGGTGATCGCCGCCTTGCGCGAGGAGTTGCGCCGCTCGATGGAGGGAGCCGGGAGCACCGAGCTCACCTTTGAGCCCGGTGCCACCAACGTGTGGCTGTTCGTGGGGGTCAACGGTGTGGGCAAGACCACCACCGTCGGCAAGGTTGCTCGACGTCAGGTGGCCGAGGGCCGGACGGTGGTCATGGCCGCCGGCGACACCTTTCGTGCCGCCGCATCCGAGCAGCTCACCACCTGGGCGGATCGAGCCGGCGTCGACATCGTGCGGGGGGCCGAGAATGCCGACCCCAGTGCCGTGGTCTTCGACGCCGTCCAACGGGCGGCGGCTCGCGGACAGGACCTCGTGCTGGCCGATACCGCCGGCCGCTTGCACACCAAGGTGAACCTGGTGGAGGAGCTCAAGAAGATTCGCCGTGTCGCCGAGCGACCCCCGGGACGAGTGACCGAGGTGTTGCTGGTGCTCGACGCCACCACCGGCCAAAACGGGCTCGTCCAAGCCCGCCAGTTCCTCGATGCCGCCGGGGTGACCGGCGTCGTGCTCACCAAGCTCGACGGGTCGGCCAAAGGCGGGATCGTGGTGGCCATCCAGCGGGAGCTGGGTCTTCCCGTGAAGCTCGTCGGGATCGGCGAAGGGCAAGACGACCTCATCGCCTTCAACGCGGCGGACTTCGTGGACGCGCTGTTCGACTGAGGTTGGCGGTGTGGCGGGCCGCGGTGGCTCCGGTAGCCTCAAGATCCCATGTTCGACACCCTTTCCGATCGGCTCGAGGGGATCCTCGGGCGCCTGCGTAGCCGCGGCCGCCTGGCCGACGCGGATGTCGACGAGGCGCTGCGCGAGATACGCACGGCGCTGCTCGAGGCCGATGTGGACATCGGCGTGGCGCGGGGCTTCGTCGACGCCGTACGTGAGCGGCTGGTGGGGGTGGAGCTGTCGCGGAGCCTGAGCCCCGGTCAGCAAGTCGTTAAGGCCGTGCACGAACAACTCATCGCCGTACTCGGCGGTGAAGCGCTCAAGATCAAGTACGCGTCCACGCCTCCGACCGTTGTGTTGCTGGCCGGCCTGCAAGGATCAGGCAAGACCACCACGGCGGCCAAGCTGGCGCGTTGGTTCCGTCAACAGGGACGCAACCCGTTGTTGGTCGGAGCCGACTTGCAGCGTCCTGCCGCCGTCGAGCAGCTACGCGTGCTCGCCGGGCAGGCCGGCGTGCCCATGTTCAGCGAGCCCAGCGACCCCGTGGCCGTGGCCGGGGCCGGACTCCGTGAGGCGCAGCGCCTCGGTCGAGACATCCTCATCGTGGACACCGCCGGACGTCTGTCCATCGACGAAGAGCTCATGGACGAGGTCGGCAGGATTGCCGGCGCGCTTTCCCCTCACTACACGTTCTTGGTCATCGACGCCATGACCGGTCAAGACGCCGTGACCACCGCCGAAGCGTTCCATCGCACCTTGAACCTTGACGGCGTCATCCTCACCAAGCTCGACAGTGATGCTCGAGGTGGAGCTGCCTTGAGCGTCAAGGACGTCGTGGGCCGTCCCATCGCCTTCGCGTCGACCGGTGAACGGCTGGCGGACTTCGACCAGTTCTATCCAGATCGCATGGCGAGTCGCATTCTCGGCATGGGGGACGTGCTCAGCCTCATCGAACAAGCCGAACGCGAATTCGATCGCGACGTCGCCCAGCAGGGCGCCGCCCGGATGCTCGAAGGGCGCTTCACGCTCGAGGATTTCCTGAGCCAGTTACAGCAGGTCAAGAAGCTGGGATCGCTGGGGGGCATCCTGTCGCTGCTGCCGGGAGTGCCCAAGGAGCTGAAGGGGGCCAACGCGGCCATCGACGACCGTCAGATCGGCCAGGTCGAAGCCATCATCCGGTCGATGACGCCCGGCGAACGAGCCGAGCCATCTCTCATCGACGGGGGGCGCCGGTCGCGCATCGCCCGGGGGAGCGGTACCACCACCCAGGAGGTGAACCAGCTGCTTCGGCAGTTCAAAGACGCCCAGCAGCTGATGAAGTCGCCGGGAATGCTCGGAGGCCTGCTCGGCGGGGGCAAGGGGGCCAAGATCGCCGACGCCATGGCCGAGCTGAATGCTCGGGCGGCGGGCTCCGACGAAAACCTCTTGGCAGGATTGCCGGATCCGGTCGGCCAAGGGCGGGGCTCACGCGGCGGGCTCGAAGACCTCGGGCGACCAGCCGGAGCTGCGCTTCGAGGCACACCGGGCGCAGGCGCGGCCCGTCAGGGAAAGAAGAAGAAGGGCGGCCGAGTCACTCCCAAAGCGGGTGAAAAGGGGCGAAACCGGTAGCCAAAGTTGGGCTGGTTTCACCTCTACCCTTCGAACAGGGCAAAATAGATGGCCGGCGTGCACGATTGCCGCCGAGCACCCGAAGAAAGCAGGAATCCCGTCGTGGCCGTAAAGCTCCGCCTCATGCGGATGGGCAAGAAGAAGCAACCGACGTACCGAGTGGTGGCCGCCGACAGCCGTTCGCCGCGCGACGGGCGTTTCATCGAGATCGTGGGCATCTACGCACCGCGTGGCCGATCGACAGCCGATCCCAACGCCATCGTCGAGATCGACAACGCCAAAGCCCTGAAGTGGCTCCGCCAAGGCGCCCAACCAACCGAGCGGGTCGAGAAGCTGCTGCACACGTCGGGAGCCTGGGACGAGTTCAAGCCGGCGGCGTCGAAGTGAGCGACGCGGGGGCCGATGGGTCGGTGGACGCGGACCTCGACAACGGCAACGGCAACGAAGTCGACGATGACGTCGACGATGACGGCAACGACGAGGACTTCGTGGATCTCGATGACATGGCCGGCAACCGGGTCGAGGGTGGCACGGCGCGCGCCGTGCTCGACTACATCACTCGTTCCATTGCCACGGATCCCGATTCAGTCGTCGTCGAGACCGACGATGTCGGGCGCTCCGTTCGATTCCGCATTCACGTCGCCCCCGGCGACATGGGCCGCATGATCGGGCGACGAGGTCGCGTCGCTCAGGCCATCAGGACCTTGGTGCGGGTGGCCGGGTCACGCGACGGAGTGGATACCAACGTCGACTTCGTCGACGACTGACGACGACTCGACTTCGTCGACGACTGACGACGACTCGACTTCGTCGACGACTGACGACGACTCGACTTCGTCGACGACTGACGACGCGCCGCGTTCGTCGGGGCCGCCTCAGGGCTACGAGTCGATGCTCGAGGTCGGACGGGTAATCCGTCCCCATGGGCTGCGCGGTGAAGTCGTGGTGGACCTCGTGAGCAACCGATCCGAACGTTCGGTGGCGGGAGCCTGCTTCGCCACCGAAACGGGCCAGTTGTGCATCGAGCGCTCTCGCCCCTTCGGCAAGCGCTGGATCGTCACCTTTGCGGAGGTGAGCGGCCGCCAGGCGGCCGAGGATTTGGTCGGCACCCGCCTACGAGCGGCTCCCATCGAGGACGGCGAAGCTCTGTGGGTCCACCAGTTGGTGGGATCTGACGTCGTCGAGGCCGCTACGCACAAGCACTTGGGGAAAGTGACCTCGGTGCTCTCGAATCCCGCCAGCGATCTGCTCGAGCTCGAGGGTGGCGCCCTGATTCCGGTGCGTTTCATCATGGAGCACCGTCCCGGTCAGGTGCTGGTGGACATTCCGGCCGGCCTCATCGAACTGAGTGCCAAACCCGACGAATGAGAGTCGACCTCTTCACGATCTTCCCCGAGCTCCTCGAGCACTTCTGCTCGGGGTCGCTGTTGGGCAAAGCCCGCCACGGTGGGCTCCTCGATCTGCGCGTGCACGACCTGCGCGCCCACGCCGACAACGCGCACCGGTCCGTGGACGACACTCCATTCGGCGGAGGCCCAGGCATGGTGCTCTCCCCGGGGCCGATCTTCGCGGCAGTGGAGGCGGCGACTCCTCCTCGGCCGCTGTACATCCTCGGGCCCGGGGGGCGGCGCTTCGACCAAGCCATGGCGGAGCAGATGGCCGCCTTGGCCGGTGAGCCCGACGGCGGATTCTCCCTGCTTTGTGGCCGCTACGAAGGCGTGGACCAGCGGGTGGCGGACCATTTGGTGGATGGCGAGCTGTCGATCGGTGACTACGTGGTGGCCGGCGGCGAGACGGCGGCCCTGGTGGTGGTGGAAACCGTGACCCGGTTGTTGCCCGGAGTCATGGGCAACCAGCAGTCGGCGCAGGACGAGAGCTTCGGATCCGGCTTGCTCGAGTACCCGCAGTACACCCGGCCGGCCTCCTTTCGAGGGTGGGAGGTTCCCGCCGTGCTGCGCACAGGTGACCACGGCCAGATCGCACGCTGGCGTCGGGCCATGGCGCTGCGGCGAACCCTCGACCGGCGCCCGGACCTGGTCGAAGCCCGGGGCGGCCTGACTGACGACGAGCGCCGCCTGGTGGAGACACTCGACGACGCCTGAGAGCTCGCCGGGGCCGGCCCGGGTGCGCACGCCCTGCTCGTCGGCGGCTATCCTTGCCCCTTCCGGAAACTCCGGCAGCCACTGCCGGTAGGTGCCGGCAGCCCGGTAGATCCTCCCGGGGACGCTCGGAGATCACCCGCGAAGGGACCCGCCATGAATTCCACCGATATCGTCGATCGCGATTTCCTCCGAGACGACGTTCCGGACTTTCGCCCCGGTGACACGTTGAAGGTGCACGTTCGGGTGGTGGAAGGTACGCGTGAGCGCGTGCAGGTGTTCCAGGGAGCCGTCATCAGACGCCAGGGGTCCGGAGCTCGCGAGACCTTCACCGTTCGCAAGGTGAGCTTCGGTGTGGGCGTCGAGCGCACCTTTCCCGTTCACTCACCGATCTTGGCCAAGATCGAGGTGGTCGTCCGAGGCGACGTGCGACGAGCCAAGCTCTACTACTTGCGTGGTCGCGTCGGGAAGGCCGCCAAGATCAAAGAGAAGCGCCAGCCCTACCAGAAGGCGTGACGTCCGGCGGGTGCCGTGGGCGCCTGCGGCCTGACTTGGTGTCGGTCAGCGGACCTTGACGACGAGGGTCTTCTGCGAGATGTCGTGGTAGCCCTGGCGATTGGGGTTCCACAGCGGCGACAGTCCGCACACCACCGTCCAGATCTCGGCGATCAGCACCAGAAAGCCGCCGACGAACGGGATGACCACCAGCACGATGCCCGGATAGAGGATCGCCTTGCGAATGCCGGCGCGCTGGGGGCCGATGGCTCCACCTCCCGCCGCGTCACGCACGGCGATACCGAGCGCCATCATGCCTACCGATTGGCCCCGTTCACTGCCCTCGAGCACGGCGAAGTAGCCGATGAAGATGGCCGCGATGACGACTTGCACCAGCCACAGCTTGACGCCGAAGTGGGTGAAGCTGTGCGATCCGATCGAGGAGCTGACCACGATGGCGAGCAGGATCCAGTAGACGACACCGAACATGACCCCGTCGATGAGTGCCGCCACCAGGCGTTCCCACCACTCGGCGATGGGTCGACCTCGGCTGTCGACGGGGCCGGGCACATAGCCGTAGGCCATGGCGGGCGGGGCGGCCGCACCGTAGGGGCTCTGGGGCGGGGTGGCCGCTGCGTACCCGGGCTGCTGCTCAGGCGGATACCACTTCCCGTCCGAGGCGATCCACCAACCCGGACCTTGCGATACGTCGCTCATCGCAGCTCTCCCTCGTCGGTGTCGACCACACCCACGCTACCGGCCCAGGGGGTGTTTTGTGGGGAAATGGGCCTGGACGGTGGGCCGATCGGGCCTCTAAGGAGAATGGGCGAGGTATCGTGAAATTGCCCATGGAACGGATCTGCACCAGGTTCCTTCAGGGAAAGCGGACGGCCCCATTGCGGTGCGGGACTTCCGGGCCGGTGCTCGGCGGGCGGGGACGATGAGCGAAGAGGATCTCGAACGCTACGAGGCCGAGATCGAGCTGGCCTTAGTCCAGGAGTACCGAACCGTGCTCCCGCTCTTTCGCTATGTGGTCGAGAGCGAGCGTCGTTTCTACCTGGCCAACGAGGTGAAGGTCACCGTCCGAGACGCCCAGGCCCCGACGTGTATCGAGCTCGAGCTCACTGATGCATGGGTGTGGGACATGTACCGTCCGGCACGGTTTGTCCCGAGTGTGCGGGTACTCACCTTTCGGGACGTCAACATCGAGCGGCTGCCCGAGCAAGACGCCTGATCCGCCGTGCCAGCGCGCCGCCAGGATCTGGGCGCTCGAGGTGAGCTCGCGGCCGCCCAGTGGTACGAGGCTCGAGGATGGCGGGTGCTGGCGCGTAACTGGCGCTGCGCCGACGGCGAGCTCGACTTGGTGGTGGTGGACGGCACCGGCACCACCGTCGTCATTTGTGAGGTCAAGACGCGCCTGTCGGATCGTTTCGGGACGCCGTTCGAGGCCGTCACGGGGCTCAAGCAGCGCAAGCTGCGGCGCCTGGCGGGACGATGGTTGGCGCAACGACGGGCCTCGGGACAACCGGGCGCGCCCTCGGTGCGCTTCGACGTGGCCGGCGTCACCGCGGATGGCCGGGGAGGGCTCCAGGTTGAGGTGATCGAAAACGCCTTCGGGTGACCTCGATGGGGGAGCGCCCCTATGTGGCTGGCTAGGGTGTTCCGGTGAGCCCCGAGACGATTTTGATAGATCGCGCCGACGGTGTGGTGACGGTGACCATGAACCGTCCCGAACGCAAAAACGCCGGCAATGGCCTCATGTGGCAGGAGCTGCGCTCGGCTTTTGACGAGGTGGCCCGGCGCACCGACGATCGTGTGCTGGTGCTCACCGGAGCGGGCGGCGCCTTTTGCTCGGGAGCCGACATCACCGACCCGGGCGGAGTGAGCGGAGACCCCACCGATCCGCACATCGTCCGCATGCGCACCTTCGGTCAGGTCATGCTGGCGCTGCACGCGCTGCCGCAACCGACCATCGCCAAGATCGGCGGCGTGGCGGCGGGGGCGGGCTGCAGCATGGCGCTGGGTTGCGACTTGACGGTGGCGTGTCGCAGTGCGCGACTGTCGGAGATCTTCTCGCGTCGCGGCCTATCGGTCGACGGGGGCGCCTCCTGGTTGCTGCCTCGGCTGATCGGCTTGCACAAGGCCAAGGAGATCGCTTATTTCGCCGACATGTTGTCGGCCGACGAGGCGGATGCGTACGGACTTCTCAACCGTGTCGTCGACGATGACGAGCTCGACTCGTTCGTCGACCAGTGGGCTCGCCGTCTCGCCGCGGGCCCCCCTTTGGCGTTGTCGATGACGAAGTCACTTCTCGACAACGGCATCAACGTGTCCATGGCCCAGGCTCTGGAGGACGAAGCGCGCTGCCAGACGATCAACTTCGTCTCCGAGGACACCGCCGAAGCCATGCGGGCCTTCGTCGAAAAGAGAGAGCCCCGCTTTGAGGGGCGGTAGCCGAGCGGGCTCAGCGCGGCGACGCCGCCCGGGCCGGGGCACGCCCGGGGGGCTCGTTTGTCACTTCTTGGTGCCGCGTACCGCCCACTGGATGACCCACGGTCGCTGGGGGTCGGGGCCCTCGGTCACCGCCGTCACCTCGTACTCGGTGCCGTCGCGATCCGACCAGGCCCCTTGGGCCACCACCGCCTGCACGTAGGCGGCATCCTGACTTCGGAAGAGCATCCGGGGTGAACTGTCCACTGGGGTTGTCTTCGGCGCGAAGGCACCGGCACTTGAGGCTGGGCGGTGGTGCCATTCTCAGCTGGCG
Source organism: uncultured Acidimicrobiaceae bacterium (assembly GCA_963793645.1). GTDB lineage: Bacteria > Actinomycetota > Acidimicrobiia > Acidimicrobiales > UBA8190 > CAWCAW01. Next base: position 67,929 of record CAWCAW010000007.1, on the reverse strand, counting down.
GCCGCCAGTTGGTAGGCCTGGTTCCAGGTCTCTGGGGTGTTGGCGACCAGGGCGGCCGCCACGGCCTCTTCGAGATCTCGTGCTCGGCGGTTGGCACCGGCGGCCGCTTCGGCCGCCGCCTCCGCCGTGATCCGGGCTTCCTCGGCGGCGCGCAGCGCGGCGTCGGCTTGCGCCTGTGCCCTCACGCTGGCTCCGGCCGCCCTTTGCGCGGTGACGTGGGCTTCTTCGGCGGCGCGCAAGGCGGCATCGGCTTTTTCCTGAGCCCGTCGGTTGGTGTCGGCTGCCACGTGCATGGTGCGAGTCAGATCCAGCACGACGTCAGCGATTCGAGCTGCTTCGTGCCACGCGTCGGGGGTGTCGGCCGACCGGGCTCTCGCCATGGCCTGCGCCGCCTCCTCCGCCCAGTCGCGTGTCTCGTCGGGCGCAGTCGGAGCCGCCGCGACCGTCGGTGCCCGCGGGGGCGTCGGTGCGACCGCCGACACGGGGGCGCTGAGCGTGGTCGCGGCCGCGCTCGGTACAGCGTCGACGCGGGGTCTGGGCATGATCTTGTGACGAGCGTGGCGGGCATGGCGAGACGTACTCAGGGCGCGAGGCATGACCAATCGGGCGCCGCGTGGCAACGTGGCGCGGCCGCGCTTGGCATGGTCAGAACGATCCGGTGAGGACATGGCGACGTCTGTCTCCAGTCGCATGCCAGGAAGGAAGAGAAAGCCCAGTGTCACGATGGCGCCAAGGGTGCCCGCCAGCACGAGGGTGGTGCGGGCTCCCAGCGCGTGGGCGATCGGCGCTGTGATGGCGTAGCTCAGCGGCAACAAGGCGGTCGAGACACACCAGTCGATGCTCGAGACGCGCCCGAGCATGGAGTTCTCCACGTGCCGTTGCTTGACGGTGGCCCATACAACGGCGCCGACCGCCTCGGCCCCGTTGACCACCAGCGCGGCCAGGGCCAGCCCCCAGGCCCCGGTGGCGACGCCGTATCCGGCCACGGCCAGGGTGGCCACTGCCCACCAGAGATAGATCCAGGTCAACGGGCGGCGAGGTTCGCGCGCCCGGCTCATCAGCAAGGCGCCAGCCAAAGCACCGACGCCACCGACAGCGAGGATTTCACCGTAGGTGGAGGCTCCTTGGTGCAGCGAGTTACGCACGATGTATGGGAGCAGCACCTGGGTGGGCCCGATGAACAAGAGGTACGTGAAGGTGGCCGAAAGGAAGGTGCCCCACAGCCAGACGTGACGACGCACATAGCGCAGGCCTTCGAGCACGTCGTGCCCGAGGGGATTGCGAGTTCGCCCCACCTTTTGTCGAACCCGGGTCATGTGGGTCACACACAAAGCGGAGAACGCGAAGGTCAGCGCGTCGATGCAGAAGGCACCGGCCGGGTGCACCACGGCAACGGCGATGCCACCCAACGCCGGGCCGGCCAGTTGGATGCTGACGGGCCTGACGAATTGGTCGATGGCGTTGGCTTGGGTGAGCTCGTCTGCCGTGACCAGTTGGGGGACCAAGGCGTCGAGCGCCGGGGATGCGAACGCGGTGGCGATGCCGATCACCGCACTCGCGACGTAGAGCTCGAGAAGGTGCAGCTCGCCGACGACGGCCAAGGTGGCCACCACGGCCACGGCGATGGCGCGCGCCACGTCCGCCCAGAACAAGACACTTTGTCGAGAAATGCGGTCGCACACGGCGCCGCCCACGGGCAGGAGGATCACCTGGGGCAACGAGGCGGCCAAGCCGATGTAGGCCAAAGTGGAGACCCGGTCGACAAGCGCATAGGCCTGCCAGGCCACAGCCACGATGAAGACGCCGTCGCCGAGCAGCGAGACGGCCATGCCCGTCCACAACAGGCGGAAATTCCGTTGGCGAAGCGGTGCGGTGAGCCCCATGGGCAGGCTCTGGCTCAGTCGGTGGTCGGTGGCCGCTGCATGTCGAAGCATGTGGCGAGCTCACCAAGGACCTCGTTGAGCTGCTCGATTTCATCGTCACCGTTGGCGGCGGTCACCTGAATCCGAAAGCCGACTTGGGACTTGGGCACCAAGGGATAGGCGGCCAAGGTGACGTAGATCCCTCGGTCGAAGAGGAACCGCCCCACCTCGTCGATGTCGTCGTCGTATCCGAGCGGCAGCTCGATGATGGGAAGACCAGAGGTGTTGAGCGTGCGCAATCCGAGCTCGCTGACCCGGTCGAGCACTCGCGTCGTCTTGGCGTAGAGCGACTGCCGCAGCGCCTCGCCTTGGGTTTCGTTCACCCGGAAGCCGGCCAGGACGGTGGCCAGGGACGCCGTGGGCGAGGGCCCTGAATAGAGGTACGGCGACGCCGCCACCTTGAGGTGGTTCTTCAGGGCGGTGGGCAGGGCCAAAAACGCCAGCAGCGACGAGTAGGCCTTGGAGAAGCCGGCCACGAGGACGACGTTGTCGTAGGACTCCTCGAAGTAGCGGACGATGCTGTTGCCGCGCTGACCGTAAGGCATAGCGGCGGTCGGAGACTCACCGATCACCCCGAATCCGTGGGCGTCGTCGACGTAGAGCACCGTGTCGTACTCGCGGCAGATGCGGGCGTAGGTGGGCAGATCGGGGGCGTTGCCCGTCATGGAGTTGACGCCGTCCATGCAAAACAGGCGCGGCTGGCCCGGTGGCAAGGACCGCAGCGTCTCTTCGAGGTGATCCGTGTCGTTGGTCCGGATCCGAAGCAGGGTCGCCCCGGCTCCTCGGGCGATGGCGGCTCCCTCGTAGAGCGTCTTGTGGGCCTGGGCGTCGATCATGACGACGCCGTCGCCGGCCAATACCGGGATCACCGACGCGTGGATGAGCGTGATGGTGGGCAACACGAGCGTGTCGGGGGCGCCGACCAGTTCGGTGAGCTGGTCTTCGATATCGACATAGAGCCGGGGGTTGCCCAGCAGGCGCGACCAACTCGGGTGCGTACCCCAGCGACACAGCTCGGCGTGGACGGAGTCGATGATCTCGGGGTGGAGGTCGAAGCCCAGGTAGTTGCACGAGGCGAAATCGCACAACCAGTGATCGCCGATACGGATGCGCCTGCCGCGCACTTCGTCGATGACGGCATCCATCATCGGGTGCGACACTGTCAGGCGTTCGAGGTCCTCGAGGCGCCGGTCAAGGCGGGAGCGCTGGCCTTTTACGCCGTAGTCGGCGAGGTCCACCGAGGCCCCGGCGCCATATCCGTTGCCGCCAACGTTGGAGGGCGAATGGCCGTTCATTGCACGGGTTCCGTTTCCTTGTTGCGCATGTCGGCGATGGGCAAGAAGCCTGCCGACGTGAGCTCGGCCAGAAGCTCACTGATACCTTCGGCCGGGAGTGGTTTGGCGAAGAAGAAGCCCTGCGCCAAGTCACAACCAAGGGCGCGCAGTCCCTCGATCTGGGGTTCGCTCTCGATGCCCTCGGCGATGGTCTCGAGGTTCAAGGTGTTGCCGAGCTGCACGATGGCACGGGCCAGCGCACCGTCGTCAGGCGCGTCACCGACGTCGTCGACGAAGGATTTGTCGACTTTGAGGATGTCGATGGGAAAGCGCTTCAGATAGCTCAACGAGGAGTACCCGGTGCCGAAATCGTCGATGGCGAAGGCCACGCCGAGCAGTTTGAGCTCGAGCATGCGAGCGATTACCGAATCGGCGTCTTGGACAAGCACGCTCTCGGTGATCTCGAGCACCAGGCTCGAGGGGTCGAGGTCGGCTTTCTGCAGCGCGTTGGACACGTCAGCCACCAGGCCGTCGTGCTGGAAGTGCCGAGCCGAGACGTTGACGCTCATGCGCAGTCGCCGGGCGAGATCATGTTCGAGTTGCCACTGACGGGCCTGGTGGCACGCTTCATCGAGCACCCACCGCCCCAAGGGGATGACCAACCCTGTCTCTTCGGCCAGAGGAATGAAGTCCTTCGGCAGGAGCAGGCCACGCTGAGGGTGCTCCCAGCGCACCAGGGCCTCCACACCGACGGTCTTGTCGCCTTTGAGGCTCACGATGGGCTGGTAGTGGACCACGAACTCCCGTTGATCCACGGCTCGCTGCAGATCGGCGGTGCGCTCCAGGCGCTCGGCCATGGCCGCTTGCAAGGCCGGTTCGTAGACCTCGTAGCGCCCCTTGCCGCTGCCCTTGGCCGCATACATGGCCACGTCGGCCGCCTGCAACAGGTCGGCGGGGTCTTCCGCACCCACCGGGCTCATCGCGATCCCGATGCTGGCGCGTACCTGGACCTCGTGGTCTTCGATGGTCATGGGCACGCGCAGCTCGTCGATGATGCGGTCGGCGATCTCGAAGACTTCGTCGGGGCTCGAGATCTCCTCGAGCAATACGGCGAACTCGTCGCCGCCGAGGCGGGCGGCGGTGTCGCCGCCGCGCAGCGACTTGACGAGGCGCCCACCCACTGCGATGAGAAGGTCGTCCCCCGCCGCATGTCCGAGGCTGTCGTTGACGAGTTTGAAGTCGTCGAGGTCGAGGAACAGCACCGCCAGCGACGTCTGGGATCGAGCGGCACGGGCCAAGGCGTGCTCGAGGCGGTCACGGAACAAGGCACGGTTGGCAAGACCGCTCAGAGCGTCGTGGAAGGCCTGGTGCTTGAGCTCTTCTTCGAGGCCCTTGCGCTCGCTCACGTCGCGCAGCGTCAAGACGATGCCCTCGACGGTGGGGTCGGCCAGCAGGTTGTTGGCGGCCACTTCCACATGCAAGGTGGCGCCGCCTTGATGGCGCACCCGCCACTGCGCGGCAGCTGACATGCCGGCTTGGGACGCCACGCGGGCATACATGGCCAGGGCCTGTTCGACATCGTCGGGGTGCACGAGGTCGGTGAAGCGCTCCCCCTCCAATGCGCCCAGCTCGTAGCCGAGGATCCTCTTGGCCGACGGTGTTTGGTAGGTGATGGTCGTGTCGGGCCGGGCGATGAGGATGACGTCGGACGCGTTCTGCACCAACGTCTGAAAGCGCGCCTCGCTGCGGCGGGCGTGGAAGCTCTCGGTGAGAGTCTCGCGGTCGAGGGCCAGGCCCACCTGGGCGGCCAAGGTCTCGATGGTGTTGGTGAGCTCGACGGGCAGCTCCCCGACGCTGGTAATGGCCATGAGGCCGTGTTGCTCGTCTTTGGCCACCAATGGGCAGATGAGCACCTGTTCGGCGCACTGCTCGGTCTCGGTGGAACTTGGCCCGCCGAGAATGCTGCGGGTGACCTTTCCCTCGGTCAGGGCCTCGTTCACGTCCGCGCTGATGATCAGCTCCAGGAGTACGTCGGTGGGTGCTTGACCGGACTGGGCGGCAATGACCAACCCGTCATCGGCGTTGGAGACCGCCAGCGCCACGCCCACGATGTCGCGGTGCCCGGAGACCAGCGCGTTGACGGCGTGGAAGGTGGCTCGATAGATCCCGTCGCGACCCGATGCGGCCACCAAGTCGGCGGACGCTTGACGGAGGACTTGTTCGCGGGTCATGGCCTGTTGGTGCGCTTTCACCAAGCCCGACATGCGCGTGAGCACGAGGAAGAACATCACCCCGGCCACCACGGCGATGACCGGCGCGTCGACGGGGTTGCCCAGTTCGCTCTCGACCAACAGCACCGCCGGCGCCACCAGAGAGGCGGCGGCCAACAGGGTCAGGCGGGCGCGACTGGTGTGAGGCGGGCCGGCCGGACGTGGCTGAGACAAGGTCTTCATCGACGGGTGCAGGGCGGCGGCCCCCCAGCACGAGTAGAAGACGATCCACCCGAGGTCGACCGGATTGCCGTCGTGCCAATTCCAGTTGGGATGGAGGTTGGCCAGTCCGTACAGCGAGTCGGAGATGAGCGTGCCCACCGCACCGATGGCGAGCAATCGGCCCGCCGTGTTGCGCAGCCCGCCCGCGCTCCACAGGTGCGCCAACATGGCCAGGACGAGAACGTCGCCGAGCGGGTAGGCCGCCGCGGTCAACCGAACGAGCAGCCCTCCTGAGGCGCGCACGTTGGGGCCGATGAGGAAGATCCACGACAGAAGTCCCACGCCGAGAGTGACCGTCAACGAGTCCAACAGGCTGGCGCGATCCCCGCCGGGAACCCGGGCTCGGGCCAACAGGAGCAGACCGACGGCCAGCACCGGGTACATGGTGATGTAGATGGCATCGATGAATGACGGGAAGGGGATGTTCTGCTGCCCCATGATCTGGTGCCAGAACTTGTAGGTCGTGTCACCGGTGATGAAGAGGAGTACGCCGGCGCCGACGAACCACCAGGCCAGGGGCTTGTTGGGCCGGTGATGTCTGGTCCCGATGGCGACGGCCACCACCGCCGAGACCCCCAGCAGGCACCAGGCCGGCACCTGCCCGGCCCACTCCATCCAAGGCAGGAAGCCGAGGACCGGCAATTTCGTCGACGACCCGAAGGGCCAATAGATCAGGGCAAGGATCGCTTCGAGGGCAAAGAACCAGCGCCACGCATTAGTCGACGTGATGCGGACGCGGGCCAGGAACCGACCGCCCTCGGACCCTTGACTCCTTTGCACAGTTTCCGACATCAATGACCTCATCCCAGGCGCGAAGGCATCCCCGGTTCGCTTCGCTTCTATCGGTCGACAAGCCGGAGCCCTTGAGAATTTGGGCCTCACGCTGGGCCATTGATGGCCAACACACGGTTTGTGGTCCCGATGGCAGTACCGTTGCTGGCGTGAGCCACATCGATCTGCTGGTCCCGCCCGGTGCCCCGTCGGCCCGCCTCGCCCGCGAGGAAAGCCGATGGGGCATTTACTACTCAGAGCCCGCCGGTGGATCACCGGAATGGGACGAGATAGGCACGGTGCGGGATTACATGGAGATCGACCAGGACGTGTTGCGGGCCAACGGCATCGACCCCGGCGATGATGCCGCCGTGGTCTCCTACGTCGAGGGTCGCCTGATCGCGGCCGGATTCAACGGGGTACGGCGCGTCGACGTCACGGCGCCGTTCGTAGCGGCCTGGGACGTGCCCGAATAGCAGTCGAGCGCAGTCGAGCGCAGTCGAGCGCAGTCGAGCGTCGTTCCGAGCGCAGTCGAGCGTCGTTCGACTGTCACACCCCCGCCGTAGGGTGCCCACGGCGTGTTGAGTGGCCGGCGCCTCACGAATATTCGGCCCTCTTCGAATCAGCCCGAGCCTTCGTGCTCGCCGGCCGCAGTGGGAGTTGTCGTGCTCGCGTGTATCTCTTCTGCCACCCTCAACGGCGTCGACGGGTGCCCTGTCGCCGTTGAGGTCCATGTGTCGACGGGGTTGCCCGGCTTCACCGTGGTCGGCCTTCCCGACGCGGCGGTGCGCGAATCACGTGACCGGGTGCGCGCCGCCGTGCTCTCGAGCAACCTGCCGTGGCCCCAGCAGCGCATCACCGTCAACCTGGCTCCGTCAGGGATCAAAAAGGCCGGGGCCGGCCTCGACCTTCCCATCGCCATCGGGGTGTTGGTGGCCAGCGGGGCCATCGCGCCCGATGCCGTGGCGGACGCGGCTTTTTTGGGCGAGCTCGGCCTGGACGGGTCACTGCGGGCCGTTCCCGGGGTGGTGCCCCTCGTCGATGCCCTCAGTGCCGGCAACGTGGTGGTACCCGTCCCGTGCGCGGCCGAGGCCGCCTTGGTGGCGCGGGGAGTGGTGCGACCCGCCCAGAGCCTGAGGGAGGTGGTGGCCGCCTTGGGTGGTCAGCGGCCGTGGATGTCGGTGCGGTTCTTGACCCCAGCGGCGCGCCCGGTCCAACCGGTCCCGGATCTCGCCGACGTGCGGGGCCAGGTGCTCGGACGGCGCGCCGTGGAAGTGGCTGCCGCGGGCGGACACCATCTCTTGATGGTCGGGCCCCCGGGTTCAGGCAAGACCATGTTGGCGATGCGCCTCGTCGGCCTTCTTCCTCCCCTTGGTCGCGACGAGGCGCTCGAGGTGACCCGCGTCCACTCGGCGGCGGGCCTGTCGGTGGGCATGACCGGACTCCCCGAACGTCCGCCGTTGCGGGCTCCGCATCACAGCGCCACGGCGGTGGCGATCATCGGCGGAGGGACGGCCTCGCTACGGCCCGGTGAGGTGAGCCTGGCGCACTGCGGGGTGCTCTTTCTCGATGAGATGGCTGAATTTCACGCCGGTGTGCTCGACATGCTGCGCCAGCCCCTCGAGGAAGGGGTGGTGCGCATCAGGCGTGCCCGCAACGCCGCCGACCTCCCGGCGCGCTTCATCTTGGTGGGAGCCATGAACCCTTGCCCGTGTGGCGAGGGCAGCCTGCCCGGTGGGTGCCGATGCGGCGACCAATCCAGGGCGCGCTATTTCCGTCATTTGTCGAGCCCGCTCCTCGATCGTTTCGACCTGGCCGTCTCATTGGGACGTCCCGAGGTCGATGACCTTTTGGACGGACCACCGGGGGAGTCCTCCATCACGGTGGGCGAGCGAGTGCGATTCGCGCGCTTGATGGCGCTGGACCGAGGTGTGCGCGCCAACGCCGAACTTCCCGGGGAGACACTGACCACATCGGTACCGCTCACAGTGGACGCGGCTGCTCTTCTCGAGCGACGACTGCGCAGCGGGTCGCTGTCGGGGCGCGGGCTACAACGCGTACGGCGGGTGGCTCGGACCGTCGCCGATCTTGAAGGTGGCGCCGAACTCGTGGACGAGCAACATGTGGCTGAGGCATTGCAGCTTCGAGCCGCTCGCAGCGCGTTGATGCCGTCGGTGACGACATGACGGCCACCACCGGACTCTCCGTCGACCAACGTTTTGCCGCCGCTCTGGCGTCCTTGGGGGCGTCTCCGGGGAAGCTGCGCCAGTTCTTGACCGATTACGGCCCACCCGACGCATGGGAGGCCCTGGCCGCGGGTCGCCATCCAGCCGATCGCGACGGTCACTACCGTGCCTCGGCGCGGCCCGGTGTGGTCGAACGCGTCGAGGCGGCGTGCCTCTCGGGCGCCGTGAGTGTTCGAGTGCTCGGAAGCCCCCAGTACCCGCCGTCGTTGGCGACGGACTTTCAAGCACCGGCGGTTTTGTTCACCTCGGGCGACCCGGGGGTGCTCGAAGCCAAGGCTCGGGTGGCTGTGGTCGGTACACGCGGTGCTACCCCTTATGGGTTGGGATTGGCGTTGGAGCTCGGCCGGGGGTTGGCGCACGCCGATGTCGTGGTCGTCTCCGGACTGGCCGCCGGCATTGACGCCGCCGCCCATGGCGGGGTGCTCGACAGTGATGGCCCCGGCGCGCCGGTAGGGGTGCTCGGCACCGCCCACGACGCGCCCGGGCCCCGGGCGCATGTGGCGCTGCGGACATCGGTGGCCCAGCGAGGCGCCTTGCTCTCCGAGGTCCCTCCCGGTGTCCCCAGTGCTCGATGGTGGTTCGCGGTGCGAAACCGCGTCATGGCGGCCGTCGCCCACGTGGTGGTGGTCGTCGAGTGCCATGCCAAAGGGGGGTCCCTGCACACGGTGAGCAGCGGCGGTCAAGCGAAACGTGACAGTGGCCGCATATCCCGGGTCCGTGCGCAGCGCCGCTTCGTTCGGAACCAACGCCTTGCTCGCCGATGGTGGGGCTCAGCTCGTGCGTGGCGTCGAGGACGTGTTGAGCGCAGTGGACCTGGCTATTGCCGGGCATCCCGAGGTCCACCCGCCACGCCGCCCGCGCCGCCCGGACCCGCCACAAAAGGGCCGACCGGTCAGGGAGCCGCAACTGAACGAAAAGGCAACCCGGGTGCGACGTGCCCTCGATCACGACCCGGCTTCGATCGACACCGTGGTGCGTCGATGCGGTCTTGTGCTCGGGGACGTGGCTCTGGCCCTCGAACAACTGCTGGCGGTTGATCTCGCTGAAGAGTCCCATGGATGGTGGTCCTTGCCGCGGTCGTGACGTCACGGCGGCCCGTTGGGTCCGGGGCCGGCTCAGGCGGCAAGCTGGGCGGCGTGCACTTCGTGGTCGACGGTATGAACGTCATCGGATCCCGACCTGACGGGTGGTGGCGCGATCGCCCGGGGGCACGGCGGGCTTTGGTGGGGGAGCTGGTCGGCCTCGTTACGGCCGGCCACCACGTAGTGGTGGTCTTCGACGGCCGCCCCGGTCCCGACGAAGCGCAACGCGCCGCTGGCTTCGGGGTGATCGCCTTGTTCGCGCCGGGCGGCCCCAACGCCGCTGACGATGTGGTGGTGGAGGTGACGCCGGTCCTCCTCGACGATGCGGGCGCCGACCTGGTGGTGGTGACGTCGGATCGTCTTCTGGCGCAGCGGGTGCACGCGCTGGGCGCCGCGGTCGAGGGTGCCGGCACATTTCTGGCCCGGTTGGCCGCGCCCGGCGACGCGCGACACTAGGTTGGCCGGCCATGGCTCCCGTGACCCGTTTTGGACTGCAGATCCCGAGTTTCACCTACCCGCAAGACCCCACGAACCTGTTCGAACAGGTGGTGTCGATTGCGCAGTGCGCTGAGTCGTCGGGCTTCGACTCCGTGTGGGTCATGGACCATTTCTTTCAAATCCCGATGGTGGGCGGACGCGACGAGCCCATGTTCGAGGCGTACACGCTGCTCGGTGGCCTGGCCGCCCGCACCAGGCGCGCTCGGTTGGGCGCCATGGTCAGCGGTGTCACCTACCGGAACCCCGCACTTTTGGCCAAAGAGGTGACGGCCCTCGACGTGTTGTCGAACGGTCGCGCCGTGCTCGGCATTGGCGCCGCCTGGTTCGACGCTGAGCACGAGGGTCTGGGCTTCGCATTTCCGCCCTTGACCGAACGATTCAGCCGGCTCGAAGAGGCACTGCAAATCTGCCGTTTGATGTTCACCGAAGAGGCGCCCAGCTTCGAAGGGAGGTACTACCAGATCCGGGGAGCCGTCAATCGGCCCCGCCCGCGCCAGGGCGGTGGACCACCCATCCTCATCGGTGGCAGCGGCGAACGGCGCACCTTGCGACTGGTGGCGCAGTACGGCGATGCCTGCAACATCTTCGGCGACGTCGACACCGTGGCCCACAAGCTCGACGTATTGGCTACCCACTGTGATGACGTGGGGCGCGACCCCGCCACCATCACCAAGACACGGTTGGGGACATTGGTCATCGCGCCCAGCGCGGCCGAAGCCGAGCAGCAGTTACGAGAGCACCAGGCCCGTGTCCATCTGTCCGACGACATGGCGCGGTCGATGGTGGTGGCCGGAGATCCCGATGCGGTGGTGACCCAGGTGGCACGTTACCTCGACGCTGGGCTCGATGGGCTGGTGTTCAACATGCCGACTGCCTATGACCTCGACACCGTGGCCCTGGCCGGTCGGACCCTGACCGAGGCCTTCGGGGGTATCGACACCGTCAGCTGAGGCGAGCGACACCCCTCGTCATGGCCATAACGAATCCGGAGCCGCCGCGGAGCGACCGAGCGCCTCGGCTACGGCTTCGTTGGTGAGAACACCTGACAAGGTGAGCAGTCCGCCGGCCAATGACGGGTCGGCGGCGATGGCCCCTCGCACGCCATGGTCGGCCACCGCCAACGCGTAGGGGAAGGTGGCGTTGGTGAGCGCATAGGTCGATGTGTGGGGGACCGCGGAGGGGATGTTGCCTACGCCGTAGTGCAGAACACCGTGTTTGACCACCACCGGGTGCTCGTGGGTGGTCTCCACCGTCGTGGCCACGCAACCGCCTTGGTCCACGGCCACGTCGACGATCACGGTGCCGGGCTTCATCTGCGCCACCATGTCCTCGGTCACCACGATCGGGGCGCGGCCCCCGGGCACCAGCACCGCACCGATGAGAAGGTCGGCTTCGAGCAGAGACCTCTCGATCACCCCCCGGTTCGACATGAGCGTCATGATGCGTCCCCGGTGGATCTGGTCCACCATGCGCAACCGGTCCAAGTCGCGGTCGATGAGAAAGACCTCGGCCTCCATGCCCTGGGCGATCCAGGCGGCGTTGGATCCGACCGTTCCCGCCCCGATCACCACCACGCGCGCCGGACGGACGCCGGGGGCGCCGCCGAGCAGGACGCCGCGGCCCCCGTTGTCGCGCTCGAGGAAGTGGGCGCCGATCTGAGGGGCGAGGCGACCGGCCACCTCGCTCATGGGGGCGAGGAGGGGCAACGCTCCTGACGCCAGGCGCACGGTCTCGTAGCCCAGTGCCGTCACCCCGGAGGTGAGCAGGGCGTCTGCCAGCTCCGGATACGCAGCCAGATGGAGATACGTGAAGAGCACGAGATCGGCGCGAAAGAACCGGTGCTCTTGTACTTGAGGCTCTTTGACCTTGAGGACGAGCTGGGCACCCCAGGCATCCTCGGCCGACACCATGGTGGCTCCGGCGGCGACGTAGTCGGCGTCGGTGAGCGCAGACCCGGCGCCGGCGCCGGTCTCCACCAGCACGCCGTGTCCATGGGCGCTCAGCTCGCGCACCCCGTCGGGGGTGACGGCCACTCGGTTCTCTCCCGGTTTGACTTCGGAGGGAACGCCCACGATCACGCTGCCGACGCTAGTGCCGACCCGTCCGCGGCGGAGCCCCCCGCCCGCCCCGGTGCTGAGTGGTCGGGCTTCTCACCTGGAGCGCGACCCGGGGTCCCGGTACCGTGGAGTCAGGCGAGCACGGGCAGGGCCGCCACGAGCACGCCCAGCACTTCCAAGAAAGGCGACCAGGTGACCACGACGCGCATCGAGACCGACTCCATGGGACCCATCGAGGTTCCCGCTGACCGCTACTGGGGTGCGCAGACGGCCCGCTCGCTGGTCCATTTCGCCATCGGCGAAGACAAGATGCCCCGGGCCGTCATTCGGGCTTTCGGCACGTTGAAGGAAGCCGCCGCGCTGACCAACGCCGAGCTGGGCAAGCTCGACGACACCCGGGCCGAGCTGATCGTGGCGGCGGCGCGCCAGGTGCGTGATGGCACCTTGGATGCGCATTTCCCTCTCCGCATCTGGCAGACCGGCAGCGGGACCCAGACGAACATGAACGCCAACGAGGTGATCTCCAACCGAGCCATCGAGATGGCCGGAGGGGAGATGGGGTCCAAGAAACCGGTGCACCCCAACGACGACGTGAACATGTCGCAGTCGTCCAACGACACCTTTCCCACCGCCATGCACATCGCCGCGGCCGAGGAGATCGTCAATGCCCTGCTGCCCGCCGTGGCGGAATTGCGAAATGCGCTCGACGTCAAAGCAGGCGAGCTGGCCGGGGTCGTCAAGATCGGTCGTACCCACTTGATGGATGCTGTTCCTCTCACCCTCGGCCAGGAGTTCTCCGGTTATGTGGCGCAGTTGGACGCCGATATGGCTCGCCTGCGCGGCGGGCTCGGCGATCTCTACGAGCTCGCCTTGGGGGGCACGGCGGTGGGAACGGGGCTCAACACCCATGTCGAGTTCGGCGACCGGGTGGCCCGTCACATCGCCAACGCCACGGGACTCCCCTTCGTGTCGGCGCCCAACAAGTTCGCCGCCTTGGCTGCCCATGACGCCCTGGTGCACACGAGCTCCACCTTGCGCACGTTGGCGGTGTCGCTCACCAAGATCGCCGACGACATCCGCTGGCTCGGCTCGGGACCCCGCAGTGGTTTGGGTGAACTGGTCCTTCCGCCCAACGAGCCGGGCTCCTCGATCATGCCGGGCAAGGTCAACCCCACCCAGTGCGAAGCCATGATGATGGTGTGCATTCAGGTCATGGGCAACGACGCCGCGGTGGCGGTGGCGGGGAGCCGGGGCAACCTCGAGCTCAACGTGTGCAAGCCCGTGATCATCCACAACGTGTTGCACTCGGTGGGCCTACTGACCGATGCAACAGGCACCTTCCGCCGGTACTGCGTCGAGGGGATCGAGCCCGACCTGCCGCGGATCAGGCAGAACCTCAACAACTCCTTGATGCTCGTGACCGCTCTCAATCCCCTCATCGGCTACGACAAGGCCGCCCTGGTGGCCAAAAAGGCGCACACCGAGGGGTCGACGCTGCGAGAGGCTGTGGTCGCCTTGGGCTATCTCAGCGGCGAGGAGTTCGACCAGGCCGTGCGACCCGAGGACATGACGCACCCATAAGGCGTCTGGTGGGAAGGAGCGTGGCAAACGCAGGCGCTAGCGTCTCGCCCGTGCAGGTGCTCGATGCGGCGGTGGTGGACGAGGCGCTGGCCCGCGACATGGACTGGCGACGACAGGATGGGCAGCTCGTGAAGGAATGGCGCGGGCGGAATTTCGCCGAGGCGCTCATCTATGTCAACGCGGTGGGGGCATTGGCCGAAGCGGTCGATCATCACCCCGACATCGACATCCGCTGGAACACCGTCACCTTGCGGCTCTCGACGCACTCGGCGGGGGGGATCACCGACGCCGACCTCAACCTGGCGCGCCAGATCGACGCCATGGTGCCAGCCCCGTCGTAGTCGCTTCGCACCGCCGCGTCCTTTCCTGTGGTCCGATCGACTCGACGCCGACCCGCGTTTGCGTTTCTCCCCGTGGAGGAGCTGGCGGGCCGGGCCCATGTCATGGTGGACGGCTCGCCGCGCCTGGGCACCGCCCTCACGTTGTCGCACTGGCCGGGCACGCCGACACCCAAAGCTCTTTGGGCTGACCTCTCCGCGCAGATCGTCCTGCACGCGCTCGACCAGCCGGGCGTGTTCCCCAAAACGGCGACGGTGGCCACTGTCGATCACAAAGACGTCGACGGCGTCGTCTCGGTCGCCTTGTTGGTGCACGAGGGCTTGGCCAACACCCACGGGCCGCTTTTGGTCGAGGCGGCGCGCGTCGGCGATTTCGACGTGGTCACCGAGCCCGGCGCCGCCATGGTCGCATTCGCCCTCGGCGCCCTGAACCGATCGGGATCGCTGGCGGCAACATTGGAGCTGTTGCCGCGTGTGACGGAAGATCCGGCCGCCTTCGAAACGCTGTGGGGTCCGGAGTTCTCGGCGTACCAAGGCTCCCTCGACGGGCGCAGCCAAGGGTGGTGGACCTTGGAGGAGTTCGACGATGTCGACCTGGCCGTCGTCACCGTGCACGACTCCGCTCAACTCGCTCAGGCGGCCCACGCTGTGAGTGGCGCCGCCGTGCATCGCGCCCCTGTGCATCGCGACGACGTGCATGGCGCCGCTGTGCATCGAGCCGCCGTGCATTCGGCCACCCCGTGCCTGCGGGTGGCCACCGTGGCACCAGGCTTCTACGAGTTGCGCTACCGCTATGAATCTTGGGTCCGATTGGCGAGTCGCCGGGCCCGGCCCCGAGTGGACCTGGCCCCTCTGGCGGAGGTGTTCAATGCCGCCGAGGGCAACGGAGCCCGATGGGAATTCGACGGCGCCGGCGCCCTGACCCCGGCGCTGCAGCTCGTCGCCGGCGCACGCAGCGGCCTCGACCCGCGCTTCTTCGTCGAGACGGCGTGTGAGTACTTCGAGAAGGCCGATGCCGGACCCCCGGCGTGGGACCCCTACGCGTCGTGACGGCCGATCAGGGTGAGGCGATGGGGAGGTCCCACAGCGGGAACCACCGAGTCAGATCGGTTTCAAACGGGAGGTCGGAGGCGAGCACGCTCTTCAGGCGAAGTTCCAACTCCGAGTCGCGCTGTTCCTTGCCGGTAGGGGCGAAGGGGTAGAAGGTTCCCCGTTTGGCCAGGTAGACGAGGTAGACGGGTTGCGTAATGGAGGCCTCGGACGCCATGGACTGGTCGGGATCGGCGGTGGCCCCCGCCGCCGGGTCGGGAGGTGCCGGCGCGAACCCGAAGACCGAACACAAGAGCTGCTGGCTCCACCCGGCATCTTCCAGAGACGAGTGCACCATGTGCACCCTTGTCACCAGATCGTCGAGCTGGCCCCCTTCGACGAGGATCCAGCGGTAGCCGAAGCTGTCACCTACATGGCGCACCGTCAGCGCCGCCGCCGAGGCGGCCGGGGCCGTGGTGGGGTCTGATTCGTCGAGCTTCAACAGCTTTTCGAGCTCGCCTTGCATCTCGGCGAAGGGTTGCCCGGCAGGTGGTTTGAAACAGACACCGGCGCGGCCGGTGGAGACAACCCCCGTGGAGACTTGCAGTGTCACGGCCGCCGAAGGCAGCGCGAACAGTGCGTCGAGATTGGCTTTCACCGGCTTGGTGCGCCCGAGAATGGTGTCGAGCAGTCCCATCAGCGAGGCGTTTGCGCCGACACCGGCGCCAGCGACTCGTCGTTCGTTACGGTCATGAAGGCTGGTTCATCTCGGCTTCGAGCTTGGCCAGCTGGTCGAGGCGCTTTTGCAGCGGAGGGTGGGTCGAGAACAACGAGGACAAGCTGGCCCCGTTGGCGATGGCCGGGGTGAAGTAGAAGGCGTTGAAGTGCTCGGCGGAACGAAGGTCCCGCGTGGGGATGCGGCTCATCTCGCCGCTCACCTTGACGAGGGCCGAGGCCAGAAGCGACGGTCGCCCGATGAGGATGGCGCCGGAACGATCGGCGGCCAGCTCGCGATAGCGCGACAACGCCATGGTGAGAAGGAAGCTGATGGCATAGACGACCGCCGAGACCACGAGCACCGCCATCTCCACCAGTGCGATCTGGCTCCCGCTTTGGTTGTTGCGCCCCCCGCCGCCTCCCCCGAACCCGCCGAAGAGCCCGGCGAACAGCATCATCCTGGTGACGAGACCGGCCAGCATGCCGAGGAAGCTGGCAATGGTCATGACAGCCACGTCCCGATGCGCCACGTGGGAGAGCTCATGGGCGAGGACCGCCTCGAGCTCGGGCTCCTCCAGGCGACGCAAGATGCCACGCGTGGCGCAGACCACGGAGTTGTTGGGGTTGCGCCCGGTGGCAAAGGCGTTGGGCATGTCAACCTCGGCCACGGCCACTCGCGGCTTCTTCATGTCGGCCAGGGCGCACAGACGGTCGACGACCCCATGCAGCTCGGGCTCTTGCTCGGCGGTGACGATGTGGCCGTGCATGCCCCACAAGGCGATCTTGTCTGAGAACCAGTACTGGGAGAACGCCAGGATCCCGACAATGACGAGGATGGGGGCGAGCTGGAGTCCGGTGGCGAAAAGGATCCCGACGACGGCCGCGTAGAGCACGACGATGAAGAAGCCGGTGAGGAACATACGGAATGTGAGCCCGCGGTCGGCAGGTATGCGGTGGGAGACGGCCATCAGGTATTCCCCTCGGTTCTTTCGGCGTTCGGTACGGCAGGTGCGGTTGGTGCGGCGGCTGGGGCAGCTGCGGCGGCAATTGGTGCGGGGCTCGGGATCTGCGCCGGGGCGACCGGCGGGGTGCCCGCCGGCAGCGCCTCGGAGGGGGCCGCCGCCACCTCGGCTTTCAAGGCGGCCAGTTCCCGGTCGACCTGGGAGGTGGCCGAGACCTTGTTCAGCTGGGCCTGGATGTCGTCGCTGTTGGAGCTCAAGTCCGTCAGCGCACCTGAAGCCAGCAGCTCGTCGATGGCTCCGGCTCGGGCTTGCATGTCGGCGATCTTGTCCTGGGCCCGCTGCATGGTGGCGCCGGCGTCACCCATGGAATCCGAGATCCCCGACACCGCCTCGCCGATCTTGGTCTGAGCCTCAGCGGCGGTGTAGCTGGCCTTCAAAGTCTCCTTGCGGGTGCGGAAGGCGGCCACCTGGGTCGACAGACGCTGAGAGGTGGCCACGAGTTTCTGTTCTTGGGCGGCGATCTGACCGTGTTGGTTCTCGAGCTCGCTGAGTTCTTCACCGATGGCGGCTCGGCGCGACAAGGCCTCGCGGGCCAGGTCCTCGCGGTTCTGCTCAAGGGCTTGTCGAGCCTGATCTTGGAGCTTGGTGGCCTGCTGCTGCAGCGCGGCGGCCTGGATCTCGATGCGCTTGCGGGCCGTGGCGATCTCGGCGATGCTCCGGCGCACCTTCTGCAGATTCTCCATCTGCTTCTCGTAGGAGAGATCGAGCGTGTCGCGGGGGTCCTCGGCCCGGTCCAAGAGCTTGTTCATCTTGGCCCGCACGACGTCTGCCAAGCGCTGCAGCACGCCCATGGCTTCGCCGTCCCTTCTCGATTTCGTGGCCGATGACGCCGGCCTGCTTCGACATACGAGCATAGGTGAGCCACTCGGCCGGACCGGCGCGCGGCACCCGACAGAGGCCGCCTGACCAGCCCGAATCGAGCGTGGAGGGAGACAGGTACGGTAGGGAGGATGGCCGACCAACTGAGCCTTTTGACCGTCCATGCCCACCCCGACGACGAAGCCTCCAAAGGCGCCGCCACCGTGGCCCGTTACCACGACGAGGGTGTGCACACCGTGCTGGTGTGCTGCACGGGTGGGGAGGAGGGCGACATCCTCAACCCGGCCATGGATACGCCCGAGGTACGGGCCAACCTCCCCGCCGTTCGCCGCCAGGAGCTCGCCGATTCCACCGCCGTCATCGGATACGACGAAGTGGTCATGCTCGGTTACCGGGACTCCGGTATGGCCGAGACCCCGGCCAACGAACGACCCGACTGCTTTGCCCAGGCCCCGCTTGACGAGGCGGTCGGGCGGCTGGTGGCGGTGATACGACGCGTCCGCCCCCAGGTGATCGTCACCTACGGCGACGATCAGCAGGGCTATCCGCACCCCGACCACCTGCGGGTACACGAGATCTCGGTGATCGCCTTCGACGCCGCCGGCGATCCGGATGCTTACCCCGACGCGGGGGCGCCTTACCAGCCGCTCAAGATGTACTACGTGGGATTTTCCGGAGCCCGCATCGTGGCCATGCACGAGAAGTTTCTGGAGCTGGGTCTCGAGTCCCCGTTCGACGAGAAGTGGCTCGAGCGAGCCACATCAATGGTGCAGCCCTATAGCACCGAGGTGGATATCAGCGAGTATGGGGACGTTCGCCGTGACGCCTTGCTCGCCCATGGGACACAGGTCGACCCCACCTCGCCGTTTTGGTTCGGGCTGCCCCCCGAAGTGGCGCGCACCGTGCATCCCGTGGATGAGTACATCTTGGCCCGCAGCCTGGTCGGGGGTCTAGACCCCGCATCGGGAGACGACGGCGCCTCGGCGGCCATGCCGGTGAGCGAAGACGACCTGTTTGCGGGTGTGCGCGACGCCGTTGCTCGGTAACATGCCTCGACGACGTCAAGGGGCGAGGCATTGAGCCTTGGTGGCGTCACGACCCAGAGAGGACCGACACATGTCGAAGTGGCTGAGCCAGGAGTGGCTGGACGAGACCAAGAAGATGGCCGAGGGCCAGCCTGAGCGGCCCGGTGCCTCAGCCCGTATGCAGTACGTCGTGACCGGTGCCCCCGACGGGGACATCGAGTACTTCTGGATCCTCGAGAACGGCAAGATCACCGAGAGCCAGCTGGGCCACCTCGATGACGCCGAAGTGACCCTCACCACCGGCTATCCCGATGCCTTGAAGATTCAAAAGGGCGAGCTCGATGCCAACGGGGCGTTCATGCAGGGCAAGGTGAAGGTGACCGGCAACATGGCCAAGGTGATGTCTTTGCTGCCCATCACCAACTCGCCTGAGTACAAGGTGCTCCAAGGCGAGATCGCCGCCATCACCGAGTACTGAGAACTCCCGGCGCCGGGGCGCCGCTCAAGTCGTCTTGCGCATGACGTCGCGCAGCGCCCGGTAGCCGATGACCTCGACGCCGGCCTGGCGCACCATCGACTCCAATGCCTCGCCGGGCACGAGCAGGCTGTGGTCGTCGACGCGCCCGGGCCAGTCCGATGCCACCGCCCGCAGCTCGTCGCTTTCGACGGCGGGGTGGAGACACACTTCGGTCACGCCCGGGCGCAGTCCCTCGATGGCGTCGAGCAGAGCCTGACGACCGCCACCGGCGGCCATCGAGATGACGTCGTCGGGGAACACAACGCCTTCTTGGGTGGCCAGACTCCGGAACGGGAATCCCACCATGGCCTCGGTGTCGGGGCCCGACAACCGCATGGGCAGCTCGAAGTCGACGGCGAGCTCCAGGTAGACATCGAAGAACTCGGCTTTGATCCCCATGGTGCCCATGTGGGCGTCTAGATGGCTGATGTCGAATCCCCACAAGATGGCCCGTTCGACTTGGGCCCGGCATTCCCGCCGCACCTCGTCGATATCAGCGTGGTCCCAAACGTCCGCACTGGTGCGCGGAAAACCACCATCGCCGTCCAACAGCGATGGCGCGTGCGTGATCGGACCCCAGCGGTAGAGATCGAATTGGGCGTTGACGGTCAGCTGCACACCGACGTCGTCCCCCCGGTACTCGGCCGCCGCCGCTCGTGACCAGGGAGCGGGCACCATCAAACTGGCGCTGGTGGCGGCTCCCTGACGCAGGGCGTCGTAGACGCCGGCGTTGGCGGCGTGACAGAGGCCAAGGTCGTCACACGTGATGATGAGGACCTTGGCGTCATCGGGGTAGCCCAGCTGGCGCGAGAGGCTCGACACGACTCCGACGGTAGTGCGCATCGGGCCTGACCCGGTCACCGTCCCTGGCGGCCGGCGTTCAGGCGGCGGCCCGACGCCCCGTCCCCGGCGGCTGCGAGCCGCGGCCGTTGATCTCGGCCAGTACTTCCCGGGCGCACTTGAGACCCTGGCGACCGGTTCGGCGCGTGCCCTCGTCGAGGCGCCAGTCCTCGTCGGGACCGTAGAAAGACGAACCCGAGGTGGTCCGGCTCGCCCCCCCATCGGCCTCGAGGCGGGCTCCTCGCCCCGAGCCCGTCGTGCGCGCTGAGGGCGCCGAGTGAGGAGAACGGGCTGAGCCGCGGGCGGCAGCGGACGGGCCGGCTCCGCGCTTGGCGCGGCGCGACCGGGTCGTCGAGCCGGCATTGTCGGGCAACGGCAGGGGCGGTTGGAAGTGCACGATGCCCATAGTGACCCTGGGGTGTAACACTGCGAGACGTGGAGCGCTACGGGATCACCATCCCCTTCGACGACGTCCCTCTGGCCGATCACCGCGCCTGGTACGAGCGCCTGGTGGAACTCGGCTACAGCGATGTGTGGACCGGCGAGGCCAACGGCGCCGACGGGTTCACGCCGCTGGCCCTGGCCGCGGCGTGGGCTCCGAGTCTGAGACTCGGCACCGCCGTCGTGCCCGTGTACACCCGAGGTCCGGGCCTGCTGGCCATGCAAGCGGCCTCCATGGCCGAGATGGCCCCGGGGCGCTTCGCCCTGGGGATCGGCTCCTCGTCCGATGTCATCGTGGAGCGCTGGAACGCCGGGGCCTTCGATCGGCCCTATCAGCGGGTACGCGACACCGTGCGATTTCTGCGGGCCGCCCTGAGCGGCGACAAAGTCGACGAGCGCTACGAGACCTTTGCCGTTAAAGGCTTTCGCCTCGGACGGCGCTTGGAGGAGCCGCCCCCCATCTACGTCGCCGCCTTGCGGCCGGGCATGCTGCGTTTGGCGGGACGCGAAGCCGACGGCGCCATCCTCAACTGGCTGTCCGCCGACGATGTGCCCAAAGCGGTAGCCGAGGTGGGCCCGGACAAGACCATCGTGACCCGGATCTTCGTGTGCCCGACCGAGGATGCTGAGCGGGCCCGCATGGTCGGTCGCATCGCCGTGGCCGCCTATCTGAACGTCGGGGTCTACGCCGCGTTTCACCAGTGGTTGGGTCGCGGGGCGCAGCTGCAGGGCATGTGGGATGCGTGGCAGGCCGGTGATCGCAAGGCCGCCTTGGCAGCTATCCCCGACGAGGTGGTCGACAGTCTCATCGTCCACGGTTCACCACAGCAGTGCGGAGATCACGTACGCCGCTACGTCGACAACGGCGTGACGGTTCCGGTTCTGGCCATCCTCCCCGGCGCCGACTCCCTGGCTGACGCGGTGGCGGCCTTGGCCCCTCGTCAGTGAGCGATGGTGGTGTGCTTGAACTCGTTGATCTCGGGATAACCGGTGATCTGTTCCAAGATGTGATCGATGGTGCGGCGCCCGACATCGCCGTCGCCCCCGGGCCTCGTCATGATGCGCACGAACACCGCCTTGTCCCCGACGATGAAGGTGGGAACCCCGAACACGTGATGATCGGCCACAGCCGCTTCGTGCGCCTTGCGAAAGGCATTGCGAGGCCACTGCTCGGCGATGGCGTTCATCACGTCGTCGGCGTCGACGTCGTTGGCGGTGAGGATGTCACGTACGACCGCTTCCTCGCGCAGGTCGCGCCCTTCGTCGTGGCGCGCCGTAAAGAGGGCCACGTGCACGGCGAGGAACTGATCGGGGTACCGGTCCCGTACCACCAGCCCAGCCTCGGTGCCGAGCAAGTGCGAATCCTTGGAATGGCCGTCCCAGATGTTGGGCGCTCCCTCTTCGACATGGGCCTGGGACAGCGAGAAGGGTAGGAATTCGACGTCCCAGGGGGCCCCGGCTCGGAGCCCGGCCACCACGTGTTCATGGGCGTTGCGGGCAAATGGGCAGCGGTAGTCATAGGTCACGCCGAAGGAGTCCGTCATGTGGAGAGCAACCCCGGCATGGCTCGCCGCATTCCAGCTGGGGTCTGCAGGCAGCGCCCAGGTCGTCGCGGCGCACTCAGTTGCGGCCCCATGGGTTGAGCCGGCGGCCCAGACGACCGAGGGCTATGCCGAGGACGGTCCCGGCGACGACGTCGGTGGCGTGATGGTGCCGAACGTGCACCCGGCTGTAGGACACCGCCGCCGCCAGTGCGTAGTAGCCGGGGGCCAGAGGGTCGCCGTCGGCCAGGATGGTGGCGGCACACCACGCCGCGAGCGTGTGACCGGACGGAAATGAGGTCGACCTCGGGATGCGGATGGGGACGTCCCCACGATCGTGGTCTTCGGGGCGTGGCCGTTGCACCGTGGACTTCAGTGCGCTGTTGAGCACGGGGGCCACCACGCCGGTGAAGACGACCGCCCACACGGCGCCCTCGCGGCGGGGGCCCCGACGCCTTGCTCGGGCCACTGCGAGGAGGAACCAGGCCAAGCCATGGTCTCCAAGGGCCGAGGCGCCAAACGCGAAGGCGTCAACCACGGGACGGCCTCGCCACCGGTCGACCCGGTGATCGGCCCACTGGTCGAAGGCGTCGGCCTGGTCGCGCAGCACGGCGGCAGGCTACTTGCGTGAATGGCGCGTTCTCGATGGTTGATCAGTGCTGGCGCGTCGCGGTCAGAGCCCGCCCAGCACTCCAGCGCCAGCGGAGGACACCTGGTGCACGGCGGTGCCGACGGTCGACGTCACCTTCGCCACACGGGACGATGCGCTCGATGTCGACGTCGAGGTGCTCGACCCTGCTGTGTTCGAACTCGATCCAGAGCCCGTTGCTGTTCCTGTTCCTGTCGGTGTTGTCGACAGCAGGGGAGTGACCTGGTTCAAGATCGACGCCGCCGCCCCGGTCACCGTCGAGCTCACCTGCCCGACGACCGTTGAGGCGGTGCTGGCCACCGAGTTAACCGTGTTGCCCAGCGAGTTGACGGTGTTGCCCAAAGAGCCGACGGCGCCGGTGACACCGTTCACCACACCGTTGACCGTTCCTGATGCGGCGCCGGCCAGTCCGATCACCGATCCCGCCGTGGTAGGGAGACCAGAATGGCCGCCGCTGCCTGTGCCCGTGCCGCTTCCCGTGCCACCGGTGCCGGCACCGGACGTACTCGACGATCCCGCCTCCGAGGAGTTCGAGGCGGGGGCGTTGCCTGTCGAGCCTGAGGCGTTGGCGGCTCCGGCCCCCACGCCTCCGAGGCCGGGTGCGAGCAGGGACGAATTGGTGGCGTCGCCAAGTGGTGCGCGATGCGGCGGCGTCGGTGCCAGGGCGCCCGGCGGGCTTACCGCGGCGGCGACGACCAAGGCCGTGGCGGCGGCGGCCGAGCCCATGATCACGGCTGGTCCCTGAGACGCCGTACCGGCCATACGTCGAACGCCTCGTCCTACCGATCCCATCAGGCGGCGCAGACCGGCCAACGACAACATGCCGGTGGCGAAGGCCGCCACACCAGCGGGACCTTCGGTCCCGGCCACGGCGGCGAACTCCCGCTTGAGCGCCTGGCGGGCGCGCCACAGCAATGTCTCGACGGCCGTGATGCCGACGCCCTCGTGGTCGGCGATGCGCTGGTACGACCAGCCCGAACCTTCGCGCAGCTCGAGCACTCGTTGATGGCGTTCAGAGAGCCGGGCAAAGGCTTTGGCCACCAACTCGTGGTCGGCCGCCACCACGGCGGCCTCCTCGCCCCCGTCCTCGACGCTGGCCACGTCGGCCTGGGGGAAGTCGGCTACGGGGGTGGAACGGCTGCGACGACGTTGGACGTCGGTACACAAGTGCGAGGCGATGACGCTCAGCCACGGGTAGAAGCGGCGATCTCCTCCGAAGTTCGGTAGAGCCCGCCAGGCCCGGGCGAATGCTTCTTGGGTGACGTCTTCGGCTTCGTGAGAGTCCTGCAAGCGCCGCACACAGAAGCGGTAGAGGCGACGGCGATAACGCAGATAGAGATCGTCGAAGGCCGCCAGGTCCCCAGCTTGAGCCCTGGTCACCAATTCCCGGTCCCGGGCCAGATCGACGTCGTCGTCGCTGGCCTGGTTGTTGCGTGTCCCGCCCGAGAGAAGCGTCGTCACCCACTACCCCCTCTTGCCGTTGGCGCCCGCATGCCGAATCCTCGGCGTGGTAGGTCGCTCATGCCGCCGGCTACCCACCACTAAGCGTACTCGTTTACTCCCGTTATGCCACTGGGAAGATGGCCCTCGTCAAGGCCGTCCGGGCTCGGCCGTCGGGCCAGGTCGAAGGGTATTTATCCAGGTAGAGGCGAATAAATGCACAACGATCACACAACGGGGGATGAGCGCGACGCATAGCCTTCAGCCGTCGGTTGGGATGGTGGCCAGCCCGGCAATTCACGTGCGGCAGAGTGGTAATCGGCAAGCGGCCTAAGGGCCGGCGGCGAGGCGGCGCAGGTGGCGCAGGCGGCGCAGGCGGCGCAGGCGGGGCGGAGGTTCAGCCGGACGCGGCCGCGGCCGGCGCCGGCGCCTTGGCGTCGCCGAGGGCAACGCCCACAGGCATCCCGGGCTCCCACGTGGAAGCCAGCGCCGGGTCACCACCGAAGGCCGGGCACAGAGACTGGAAGCTGCACCACCGGCATAGAGCAGACGGCTTGGGCCTGAAGTCCTCGGCCGCACAGGCGTGCTCGATGGCCCGCCATACCGCCGTGGTGCGTTGGCGCAGGCCCCGCATGGCCTGGTCCGACGGCTCGGCGTCGATGCAGAGGCCCTGGCGCAGGTACATGAGACGTACCTTGACGGGCCGGCGGCCGAGCACCTGCTCACAAAGCAAGGCGTAGAAGTGCACACCGCCCAGGCGGCTCTGCTCCTGGGCCTCGGACGGGGCGCGGCCGGTCTTGTAGTCGACGACCACGAATTCGCCCTCGGGGGTCACGTCCAGGCGGTCGATGATGCCCCGCAGGCGCACGCCTTCGAAGTCGACCTCCAGTGAGAGCTCCATGCCGACGGCATCGACGGCGTCGGGGTCTTCGAGGGTGAAGTAGCGGTCGACGAGCGCCTCGCAGTCGGCCACAAAGGCTTCTTCGTCGGCGAGATCGAGGCCGAGTCCGGCGTACTCGGGGTCGTCATGACGCGCCCCCCACACCGACGCAAGCTCAGCGCGTGCCGCCGCCGGCGATCGATTGCCTCGGTCGTGGCTCCAGAACAAACCTTGCAGGGCGCGATGGACGAATGTCCCTTTCACCGCAGGTGCAGACGGGGTTTCGGCCAGTCTGTCGATGGCGGTGAAACGGAAGGCCAAGGCGCAGTCCTTGAAGGTGGCGACCTTCGAAGGAGACAAAGACGAGGGGACGGCGAAAGCCATGAGCGCAGGCTACGCCTAGGTAGTAACAGTGGTCAGGATCCTCGCAAGGCTTCGAGCACCGTGCCGCCCACTCGTGGGGGGTCCTGAATGGGCCCGAAGTGGCCCATGGCGTCGAGAACGAGCGTGGTGGCATCGTCGAGACGCCGGGCGCAGTGTCGGAGGTACTTGGCATCGATGGCGTCGGTGTCCTCGCCGCAGGCCAAGGTGACGGGGCAGGCCACGGTGCTCATGTGGCTATAGGCGTCGTGAGTGAGGCTCTGGACAAAGGTCTCGGCCTCGTCCTCCGGGGTACAACGAAGACGGAGCCCGCCGTCGGCGTCGGGGGCAAACCCGTTGTCCACGTAGGCCGCCAAGACGTCGGAGCGAAGCACGTTCAAAGGAGCCTTGGACGAAAAGTTGGCGAGGGCTTCGTCTCGCGAGGCGAAACGCGACCGGCGCCGCCGGGCCCCTTCGGCCAGGGGATTGGTCTGCCCGCCACCCGCCGGCAACACGATGGGCTCGAAGAGGTAGAGCCGGTCGAAGGTGCCCGGACGGCGCTCCTCCGCGAGCATCAAGGCGGCGCCGCCGCAGGAGTGACCGAAGCCGACGGGACCCTCGAGGCCGAGCCCGTCAACGACGGCCAGCACGTCGGTGGCGAACCCGCTCCAGCGCAGGTCACCGTCGGGTGGACGGCTCGAGCGCCCGTGGGCGCGCAGGTCGATGAGCACGCAGCGAAAGTCGCCCGTCAGCTCGGCGGCCAGCGGGCCCAGTACCGCCCCACAAAACCCGGTGGGATGGACCAGCACCAGCGGCGGTCCGCTGCCGCCCAGGTCATAGACCGCAATTTCCAGGCCGTCGGCCGTCGCCACCATGTCCGACGGCTCCCGGGCCGACAACGGATAGAGCTGCCGGGCGTCCTCATCGGGCATCGAAGCGACGCTATCGGGCGCTCGCCTCGGCTTACGACGGCTGGCGACGTGGGTGGGCCGCTTCGGGGCTGGCGACGACTAGAAAGTCACCCGTGACGCACTTCATCACCACCTGGGGCTACTGGGCCTTAGCCCTGCTGACGGTGTTGGAGGCGGCCGGCATCCCCTTTCCCTCCGAGGTGACCATGGGCGTGGCCGGGTACCTGGCCTCGACGGGGCGCCTGAACCTCGCTGCGGTGATCGCCCTGGGAACGGCCGGCGAGATCGGCGGTGCCTTCATCGGTTACGCCATCGGCCGATACGGCGGGCGCGCCTTGGTGGACCGCTACGGCCGTTACATACTGCTCAGCCACGAGGATTTGGATCGGGCCGAACGCTGGTTCGCGCGACGCGGCGACATCGGCGTGCTGGTGGGCCGGCTCATCCCGTTGGTGCGCACCTTCATCGCCATACCGGCCGGGGCGGCGGAGATGCCCCTGGCGCGTTTCGGGATCTTCACCTCGATTGGCAGTCTGGTGTGGATCGGTTCCTTGGCCGGCATTGCCTATGCCCTCGGACATCAATGGACCAAGCTCACCCACGGCTTCAACATCGCCGGCTACGTCCTCGCCGCCCTGGTGGTGCTGGCCATCGCCGTGTTCTTGGTGCACCGGTGGCGATCCCTCCGCCAGAGTAAGTCGCCCACCTAGCCCCTCTCGCCGGGGCCAATGCTCGTCCACGGTCAGGTGCCGTGGTCATCCAAGGTGAGCCGCACCGTGGCGCCATAGGTGGCGGCGCCTTCGATGACGGCCAGCAGCGCGTCGGTGTCCAGATGCTCTTCTACGAGGTCGGCGAGTTTGTCGAGGCGCGCCTGGCGGAGATCCGCAAAGCAGGTGGTGGGCGAAGGCACGAAGGCCCGACCACAATGGCCGGCCACTTCGCTCAGGTAGGTCCGACGAAATTCGTCGTTCTCGAACAGCCCGTGCCACGAGGTGCCGGCCACGGTCCCGCCCCGGCAACCTCGGTCGACGACATAGGGCTCGACGTCATTGTCAATGGGTTCGGTCATGCCATGGCGGATCTCATAACCCTCGACCACCGAGCCATCGCCAAGCCGGCGCCGGGGACGGGTCAGCACTTTGTGGGGGGAGAAGGTCGTGCGGACCGGGAGCAGGCCCAGTCCGGCCACGGTGCCGGCACCGCTTTCAACGTCGTCGTCGATCTGTTCGCCGAGCATCTGGTAGCCACCGCAGATTCCGAGCACCGGTAGCCCGGTGCGGGCGCGTCGAGTCAAGGCGGCGTCGATTCCTCGTCGGCGCAGCCAGGCGAGGTCATCCACCGTCGCACGTGAGCCGGGCACGATGACCAGATCACAATCGGCCAGTTCCTCAGGTCGGCCCACATAGCGCACCACCACGCCCGGTTCGGCCACCAGAGGATCGATGTCGGTCAAGTTGCTGGCGCGAGGCAGCCTGACCACACCGATGCGTAAGACGTCCTGGCCGAACGGGGCGGCGCCGTCTTCGGCGCCGCCTAAGTCCAAGGAGTCCTCGGCGTCGATGGCGACGCCCTCGGCGTAAGGGAGCACGCCCAAGGTAGGTCTGCCGGTCAGATGCTCGAGCATGTCGAGTCCGGGATGGAGTTTGGCGGTGTCGCCGCGAAAACGGTTCACCACAAAACCGCGCATGAGGCGCTGGTCCTCGCTCGACAGCAGTGCCATGGTGCCCACCAGCGATGCGAACATCCCACCGCGATCGATGTCACCCACCATCAGCGTCGGTGCGTCGACGCGACGGGCGAACCCCATGTTCACGATGTCGTTGGCGCGCAGGTTGATCTCGGCCGGGCTGCCGGCGCCTTCGCAGATCACGACGTCGAAGCGGGCCTGGAGTCGGCGGTAGCAGTCCACCACCACATCGAGAAGGTGATCTTTCTGTGACCGGAATGTCTCGATGTCCATGTCGGCGACGGCGTGGCCGAGCACGATGAAGTGGCTGCGCGCGCCGGAACCTGGTTTCACCAAGACGGGATTCATCAACGCTTGCGGCTCCACACCGGCGGCCAGCGCCTGGACGGCCTGGGCGCGGCCTATTTCCTCGCCGTGCACGGTCACGTAGGAGTTCAACGACATGTTCTGGGCTTTGAACGGCGCCACCGAAATGCCGCTGCGTAACAACCACCGGCAGATTCCGGTGACGAGTGTGGTTTTCCCCGCCCCTGAGGACGTGCCGACGATGAGTACCGATCCCGTCGTCATGGCCACCCATTGTGCACCTGGGATCGCGGTGACTGGTTCCTCGTCAGGCTCCGCCCGCGGAGCCCTCCGGCTCGGCCAGGTGTTCGGCCAGGAAGGCCAAAGAGGGTGGTTCTTGGCTGTCGAAGAAGCCCCCGCCGTGACGATCTATCGGCAACCGATGTGCTTGCCCTCGGTCATCCCCGGGCCGATTTCACCAGGAGCACGGCCTCGAGGAACTGCTCGGGCGGCGGCGCCACCACGGGCCCGACCACCAGGGGCCACAAGCGGTCGGCGAGTTGCAAGGCGAGCTGATGACGGGCGACGGGGGTGTAGCCCCACCGGTTCTGCAGGAACCGGCTCACGAGCATGAGCTCCTGGTCGTTGACAGCGGTGACGTCCCAGTGCGCCAGCTCCGGGGGCAGGGCCACCGTTGGTGCGCCCGGCGCCCAGCCCATGGCTCCCGGGGGTGCCATCCACTGGGAAGGATCATCGAAAGGCCTACCGTGCTGTATCGATATGGCGGCTCGTCGCTCTCTGATGACCACGGTGTTCCCCAGCAAGTCACCGAGACGTTGGTTCTTCGACGTGGCGAGGATAAGTACGCTTCCGACGAGGTAGAAGACGCCGGGGAGCATGTCGATGAAGCGCATCACGTTTCGCAACAGGCTCGACCAGAAGCCCACCGACGTGCCGTTGGTGCGCACGACGCGAATGCCTGCCGCGCTCTTGCCGACGGAGCTACCCGACCACAACATTTCGCAGATGATGAAGTAGCCGATGAAATCGATGAGCGCCAACGCGGAGCCCAGGCCGGCCGCCACGAGTTGCGATGTTTCGCCGCCGTTGTCCAGTGTCTTTGCGAAGAAAATGACGACGGCGATGATGAAGATGACTTGCAACACGAAGTCGAGCGCAAAAGCGGCGAAGCGAGAACCCAGACCGGCGAGCACGAAGTCGAGTGAAATGCCCTCGGGCGTGGGGGTGGCGTGGCGGTCCTCGAAGGTCATGACGTGCAATTAGATCGCTTCCTCGCCGAGAGGTCCGGGAATTGGTCGGACCTGGAGGCGTTGGTGGCGCATGCGGGGGTCTCGGGCGCCAAGCTGACTCCGACCGAACTCCGCCGGTTGGGAACGCTGTACCGCTCCGCCACAGCAGATCTGGCCCTAGCGCGGCGATCGTTTCCCGACAGCGGAGGGACGTTGCGCCTCGAGGGGTTGGTGGCCTCCGCCCACGGCGTCGTC
The DNA here is from genome assembly GCA_963793645.1 of uncultured Acidimicrobiaceae bacterium. Classification (GTDB taxonomy): domain Bacteria; phylum Actinomycetota; class Acidimicrobiia; order Acidimicrobiales; family UBA8190; genus CAWCAW01. Next base: position 38,000 of record CAWCAW010000007.1, on the reverse strand, counting down.
TATGCCCGGGCCGAGCGCCAAGAGACAGCCGGGGAGTTCTTCTCCCACGGGCTGTGGCGACGCATTCGCGAGAGCATCGGCTGCGTGGGGATAGCGGCAGCCGTGTTGCTCGGCGCCACCGTGCTTGGTGCCCTATGGGCCCTCGTCGCCCCTGCCACGGCATCGGGCCTGTTGCCGGCGGGGGTGCGAGCCCCGGGCCCGTCGTTTCACGGTGCCTATTACGGCGTCTCGGTGACAGGTCGCGGTGGTCTCGCCTTTGAGATCTTCATCAATAACATCCAAGTGGCATTTTTGGCGGTGGCCGGCGGGTTCACTCTCGGACTGCTGACCGTGTTCTCTTTGGCTTACAACGGGGCGCTGCTGGGAGTACTCGGGGCCCTTGAGTGGCGCGCCGGCGGCTTCACCAGCTTCGTGCGTCTCATCGTGCCGCACGGCCTGCTCGAGCTCTCGTGCATCTCGTTGGCCGGTGGCGCCGGACTTCTCATCGCCAAGGCGCTGATCGACCCGGGGCGTCGTAGCCGAGCCGAGGCATTGGGCACCCTTGTTCCTGTCATCGGTGCCTGTCTGCTCGGGACCATGGTCTTCTTGGTGGTGGCCGGATTGACCGAAGGGTTCATCACTCCCTGGGACCTTCCCACCATTCCCGCCTTGGCGGTCGGGTGTGTCCTTGCTGGAGGTTTTTGGACGATGGTGGCGGTGCGCGGCAGGGTTCTCCGGCCGGCGCCACGACCTACAACCGGGCCCGCTGCTTGAGCACGAGGTAGGCGTGCACGCAAGCGGCGCCGAGTTTTTCCGGTGCCGCCTCGACCACCGTGGCGCCCATCGATCGCAACATGGCGGCGGCCCTGTCGCGGCTGGCCAACATGTCGACGGCCACCGCCGCTCTGAAGACGTCGAGCACATCGTGGGGAGGGTCGGTGACCGCACCGGCCAAGTCGAGGTCCCTACAGGTGGCGATGAGCACGGCGTGGCGTCTGGTCAGCATCGGGCATGCCGCCAGCAGCGATCTCGATACGGACTCGTCCACCAAGTCGGTGAACACGGCAACCAGGGCGCGCCGGTGGCGGCCCACCGCCGCAAAGGCTCGCTCGTAGTCACTTTCGACTTCGCTGGCCTCGAGGTCGAACAAGGCCCGGACCACCGTTTCGGCGCCGTGGCGTCGAGGCGAGAGCTGCCGAGTGACCGTTGCATCGAATGCCATGGCCCCGACGCGGTCGCCGGCTTCCTCAGCGGCGACGGCCAAGGTGGTCAGCGCGTCGAGGGCGACGTCGAGTCGGGTCACCGGCCCGGCCGGTGAGGCCATGAGGCGTCCCGTGTCCACCACGCACATGAGATCGCGGTTCTCTTCCACCCGGTACTGGTTGGACATAGGGCGTCCGACACGCGAACTGGCCACCCAGTTGATCTGACGCACGTCGTCATCGGGGGAGTAGTCGCGGATGGTCTCGAATTCGGTGCCGATACCGAGGCGGCTACGGATGCGCCCCTCCTCGCTGGAACGCCCTTGTCGACGCGCTGCGGCCATGCGGCGTGCTTTGGGAAGATCGGGGAGCACGGTGACGGTGTCGTCGGCGGCGAATCGGTGGTCACAGGACCCGAGTCCGAGAGGTCCTGTCGCTCTGACAACGGCGGGTGGAAGGCGGTGGATACCTCGATGGCGCCCGAGTATCGCCGCCTCGAGTACACCGGCGGAGCGCTCGTCGGGCTCTACCGACAGTTCCGGAGGAAAAGGCTGGCGGACCCGGATAGAGCGTGCCAGCGGCACTGAGACCGACGCCGCCAGCGGAACCGGGACCCGCAGGGCCAAGGTGGGTACCGCGCTGCGCTGTCCTATCGGTCGACTGCGTCGTGCTACCACGATGTCGGCGATGACGGCGCCCACCACGACGGCCACGACGACGCACGGCACCACGACTCCAACGGGCGCGGCGATGGTCACCACGGCAATCAACCCGACGGCGATGGCGGCCCAGCGGGTGGGCCGGGCCGCGCTGGTTCGAGGCACGCCATTCGGCGGTAGCACTGTCGGGAGTGCCTCGAAGTCGGTCACCGGGGGATAGGCACCGTCGAGAGCACGCTCTGCATGGCTTGTTGGACGCTGTAGCGGTCCAGCTCGGCTTCCGGGGAGAGAATCAGACGGTGTTGAAGGACGGGGCCGGCCAACGCGGCGACGTCGTCGGGCACCACGTAGGAGCGTCCACTCAAACACGCCCATGCCCGAGCCACGGCCAGGAGGTGAACGCCGGCGCGCGGGCTGGCGCCGAGCACCACGGCCGGGAGCTCGCGGGTGCGTCGAATCACGGCCGCCACATACGTGATGACGGCATCGCTGACAACGACGGCGTCCACCTCGGAGCGTGCCGCCATGAGTAGGGCCGGGCTGGCCACCGGCTGGACGTCGTCGAGCGTCGCCGGGGCAACGCCGAAGTGACGGAGCCGCAGCACGGCTTCCTCGTGTTCGACATCGGGGTAACCCACGGTCAGCTGCATGAGGAAGCGGTCCAGTTGGGCTTCGGGGAGCGGGTAGGTGCCCTCGTACTCGATGGGGTTCAACGTGGCGAGCACCGTAAAGGGGAGCGGGAGCGGGTGCGACACCCCGTCGACGGTCACCTGACCTTCTTGCATGGCTTCGAGGAGGGCGGCCTGTGTCTTGGGTGGGGTTCGATTGATCTCGTCAGCCACCAGGACGTTGGTGAATACGGGGCCTTGTCGAAACACGAGTTCCGTGCCGCGCAGTGTCAAGGTCCCGGTGACGTCTGAGGGCAACATGTCGGGAGTGAACTGCACGCGGCGAGTCTGGAGACCCGTCGCTCGAGCGACCGCCGACGCCAATAGTGTCTTGGCCACCCCCGGCGGGCCTTGCAAAAGGAGATGACCACCGACGGCCATGGCCGCCAACGTGGCATCCACCAGGGGCGTCTGGCCCACCACCACCTTGGCCACCTCGCCGTTTACGGCCGCTCTGAGCTGCGCCAATGATGTCGAAGGCGCCAGGGGGGCATCGCCGGAAGATGACATCGGTGGTTGGGTCATCGGGACCTGCTCATCGGTAAGCATCCTGTCGTTCGAGTTGTGCGAGTGCGTTGCCTGCCGCGACGACTTCGGCGGCTGTGTTCACGGGGTTGAGTATGGCCTCGACCCGACCTTCGTCGAGTGTTTCGTCGCTGCGCAACCGGGCCGCGTCGGAGAGAGCCTCATCGGAGGCATCCATAGCGAGGCCGAGACGTCGACAGAGTTGTCGTCGCGCCTCGGCGCGCACCGGGGCAATGGCGTCGGCCCATTCATCGCTCTTTCTGGTCGAAAGCAGTGTCGCCATGGCGTCGACATACTTTCGTCGTGCGGGCAGCATGGTTCGTTCGGGCTCTTGCAGCGGTCCGAAGCGACGCGCCGCCGACAGCATCCAGACCAATACGGCCAGCACCGCAATGCCCAGTCCCCAGCGCCATGAGGCCGGCAACCCGGGCAACCCGCTGCCAGGGCGGCCGAATCCGTGGTCGTATTCATCGAACAGGACAGTCGATCCACCGTCTCCGGCGAGATCCAAGGCGAAGGCGGCATTGTCGAGTTGACCGATGGAGCTGTTTTGCAATGCCGACGACGACGCCAGCAACACCAACGTGCCGGGCCCGGTGTCGATGAGGGCAAGGGTGCCCCTCGAACCCACCAGCAGCGGCACCACGGCCGAACGGTCACCAGATGGTGAGCCGTAGGTCCCGGGCCCCGCTGACACGACTGATGCGATACCCCGCACCTCCATCTGATCGCCCGTTGGATGGGTCACGCCCGCCGGAATCGCTCGCCACTGCGGTGGGGGCGAGGCGAGCAATGCTGCCAACGCACCTGAGGCTGGGAGCATGCCTCCGAGAACAACTCGGTTGCCCTCGCTCAGATCGCGTCGCAGGGCGGCGGTGTCGGAGGTGTTCCAGTCCGTCGGATCGAGCACGAAGATCGTGCTTCTGCGGGCGATGCCCGTTTCTCCGAGCGGGTCGGTGAGGCGACTCACGTCGTAGCCGCGCTCGACGAGAAGGTGGGCAAAGGCTTCGGTTCCCGATGCCGAACTGTCGAACGAAGAAGACGGCCCTGATGCACCGTTGTTTCCTCCAATGCCTCCGGTGATCGACGAGACGAGCTGGGCACCCAACACGACGGCAAGGATGATCCAAACCAGACGCCATCGACGAGGCAGCCGCTGCCATCGATCGCCGGCAGACGGTGAACGTTCCGATAGCCCGGGAACCGGCTGCGGAGAGATCATGACCCGTGGGCCCCTACCGATACCGCCTCGCGCTCCGATCCGGTGCGGACCTCGGCGAGCACGCGCGGCCAAGAATCGCGCGCCGTAACGGCATCGAAGGATGTGGCAGGCGCGCGCCCGTACACGATCATTTCATGGCGGCGGGCGAGGGCGTCGAAGGTCGGTGAGTCGAGTCGTGCGGATAACTGGTGACGAGTCTGAGACGTGTACTCGGAGATCAGCCCACTCGTCTTCAGGCGCAGGAGCCCGGCCCGAAAACGCAACCTCACGGCGGACTCATGGTCGCCGATCGCCTCGGCTTCGTCGGCGCGTCGATCGAGCACGCCAACATCTTCGCCGGGGCCGGCGGACCATTGGCCCGTACCTCGTTCCGCCGAGATGCGACCGCGACGCCTGATCAGCAGCGTGCCGACGAGGAGACCGACGCCCAGCGCCAAGATGCCCAGAACTACCGGCCAGAAGCCGCCGAAGGCGGACTTGAAGCCATGACCGATGTGCACAAGCACGTGATGGAGGATCCATCGCAGCGGTCTTCCAAACGCCCAGTCGGCGGCCTGCCCGATGGCGTGGATCACACCGGCGAGCGGACGCGGCGTGTGTGACGGTGTCGTCCGGAATGGCGCTTTGGAAAGGATGTGCTGAACCTGGTGGCGCGCAGTTGACGAGTAGTCCGAAGATCCGGGCATTGCTGCTCTTTACTCCGTCGTCGTCCCGGGATCCGCCGGTGCCTCAGGTGCCGATGGCGGCGATGACGGCAACGACGGAAGAGAAAGCGGCATCGGCGGAGGTGTCGGCGGCGGTGGGGGAGGAGGCGGATTTATGAGTGGAGGAAGCTGCGGTGCCGGAGGCGCCGCAGGAGGCTGATAGGTCAGAGGAGGAGGTTGCGGCGGCGGGGACGCGTACCCGGGCGGCGGATAGCCGTAACCACCAGGGGGCGGGTAACCACCAGGGGGCGGGTAACCACCAGGGGGCGGGTAACCACCAGGGGGCGGGTAACCACCAGGGGGCGGGTAACCACCAGGGGGCGGGTAACCACCAGGGGGCGGGTAACCACCAGGGGGCGGGTAACCACCAGGGGGCGGGTAACCACCAGGGGGCGGGTAATAGCCCGCCGGCGGCCGAATGAAGGACAGCGCAGAACTCGTTGGCGCCACCCCCATTCGAGAGGCGAGCAACTGGATGTCGAAGCCCTCCTTGCGCACCCGCAGGTCAATCGAGAGGACGACGAGGATTCCTGCGGTAAATGGTGCTGCGACGATAAGGGTTGCAGTCCGAGTGAAGAAGCCGACGATGGCAGTAGCAGTTGTGTTGTTGTGTGACGAAAGAAGAACGACGACGGACGTGCCGGCGAGAGCAGCGCCGAACAAACCGGCCAGCAATCCGGCCAGGAATTCGGTACCGAACACCGACCACCAGCTGTTTCGACACAAATCGATCGATCGGCGTACTGCCTTCCAGCCGTGAGCGTCCTCGATCATGAGGGTTGGCACGGCCAGCCGAGCGCACGCACCGATCCAGATGAAATACACCAACCACGCGAGGCCCCCCAGTACCCCGATCACGATGGCAAGAGCGGGGATGTGGATGACAGCAAAGGCCACTACCACCGCAGCAATACCAAGCCCGGGCCCCCACGTGACACCGAAGGTCAACAAGAGAATCCAAACCAGGGCGAAGAAGCGAGATGCTGCGAAACGCAATGCTTCGCGCCAATCCGCCGGTTGTCCGAGATACGTCCGGGCAATGATGCGGTAACACGTAGCCGTGGCGAGAACACTGGCGATCTCAGACACGACAAGGAGGAGCACTTGGCCGGTCAGGTATGCCGGCAACCCAACGATGTGCGGCTGTGCGGGGGTGAGACCGAAGGGGTTCGTAGTCGTGGACGCCCTGGGTAGCGAGGTGGACACCGATATGAGGGCTTCGAGAACGCCGGCAGGAATGGCGACGATCAAGACCGCTTTGGCCATTGAGAGAAAGTTGCGCCCGAAGATTTTGAAACCGGCGTCGAGCCGTTCGCCAACACCGAGGGGCCGGAGCATCGGAGGCACAGAGGACATCACGCACTCTCCGACGTGGCGTCAGTTCCGGTTAGACGATCCATTTCAGATAGACGGTGGCTTCTGAAGGAGTCCATGGCGACGGGAACGGGGACACGTCGGCAGCTCGAGTTCACAACCACAAGTCTCCTGGAGGCCGGAGCCTCTTCGGCGTCAACGGGCCCGGACAACCACAATACGTCTTGCTCGGCGATAGAGGGAGCCTTGGCAATGCGTCCGCCGTGAGCGGACCACGGATCAGACGTTCCGCGGCTTGGTGTGGACCGAACACCTCGATATTGGTCGCCATCCGATGCACCTACGAAGGCAGAGTGCCCTACCCTTGACCAGATGGTCTTGGTGGAGCCACGTCCCCGGCAAGAAGCGAGTCCTTCCCCCACTACGGGATTCTGGACGGTCGTCGAATTGCTGTTGGGAGCCTGCCTTTTGAGCGGAGCAGCGTTGGCCGGGCTCGTGCTCATTCACCGACCGTGGCCGAACCGCCTGGACCGGGTGGGGGCCGCCGTCTTACGTGAGGATTTCAAGACCCACCTCGCTGCTCAGGTCGTGCACCTCGGCTCGATGTCGGCACTCGTCATCGGCGTGGCTGTCCTTTTTTTGGTGGCGCTGTTTCGGGATCGGATCCGAGCCGCCGCCGTTCTCATCGCACCCGTGAGCGCGGTTCTCGTCGTCGAACACGTGGCCAAACCGCTGGTGGGACGTCACCTGGGGGACAGTCGCGCCTTCTCGTATCCGTCGGGGACGGTAACAGTCGTGGCCGCTCTGGCCGCCTGTGCGCTGTTGGTCGCTCCCGCGCTGTTAAAGGCGCCGGTGGCTTTGATGGGGGCGGTGATCCTGGCCGCGGTCTGTGCCGCTGTTGTCATCCTTCGCTGGCATTACGTGACCGATGCCCTGGGTGGAGCCTGCGTGGGCGTCGGAGCCGTCTTCGTCATCGATGCGCTCGCCCACCTGGCCGCCCGATCACTCGGCCTCAGCCGACGTTGGCGCTACGGAGCGTAACACTTCGTGTACACGGCCAACCAGGTGTGACGCGCCGGTTACGCCGGCTTTCTGAACATCAACACATCGGATCCGTCACGCTTGGTGATGCTGATGAGCTTCCAGCCGTCAGCGCGACGGGCGCGCAGTGCAGACACGTACTCGGGCTCGTCGCGGCGGGTTTCCTCACCGGTATCCGCCGGCAGCAATGTGACCCCGTAGCGCCACCGTTCCACCGCCAAGGACGTTAGCGACCCAACCGTTGCCATGCCAATGCCCAGCTGACGCCCTTGGTGCCAGGGCGAGGCTGATCCATCGCCGTGTGAACGCTCTATTTCATTGCGCCTATCGCTCTTCCCCGCTCAAGAATCGAGGCGTAGCGTGCCACCTGGAAACCTGCGAAGGCGCCACCCGTCTGGGGCCAGCACACCCTGGTGGCGTTTCGCAGTAGGAACGGGAGGCCTTCGGGCCTCCCGTTTCATTTCGGATGCGATCTTGCGCATCCCACTCGTGGCACCATGACCAACGTAAAAGACGGGGCGCGGAGTGCACGTCAGTGCGACCGCATGGCGCGAGCGTATGCGTCGGACAGTGTCAAGAACCCGTTCAACGCGTACTACGAGCGACCGGCGACGATCACGCTTCTTGGAGAGGTGGCCGGAAAACGGGTATTGGAGGTCGGGCGTGGGTCGGGACCTCTCACGCAGTAGCTCGTTGACAACGGCGCCAGCGTGACCGCACTGGACGTAAGCGCCGAGATGTTTGTCGTTGGCGCGGCATGACGGTAGGGAGGCGTGCTCAGTTCTTGAGGGCTGATGTGGCCGAAGGATTGTCGTTTGGCCAGAGCTTCGATGTCGTGGTGGCCGCTCTCGCTTTTCACTACGTCCGGGATTGGACGACGGTTCTGCGAGAGTTTCACCGGGTGTTGGCGCGCCATGGCGTCGTCATCTTCTCCACCCACCATCCCACCGTGGACTGGGAGCACAGTCCCGACGATTATTTCGCCGGCGGGCAGGTCTCCGAACGCTGGCATAAGGATTCCACCCAGTTCGAGGTGACGTTCTGGCGACGACCGTTGACGGAAATGACGCAAGCCATATCCTCGGCGGACTTCGTGATCGAACAGCTTGTTGAGCCCCAACCAAGCTCAGCGCTGCGAGAACGGGATCCAGCAGCATACGAGCTGCTCCGCACGCGCCCGCGCTTTCTCTTCTTTCGATTGCGCCCTGTGAACCACACGACCGCCTGACGTTGACGGCTCTTCGGATTTCAGCGGGGAGCCGCTCTCCTGAGATCCACCTTGAATTAGACGAAGGTGCTTCAAGCTTGAGGTGTGAGCCAACAATCAAAAAGCACCTTCGTCTTCACGCACCCTAACGAGATTCTTGAGGCCCTGGTGGGTCTCAAAGATGTCCGGGTCCTGCATTACCAACGCCACGGGCCCAATGTGGAGCTGATGATCGAGCAGGTCATCGACGGGGTCCGATGTCCGAGCTGCGGGGAACGGGCCCAGGTCAAAGAACGTCCGGTGGTGCACTACGTCGACCTTCCCGTCTACGGGACAGCCATGGCACTGGCCTGGAAGAAGCACCGCATGCGCTGTGCGAATCCCCTCTGCCCGAGACGGACCTGGGTGTTATCCGATCACCGCATCGCGGCCAAGAATTGTCTGCTCACGACCAGGGCGGCCAAGTGGGCCACGGTCCAGGTCGGCAGTGGCCGGACCGTCTCTGAAGTGGCCGGTGAGCTCGACTGTGACTGGCACACGGTCAACGACGCTGTCACCACCTACGGCAGCGCCCTTTTGACCGCCGATCGCAGACGTCTCAACCAGACCACCGCCATAGGGCTCGATGAGACATCGTTCGTCAGACAGGGCTCACACCATCACACCAACTACGCCACGACGGTCGCCGACGTCGAGAACCATCAGATCATCGATATCCTCCCGAGCCGCAAATTCGACGACGTGGCGGGCTGGATCGACAAACAGCCCCAGGCCTGGAAAGAGCGCATCTGTTACGGGGCCCTGGACATGTCGGTGACCTACGCGGCGGTGTACACGGTCATGCTGCCCAGAGCCCGACAGGTGGTCGATCCTTTTCACGCCGTCTCGCTCGCCAACCGCTGCCTCGACGCCATCCGCCGCCGGGTCCAAACCGAGCAGCTCGGGCACCGGGGCCGACGCGACGATCCGCTGTATCGGGCCCGCCGAGCCCTGCTCATGGGCGAGGAGAAGCTCGACCACGGCGCCACCGAGCGTCTTGCCTCACTGCTCGCTCTCGGCGACCCCAATGCAGAGGTCGCCATTGCCTACCGAATCAAAGAACGCCTGCGTGACTTCTACAAGGCGTCCAATCCCTACGAGGCCCGCACCATGCTCGCCGAGCTCGAGCGACACTGCTCCAAGAAGGCCATGCCACCTGAGATCCAAAAGCTCGGCAAGACCATTCGGAAGTGGTTCGACAAGCTGTGCAACTACCACCTGGCCAAGGTGTCCAACGGCCCCACCGAATCACTCAACAACCTGATCAAGCGCATCAAGAGGATCGGCTTCGGCTTCCGCAACTTCGAGAACTACCGGATACGGGCCTTGCTCTATGCCGGCAAACCGAATTGGCGGGTCCTAGGCTCGATCGTCGTCACATGAGCGCCGTCGACCCCGCTGAAATCCGAAGAGCCACGTTGACGCCGATGCGTCGAAGGCGTCGGGGTTGGGGCCAACGGTTGTCGTCGATCCCACTGACACTCCCGGGACCGGTCGATTGGCGGTGCTCACGGACCAGTGGGCGCCGCTTTTGCGCTTTTCAAAGTCTAAAAAGCACGGCGCACCCTAAAGCATGGACCGGCGAGGGCGCCGCTGGTTCCATGAGAGCGGGCGACGGGAATCGAACCCGCATGACCAGCTTGGAAGGCTGGGACTCTGCCATTGAGCTACGCCCGCGACAAGTAAAGGCTAGCTGACGACACAAGGCGCCTGGTTGTGGTTAGAGCGACACGCCCCGCTCACGTCGTCGGCGCGTCACGCGCCAACGGTCCTCACATCATGTCTCTGACGAAGTCGGGAAGTTCACCCACGATGCGGTACTGACCGGCCAAGGTGTCGTCCTCGATGATCTCGACGATGGCGTCGGCAACGACGGTGGGGGAGTGCAGGGGAAGGAGCTCACGAGCCAGTTGGGCCCAGGGTGCCTCCGTGGACCCGTCACCTGATTTGGCGAGCAACGGGGTGTCGATGAGACCCGGGAGCACCGCGTTGACCCGAATGCCATGGCTCCCCATCAACCCGGCGCAGGCGCGCGTGAACATGACGACCCCGGCCTTGGTAGCCGAGTACCCGGGTTCGTCTTCGAGCGGCAGAAGCGCACCGATGGAGGCCACGTTGACGATCGATCCGCCGCCCCGGGGGGTAAGTCGGTCAACGGCTAGTCGGGTGCCGAGGATCACCGCACCCAGATTGATCAAGATCTGGCTCAACAGCGTGTGCGGATCTGTGACCGGCCATAGCGGTTCGCCACAGACGATGCCGGCGTTGTTGCACAAGATGTCGAAGCCGCCAAAGTGCTCTTGGGTGAAATCGAACATGGCGACCAGTTCCTCGAGCCGGCTCACATCCACCCGAGTGAACTCGGCGCTCCCGCCGGCGTCGGTGATGGCGGCGACGGTGTGGCTGCCTCCGGTCCGGTCGATGTCGGCGACGACGACGGACGCTCCCCGGGCGGCCAAGGTATGCGCACAGGTCCTTCCGATACCTGACCCGGCTCCGGTGACGATGGCGACCTTGCCGGCGATGTCCACGCAGCGAGGATAGGCCACCGCTGCAAAGGTGGACACGCGTCAGGCAGGCGGTTCTGGTTGGCCGGCCTCGGCGTCAGGCTCCGGTCCTGTACCGGCAATTTGGCTCCGGTAACGGCGGAAACCGGGGAGTACCCCGACGAGCGCCAAGGCGCCCACGATGCAGGCCAGTCCTCCGGAGACGATGGAGAACTCGGTGCTGACCAGTGCGGCCACGGTGCCGGCTTCCATGTCACCAAGGCGCGGACCGCCGCTGACCACGGCGATCTGGAATGACGACAATCGGCTCCTGAAGGTGTCGGGTATTGACGCCTGCAAAACCGTGTTGCGGAGCACCGCCGAGATCACGTCGGCCCACCCGGCCAGCGCCAAGAGCACCAACGCGACCCACAGCACGTGCGTGAGACCGAACAATGTGATGGCCGCTCCCCACGCCAACACGGCCACGGTGATGGCCCAGCCCTGCCGGCGCAGATGTGACACCCACCCTGTGATGAATGCGCCGACGAGGGCGCCGGCCCCGGGCGCTGCGTAAAGGAATCCGAGGACAGTGGTCCCGGCCAACGCACCGCGAAAATGGTTGGCAGCCAGGGCGGGAAACAGCGCCCTGGGCATACCGAAGACCATGGCGTTGATGTCGATCAGAAAGACTCCCTGAATGGCGTGGCGTCCCTTGAGGTAGCGCACTCCTTCCACGATCGAGCCGACGCCGGGGCGAGTTGCCCCCGGTGTGGGCGGAATCCGCGAGATGGCGAAGCACGTCAGCGCACTGATGAAGTACGTGCCCGCGTCGATGCTGTAGACGCCAGGGAGACCGATGGGGCGCAGGAGCAGGCCCGACAATGCCGGTCCGATCACGGTCCCCACCTGAAAGACGATCTGGTTGAACGCGTAGGCCGCCGACAGGTGCGCTGGCTTCACGAGGGCAGGCGTCGACGCCAGTCGAGCCGTGCTGACAAATCCAGCCAGCGCTCCCGAGGTTGCGCTGATGAGGTAAATGGCGACCAGCGATGGGGACCGCTGTAACGAGTTGACGGCCAGGCCGGCACTGGTGAGGACGAGCAGTCCCGACGAGACGATCATGAGCGTCCGACGATCCACGGCGTCGCCGACGGCCCCGCCGATGAGCGAACCGAGGACCAGAGGGATCAACTGAGCCAGGCTGACCGCCCCGACCTGGAACGAGGAGTGGGTCAGCTCGTAGACCTGATACGGAATGGCCACCACCGTGAGCTGCGAGCCCAAGGTGGAGATGAGCGTCCCGGAGAACATCCAGCGGAAGTCCCGGCTCTCGCGCAGCGGTGCGAAGTCGACCAGGATCCGCCTAGGCACGGCCGAATCCTAACAGTGACTGGGGGATAGTCAATATACTGACTGGCGGTCACTCATACTGAGTACGATAGGGAGAGCTACTCCAGGGAGCGGTGATGGCGAGAACAAAGCCGGCCGACGAGCGTCGCGCCGATCTACTGAGAGCGGGCGAGGCGCTCTTTGTCGCCAAGGGCGTGGCGGCCACAACCTTGGAGGACATCACCACCACGGCGGGCGTGTCCAAGGGCCTCTTCTATCTCTATTTCCACTCCAAAGATGATCTGGTCTTGGCGCTCCAAGAGCAGTTCGTCAACGAGTTCGCCGATCGAGTCCGGGACGTGACAAGTTCGCAACCGGACTGGCCCGGCAAGCTGGACGCCTGTATCCAAGCCTGTTTCGACCGCTTTCAGGCCCAGGACCAACTTCATGAGGTGCTTTTCCGTCATGCCGGCCACTCGACGGGCGCCCCGGAGCAACCGCCGGCTCACAACCGCCTGGTCGACGCCATCCGATCATTGCTTGCCGATGGCGTCGACGCCGGCGCATTTCGTGTCGAGGACATCGAGGCCACGGCTCTGCTGATCTTCAGTGCCATGCACGCGTTCGACCCCACCTTTCGAGACGACGACCGTGTCGGCGACGCCCGGCTGGTGCGCGCCACGCAGCAATTTGTGCGCCGAGCCGTGGGTATCGAAGGAGCGCCGGCGTCGATGTCCTGAGGGCGCCCCCGGCACCCACCACACAGGGGCGGCGCCGGGGGTCGTGGCGACGAGCCCCTGCCCGAGAGGCGGAAACCGGGCAGGGGCCGTCACCAGTCCCGTGATCTCAGTGAAAGAGCTTCAGTGTGTTGTCACCATCGTCGACGAAGAGCACGCCCCGGTTGCCAGGCGCGATGGCCAGGCCGAACAGATCACCGCCGGAGTTGTAGGGATCGATCTGCACGGTGTCGACCTGCTGACCCCACGGCGTGACCTCGACCGCATTGCCGTCATTGCCGTTGACGGAGATGAGGTCCCCGTCGGGAGCTACCACCAGCCCCAACGGAGCGTTGAGGGAGCCTCCTGAACTCAGCGTGAACCCACCATTGCCCACCGGCGTCTGTCTGAACACGCCGAAGGGGATCGACGCGATGCGGTTCTCGATGGTGTCGGCCACGTAGACGGTGCCCGTCGGACCCACGGCCACACCGGTGGGGCCGAGGACCAAGGCCGAGGAGTTGAGTTGCTCGGCGAACCCGGTGGCGATGACCGTGGAGTTGAGCATGATCGGGATGTGGCGGGGGGATAGCGCGATGAGAATGCGCACCACCGTTCCGCCGTAGGCGACGTTCGAATCAGCCGCCACGGTGCCGTTGAGGACGTTGGTCACAAAGAGCTCGGCGAAGCCAGGGACCTGAACCTCGGTCATGTCCCACGGGCCGTTGATGTTGCGACCAGACCACGTCTCCACCACATTTCCTTGGTCGTTGAGCACGATCAGACAACCCGGCTCAGGGGTTCCACTTCCGGCTTCGGTGACCGGGAGGCTCCCGACCACGACGTAGCCCCCTTGCAGGATCGACAGGGCAGTGGTCAAGCCAACGCCTCCGGGGCAAGGGCCGGGCAGTCGTCCACCGATTTGGGCGAACAAGGTCTGCTGACCCGACGGTGATACCTGGACGATGGTCGTCCCCGTCCCTTGGAGATTCGAGCTGGCGTTGAAGTTGCTTACGAGCGTGCTGCCTTGCACGAGGGCGCCTTCGCTCTGAGAGATGGTGGCCACGCCGTAGGGATTTTCATCGCCGTTGGCGGGCACCGTCGACCCGACGTTCGTGGCGGTGTGGAACCGGGCCAGGAAAGGACTCCCCCCGATTGTCTGCGCGCCGGCGGCCGTGCTGAAGGCGCCCACCATGGCGATACCGAGGGCTGCGACTACGGCCGGTCGCCCGATGCGGTGGACACGTCGACGTCGCGGACGGTCATTCGGCGCGTTGTGACCGGCCTGGTCAGTACTTTCTCGTGAGCCCTTCACGACCACTCTCCTTTGCCGGCGCGCGCCGTCGAATCGACACGTGCTCTTGGTCCAGCCATACCGACGTCCACTGGCAAATGTTCAGGCGCGTTGACAACTCCCCGCTGACCTGGAGGTTCGAGCTTTCCGGCTCGACATCACGATTGGAAACTCGCGCCACTTGTGCATCGGGACGCGCACTGGGTCCTCATGGCGAAGGTCGAGCTAACCGCCGGTGAGGGAGAAATGCTGATAGTCGGGGGACCCTGTCCACCGGCCGCCCCACTGCCAACCCACGTGCGCAAAAGCCTCAACCAGAGTCCCGCCGGGAACCGCCATGCCGGGTCGCAGGTCCCCACGATTCTCATAGGCAGCACCGGCAGGCGGGATGACCAAGGTGCCGTCGACATAGGGGTTCTGAACGTCGTTGACGTCGATCGCCTCGCCGTATGCGTGCACAGACCACTTGGGCGGTCCGGGTGCCACCGCATCGCGGCAGTTGAATCCGGAGGTGTCGTCGGCGGCCGCCGCCGCGTTGTCGTTGCCGTCGTAGGTGGACTCGGGGACCATTTCCTGGACCGGGAAGCGGGCCGCGTACAAGGCGGAGAAGACCTCGATGACCGAGCTCACCACGGTGGCGTTCACCACCATGGTGCCGACGTGGGGCTCGTTGTCGAAACCCCAGTAACTCATCTGCACCACGCGGAGCTGGCTGGGATCGACGGGACAACCGGCGTGCCAGGTGGCGCCGAGTTGGGCGGCGGTCACCGTCGCAGACGTGGAGGTGAAGACCGACTCGGTGGTCGTCGTTGTCGGGGGTGGGGATGTGGTGGTCACGCCAGCAGTGGTGGCCGGCGTCCTGATCACCGTGCCGGTGGCCGATGGTGCCTGTGCCGATGGTGCCTGTGCCGATGGAGCATGTGACGGCGAGCTGCAGCCGCCTACGAGTACGCCCACGAGCAGGAGCGCGCCTGCGCAGGCCACCGGAACGGGGACGTCGACGTCACGAGCACGCCGTGACACCGGATTACGAACGAGGTTCTCCGACCAGTATCCGGCGTACGGCGTCCTCAGCGGTGCCGGTGACCAGAAGGAGCACCTCGTCGCCGGCACTGAGGACGGTATCGCCGCGTGGTACGACCAAACGGTCCTTTCTGACCACGGCCACGACGGTGACATCGCGCGGCAGCTCGAGCTCGGCCAGCGACACGCCCTCGACAGGAGAGCTCTCGGCCAAGGTGACCTCTACGAGATGCGCGCTGCCGCCTTCGAATTGGAGAAGTCGAACGAGGGACCCGACCGACACCGCCTCTTCCACCAACGCGGTGAGGAGCTGAGGAGTGGAGACCGATACATCGACGCCCCAGGACTCGTTGAAGAGCCACTGGTTCTTGGGATTGTTGACCCGGGCCACCACCCGAGGCACGGCGAACTCCTGTTTGGCCAACAGCGAGATGACGAGATTGTCCTCATCGTCTCCGGTGGCCGCCACCACCACATCGACACTGGCCACGCCGGCGGCGTCGAGCGAACTCACCTCGCAGGCGTCAGCTGCCACCCATGTGACCAGCACATCAGTACGCATGCGCTCGACGAGCTCGGGGTCCTGCTCGATCACCAGCACCTCGTGGCCGTTGGCGAGGAGGTCACGGGCGATGGCGGTGCCCACGTTGCCGCCTCCGGCGATGGCGACTTTCATCGTGGCTCCGATCCGTCGGCGTCGTCGGCCAGAGCCACCGGGGAGCCACACAGGCGCCGTTCGAGTTCGTCGACGGCGTCCTTGGCCACGATCAACGTCAGCACGTCGGCTTCTTGGCCGACGAGGTCGCTCACGTCGAGGCGAGGCACTCCGGCGCGCGTCACCGCCACCAACGAGGCGCCGCCCGCAATGGTCAGATCGCGCAGGCGCTTGCCCGCCCACCCTTCGGGAAGGGGGCGCTCCACGAGCACGAGAGACCCGGTCGAGTCCGTCCATTCCCCGGCCACGTTGTCAGGCAAGAGCCGACGCATGACGCGGTCGATGGTCCACGTCACCGTGGCCACGGTGGGGATACCCAGTCGCTGGTAGATCTCGGCGCGCCGGGGGTCGTAGATACGGGCCACCACGTTCGGTATCCCGTAGTTCTCTCGCGCGATGCGGGCGGTCAGGATGTTGGAGTTGTCCCCGCTCGTCACCGCGGCCAGAGCGCCGGCTTTGTTGGCTCCCGCCCGGTCGAGATCAGCGCGATCGAAGCCGGACCCCACCAGGGTCTCGCCCTTCCAATCAGCCGGGAGCCGGCGAAAGGCCCGGGGCAGCTTGTCGACCACACACACGGAGTGACCCTGGTCCAACAGCTGTACGGCCAGGCCGGATCCGACCCGCCCGCATCCCACCACGACGATATGCACGGCCCCACCCCACCACGCCGGTCGGCTTCCTGACAACTCCCCGTCGGCGCCTCCCGCCGCACCCTCCCCGGCGGCCCCGCCCCCCGATGTGCCTAGGCGGGTTGGCAATGTGATTACCTGAGGGGATGGACGAGCCCGGGCCCCAGCTCCCGGCCGTGCCCGCCCCGCCGGTCGCCGGAGTCTCTGACGCACCCACGGGCCACGACCGAGGCGCCGTGGAGGTCCCGACCAACGGTGCCCCGGGCCATGGGGGTCCGCAGAAGCCGGGGCCAGGGCGACGGGTGGCTCCGACGGCGCTGCCCAAGGCGGGGGCCGTCGAGCTCCCCGAGACGCTGCGCTACCGGCTGAAGAACGCGCTGCTGGGACCGCCTCTGGCCACCGAACGCCAGTCCCTCGAGCGGCTGGGCAAGCCCACCGCGTTGGCGGTGTTGTCCTCGGACGTCATCTCGTCCTCGGCGTATGCCACCGAGCAGGTGTTGCTGATCCTGGTTCCCATCATCGGCGTGGCCGCCTTTACGCTCGTGATCCCCATCTCGCTGGCCGTGATCCTCGTACTGGCCGTTGTGGCCATGTCGTATCTCGAAGTGATCAAGGTGTACACGAAGGCCGGTGGCGCCTACGTGGTGGCGCGGGAGAACTTCGGTCTGGGCATCGCCCAGATCGCGGCGGTGGCGCTGCTCATCGACTACACCCTGACCGTCGCCGTGTCGGTAGCGGCCGGCGTAGCCGCGCTGGTCTCGGCTTTCCCCTCGCTCAAAGGGGCCACGGTATGGATGTCGGTCGGTTTCGTGCTGCTCATCGCCTTCGGCAACCTGCGCGGCATCCGCGAGGCGGGGCGTGTCTTTGCGGCGCCTACGTACTTCTTCATCGCCAATATGGTGCTGCTGATCGCGGTGGGGGCGGTGCGGGCCGTTCTGGGCCAGCTCCACGCGCACTCTTTGCACCAGCCCCATGCGATTCCCATTGGACACTCGGTGCCCGCGGACCTCTTCTACGGAGCCAGCCTGTTCATCGTGCTCCAGGCCTTCGCCTCGGGAGGCACGGCCCTGACCGGTACCGAGGCCATCTCCAACGGTGTGAGCGTGTTCCGCCAACCCGAGGCGCGCAACGCCCGCATCACGTTGGTGGTGATGAGCGTCATCCTCGGCTCACTCGTCTTGGGCGTGGGGGTGTTGTCAGCCATCGTGCACCCTGTGCCGCGGCTGGACGGCACGCCCACCGTGGTGTCGCAGATCGCCACCTACGTCTACGGCTCGAGCGCGCTCGGCCACACGCTCTTCTACCTCTTGCAGGGCGGGACCATGTTCATTTTGGTGCTGGCCGCCAACACCAGCTTCACCGGGTTCCCGTTCCTGGCCAGCTTCGCGGCCGAGGATTCCTATCTCCCCCGCCAGCTCAATCGCCGAGGGCACCGGCTGGTGTTCTCCACGGGCGTGATCGTGCTCACGGCGGCGTCGATCGCGCTGTTGCTCGTCACCAAGGCACAGGTCAACAGCCTCATCCCCCTGTATGCCATCGGCGTGTTCACCGGCTTCACCATGGCTGGATCCGGCATGGTGAAGTTCCACATCACCCACCACGAACCGCACTGGAAGCGGGGCGTGGCCATCAACGGCACCGCCGCGGTGATGTCGTTGATCGTCGACATCATCTTCGCCGTCACCAAGTTCGACCGGGGCGCCTGGGTCGTGGTCATCCTCATGCCCGCCGGCGTGTTCATTCTCATGCGGTTGCACCGGCAGTACCAGAAGGAGGCCGAGCAACTGGAGGTGGGGGTAACTGAAGCCACTGAGGAGCCCGTCCTTCGCACGCACGTCGTGGTGGTCTTCGTCGACAATCTCGATCTGGCCACGGCGCGCGCCATCCAATACGCGCGCACGTTGACTCCCGATCGGCTGCGCGTCGTGCACTTTGCGGTGGACCCCCGCGACGCCGTGGAGCTCGAGGCCGAGTGGGGGCGTCTGGGGCTCTCTCGTGTCCCCCTCGACATCATGGAGTGCCCCGATCGCCGGCTGGCTCGTGCCGCACTCGAGCTCGCCGCCGAGATCACCGGGGACGGGAACACTGAGCTGACCATCCTCTTGCCTCGGCGTGGGTTTGCCGGGGGGTGGCGCCGCTTGCTGCACGACCGCAGTGCCGATCGCATTGCCGCCGCGGTAGCCCAGCTGCCGCATGTCAATGCCACCATCGTGCCGTTCCAGCTGGCTCATGGGTGGCCGCGCACGCGTCGCCATGGGGAGGACAATGGGGTCTCGGTCCCGAGCAGCCGGGGAACGAAGAGCTCCGAATCCCTCGGGCCGAAGGCGGCCGGCACGATTCCGATCGGGGAGGTGCAGTGGCGTCAGCGGATGCGTGTGGCCGGGCGCATTCGCAGCATCCGGGTGCCGACGCGCACCGGAACGGCCAACCTCGAATGCGTCCTCGCCGATGACTCGGGTCAGATTCTCCTGGTGTTCCAGGGGCGCCGGCGCATCCCCGGCATTCAGCAAGGTGCCCGCCTGGTGGCATCGGGGATGGTGGGGGCGTGGGAAGGCCAGCTGGCCATCTTGAACCCCGACTACGAGCTCATCGCCGGCCCCGACACGGCCTGGGCCGAGCTCGAGCAATGAGCTCGGTGGCCGCCTCCACAGGGCGCGCCATGGCATTCCCACGCGTTTAGCGCGAAGGTGCTGGTGATGGCCGATCGTGTTCGCACCGGTTCCCTGACCTACGGCGCCGCGGCCGCCGGCCCGGTGGTCGTTGGGGCTGCCCTCCACGCCTTTCGCAATCATGTGTCGCCCGCCAACCTGGCGCTGGCGTTCGTGGTGGGCGTGGTGGTGGTGGCCGGTACGGGGCGTCGTGGTGCTGCGGCGACCGCCGCGTTGATGTCGAGTCTGTCCTTCGACTTCTTCCTTACCCGTCCCTACCTGTCACTGCGCATCGCCGGGTCGGCCGACGTCACCACGACCGTCCTCCTGCTCGTCGTCGGGTTGGCCGTAGGGGAGCTGGCCGCCCGGGGCCTACGAGCCCGGAGCTGGGCCCAGGCGGGCAGTGCCCGGCTCAAGCGCATCCATGGACTGGCCGAACGCATCTCAGCGGGCGAAGCACCCGACTTCATCGTGATCGCCGTCGCCGACCAGCTCCGTGACTTGTTGACGCTGCGTGATTGCAGCTTCTCGTTCGATCGACCAACGGATACCGGGGCCCGCATCGAGCCCGACGGATCCGTCACCATGGCGGGGCGCCTATGGCCGGCACAACAGCTCGGCCTGCCCACCCGGCGCGTGGAACTGCCCGTCCGCGGCGGTGGTGTGGTGCTGGCCTCGTTCATCTTGACTCCCACTCCGGCTCGAGCCGTCGAGCGCGAACAACTTGTCGTGGCCGTCGCCCTGGCCGACCAACTGGGCGCCGCCTTGATGAGTCGGCACACGACCAGCTGACCGGCGCACCCCTATGCTGCGCGACGTGACTGACAATCCGGATCACGTCGTTGTCGAACGGACGATCGGGGCCCCGCCTGAGCGGGTCTTCGCGTTGCTGGCTGACACCGGTCGTCATCGAGATATCGATGGGTCGGGAGCGCTGCGTGACCCGCGTTCGCGGATCAATGAAACTCGTGCTCGGGAGTCAGTGGACGATGGCCATGCGCATGGGAATTCCCTACGCCATGGTCAACACCGTGATCGAGTACGAGGAGAACCGCCGCATTGCCTGGCAAACACGGGGACCGACCGCCTTGGGTCGTTGGGCGGGAGGCCGGATCTGGCGCTATGACCTCGAACCGACCGAGGGCGGCACCCGGGTCACCGAGACGTGGGATATCTCCCAGGAATCTGCTGTGACCAAGCCCATGGTGCGAGCCGCCGGAGCAGCCACGGCGAAGAACATGACGGCTACCTTGGCGCGTATTGCCGAGCTCGTGGAGAACTGAGCACCCCGCCCATCGGGTCCATCGCCGTGGGCGCAGGACGGCCGGTGGACGTCAAAAGTCGGCTGTGTTCGTTTCCACCGATGCCGCTTCCACCGATGCCGTTTCCACCGATACTGGGATGCCCATCTCGGCGACCCTGGTGAATGAGGCGTCGCTCCTGCGAAGGGCGGAGCTCCGGATGGAATGGACCCCGTATCGTCGACGTCGTGGTGCCGCTATCGACATCGAACGAGCCCGACGAGTCCGTGGTGCGGCCGACACGCCGGTGCCGACCGGCCCTCGGCGGTGAGCGCAGCTGCCATTGCCGCCCGATGTCGGTGCCGATGCCAGGGCGAGGTCGAGCGTGTCGATTTCTGCAGATGGGGGAGCGTGAACCGGTGGCGGAACTTCGGCCCGTTCTGCCGATTCTCCTTGGACCAAGGGGCTCCGACTGAGCATGATCACTCCGCCCACCAGGATCATCAGGGCCACGAGCTCTCCCAACAGCTCCACGGGGTCGTGACGGACCCTGTCCTTGAAAAGGAGCATCCCGAGCATGCTGGCCACCAACGGGTCCACGATGGTCAGGGCCGGCTGTGACGCCGCTAACGGCCCCGCTTGGAACGCGTTGGACAGCAAGAAGAACGCCCCGGCACCGGCCAGCAGCAAGACGTAGGGCGACCAGTTGGTGAGCACGCCGTAGGGGCCGCCGGCCAGGTGGCTACTCAATTCCTTGATCACCGCCGCTACGAATCCCCAGGCGATTCCGGCCGATACCGCCAGCAAGGCGGCCCGGCGCGACGGGGAAGGAGCCCGACCGCCGCGTAGGGGAAGCCGGGCCAAGGTCCAAAACACGAGAGTCGCCCCCAGCGTTCCCAGACCGGCCACCAGCCACAGCGCATGGGTGGCGTGGTTCGAACCCCCTTCGGGATGGGCGATGCCGAGGAAACTGGCCAGCCCCACGGCCATGGCGAGGGCGGCCAACCAATCGCGTCGCAAGACGCGGCGAGGGCTGCGCAGGGCCAGGAACCCGAAGACGAGCAAGAGCTCGGTGGCGATGACCGGTTGGACGAGGCTCAAGCTCCCCACTCGCAGGGCGGCCACTTGAAAGACGAAGCCCGCGATCATGCACAAGATGCCGATGAACCAGACCGGCTTGCGCATCAGGTAGTGAATGAGCCGCAAGCTGAAGGCCAACTCGCCGGGAGCCGGAGCCGCGGCAAAGCGTTGGGTAACCGAGGCCGACGCCGTGAACACGCTGGCGACCAACGCCAACATCACCCCAGCGATCATGCGACCGTCTGTCCCATGTGCCCCGTGCCCTCTCTCAGATCACCCGCTCCACATGTCCGCCCTCCGCACGCGCAGGACCAAATCACACCCGTGCAACCCCTCGCCGTACGCAAAGATTCCGAGGTGTCCGATCTTTTGTCGGACTCATGGGCCGGCCATGGCCCGCGGTCAGGCTCGACGGGGCCGAGAACGGGTCCCTCAATTCTCGAAAACGAAGTCCTCGACAATGGCGGCCAGCTCCAGGGGAGTGTCGCCTTGCAGGCTGTGCCCGGCACCGTCGACGTGGACAACACGAGCCGACGGCATTCGTCGGCGCAGCTCGCTCTCGTCCTCATCGGTCAACACCGAGTCGGGCCGCATGCCGCGGGCCAATAACACGGGCACGGTGATCGACGTAAGTGCGCTCCACAAATCGTCGAAGTAGTGCTCAGTGGGCGCCGCCGGAACCGTCTCGTCGACCACAAGGCGCGGCCGGTGGCGCGCCCAACGCCAGACCCATGTGCCGTCGTCTTGTTGCTCGGCGTTGTGCAAGATGCCTCGCCGAAGCGATGTCGGGGACCGAGTCGGATTGAAGCGCAGCGTCAAGTCCATGAGTTCGTCGAGGCTGGTGAAGTTCGATGCCGCTTGGACGAAATCGGTGACGTGCTTGGCTTTGGCACCCTTGATTCCGGGCAGGATGTCGACGAGGACGACCTTACGGACCAACTCGGGTGCGTGGTCCGCCAGTGAAATGGTCGTCAGGCCCCCCAGTGACATCCCCACCACCGCTTGGGCGGCGGGGGCGATGGCCCGTATGACGGTGGCGACGTCGATGGCGTTGCCCGCCGTGTTCATCTGCCCGCCCGGGTGCGCTCCCGGTGCGTCGGAGTGGCCGTGTCCGGGCAGATCGATCGCCACGAGCGGACGATCCAGAACCATGGCCACGGTGTCCCACGTGTGGGCGTTCTGGGCGCCACCGTGCAGGAACACGAGCTCCGGTTCGTCGTCCTTCCATACCAATGCGCTCAAGTGCCGGCCCTCGCCCACCTCGACCGACACGCGTCGCACTACGGGAGGGCTCGCGAAGGGCAGTCCGTACTCTTCGGCGTTCTCGTGGAACAACCCGAACTCGTCGTACTCGACCCGATCCGCCATTCTCGAGCTCCTCTCCTTCTTCACCCACCGAGTGCTTCGGCGGTTTCGAGGCGTGCGCACAGACGGTACGCGCTTTGACGCGCCATGGGACACATGCGCCAGGAGCCGTGCGCAGACGGGATCAGTCCCGGTGGTGGGGCGGGGGGAGGTCCAAAGCGGGGTTGGCGTCGAAGAATCCGGCCGGAACCAGTGAGAACCCGGTTCGCTCGACGGGCATGACCGGCCAATCCTCGGGCCGGACGATGTGGGTGACGCCGAAGGTGTGCCATACGACGAGGTCGGTGTGCACCAAGGATCGATTGGCGGCGGTCCAGCGCGGCAGTCCGTCGCCCCCTTGATGTTGGTTGGGATAGTCCCCGGCGGCCCAGCGCTCTTTGGGGTCATAGGGCGTGACCCATAGGTTGTGGGTGGCAAAGCCCGCCCGGCGACCGATGCTCGAGTGCTGATCGGCCAAAAGCGTGGGGGTAGGACCCGGCACGAGTTTGTAGGCGACCGGGTCGCCCGCCGCGTTGGGCACATCCGGGTTCACGATCTTCCACACCCGACTCCTGGTGGGATCGACCTGGCGCTGGGCGTCGAGCTCGTGCTCGAGGGCTGTGGCCCGAGCGACAAAGGCGTTGCCCCAAGGGTTGTCGGGCCCAGCCGGTTCAGCTTCCACATCGACTTCGTAGATCGAGTTGGCCGCGCCGTCGATCTCGACGTCGAGGCGGGCGCAGAACAAGTGCTGGTGGTTCGGTGCGGCCAGCTCGGCGGTGATGCGGGTCCCATGGGTGGGGATTTCACCGGGTTGGGTGGCGATGGTGGTGACGATGCCGGTGAGCTTCACCTCCATCTCGATGGTGCCGTCGAGGTAGAAGTACCAGAAGAACCCGTAGTCGTAGTTTCCGGCCGTGACGATCGAGCTCACCACCAACCGCCGGGATCGCCGCACCTCGGTGCTCCCCACGGTGAGATCGACGTGTTTCCAGCCGATACCGACGTCCTCTTCGTGAATACATACGGCGCCTTTGATGACATACACGTCCCCGCCTTCACCGACCATGGCGGCGTCGAGGTAGCGGATCTCGCCCAGGCAATCGCAGCCGGGGGTCAGGGGGTTGGCCATCTTTCCCAGGCCCCACTCGCTGGCGTCGAAGGCGTTCTTCCAACCGTGCATGGGCCCCGGGTCGCCGTAGGGAACGACCATCTCGGTGATGGAGGCGCGGTGCAAGATGGACCTGACTCGACCGTGGTCTTCGTAGCTGACGCCGTGGAGCACGATCCCCTCGTGTGGATCGAGGCTGACTCGCATCGACCAGCGCTGCCAGCCCAGCACGTTGCCCTCCAAGGTAAAGCTCGGCCCGTCCGATTGGGTGATCTCGATGGGCCGGAGATCGTCTCGCCACGGCCCCGTGTCGGTCGATTGGTACCGACCGAGACCGCCCGGCACCGGGGCGACCCCGTGATCGATCACATCGAGTACTTCATGGCGGCCGAGGTCGACCAGGGCGATGACACCTTCGATGGGCCGAGCGTAGGGATTGTCCTTGGGCTCGTCGCGCCGGTAGGAGATGGCGCGACCGAGACGGCGTCCGTGCTCCTGGGATAGGCCGAAGCGCCCGGCCGGCCATGGGCTCACCTCTACCGTGCTCCAGTCATCGATGCCGCGACGGCGCATGGCCTCCTGCCAGCGCGCGTCGGCCCGAACGGCTTCGGCGGTGAGCCAACTCTCCTCGACGAGCATGGTGGGGCACACACCGACGATTTCGGTGACCGATACCACCGCGTCGGTCGTCAGCGAGACCAGCACCTCGGTGCAGGACAATTCCGGTCCGCTGACAAGGCGGAAGCACACGCGCCGGTCGATGTCGTTGCCGTCTGTGCGGTAGGTGGTCAACGTATCTTTGCTGGGCTCCTCGTGGTACACATCGGCGAACCGGGCCGTGGCCGCAATACGTGCATCGGCTCGCACGATGACGACGGCACGGCGCAGCTCTTCGACCGACAGCGGGTCAAGGGGGTGCGGGCTCGCAAGAGGGAGCGGCGATGGTGGTGAGGTGGCCGGGTCCATGCTCCTGTCGTAGCACCCAGCCAGCCAGCCTGCCGTCGTCGTCGCCGGCACCTCCGGCCAAGAAGCTCCATCAACGACTCAGTGGGTACGATCGCCGGGAACGACTTCGAGACGACAGGAAGGCACAGCCCGATGAAGATCGGCATCGCACTGGGCACGGTACGACCCGAGCGTTGGACCGAGGTGAGCCGCGAGGCCGATCGGCTCGGCTACGAATCGGTGTGGATGCCCGAGCACCTGGTGCTGCCGGTGGCTTCGGATGGAAGCCCCTATGCAGGGGCCGCGCACCCACCCATCCCTTCTGACGTACCCGTCTTCGACGCCTTGGCCTACCTGTCCTACCTGGCCGGCTGTACCGAGCAGATCCGTTTCGGGACACACGTCTACAACATCGGCCTGCGCCATCCCTTCGTGGTGGCTCGTGCCGTCGCCACGCTCGACATCGTGTCGGGCGGGCGAGCGGAGTTCGGTGTCGGGGCGAGCTGGCTCGAGGCCGAGTGGGATGCCGTGGGGCTCGACTTTGCCCGCCGGGGAACGCGGGTGGACGAGGCCATTGCCGTGTGCCAACGGCTGTGGAGCGATGCGGTGATCGAGCATCACGGCAAGAACTTCGATTTCGGTCCCGTCATGTTCGAACCGAAACCGGTCCAGTCCCCCTGGCCTCCGATGCACATCGGAGGCGACGGCGCCGCCGCGCTGCGACGCGCCGCGCTGGTGGGCGACGGGTGGATACCGATGAACCACACCATCGAGCAACTGCCGGCTTCCATCGCCCGTATCGCCGAGTTGCGCGACAGCGTCGAGCGCCCGGGGACCGTCGAGATCACCATGGGGACACCGGCCGATCTCGACGCGCTGCGCCGTGCCGCCGTTGCCGGCGTCGGGCGTGCCCTGGTGCGGCCGTGGTCCAGTGGTCGCCAGACCATCGATGGACTGCGACGCTTCGCCGATGAAGTGCTCGGGGAGGCCACCGCACTGTCGATCGGCGCTTAGGAGCCTTCAGCGGTGGGTGGTTCGGTCATTAATGGACCTGGTAGGCCGTGACCGGCGTCGCAAAGCCCTTCAAGTCGAGTGGGGGGAGTGCGTCGAACTGCCGGGCGTGACATTCATCTCGGACGCGTTCTGACACGAACACGGTGCCTGGCTCGGCCGCCGCCACCAGGCGGGCGGCGAGGTTGACATCAGGACCGTAGAGATCGCCGAAGATGGAGATCATCTCGCCGGTGGCCAAGCCGACGCGCACGGCGGGGAGCTGACCTCCGGACGCGTCGACGAGCTCCAAGGCAATGGCACAGGCATCGGCGGCGTCGTCGGTGACAAACATGACCTCGTCCCCGATCATCTTGATGATCTGCCCGTCTCCTCGCGCCACGATCTCAGCCGTGCGGCTGTCGAAATCGATGAGCACCTCGATGAGCTCGCGCACCGAAAGCGTCGAGCTCTGCGCGGTGTAGCCCACCAAATCGACGAATCCGACGGTGCGCAGCAGGGTGACCGCCGATCGCTCGTCGTCTGTGGACCAGATCCCTTCCGTCACCGCCACGATCTGGCGTCGCAGGGCGGCGTCGAGGGTGCGGATAAATGACGGGAGCAATGCTTGGGCGACCTGCGCGTACTCCTTGACGACCTCGACGTAGGGGGCGCCGGAATCTCGGCGCGGCAGCTCGAAACGAAGCCGGAACGCACCGACAAGTGTTTCCGCCACCCGGGTCATGGCGTTGCCCGCCACTCGGGCCACTTGCATCGTGGCTGCTTCGCCGAGCAGGGTGCTGCTGGTCAGGGCCAGGAGCTCGATGGCAGCGGCTTCATCAGCGGTCACGGGCGCGTCAGGGTCCGTGGCGAGGCCGACGGCGGCGATCAACTGGCTCGCCGCTAGCCACGGCATGCCCGTGGATGCCACGACGTCGCCCAGCGTTCGAGTCGTGCGGGGTCGCAAGTTGAGATCGAGGGCGAGTTCCCCGAGGTTGGCGGCGGCGGCCACGTCTGCCAACGTGGCACCGCGGCTCATGACGTAGTGGATCAAGCCGAGCCGGTCGGTGGCGTCAATAGCTCCAGGGTCATAGAGCCCCAGGCTCTCGAGTTCACCGGGGTCGGGGAGTCTCGATTCTTCGCTCATGGCACCACCACGCAGACCAAGGCGAGATTATGTCCCACCAGACGATGACTACGATCCGCGTCGTGCCGGTCATGACTGCCCAGGAGATGCAACGGTTCCTCGTCGAGTCGTTTCCCGAGACGCCACCGTCGTTTGTGGTCGATGAGGTGGCCGACTGGGGGGTGCGGCTTCGACTTCCCGTTACTACGGCCCACAGCCGGCCCGGAGGGACGATCTCGGGCCCGACGCTCATGGCGTTGGCTGACGAGCGCGGCGTGGTTGGCCATCCTCGGACAGATCGGCCCGGTGGCGCTGTGTGTTACGACGAGTTTGCATATCGACTTTCTTCGCAGGCCGGCTCTGGTCGACCTGGGCGCCGAAGGCAGGCTGCTCAAGCTGGGCAGCCGCTTGGCTGTGGTGGATGTTTTCTTGCGCTCAGAAGGCAGTGATGACGTCGTGGCCAAGGCCCAAGTGACGTATTCAATCCCACCGGCAACGGCAATGGCCGTGTGATGCACGACACGGTGGGACCGATTACGGTCACCGAAATGTCGGATTACGACGTCATCGTCGTTGGTGCTGGGCACAATGGACTGACGGCGGCTGCCGTGATGGCACGAGGCGGCATGCGGGTCTTGTGCGTCGAAAAGAACCATTTCATTGGCGGCATGGCGTCCACAACGGAACTGGCCCGTGGATATCGCTTCGAGCTGGCCGGGTCGATCCAGTTCCCCATACCCGATGAGATCTTCGACAACCTCGAGTTCTCGTCGTGCCCGATTTACGAACCCGAGGTGCAATCGGCCAGCATCGGTGCTTCGGGCGAACCACCGATCCTGCTTTACAGCGACCCCACCCGGTTGCTCGACCATCTCGGTGAGACTCTCGGCCTCGAGGCCGTAATGGGGATGGCAGAGGTGGCGGCGTGGGCCGAAGCGCCGGCGCGCGCCATCGGCAGGTTCGAGGTCCGTCAGCCGCCCAAATCCCTTGACGAGATGTGGGCGTGTGCCGCCAACGAAAAAGAGCGCGAGGCGATCCGCATCGCCATGTTCGGCAGCGTCATGGACGTCGTTGACCAGTTCCTGCCCGACCGAGAGAAACACGCCCAGATCCGCAGCATGCTGAGCTTTTTGGCTGTGAACTCGACCTACCGAGGTCCGTACACGCCCGGCAGCGCGCTCTGCCTTGCTTTCGCCCTGGCGTCGCCGAACGGGGCCACCATGTCCAAGGTGCGCGGCGGGATCGGCACCCTGTCGGATCACCTGGCCGGGCTCTTCGAACGCCATGGAGGTGAGCTGCGCCGGCACGTCAAGGTCTCGCGTATAGAGGTGTCGGAGGGACGAGTCACGGGGGTCACCTTGACCGATGGCGAGATCGTCACGGCTCCCATCGTGGTGTCCAATCTCGATCCCACCGTCACCTTCACCCAGTTGATCGATCGAGACCAACTCCCGCCGGCGTTCGTGCAACGCATCGACGCCATCGACCACCGGGCCGCGTACTTTCAGGTGCATTTCGCTCTGAATGGATTGCCTGAATACGTCGGCCCCTACGCCGTGCTGAACGAAGCCGATGTTCGGCACAACGTGACGTTCTTCGAGACGGCCGAGCAGATGCAACGGGATTATGAGGGTTGCGTACGTGGTCGGGTTCCCGAGTCGCCGTCATTCAACCTTCAGATCCCGACCTTGCGTGACCCCAGCATGGCACCTCCCACCAAGCACGCCGCCAGCGGGTTCGCCTTCTATTTTCCCATCGGCGCCACCCACGCAGAACAATCCAAACTTCGCGATGAGATGGCGGGTCGCATCGTGGACAAGATCGCCACCTATGCCCCCAACTTACCTGAACTCGTCGATCGTCAATTCAACTACCCGGCGTACACCTACGAGCTGATGTTCGGCTGCACGGGCGGCGATTTCACCCATGGTCTGTTGCAACCCGAGTTCATGGGCCCGTTTCGCCCCGGGGCGCGGGGGTGGCCTGACAATCCCATCCCGATCGAAGGCCTGTTCCTTTGTGGTGCGGGGTGCCACGGCGGGCCCGGGGTCACCTTCATACCGGGCTACAACTGTGGCTTTGCCGTGCTCGACGAGGTAAGCGCCTCCCGGTTGTAGCGGATCTGGCGCTCTACGAACGCCAGATAGAAGGCCATGGAGAAGGCCAGGCTGGTGAAGAGGCTCATCACAAAGAAGATCCATGGGGCGCGTAGCCCACGGCGTCGTCCGTCGACGATCGTCCACAACGGAAGCAGGACGAGGTTCACCATCGTGTAGTCCTGAGCGGCAGAGTCCGAGGCCCAGTTCGTAAAGAGGGCCTTCACGTAGTTGACGTAACTGGCGTTATGCGGGCTGTGGTGAACGTATCGGATGTTGAAGTACCAGCCGAGGCACAGCGAGACGAGCCCAAAAAAGTAGAACGAGCCCTCGAGCACCGACACCTGGCCGGCTCCGTCGTGGGCAAAAAGGCGCCGGTTGCACACAAAGGCGACGGCCGTGCTGGCCAGTCCCAGCACCGCGTAGAACACCAGCGAAGTCGTCATGGTCCCCCCAACGTTCCCCGGAGTGCCCGTGGTGATGGCCAGCATGTATCGAAGATCCGGCCCTGACAACTCGATGGGACGCTGTCGTGGCCTCTGTGACAGTTGGCCAAGCTCTCTTTTGGAGTGCGAGTCGGGAACAGGTGCTGGGGGGCGTATGGAACGTTCGGGCTCGGCCCGTCTGGTAATTCCACGCTGGAAATCTAGGCCTAGAGGACGCTCTAGCCTTCTTGGCGGTGGAGAGTCTTGCGACGGGAATTTGGATACGTGTCGCGCTCGTTCGTCAACACCAAATACTTCCCGGATCTCGAGCGCAAGAGAGCACCGGCAGACGTCGAGAGTGGCGGTGTTTTCGGCACGGACTTG
Source organism: uncultured Acidimicrobiaceae bacterium (assembly GCA_963793645.1). Classification (GTDB taxonomy): domain Bacteria; phylum Actinomycetota; class Acidimicrobiia; order Acidimicrobiales; family UBA8190; genus CAWCAW01. Next base: position 7,858 of record CAWCAW010000007.1, on the reverse strand, counting down.
CCGTGGGACAAGGCATCTGTGCTACTGCCGGATCATTGTGGTTCTTCGGTTACCTGATAATCAAGGGAACTCGGAGGCGGTGGCGTGAATTGCATGGACGTGCTTCCGAACGACAGTGAGCCATGAAAGGCCGTCAAACCGGCTCTTCGGAAATGAGCGGGGTGCAGCGCTCGCGACTGTAGGCAACTGGTGCTTGAACGGCCCGCATGGACCTCTAAACATCCGGCCATAAGGGGCTAACCCTTGTAGGCGACCTCGGCGTTGTGGACGTCTGCAACCAGGTTGCCGAGGGTCAGGTTAATGTCCTGAAAGTGGTAGCCCCACGTGGGTCCGGCGATCTCATCGACCACTGGGCGGGTGTCGCCCGTCACACCCACTGGTACGACCTGCAGCCATGACGCCCCGTCTTGGTTCTCACACGTGGCCTTGTACTGTTTGGGGTAGTAGAGCCACGGTGTCGTCACGGCGGGTGCGGGAGGGGCCATCGACGGGATCGGCAGAGGCGTCTGCAGCGGCCAGTAGGTCTCGAGGTCGGCGGTCCCGCCACCAAGCGCCGCCGGGTTGACACAGGCGACTTGGACACCGGACGTAGCCGTTTGTCCGGTGTTGAGGCTGATGCCCTGTCCAGGGATGCCGAAGTTGGCGTTGGCTGGGGGCTGGGAGGGAAAACTCGAATAGGCGATGACGCACCCACTGAGCTGGGTGGTGGAGCACAGAGGGATGTGTTGGAACGTGCCACCGACGGTCTGCCCCGTGGGTACGACTACGTTGCCCCCGGCGATGATCGCCGCTACGACAAGCTTGCGCAGTGTCGAGGTGCTGTCGATCTGAGACTGGATCAACTTGATCAGCATGATCGAGCCCTGGGAGTGGCCAATCAAGACGATTGGCAGCCCGTTGTCGTAGTTGGTGATGAAATCGGTCCAGTCGGCCAGCACGCTGTCGTAGGCAACGGTGTAGGCGCCGGGGTCCGTCGTGTTGGCCTGGCTGAGTCCGCTCACCGTCACCTGCTCGTACATCGGCGCCCACACGTTGCAGTCCTTGGAGAATCGAGCCGCTTGTGCAGTTGCGTCTGCCGTCTCCGTCGACTGGACCGTCAGATCGGAGTTGACCGTCGACTCGTTACTGGCGGTCGGGTAGAGATAGAAGCAGTTGTATTTCTTCCTGCCTCCCACGGAGTCCTTCTGCACCGAGCGCTTGCCGCTGGCGGTGACTGTGGTTGTGCTCAAGTCCCCGTCACATGGGTTCTGGGCCAGTCCGGGACGACAGAGCCACACAGTGCCAGCCGCATCTGTCTGCGGAGCCGTGGTCGTGGTGGCGGACTTGGCCGCCGATAGGCCGGCTGACTGGGCCGCATCGGGCTGGCATGCAGTGGCCACCAGGGCGGTCACTGCGAGGGCGAGAACTGTCAGCACCTGTAGTCCACGCATGGATTGCGAGGTGTTTCGGGTGCGGGTCGGCTCACGAAGCATGCCTTACACCGTATCGACGAACATTCGCTGTGAGGCACCTGTCAGTCGACTGGGAGGCCCCACCGACTCGCCCCGATGTGCCGGGTTGGGGAAGGCAACTACCGCGAGCACCCGGTGGGCCGGGCTGGCAGACCCCGCTCATTTCCGAAGGGCCGAACTACCGCATACGAGCCCTGCTCTATGCCGGCAGGCCGAACTGGCGGGTCCTCGGCTCGATCGTCGTCAGATGAGCGCGGTCCACCCCGTCAGAATCCGAAGAGCCGTCAAACCGCGTTGCGGCGGCACTGTTGGCGTCGGGGAGGCGGGATTCGAACCCGCGACCTCCTGCTCCCAAAGCAGGTGCGCTAACCAGGCTGCGCTACTCCCCGTCGGATAGCCCTGATCTGCCCTGTCACGACATGTGCTGCTGGGCGCAACGCCTGCTGAGCACACGATTCGAGGGCTGACAGAAGCGTCAGCGAACAAGAGCAGTGTAGGGGACGGCGACCTGCACCATCGTCTCGACGGACGCATCGAGTCCGGCATGTGTGAGGATGGATGGAGGTCGGAGGTGACTCATGGCTCAGGCGACCGTATTTGTCGATGATGCGATACGCGGAACGCTCCCTCCCATCTGCGTCAAGGAAGGGACACCGACCGTCGACCGGCTCGTCATCCGCACCAAGGTGGGCACCGGCTATGGCGGTGGCATCGCGTGGCTTCTTCTCCTCGCCGGCCCGCTCGGTTGGTTAGGGCTGCTCATGTTCGCCATGGCCCGTGGTCCCGCCGGCGTCTTGACCGTGCAGGTTCCTTTTTCAGCGGCGGCCAACGAGCGGTTTCGGGCGGCCCGAGGAGCCTGTTGGATGGCGTCGCTTGCCACCCTGGGATTGGTGGCCGCCGCCCTCGTCGGGGTAACGCATGACACTTTCGACGGCCGGGTCCTCGGAGTGATAGCCGCCGTTGGCGCGCTCATGGCGCTGGTGCGGTGGGTCGTCGAGTTACACCGCTTGCAACAATGCTCGGTCGGCATTTCCCTCGACGCCTCACGTCGGTGGGTGACGATGAGTCGAGTACATCCCGCTTTCTTCGACAGCGTCCTGCAAAGTCAGAGCTACGTGAAACGCGTGTAGGTGGCCTCAGGCGTCGTAGGTGAACTGCGTACTCGGGGTCGACTGGCTGGTGCCCGATGGTCCGACGACCTGCACGGTGGCTGTACCGGAGCCACCCGGAGAATGGACGGTGATCTTGGTCCCCGCCTTGTTCACCGTGAAGCTGGAGGCCGCCACGGTCCGCGCTCCGAAGATCACCTCGGTGGCGCCGGAGAAGCCCGATCCATGAATGGCCACCTTGGTCCCGCCTGAGGCCGGACCTTTCGTCGGACTGATCTTGGTCACCCGGGCCGGTACCGACCAGGCGAAGGTGACCGATCCTGCTTCGTGGGTCCCGTCTTCGGCGATGACCACCGGCGAAAACGCTCCCGATGTCGTGACCGTGCCTGAGATGAGCCCGGCAGACGAGATGGACAGCCCGGTGGGAAGTCCGTAGGCGCTGTAGCTGAGAGTCTGATGAGGCGTGGTGTCGGTGGCATGCACCTGCACGCTGGCACCGCTTCCGATGTAACTGAGATGCGAACCAGGGCTGGTGACAGTCACCGCATCAGTAGTGGTGCCCGCATCGCACAAATCATGCGCCAACACGGCTCCATTGGGTGTGCCTATGCCCGTCGCCTCGTCGTATCCGGTCCCCGCCGGGTAGAGCCTGCCGTTGCCTCCGGTGAGATCATTGTTCCCGGTCGTGATGTCGTTGAAGGCGCTGGGATCAGTTCCGGCCACGCTGTAGAGAAGCGGATTGGCAAATCCGACCGTGGTGCCTCCACACGCGCTCGACGCGTTGGTCAAAGCGATCAGCCCGGCCCACAGCGGTGACGCCAAGCTCGTCCCGCCCCACGACCCCCACCGGTTGCTGACGAACATCCAGTACGGGTACGGCCCCGACAGGGCTGAAACGTCGGGCACCTGGCGGCAGTACCCCGATGGCGCGCCACATGCAGTGCCCGATGAATCGGCATTGATCACGCCCACGCCGGCCGCCGCATTCGACTGGTATGAGGGCATCGCCCACAAAGAGGAGATGCCGCCGCCTCCTGCCCCCCAGCAACCGGTGCGGACCTCGGGGGCACACTGCGCGTCGGGGGAGTTCCATGTCGTCTCGGCCGGAGGTGTACCCGACGCGTTCCACTGCGTCCCACCCACACCGGTGACGAAGGGTTGGCTGGCGGGATCGTCGACGTTCAATTCGTCGCTGCCGGCAACGGAGCCGACGCACGCCTCGGACCCCCAGTCGCCAGCCGCCGACAGGATCGTCTGGCCCTGGGTGGCAGCCTCCTCGAACAACGTGTTCTCGGCTTGAGCAGGGGCGCTCTGCTCGTAATCCTCGCAAAGTATCCAGGATCCCGAGACGACCTTGGCGGCGTCCTGGGAGACGATGGCGTTCCAGTTGTCATACGGGCCCGTGCCGGTGTCCGGGGATTGATAGTCGAGAATCTTTGCGTCGGGAGCCACACTCGCCACTGTCTCGATATCGATGTCGGCTTCGCCGACTCCTGACTTCTTCGAGGGACCGCCGTCGACATTCACGCTGTACACGGGAGTGCTTATGCCGTAGCAAGCCTCGAAGGCAGCCACATCTTTGGTCTTGTAGCCCTGGAGCTCGTACAACGCCACCACTTGGCCGTAACCGAGATCGTTGGCGCTGTACAGACTGGTGAATCCGTACGCGGCGGCAATTTGATTCATGCTGTACGAATCGCTCGCTGTGGCGTTGCCTGCCTGCGCTGAACAGGATTGGGGGCCGCTGGCGGCTGGATGGGCCGACGACACCGGCGTATTCGCCGCCGCTGCCTTTGATGTGTCGCTGTCGGTACGGGCGGCCGCAGGAGCGGGCACCGACAAGTTGTCGAGGCCAACCACGCCTTGCACGAAGGGCGCCGCCGACGCGGGCACCTGGGGTGCCGCCGTGTTGGCGAAAGCAGTGCGCCCACTGGGGAGGGCGTACTGGCGGAAACCGGTCGAAAAGGCGCTACTCAATGCGCCGGCGGTGGCCCGAATCGGGATGCTCAAGTCGTTGGCGCTTACCGCCCCGGGCCGCAGCCCGGCGGCTCGAATTGCGTCGGCCACCGACCGAATCGACGCCGTGGTCGGACCGAATTGGTCGGCGAACTGGGTGGGGGTGATGTAGTGCCGATAAAGGGCGGAACCGGGAGTCGAGACGGCTTCGGCATACTGCGCAAGCCCGGCCGGATCGCGTGGCTGCAATGTCACATCGACATGAAGCATCACGTTGTTGCCCAGCGCGTGACGAGCCACTGCTCCCGCCGGGACGTGCGGCGCATGCCCTATTCGCGCTGTCGGCACGCGGGCAGACGCGGTGGCGGCGCTCAGCCCGACGACGCCCGACGACACCACCGCTAACGACGCAAGAAGTGCAACCGACCTTCGCATCCAGCCCTCCTTGAGTCGCATTTCAAACTACGAGCCTTCCTAGATGAAATGTGCCAGCGGAGCATCCCCAATTTTGGGGAACGTGGTCCTGGACCTCGCGAGCAGGGCGAGGCCCCGGTTCAGGAGTACGTGAACTCGTCGTTTCCCGACGTCGTACTGGTTCCGCCTGGCGTCGTCACTTCGATGGGAACGGTTCCCGTCCCCCCCGCCGGGGCAAAGGTGATGATCTCGGTGCCCAGAGCGCGAAACGGCTCGCTGGTGACCGAGAAGTAGGGCCCGACCGACGTGGTGCCGAAGCTCACTTCGCTGGCACCGGTGAAATCTGTTCCGAGGATGATCACCATCGTCCCGGCTGGACCTTCTTTCGGTGCGACCTTGGTGATCCTGGCGCCCAGATAGGTGTACTGGTCGTCGGGGCTGACGAGGCTCGTCCCGGCGGCCGTGGTGACGGTCACGTTGACAGTACCTGCGGGCTGCGCCGGGGGACGCACGAGAATCTTGGTGCCGTTCTCGTTCACCTTGAAACTCGTCGTCACCACGTCCCCGAACATCACCTTCGACGCTCCGGTCAGCGCGGACCCAGTGATGGTGATCTTGTTCCCGCCCCCGGCAGGTCCCGACGCCACGCGGACGTCGTCGACGGCGGGATCAGAGGTTTTGGTGAGCGAGGCCGTGACAGCTGGACGTGTGGTGGAGGTAGGAGTGGTGGTCGATGTGGAAGAACGCGATGTCGACGTCGAGGTCACCGGGGATGGTGACGTGGTGGACCCTGACGGAGCCGTTGAGGAGGATGGCAATGACCCGCCCGTATTTCCCGCCGCGGACGGGCCCGGTCCTTTGTTCCCGCTCGCGATGACGAGCGCAACGATGGCAACCACGAGAACGAACACCAGGCCGAGTACGACGCCGCCTTTGGCCGACGACAGGAATGCGATCACGGGCCGGCGCGAGGCCGGCACCGCCACGGCGGCAAAATCCGGGGAGGGATCGGGACTGGGCGCAGGACCGGGTGCCGTGTCCTGGCGGGGACGCTCTTCGGGTGGACGCCATCGTCCGTCCGGCGTCTGCCACCAGCCCGGGCCTTGCGACACGCCGCTCATCTTTCCCCCTTCCCCGACGGCTGAGTTTCACCCTTGTGCTGTCTTCGCTATGTGGGCGAGCCCCAATGCTACGGCTCGGCGAGACAAACCGATGCCCTCAGAAATGACGAAACGATCGGTCAAAGCGGTGACGGTGCCACGGCCGAAATGCGCGATGAGGCAATCGTGAGCCAGGGCATCGATGGGAGATAGGTTCGTGGGGATGCCGCAACGGGCTGCCGTGTGGGACCTCGGAAGCAGCTCGTTTCACCTCCTTGTGTGCGAGGTGGGACCGGGCGGCGCCCTGACCCCTGTTCTCCATCGCCGAGCGCTCCTCAATTTGGGCCTATCGGTGGGCGCCAGTGGGAGCATCCCGCGTGATCGGGTGGCCGCCGCGGTGGCGTCAGTCAAGCGGCTCCGAGGAGCCCTCTCCGAGGTGCGCGTCGAGGTCGTCGTGGCGCTCGCCACGGCTGCCATCCGGGATGCGGCTAACAATGAGGACGTAGTCGAACGCCTCCAACGAGCCGTGGGGACCCCCATCACGGTGCTTGGCGGTGAGGAGGAGGCCCGGCTCTCTTTTGTCGGACAACGGGCGGGCGTGTGGACCGGACCCGGCCTGTGTCTGGGCCTCGATCTTGGCGGGGGCAGTCTGGAAGTGGCGGTGGGGGATGCCAATCGCCTGGCCTTCGCCACCAGCGTGGGGGTGGGTGCGGCTCGACTGAGCGGCGAACTCGGAGCCGGAGACCCTCTCACCCCCGAGCAGCGCGCCCTGGCGCGCCGCAGAACGGCCGAAGCGTTGCTACCCGTGCGCGCCCAGCTGGCCGGCTACGGCGGCGTGGCGACCCGGACAATCGTGAGCGGAGGGACGGCGCGGGCCTTGGCACGCGTGGCGACCGGCAAGGCCCGGCGTCGAGCGTCCGGTGGGCCCGGCGAAGTCAACCAAGTCGAGCTTCCCGCCGACCAGGTGCGCGAATTGGCCGATCTCCTCGGCAATCTCAGTCTCAAACAGCGGCTGGCCCTACCCGGAATGCAGGCTCGAAGAGCCGACATCCTCCCCGTGGGCGCCGCCATCCTCGCCGCCACGGCGACCGAATTGGCTGTGGATCGCTATGTGGTCAGCGAATGGGGGTTGCGAGAGGGAGCGCTACTCGACGCGCTCGACATCGCTGGGGCCCTTTGAACCGGGTCCCTTTGCACTGGCGTGCGCCAGCTACTTCTTTCCCAAGATGCGGTTCATCTTCGTCCCGCATACGGGGCACGTTCCTTGGGCGGCCCGACGGCCATTGGCCAGCTCGACCTCCTGCCCATCGAACTGCTGCTTCTCACGGCATTTGACGCAGTAACCCTCGTACGATGCCACGTTGGTCTCCTCCCTCGGGGCTTACCCCGCCCGGGGTCGGGTTGAAGCTAGCCCCCGTGTTGTGACTGAACGTGGATGCAAATCCCCTGGGGGTACCAGTGGCGTGGCTTCAAACCCCGGGGCATGGGCCGCCTGGGCGTCTCACCAGGATGTTTGGTTAGCTTTCGCATCCCTTGCAATCTCCGCCGATCGAACGTTTCGCCGCCGTGAAACGGCCGCCGAGGCAACGCCCAGGCTCCCAGGCGCCAAGCTGGACACCGCGTGGCGCTGGCCTTTGCCGTCGTCACGGGGCAGGGTGGGGGAGCACCGAGCAGGTGGTCAGCGGGCAGGCGGTCAGCGGGCAGGTGGTCAGCGGGCAGGTGGTCAGACAGAGCAAGTGGCGAGAACTGAGGAGCGAGCCGGTGACGAGAACAGAAGAGACCGAGCACGTGGAGTACCCGACCGAAGAGCTAGCGGCCGAGGAGCTAG